>JAJPHN010000006.1 GCA_021325235.1 Terriglobia bacterium | reverse complement strand
CGGGCGCTGCAGGAGAAGGGCGGGCTGGGGATTCAGCGGATGCGGCCGGAGACGTGGCGGGAGCTGGTGGAGCGGGAGAAGAAGAACGGCGGGCATTTGCTGGGGTGTGCGAATGTGCCGCGGCCGGAGTCGCGGGGCGGCTGCGAGTGTCCGACGTGCAGCTGGAATCGGGAAGTGCTGGAGGAGTGAGGGTTTCACGCGAAAACCCGCTTGCTAGGCGCGCGGCTCCGTTTCGAAAAACCCGCTGGCTATGCGCGCCGCGCAGTTTCGAGGTTTGCCTCGTCACCTAAGTAGCGGCCCGGGACGAGGTAATTCTGAACGTAATCGGCGACGGCATCGGGCAGGGAAGTGAACGGGCGCTCGAAACCTGCTGCGCGCAGCTTGGCCACGTTGGCGCGAGTGAAGTACTGATACTTGGGCCGCAGCGTCTCGGGCATTTCGACATACTCGATGCGTGCCGGACGATGGAGCGCACGAAAAATGGAATCGACCAGGCGGTTCCAGGTGTTCGGCTCACCCGAGCCCAGATTGAATAATCCTCCGCCGTCCACGTTTTCGGCAAGAAAGAGCGTCGCCTCGACCGCATCCTTCACATACAGGAAGTCGCGGCACTGTTCGCCATCGGCATATTCGGGGCGGTAGCTCTTAAAGAGACGCGCGCTGCCGGTGGCGGCAATCTGTCCGAAGGCTTTATGCACAACGCTGCGCATATCGCCCTTGTGATTTTCGTTTGGACCGAAGACATTGAAGTACTTGATGCCGGTGAGACGGTTCAGAAAACCGGCGCGTTCGGCATAGCAATCGAAAAGATGCTTGGAATAGCCGTACATGTTGAGCGGCCGCAGGGTCGCGAGATCCACTGACTCCGGAATTTCGGCTGCGGCTTCGCCATAGGTTGCCGCCGAAGAGGCGTAGACGAACCGGATGCCGCGAGCGAGTGCGAACTCGGCCAGTGCTTTGGTGTATTCGAAATTGTTGCGGATCAGATAGGCGGCATCGGTCTCGGTGGTCGAGGAACAGGCACCGAGGTGGAAGATCGCATGGAAATCGCCGAGCGAATCGAGCCGCTTCAGCAGATCGTCCGCTTCCAGATAATCGGCGAAACGCAGGGGCACCAGATTTTTCCACTTTTCGTCGCGCCCGAGATAGTCGCTAATCAGGATATTGCTGTTGCCGCGGCGGTTGAGCGCCCATACGATGGCGCTGCCGATGAAGCCCGCACCGCCGGTAACCAGAATCCTGCCGGTATTGAGATTGGTCATGTCTTAAGACTTGTGAACGATGAGCATAGGGATGCTCACCTTGTGCCGCACCGCGTTAATCGTGGTGCCGAAAATCAGATCCTTGAGCCCGCGATGCCCGTGCGATGCCATGATGATCAGGTCGGGATGAAGCTCGCTGGCGACACGGGCGATTTCGGCGGCTGGACTCTTACAGTGGCGCACGATGGTATCCACCGATACGCCGCGCGCCTGCAGCGATTCGGCGAACCGGGCCAGATACGTCTCGCCTTCGGCCACCTCCGCGGTCGAGGAGAGCGAGCCGAACAGCTGGCTGGTAACGCCCTCTTCCACATGCAGCAAGGTAACGCGCGCCTCGTGCAGTTTGGCGAGCGAAAGCGCATTGGCGATGGCTTCGTCATCGGAATCGCTGTGATCGAGCGGAACGAGGATGTTGGAGTAGCGGCGGGCTTCGAGGCGCACAGGCGGCATTTCGACGCGCGCGACGGAAACCGGACCCGCTGCCGGAATGCGCCGGCCCAGCCAGGGCCAGGCGATCACGATACCCAGCAGAAGCGACAAGCCCGCGGCCAGCAGCAATGCCGCGAGCAGAACATACGATCGATACGAACCACTTTCGGCCATCCACTCTTTTACCTGGTCGATGCTCAGCCAGATGTTCAGGGTGAGGATGAAGGCGGCACAAAGCCAGGCGCTCAGCTGAACCCAGGCGCGGCTGGTGAATTCGCCCATGCGGCGGCGATCGCTGGTGAAGTGAATCAGCGGAATGACGGCGAATGGAAGCTGGAGATTGAGCAGAATCTGGCTGTAGATGATGAGCTTGTAGCTGGCGGCTTCGCCGGCGAGATAAACGGTCAAAGCCGCAGGCGTAACAGCCAGCACGCGGGTGACGGCACGGCGCAACCAGGGCTGCATGCGAAAGCGCAAGAAGCCCTCCATGACGATCTGGCCCGCCATGGTACCGGTGAGCGTGGAACTCTGGCCCGAGCAGAGCAGCGCGGCGCCGAACAGGACACTGGCTGCGGTGGTACCGAGCAGGGGAGAGAGGAGCGCATGAGCCTGCTTCATCTCGGTGACGATGATGTGGTGACGGAAAAAGACCGCCGCCGACATGACCAGAATGGCGGCGTTTACAAAGAGCGCGCCGTTGAGGGCGAGCGTGGAATCGAGCAGATTGAAGCGGCAGGCCCGGCGTTTGTCCTGGCGTGTTTCGCCGATGCGGCGCGTCTGGACCAGCGCGGAGTGGAGATACAGGTTGTGCGGCATGACGGTCGCGCCAAAGATCGCTACGGCGACGGAAATACTGGACGAATCAAGGCGCGGGACCAGGCCGGTGAGCACTTCGGGAACGGAGGGCTGCGCCAGGAAAATCTCGAATGCGAAGCAACCCGCGATGGTAGCGATCAAGGCGAGCACAAACGCTTCGATGACGCGAATGCCGAGGCGCGTGAACCAGAGCACCAGCAGCGTATCGAGTGCGGTGGCGAGTACACCAATCAGGAGGGGGATGTGAAACAGCAGGTTGAGGCCGATGGCGGCTCCGAGGACTTCGGCCAGATCGCAGGCGATGATGGCCAGTTCACCGAGAATCCAGAGGACATAGGAGACGGGCCGCGGATATTCATCGTGGCAGGCCTGCGCAAGATCTCGTCCGGTGACGATTCCGAGCCGCGAACTCAACGTTTGCAGCAGCAGCGCCATCAGATTCGAGAGAACCAGAACCCAGAGCAGGCGATAGCCGAAGCGCGCACCGCCTTCGATGTCGGTGGCCCAGTTGCCGGGATCCATGTAGCCGACGCTGACCAGATAGGCAGGGCCGGCGAAGGCGAGCAGACGACGCCAGAAGCCCGGATGCGCAGTGCTGACGCTTTCGTGAACTTCGGGCAGCGAGAATTCGCGGCGGTCCAGAGAGCGGTCCTGCAGCATAGGAGCTTTGCTCTCAGTATGGCAGCGGGGCTTGGTTTTACGGCTTGGGCTGGGGTAGTTTCGAGCCGACTATGCAATCGAACAAACTGCCGAGAAGGGAAGCCATTTGCGCTGCGCTGATACTGGACGGATCGTAGGCGCGCTGGAGGACGAGACCGTTCAGCGCCGCATGCAGGAGTTCCTTCTCGCCGCTATCGCCCTTGACCCCGCAAAAGGCGCTTTGCCAAAGCGATTCGACTTTCAGTTTCTCTCGAATGCTGCGGTAGGAGCGCACCAGCTGGGCACGGATGCGCGGATGGCGGATGGCGTACAGTTTGAATTCGAGGATGAGAATGGACCAGGCCCGGAGCGGGCTGCGCGTGGCGTAATGATTGCGGAACGCCAGGAGACGAGACGCCTCGTCCGTGCAATTCTCGAGTTCGGTACGAAGTCTGGTGAGATGCTTTTGCATTTCCTGTTCGACCAGAGCAAAGAACAGATCTTCTTTTGAGGGGAAGTGGGCGTAGAAGGCGCCGCGTGTGAAGCCTGCTTCGGCGGCGATGTCTTCGATGCGGGCGGCCTCGAAGCCGTCGCGCAAAAAGACGCGCAGAGCGGCGGCAAACAGCTTGCGGCGGGTGGCCTCGCTTTTTTCTTGATGTTTATTTTTGGTACTACGCGGCATTTTGCCTGCCTTAATTATATACACGCGTGTATGCAATATGCTACATCTATGTATGTGAACCACCGCAAGCGCAAACTGGCCGTTGCAATCCGGCTCACACTGCTGGCCGCCGCAGCCGTATCCCTTGAGGCCCAGATGCCGGGGACGGGTGGAGGCTCGGGAGCTTCGAGCCGGGCCACACCGCTGCCGGCTTCGGGAAGGCAGGCCAGTACGGGCGCGGTCCAGGCGCAGCAAACGCCGGGGCCGGGCAGCGGTGTGGCGACCGTGAGCAGCTCGGTGCAGATCGGCGGCAATTTCGCGGGCAGCGTACCGGCGGCACAGAGCGGGACCGGGCCGATCACGCTCACGCTTTCCGATGCGCTGAAGCTGGGGCTGGCGGCGAACCTGGGAACGGTGTCGGCGGGTAACGAAGCGCGCGCGGCGCGTGCCGGACGGCTGCAGGCGTTGAGCGCGCTGCTGCCGAATATCTCCGCCAATGCGAGTGAGACAGTGACGCAGGTGAATCTCGCGGCATACGGGTTTCAGTTCAAAGTTCCGCCGGGTTTTCCGCTGTCGATTCCTTCCGTGGTGGGGCCGTTTGAATACTCGTCGCTGCAGGGGTCGCTGAACCAGACGGTTTTCGATGCGGTCGAAAGGCGCAACTGGAAGGCTTCGAAAGAAACTGAGCGGGCGGCCAATCTGTCGGCCAAAGACGCGCGAGAGCTGGTGGTGCTGGCGGTGGGCGGCTCTTATTTACAGACGCTGGCAGCGGCCGCCCGGGTGGATTCGCAGCGGGCTCAGGTGGCGAATGCACAGGCGATTTATAACCAGGCGGTGACGCGAAAAGAGGCGGGGACGAACGCCAGGATCGACGTGGTGCGTTCGCGCGTGGAGCTGCAGACCGAGCAGCAGCGGCTTAGCTCGCTCGAGGCGGATCTGCGCAAGCAGAAGATCGCGCTGGCGCGGGTGATCGGGGTGCCGCTCGATCGCGAGATTGTGCTTGCCGAACCGCTTCGCTATCAGGAAACGGCGATTCCCGAGACGCAGGCCGCGATTGCCCAGGCAGAGCAGGGGAGGGCTGATCTGCGCGCGGCCGAAGCTCAGCTGCATGCGGCGGAACTCGCACTTGCAGCAGCGCACGCCGAGCGTTATCCATCAGCCTCGATCAACGGCTATTACGGCGCGCTTGGCCCGACGCCCACCAGTGCGCACGGCGTGTTTGCTGTGACCGGAGCAATCAATGTGCCGATCTGGCAGGGCGGGCGGATCAAGGGCGATATCGAGGAAGCCGAGGCCACGGTGCAACAGCGGAAGGCAGAGCTGGCCGACCAGCGTGCGCGCGTCGAGGAAGATGTTCGAAATGCGCTGATCGAACTCGAAACAGCCGCGGGACAGGTGAAGCTGGCGGAGTCGAATCGCGCCTATGCCAATGAGACATTGAATGAAGCGCGCGACCGCTTTGCGGCGGGAGTTGCCACCACGGTGGAAGTCGTGCAAGCTCAGGAGCAGGTGGCCGGAGCGGAAAGCGACTATATTTCGAGCCTGTTTTCGTTCGATCTGGCCCGGCTGAGCCTGGCGCGCGCGACCGGACAGGCAGAAGCGGATTTACCCGACTTATTGAAGGAGAAGCGTTGATGACCACCGAACAGGAAACCGAGCAACCGGTGCAGGGAAGTCCCAAAGCTGGGGCGCAGACGGGTGCGGCGCAACCAGTAAAGGAGCCGAAAAACGGAACTCCGCGGGCCAGGCGGAAAGCGTTTCTGATCTTTTTCTCGGTGCTGCTGGTGCTGGCGGCCGCAGGGTTCCTGTGGTGGCTGCATGCGCGGCAGTTCGAGTCGACCGACGATGCGCAGGTGGATGCGCACCTGAATCCGGTGAGCTCGCGCGTGGACGGCACGATTCTCAAGGTGTACGTCGAGGATAACCAGATGGTGAAAGCGGGGGATCCGCTGGTGGACCTCGATCCGCGCGATCTGCAGGTTTCGCTCGATCAGGCGCTGGCGCAGCTGACACAGGCGCAGAGTATGGTGATTGCGCAGCAGCCGAACATTCCGATTACCGAGATCGAAAACACGACCAACATTTCCACTTCTTCGGCGGATGTTGCGAATGCGGAAGCGTCGCTCGCGGCTGCGGAACAGGACCGGGATTCGGCGGCCGCGAAACTGGCCGAGTCGGAGGCGAATAATGCCCGGGCGCAGGCCGATCTGGCGCGTTACAAGGTGTTGATCGCGAAAGAAGAGGTATCGGAGCAGGAATACGATCAGGTAGCAGCTACGGCCAAAGCGCAGGCGGCGACGGTGGCGGCTAATCAGGCGGCGCTTCAAGGTGCAGAGAAGACGGTCGAGGGCCGGCGGGCACAACTGGCTCAGGCGCGCGACCGGCTGGCTCAATATCAGCACAATGCGCCGCGCCAGCTGGCGATCCGGAAGGCGAATGTGGCTTCGGAACGCGCCAGTGCGCAAAGCGCGCAGGCACAGGTGGAGCAGGCGCGGCTGAAGCTGAGTTATACGAAGATCGTGGCGCCGGTGGCGGGCATCGTGATGCGCCGTTCGGCGGAGGTGGGAGCGCATATTTCGGCCGGCCAGCAACTGCTGCAGATCGCGCAGATCGGCGATCTGTGGGTGACTGCGAATTTTAAGGAGACGCAGCTGCGCAGTGTTCGTCCGGGGCAGGCAGCGACGATCCATGTGGATGCGCTCAAGCGCGACTTCAATGGCTACGTGGAAAATATCGGCGGCTCGACGGGCGCCGTGGCGAGCGTTCTGCCGCCCGAGAACGCTACCGGCAATTTTGTGAAAGTTGTGCAGCGCATTCCGGTTCGAATACGCTTCAAGCCGAACCAGGACGGGCTGGATCGGCTGCGCCCGGGCATGTCGGTGGAACCGGAAGTGCGCATCGACGATTCAGGAACAACTCAGCAGAACGAAAACGCGCGGAAGGAACAGTAACCGAGTGCCCGGGCCTGTTTCGCACGCCAACTGGAAGCCGCGGCACAATCCGTGGATCATTGCGCTCACGGTAACGCTGGCGACCTTCATGGAGGTGCTCGATTCCTCCATCGCCAACGTGGCGCTGCCGCACATCGCCGGCTCGCTCGGGGCGACTTATGAAGAAGCGACCTGGGTGCTGACCAGCTACCTGGTTTCGAGCGCTATTGTGCTGCCGATTTCCGGCTGGCTTTCGACCGTGATCGGCCGAAAGCGCTTCTACATGTTGTGCGTGACGCTGTTTACGGTCTGCTCGGTGCTGTGCGGATTTGCCACCAGCCTACCGATGCTGATCCTTGCGCGCGTGCTGCAGGGTGCGGGCGGCGGCGGATTGCAGCCTTCCGAACAGGCCATTCTGGCTGATACCTTTCCGATCGAAAAGCGCGGAATGGCATTTGCGTTCTACGGCATGGCGGTGGTGGCCGCGCCCGCGATTGGTCCTACACTGGGCGGCTGGATTACGGACAACTACAGCTGGCACTGGATCTTTTTCATCAATCTGCCGGTGGGAATTCTTTCGCTTTTTCTGACCAGCCGCCTGGTCGAAGATCCGCCATGGCTCAAAGAGGAGCGCGGCTCAAGCATCAAGATCGACTACATCGGCCTGGCGCTGATTGTCCTCGGCGTGGGATGTTTTCAGATCGTCATGGATAAAGGCCAGGAGAAGGACTGGTTCGCTTCGCCGCTCATCACAAGCATGTTCTGCATTGCGATTCCGGTGCTGGTGGGCTTTGTGCTCTGGGAGTGGTATCACGAAAACCCGATTGTGGATGTGCGCCTGCTGAAGAACCGCAATTTCGGCACGGCGGTGTTCTTCTCGTTCGCGCTTGGAATTGTGCTCTTCGGCTCGACCGTGCTGATTCCGGAGTTTTTGCAGAGCAGTCTGGGTTATACGGCAGAACGCGCGGGGATGGCGCTTTCTCCGGGCGGACTTGCACTGATGTTCGTGATGCCGATCGCGGGACGGCTGACCGCAACCAAGCTCGACCCGCGGCTGCTGGTGGCGTTCGGCTTTTTCAGCACGTCGCTGACGCTGCATCTGATGACCACGATCTATCCGGGCATCGATTTCCGCACGATTGTGCTGCTGCGGGTGATACAGGTGCTGCCGCTACCGTTCATCTTCGTTCCCATCAGCACGCTGAACTACATCGGTGTGCCGCGCGAGAAGAACAACCAGGTTTCCGGCATGTCGAATTTTGCGCGCAATATGGGTGGAGCGATCGGCACTTCGTTGTTGACGACGTTTCTGGCGCGCCAGAACCAGACGCACCAGCAGGCCTTTGCCGCGCACACGAATTACGGCAGCCCGAACTTTCAGCAGATGCTGCGCAGCCTGGAGAGCATGTTTATTTCGCAGGGCAGCGACGCGGTGACGGCTACTCACAAAGCCATGGCGATGATTTATCAGACGGTGCAGGCGCAGGCGAGCGCGCTCAGTTTCAAGAACAGTTTCTGGGTGATGAGCACGATTGTGCTGTGCCTGGTGCCGCTGCCGTTCATCATGCGGCGGCCGCCGCGCCGGGGTGGGGAACAGCCGCTCGGCGCCGCTCACTGAGCGAGGCGCGGCTATAATCAGGGTCTCGCGCCATGCTGAAACGTTTCCTGGCTCTTTTGTTTACTTCGTCCGCGGCGGTGTTGCTGCACGCCGATAGTTTCACCGCACCGGCTCCCGATGCGCGCTTTAAGGTGGATCTGCTGGTGGTGGTTGCTCATCCGGATGATGAGACGGAGCTCGGCTCGTATCTGGCCCATGCTGTTTTCGACGAGAAGAAGCGCGTGGCGGTCGTCTTTGGCACGCGCGGCAATGGCGGCGGAAATGCCGAAGGCCAGGAGCAGGCCGCTGCACTCGGTGCGGTGCGCGAGATCGAAGCGCGCAAAGCGCTGGCGCATTTCGGTATTCAGGATGTCTGGTTTCTGAACGGACTCGATACGCCCGGCCAGGACGTGCTCGATTCGCTCGAAACGTGGAATCATGGCGATTCTCTGGGACGGCTGGTTCGGCTGGTGCGGCTGACGCGGCCCGCCGTGATTGTGACCTGGCTGCCGGACTGGGTGGCGGGCGAAAATCATGGCGATCATCAGGCGGCTGGCGTGATTGCGACCGAGGCCTTCGACATGGCCGGAGATCCGACCGCTTTCGGCGAGCAACTCGCCACGCCGCGCAATCGCGAGGATATCTACAACCTCACCGAGGGGCTCAGGCCGTGGCAGCCGCAGAAGTTGTATTTCGTCACCGACGCGGCTCACACCGACTTTGTAGAAGGCAAAGGACCCGCCTACACGCCCGGGCACAGGCAGGCGAAGCTTGCGGCCGAGGAATGCGCCTATCATCTGACGCAGGGCGATACCGGACAGGACGCGCGGGCTGCTCTGGCGAAGGGCGATCTGCATGCGTTTGAGCAGCCGGTGCGATTCATTTTCGGAAAATCGTACGTGTCTTCCAGCGTGAGCGATGATTTGTTTGCTGGTGTGAAGCAGGAAGGTATCGCGTACCGGCCCGCACCGGGCTACAGCCAGAAACCAGCCACGCGCGCGCATATTGAACTGGGCGGTCCATGGCTCTTCTATCGTGAGTTCTGGCAGGCGCACGGACTGGAGCATCTGGCGGCGCTGCTGGGGCCGGAGATCCTGGCCAAGTACGCCAGCCCGTTCGTGATTCCGGTAGCGATCGTGAATCCGGGACCGGAGGCCATCACGGCCGAGCTTTCGGTGGATTTGCCCGCGGGCTGGAGTTTTCGGCGGAAGCTGCCGTCGAGCATCGCCGTGCCTTCGGGACAGACTGTCAGCGTGCCGTTTGAAGTGAAGACGAGCGCAAGCGAGACTTCCGGCTGGCAGATGCTGCGAATTAAGGGGCAGAGAACCGGCGGCGGCGATCTCGGCGAAATCGAGATGCGGGTTCAGCTGAATTCGGGAGCTATGCCGGAATAAGGGAGTGGTTGAGGAGTCCGGGAGACAGACGACATTGAACCGAGGCTACGATGTGTTCGTCAACATCACACGTCACGGGGAGGAATGCCTTTCCGAAAGCGGAGTTCGCCAAGGACTGGTGCTGGCGAACGCGATGCACATCACAGCTTCAGAGGTTGGTAAATACTGGGCCGTATCTCGCGATTTATGCGGCTCGTACATTCGTTTCCCCCTAAGCTCGTTGCGCCAGAGCACTCTCTCGGCTCTGCACACGCTACATTGGCTTCAAGAGAGGTCTAATTGTGAGTGCCCCTATCCAGGTCAGTGAGTTGGCGCGCGAGCTAGAAGTTGAGCCCTCATTTGTCATAGAACTGCTTCGACGAAATGGGACGAAAGGCTGGGTAACCGCTTCAACGTCGATAGAACATGAAGCAGCACAGCGTATCAGGGACTCATTCGGGCGAAACATGGAGCTCGATCGGGTTTCTGATGCGAACACCATTTGGGAGTTCTTTCCGGATCAAGAAGCCGAATTAGATTTGGAACCCGATACCGCTGCACGATTGCGCTCTTTGGCCGAAGAGATCTCTGCTTTCCGTCAAGGAGGCCCGCTTGAGCCGATAGTGACAAAGAAGCTGTCTGAATACTTTAGGCTTCAGCACATCTTTCACAGCACCGGAATTGAGGGCAATCGGCTTACGCTTAGAGAGACCGAGGTCGTGTTATCGGAGGGTATTCAGCTGAATGACAAGCCGCTCGCCGATCAGTTGGAGGTTAAGGATCTAGCAGCCGCATTCAACTTCCTCGAAGAATGTGCGCAACCTGAAACGATCCTGCGGGAGGTCGATGTGCGGGAGTTGCATCGTTTAACCGTTTGTAACAAAAGCGAAGCAGATCCGGGGGCTTATAGAAGAGCTGGCGTTGTCATTAGCGGCAGCGAATTAACACCGCCCGAGCCTCTTGCAGTGCCGGCCCTGATGGAAGCGCTGCTGAACTGGATAAACAGACCAAAGGACCTCGATCGGTTAGCGTTCGCTAGCATTGCGCACCACAAGCTCGTTGCTATTCATCCATTCTTGGATGGAAATGGCCGCGTTTCGAGACTCCTGATGAACTTCCTGCTGATGAGGGTAGGTTATCCGATCGTTAACATCCGGAGGGAAGATCGGCCGAGGTACTACGAAGCTCTCTCTTTCGCAGATATCGGGCTATATTCCCCTCTGATAAATCTCACACTCGATCGCGTTTTGGACATTTTCCGCGAGATGAAGCGGGTTAAGGAGGAAACCGAGCGGATGCGGCTGTGGGCTGATCGCCTTGGAGAGAAGGAAGCCGAGTCGGCCCAACGGCGCGAAGAACGGGAGTACCGGATCTGGCTCTCCTCCTTTGAGACTGTAAAGCTTGAATTCCAGAGTCGAGCCGAGCTTCTCGATGATGAGTTAGACAGCATCGAAATATCTTTCAAACCTTATCCGGTACCCGACTTAAGCAAATATCTAACGTTGCGCGAACGCGGGCGGGCCGCCCAAACTTGGTTCTTCTCTTTGAGGTTTCGCCGGAATCAGGAATCTCAACACTTCTTCTTTCGGTTCTACCGAGATTTTGAGATTCACCGCGGCGAGAAAGTCATTCCTCTCCAACTTAATTGGTTTAGGGACGGAATCGAGACTCCCGTAGACGATCCGTCGTTAAGGCTCAGAGAGATCTGGACAGATAAGGCACAAGGCCTCATGGTGCGTCGTCAAGAGGGTAGCCGCATCACCAGCGCTCCGGAAGCTAGTCCAGCTAGAATCGCGGAACTCTTTTTCGAAGACGTACTGAAGTCCTGCTTTGGGATCGGCTAGGTAGGTCGGCTGTCTTCGGGCCCTAGGATCCGTTTGTGCATCCCTCCTTCTGTGGAATCTGGATCGGAGGATTACCCGTGTGTAGTCCGGATGTATTTACCGACGCTCCGGTGCTTGTGGCTAAGAGACCCGGACGATTACCTCAAGCGTCAGATTATGGGACGCGAAGTGGTGGTGGCGATCACCAGGGGCAAGCTCGACTTCGGCGCGTGGGAACAGATATTCTATGGGGAATTGATGGACGGCGGGGCAAGCGGGTGCTGGTGAAGGTGGTTGGGGAGCGAGCGTGCGAGTGGTATAAATATACTTGACTAATCCACCGAGTAGGCGGATACTAGAAGTATATGGAAGACGGGCCAAAAACACTGCTTGAGGCGGTTCGATACTTCAAGGACGATGAGTTTTGCATCTCCTATCTGGCGCGGAAACGCTGGCCGGATGGGAGGGTGATCTGTCCGACTTGCGGCGGGGATCGAGTTCACTATCTGCGCGAGCACAAGCGCTGGCAGTGCTCCAATCGGCATCCGAAGCGGCAGTTCTCTATCAAGGTCGGGACAATTATGGAAGACTCGCCGATCGGTCTGCACAAATGGCTCCCACTCATGTGGCTGGTCGCCAATTGCCGTAACGGGATCAGTTCATGGGAGGTGCATCGCGATCTGGGTGTCACGCAAAAAACGGCGTGGTTTATGCTGCATCGCATCCGGCTTGCCATGCAGGACGAAAAGAAAGGCGGAAAACTCTCTGGCGAGATTGAGATTGACGAGACGTTCATCGGCGGCAAAGCTCGAAACATGCACAAGGCCGTAAAAGCAAAAAAACTACAGGGCGCAGGCGGAGGTAAGGTCGGCAAAGTCGGCGTCCAAGGCATACTGCAGCGCGGCGGCCACATTCGAGCGAACGTCATTCAAGACAGTTCCTACACGAGCCTGATTCCCAACGTTGAGGAGAACATCGAACCGGGATCGCATGTTTACACCGACGAGTTAAAAACGTATTTCGGATTGCAGGCCGATTACGTTCACGACGTGATCAATCACGCCGAAACGTACGTTAACGGCCAAATTCACCTCAACGGACTGGAGAACTTCTGGTCGCTCCTGAAACGCGGCTTGGGCGGAACGTACATCGCAGTTGAGCCGTTTCATCTGTTTCGCTACGTAGATGAGCAGGCATTTCGCTACAACCATCGGAAGAGTCCAGATGGCAGCAAGATGAGCGAAGTGGACCGTTTTCACTGCCTTTGCGACCAGATTCTCGGTCGGCGGTTAACGTACCAGCAGCTAACCGGGAAGGAGGAGCAAAAGCAAGTCGAGGAAGCTTTCTAAGCAGGAAGCGCGGCGGGAAGGACGCGGGAAACGCAAACCCTGTTCGTATCTAGTTTGAGTTTGGTGGCGAGAAGCTTGGGTCTCTTCTTACGGGGTGTAGTATCAACATTGCTGCATCATCAACGCTGATCGGCTCGCCCCGGTGGTAGAGTTGCACGTTGTTATTGTGGTCAGTATCAAATTCTAAATAGTCCTTCCAGGTGCGAGTGCTTGACAGATCGGTGCGCTGGTATGAGAACGTGATACTCACGAGCCGTGTTTCTTTGAAACAAACATCGACGGTTGCCAGAGGGAACAAGGCTGTTTTTATTCGGAATGCGTCGTCCGCACTCTGCTCGAACTTTGCCTCAAGGCTCCTCTCTCCCCGCCCGGATTGCATAAGGATCGCAGTCTTGACCTTTTCTACAACCTGCTCCCAGATAATCGGTCTCTTCACTCGGCCAATTGACTCTCGGTGCAATTGCAATTGCTCGGCATGGGTAGCCGTTGGCGAACTTTGAGGATCGTTCATTTACGCGGAGAATATCTCCCATTGTAAAACAGGATCAGCAGATCGCGTTCATAAACCGTGCTGAAAAAAGAAATGGAATTAAGCCTGCTAGCTTCGTCCAATTTGCTCCGTCACGCGCTTCGGCCCGCGCTTCTTACCCCGTAGATGTGCCGCCTTCTGATGCTTTACCTCTCGCCGTAGCAGTTCTTCTTTAGACACCGACAGCACTTTGCCTACAAGAGCGTCAAATCGTTTGAACGCTTCCGGCCCCTCGACCATTTCTTTCTTCGAGAGTTCGTCCATGCTGTTATCATGGCACGTTTTCGGGCGGTTTCTATTCAGTCATTCCGGCAATCGCCGTGATTTTGAGGTCGTGTTTCTGCGGGAACAGCGCGACACCCGAAGGTGTCGCGCTCGCAGGTAAGTCCAACTGAGTCCCGTCGTCAAACGTGATACGCACGGTTTTGTAGTTAGAAGGGGACGCCTTAAGCACAACCCACAGCGAAAAGAAGTTGGGGGACTGGAATCCGATCCACCGCACCTCTGCCGTGATTCCGTCCGGCGTGGAAAACTGCTGAGACAGTTCGGTGTTGTCGTCGTCGTATTCTGCGGGGATTATCCTCTCGTAGTCGAGCGAGACTATCCATCGCTTTTTGGGAAGCTCTGAACTCTTGAGATGTTTTGCCCGCTCTAGCGCCGTAATGAGGCGGGCCAGATCACCCTCCACCACATCAAGCAAAGTGCCGACATCTTTTGGGTGTAGGTAAGCAAGTCGTACACGAGCAGTTTCGGACGGCACTCGCTGTTCTAGTGGAACTCGCTGGAGAATCGCCTTTTGAATTGCCATCGCTGGAACTCTGAGATCGGACTCCCATTGCTGGAGCAAAATGCACTCAGCATTATCTGCACTGTCTGGCCTCGGGTGCGTGCCATGACTATTTAGCTCTTTCCGGCGGGTATTATTGTCGATGCTGGAAAGCTGAAGAATCCCACGCTGGATCAGAAGGGCTTCCGAAAGTAACATCTCGTCCGGTGCTTCGGATGGTTTAGGAGATGCCACAAGCGGTCTGGCCTGCGGCTCTATGTGACACACCGCGACCCGAGTACCTGCGCTCGTCTTCGGTTTCGGTGCCCATGCGTCTAGCCACATGACCCCAGCCAATAAAACCAACGCGGCCATCGCTCGGATCATTCGTTTCCCCTTAGGGAAGAGCATCGTGATGATCCAAACACCCGCCAATGCCACCGCCCACATCAATGCGAGAACTATTCGAGACGCTACCAAGTCCACAACGCCTCGCAATTGAAGAAAATACGACAGCAGCCAAAGCAAAAAGCTAAGGAGACCAGCGACGGAGATTGTGGCGGCAGCCAGTTGCTTTTTGGGGACTGCCCATACCGTGTACCGCCCCGGTGGCGAGTCATCGCGCCGCATGACGCCGGGAGTAGTTGGCAGCTGATTCTTGCCGTCTGGCGGCAGTAGGCTACCATCAACCATTGAGTTATTCTTCCACGCCAAACCCATGTGAGCGTGTCATGCTGATACCAGCGTACCAGCTTTTGGATTAGTGAAGTATATTTATACAGTGCGAGTTGACATAATATACGTTATCGGACAACTGCCGTTATGAACGTTTGCCAGCACATCCGGCAAGCCAAAGACCTTCAGCCGGCCCGCCACGTCTTCGAGGATTGCATCAAGACCGGCGCCCGCTGGGTGCATCTGCGAATCTGCCTGACCTGCGGCCACGTCGGCTGCTGCGATTCTTCCAAGAACAAGCACGCCACGCGGCACTTCCATGACTCCCGGCACCCGACGGTGCGTTCCATCGAACCGGGTGAAGACTGGGGCTGGTGTTACGTCGATGAGAAAGCCTACGATCTCTCGCAAGGCGTGGCGCATGCGCAGCCGCTCGACTGAATGATGGAACTGCGCTTCGCCTGCCAGCCCGGGTGTACCAGGTGCTGCCAGACGCGTGGATTTGTTTACCTGACCGAAGACGACCTGTCGCGTGCCGCCGCATTCACCGGGATGACACGGGAGGCCTTCGAAGCCAGATACGTGATCCGGTTTCGGAACGTCCTGCGGTTTCGCAAGCCGCTCGAGGGCCAATGCCATTTCCTGACCGCCAGCGGGTGTTCGATCCATCCGGTCAAGCCGGTGCAATGCCGGGTGTATCCGTTCTGGCCGGAGCTGGTGGAAGACGTTAAGGCCTGGCGGGAGGAAGCGAAACGCTGCCCTGGTATCGGCAAAGGTCCGCTCGTGCAGATCGGGAGCGCCATGGAGACAGCCAGCGAGATGAAACGCGCTTACCCGAGCTTCTATGGGGACGACGGCTAGTGGCGCGTCGCGGTGTGTTCGTTACCACGGAACCGAATGCCTCCAATCGCTGCGCTCATGGCTCCGAGTCTGGAATCCGGTGAATCAGAGCCGCGAGCGTAGCGACCGGAGCAGCACCTGCGTGGTAGACGCTTTCTCCGCGACACACGACTAGAAGTACTAAAACTTTATCCGCCTGCTTCCCTCCTGTAACGGGCCGGATAACATCCACGCCCTCCGCCTGCGTGACTCTCCGCAAAACGCTCTAGTACTGCGCAAATCGCGATTGGCTGGCAGAATGCCTCTAAGCACGCCGGTCGCGCAGATTCAAGCTGCGCGTTAAACGCCGAAACCGGGGGAACGCTTCTTCATGGAAGCGTCGGAGGAAAACGCTTGAAAACAACATACGCCGTCTCTGTGTGCGCGCTCGCAGCCATTATCGCTGCGGGTGCGCCACTTGCTTTTGCGCAGGGTCCAGGAGTTTCGGAACTGCGCGAACCCATCACCATCGCCAGCACGAACGGTTTGCTGGACATTCTGATGGTCGCCAGAGCCGCGCCTGTCTCTACTCTTCCCGGCGCTCCGATTGGCTGGGTCTACGATATCTGCGAACGGCCGCAGGATGGCTCGGAAACATGCCCGCAGCGAAATGTACAGCCGCTGAATCTGTACGGCGGTACTCGACTGAAGCTGCAAAAGGGCGACACGCTGCGCATTCACCTGGTGAATCAGCTGCCTCCGGTACACGACAGCGATCATGCGAGCGATCCAGGATTCGAATTTCTGGCCCTGAATCCCACGAATCTGCACACGCACGGCATGCTGGTTTCGCCGCACTGTCCGAGCGCGGCGAATCCGACCTATGGCGACAACGTTTTCGTACTGACCTTCAACTCGGCAAACGGCAAGCCGGAAGTGAGCCCGCATATGCACTCGGCGGTGCGCTTCGATTCCACCGATTACGAGATCAAGATTCCCGATAGTCACCCTTCGGGCCTGTACTGGTTCCATCCGCACGCGCATGGCATCTCGCTCAATCAGATCTCGGCCGGAATGAGCGGCATCATCACGGTCGGCGATGTGAGCGATTATGTTTGCCGCGACCGGCTGTGTTCCGCGCTGGTATCGCAGATCCGGACGCGGCACATGATTCTTAAAGATACGCAGGTTTTGCCCGACGGTACTATCCAGACGCAGGAGGATCCGGATTTCTGCCCGCCACAACCGGGAACGGGAGATCCGGCACGCCAGGGCAGCTGCGACGGGCAGAATGACGGCGAGGAAGGCGGCCCGGATTACACGGGCGGCAAATGGTTTGTGACGTTAAGCGGCCAGCAGTACCCCAGCGTGACGGTGAACCCCGCGCTCGGTGAGATCTGGCGACTCACGAATGCTTCCGGAAGTGCGAGCTACCGGCTGCAGTTATGGAACCCGGCTCAGAATCGCAGCATGCTGTTCCAGATTCTTTCGCTCGATGGTGTGAGCGTGAGCCCCGATGCCGGACTATCGGATGAGCAGAAGACCGCGCTCGGCGGCAACAAGTTCAAATCCGAACCATGTCCGGGCGGCTTTGGGCCGGCGGCGAACCGCGGCATCTGCACGCGCGAGATGCTGATGATGCCCAGCTCGCGAGCCGAGGTTTGGGTTACCTATCGCGATGCGCAGGATCGCTTTGCGCTGCCGCCGAAAGGCGCCACTGCCGTATTCCGGACCGAGGGCTTTCAGACCGGACCGAGCGGCGACTACTGGCCGCAGGTCGATCTGGCTAAGGTAAATTTTGTGCAGGCTCCGGCGGCACTGATGCCTCCGGTGCTCGACGTGCATGGCGAAGCGAGCAGCCTGGCCTCGCCGCTGGCGCTGGCCCACAGCATGGCTGCGAGTAATCAGACCGTCGCGCCCGACGCTTCCTGCAAAGCGCTGCCGCCCGGCCACATGCGGCGCATCTTTTATGCGGTGCCCACAAGCAATCTGGACGCCTTCGGATTGGCGTATGAAGAGATCGATGAGAACGGGAATGTGGTGGGCACGCCCGCCACGGATGTGACGCCATTCGATCCGATGAAGCCGACGATTTGCGTGCCGCTCGGGCCGAATAATGCACCCGTTACGGAACGCTGGCAGCTGGTGAACGTCGCAACCGAAGACCACAACTTCCATCTGCATCAGACCAAATTCCGGCTGCTGACCAACGACGAGATCGCTGGCACCGCACCGATCAAAGGTCTGGTGCTGGACAATGTTCCGCTACCGCACGCCGACGGCACCTGCGGCAACAACCCGCCGGATGACAACAGCAATCCCATTGCAGACTGGCGGGCAGGTTTGTGCCAGGCGTATCCGGTCACGGTGGAGATTCCATTCACCATCGCCGGCGATTTCGTTTATCACTGCCACATTCTCGAACACGAAGACGGAGGCATGATGGCGCGAATACGCGTCCGGCCGACGAAGTAAGGCTTTTCCTGCGCGCCGTCGACTTGCAGGCAAGCGCGGCGCGCAGTACTCTTGAGATATGGCTGTTCCGGCCAGCACGCGTCCCTCCCTCTTCGGCTCCGACTAGTCGCGCCGTCCCGCGCAACCCGTCTCTGTCCGCGTCCTGTTTTCTTTTTGAGGTGATTCCATGCCGGCTGAAGCTGCCATTCATCCGTTGTTACCGCATCTGGTGACTTCCCTTCCCGGGCCCAATGCGCAGAAGATTATCGAGCGCGATCACGCAGTACTGTCGCCCTCCTACACGCGCTGTTATCCGTTTGTCATGAAGCGCGGTGAAGGAGCAATTGTCGAGGATGTCGACGGCAATCGTTTCCTTGATTTTGCTGCCGGGATCGCAGTGGTTGCTACCGGTCATTCACATCCCAAAGTGGTGCGGGCGATTCAGGAGCAGGCGGCGGACTTTCTGCACATGTCCGGGACCGATTTCTATTACGAGACCATGGTGCAGCTGGCCGAACGCCTGGCAACGCTCGCGCCGGGCAGCGGACCGAAACGCGTCTATTTCGGCATTTCCGGAGCTGAGGCCAATGAAGCGGCGATCAAGCTGGCGCGCTATCACACCGGGAGGGACAAGTTCGTCTCGTTTTTTGGCGCCTTTCATGGGCGCACGATGGGTGCCCTTTCGCTGACCGGAAGCAAAGTGACGCAGCGCCGCGGATTTCATCCGCCGTTGCCTGTGCATCACATCGCGTATCCGAACGTGTACCGCCGGCCTGTTGGCATGAGCGAAGCCGCGCATGCGCTCGAATGCGTGCGGGTGCTCGAAGATCAGCTTTTCAAAGCGATACTGCCTCCTGAGGAAGTGGCCGCGATTTTCGTCGAGCCGATCCAGGGTGAGGGCGGATACCTGGTGCCACCGAAAGAATTTCATCAGGAGCTGCGCCGCGTGGCGGACCGGCACGGCATTTTGCTGGTGCACGACGAAGTACAGAGCGGCATGGGGCGGACGGGCCGCATGTTCGCCTCCGAGCACTTCGGCGTAGAACCCGACATTGTGACGCTGGCCAAAGGCATTGCGAGCGGGCTGCCGCTTTCCGCCACGATTGCGCGAGCCGACATTATGAACTGGCCGCCGGGAGCGCATGCCTCGACATTCGGCGGCAATCCAGTAGCGATTGCTGCCGCGCTCGCCACGCTTGATCTGCTCGAAGGCGGTGTAATGGCGAACGCGGCGGAAATGGGACAGTATCTGCTTGAGCGCTTGCAGAGCTGGCCGCAGCGTTTCCGCCACGTAGGCCACGTGCGCGGATTGGGTCTGATGATCGCTATCGAACTGGTGGCCGACCAGCAAACCAAGGAACGCGCTCCGCAACTCCGCGATCAGCTCGAGTTCAAGGCCTTTGAACATGGCTTGCTGGTGCTTGGCGCGGGCCCGAACAGCATCCGGCTTTGTCCGCCGCTGATCATCGATCGCGCTCAGGCGGACTTCGCGATTGAGACACTGGAAAAGTGTCTACGCGAACTCGAGCAGTAAAGCCGCCACCGCTCGACGCCGCACAATTCCGAACGCTGCTGCTTGGCTGGTTTGAGCGGCACCGGCGCGACCTGCCCTGGCGCCGCACGCGCGATCCATACGCTATCTGGATTTCGGAGATCATGCTGCAACAGACGCGTGTTGCGGCGGTGATCCCGTATTACGAACGGTTCCTCTCGCGCTTCCCGAACGTTGCGGCGCTTGCGGATGCACCGGAGCAGGATCTGCTCGCGTATTGGGCCGGGCTCGGATACTATCACCGCGCGCGGAATTTACAGAAAGCCGCACAGGCGATTAAACAAAGCGGCAGCTTTCCCGATACGTATGAGGCGATTCGGCGGCTGCCCGGGGCCGGCGACTACACCAGCGCAGCGGTGGCGAGTATCGCGTTCAACCGGCCGCATGCCGCTCTCGATGGAAATGTTCTGCGGGTGCTCAGCCGGGTGTACGCAGATGGAACCGATATCGCGGCTCCGGCTGGTCGCGCGCACTTCCGTGGTATCGCCGATCAAGTGCTCGATCGCACTCAGCCCGGCGCGTTCAACCAGGCCATGATGGAACTGGGCGCGACGATCTGCCTGCCCAGAAATCCGCAATGCCTGCTTTGCCCGGTTGCGAGCTTGTGTGCGGCGCGGCAGACGGGGCGTGTTCACGAATTTCCGGTCAAACTCGGGCGCGAAAAGAGTGTTGTGGAAGAGCGGGTTTTCTTCTGGGTCGAGCGCGAGGGTTCGGTTTTACTTTGGCAGCGGCCTCAGGATGCGCGGCTCATGCCCGGATTTTATGAACTGCCCGAGCGGGTTCACCTGCCGGGCATTCAGGCGGGTGAGTTGCTCGGCGAATTTCGCCACGCGATCACTTTTCACAATTACCGCTGCCGCGTTTACGAAGCTGTACCGCCGGAGGACACCGGCGCCTGTGGCTGGGTTCGGATGAGAGAATTGCCGCAGCTGCCCGTGAGTACGCTGCTGCGCAAAGCCGAGCGCCTATGCCGCCGAACTCGTACGGTTTTCTAACCGCTCCTTACAGTCGCGGTTCGGTAAGCAGTTCGTGGCGTGAAAGCGATGTGGCGCGCGGTGAAAACGAAAGATAAACTAAGAAGCTATGCGAGTGTGGCAAGTTTCGGCAGCTTTGCTGGCGGCAAGCGCGGTGGCATTGGGACAGAGCGAGCTGAAACAGCGCGGCGAAAACGAGCCGCCGCAGTCGAACCTGATTCGTGTGGAACCGGGCACGCACATCCTGCTCAATATGATCAACAGCGTGAGTACGAAACAGGCGCAACCCGGCGACCGTATCTATCTGGAAACGGCTTTTCCGGTACTGGTTGAGAACCGCATTGTGATTCCGCGCGGCAGTTGGGTAACCGGTACGATTACGGAAGTCAAGCGGCCAGGAAGGATAAAGGGCCGCGGCGAGTTACAGGTACGCTTCGACTCGCTCACGCTTCCCAATGGCGTGACCAAGAATTTTCGCTCGGACCTGAGCGCGGTGGACGGGCAATCGAATGAGACGCTCGAGCGCGAAAAGAGCAAGGTGAAAAGTCCCGACAATAAAGGCGGCGATGCGCGAACGGTAGCCGCGACGAGCGCTGCCGGAGCGGGGATTGGCGCGATTGCAGGCGGTGCACGGGGAGCTGGCATCGGCGCTGGTGCCGGTGCGGCCGCGGCTCTTGTGGGAGTACTCGCCACTCGCGGTCCGGATGCCGTACTGACGAAAGGCTCGAGCGTCGAAATGGTGCTCGACCGGCAGCTGACCTTTCAACCGGCTGATCTGGATTTCAGCCACGCGCCTCCACGCGCTGCACTCACCGAGGCTCCGCCGCAGGCGCCGGCCAAGTCATCCGGCGGCCTGGTACCGCATCTTCCCTTCTGAACCTTTCCTTCTGATTGATGCAGGCGATTCAGGCAATGAAGAAAT
Source organism: Terriglobia bacterium (assembly GCA_021325235.1). Classification (GTDB taxonomy): domain Bacteria; phylum Acidobacteriota; class Terriglobia; order Bryobacterales; family Bryobacteraceae; genus Bog-105. Next base: position 453,379 of record JAJPHN010000006.1, on the reverse strand, counting down.
CCATCGGCGACAACATGATCCCGAAAGGGATGAGCTTCGGCCAGGGACTCGCTCTGATCAAAAAGGCCGGGTATGAGGGTGTCGAGCTCTGGCTCGGCGAGCGTCCCTGGTTTCAGGTGAAGACGAGCGATGCCGATTTGCGCGCGCTGAAGCGGCAGATCGATGACGCGGGGCTGGAAGTCTCGGACATCGCCAACGCGCTCGACTGGGAGGAAAATGTTTCGATGCGCGATCCTGTCAAACGCGCAGCCGCCTTTCACCACATCGAGCGCCAGATCGAGGCCGCGCAGATTTTCAATACCAACGCGATTTTGATTGTTGCCGGGCTGGTGACGAGCGACACACCCTACAACGAGGTTTATGCGCGCTGCGTGGAATCGCTGAAGAGACTGGCGGGACCGGCGGAAAAGGCGCGGGTCAAGATAGGCGTTGAGAACTGCTGCTCGGAGCAGAAGTTTCTGCTGAGCCCGCGCGAGTTTGCGACGTTTCTCGATGATGTGAACAGTCCCTGGGTCGGGATTCATCTGGATGTCGGCAACATCCACGACACCGGTTTTGCGGAGCAGTGGATCGAGATTCACGGGCCGCGCATTACGCGTGTGCATGTGAAAGACGTTTTGAAACACCGCGGCCGCTGCGGCGAGCAAAGTGTGTATACGAATCTGTTTCTGGGCGACAACGACTGGCGCGCGATCCGGGCGGCATTCGAGAAAGTCGGCTACAACGAGTGGCTGATTGCCGAAATGGAATCGCGCTACCGGTATGCGCCCGATCAGCAATTCTTCGATACGGCGGCTGCGATGAACCGGCTCATTGCCGGCACGTTATGAGTGTGCTGAGCCGCCGCGAAGCACTCTTTGCTGGCATCGCCGCGTGGGCGCCACTGAGAAGCGCCGCTGCTTGCAATGAGCGGATTTTGGCCGCGCCGGATCTGCTCTCACAAGAGTCCGCCGCTGGCTATCGGGCAGCACTGCCCAGCGGCGGAAACGTGCTGGTCGCCATCGGCCACACTTGGGATCCGCTATGGATGGAGCGGCGTGCGCGTGCCGGCGCGACTCTCATTCATGAGCTCCCGGTGGCGTGCTATCAGGCAAACGATGCAGAGTATATCCGCTACCACTGGCCCTCACCCGCGCTCATCCGCCACTTTGGTTCCGGTGCTGCGAGCACACGTAATCCTGGTCAGGCGATTGCGTATTTCGGAGGACGTGCGGTTGCCTGGCGCCGGACGTATGGCAAGGGTTGCATCGTGACTCTTGCCAGTTTGCTGGGACCGCATCTGCTCGCCGGCGATCGCGATGCGCTTCGGCTTTTGCAGGAAATGGCGAGCGTCAGATCTTGAGAAATAGTTTGCGCCGGTACATCCACCAGAGCATAAACCAGTAGGTCAGCAGCACCGCCGAGCCGAGTACAAACGGATACAGGCCATCGCCAAAGACGTGAAAAATGCGATCGCCCAGGTGGATGCGGAAACTGCTGTAGACGAACTCCTCGCACAGATGCGCGATGAGGTAGGCCGCGATCGAATTCATCCCGACCACCACCAGCGGGAAAGCCCACTTGCGATAACCTTTGGCGTCGATGATCCAGCTGAACGCGACCAGAAACAGGAAACAGATACCGCCGCTGAACAGGGCCCAGGCCGGGGTCCAGATGCGCTTGACGATCGGGCAGATGCCGGTGAAGTGGAGCAGAAGGCCGGCCGCGATTCCGATTACGCCCGCAATCGCGAAGCGCTTCAGCGGCAATTGAGGAGCGTAGGTGCGATACCAGCGGCCCGCCACAAGGCCGAGGATCATCGTCCCCAGAGTAGGGATAAAGCTGAGCGTGAGATAGCCGCCTCCGTTATAGGCAAAAGGCCGCACACGCGGGAAGAGATTCAGGAACCAGACATCGAATGCCTGACCCAGATTGCTGTTCTTATTCCAATGCGCTGCGAAACCGGTAAAGTTGTGATGCCAGTTCGCCGGAACGCCTACCGCCGCGTAGTTGAAGCCGGGTCCGGGCGCCGGGTATAAGGCCCAGGCAAGCCAGTAGCCTGTGAGAATCACCGCGAGTGCCGTCCATTGCCAGCGTGCCGGACGGAAACCGAGCAGAAAAAGGATCGGGTAACCGAGGCCGATCTGCGTAAGCGTGTCTTCAAAGGTGAAATTGGTCTGCGGGCTCGAAGTGGAGCGCAGAAAAATGCCGAGCGCAACCAGCAGCAGCGAGCGCCACAGCGCATGTACAAACATGGAGCCGAACGCTGCGCCGCGCTTCAGCCGGCTGGCAATCGAATACGGCAGCGCCACCCCAACCAGAAATGAAAACGAAGGCTGAATCAGATCGTGCAGCGAAAAGCCCGCCCATTCCACGTGCGTCTGGTTGTACGCCAGAATTCGCCAGAAAAGGCTTTGCGGATAGGCGCGCGAGACTTCGGCGAAGTGCAGCACTTCGGCCATCATCAGCACCATCACCAGCCCGCGATACGCGTCTACCGCAACGTTGCGCGCGGGAATGGTGGGCGCGACCGGCGCGACAATCGGAGTGTCAGAGACCGCAGCCTCGGAGACCGGCGCTACCGGAATCGCCTTCATCGTACTTGTGAGTATACGTAAATCCGGCCGCCGCGTGCGTTACCGCTTGCGGAAAACGCGTTCGATGTGCAGCGCCCGGCCGGTTGCATCGTCAATCTGCACGAACACGCCGTGCAATTCAATGCCTGAGCGAGCCGCCTCCATACGCCCGGCAAGACCCGAAAGAAAGCGCCGAATGATGGTGTCTTTATCGACGCCAATGACGGATTCGTAGGGCCCCGTCATCCCGGCATCGGTCTGGTAGGCCGTGCCGCCCGGCAAAATGCGCGCATCGGCGGTCGGTATGTGTGTATGAGTGCCGACGAGGGCGCCGACACGTCCGTCGAGATACCATCCCATGGCCGTCTTTTCGCTCGTCAGCTCGGCGTGAAAATCGACAAACCGCACGCGAATTGACGGATCGAGCGAGGCCAGCAGCTCATCGGCTTTGCGGAACGGGCAGTCGATATTGGCCATGTGGGCACGGCCCTGCAAATTCAGTACCGCATACGGTTGCCCGTTACGCGCTACTCCGGTAAAGACACCGGTACCGGGCAGGCCGGGCGGATAATTCGCCGGCCGGAGCAGCCGCGGCTGATGACCGATGTAGTCGTGAATCTCGCGCTTATCGAAGCTGTGATTCCCGCCGGTGAGAACGTCGATTCCAAGCGAGAGCAGCTCTTCCGCAATGGGTGGCGTGATGCCGAAGCCGCCGGCGCTGTTCTCCGCGTTCGCGATTACCAGGTCGAGGCGATATTCGCTCATGAACTGCGGCAGATGGTCGGCGACGATAGAACGGCCGCCCGAGGCGAAGATATCGCCGATGAAGAGGATATTCATTCTGTGGGAGAAGCCTACCGGCGAGGCAAGAAAGCGTTCCCGGCGAGAGCCTCTATTGGCGGCGCTCCGTCATTGACCCCTAGAAGAACAAGGGGGGAATCCCCCGAGCGCCTTCAGGCTTCTCCATGGCCGTAGGGCCGGAGCTTGCACACGGGCGCTTCATCCGAGCAGGACTCCATGACATTGACTATCGGATCAATTTTTAGGAGACCGGAACAGACGCTCTCGCAGGGAACGCTTCAGTCAAGAATAGCAAGAATTTGCGTCTAAAGTTTCACTTTCACTTGCGTTCAAAACTGACCAGGCCGTAGCCATTGCCATCATCCTGCTGGCGCAAAATGCGGAAACCGGCTGAGAGCAGCGGCTCGATGGCATTCCGGGCTGGCTCGGCGGGGTGATATTCCATTACGATTCTGCGGAACCGCCTTAAAACCTGCGGCGGCGTGGAGCGCAGCACGGTGTACTCGCCTCCTTCGATGTCCAGCTTCAGAAAGTCGATCTCGGTGTCGGCCGGCAACAGGCTCTCGAGCCGGTACATGGGAACCGGATGCCCGTCTGCCCCGGTCCGCCGGAACTGACTCCCGGGAGCCAGCCGAATGCACGTTTCGCCATCGCGATCGCCGAGGGCGGCTTGATACAACGTGCAGCGCGATTCGAGATGATGCGCCTCGATCAACCCGCGCAAACGCGCGAAAGTGTCGGGGGCCGGTTCGATGCTGATGAGACGGCAGGAGGGCGCATTTTCGAGCGCGTACAGGCTGAAGCTGCCGATATTGGCCCCGGCATCGACGATGATCCGATCGTCCGGATAGACCGGATAGACGTTGCGAAAAAACACCTGCCAGAAGGTTGGGATATCCGAGGCTTCGTCGAATTCAAAACTGCCCGAGCGCAGCGCGATGGTGAACGGCAGGGTCCTTTTCAGGCCGATATAGGCGGAAAACAGCTTCGGCCAGTCGGCGGTTTCGCGGCTGCAGCGCCAGACCTCCGGTAGCCGCTCCAGATGACGCAAACCTTGAAACACACGCTGCTGCGCAGAGGCCATAATGCGTCGAGTATAGGAACAAATACGGAGTTTCGGCGCGAATTTACTAGTCGAAAAGTACCGGGTTATTGATCGAACGTACTAAGCAACATCCTATTTCTTCGCTGTTTGGCAGTTTGCGGCCTTTTTGCCGTCAATCCAGTCGGAAGTGAAGGTAATTCCCCGCCCCGCAGCATCCCACCAGGTGTACTGGCGTGCCATATAGCGCGCGCCCGATCCGGCCACTACATTGGCGAAGATCAGCGACTTGCCGTTTACCGGAACGATTGCCAGGCTGTTATCGCCGCCGTTGATGTATTCGACCGTAAATACGCCGGATGGAAGGCCCATGGTGGCGCCGTTTGCATCGCACGCAACCCGTTCCACTCGATGGGAAAACTGCGGGGAGCCCGAGAGATGAATGGTCAGATCCGCTGCCGGCAGCTGGAGTGAAGACAGCAGCGTGGCCAGAACACAAAACGCGGGAGCGGGTTTCATGATTTCTGAAACGTATCACGTTCGTGGGTGGGCGCACGGTGACCGCTCCTTCCAGTCGGGCTCGGTAAGCAGTCGGGGGTTGAACGGAATTTCGGCGCCGAGGTGGGGCTTTAGCGCAAAATCGCCGTCAGCTCGCCCGGTTGGGCAATCGTGAAATCGGGCGGGACCGCGGCAAACGTCTCCGGTTGAAAGCCCCACAGCACGCCACAACTTTGTGCCCCCGCATTGCGCGCGGTCGCCACATCCACCGCGCTGTCGCCCACCATCAGCAGCTGATCTGGGGGAAGCTGCGCTTCCGCCGCAATCGCCAGCAAGCCAACCGGGTTCGGCTTCTTTTCGGGGAACGTGTTGCCGCCCACCACGCGGAAAAACAGCGGCCGTACTCCGAGCGCGCTCAAAATATCGCCGCTGATCTTTTCCGGCTTGTTCGTCAATACAGCGAGTTTGCGACCTTCCACGGAAAGCTGCTCGATCGCCTCCCGCACCCCCGAATACAGGCGCGTGTGTTCGAGCGAATGCTCACGGTAATACTGCAGGAAAAAGGCCAGCGCTTCCGCCACCTGCTCTTCGGAAGCGTCAGGGCCCATCGCGCGCCGCACCAGCACCGGCGCGCCGTTGCCGACGTACGAATTCACCAGATCCTGCGAGATTGGCGGCAGCCCGAAATGCGCGCGCGTCGCGTTCGTCGAAATCGCCAGATCGCGGCTTGAATCGATCAGCGTCCCGTCCAGGTCAAAAACAATCAGCCGGATTACGCCGCTCTCTCCGAGCCGCGCTGCCGGTGATCCCAGAACTGCTTCAGATTTTCCCATTGCTGCAGAAACGTGTCTTTCAGATCCTTCGGCGCCATCTGCGCCAGCGCCGCCGCCATCTCAGTCGCATACGGGAGCAGCCGCGACTGGGTCAGAAACGCCGGTGTCGGTGAAGGAATAAACGCCACCAGCACCGCCGCGAGTGCCGCCACCATCAGCACCCCGCGCGCAAATCCGGCCACGCCGCCCAGCAGATGATCGAACCACGAAAGGCCGACCCAGCGAAACAGCCGCGCCAGCAGCGTCGCAAGCAGCGCTCCAGCGATCACCACGCCGAAGAAGATGATCAGAAATCCAAGAATGTCGGCCAGCGCCTCCGTGCTGACATACGGCGCAATCTTTGCACCCACGATGCGGTAACACCAGAAGCCCGCCAGCAGCCCCGCAATGGTTGCCGCCAGCCCGATGACCACTCGCGCGAATCCGGTGCGCAATCCCGCCAGCGCCGAAGCCGCGATGATGATCACCAGCACTACGTCGAACCAGTTCATGGGCAGTGAATCGGGCGCCCGCTCAGGCGCGTATATGCGTCCCGGTATTTCTCGCTCGTCTTCTCGACCACGTCATCGGGCAGCGCCGGTGCAGGCGGCTTCTTATCCCAGGTGAGCGTCTCCAGATAATCGCGCACATACTGCTTGTCGAAGGAAAGCTGTGCGCCGCCGGGACGCCACGTATCGGCAGGCCAATAGCGCGACGAATCGGGCGTGAGCACTTCATCCGCCAGCACCAGCTCGTCACCCACAAACCCAAACTCGAACTTCGTATCGGCCAGAATGATGCCGCGCTCGCGCGCATAGCGGGCGGCCTTTTCATAAATTGTGAGCGTCAGATCGCGCAGCCGTACCGCCAGCTGCTCGCCGATCTGCGCGGCGACGTATTCGAACGAGACGTTCTCATCATGCCCGCTCTGCGCCTTGCTCGCCGGCGTGAAAATCGGCTCGGGCAATTGATCGCCGTCCTTCAAACCTGCCGGCAACGCAATCCCGCAAACCGTTCCCTGCGCGCGATACTCTTTCCATCCCGACCCGGCGAGATAGCCGCGCGCCACGCACTCCACCGGAATCATGCGCGCCTTTCGCACCAGCATCGAGCGCCCTTCCAGTTCACTCGCGTACGCATGAAGCTCGCGAGGATAGTCGCGCACATCCGCCGTGATCAGATGCGAGGGCACCACATCGCGCAGAAACTCAAACCAGAAGAGCGACATCTGGGTCAGCACGCGGCCTTTGCACGGGATCCCGCTCGCCAGCACACAGTCGAATGCCGAGATGCGGTCGGAGGCAACAAACAGCAGCGTGTCGCCGAGATCGTAGAGATCGCGCACTTTTCCCCGCCCCGCCAGCGGCAGCGGCAGTCGCGTTTCAAGGACGATCGTGTCGTGCAGCATTGCCACTTTCGAGTATCGCCTAGTGAAGCTTCCGCTCAAAACGATACGCATCCTGAAGCTCGGCTGTTCCCGAGTTTGGGAAAACATTGTGCCGCTCGAGCAGGGTTTCGTTGCGGAATCCGCACTTCTCCAAAACTCGTATCGAGCGGTGATTCGCCGGATGGCACAGCGCCCACAAGCGCCGGACACCCGCCATTTGAGCAAGCTCGATCACGCCCGTCAGCGCCTCCGTGGCATATCCGAAGCCCCACGCGTGGCGCGCCAGCACATATCCGGTTGAAGCTTGCTCGGCCGTCTCGCGATCGAGCCCGGTACTGCCCAGCAATCGCCCGTCCGCCCGCGACTCGATCAGAATCGCTCCAAAGGGCCACGCGATTCGCTCCGCTTCGCAGCGCTCGAGAAACGCGCGCGTATCTTCCACGCTCCCGTGCCGCCGGAATGCCACCCAGCGCGTCACCTCCGCATCGCTCGCCCAGCCGTAGAAGATATCGTCGGCGTCCTCCATGCACGGCTTGCGCAGAATCAGCCGCGGCGTCTCAAAACGCTCGAACATTCACGCCATAATAACCCGCCATGGCTAAACTGGAACTTGCATGAAACGGCCTCTGCGCTTTGCGGCCTGTAACGAAATCTTTGGGCGGAGGACTCTCGCCGAAAGCTGCCGCATCCTGCGCGAAACCGGCTACACCGGCATCGAAATTGCGCCGTTTACACTCGCTCCCGATCCCACCACGCTCGACGCCAGCGAACGGGCAGCGGTCCGCGACACGATTGCGGCTCACGATCTCGAATTCGTTGGCCTGCACTGGATTCTCGCCGCGCCGGCCGGCCTGCATGCCACGAGCGCCGATAAAGAGCAGCGGGAACGCACCTGGCGCGCACTCGATGCGTTCCTTGATCTGAGCGCGGATCTCAATGCGAAACCGGAGCACTCGACCGTCATCGTCTTCGGGTCGCCCAAACAGCGCGGCACCATGCCTGGCGTCACACCAGAGCAGGCGCGCGAAATGATGCGCGATGGTCTGGCCCGTCTCGCGCCGCACGCTGAAGAGCGCAATGTGCAGATCCTGCTCGAACCGCTTTCCAAAGCGCAGTGCGATGTGGTGAACACGCTGGCCGAAGCGGTCGCGATCGTCAGCGAAATCGGCAGCGCTGCGATCCAGACCATGTTCGACGTGCACAACGCCGCTGACGAAACGCTTGCACACACGGAGCTCCTGCGCCGCTACTGGCCGCACATCCGCCACATTCACGTCAACGAAATGGATGGCCGCGAGCCGGGGCAAGGCGATTACGACTTCGCGCCGCTGCTGAGCACGCTCGAAGCGCTCGATTACCACCGCTGGGTTTCGCTCGAAGCCTTCGATTTCAGCCGAGATCCGCGCGAGGTTGTGGCCGGCGCTTTCACTCATTTGACTCAACTTCAACTTCTATGAACCATTACGTCGTTACCGGCGGAGCCGGGTTTATCGGCTCTTCGCTCGTCCGCGGCTTGCTTGCCGGCGGTCATAAGGTCCATGTCATTGACGACCTCTCCACCGGCTCGCTCGACAATCTCGAAGAAGTCGCCGACCAGGTTACCGTCCACGAATACGATATCCGCGACTACGAGCGTATTGCTCCTGTCATCGCAGGCGCGCGTCGCGTTTTCCATCTCGCGGCGCTTCCCTCGGTGCCGAAATCGATCCTCGACCCCGTCACCAGCCATCAGGTGAATATCGACGGCACATTCAACATCTTTCGCGCCGCCGCCGAAGGAAAAGCCGGACGCGTTGTCTACGCCGCCTCGTCTTCTGCTTACGGCGATACCGACGTTCTGCCCAAGAAAGAAGACATGCTGCCGCGTCCGAAATCGCCTTACGCGCTGCAGAAGCTGGTTGGCGAATACTACGCCAGCGTCTTTGCGGAATGCTTCGGCCTCGAGACCGTAGCGCTGCGCTTCTTCAACGTCTTCGGCCCGCGCCAAGACCCAACCAGCGTCTACTCGGGCGTGCTCTCCATCTTTCTCACCTGCCTGATCGAGCGCCGCAGCCCCACGATCTACGGCGATGGCGAGCAGTCACGCGATTTCACTTTTGTCGAAGATGTTGTCGGTCTGCTGCTTAAGGCCTCCGAGGCGCAGGGCGTATCGGGCAAGGTTTTCAATGCGGGTAACGGCAATCGCTACACGCTGAATGAGACCTGGTCGCTGCTGCAGAAAATTGAAGGCGTTGATTTGCCGGCGAAGTATGGACCGCCGCGCGCCGGGGATGTGCGCGATTCGCAGGCCGACGTTAGCGCTGCCGTTCGCGAGCTCGGACATGCGCCGCGCTTCACGTTCGAAGACGGATTGCGCCGCACTCTTGCCTGGTACAAACAGGCGCGAACGGAAGCGACGGTTTCGCGCTGAGCGTGGCGTTTCGCGAAGCCGGCGGCGTTTTGCTCTGCCCGCCGTGGGATCGCTTCTCCTGGCAGAAACATGGCTTTGGAACGCGCAACGCGAATCCGTTACCTGCCCTGACGCTGCGGCAGGTGCATTCGGGCGATGTTCTTCTGGCCGGCGACTTCGCTGATCGCGAATGTGAAGGCGATGCGCTGGTAACGACGGAAATCAACCGGCCCATCGGTGTTCGTACCGCCGATTGCGTGCCGGTCCTGTTGCTCGATCCAGGTACGCGCGCTGTGGCGGCCGTGCATGCCGGCTGGCGCGGTACTGCCGCTTCGATCGTCTCGAATGCAATCGAAGAGATGCAGCGCGCATTCGCCAGCCAGCCGTGCGAACTCGAAGCCGCTATCGGGCCGTGTATTCGCGTCTGCTGCTACGAAGTGAGCGACGATGTGGCAGCGCGCTTTCCGGAAGCGAATATCCGGCGAAGTGCGGGGTCGCGCCCGCATCTCGATTTAGCCGCCGCCAACCGGGATCAGATGATTCGATCCGGCCTCGCGCCGGAGCATATCTTTGATTGCGAGTTGTGCACGTTTTGCCGCGCCGAGCTCTTCTACTCGTACCGGCGCGAGCCCGCCGATCCCGGCCGCATGCTCTCGGCGATTTGCCGCCTCGCCTAGCTTTTTGCGCGACAGTTTCTCCGCCGCGATAGTCTAAACAACATGCAACGACACGCAAAAGCACAATGGAAAGGCGATCTGAAATCCGGCGCCGGCACCATCTCGACCGACAGCGGCGTTCTCTCGAACACGCAGTATTCGTTCAAGACGCGCTTTGAGCAGGGCAGCGGAACCAATCCGGAAGAGCTGCTCGCTGCGGCGCATGCCGGCTGTTTCTCGATGGCACTCTCGCTCATGCTGCAGAACGAGGGCCTCAAAGCCGATTCGATTGACACGACGTGCAGCATCTCGCTCGAGCAGGAAGGCGGCGGTTTCGCCATCAAGCGCAGCCATCTCGAGCTGAAGGCGAAAATTCCCGGCGCTTCGAAAGAAGCGTTTGAGCGCGCGGCTAACAACGCGAAAGAAAATTGCCCGGTTTCGAAGCTGTACGACACGGAAATTACGCTGAACGCACAGCTGGAAAGCTAGCGCGCGTTTTGCCGCCGGAACTCGCTCGGCGTCGACGCAAACTCGCTGCGAAATGCCCGGTTGAACACCGAAAGGTCTTCAAACCCGCAGGCGAGCGCGATACCGATGATTTTTTCTTTGCTTGCTGCAAGCAGTCCGGCGGCATGACGCAAGCGAATCCGGCGTTGATACTGGTGCGGCGTAATGCCGGTCAGCTCCCGAAAGGTTCGAAGAAAGTGAAACGGGCTGAGGCGCGCTTCCCGCGCCAAATCGGCTAACGTGCACGGAGCGCCGATGGACTCATCCAGCAGCCGTATCGCACGCGTGACTCGCGCCGCCGCGCTCGGCTCGTAACACGGGCCCGGTGGCGTGCCGCGTGCAATCGGCACCACCAGCGCGGCGAGATCGAGGCTCAGTACCTCCCAGGCGCATGCGTCGCAAGCGGCCTGGCAGCGTGCCAGGAGCGCTGAAAGTGGCCGTACCGGCGGTATTCGCAGCACAGGAAATGCAGCGTGTCCGCTGCCGCCTGCGTCATGCGCGAGCCGTTCAAAATGCTGCGGCCGGTAGGCGAACGAAAGGCAGTGGTCGCCCGTTGAATGCTCGTGCCCGCACTCGAAACATTGGCCTGCGCTGCCGAGCAGCAACGAGCCGGGGGTCATCAGTTCCTTGCCCCTGGCCGAGCGGTACTGGAAGGTTCCGGCACGCACCAGCGCGATGGAGTAATCGGAATGCCGCTCTTCGAATGGGCGGTCGCGCGGCCCCGAGCTGCACACGATGTCCGAGACGCTCCAGCCATCGCCCTCGGCGAGAATGCGCCGCATCAACATGAGACAGTTCGCGCCTCACTCACCGCAATTTTTGCCAAGATGATGCGCTCCCTTCCCGCCTATAAACGCATATAGCAGGCTACTACTCGATGTTAGTCCTGCGCGAGGAGATGAAAATGGATCAGCAGCACATACCCGACAGACAATTGCACCGGGCTTACTGAAACGCTGGCGAGACATCCACGAGAAGATATCCACTCTCGCGGATGCGTTTCCGGCCGAGCACTTCGACGCCGCTCCGCGAGACGATGTCCGCGGCTTTGGCGGCGTTCTGCGGCATCTGGCATTCTGGAACGAATTTGTGGCAGCTTCGGCGCGCGGGGAAAACCCGGATGGAGCGCAGAACGAGCTGCCGGCCGAGCGTCTAAGGACGAAACGAGCGATTCTCGACGCCTTCCAGAAGAGCGCAAACGAAGCAGCCGAAGCGCTTGCATCCGGCAAAGGCGCCGGCATCGAAGATCTTTGCCTCGATTTTCTGCAGCATTCCGCCGAACACTACGGGCAGCTTGTAGTTTATTCCCGGCTGCAGGGCATTGTGCCACCGGCTTCACGCGCATCGCAGTAGCGAGCGTGTCTGTTATGCTTTCGGTGGCGCCGACCCACTGCGGCGGCGACCACCGAAACTCTCTTGTTGCTCTCAACGGGCAGCATGTAAGTCCCCGGACTTGATCGATTCCCGACAGGTACCAAGGCGATGCTCAAAAATACTCACGATTTTCTCCAGGCCAAACAGGACGGCGGGAAGCTGTCGCTTGCGACCTGCTACGACTACACCTTCGCGCGGCTGCTTTCCGAAACGCCGCTCGACGCGATTTTAGTAGGCGACAGCGCCGCGATGGTGATGCATGGCCATCCTTCAACTCTTTACGCGACGGTGGAAATGATGCGCGCGCACACGGAAGCGGTCGTGCGCGGCGCGCCTTCGAAATTTGTGATTGCCGACATGCCGTTTCTCTCGTTTCGCAAAGGCATACCGGCAGCGCTCGACACCGCGCGGCAGTTGATGACGACAGGCGCACAAGCCGTCAAGCTCGAGGGCGTGGAGGGGCATGAAGATGTCATCGAACGGCTCGTGCAGAGCGGCGTGCCGGTGATGGGTCATCTCGGTCTGCAGCCGCAATCAGTACATGCCTACGGCGGTTATCGCGTGCAGGGCCGCAGTGAAGATTCAGCAGAAGCGATTCTGCGCCAGGCGAAAACGCTCGAAGCGCTGGGCGCGTTCGCGGTTGTGCTCGAATGCATCCCCGGCACGCTCGCGTGTGAGATTACTTCTGCTTTGAGGATTCCGACCATCGGCATCGGCGCCGGACCGCAGTGCGATGGCCAAATTCTGGTGCTGCACGATCTGCTCGGGTTAAATCGCGACTTCCAGCCGAAGTTCGCGCGCCGTTTTCTCTGCGGCGCAAACGCTGTGCTCGACGCTCTCGAGAGATTCGATCACGAAGTGAAGGCCGGAACCTTCCCGTCGCATGAGGAGACGTACGCCTGATGCGGGTCTGGAAAAGCATTGCCGAATGGCGCACGCACCGCGAGACGATCGCCGCGAAATCCATCGGTTTCGTGGCAACCATGGGCGCGCTGCATCGCGGCCACGCGGCTCTGGTCGAGCGCTGCCGGGCGGAGAACGAGATTGCCGTTGTCAGCATCTTCGTTAATCCCTCGCAGTTCAACGATCCCAACGATCTGGCGCGCTATCCGAACACGCTCGAGAGCGATTTGACGCTTCTACAGAAGCTCGGCGTGGATGATGTATTCGTTCCCACCGCAGCGGAGATGTATCCGCAGGGCTACCGCATGAAGGTGCAGCCGGATGAACGCTACCGGATCATGGAAGGACTGCACCGGCCCGGCTTTCTGGAAGGTGTCGCGACCGTTGTACTCAAGCTGCTTGAAATCGTACGGCCGGAGAAGGCCTATTTCGGCGAGAAGGATTACCAGCAGCTGATGCTGATCCGCGATCTGGTGGCAGAATTCTTTTTGCCCTGCAAGATCGTCGCCTGTCCGACCGTGAGAGCCGAGTCGGGGCTGGCCGAAAGCTCGCGTAACGCTCTGCTTTCGCCAGCCGCGCGCGAGAAGGCGCCGGTGATTCATCGAACGCTCTGCACGGCCGAGTCGATTGAACAGGCGCGGGCAAGCCTCGAAGCGGAAGGCTTTCGGGTCGACTATGTCGAAGAGCACGCCGGGCGCCGTTTCGCAGCGGTCTTCCTCGACGGTGTGCGGCTAATCGACAATGTGGCGCTATGCTGCTGACGCTCGACGTTGGAAACAGCCAGATCTTCGGCGGAGTATTCGCGGACAAAGAGCTGAAATTCACGTTCCGGCGCAGCTCGAGCGTGCGCTCGTCGTCGGACGAGTTTGGATTATTCTTTCGCGGGGTGCTGCGCGAGAATGCGATCGATCCAAGCGCGATTCGAGAGGCTGGCATCTGCTCGGTGGTGCCGGATGCGGTGCATTCGCTGCGGAATTCGTTTCGCAAGTACTTCGCGTTTGAGCCGTTTCTGCTGCAGGCGGGAGCGAAAACGGGGCTGAAGATTCGTTATCGCAATCCGCTGGAAGTGGGCGCGGACAAGATCGCGAATGCGATGGGCGCGCTGGAGCGATTCCCGGGACGGAATCTGATCATCGTGGATTTCGGCACTGCTACTACACTGTGCGCGGTGTCGAAAGACAAAGAGTATCTGGGCGGGATCATCACGCCGGGCATGAACATCTCCATGACGGCGCTCGAATCGAACACAGCGCGGCTGCCCACGGTGGAGATTGTGCGCCCGTCGGAGTTGCTGGGGCGCTCGACGGTGGAGAGCATTCAGTCGGGCCTCTATTACGGGACGCTCGAGACAGTACGGGCACTCGCCGGCGCCGTTGCCAAAGACTATTTTTCGCGCGAGCAGCCGCTGATCGTTTCGACCGGAGGTTTCGCGCGCCTCTTCGCGGACGAGGAGCTGTTTGACGTATTCGTGCCGGAGCTGCCGCTTCTGGGACTGCGGCGCGCGGTAGAGCTGGCACGTTCCTGAGTTAGATCAGTCGGCGCGAAGAGACTCGATCGGGTTCAGCAACGCGGCGCGCCTTGCCGGTATGTAGCCGGCGGCCAGCGCAGCGAGCAGAATGAGAAGCGCCGAAAAGGCGTAGGTGGGCAGATCGAGTGCCGGAACGCCGAACAGCAGCGATGCCATGTAGCGCACCAGCAGACGCGCGGCGAGCAGGCCGGCGACTGCGCCGATCGATACGAGTGCCAGACTCTGGCGCAAGAACAGAGCACGGATGGTGGCCGGCTCGGCGCCGACTGCCAGACGAATACTGATCTCGCGGCGGCGCTGCGCCACGGTATACGCCAGAACGCCGTAGACGCCGACGAAAGCAAGCAGGACCGCGATGGCTGCGGCGACGGCGAGCAGTACGAGCGCAATGGAGCGGCGCGCCATGCTGCGGCGGTAAAGATCGCGAAGCGTTCGCGTCTGAGCCAGCGGCAGATTCGGATCGACGGAGTGGATTCGAGCGCCGATATCTCTGAGCAGGCTTTCACTGCCGGCGCGACTGGTCCGGATCGCGAGGGTGAAGCCGCGGCGAACGCCGGGAAAGTAAACGAGGCCGGGAGGCGGCTGGTCCACGCCGTCGTCGTAGACGTTTTCGGCGACGCCGACGATCACGCTCCAGGGCCCGTCGCCATTGATGCGGAGGCGCTGGCCGAGCGCTGCTGAAGGTTCGCTCCAGTATTCGCGCGCCATGTTCTCAGAGATTATTGCGACACGGCGTTGCTGGAACAGATCGTCCCAGGTGAAATCACGTCCGGCAACGAGCCGGGTGCCGAGCGTAGCAAACAAGCCGGGCGAGATTTGTTTGAGGGTGCGATTCGGTGGAATGCGGCCGGGAGGAGTCTTGCCTTCGACCGAAACCGGATTGCCGTTGTGGTATTCGAGCTCGAGCGGCAGCGCCGTGGCGAACGCGGCATGCTGCACGCCGGGAATGGCGGCGATATTGTTCAGGATCTGCGCCTCGGTGCGGACCACACGCGCAGAGTCCGGGAATTCGGCATCGGGAAGAAAAAGGCGGATCGTCTGGATTTGCTCAGGATGAGTGAAGCCGGGCTTCACGGCAGTGAGCGCGGCGAAGCTGCGGATCAGCAGGCCCGCGCCGACCAGCAGGATGAGGGCAAGCGCGACCTGCGCAACGACCAGCGTGCTTTGGGTGAGCAGGCGCTCGCGCGTCTGGGTGGCGGTGCGGACATTCCGGAGTTTGGGAGCGAGAGCCGAACCGAGTGCGGCCATCAGGCCGAAGGCGAGGCCGGCCACAAGCGAGCAGGCGAGCGCGAAGCCGAAGCTGGCGGAATCGATCGAGATTTCTCTGAGCCGGGGGAGATCCTGGGGCCCGATGAGGAGCAGCAGCCGAATGGCAGCATAGGCCAGGGCGAGACCGGCAGCGCCACCGAGGACGGCGAGCGCGATGCCCTCGACGATGAGTTGCCGGGCGATCTGGCTCCAGCCTGCGCCGAGCGCAGCGCGGATGGCAAACTCGTCGCGGCGAGACTGCGCGCGCACCTGGACCAGATTCGCGACATTGGCGCAGACCAGCAGCAGCACGACTGCAAGAGCACCCATGAGCACTTCGAGAACGGCTCCGACGTCGCCGATGACGTCCTGTTTCAGCGGGTGAATGTTCGGTTTGACGTGGAGTTCGGCGAGTGCCTGCCGCCACGACGGATCGGCAGCGGCCCAGGCGTTCAGGACGCGTGCGATGTCCTGACGAGCTTGTGCCAGAGTGATGCCGGGCTTGAGGCGAGCGACTCCGAAATAATCGGCATCGCTCGAACCGGGTGTGCCGGGCGCGACGGTCTGCGCGAGGAACAGGTCGGGCGCGACATTCAGGAATTCGAAGTTGCGCGGCATGATGCCGACAACCTGATACGGAACAAAATCGACGACGAGAAGACGCCCGAGAACACGGGGATCGGCGGCGAAGTGCTGCTGCCAGTAGTGGTAGGAGAGAATGACTGCTCGTGGGGCTCCGGGGCGCTCATCAGCGCTCGAAAACCAGCGGCCCAGAACAGGTTTGGCCGCGAGCGCGCGCAGGACGCCGCTGGTCATGGACACCGTTGTGACCTGCTGCGGTGCGCCGGTGCCCGTGACAGCGGCGGAACCGGGCGTCCAGACACCGAACTCCTCGAAACTGCGCGCGTTGTCGCGATAGGCGGCGTACATGTCGAGCGAAAGCGCCCAGTCGGGGAAGACCTGCCCGGCGAACACGGCGGAATTGGAGATGCCGGCGAGTCGTTCGGGACTGGCGTATGGCAAAGGCCGTATCAGAACGGCATTGACGACGCTGAAGATCGCGACGTTGGCGCCGATGCCGAGGGCCAGCGAAAGGAGGGCGGGAAGGCTGAAGCCTGGTTTGGTGCGGAGTGCGCGCAGCGCGTAGCGCAGATCGCGGAGCAGATTTTCGACCGTGTTGACGCGGCGCTGATCGCGACAGCTTTCTTTGGTTGTTTCGAGCGAGCCGAATTCGCGGCGTGCCTGGATGCGGGCTTCGGATTCGCTCAGGCCGGAGGCGACAAGTTCTCTCACGAGCTGCTCGAAATGAAGAGCGATTTCGCGCTCGAGGTCGGCATCGGCACGTGAACGCCGGAAGATGGAACGCAGACGGTGCACAAGGACGCGGGCGAGGCGCATACCTTCAGGCTGTTTCGATGAGAAGCTGGACGGCGGACGAGAGACGGCTCCAGCTGTTCAATTCGCACTCGAGCTGCTTGCGGCCCGTGCGGGTGAGGGAGTAGACCTTGGCGGGGCGGCCGAGCTCGGAGTCTTTCCACTCGGCGCGCAGCCAGCCCTGCTGCTCGAGGCGGTGCAGCGCCGGGTACAGAGAGCCCTGCCCGACCGAGAGAACGTCGCCCGAAAGCGCCAGGATGCGCTTGGCAATGGCCCAGCCATGCATCGGCTCACGAGCCAGGGTCTTCAGGATGAGGAGGTCGAGCGTGCCCTGGAGCAGGTCGGAAGGCTTCGGCATGAGAATACCTCGATGATCGACAGCATAACACCTCGATCATCGACAATCCAGTTCGGGCTGTGGAGCGGCCGGAATTTGAGCGCAAAAAGCGGAGTTTCCGGAAGGGCAAGATCATCGAAGAATAAGGTATGGCATACGGAACCGATAAAGAGCGGTGGTTGGCGGTGCAGGGGCGCGACAGGCTGGCAGACGGCGTGTTCTATTACGCGGTGCAATCGACGGGTGTCTACTGCCGGCCGTGGTGCGGAGCGCGGCAACCGAGGCGGGAGAATGTGCGATTCTTCGATACACGCGGGGCGGCGGAGAAAGAAGGTTTCCGTCCGTGTAAACGGTGCCGGCCGAATCTGGAGCGGACCGAGCTCCCGCAGGCGCGGGCGATAGAAGAGGCGTGCCGAAAGCTGGCATCCGAGGACAAGCCCGATCTCGACCGGATTGCGGCCGAAGCTGGCATGAGCCGTTTCCATTTCCAGCGGGTCTTCAAAGAAACGACCGGGATTACGCCGCACGCCTATTTTGCCGCGCACCGGCGTGAACGAGTGCAGCAGGAACTGGCGAAAAGCAGGACGGTAACGGATGCGATTTACGGCGCGGGATTCCAGTCGAATGGACGGTTTTACGCGAAGTCGAATGAATTGCTGGGGATGAAGCCGAAGGCGTTTCAGGAGGCGGGCAGCCGGGTCACGATCCGTTTTGCGATCGGGGAGTGCTCGCTCGGTTCGATTCTGGTGGCGGCGACGGAAAAGGGCGTCTGCTCGATACTGCTGGGCGACGAGCCGAGCAAGCTGCTGGGGGATCTGGAGCGGCGGTTTGCGGGAGCAAACCTGATCGGCGGCGATGCGGAGTTTGAAGAGCTGGTGGCGCGCGTGATTGCACAGGTGGAGCAGCCGGGGCGCGCTTTATATTTGCCGCTCGATATTCGCGGAACGGCGTTTCAGGAGCAGGTCTGGCAGGCTCTGCGGGAGATCCCGGCCGGCAAGACGGCGAGTTATGAAGAAATTGCGGAACGCATTGGAGCGCCGCGTTCGGTGCGGGCCGTGGCGCAGGCGTGTGCGTCGAATCAACTGGCGGTTGCGATTCCATGTCACCGGGTGGTGAGAAAGGACGGCGCGCTCGGGGGATATCGCTGGGGCATCGAGCGAAAGACGGCGCTGCTGGAGCGCGAACGGCAGTCGGTTTGAGCCTTCGCCTCGCTGACGAGGCGCGGGCGTCGTGGGAAAATATGGTCGTGGGCGATACCGAACGATTCGAAATCAGCCAGCCGCCGGAGCTGTTTGCGCGGGTAGACGAGGAAGCAGACGCACTGATCCGCGAGAGCGTGATTACGACAACGCTCGATAATGCGCTGAACTGGGCGCGGAAGAACTCGATCTGGCCGATGAGCTTTGGCCTGGCGTGCTGCGCGATCGAGATGATGGCGATGATGGCGTCGCGCTACGACATTTCGCGTTTCGGGGCGGAGGTGATGCGCGGTTCGCCGCGGCAATCGGATCTGATGATCATCGCCGGCCGTGTATCGAACAAGATGGCGCCGGTGATCCGGCGGCTGTACCGGCAGATGCCGGAGCCGAAATGGGTGATCTCGATGGGCGCCTGCGCGACCTCGACCGGCGTGTTCAGCAACTACGCACTGGTGCCGGTGAACCAGGTGATTCCCATAGACGTCTATGTGCCCGGTTGCCCGCCGCGGCCCGAGCAGCTGATCTATTCGATCATGCTGCTGCAGCAGAAGATTCAGGCCGAGCGCGGAACGGTGCGAAAGACGCTGAACCTGGCATAAGTATCCGGCGCTATTGAGCAGTTGAGAACGCCAGCAGCACGTTACCGGGCATACCGCCCCACTGCCCATAGCCGGAATTTACGAGAATCGTGCCATTGACGATAGCGGGACCCGCGACGTCGAGGGAACCGCCATGCGCGGCGGGGCCGTTGACGGTGCTGAATTCTTGTGCGGTATTTGTATCCCAGAGAATCTTGCCGGTTTCGGCTGCGTAGGCGCGCAGGTGACCATCTACGGAGCCGGAGAAGACGACTCCAGGTATCGCGGTAACAGCCGCTGATTGCGCAGGGGAGCAGTCGGTCCGATCAGCGGCACACGGAATGCCCGGAGCGCTCCAGATGATCTTGCCGGTCGCCGGATCGAGCGCGTATAGGCCGCCGCCCTGCTTCGGATCGAGTGTGAATCGATAACCCTTTGGCAATTTCGGATCCACGATGACATTGGGTTTGAGATCGGAGATGGCCACATAAACCTTTTTGCCATCGGAAGCCGAACCCCACTGGCTACCTCCGAACACGCCTCCCTTGCCCAGACGCGTGTGCCAGAGCAACTTGCCTTGCGCATCGGGATCGAGGCCGTACGCCATTCCCGATTTCTGCGCGATGGCGAGAATCCGTTTGCCGCCGCCCAGATCGAGTAGGACAGGCGGCTGGCCGAAGTCAGAGTCATTGCCGTGTGTCTCGGGACAATTACCGGGGATGGGTACGCCACAGGCGCTGTTGAAAGCGTCATCTTTGGTGAGCTGAACCGACCAGAGCAGAGTTCCGGTCTTTCGATCGACGGCGAGAACGGCATCGCTCGTATCGGTCGGAGGATCGGAGTAGTTATCGCCGGTGGAGAAATAGAGCGCGCCCTTTTGTTCATCAACGGTGGGCGTAGACCAGACGCCCGCGCCGGAGGGACCGTGGGTGGGAATTCCAGCCGGGCTCCTGCCAACCGGCTTTGCAGGATCGGAGATGCTGAAAGCCTGCCAGAGCTTATCGCCGGTTGCGGAATTCAGAGCGACAACGCTGCCGCGAAATGTGCAGCACTCGTATTTGGGATCGGCGGCCATGGTTTCTTCGAAGGAGGAGAAGGCCTGGTACACGACGCCCTTGTCATAGCGAGGCGTGGCGGTGGCGAGCGTGGTGAAATGATCAGCGGGGTGAACGTTCCAGAGCAGCTGACCGGTTTGTGCATTGAGAGCGTACACGTTTGCTTTGGTATCGGCGAAGAAGACGGCAGGCTTGCCACCTGCCTCGCCAATGGCGGCGCCGCCGCGAATGGCGGAAGCGGCACGAAAACCCCAGAGAGTGCAGCCGGAGCGAATGTCGAGGGCGTAGAACGCTCCCGTACCGCTGCCGATGTATGCGTAAGCGCCGAGTATGGCGGGCTGCGAACGAGCTTCGCTGACAGCGCCCAGATTGAAGGCCCATTTGAGCTTCAATTTGCTCAGATCGCCGGCGGTAAGGCCAGCGGCCGCCGCGTTTTGGAAGCGCGAATTGTCAACATCCGGGCTCCAGCCGTTCCATTCCGGAGTGTTTGAAAGCGCCGGAAAGGGTGGATCGCTTTTGCAGGTTCGGGTGACGGCGGCAGCGGCGGACTGGGTCTTACCAGTGGGAGCGATGTAGCGGATGATGGCCACGATTTGCGCAGGCGAAAGGCCCGCTGCCTGGGTCTTCATAACGCCCTCGGTGAGGGCCTGATAAATCGCTTCGCCGCTCATCGCCTTGATGGTGCTGAGCGCTGGCACTCGGGGCCCGGGCGAATCATGGCATATGGCGCAGCGCTGTTTGTAGAGTGCCGCGCCATCCTGGGCGCGGAGCAGCGAAGTGAGGAATACGAGCAGAGACACGTATCGCATGGATTTCCTTTCCGGGAGAGAAATGTGAACGGCGGAGTTAAATAAAGTCACGCTTTCGGGACTGAAGGAAGAGCGTGACGGCCACGATGAGCACAATCACACTGAGTTCGGCTGAAAGAACTGTCCGCGCAGCAGTATTCCAAACGGGTAGCGAGTCTCCCCAGTGGTCGGTCAGCGAAGGAATGCGGCTGAGCAGATACCAGACAAACCAGTAAGAGGAATTGCAGAGGAGGCTTGCGCCCATGAGCCATCCCTCGGATTCGCCGACCAAAGTGGCCGAGGCGATGAGAGAGAACCCGAGCACCGGAAGCATCGCAAGGATGATCAGCATGGGAATGACGCCATGCGGGATGGTGTGGCTGGCATTCACGAAAAGCACAGCAGCAACGAGCAGCGCGAGCCAGGGGAGCAGGAACATGGTCCAGAGAGACGTAATTTTGGCGATGGTGTAGTGAAGCGAGGAGACCGGGAGACTCATGAGGAAGGCAAGGGTCTGTTTTTTGCGCTCGTTGAGGATGGCGGTGGAAGGGAGCATGGCGCCGAGAACGATCAGCGCCACAAAGAACCATACTGCACCGAACAGACGGGCGCTCTCATTGCCGAAGCGAACGAGCGCAAGCGCGCCGATACCGGTGAGACTACACGCGATGATGAGACGGCGATGCAGGCGCCAGTCCTTGAGAATGAGACGGCTGATGACCGGGTTCATGCTTCCACCTCGTCGCGGCTGTGTTCTACGTTGGCGATGAAGATTTCTTCGAGCGTCATGTTCTCGACGCGGCGGACGTGGACTCCGGTGCTTTCGTAAGCGCTGGCCAGCTCGGGCTCGAAGGCGTTGGAGGTGGCAACAGCCAGACTACCGTCGCGGCGGATGCCGATGATGCCGGGCAGCGCGGGCAGGTCGACTCCACGAGGCACTTCGAGACGGAGCCGACGCCAGCGGTCGAGATAGCGCTCCTTATCCATGGAGTCGATGATGCGGCCGCGATCGATGAAGGTGATCTGATCGGAGATCTGCTCGACATCCTGCGTGTTGTGCGACGAGAACAGGATGCTGCGGCCTTCGTCGGCCATGACGTTTGTCAGTTCGCGCAACACCTCGTGACGCGCGACCGGATCGAGACCGGTAGTCGGCTCGTCCAAGACGAGCAGCTCCGGTTTACGCGCCAGAACGAGCAACAGCGCCGCCTTCACGCGCTGGCCGTGGGAGAGGCCTTTCATCTTCTGCTCGCTGCGGAGCCCGAAGCGCTTCAGCAGTTGCTGGGCGTACGCGGCATCCCAGTTCGGGTAGATGGAGCGGATGAAATCGATGTGCCAGCCGAGCGTCATGGAGTCGTAGAGCCGCATGTCTTCCGATACGAAGCCGATGTTCCACTTGGCTGCGACCTGTTGGGCGGGCATGTTGTGGCCGAGCACCTGGACGTGGCCGGAATCGTGATGCACGAGGCCCATCAAGATGCGAATGGTTGTGGATTTGCCGGCGCCATTCGCTCCGATGAGGCCCATGATCTGTCCGCGCGGGAGTTTCAGACTGATGTTGTCGAGCGTGAAGTAGCGATAGTGCTTACTGACTCCATGCATCTCGATGGCGGCGTCGGTGGCGTACTCTTTCATGTCAGCTCCTTTTCTTTATCCGCTTCGGCGACGCGATCGCCGGCTTCGCGCAAGCGATGCTGCAGCTGCTTCGGCGGAATCCCCATTTGCGCGGCAATGCGCGCGGCCTGCTCCAGATGCTGCTGCAACTCCTGCTCGCGCAGTTGTGCACCGAGCCCCGGTTTCGAGGCGACGCGCGAGCCTTTGCCGTGCTGGGTAACGATTACCCCTTCGCGTTCGAGCTCGTAATAGGCGCGCTTGACGGTGATGACGCTCACTTCGAGATCGACGGCCAGCTGGCGGATGGAGGGGATCGGCTGGCCTTCGACCCAGTCACCTATTGCGATTCGCTGCTTGATCTGCTCCATGATCTGGAAGTAAATCGGACGTTTGTCGGACTGCGATAGGAACAGCGCTCCCGGCATCTGTGTATATTCAGTATACACAGTTAAGAAACGGCGTCAAGCTCTTTCTGCGATCAGGCGGCTGGGTGCTACGAGCGGAGTGTGGGCGGGCGGGAGGGTTTGCGTCAGCCGCGGCGTGCGGCTTCAATGGCGGCGACGTCGATTTTCTTCATCTGCATCATGGCTTCGAAGGCGCGGCGAGCTTCAGCGCCACCGGCGGCCAGCGCATCGGTTAGGGCGCGCGGGGTGATCTGCCAGGAGAGCCCCCAGCGGTCCTTGCACCAGCCGCAGGCGCTTTCGCTGCCACCATTGCCGACGATCGCGTTCCAGTAACGGTCGGTTTCTTCCTGCGAATCGGTGGCGATCTGGAAGGAAAAAGCCTCGCTGTGTTTGAAAGCCGGGCCGCCGTTCAGGCCGAGACAGGGGATGCCCACGACGGTGAAATCAACCGTGAGCACGTCGCCCTTTTTCCCGCTTGGATAATCGGACGGAGCGTGGTGGACGGCGTGAACTTCGCTGTCCGGAAAGGTGGCAGCGTAGAAGCGCGCCGCCTGCTCGGCGTCTTTGTCGAACCAGAGGCAGATCGTATTTTTTGGCTTCATGTCGGGTTGGGGAGGGACAGCGGTCGGTCCCCGTTTGCATGATATCGCCGCCGATCGACTTTGAGCGCACGCATGTCAACCGGAACTGACGCCGCAATGATGAGATTCAGCGCTTCAGGGGATCTTCAATCCAGGGCGGAGTGGCGTCGATGAGGCGGCCGAGCGCGGGATTGAGGCGTTCCATGGCCTGCTTCATCTCCCAGGCGACGTTGCGGTACGAAAAATGCCCTTTGACACCGCTGCGCAGGCGCGAGATGTACTCGATTTCGGCGAAGTCCATTTTGAACAGGAAACGGGAGCGGGCGGCGAATGGAAGCGCGTATTGAGCGGCTGGCTGCGGCAGTCTGGCGATGGCGCGATCGGCGTGCTGCAGGGCCTCCGAGTAGATTTTTGTCAAGTTGCATCGCTCGATGAGCGCGGGAGTGGAGTAGCCGAGGCGGTTGGTGTAGTGCTGACGGAACTGCTGGCAGCGGCGATGGCGATGGAGATCGCGGTAGGCGCCAATATCCATGACAATGTCGAAGACGTACGGTGCGCTGCGGAACTGACGCGGGAGTTCGTCGCGGCGATTGTGCTTGCCAAGCGCGATATCGATCAGTTCCTGACGGCGGGCATCGGGCCAGGAGCGGGCGATTTCGTAGAGCTCGCGAAAGGGTCGATCCGTGACGGTGTAGAGGAGCGTGGCGCAGATATCGGCGAGGCGATCGGCGGGTTCGAGGAGATCGACTTCGGGGAGCTCGGGCGCGGCGGATGGAGGCAAGTGATGCGCGGCCCACTCGGCTACATCGGCGCGCAGATGACGGGGCGAATCGTCGGGATGCGCATGGCGGGCGAGAGTGGGCGCGACCGGCTCGCTGAAATCGTGCTCGCTCCAGAGGCATTCGGCGGGAGCGGCGCAGGCGCGGCTAAGCTCATCGCCAATTTCGCGCAGCTCCTGGAACTCGGAGCCGCGCAGACGGCGGATCTGCTTTTCGAGAGTACGGATGCTGGTGACCTGGCCGACACCTGTAGGAATGCCAAAGGGAAGCAAGTAGCGAGCGACATCGAAGGCGCGGGCGGCCAGGTTGCGGCGATAGGCATCGGGCTTCATTTCATCGGGCCGCGGAAGTTGTTCTTCGAGATGCGCGAGGACGGCGGATTGCACCTGCCGGTAGGTGTTCAGCAGGCTGTCGGTGGCGGCCGCATAGGTCTCCTGTTCGTCGGGCAACAACTCAGGCGGCACGACGGCGCTGGTTTTGGAGAAATCCTGGTAACGCGAGCTGCGGGCCTGACCGTCCCAGAGCTGTTCGTCCTCGATTTCGGTGGCGGCGAGTTCGGAGACACCCTCGAAACAAACGGTGACGTGGCCGAGATCGGCGATGGAGGCGTGGCCGTACTGGAAGTAAAAGCTTTCGAGAAATTTGGACGAATCGTGGGAGCGCACCCACTCGAGAGAATCGCGGATGGAATCGGGAGAACGGCTATAGCGCGCCAGAGCATAGGCGGTCTTCTCGGGCGGCATGGGCGCGACGGTGAGGACACGTTTAGCGTTGGTCATCGAATACGTTGAACTGTTGCGAAAGCGAGTTTCGCGCGCGATCGTGGGATCATAACGGATTCTCGCATGCGCATACGAATTAAAAAGCTGGACAGCAAAGCACATTTGCCCGAGTACGCACATGGGCCGCACGAAGATGCCGGAATGGACATTCGCGCGATTGAGGATGTGGTGCTCGAGCCGCAGATTCCGCAGGCTGTGCGCACGGGGCTGGCGCTGGAGATACCGAGCGGCTACGAAGTGCAGGTGCGGCCGAGGAGCGGGCTGGCGCTGAAACATGCGATCACGCTGCCGAACTCACCGGCGACGATCGATCCGGGGTATCGGGGCGAGTTGAAAGTGATTCTGCTGAACCTGGGTACGGCGGCCTATGAGATCCACGAAGGGGATCGGATTGCGCAGATGGTGGTGGCGCGGTATGAGGCGGTGGAGTGGGAGGAGAGCGAGCTGGCGGATTCGGTGCGCGGGGCGGGCGGATTCGGATCGTCGGGGCGATGAGGGCGAGGGTGAACATCGGTGTCGATTATCGCCCGCGCCCATCCAATCTGAGGCTCAGACCTGGTGGTGCTGTGCGATAAAACGGCGCACGCGCGAGAAGCCTGCCAGTGCCAGCAATCCGAGAGCGGCGAATACAACGGTTGCTGGCTCGGGAACCGGACTGAACTGAGCTGCGGTCCAGGTGAACGGTTCCGTGGCGCCTGGATTAGTCAGCGTGAATTGATAAATGGCTCTGACATCGACATTGAAAAGCGGAGGCGGAGGGCCACTGGCGGGACACGCGCTGGCCCAACAAAACCAGCCTTCGGCTGTACCAGTGCCCTGAACGCTGACTACCGCTCCGAGTGAATATCCGGCCGGATCAGGCGGTCCTATGTTCGCTCCAAATGCGACTTCGCCGTAGCAGTTGCCGCCGCCCAGGAGAACACCGTAATCGCAGGTGTTGCCGCCGTAGGTGAAAGCTCCGCCGTTGGTGCCAATGGAAAAGTCGATGAACGGGTTATAGGGCGGGGCGTTGGTGAAAGGTCCGTTGAAGGTGAACGTGTTTCCGTTGTAGCTTCCGGTGCATGTAGTGCCGCTGCAGGCCGCCTGAAAACCCAGCGAACTTGCGCTGAGAAGCGGCGCGCTCAGTAAGAATATCCACAAACAATTTTGCTTCACAAAACCTCCAGGAATTGCATGTTTGACTGGACCCGGAGTGGGTCGATGTGGCCATATTCTATGTCAAACGTGAGGAGGCTGGAATCGCTCTTACTCGCTGGTGAGCGGGCGGTCCATGAGTTCGCGGAGGGCGCGGCGCGGGTCTTTCGATTCGTAGAGGATTTCGTACATCTTGTGAACGATGGGCATTTCGATGCTGTGGCGAAGCGCGAGCTGATGCGCGGCGCGGCAGGTGGAAACGCCTTCGGCGATCATGGTCATGCCGGCGAGGATTTCCTGGAGCGGTCGCCCCTGACCGAGCTCGGTGCCGACATAGCGATTGCGGGAGAGATTGCCGGTGGTGGTGAGGACGAGATCGCCGAGACCGGCGAGTCCGCTGAGAGTGCGCGGTTCAGCGCCGAGATGGACGGCGAGACGGGTGATTTCGGCGAGGCCGCGAGTGACGAGCGCAGCGATGCTGTTGCTGCCGAGCCCGAGGCCGTGGCAGATGCCGGCGCCGATGGCGATTACGTTTTTGAGAGCGGCTCCGAGTTCCACGCCGATGACGTCGGTACTGGTGTAGAAGCGCAAGGTATTGGTGGAAAAAGCGTGCTGAATGTGTTCGGCGATCCTGCTCTCCTGGCAGGCGATGACGACCGCAGCTGGTTCGCCGGCCGCGATTTCTTTAGCGAAGGTCGGGCCGGAGAGGACGGCGATGGGGGTACGATCGAGCGCTTCGGAAGCGAGCGAGGACATGCGGCAGAGGCGCTGCTGTTCGATGCCTTTGGTGGCGCTGACGACGTGAGCGTGGGCAGGCAGAAAGGGGCGCGCGCTTTCGAGAACCTGGCGCAGATGCTCGGAGGGCACGACGGCGAGCAGGAAATCGGCAGACGCGGCGACCTGCGCGATTTCGGAGGAAACAGTGATGTTTTCCGCAAGACGGAAGCCGGGGAGATAGCGGGCGTTTTCGCGGCGGGAGTCGATTTCTGCGGCGCGGCCGGCGTTACGGGTCCAGATCTGAACGGATTCGAAACGTGGAGAGAGGGCGATGGCAAGAGCGGTGCCCCAACTGCCTGCGCCGAGGATTGAGAGACGGCTCAAGCTGCTTTTTTCCGGAAGGAAAAAACGTTTTCAGTACCGGCCAGCAGGCGCGAGATGTTGCCGCGGTGGCGGTAGATGATGAGGAGCGCGGCGAAGATGGAAGCGCCGAGCAGGGCGGGAGCGGGACGGTAAATGGCAAAGAAGAAGAGCGGGAAGACGGCGACTCCGACGATGGAGCCGAGCGAGATGTAGCGCTTGAGCCAGACGGCCAGGACAAAGATAGCGGCGGAGGCTAACAGGGCGAGAGGAGCGATGAAGCCGAAAGCGCCGATGAAACACGCCACTGCTTTGCCGCCTTTGAATTTGAGGAACACGGGATAGCAGTGGCCGAGCATAACGGCGGCGGCGGCGAGCGCGATGGTGACGGTATCGCCGCGGCTGGTGGCCCAGGCGATCCAGACGGCAAGCAGACCTTTGAGGATGTCGAGGAGGAGAACGATGACTCCGGCCTTGCCGCCTGCAGTGCGATGCACGTTGGTGGCGCCGATGTTGCCGCTGCCCATGGTGCGGATGTCCTTGCCGAGGCGCAGGCGCACGAACCAATAGCCGAAGGGCAGTCCTCCGATGAGATAAGCGAGGAGGGTGAGGACGGCGCGCGAGAGAAAAGAGGACTCGGTCACTGTCTCGCGCTGGAGGCAGCCATGGAGGCCTCAAATTTATATTCGCGGAGCTTGCGATAGATGCTGGCGTTTGAACCGGGGTCGCTGCGGTAGAGGGCGAAGTGGGAGACTTCGAATTTGCCGATCTGCGCGGGTTGCAGGCGCGCGACTCGTTCGCGCAGAGGACGAAGCGGAACCGGGCTCTTGATGCGGGCGAGCGTCAGATGCGGTGAAAATTCGCGATCTTCATGCGGGATGCCGAGAGATTGCAGGCGTTCGTCGGTGTCGCGAGCCAATTGCGAAAGCGGTTCGGCGCCGTGGACACCGGCCCAGAGCACGCGTGGCGCGCGTTCGTTGGGAAACCAGCCGAGGCCGGAGATTTCCACTTCGAAGGGTGTGCGGGGAGCAGCATCTGCGAGCGCGGAATGCAGCTCATCGAGACGCGCTTCGGGCCATTCGCCGATGAATTTGGTTGTGATGTGCAGGTTATCGAGCGGACTCCATTTGATCAAAGCTTCCGGACGGAGGGCAGCCATCAGGCGGTCGAGCCGGAGCAGTATCTCTTGCGGCAGAGCAATAGCTGTGAAGAGTCGCATGACGGTCTTGTTAATGTTCTAGCGTATCGTAAACCGGGACGCATGGAGGACGTGTACTCAGAGGCTCAACTGAAGCGCGCGACGAGCGGGGTGAAGATCGAGTTTTTTGCGCGTCCGGCGGTGGAGCTGGCGCGGGGGCTTCTGGGATGCGTGCTGGTGCATGGACGGACGGCGGGAACGATCGTGGAAACGGAGGCGTATCTCGGCTTGAGCGATCTGGCGGCGCATGCTTCGCGCGGATTGACAGAGCGGACACGGGTGCTGTTTGGGCCGCCGGGACGCGCGTACGTGTATTTCATCTATGGGATGCATGAGTGTCTGAACGTGGTGGCAGACCGGGCGGGAGAGCCGGGTTGCGTGCTGATCCGGGCGCTGGAGCCGCTGACCGGCATTGCGGAGATGTACGAGCGGCGGAACTGGAAGGGAGCGGTGCGCGGGCTGGCGAACGGACCGGGGAAGCTGACGCAGGCGCTGAGGATCACGCGCGCGCAATACGGGCAGAGACTGGATCGCGGGGAGTTGACGATTCGGGAGTTTCGAGAAAAGCCGGAGTTTGAGATTGGCGTGACGCCGCGGATCGGGATTACGAAGTGCGCGGACTGGCCGCTGCGTTTTGTGTGGCTCGGGAACGCCTGCTTAAGTAAGTAGACGGACTCGATGCTCGCCACTTTGGAGAAACGCGACTGGATCTGCGCGGCGGTTTTGGTAATCGCGGCATTCGTGCCGTATGTGCCGGCCGTTGTGCTGGGACTGACGCTCGATCCGATTCATTACGGCGGCAGTCTGGATACGCATCAGATTCGGGGACACATTCTGGGAGGCCCGTGGCTCGATCCGAATACCGGATTCACGGTGCAGGCGCTGGGCAAGCTTTCGGCGGACGACTGGCTGCATGGACGAGTGCCGTGGTGGAATCCGTACACGGGCGCGGGCGTGCCGCTGGCGGCGGAGATGCAGACGCTCTCGTTCTTTCTGCCGTTCGTGCTGCTGCTGCATTTTGCGTATGGGGCGATTTTTTTGAAGATTGCGCTGCAGATTGTGGCGGCGCTGGCGACGTATGCACTGCTGCGGGAACTGGGGCTGGTGCGGGTGGCGTGCTTTTGCGGCGCGGTGCTGTATGAGTTTCATGGTTCGCTGGCGTGGTTTGCGCATGCACCCATTGCGCCGGCGCCGTTCTTGCCGTTGCTGCTGCTGGGAATTGAGCGGGTGCGTGTGAGTGCGCGAGAGCGGCGGCGAGGCGGATGGGTGCTGCTCGGGGTGGCGCTCGCTTACTCGCTGTATGCAGGGTTTCCGGAGGTGGCGTATCTCGATGGGCTGCTGGCGCTGTGCTGGACGCTCGTGCGATTTGCGACGGCGGGAGAATCGCGTGGACGGTTTGCAGCGAAGGTGGTGGCGGGCGGAGCGGCAGGTGTTCTGATGGCTCTGCCGATCGTAGTGCCGTTTCTGGAGTATCAACATTTGTCCGCGATTCAGCACACGTTGCCGCCGGATAGCGGACGGAATGTTTCTGTCTTCGCGGCGCTGCTGATGCCGTATATCTTTGGCCCGATCAGTGCGTACAGTGAGCCGTCGGGACATCTGCAGGATCTGTGGGGTGGAGGCGGAGGGTATCTGGATGGCACGCTGTTGCTGCTGGCGTGCGTGGGGTTGTTTAGCGGACGGCGGGATCGCGGATTGCGAATCGTGCTGGCGGTGTGGATGGCGGTTTTTCTGCTGCGCATCATGGCGCTGCTTCATATCGGTTATCTGCTGGATCTGATTCCGGGAATGAACGTGCTCGCCGTAGAGCGATATTGCGAGACGTCGTGGTCGATGGCGGCGGTTGTGCTGGGCGCCTATGGATTAGATCAGTGGCGGCGGGGCTGGCTGATGAGCAGGAGGGCGATTCTCGCGCTGGTGATCGGTTTCGTGGGGCTCGAACTCCTGGCGGTGTGGCTTGGGCGGCAGATCAGCGCGAGTCTGTGGCATGAGAGCGATGTGCGGCATTACGGGACGTGGTTCTGGGGCTCTACCGGATGGGCGCTGCTGATGACGATCGCAATTTCCGTTTCGTGGCTGCGGCGTTCGGGGCGGCGCATGAGTGTGGCGATGGCGGCGCTCGTGACGCTGAACGCTGCGGCGCTGTTTGCGATACCGACGCTTTCCGGATATCGATACGTTGAAACCGATTATGGGCTGGTTCGATTTTTGCAGGAGCACGCGGCGTTCGATCGCTTTTACACGTTCGGTCCGTTCGCGCCGAATTATGGAGCGTATTTCGGAGTAGCGTCGATTAATCACAACGCGGTGCCGATTCCTGCTTCGTGGATGCGGTATGTGCATACGCAGCTCGATCCGGCAGTCGCGGATCCGATCTTTGTGGGGTACACGCCGGGCCCTATGGAGGATCGGTATCGGGCATTGTGCACGAACCGGGCAAATTTTGAGGAACTCGGGGTGCGGTACGTGGTCACACCACGCGGGGTGAATCCGTTTGCTGAGGAGAGCGGCGCGGATCAGCCGTCACGCGTATATCGCGGGCTGGTGGCGGATGTGTTCCAATTGCCGGGACCCTCGCGTTACTTCGCGACTGAGGGTGGTGCATGCAGAGTAACGAATGTCGCGCGGGAACGAGTGAGCGCGTGGTGCGATACGCCGGCAGTGCTGATTCGGAAAGAGCTGTTTTACCCGGGATGGCGCGCAACGGTTAACGGGCGGGGAGTGCCGGTGGAGGCGCGCTCGATCTTCCAGAGCGTTTCGTTGCCGCGGGGTGATTCGACGGTTGTGTTCTCGTATCTACCGTCGCATTGGGGATGGCTCTGCGCGGCGGCGGTGTTGGGCCTGGCGTTACTGCTGGCCGGCGCGAGGCAATCCGCAATCGAGTCGTGATATCGGTATCGGTACCGATGTTCTTTCTTCCTTTGCTGGCGTTTTTCGCCGCGGCGCCTTCCATCGCGGACGTCCGGCATGCGTTTCAAAATCCGCCGGATGACGCGCGCATTCTAATGCGCTGGTGGTGGTTTGGGGGCGCGGTTGAGCCGGGCGAACTCGAGCGTGAATTGCGCGTGATGAAGGATGCCGGAATTGGCGGGGTCGAGATTCAACCGGTTTATCCGCTCGAACTGGACGATCCGGCGCGGGGGGTGAAGAACCTCGAGTATCTGTCGCCGGCGTTTCTCAGGAATATTGCGTTTGCGGCGAGCAAAGCGCACGAGCTCGGGCTGAGGGTAGATATCACGCTGGGCAGTGGATGGCCGTATGGCGGGCCGGAGACGCTGGTGACGCATGCGGCCGGGCGGCTGCGGGTGGAGCGCGTGAACGTGCCGGAGGGTGTGCGATCGATGCCGGTGCCGGCTCTGGAAAATGGCGAGCATCTGATAGCGGCGTTTGTGGCGGGGCAGCAGGTTCGTGCATTTCATGATGGACGAGTAGAGCTTCCGGAGGGGCTTTCAGGCGCGGATGTGCTGGTGTTTTTTATCGCGAGCCGGACGGGCCAGCAGGTGAAGCGTCCCACGGTTGGCGCGGAGGGTTTTGTGCTGGACCACTACGATCGGGAGGCGATTGCGAATCATTTGAAAGTGGTGGGTGAGCCGCTGCTGCGGGCGTTTGGTGAGACGCCGCCGCATTCGGTATTCAGCGACAGTCTCGAGGTGTACGGTTCGGACTGGACGCCGGACTTTCTGACGGAATTCCAGAAGCGGCGCGGATATGATCTGACGCCGTATCTGCCGGAGTTTGCCGATGAGGGCGGGATGCGCACGCGGGCGCTGCGCCATGACTGGGCGAAGACGCTGACGGAGATGGCGGAAGAAAATTATCTGCTGCCGACACGCGAGTGGGCGCATGCGCATGGCACTTTGTTTCGATCGCAGACCTATGGCGAGCCACCCGTGATTCTTTCGAGCAATGCGTATGTGGATCTGCCGGAGGGCGAACACGGGCCGCTCTGGAGACGGTTCAGCGCGGCGCGATGGGCTTCGTCGGCGAGCCACTTGTACGGTGTCCCGGTGGCTTCGACGGAGACGTGGACGTGGCTGCATTCGCCTGCGTTTCGCGCGACGCCGCTCGATCTGAAAGCGGAAGCGGACCGGCATTTTGTGGAGGGCATCAATCAGCTCGTTGGGCATGGGTGGCCGTATTCACCAGCTTCAGCGGGCGAACCGGGGTGGCGCTTTTACGCGGCGGGCGCGTTCAACGATCACAATCCGTGGTTTTTTGTGATGCCGGATCTGGCACGGTATCTGCAGCGCCTAAGTTATTTGCTGCGGCAGGGCAAACCGGCGAA
Organism: Terriglobia bacterium; assembly: GCA_021325235.1. Classification (GTDB taxonomy): domain Bacteria; phylum Acidobacteriota; class Terriglobia; order Bryobacterales; family Bryobacteraceae; genus Bog-105. Next base: position 420,494 of record JAJPHN010000006.1, on the reverse strand, counting down.
CGATGTTGCGATTTATGTGCCGACGGATGACGCCTGGGCGCATTTACAGCTGGGTAAGACGGCAGTGGATGAGATGGCGGATACGCTGCTAGGGCCGGCGCTCGTGCCGCAGATCTTGAATGCGGGTTACAACTTTGATTTCATCGACGATCGCGCGATGGCGAGCGTGGGCATTCCGTACAAGGTCGTGATACTGCCTGGAATCGAGCGAATACCGCTGGCGACTCTCGAGCGGCTACAGCGATACGTTGCGGGCGGTGGTTTGCTGGTGGCGACGCGTTCCCTGCCCTCGCTGGGTCCGGGCTTATTGGAAGAACAACGGGATTCGGCGCGGATTGCGGAGATGGCGAAACAGCTCTTTGCACCGGGCGCGGCGCGTGCGCGATTTGTGGAGCGGGAGAATGCGTTGGGAGAAACTTTGCATTCGCTGCTTCCGCCCGATTTTGCGTGCAGCAGCGAGCAGGCGGCGATCGGGTTCGTGCACCGAAAGCTGGAAGATGCGGATATTTATTTCGTGGCGAATGCATCGAATCATGCGCTGGAGACGGACGCTTCGGTGCGGGTGCATGGGCTAAAGACGGAATCGTGGGACCCGTTCAGCGGAGAGACTCGGGCGCTGAGTTATACGGCGGAATCGGATCGTACCAGGATTCGGCTGCAGCTGGCGCCGTATGAATCGCGCGTGCTCGTGTTTAGTAAGACGGATGGTTCGATCGAGCCGGGTCCGGATGGGCCGGATTCGCAAACGATGGATCTGAGTGCGGACTGGGACGTGCAGTTCACGCGGACGGGTAAAAAGATTGTGATGCCGCGCCTCCGATCGTGGACGACTCTGGAGGATGCGCGTTTTTATTCGGGCGAGGCGGTGTATGCGAAGGCCGTGACAATTCCGGAAAGTTTTCTGCGAGCGGGCTCGCGGATTGTGCTTGACTTTGGACCAGGTACGCCGGTGGAACCGCCTTCAGGCGTGGCGCTGGGAATGGAGGCGCTGCTCGATTCACCCATTCGCGAAGCGGCGGAAGTGATCGTGAATGGTAGACGGGTTGGATCGGTCTGGCATCCGCCTTATGAGATCGACGTGACACGACATCTCCATGCGGGAGAGAACACATTTGTGATTCGGGTGGGCAATCTGGCGATCAATGAAATGGCTGGTGAGGCAGCGCCGGATTATCGGCTGCTCGATCTGCGCTACGGGCAGCGTTTTGAGCCGCAGGATATGAAGAATCTGCGACCGCTGCCAGCAGGGATTCTGGGTCCTGTTCGGCTGGTTAGGCGGTAGGCTGGGCTGCGTCGCGCTTGACCCAGCGGTAGGCGGTGAGCGAGTTTTTCCAGAAGTATTTCTCGGCGGCGGCGCGGCCTTTGGATTCGACATAGGGACGAACCGCGGCAAGCACTTCGGCGTAGGTTCCGAACGGATCGCTATTGGGCCAGTCGCTGCCGTAGAGGACGCGATCTTCGCCGAAAACGTCCCAGAGCTGGTCGAGGACTTCGCGCCTGTTTTTCACCTGCAGCACTTGGGAGATCTTTGCGAAGACCTGTTTGCGATGGCGGAGGTGATCGAGGTCGGCCTCGTAAGCGCGGCGAGCCTGAGGATCGGTTGGGATTTCGAGATTCGGCAGATGATCGAGGACGATGCGGAGATCCGGCAAGCGATCGCTCAGACGCACAACGGCTGCTACCAGCCTGGTGTCGGGATTGGCGGTGTCGAGGACGAGGCCGGCCCGGGCGAGAAGCTTGAGATGGGCGAGAAAAACCGGATCGGAGATGCGGGCGCTGAGATCGCGTCCCCAGAGATTGCCATAGCGGATGCCGCGGAAGAGCGGGTTCTTATGGAAGCGCTCGAGTTGCGAGGGAAATTCGCGCTGGCCCGGTTCGAGATCGCCGATGGTGCCGACCAGGATGTGATCGTGCGCGGCGAGATCGAGCACCCACTGGTTGTCCTCGAGCCAGGGACTCGCTTCGACCTCGATAGCGCCCACTACGCCGAGTGGCTGGGCGATTCGGCGATAACGATCGGGCAGCGCGGGTTTATACAGGATCGGATTATCTTTGGGCGGCCAGGGAACGCCCTGCGGACGACGTGTATCAAAGAGGTGGATATGCGTGTCGATGATGGGAATTGGCGGCGAATCCATAGCGCCGGCGAACACGGCCGTGGCAAATTCGCGGCGGTTCATGTTCAGTGAACAGGGGCGGCGAGATAGTTGCCGTAGCCGATGATCAGAGTAGAGCCGATCAAAGTGGCAAGAGCGAGGAAGAGCAGGCGCATCGGCTTTTTACTCGCACCGCGCCATTCGTGGAGGCCGAGTCCCCAGAGGGTGCTGAAGATGACGATGCTCGCCATGTGCAGGCTCCAGCTCGAAAAGGTGTAGATACCCATCTTCGTTTCGCCCATGCTGTAGAAGAAGAACTGCAGATACCAGGTGACGCCGGCGACGGCGCAGAGAACGTAGTTGCGCAGCAGTGGGACGCGGACGGTTTCGGGAAGAATCTGGGTTGCGGTATGCGCGAACGCGGCGGCTGTGGGGCCGTTCAGTGCCGTGTCTTCGACCGGGATCGGACCGCCTGCGGAGTTGGGAGAAACCGGCAGCTCTTTTGCGAGGTATTCGTGGCCGGTGCGATTGCGGATGTTGAGATAGAGGGTCCAGATGAAGTTGGTGGCGAAACCGCCGATGAGGACGACGATCAGAACGGGCAAGCCTTGCCACAGAGGCGGCGTGCCCTGCTGGACGGTCAGAGCTTTCATGGCTGCGCCGGCGTCGAGACCGTACTTGAAACAGGCGCTCATGACACCCGAGAGCAGCGCTACGAGAAAACCTTTGCGGAGATCGAATTCCTGGATGGCGGCGCGCTGCTGCTCAGTGGACATTTCGCGCTCTTTGTAAATGCCGGCGAGTCCGGCGATAGCGATGCCGGCCAGACAGACGAAGACGCCGAGCAGGATGACGCGGCCGGAGTTTGTGCCGAGCACTTCGGAGACAAAGGTGCCGTTGAAGATGGGCGGCACGAGAGTGCCGAAGGCGGCGCAGAGCCCGAGGACGATGGCCATGCCGAGCGAGAGGCCGAGATAGCGCATGGTGAGCCCGAAGGTGAGGCCGCCGACGCCCCACATTAAGCCAAAGAGGATACAGAAGAACCAGGTGCGCGCGGGAGTAGCGGAGAGAACGGCAGGCAGGTTGCGCGTGAGCAGGAACGCAAACAGCCAGGGTGCGATGATCCAGCTGAAGACGCCTCCGACCAGCCAGTACGTTTCCCACGACCAGCGCCTGACGAACCGGTAGGGGACGTAGAAGCTGCCGGAGGCGAGGCCTCCCAACCAGTGAAAGATGACGCCGATGACAGGATTGGGAAGCATGCGTTTCTACTCAGCGCAGAAAGGCTTCCGAGAGACCGCCATCGACGGGGATGATGTGGCCGGTTGTCTTGGCGCTTTCGTCGCTGGCGAGCCAGCGGATGGCGTTGGCGCAGTCAGCCGGAAGAATGGGACGGCGCGTGATGGTGCGCTGGGCGTAGAAATCGGCGAGTTTGCCGCGCAGCTCTTCGGTGGATTCGGACTCGGAGAATTCGATCTTGTATTTTTTGAGCGACTGCATGACGCGATCGCGCGGGAACATCGTAGAACCGGCGACAACGGTGGCAGGTGCGATGCCATTGACGCGCACCAGTGGCCCGAGTCCGAGCGCGAGCTCGCGGATGAGATGATTCAGCGCCGACTTGCTGATGTCGTAGGCTTCGCTACCGGCTTTCGGGACGACGGCGTTGGCGGAACTGGTCAGAACGATGGAGGCCGGCAGTTTCTGTTCGCGGAACAAGTTGCCGAGGGCGCGCGCCAGCAGGTAATTGCCGGTGACGTTGACGCGGAACGTGGTGTCCCATTGCGCTTCGGTGAGTGTTCCGTCGGGATTTGCGCCCACCGGGAAAATGGCCGCGGTATTGACGACCACGTCGACGCCGCCGAACTGGAGAATTGTGTGGCGGAGCGCGGCGGCGATGCTTTCGGTGGAGGAGAGATTGACAGCAGTGTGCGAAATGGCGTCTTTACCCGCAACGGCGGCGGCTTCCTTTGCTACTTCCGATGCGGCGCTTTCGTTCATGTCCGCGACGACGATATGCGCACCCTTGCCGGCGAGCAGCAGCGCGGTTTCGCGGCCGATGCCGCTGCCACCGCCCACGATCAGGACGATTTTGCGGCTGAATTCGGCCTCGGGAGGCATGCGCTGGAGTTTGGCTTCTTCGAGCGCCCAGTATTCGATGCGGAATGCTTCAGAGCGCGGCAGCGCGACGTAATTGCGGGCGCTGGCGAACTCCTTGGATCGCTCGGGATGGCGCGACTGCGGGTAGGGATGCGATGCTTCACCTTCGGAAAGCGCACTAGCGCCGGTCATGACGTGGATGGCGTTGATGAAGAACTCAGTGGTGATGCGCGCTTCTTTCTTGTTCTTGCCGAAACCGAAAAGGCCAACGCCCGGAATCAGTACGACGGATGGATTCGGATCGCGCAGCTTCGGAGATTGAGGAGTGGCCCAATCTTTGTAGTAAGCGGCATAGGTGGAGCGATACTCGCCGGCGCGCTTTTCGATCTGGGCTTTGAGATCGTCGAGTGTTTGTTTGGCGGGATCCCAGTCGACGAACATGGGGCAGATTTTGGTGCGCAGAAAGTGGTCGGGACAGCTGGTTCCCAATTGACCTAACTCAGCGGCCCATTTCGATCCAGCGAAGGTGAGCGCGTCTTCGTGATCGGTGTAATGCGCGATGACGCGCTTGTTAGAAGAAGCGATGCCGCGCAGAGCGGGAAGAATGGCTGCGGCCACGTCGGCGCGGTTTGGAAGCGCTGCGTGATCCAGACCGCCGAATACAGGGCCCGACTTTTTCTGATGCTCGAGAATGAACTCGCCCATCTGGTCGATGGTGTGGATGCTGCTCAGATAGCACTCGCGCTGGGTGCTGCCCCAGGTAAAGAGGCCGTGGCTGCCGAGCAGAACACCGTCGCAGCCAGGGTTGTCTTTGATGGCGCGCTCGAGCTGCAGACCGAGTTCGAAACCGGGGCGCTGCCAGGGAAGCCAGACAATTTTGCGGCCGAATTTACGATTGAATTCTTCGAGCTTCTGCTTACCGTTAGCGGCTGCGGCAATGGCAATGGCCCAGTCGGGATGCAGATGATCGACATGCGGCGCGGGAACGAAGGCGTGCAGAGGCGTGTCGATGGAAGCGGCGACTCGATTCTGCCCGAAGGCGCAGAGCGGGTAGTAGTCGACCATCTCGTCTTCATATTGCTCGCCGCGGTAACGGTTCTTGAGCTGTTCGAGGCGGTCGAGATAGAGCAGCGCGAAGCCGGATTCCTGAATCGAGCCGAGATCGCCGCCGCTGCCTTTGACGGCGAGCACACGCGCGGGCTTGCCGGTGAACGGATCGGGCAGCTCGAATTTGGAACTGGTATTTCCGCCGCCGAAGTTGGTGATGCGCAGGTCGGCTCCGAGCAGATTGGAACGGTAGCGCAGCAGCGCCAGCGGGTTGCCGGCGAGTGAGGCTGCTTCTTTTTCGTCCCAGAGATCTTTGAGATGAACAATGTCGCTGATTTCGGGCATAGGCCTTCTTTATTGTGAAACGGCAGCGCTGTCAGGCGTAGGAGGAGATGCCGGCTGCGTTGCGCGCGGCGCGTTCTTCGGTGATGCGTTCCAGATAACCACTGCCGCGGAATGCTTCCAGCGGATTGCGCGGCAGACCCTTCGATTCGCGCCATTCCCACACGGCGGGACGCACATCGGTCGCGAAGGCGTCCTGCAGACAGGACTCGGCCGCGACGAGATCGGCGTTCTTCTGCGCGCGAACGAGCCGCTTGTAATCGATGAGGGCGGCTTTGGCGAAAAGCTCCTGCGCCATGCCGACCGTCTGCAGCATGGCCTCGATTTTGCCTTTGAGGTTATGGCTCTGATCGATCATGTAGGCGATATCGGCCTGCTTCCCAGCGTCCCATTCATAGAAACGGATCTCGTGGAAGATGCGAAAGACCTGATAAGGGTCGATGGAGCCGAGAGTGAGATCGTCGTCGGCGTAGCGGCGATCGTTGAAGTGGAAACCGCCGAGCATATTTTCATCGAGCAGCCAGGCTACGATCTGCTCGATATTCTGCGAGGCGTAATGGTGGCCGGTATCGACAAGGACCTTGGCCTGGGGCCCGGCTTGGCGCGCGAGCAGGAGCGCCATGCCCCAATCGGCGATGTCGGTGTGATAGAAAGCGGGCTCAAACGGCTTATACTCGACGAGCATGCGCTGATCGGCGGCGAGTTCCCGATGAACGCGCTTCAGAGCCTCGGTGAAGAGATGCTTGCGTTCGCGGATATTGGCGGTGCCGGGGTAATTGGAACCGTCGGTAAACCAGAAAGAGATGTCGCGGCTATTGAGACGTTTTGCGATCTCCACGCATAACTCGGCGTGGCGCGCAGCTTCGCGGCGAATGCTCTCGTCGGGATTGGCGAAGGAGCCGTATTTATAAATCTGGTCCTGAAAGAGATTCGGGTTGATAGAGCCGGGACGGACACCATAGTGCGCGGCGAGCTTCTCGACTTCGGGAACATCGGCAAGGCCGTTGGGCAGATCCCAGAGTACGTGCAGCGCGACTGTTGGGCAAACGCCGGTGAGCGCCTGGACCTGACCGGCATCGCTGAATTTTTCCTCGGTGGTGGTGGCGGCGGCGGGCTGGATAAATTTCCCGAAGCGCGTACCGGTGTTGGCGAAGCCCCAAGATGGAATCTCGATGCGAAACCTGTCAAGCGCTTCAAAGACAGTTTGAGTGAGCTTCATCTCGCGGCCTGTTGCGATCAAATATAGCAGCGGGGAGCGGGATCGAACAGGCGCGGTTTACAATGCGAAACGTTCAGCGCGAGCCGGGCAGCCAGAAGGGTTCTTTGGCCGGGACGAAGGTGACAGGCACCTCGGAGATGAAGCCGCGCAGCCAGGCTGTGCATTCTTCCATGCCGGCTTGTTCGGAGGGAATGTGGCCGAGAATGAGAAGCGCTTTATGGCGGCTTTCGGAGGCGGCGTCGGCCACGTATTCGACAGTTTCCCATTCGGGAGTTTCGCCGATCACGAGTGCCTCGACGTCAGGGCGCTCGAGTAGCTGAATCTGCTTCGCGGACCCGGCAGCGCCGGGCAGCATGGCGACTTTCGCGACACGGAGATTGCGGTCGCCCACGACGCGAAGGACGTTGATGTTGAGTTTTGACTTCACGCTGGCGGCGAGCTCGCTGAGCGAGGTTTCGGGCAACTGGAACAAGTGGGGCTGGTCCGCATTCTGGTATCTTTGCCAGCCGAGAGCCCTGGTCATGCCGAGCAGAATGCCATCGGGATTGTGCAGATGCCAGCCATCGTGAAAGCGCCAGACCACGAGGTGATGATCGGTGATGAATTTCTGCTTGGCTGCGAGAACGGGATCGTCTTGCTTTTCGAGATCGCTGGTCTTGTCGAGATGGTTGTAGAAGGTTGGCTCGTGCGTGATGACCAGAGTGTTGCCCGCGCGCGCGGCACGTTCGAGGACGTCGTAGGTTGCCATCATGGTTACGGCAATGCCTTTCACCGGCTCGTCGGGATTACCGGCTTTAAAGGTGTCGACGGTGTTTGCCGGGAGCGTAACGCCGAGATGCTGCTGAATGCGATCGATGACCTGGCGGGCGGTGATGGTTTGCTGCGCCTGGAGCGATGTGGCAGCGAGGACGAGAAGAGCGAGTTTCATGAATCAGTAACCGGTATGTGCGAGCGGGCGGATTAATTCGAGAGCCGGCCGGGTCAGGTATTCGCGAAGGTAGCGCTGGTGCTCGGGATCGTTTGGATACGCTTCGGCTTTAGGATACGGATAAGCGCTCATAGCGTGGAACGGAAGCGGAAGAACGCTTTCGCTGAAGGCGGTGTTGGCATCGGAGTCCTTGGCCCAGCCATCGACGAGGAGCAGGAAATCGCGGGTCCAGCCGGGTGCAAGCGCGGGCAGGTCGGAGGCGGAGTACTCGAGCATCAACTCATCGCCGGAACCCATGATGACCATCTCATCGTCGATGTTTTTGACCAGCGGGAGAACGTCGCCGTAACGGGTGTAACGGCCGCGCGTGGGATTCCAGCTCGAGACGGGCCGCACCTGGTCGTAGAGAAACTGTTCGGGCTGCTGGCGTGCGGGATCGATGACCGGCCTGGAGAAGCCGCGGAAATGGAGTTGGGCTTGTGAAGCATCGAGCTGCGCCATGCGTACTTGCGGCGCGGCGGAATTTTCGATGAGGAAGACTTCGTCCCAATAGACGCAGAGGTTCGTGACGATCCGGACTTCGCGCGACGGCGACAGAAATTTACCGGCGAGATCGACGACGATGGTCTTCGGCTTGCCGGACGGGATGCCCATGTCAGCGACGACGGTTTTCCATTGGCCCGCGGCGTCTTTCACCTGCAGATAGGGAAAGATCAGCCCGTGACCGCTTTGCGCGGCGCCGAGGAACGTGCTGCCGTCGGCCCAGTCGACCCAGCCATTCAGGACCAAAGCTGCTTTGTTGTCGCGGGCGGCACTGCCGAAACCGAGATCGAGCGTGTGCAGTTCGGCGACGCCGGCGCTGTTATGCCGGAATGCATCGGGGTAGCGATGATCGAGCGCCTGCACGCGGGCGGTGGCATCGACGCCATGAGCATCGGTGGCGCGGAGCGGATGGATTTTCTTTTCGGCGCCGAAGAGACGGAACTCAGGGTACGGCGGGGACTTAAATTTGTCGTTGGTGTAGATGCTTTGGGCGGCAGGATGATCGACGGCGATCAATTTCACCTGATCGAGGTACGAGACTTCATGCAGTTCTTCCGTGATGTGGACCTGATATTTGCCGTTGCGGAGTTTGAGCGCGGAACCGGGGATCTGGATGTATTCGTCGTGATCGACCGGGAAGTAATGACCGTCGCCTGAGCTGGCTCCGAGCGGCGCGACACCGAGTACGTCGGTGATGAACTGGAATTTCTCGCCATTCCAGGTGAAGATCATCGGGCAGGAACCGGAGAGGCGCTGGGCTTCGGGAATTTTGAGCAGCTCGCCGCGTTTCTGGCGGGGCTCGTTCTGGATGAGACCGTTGGGCCAGGTGATGCGGATGGTATCGATGTCGGCGCGGTCGTCAACGGGGAACGCGATGGGCACACCTTGCGAAATGCGTTTTCCGTAATAGGCGCCGGACTTCATCTCGATCGTCGAATTGTTTGCCAGTTTGATGTTTTTCTGGCCGCGAATCGAGACGGTTGACCAGTGCTGATCGGCGGAGGCATTGGTATAGACATGCAGGCTGCCGTCGGGCAGAATGCGGGCGTAATCCTCGCGGGTGTCACCGTTGAAGTCGGCGCGGAGGGGCGATGGCGGAAGTTGGGCTTTATCGAGAACTTTGAAAACGGCGGGCGCGTTCACGTCTTTGGCGGCGTTGATGATTGTCAGAGGTTGTGGCGCGTAGGCGACCAGGTCGAGCAATCCGTCGTGGTTGACGTCTTCGGCCGCGAGCATGGCAGAACCGGCCGGGATTTGCGGCAGATCAGTCGCTTCGAACATGCCGTTGAGCTTGTCGCGATAGAGGACGGCCGGGCGATCCGCATAAGAGACGACCAGATCGCGCGCTGCGGTATCGCCACGGACGGCGAAGGGAGCCGCACTGAGCGCATCGCCTTTGACGAAGGGGAATGCGGGACCCTTGTCTTCGAACTTGTTCTCGCCGTCGTTGCGCATCAGCACCGGATGCGGACCGAAGAGCAGCAGATCGAGGTCGTTGTCGTGGTCGTAATCGAACCAGATGGCGCGGGTTGCGCCGGCGGTGCCCGGAAGCTCGGCGAACTTTCGGAATTGGCCGTGATCGTTGTGGAACAAGATCGCGGCGTCGGCGGTAAGGACACAGAGATCGGGAAAGCCGTCGTTGTCGAAATCGCCGGCCGCAACGTCCAGCACACCTTTAATTCCTTCGAGACCGGTTTGCTTTTGTTCGATTGCGCCGTGCCGGTAAAGAGCGATCCTGTCAGCGGACCAGGCCAGCAGATCAGCATGCTCGCTGCTGTCGGCGTCGATAAGTACTAAGCCGGAATGAGCCGGATCCCAACCCTGGCTCAGCGGATGATCGTCGTAGCGGGTGTTGGTTGCGAGGGCGGTAGGCCGCGGATCGCGCGGATCGTAGAGCTCGGCGTAGAAACACCACTCCATGTTTTCGGGAACGGCGGCGCCCTCGTCGCGCTTCTTGGCTTCTTCGAAGAGCTTGCGCTCGCGCGCGGCATCATCTTTTTTGCCCATGCGCTGATAGAGCGTGAAGAGCTGGAAATGAGGACCTGCGAGATTCGGATTGAGTCGCTCGGCTTCGAGAAATTCCGGCAGCGCGGCATCTGTATCGCCGCGTGAGCGCAGGACGGCGGCTAAGTTGTAGTGTCCGGCAGGTTCATTCGGCGCGAGTTTAATCATGCCGCGAAACTGCTCGATTGCCTTGTCGTAGTCGGCGTTGTTTTTATAGACGATGCCGAGATTGAACCAGGTGTGGGGCAACGAGGGATCCTGCTTCTGAGCCTGAAGCAGCTCGGCGACGCCTTTGTCGGTCTGCCCGGCGCGTAGCAATGCAAGGCCGTAGTTGATGCGTTCGCGTACGGAATCGGGCTTCAGATCGAGCGCTTTCTTCAGTTCCTCGACGGCCTGCACGTGGGTGTCGGGATTCTCGTAGAAGGCTTTGCCGAGATTGCGGTATTCCCAGAGTTGCTGATCGGCGGGAGTTACGCGCTCTACGCCAAGGAGAAGCAACGAGCAAACGACGGCGACGAGGCCCGCGATCCGAAACACGTTCATGCTGGTTTGTAACGCTCCTAGTGTATCTGCTGTGATGGCGGGGCACATTGCGCTGGTAGATTATTTGCTTGCTCGAACTCAGTGCGAAAAGGATGGCGGCGCTGGTGGCCGCGGGGGAGATTTCCGCAACCGAACTTGTCGAGGCGGAGCTCGATCAGATTGCGCGGATCAATCGAGGGCTGAATGCTGTGGTCGAGTTACTGACGTCCGCGGCAAAGGAGAGTGCGGCACGCGCGGACCGGCAAGTGGCGGCCGGAGGACGAATCGGCCCGCTGCACGGAGTTCCCTTCTCGGTAAAAGACTCGATGGATGTGGCGGGGGTGCGCACGACCGCGGGAACGCTCGGGCGGCGGGAAGCTGAGGCGGCGGAGCGCGATGCGACGGTGGTGGCGCGATTGCGTGCCGCGGGGGCGATTCCGATCGCCAAGACGAATCTGCCGGATCTGCTCTTTTCTTTCGAGACGGACAACCTGATCTTCGGGCGCACAAACAATCCGTATGATGTGACGCGAACGCCGGGCGGCAGCAGCGGGGGCGAATCGGCGTTGATCGCAGCGTGCGGATCGCCGCTGGGGCTGGGAAGCGACTGCCTGGGCAGCGTGCGGATTCCGGCCGCGTTTTGCGGTATTGCGAGCATCAAGCCGACCAGCGGACGGATGCCGCGCACAGGCCACGTTCCGCCGGCCGGACTCTGGTTCGAATCGCTCTGGAATATCGGGCCGATGGCGCGGTATGTAGAGGATCTACAGCTTGCTATGGAACTGCTGGCGTTTCCGGACCGGGAAGATTTCCGCGCTATGCCAATTCCACTGGTCGAGTCGCGCGATCTGGACGGCTTGCGGGTCGCGTTTTTCACGGACAATGGCTTTGCGAGGTGCGCAGAACCGGTGGCGACGGCGGTGCGCAACTGCGCGGCGTTTCTGGAGGAAGCGGGCGCGCAGGTGGAGGAACGCCGGCCACCAGGACTGGAGAATGCCTATGATCTCGAACTCTCAATTCTGGGGGCAGATGGAGCGCGCGGAATAGATCAGTATCTGGAGGCGGCCGGCAGCGAGCGAGTGCATCCTCTGCAGACAGCGTTCTTGACTCATCTGCGATCGCGCCGGGTTCAGGCGCAGGAATTGTCGCGTCTCTGGAGCCGATGGGATGAGTATCGGGCTGGCTTGCACAATTTTTTTGAGCGATATGACGTAGTGCTATCGCCCGTTTACACGCAACCGGCGCTCGAGCATGGCCACTCAGCAATCGTGGCGAACTTCGAAGGCTTCAGCTACACCATGGCCTGGAACCTGGCGGGTGCTCCGGCAGCTACGGTGCGCTGTGCCGAATCGATGAATCTGCCGATCAATGTTCAGATCATCGCCCGGCCCTGGGAGGATATGACGGCACTGGCCGTGGCGAGTGCAATTGAGGAAGAGTTTGGCGGTTGGAGAGCGCCGTAGCGGCTACTGCTTGGGCCCTGCCGATCCGTCGCCGAAACTGATGGTCGATTCGGCTTCGAATTTTCGGTAGGCTTCGAAGCGCATCTCGTTGCGGATGTGATTGGTGTCGGTGGCCATGATCACCTCCGCGCTGACCGGCAGCAGATATGTTTTGCCGCCGATGGGCACGGCGTTGTAGTCGATGGTGGTGACGGAACTGCGGGTGCGGACGGCTTTGGGGATGTCCTGGGCTTCGGTGACGATTTTCCAAACGTCGCCGGTCTGCGGATCGGCCCATACGGTGCCGTGATAGGCGACAACGGCCGTTGCAAGATCGCTGAGGCTCAGGCTCAACGTGGAATGCTCCTGGCTGACGGCGTAGTCGAATTTTGCGAGATGGTGGCCGCTTAGATCTTCCCAGCCCGCCCAGGTGAAGCGGGTCTGGGTGGCGGGATCGAAGACATTGGTGAGCCAGAGGCCGAATTCGCCGGCGGTGGTGAGCGGTCTGCGCCAGCCGCGGTGGTTACCGTCCACACTTTTGTCGTTGACGAGCAGCAAAGTTCGTTCTTCTTTGCCGTTGTTGTAGATCAGTTTGGATGTCAGGGTGTCGCCCTGTTTCCACTTGGTCGGTTTGCGGCCGGCTTCGAACTGAGAGACGACTTCCTGGCAGATGAAGTTGGGCAATTTGGCGGTGTAATCGGCAGCGTAATCGCGCATGGCGGAGATCATGCGATCCTGTTCGGCCTGGGAGGGCGTCTCCTGGCCGCCCAGAGTCATCCCGGCCGCCAGCAACAAAGCGCACGCTGCTTTGGCTACACAAATCCCGCTCATGAAACTAATGACGTTTTAACACGTCACCGGCGGCAGGCGGAGGGAGTCAAATGATCGTGCCTTCCAAACCTGACAGCACGATTAAACGCGGCGATCGCTTGGATACGGGCGACAATCAGGCGCGCCCGGACGAACTCGGTTCCGGCGATGCACAGCCGACGGTGGATACGACCAGCTTCGGCGGGGAGTCGTCGATTGCGCACTCGTCCTCGGATCGCTTCGACCCGAAAGAAGAACTGCTCGACACAGACGGATTCGAGACCATGCAGCCGGAAGACGGCCGGTTGGGACTGACCAACGTGGGCGGGAAACCGGCGGAGGACTGGGCGGCGGACACCGGTCCGACACGCGACGCGGAAGAAAGATCGAATCGCTGATCAGAGCCAGCGCGGGCATGGTTTGTACGATAGTACGTGACCGGAAAATCGCGCTTGTGGTGTTACTTTCTATTTGCCAGCTCTGTCCTGTTCGGGCAAACCGCTGTTTATCAGAGTATTCGGGTTGAAAAGAAAGGTGATACTTTAACCGGTCCGGCGGTTGTAACCGTAGCTGGCAAAGAGAAGCGGGTCGCCCAGCATGCAATCGCGGCGTGGCCCGTTATGGGCGGCCAGAACGCGCTGGTGCTGGTTGCGAACAGCGATCGGAAGAGTTCGGGAGAGCCGCATCTGCGGTTCTATGAGGGCGCGACGCGTAAGTATCGGGATCTGGGTGCGATCGACCTTCGCTCGGCAACGGTCACTGAACACGAACTCGCCGACGGGTCGTGGGCATTCGTGCTGAACGGCAGAACGGGTAGCTCGCAGCCGGCGATTGCGGTGGCCGGGTTGCACGCCGTGCACGGCTTCATTTCGGGCGCGCGCGACGGCGTGATTGAGGGTGATTCGCTGGCGTACACTGCTGGACCCGCGGGACCGCGCAAGACCGTCCCGCTTACTTCCCTGCTGGCAGAAGGAACCGACAGAATCTACGACGCGCGGTTCGTGAACGGGCACTATGCGCAGTTCGAACGGAACGGGACGGCGCTGGTGGGCGATCCGACCGACGGCTTCCGTGCGGGAACCTGGCGCACGGACGGCGAGATGATGACGATTACCGGACCGGACGGGAACCGGATGAGTTGGCCCAGCAAGCTGCTGCATTCGGTAAGCGGCATTCCGGCCGGAACGCGGCTCAATGTTCGCTTACTCGAACCGCTCGATTCGGCAAAGGCGAAAACAGGCGATCCGGTACACGCGGTGCTGATCTCGCCCGGCACGGTGGAAGATCGGATTCTGTTGCCGCAGGGAAGCGAATTCGAGGGCAAGCTCACGAACGCGCACGGGGTAGGTCTGGGAGTGGCGCACGAGACGGCTGCGCTTACGGTGGAATTCGATTCGGTGAAGCTGCCGGACGGTACGACGCTTGCGGTGCATACGCGCTTGTACCAGGTGGAGAACTCGCGGGAGGCCGTGAAGAATGGGACGGTAGAAGGCGTACGAGCCACCGGCACGCTCGGGTATTCGGCGGAGAGCAAGATTGAATCCGTTGCGACGCTCGACCCGGTTTCGTATTTGTTCACAGCCTCGGCGGCAACGGCCGCTCTCGGTTTCGCCGAACCGGAGATTCTGTATCCGGCCGGCACGGAGTTGCTGATCGAATTCACGGAACCGCTGATCACGGCGAAGACTTATCCTCGGGCTGTAGCGGAATTTCCGGGCGAAGCGGAGGATCAGCGGCGGCTGACACAGATGGTCCGCAATCTGCCATTTCGCACGGCGACAAAAGGCTCGAACAAGCCTTCGGACATCACGAACCTGGTTTTTATCGGATCGGCGGAAGGACTGCGGCGCGCATTCAAGGCGGCGGGTTGGATCGCGGTGGACACACTGACGGCGGGTTCGACGTTTTTAACGATGAAGACCGTGGGTGGAAATGAGATTTACAATCAGGCGCCCATGTCGACGCTGCTGCTCGACGAACGGCCACCGATCTTCACGCTCACCAAGACCACGGACACGTTCGCTTCGAGGCATCATCTGCGGGTTTTCGATCCGCTGACGAAGTATGACGGGCAGACAGTGCTGACCTCTTCGTCGACGCAGGATATCGGCATTGCGTTCTCCAGAAAGCAGAAGACGTTTATCCATGTGATCGACGGGTACATCGATAATGAGCGGGCGAAGGTGGTGGACGACCTGGAGTTTACCGGCTGCGTGGAGGCGATGGATCTGGTGCCGCGACCCTGGGTGCCGAAAGGACTCTATAACGCGACGGGCGATCAACTGCATACGGATGGCGCGGTCGCGGTGATGCGCATCAGCGACTGTACGAACCCGAGAACAACGCCCGAGACACCGGCCGAGAAGCCAAACCGGTTAAAGCGCGTCACACGCGATACAGTACTGGCGGTGCGCAACGATGTGTATCGCGGAAACCTGGTGTACCAGGGCGTAGCCGGCGTGCGCTGGACGCGGACTTACTTTGCAACGCGGGATCAACTAAAGCCGGAAACGGGAGCCTGGCGGACTACGGATCAGTCGGGCACGCGGTTCAAGGGCGTGGGGAATGTTTCACCGGAACGGCAATCCGTGCCACCCCCACCGGAGCCGGACAGCGCTGCCAAGGCGCTGGAGGAGTCGCACCGCTGGGATCCGCCGCATTATGAAATCGGGATTCAAGGCGGGTACATGAATTTTCCTCACGCAAGGCGCGAGTTTGTAAACATGTTGGCGATTTCGCAGGATGCGCTGACGAATCCAAATCAGCAGTTTCCGGTTTATGCCACGGGATTAGCAAACCAGTTTGAAGGCGGCTGGAGCGCGGGCGTTTCGCTGACGCTGAACACGTGGAACTGGTTTTCAAACGAGTTCACGTACATCTATCAGCGGGGGAAATACGACTACGCCAATATCTTCACTAAGCCGGATGTGTATCTGGAGGAGGGGCATTCCGGATTGGTGACACGGCAGTTTGACTACAACCTGCTGTGGAATTTTCTTCCGAAGCGCTCGCGGCTGCACGTATATGTGGCCGGAGGACCGGCTTTGATTTTGACATCGCTTTCGGACGCCACATTGAAGAAGCCGGCCGGACCTTTCAAGCTCGGATTGAAGAATGTGGGTTTGCTGGTAGCGGCGTTCGAGACCGGCAGCACACCTCCGCTTGATGGCGGCGGGGTGTTCGCGCTCGGTCTGAATTACGGTGGCGGCATGAAGTACCGCATTACGCCGCGCTTTACCATTGATGCGGACTGGCGGCAGACCTTGAGCAAGAATCCGGAATTTATCAGCAACAGCTATACGAAAAAGTATTTCGTCGACGACGGCTACGACGCGACCATCACGCGCGCGGGGCTGGATCACGCCTATCTGCAGCAGCGATTCACTCTCGGCTTTGCGTTTACTTTCTGAGACGGGCTGATTCGTGCCCCTGTAAACTGTACGGGGGGTTCACATGACCAAACTGCTCGTTTCTCTTTCTCTGCTAGCCGCGAGCGCCGGGTTCGTTTCGGCACAGGAGATCGACCCGCAGGCGCTCCTGGTGAAGCATCTGAAGACCTCGCGCGACTTCACGGTGAAGGTTGCCGAGGCGATGCCCGCGGCCGATTACAGTTTTAAGCTCACTCCGCCGCAGTACAGCTTTGGCGAGCAGCTTGCGCATTTGTCGCAGGGCCTGGACTACTTTCTTGCACCGATAGAGGGCAAGCAGCCGAATCCACCAAAAGTCGATACGAACAATAAAGACGCAGTAATTGCGCTGATCAAGTCGCAATACGACAAGGCTATTGATGAAGTATCGAAGCTGACGCCCGAGCAGTTGCACAAGACATATTCAGGTGAGGAAGGCAGTCAAACAGGGATCGAGTTGATCATGGGCATGCTGGATCACTCGACACATCATCGCGCCTCGGCCGAAATGTATCTGCGCGCGAAGGGAATCAAGCCGCCGGAATACGAGTACTGACCAGATCGCGTCTGCGCTCGGCGATGGACTCGCTCCAGCGCACGACGCCGATACCGGAAAAGATGATGAGCATGGCGGCGAGTTCGCGCACACCGAACGGTTCGCGAAAGAAAAGCCATCCGAGCAGAATCGCGACCACCGGATTGACGAACGTATAGATCGAAACGATCGCGACCGGCAGATGTGTCATGGCGTAGATGAACGCGGAGAAGCCGACCAGCGATCCGAAGACGACGAGATAGGCAACGGCGAACTCCGAACGGAGCGAAACCGCGTGCGGCAGCTTTTCAAAGAGGGCCGCCGGGACAAAAGTGGCGAGCCCTGCCGCCAACTGCTGAACGGCGCCATTCACAAAGGGCTGGGCGCTGGTTTGAACGCGCTTTTGGAGTAACGCGCCGAGCACCCAGCCGACGGCGCTCAGTTCGAGCAGTAAGAAGCCGGAGATCGTATGGCCGCCGAAACCTTCCTGCCGGGCTGCCGGGTAGACGAGAAAGGCCACCCCGGCAAAACCGATGCAGAGTCCACCAACGGTGGCGAGCGAAGGCCGCTTGCCCTGCGGCAGCAGCGCGTCGAGACCCACCATCCAGAACGGTGCTGTGGTGTAGAAGAGCGCGGCGAGCCCGCTCGGGATCAGCAGCTCGGCGATGGCGAGAAATCCGTTGCCGATGCCGATGCAGATGATGCCGCAGATGGCGGTTTGCCGCAATTCGCGGCCGGAGGGGAGGGTAAATCCGCCAAGCCTGGCGCCAATGAGCAGTATGGTGCCGGAGATTGTGTAGCGAATTGCGATCAGATACAGAGGCGGAATGGTCTCGATGGCGATGCGAATGCCGAGATAGGTTGTGCCCCAGAAGAAGCAGACCGCCGCCAGCGCAGCGTACGCGATGCGAGCGTTTTTCATGCGAGCCGGGATTCGGCAGCGGACGGCTGCGCGGGTTCGACTTTTTCAATGATGACGGAAGCGATTCGATTTCGATCCATGCGAGCGATGGTGTAGCGGCGGCCTTCGTAGTCGATGGATTCGCCGTCGCGCGGGATGTGGCCGAACTGAAACAGCAAGAATCCGGCGAGTGTCTCAAACCCGGCATCGGCAGGAAGCGCGATCTGGTAGCGGGTTTCGAGATCGCGAATGGTGGTTGTGCCATCGAGCTGAAGCAGGCCGGGGCGATGCACGGGGACGGGGACGTCGTGCTCGTCGCTGACGTCGCCGAAGATCTGCTCCAGGACATCGTCGAAGGTGACCAGACCGGTAACGGTGCCGAATTCATCGACGACGAGGGCCATGCGGGTGTGATTGGCGCGGAAATCATCGATCAGCTGGTTAAGCGGCTTGGTCTCGGGAACGACCATGGGTTTGCGAATGAGGCGGCGGAGACGGAAGGGGCGCGCACCTGGACGGCGATCGTAGCCGGGCAAACGCTCTTGCCAGGCGCGCATCAGATCCTTGTAATGAACGATGCCGATGATTTGCTCAGGACGATTTTCGTATACCGGCATGCGCGTAAACTGATGCTCGGCGGCAATGGAGATGGCGGTTTCGATATCGGCATCGGCGGGCAGCGAAACGATATTGTGCCGCGGCGTCATGATCTCGCGAGCATTGTATTCGGAAAGCCCGATAAGCCGCTGAATCGCTTCTTCCTCAAATTGCTCGAGCTGGCCTTCGCTGCGGATCGACTGGATGATGTACTTGAGTTCCTCGGCACTATGGCCGCCATGGCTGTGACCGCCTGCGATGCCGAGTACGCGCAAGATGATGGCGGTGGCGCGTTCGATCACATACACAAATGGCTGCGAGATTTTATAAAAGACGAGCAGGGCGGGCGCGACCAGGACGGCGAGACGGTCGGCTTTTTGAATGGCGAGATTTTTTGGCACGACCTCGCCAACGATGACGTGGCAGAAGCTGATCACCAGAAACGCGATGCCGAAGGCGAGGGTATGCACGAGCGCCGGCGGAGCATGTATCTGCAGCGGGTCGAGAGTGCCGCGGAGCAGACGGTAGAGAGTATCTTCGCCCGCCCAGCCGACGCCGAGACTGGCGAGTGTGATACCGACCTGTGTTACGGATAAGAGGCGGCCGGGATTTGAGAGAAGATTGAGCGCGGCCTGCGCGCCCGCATTTCCGGTCGCGGCCAGCTCGCGAATACGCGATTGCCGCACGGAGACGAGCGCGACTTCCGCGGCCGCGAAGAATGCGTTGGCAGCCAGTATGAGCGCCAGTACCAGGAATCGGATAGTCATGCGGCGGGAGGACGAATCTGCACAGCAGAGTAAAATCGGTCCGTGCCTTCACGCCTCGTGCGTTTGATCAACATCTGCGCGGCGATTCTGCTGTTGCTGGCTGCCATAGCGGTGTACTGGTATGCGTTTCGGCCGTTGCCCAAGACCTCAGGGGAGATTGCTGCTCCGGTAAGCGCGCCGGCTGCGATCAAGCGCGACGCTCGTGGAATTCCGCATATTGAAGCCTCTTCCTGGCAGGATGCGATTTTCCTGCAAGGCTTCGTGACGGCCCAAGATCGATTGTGGCAGATGGACGTCTTGAGGCGGCTTGGGGCGGGCGATCTGGCGGAAGTTTTTGGAAGCGGCGCGCTCGGAGCGGACGAAGAATCGCGGCGTATGCGGATGCGAGCGATAGCCGAAAACGCCATGCTGCATCTTCGGCCCGAAGATCGCGCGGTGCTGGTGGCCTATGCGCAGGGTGTGAACTATTACATCCGGCAGCATCGCGGCAATTACCCGCTGGAATTCTCTCTTCCGGGGCACGCCTACGATCCGCGCGACTGGACGATCACCGATTCCATCATTATCGGCCTGGTGATGTTTCGCGATATGACGGACACGTCGAAGTTCGAGCTTGCCAAAGGGCAGCTTTTTGCGCACGCAACCGATGCGGGAAAAGCGCACGTGCTTTTTCCAGCAGAGCACGGCGTGTATATCGCGCCGGGATCCAACGCCTGGGCCGTGTCGGGCACGCATAGCGTGGACGGGAAACCGCTGGTCGCCAACGATCCGCATCTCACCTACGGCATTCCGCCGACGTGGTACTTAGTGCATCTGAAAGCGCCGGGGCTGGACGTTTCGGGCGCTTCCCTTCCCGGCGTCCCGAGCGTGATTACGGGCCATAACGACCAGATCGCGTGGGGTGTGACAAATGCGCAGGCCGATGTGATGGACCTGTATGCGGAGAAGCTCGATCCGCGCACCGGCCGCTATCTCTTCAAAGGAGCGGTGGAACAGGCGCAACTCGATCGTGAGGTAATCGGGGTGCGCGATGCCAAACCGGTTGTGCTGGATACGTGGGTGACGCGGCACGGACCGATTATTTCGCAGCAGAATGGAACAAGTTACGCGATGCGCTGGTCGGCGGCAGACGGTTTTGCGCTTACTTTCTTCGATGTGGATCGCGCGCGGAACTGGGATGAATTTTGTGCGGCGGTGCACGACTTTCAGGGTCCGGGGCAGAATTTTGTCTATGCCGATCGCGCCGGCAACATCGGTTATCATCTGACCGGCCGCTTTCCCATTCGCAAAGGTTTCGAGGGCGACGAGCCGCTCGACGGATCTTCCGGCAACTTCGAATGGGGGCCTTACATTTCTTTTGAGCAGTTGCCGAGCTTTTTCAATCCGCCTAGCGGGCTGATTGCGACAGCCAATCAGAATCCGTTCCCGCCCGATTTTCCGTATCGAGTTCCCGGGAATTACCACGATCGGTTTCGGATCGAGCAGATCTATGCGCGGCTGCATGCCAAACCGAAATTCGGCGTGGAGGACATGCTGGCGATTCAGAAGGATGTCTATTCGGCCTACGACAAGTTTTTGGCGGATGAGGTTGTGGCGGCTTCGGGCCGAAACGCGACAAAGGATGAACTTGTGAGGCAGGCGATTCCAATCCTGAAAAGCTGGAACGGACAGATGGAGAAGAGCGAGGCCGCGCCGCTGATTACGGAAACTCTGAGCAGTCATTTGGCGAGAGCGCTGGTGCACGCCATCTTGCCGCCGAACAAGCGCGAGGGAATGGACATTCTGCCGCGACCGGATGTCATCCAGGATCTGCTTGAAAAGCGGCCGCGAGGATGGGTCCCGCATGACGACTGGGATGCCTTCTTGCTGTCGAATCTGCGGGAAGCACTAGCCGATGGACGCAAGCAGCAGGGAGGGCGCGTTCGAAACTGGCGATGGGGGCGGTTGCTGCAATGGAAGTTCGCGCATCCGGTCGGGAAATCGCTTCCGGTGGTGGACGGCTATTTCGATATCGGACCGGTCGAGATGAGCGGCTCAG
The DNA here is from genome assembly GCA_021325235.1 of Terriglobia bacterium. Classification (GTDB taxonomy): domain Bacteria; phylum Acidobacteriota; class Terriglobia; order Bryobacterales; family Bryobacteraceae; genus Bog-105. The sequence goes on along the minus strand of JAJPHN010000006.1, from coordinate 399,196 downwards.
GCACCACGGTCAAACAGACAACCGACACCCTCGGGCCATCGGAGCGAATGGTGGCGGATCTGAGCGACTGGGATAAATCGGTGCAGAACCTGACGACGGGCGAGTCGGGCAACGTGGCATCGCGTCACTACAAAGATGAGTGGCCGGCGTATTACGTGGGCAGAAGTTTCCCGATGGAATTCGATCGTGTGGAAGCGAAGGATGTGCTGACGGTTCGACCGGAGCGCTGATGTTTCCGGTTTATACCATTGGGCATTCGACGCGGAGCGCGGACGAATTCATCGGCATCCTGCAGGCATACGGAATCGAACTGTTAGCGGATATCCGGACGATTCCGCGCTCGCGGCGCAACCCACAGTTTGAGACCGAGACATTGCGAAGTTCGCTCACGAGGAATGGGATCGAGTATGTGCATCTGCGAGCACTCGGCGGGCTGCGGCATCCCAAGAAGGATTCCATCAACACAGCCTGGCGTAATGACTCGTTTCGCGGATACGCCGATTACATGCAGACGGAGGAGTTCGCGCACGCAATCGATGAATTAATCGCACGTGCAGCGCGACAAAAGACTGCCATCATGTGCGCGGAGGCGGTGCCGTGGCGTTGTCACCGGTCCTTGGTCGCGGATGCTCTTCTGGTGCGCGGCGTGGAGGTGATTGAGATTATGAGCGCGACCAGTTCGCGCCCGCATGCGTTGACGAAGTGGGCCACCGTGGACGGAACGCGCATAACTTATCCAGGACCCGCGGATTGCGCGACAATGGAATGAACATGGCAACGGCTCCCAGCGCGATTTCGCTTGACGAGTACATGCGGACCGACTACTCGCCGGATTGTGAGTACGTAGATGGCGTCGTGCTGGAAAGAAACGTGGGTCAGGGAAAACATTCGTATACGCAAGGCAAGCTGATTCGTAAGCTACCGGAGGACCGCGGGCGGCTTGTTTTGCCCGAGCAGCGAGTTCGGGTAGCTGAGTACCGAGTTCGTATTCCGGACGTCTGCGTGATCGAACAGCTTCAACCCGTTATTAGCGAACCCCCGCTGCTCTGTATCGAGGTTCTCTCGCCGGACGATCGCTGGAATCGCGTGAACCAAAAAGTTGCCGACTATATCGCCATGGGTGTGCCATGCGTCTGGATTGTGGACCCCTACGAGCGCCGCGCCTGGATCATCGATCAGGACCGGCCGCCGGCAGAAGTGAGCGACGGTATTCTGCGTTCGCGCGATTTCGAAATCGCGTTGAGTGAAGTTCTCCCGCCAGAGTAAGTGAAACGGCCGGCTGCGGAACCGAGTCGAATTTCCAGCCATGCCGAAACAAGACGAGCACGATAAACCCGAGAACCTGGTTGAGAGTCCCGGACAGGAAGAACAGGAAGCGCGCAGCCTGGAGGACGCGGTCGATTCGCACGGGACCCTTGAAGGCTACTACGCAATGAATAACATCCGGGATAAAGAAGAGCGCGAGGCGCTGGAACTCGAGAAAAAGAAGCGGCCGGAGACGAAGACGCCGTAAGCTGGCTCAGGCGCGACGCAGGGCCGGTAGCATGGGCATTTCGCGTATACGTTTGCCGGTTGCGGAGAAGATGGCGTTGGCGATTGCCGGTGCTACAGCCGTAATCGGGCACTCACCGGCCCCGGCGGATGGTTGATCGCGGCGATCGACAAGAATCACCTCGATCTCGGGGACATCGCTGAAACGCGGCACGCGGTAGCGCGAGAGAACGCCGTTGGTGATCCGGTCGCGATCGAATCGCAGTTCTTCGAAGAGTGCGCCGCCGATACCCTGGACCAGAGCGCCCTCGACCTGATTGCTCAACATGTCTGGATTCGCGACGGCGCCAGCATCGAAAGCAGCTACGAAGCGGCGCAGGTGCACGTCGCTCGCGCGCACTTCGAGCTCGGCGCAGAGCGCGATATGGCCGCCCTTTTCGATATTGCAGGCGAGTCCGTATCCGGTGCCGTCGGCAGCTTTTCGTCCGGACCAGCCAAATCGATCCGCAGCCCGCAGCAGAACAGTCTTGAGGCGCTCGTTGGAAATATTTCGCAGACGGAACTCGAGCGGATCGAGGCCGGCAAGATGTGCCATTTCGTCGATCTGGGACTCGCGCGCAAAGGCATTTCCGGCGGCAGCAAGCGAGCGATAGGAACCCTGGCGCAGCGGCGAGTCCGATTCATGGAAACCTGCAAAGCGGTTTGGAATCTCGTAGGGCGGAGTAAGACCGGCCGGGCCGCCGTTGATGTTGTGAAAGTCCCAGGCGATCACCTTTCCGTGCTGGTCGATGCCGCTGCGTACGTCTATTAGAGCGGCGGGACGGCAGTGAGCACAGGTCGACTCCTCGTTGCGCGTCCAGGCAAGCCGTACGGGCTGATTTATTCCGCGAGCGAGACGTGCCGCCTCGAGCTCGCATTCGGAAGCATGCTTACCGCCGTAGCCGGAGCCGGTGTCGGAGACAATGACGCGCACGTTCTCCTCAGGTATTTTGAAAAATTCGGCTATTTCGGAGCGAACCAGGAAGGGCGCCTGCGTGCCGCAATGGACCGTGAGGCGGTTGCCGGTCCATTGCGCGACGGCGGTGCGGCATTCGAGCGGAATATGAGCGATATAGGCGAGCTGGTATGTAGCATTCAGCTTACGGTGGGCTGAAGCGAGGCCCTGCTCGACCGAACCGGATTGGATGAGCGAGGGATAACGTCCACCTCCCCCCTCGACCGGTTTGGCGTTCCTGCGCAGACGATCGAAAAGCAAATTCGGATCGCCCAGTTCGCCGCTGCTCCAGCGCGATTCAATCAGCTGAGCGGCCTTTTCGGCCAGTTCGCGAGTGGGTGCGGTGACGCCGAGAAAATTTTCTTCGTGAACAATGCGAACTCCCTCCAGCGAACGAGCCTTGCTATCGTCGAAAGCCAGCAACTTTGACCGGTAGTTCGGGCCGCGAATGATCTTGCCGTGCAGAACATTTTCCGGGAAACGGTCGGAGGAATACGTGAGCTTGCCGGAGACGATGTGGGGACCGTTGACGTTCGGAACCGGTGTGCCGAGAACTTTCCATTGTTTGGGGTCGGTGAGGGGCGAATCCTGGGCACGAGCCTGGGAAAACTGCGGCATTCCGGCCAGCTCGGCGTAGGTCTTGGCCTGGCAGCGGACGCGCAGTTCGCGGAGAGAAGCGCAGGCCTGGCGAATCACCGGCATGGTCTGCGGGGTGGTGAGGCTGCCCCATGTACCACCGTCGTCGGGTACCAGCGCTGTGTCGCCCATTATGAGCCGTACCTGCGAGAACGGGACTCGAAGCTCTTCAGCCGCGGCCTGCGCCAGTGTTGTCCGAATCCCCTGCCCGATTTCAACTTTCCCGGTGAGCACGGTAATTGCGCCATCATCGCCCACATGAATTCGCGAACTGAGCAGTTCGCTTCCGGCGTCGCCGGCTTTCGTCGATTCGAAAGTGAACGTAAACAACACGCCCGCGCCGAGGCGTTTCGCCGCATCGCGACGGGTGATTTTCCGGCTGATCTCAAGCATTTGAGCTCACCTCTGCCGCTTTCTGGACCGCTTTAACGATCCGATTGTAGGTACCGCACCGGCAAATGTTGCCCTCAAGCGCACTTCGAATCTCCGGTGCACTCGGGTGCGGATTTTTTCGCAACAGCGCCGACACGGCCACTACCATGCCCGGCGTGCAATAGCCACACTGAAAAGCGCCGGCCTCCAGAAATGCCTGCTGTATGCGTTGGAATGCGGGCTTGTTGCTGAGCCCCTCAATTGTCTCGACGGGCCGTTCGCCGACTTGTGCAACGGTGGTCAGACAGGCGTGCACCGGTTCGCCACCAACCAGAACAGTGCAGGCGCCGCACTGCCCTTCGCCGCACCCGGGCTTGGCACCCGTCAGCTGGAGTTCCTCGCGCAATACAAACAGCAGCGGTGTCGAGGGGTCCGCTGCGACGTGGTGTTTCGTACCGTTGATGGTGAGCATCATGCCTCCCGGAATTGCGGTTTGAACTGACGGTGGAATGGGACAGCCTGCTGGTACGCGTACGCCACCGAAAGCACGCGCTTTTCCGCAAAGGCCGGACCTACGATTTGAAGCCCCACGGGCAGGCCGTCGCGCGAGAGTCCGCAGGGCACCGTCATCGCGGGCGTGCCGAATCGATTGAAGGCGCTGGTATTGCTGGGCGGCCGTTTATGGGTGCGATTTATGGTTTCTGTAATGAGCGGCGCTGGCTCACGCATGGTCGGAAGCAGCAGAACATCTACATCTTCAAAGATGAGCCGGATATCGCGCCGACACTCACGAATTCGCTTCAGGGTCTCGATGTAGGGAACGGTCTGTACATTCTTTACGTCGTCCAGCTCTTCGCGGGACCACGGATGGTAGAGTTCGGGCGTTTTGTCGAAGAATTGCTTCTGATAATGGTAGAGCTCGACGTTGTAATCTCCATTTTCGACAAACTGGAAGCGCGGCAGCTTCACCTCGCGTGTGCTCTTCACTTTCGGCTCGAGAACGGCAACGGCTTCTTCAATGCGCGTCGCGACATCGGGATGTAATTGCTCGAAAAAGTAGTCGCGCGGGATGCCGACACGCAGATCACTGATGGGTTGGCCGATGGCTTCAAGATAGTTCGGAACCGGAACGTTGAGCGTGATTGAATCGAGCGGATCGAAGCCTGCGAGCACCTGCAGCATAACGGCGGCATCCTCGACCGTGCGCGTGATCGGGCCGATGGTATCGAGCGAATAAGCGGAAGGCACAACTCCGCGCGTGCTCACTCGGCCATACGTCGTCTTGAACCCAACGACACCGCAGAACGCACCCGGGATGCGTACCGAGCCGCCATCGTCGCTGCCAACAGAGGCGAAACAAAGACCGGAGGAGACGGCCGCCGCTGATCCCGCAGAGGATCCGCCGGTGATGCGCGACAGACTCCAAGGATTGTGGACAGGTCCGAAACAGCTGGTTGTACCCGTACCCTCAAACGCCATTTCATCCAGATTGAGTTTGCCAAGAAGCACAATGCCGGCTTGCTTCAATCGGCGCGTCACGTCGGCATCCTGCGCAGGCACGCGATCTGCGAAAACGCGGCTGGCGGCAGTTGTCTTCAGTCCCGCGGTGTCGATGTTGTCTTTCAACGCGATCGGGATACCGCGCAAGGGGCTGCCTTGGGCGTTGCGTTTTTCGTCGTAGTTTCGCGCTTCGGCGAGAGCCTGATCGGCGGTCAGGGTTATGAACGCGTTCAGCTTTGGGTCAATCTTACGAATGCGATCGAGCAGGCACTCGGTCAGCTCCAATGACGAGATGCGCCGTTTCGAAAGCGCAGCTGATGCCTCGAGCAGGGTCCAATCTGCCGGATCTGTATTCGAGGCGGGGAGTGCGTTCAGGACGGAAGCGGCAGCGGTGCCCGCCAGGAGAGTGCGGCGTGTGAGACCGGTGTTCATTGGTCTATCGACGATTCTATTATCCGAATCTCGCCGTTGCCCCAGACGGTGTTCCGGCCCACGCCCGTGTAGCGGCCGATTTCCAGAAGCGGCATCAAACGGCCAAGCGGGCCCGCATACTCGGCCCAGCCGGTATATCCGCGCAGGTCGTGCGAGTGGCCGGAGCGGGCGCTTTGCCGGCGCTCACCGCTGACGGGATTCCATTCGTAGCCGAGCAGTTCAACGCGCGCTGCAGCGTGTGCGAGCTCAGATAAATCGAGACTCGCTGGCCACTCCTGGTACAAGCGCCCAAGCGCGGAAATGCGCTCGGCCAGACGCGGGAGGAGTATCTTGAACTCCGGTTTTTCGGCGATCGCGCCGCCCGACTTCAGTGCTGTCGGGCTGATGAATGCGAGTCGGGCACGGCCGCTCCACTCCTTCCCTGCTGCATCGAGCGTAAGGCTCTCGGCGGTTTGGATTTCCATCGGGCAGGCGAGCAAAAGCCCGTGAACAAAGGTGTTGTGCGACTCCGAACTGAAGGTGATCAATTCGAGATTGCGTTCCCGATGGCGAAGCACGAACGGGCGCGGCGCATTGCGATAGCCGCTCGGCCCGGAGGCCCATCCCGGATCGAAGCACTTGCGGTAGAGTTCCATATCTCGATGGAGAACAGCACCCAGGACACCGCGAAAAAAATTTGCGCTGTTGGGGGTCAGTCTTTCGGGGGTCTCGAAGCGCGTAATGGCAACTTGAAAAATCACACGCCGCTGCGCAGGCGTAGCAGGGCGCGCTTGGCCAGCGACTCGCCGAGCGCAATCGCACCGAGACCGAGGATGAAGTGCAGGACCTCAATCATCCAATGATTCGAGCCGGGCACAATCCGCATCTGCGCGATACCGATCACCGGAACGGAAGCAGCCCAAACGATCGAGACGAGCCCCAGAACCGGCTGAACACGGGCGAAGATCGCCACGATGGCGAGCAGCAGAAGATCGAATGTGAGAACGAAGCCCAGCCACATATGAACTTTCAGGTACTGATAGCCGTGGCCGGTCCACAACGCGATTCCAAGAGCGAGCGCGAGTACGCCGGAAATCCGAAGCAGCAGGCGAAGAACAACTGTGAGCCGAATCATAACTAACGCGAAGATGATGGCCGCGGCTCCGCATTCAAGACAGCGGTGATCTGGTTGATGATTCTTGTTTCGCGCATCAGAGCGTCGGCTTCGCGCGGAATCTGCGATTCGGCTTCCGCCCAGTCGTGCCGGTCGAGCGCTTCAAGCACGCCGGGCAGCGGTTTCGCTTCGTAACCCGTGTAAGCGCCCGGCGCATAGATCATGTTCTTGAACCAGGGGCGGTGGGGCAGACCGGCTTGATCGAGCAGCGCAGGACCGCTCTGCATGAGAAGTTCATTCACGCGCGCGATACTCGCCGCCGGCAACGACCAGCCATTCGACTCCGCCTTGTTCCATGCCTTTGAAAGCTTTTCCGCGCTATCGGAGAGTGCGTCGAGCGCATTCTGCAAGGGGGCGAAATTAAAGTGCGGAGGAACCTTCACGGCGGGGGGCGGATTCAGCGGTTTGGTCGGATCGCTGACCGCATCAAAGACGCCTTCTTCAAGCTCCTTATTGCGCTCGCGAAATTCCGCCTGATCATTCTCGAGCAACTCCTGCACGTTTGAGGCGTACTTCTTCATCATCTCTGAGAATCCGACAAAATCGAACGGAATCACCTCAGCATCGGCTAGACGAAGGACGGTTGAGCCGATTACCTGCGACTCCGCCTTTTCGTAGGCGAAGTCAGGATCGCCGAAATGTGTGTACCAGTAGAAATCGTCATAGATGGAGTGATAAATGCCGCCGCTGGCTTCTCCGCCAAAACCGAGGTCAGCGGCGGGAATGCCGATGTGATTGATAAAAGCGGTGTAGTCGGAGCCATCGCCGAGCGCACCGATACGCAGATCGCCTCGTTTAAGCGCTTCTTCCCGCGATTCGGTCGTCTTCGCTTCATCGACTTCGCGCAGGCGGGCACGATCGAGCACGGACATCTTTTTCTCGGGATCGGGCACGTCGCGTGCCACATCGTTGATCAGCTTCTGCAGTACATGGGAACCATCGGCACCGAAGTAGCCGCGAGCATTCGAATCGCTGTTGAGATAAGCCACCGCATGCTGGCGCAACTCATCGGCATGAGCTTCGACCCACTCGGTCGAGCCGAGTAAGCCGGGTTCTTCACCGTCCCAGGCAGCATAGATGATCGTCCGCTTCGGTTTCCAGCCCTGTTTGAGCAGTTCGCCGAGTGCGCGCGCTTCTTCAAGTTCGGCCACGAGCCCGGAGATTGGATCTTCCGCGCCGTTCACCCAGGCATCGTGATGATTTCCGCGAATCACCCATTGATCGGGCAACTCGGATCCTGGAATTTTCGCGATCACGTCGTATAGGCGCTTCTGATCCCAGTTCGATTTGACGCGCAGATGTACTTTCGCCGGTCCGGGACCGAAGCGATAGGTAATGCCCAGGCTGCCGCGCCAGTTCGGTGGCACTACGCGGCCACGAAGTTCGGCGAGCAGCGGCTCGGCGTCGCCATAGGACATTGGCAATACCGGGATCTTGGTGATGGTTGGTGCTTCTGCAACGCTCAGGCGCTTTGCTCCGGGCAGGGCCGCAACACCGGGTGTAAGCGGGTCGCCGGGATAGTCGGTGTCCATGACAGAGCCGCGCTGGATTCCCTCCGGCGGGCGAAACGGGCCGCGCGGAAATACATCACCGTGCGCGTAGCCGTCGTCGTGCGGGTCGGAATAGATGATGCAACCGAGGGCGCCGTGCTCGGCCGCGACTTTGGGCTTGATGCCGCGCCAGCCAGCGCCGTAACGTGCGATTACGATCGCGCCCTTAACCGAAACGCCGTACCGCTCGAGCTCCTTATAGTCGTCGGGCATGCCGTAGTTCACATAGACAAGCGGTCCGGTGACATCGCCGTCGATTGAGTAGGCATTGTAGGCGGGCAGTTGTTCATCCCGTTGCGAGCTTGTCGGATCCACGGCAAGCGGCGGCTCCGAAAGCTTTGCCACGAAGTGCTTCGGCTCGATCATTTCGACTCGATTGCCGTTCGGCGTGGGAAAGAGGACGTCGAAGTTTTCGATTTTTGCGTCGAAACCCCATTCCTTGAAGCGCGCCAGCAGCCATTCGGCGTTTTGCTTGTCGTATGGCGAGCCGACGTGATGCGGGCGCGCAGACAGCAGCTTCATATACTCGCGCTGTTTTTCAGGCGACGGCATGGCGCGAAATTTCGTCTCGAGCGCGCGCTCGGCGTCGCTGGATTGAGGCGTGTAGCCATCGAGCGTGGCATTTGTATTCGCAAAAGCAGGCAGAACCAGGGAACCGATAAAGGCGAAAAGGGCGAGTCGCACTTAGATTCCTTTCAAGAATTCTTCGACGCTTGGCTCCTGCTCCTGCTTTTCAGCGATGCAGGCGTGGATTTCTTCAAGCGTCTGGGCCAGCAGCCTCGGCGCGCCGACAAACTGCTTGATGCGGGGTTCAAAAAAATCTTTCAGCTCGTTGGCGGATTGCTCATCGCAGTACGACGAACCGACGCGCACAAAGCGTGCCCCGGCATCGGCACCACCGCCCACCGGACGTTTGGCAGCAAGCTGATCGAAGTTCTGCTTCATGAAATCGAAGGCGATTTTGCGCGTGCCGGAGTTTCCCTGCCCGGCAAAGAGCAGCTGCATGCCTTCGATAAAGGGAATTTTCCCGTCCAGCACGGCCTGCATGCCGGCGCGAAGCAGGTTGGGCTCGCGGAAGCTTGCCAGGGCCATTATGATGGAACGGCGCTCCTGGCGGTCGTGGGACGTAGAGAGTGCGGTCATGAGCTGATCGAAAAATGCGCGGTCGCCGTAGTACGCCGCCGTCCGCAGAATGGCCGGAGCGACATCCGCCGGAATCGCTTTATGGTCCGCCACCCATTTTTGTGCCAGTTCACGTGCGTGCCGGGCGAGTTGCTCGTCGCCACCACTGGTCGTGACAAACGGCACGAGAGCAGGACGCAGCAGCCTGGCGTCGTCGCTTTCGCCCGGCTTCGGAAGCCAGCCGAGCTCGTGTGCGCGCGCGTCGAAATTCTCGCGGATAAACTTCTGGTATTTCGGAAGCAGTTCTTCGGGCACGAAATGCTCGCGCGGCATACCGGCTATGTCCATGGCGCGTTCCACAACGTAGCGGCTTTGGTCGCCACTGAATTCGGGAACCAGCCCGAGTACTTTCCCATCCGGGAGTTCGCCGGTGGTGGCCAGCGCTTGTGCATTTCCGAGGAAATCGACGCGTTCGGGTGTGCTTAACTGTTTCGCGTCGGATGTCAACTTCGGAAGCAACTCGTTCTGATAATCGACGCGATAATAACCCACCGCTTTGGCATTGCCCTCGACCCATGCAGGACAACCCTTTGCCTGTAGCTTCCAGTCTTCACGCGGATCTCCGAAAAGAGTGCAGGCCTGCTGCTCGGTGCTGCCCGCACCATAGCGAACGCAAACCGGAATCTGCCATGTCTCGTTGTGCGCTCCAGTTTCACCGACTGGCAGAGAACGCCGTTGTTCGAGATGCAGAACGGGCGCAGCGCCGCCGCATCGCAGCGACATGGAAACCAGCGGCACACCGGGCTGATTCAGAAAGCTCGAGAACGGCGCGGTGATATCCTTGCCGCTCGCCTGGCTCACGGAGGCGAGGAATTCGGGCGCGCTGGCGTTACCAAAGGCGTATTTGGTCAGGTACGCATGGACGCCTTTACGGAATTGCGCATCGCCTACCCAGTTTTCAAACATTCCGATCACGGCCGCGCCCTTCTGATACGTGATGCCATCGAAAGCGTTGCTGATATCGTCCTTGGACTTGATCTCCTGGCGAATTTTGCGCGCTGAAGTGAGCGTGTCTTCAGCCTGCGCGCCGAGCTTTGAATCCACGTCGGCCGAGCGCGTTTCCCATTCCGGTTTCCATTCCGCAATCAGCTTTTGCTCCATCCAGGTAGCGAACGCCTCGTTCAGCCAGATGTCATTCCACCACGCCGTGGTCACCAGATCGCCGAACCACTGATGTGCAAGCTCGTGGGCAGCGACCGAGGCGTAGGCGCGCCGGCGCTGCTCGGTATCACGATCCGGATTCGCTAACAGCAGATTGGCGGCGTAGGTCACCATCCCGGCATTTTCCATCGCGCCGAAGCCGAACGTCACCGGAATAGCTACCTGGTCGGACTTCTCGTAGGGAAATGGGATGCCGAAATAATCTTCGAGGCGCGTCAGGATGGTTGCGGTGACTTCAGCGGCGTACTGCGCTTCACGCGCATGACCGCGCGGAGTCACGATACGCACCGGGGCACGATTTTTTCCGGCGTATCCAGCGGGCACGAAGTCGAATTTGCCGACCGCGAATGCGACCAGATAGCTCGGCAGCGGCTTCGTGCGGTTGAAGTGCAGCGTCTTCTCAGGGCCGTGAGACTCGGTCGAGCCGGGATCGGTGTTGCTGACCGCATCATCATCGGCGGGAATCGTTAGCGTGAGCTGCCAAGGCACCTTGTAAGAAGGCTCGTCGAAACACGGGAACGCATCCCGGGCATCGGTGCTCTCGAATTGTGTAAAGAGAAACTTGTTGCCGTCCTGCTCCATGCTGAACACGCCAGCGCTGGCGCCGTGCCGCACGTGGGCGGTATATTCGATTTCGAGCTCGGCCGGACCGGGTTCAACTGCCTGGGGCAACTGGACACCAAGGAAATCCTTGTTGCCCGGCACCGGCGAAGCGTTGGTGGCCGAGCCGTTGCGCGTCAGTTTTGCGCTTTGAATCTCGATTTGCGAAGCATTGAGCCAGATCGTCCGGGTCGGCTGCTTGATGTTCAGCTCGATGTGGATATCGCCGGTGAAGATTGACTGCGTGGGATCGAGCTTCAGCGTCGCACGATAGCCAGCCGGTACAACATCACCCGGCAGGCGCAATTCAGGCGGCGTATCGGCAGCAGGGAGCAGCGCGGCAGCGGCGACAAATGCAGCTGCCGGAAACAGAGGACGCAGTACAGCAAACATAGAAGCTTTCCCTTGTATGGTAAGACGCCGCTGCTCGAGCAGCCTTCCTGGCAATTGCAACCTGTGGTTTCTGCGCGGAACAGTTGTGAGGCGGAAAGGTGTCTATGGGGCGGAGAGTCTCGCCAGTGCCGCAGCTCGAAGTCTCGAAGAACGACCAGAAGCAGGCTCGCAGAGTCGAAACGAACATTCCGCAGCGCCTGGACCGTTTGCCATGGAGCCGCTGGCACATGAAGATGGTCATCGCGCTCGGCATCACCTGGCTGCTCGACGGCCTGGAAGTGACCCTCGCGGGTTCGCTTGCCAGCCTGTTACAGGACAAGCGGGCTCTCGGGCTGACAGGTGTGCAAGTGGGCGCAAGTGCTACCGGGTACCTCGCGGGTGCGGTCGCGGGCGCTCTCTTTTTCGGCTGGCTTACCGACCGGCTCGGCCGCAAGAAGTTGTTCCTGATCACGCTTGCGCTTTATCTTTCAGCCACAGCGGCGACGGCGTTCTCGTGGAACTTCACCAGCTTTCTTCTTTTCCGCGTGCTCACGGGTGCAGGGATCGGCGGCGAGTATGCGGCAATCAATTCGGCCATTGATGAACTGGTGCCCGCGCGAGTTCGCGGGAACGTGGACCTGGTGATCAATGCAACGTTCTGGATCGGCGCTGCGCTCGGCTCGGGCGGCACACTTCTGCTTCTGAACTCGGGCGCAGTCCAGCCTACCTTCGCCTGGCGCCTCGCTTTCGGCATCGGCGCCGTGCTCGGTCTGATCATTCTGCTGCTGCGCCGTCATGTTCCCGAAAGCCCTCGCTGGCTTATGCTGCGAGGCTACGAGAAAGAGGCAAACGAGATTGTCGAATCGATCGAGCAACACGTGAAGAATGAGAAGGGCGATCTCAGCGCGCCGGAAGGCAGCTTGAAAATCACGGTCCGCGATCATACGCCGTTTGCGGACGTCTGGCGTGCGATGTTACGGGATCAGCCGAAGAGGTCGGCTCTCGGTTTTGTGCTCATGGTCGGCCAATCGTTCTTCTACAATGCGGTGTTTTTCACCTATGGACTGGTATTAAGCCAGTTTTTCAAAGTTGCCAGCGAGCGTGTTTCGTTATTCATTCTGCCGCTTGCGTTGAGCAACTTTGTCGGGCCATTGATTCTCGGAAGGTTCTTTGACTCGATCGGCAGACGGCGTATGATCAGCGGGACTTATGCATTGGCCGGGCTGTTGCTCATCGGATCGGCGATTTTCTTTCGCAGCGGCAGAATGGGACCAGTTGGACAGGATCTCTGGTTCTGTGCCATCTTCTTCGTCGCTTCCTCAGCGGCCAGCTCCGCGTACCTGACGGTCAGCGAAGTTTTTCCGCTCGAGATCCGCGCCTTCGCAATTTCGATTTTCTACGCCATCGGAACTCTTGCCGGCGGCGTCGGCGCTCCTTCGCTTTTCGCGCGGTTGATTGCATCGGGCAGCCGCGCGGAACTGTTCTGGGGCTATCTGCTCGGGGCGGTTCTTATGCTCGCGGGCGCCGTGGTCGAAGCGATCTGGGGCGTCAATGCCGAGCGGCAGTCGCTCGAGTCCATTTCGAAACCGCTGCAATCGGAGGACTGAAAAAATGGCAGGTGTACTAAGAGGCGTTTTCGGCTATTGCTTCCTCGTGCTGATCGTCCGGACAGCCGGGCGCCGTCCCGGTAAGCAAATTGCGCCTTTTGAATTCGTTTTTGTATTCTTTGCGGGCGGCCTGACCCTGACCGCGATGGTGGGCGACGACCGCTCCCTCACCAACGCTTTCACAATCATCATTTCGATTGCATTGACCCATCTTGTCCTTGCTTATCTGCAGCGGCGGTGGAAGACGCTCGGCCTCATCATCGATGGAACTCCACTGGTGCTGCTAAAGAATGGCAAGTGGCAGGTTGAGGCTATGCGCCATATGCGCATACAGGACGACGATGTGATGGCTATGGCACGCGACAACGGCCTCGAGCGGCTTGATCAGGTTGCGTATGCCGTTCTCGAACGGAACGGCGAAATCAGCGTCATTCAGACCCCCAAGGATCAATAGACCTATGCCCTCGACATCTACCAAACCAGTCGAAGACTCCGTCAAGAAGGTGAACGACGAGCTTGCGGTCGGCTCCGATCTCGAATTTCAACACAAGTGGTGGCGCTTCACACGCGGGCTTTGGATCTTTTTCGCGGCGGTGATTGTGGCTGATTTGCTCGGCTGTTTCGGCCGCGGACCGCTGGCCAACGCGACGGCTCGAACGCCAGATAACGGAATCGTGGTGAAGTATGAGCGTATCGAGCGATACGGCGCACCTTCGATTCTACGCATCGACTTCGGTCAACCTGCGATCCAGAACGGGCAGGTGCGACTCTGGGTCGGCGAGAGCCTGGTGAAAACGCTGGGGGCGCAGCGTGTGATTCCGCAGCCCGATCAATCGATTGTTGGTGCAGGCGGAATCAGCTATGTGTTTCCCATATCGAGTACTCCGGCGTCCGTCAAATTTGCGCTTCAGCCGGTTGCGCCCGGTATCTACGAGCTACCGATACGTGCGGCGGGGTCGCCGCCCATCAACTTGAGAATCTTTGTCATGCCCTGAGAGCCATGCACACGATCTTGTATGCAATTTGCGGATACTTTTTCCTGCTGCTCGTCGTGCGGGTTTTAAGCCGAAGGCCGGGCTCGCAGATGACTCCATTTGAGTTCGTGATCATCTTTCTCGTGGGCGGCGTGATCATCTTAGCCACGATGGGCGACGATCGTTCTGAAACGAATGCCGTCTGCGCCGTGATGACGGTCGGGCTCATGCACCGAACTGTTTCCTGGCTCAAGACGCGCTATCCAAGAATGGGCCGGGTTGTGGATGGCACGCCGCTGGTACTGCTCGAAAATGGCGAATGGCACCAGGACATCATGCGGCGGTTGCAGCTCACCGATGTAGATGTGATGGCGGCGGCACGCACGAAAGGCGTGAAGGAGCTTGCGGAGATCAAGTACGCCGTGCTGGAGCGGAACGGCGGCATCAGCATCATTAAACAGAAGCAGTAACGGCAAGACAGAACGAAATCAGGCGAGCCACTCGATCCACTGCTCGGCGGTGCGGCGGATGGTCTTGCGTGACGCGCCTTCCGAGATGAAGCCGGAAATGACAGCAAGCGAATCAGCTTTGGCGGCAAGCACATCACGCGCATTTTCGAGCTTTATGCCGCCGATTGCAACAAGCGGCTTCGCAGTGCGTTGCCGCAGGCGCGACAGCTCTTGCAGGCCGACTTCAGGATCGGGATTGCGTTTCGAGCGCGTGGAGAAAATCGGACCTATCGAGAGATATTCGACGGGCTCCCGATCGGCGCGAATCAGCTGATCCTCGTTATGCGTGGAGAGCCCAAGAATTTCGTCGCTGATGATGCCGCGTGCCGCGGCGGGAGGTAGATCCTCCTGGCCGATATGCAACGCACTGCGAAGCAGGCGGGCGTAGTCCGCGCGATCGTTCAATACAAACAGCACACCCAGATCCTGACAGCGTTCGGCTATCTTCTTCGCTTCATCGAAATGGGCCTGCGTCCATTCGTCTTTGTGGCGGTATTGAAGAATTCGGACACCTGCATCGAAGAGGCCCTCAGCCGCAGAAAGTATGGAGCATTTGTGAGCGGCGAGTAGGGCTGTATCAAGGATGGGGTAGAACCGAGGGAGCTTAAACGGAACCGGCATTGACTGGCGTTTCTGGTTTCGGCGCGGCGGCATCGAGCGACAGCGGCACCTGCCGCGTGATCTGAATCCCGAAGCCTTCCAGGCCGACAACTTTGCGGGGGTGATTCGTAAGCAGGTGAATGGTCGAGAGGCCGAGCGACGAGAGAATCTGTGCGCCGAGTCCGATCTCGTGCTGCATCGGCTGATGGCGCTCGGAAGCAGTGAAACTAGTTTGTGCGCGCGAGTGTCCGATCAGCTCGCGTTTGCCTTCGTGCCACGTAACCTGAAGACCGGCTCCCGTCTGGTGGAGGTAGACAAAAACGCCGGCTCCGGCACGCACGATCGCTTCGAGCGCGCTTGGGATAAGCGAGTGACAATCGCAATCGAGCGAACTGAATACATCACCGTAAACGCAGTGCGAATGCACACGCACTAAAACGTTCTCTTTACCCGCAATCTCGCCGTGAACCAGCGCGAGGTGCGTTTCGTTGTCGATCCGGCTAACGAAGCGCAGCACTCTGAACTCTCCGTAAGCGGTGCGGATCTGTCCTTCACCGTCCAGTTCGATGAAGCGCTCATTATGGAGGCGGTAACGGATCAGGTCCGCCACGGAAATCATCTTCAGGCCGTAGCGCTTGCAGAATTCCACGAGTTGCGGAACGCGCGCCATGGTTCCGTCCTCGTTCATGATTTCGCAGATGACGCCGCCCGGCTGCAAACCGGCCAATCGAGCAAGATCGACCGCAGCTTCGGTCTGTCCCGAGCGCACCAACACGCCGCCAGGACGCGCGCGCAACGGGAACACATGGCCGGGACGCGCCAGATCCTGCGGCCGGCTCTTTGGATCCATGGCGACGCGGATGGTATGCGCCCGATCGTATGCCGAAATGCCCGTCGTTATACCGTCGGCCGCATCCACCGCTTCGCAGAAGGCAGTTGCAAAACGCGCGGTATTGACAGCCGACATAGGCTGCAGATCAAGCCGCCGGCAGATCTCGGCATCAAGCGCGAGACAAATCAGTCCCCGGCCATGCGTGGCCATGAAGTTGATCGCTTCCGGCGTGATTTTTTCGGCAGCAATGGTCAGATCGCCTTCGTTTTCGCGATCCTCGTCATCGACGATGATCAGTACCCTCCCCTGCCGGAAGTCTTCAATGGCCTCGGGGATGGTGGCGAAGTGCATACAGCGATCTTCTTACGCGACGGCGGCGACGCCCAGTTTGGCGCGCCAGGGCTTGGCGGTCTTGATTGCGCTGTTGACCGACTCGATGTTTTTGACGCCCTGATCCGAGAGCCAGTCTTCGAGAGCCTGCACGCCTTTCTGGCCATAAATGGCAACGCCGTCTTTCCAGGTTGCACGGCCGCATAACACGCCCGAATAGTCAGTAGCCGCCTCGGCAGCCATCTCGAGCTGCTCGATGAATTCCGGATTGCTTACGCCGGCACTGAGATAAATGAACGGCTTTTCTGCGATCTCAGCAGCTTTACGATACAATTCGAGCGCCTGTTTGCGCGAATATGCGGCTTGTCCCTTGAATCCGCGCGAGCCTTCCACGAAATTGCTGTTGACCGGTACTTCGACCTTGAGAACATCCACTTTGTACTGCTCTTTGCTGAACTCTCTCATGGAGCCCATTACGACTTCCGGCTTCTTTTTGGCGTACTCAAGACCCTTCTCATCGCCGCCATTTTCGTCGTACCCGACAAATTCGAGGAAAAAGGGTATTTCGAGGGTTTCGCACTCGGCGCCGATTCGTTCAATGAAGGCGTGCTTGATATCGTTGATGTCCGTCTTTTCGAAAGGCGTGTAGTAGATGAGGACCTTGACCGCATTGGCGCCATACTCGCGGATGCGGCGCGCCGAAAGATGCGGGAGCAGGTCGGGCAGACGGCCGGGCTGAGTGTTGTCGTATCCGCTCTCTTCATAAGCGAGCAGGAGGCCGGCATTCTTGGAGCGCGCTTTGGCAGCAGGAAGCCCGAATTCGGTATCGAGCAGAATGGCACTTGCGTGCGGCGTGAGAATCTTGCTCACCGCGGTCTTGAACTCGCTCAGCATCTCGTCGGGGATCTGTTTCTGATCGACGCCTTTCGCGCCTGCGATCATTTTGCGCAGGCTGCCGCGCTGATCCATAGCCGCTGCTGCGATGACGCCTTCCTTGTTAGAAAGTGCGTTGAGATGTTTGATTTTGCCGTCGGAAAGCTGCATGTGGTTTCTCCGCAACCGAAGGAATGCCGCCTGGCGGTCGCGCCCGGTTGCACGTTCAGTATAGCGAAGGAGCGCCGTTGCGAAGGGCGCGAGCGAGCCGATCAAAATGACGCCAGTACGCTTCAGCGCGCGCGACATCTCGCAGGATTTGCGCCTTCAAAGAGGCCGGATCCGGGAACGCTTGTTCGGCTCGCAGGTAATGCCGGAAGCGAACCTCAATTCCTCGCGGGGCGGGATCCTCGAGTGCCGATAGCAGATAGGTTTCGACCGTGAGATCGGTGGCGCCAAAGGTGACGTTGTAGCCGCAGCTGGTGACCGATGGCCAACGCCGATTCGTGCCCGGTTCCAGCGTTTCGGTGACGTAGATTCCCTCGGGGGTAAGCAGGAGCGGATCGGGCCTGAGATTGAGAGTGGGCACTGTCTGGCGGGAACCGATGCCGCGTCCGCGTACCACGGGTCCACGAATCGAAAAGCAACGGCCCAGCATGCGCCCTGCCTGCGCAATCCTGCCTTGCCTGAGATCGTTGCGAATCGCCGTGCTCGACACGACACGGCCACGCAGCACGACCGGATCGAGAAATTTCGTTGCGAACCCATAGCGCTCGCCCAAAGCTCGAAGAGTGTCTGTATTGCCGCTCTGGCGGTAACCGAAATTGAAGTTGGTCCCGACAAGCACAGCCTGCACCGCCAGCGCATCCACCAGAATCTGCTGCACGAATTCTTCGGGTGTGAGACGCGCGATTTCGCTGGTGAACGGCAGGACGAAGATCCTCTCGGCGCCGGCTTTCGCAAGCAGCTGGAGACGCTCCTCCAGTGTGCAGAGAAGGGCCGGAACGCGGGCAGGTGCAACGATAGCGGTTGGGTGCGGATCGAATGTGATGACTGCGGGCGCTACATTCCGCTCGCGAGCGGAGCGGACAGTCTCCGAAATCAGATGCTGGTGCCCGATATGAACACCATCGAATACTCCAATGGCAGCGGCGCAGGGGCCAAAGCGCCCGCGCGCTTCATCCAGCGTGCGAAAGATCTCGGCGCTCACGCATCACCCCAGCCGATCGGAATCTCCAGACCGTCGTAGGCAAGCGTAACGTTTGCCGGCAAGCGGGCCTGCGTCGGCGCGTGAACCAGGTCGTGGGAGATGTGTGTGAAAAATGCGCGTTTGGGTTTCAGACGATCGACAGTTCGCAGCGATTCTTCGACGGTGGAATGGGTCGGATGCGGGTTATGGCGCAGAGCGTCGAGAAAGAGCACGTCGAGATCGTGCAGCAGAGCTTCGCTCTCCGGCGGAATTTCGCTGTGGTCAGTCAAATAGGCACAATCACCGAGGCGGAATCCGTAAACGGTACCTCTGCCATGATGTGCGCGTACCGGCTGTATCTCGACTCCGGCAACACATATTGGTGCGCTCGCGAAAATTTCGGGAACCAGACGTGGCCGGCTCGATTCGGAAGGTGCACTGTCGAAAACGTAGCTGAAGGTGCGGCGAATCGTTTCAAAAGCTTCGGCGGACGCATAGAGCG
Source organism: Terriglobia bacterium (assembly GCA_021325235.1). Taxonomy (GTDB): domain Bacteria; phylum Acidobacteriota; class Terriglobia; order Bryobacterales; family Bryobacteraceae; genus Bog-105. The sequence continues at coordinate 380,337 of JAJPHN010000006.1, read as the reverse complement.
GAATTTCGCCCTTCTGCATGAAGTTGAAGGGCCGAACGTCATCGAGGCCCAGGATATGGTCGGCGTGGGCGTGGGTGTATAGAATGGCGTCGATCCGCTCGATGCGATAGTGGAGCGCTTGATAGCGGAAATCTGGTGAAGTATCGATCAGAATGCGCTTTGCACCGAGCTTGAGGAGAACAGACGGGCGAAGCCGGCGATCACGCGGATCTTGCGACGTGCAGGCTTTACAAGAGCAGCCCACCATGGGCACTCCAACGCTCGTGCCCGAGCCGAGTACGAGTATGGACGCATGCTCGAACTCAGCGAGCATTCCTATGTGTTCGCCTCGCTGAGACTCGCGGGATCATTCACTCCGTTTTTGTCCCCTTGCCGCCGTCGGCCGTGATGATCAGCGGGCGATCGTCTTCCTTTTTCTCCGGTGAGGGCGGAGTGGCGATGGGCGAATTCTTCCGTTTCTGCTCATCGGCAATCTGCACATAGCGGAAGCGGAGCTCTGTGAGACCGTTTTCCAGGAGGCGTTGCTCTTCGGTCGAGAGGTTGCCGCGTGTTTTCTCCTGCAGCATTGCGAGCATGTCGATCGAGTGCTTGGCAAAGGGGAGATTGGGCTCCTGCTTTTCTTCGCCTTCGCGCAGGTGAAGAAGACCGAGCTGAATCTGAGTTTGCATCAGAATCGATTCGATCAGGAATTCAAAGCTCGCCGGAGGAAGCGGAAAGTCTGGCGGAGTATTGGTGCTTTCAGCCATACGAAGACATTATGATAGCGAGCGCTGTCTCGAAATGAGGCCCAAATCGGATGCTTCGCGATGAATCCGGTTAGACTGAGGAAAGCCGCGCAACATGTGGGGGCGTAGCTCAGTTGGATAGAGCATCAGCCTTCTAAGCTGAGGGTCACAGGTTCGATCCCTGTCGCCCCTACCACACGAGGGCGAGCGTCTGCGCGGAACTGCTTCGATCGCTTGCTTAGGGCGGATGCTAACAGGAAATGGAGCCGTTGACCGGGATTGAACCGGTGACCTCGTCCTTACCAAGGACGCGCTCTACCAACTGAGCTACAACGGCTTCGGACGCACTCAGAAAACTGGTGGACAGGGAAGGATTCGAACCTTCGTACCTCGCAAGGAGGGACAGATTTACAGTCTGTTGGCTTTAACCACTCACCCACCTGTCCAAACTGGAAATCCAGGCGATCGAAGATGAGAATAACACAGTCGGAATTCGCCGCCATGGCACCATAGTCACAAAACATGGGAGAAGCGAAACAGCTCGTCTGTGGGCGGTGCACGCAGGCATTTTCGCCGCTCGAACTACGTAATCTTTGTAGCTGCGGCGGTCCGCTGCTGGTCGAATACGATCTCGACGCGATTCGCAGTTCGTGGGGTCGTGAACGGATCAGCCCGATCGCAAGCATGTGGCGGTATGAACCTGTGCTGCCGGCGAGTTTGGAGGAAGCCGTGACGCTCGGCGAGGGCTGGACGCCCCTGCTTCGCACGCCCTCCCTCGGCGAAAACGTCTGGGTCAAAGATGAAGGAACAAACCCAACCGGCTCGTTCAAGGCGCGTGGCATGTCGGCCGCTGTGACGATGGCCCGCAAACTCGGGGCGGAAAAACTGGCCGCACCCTCCGCCGGTAATGCCGGTGGCGCTTTAGCGGCCTACGCCGCCCGCGCCGGCCTCGAAGCACACGTTTTCATGCCGAGCGATGTGCCGCAAGCGAACTTCGTGGAGTGCATGGCGAATGGCGCTTCGGTAACGCTTGTGAATGGGCTCATCAGCGACTGCGGGCGGCTCGTCAGCGAACAAAAAGAGAAGAATGGCTGGTTTGAGGTGAGCACGCTTAAGGAGCCCTATCGCATTGAGGGCAAGAAGACCATGGGCTACGAAATCGCTGAACAGTTCGAATGGCAGTTGCCCGACGCGATTTTGTATCCGTGCGGCGGCGGTGTCGGTTTGATCGGCATGTGGAAGGCTTTTGGCGAGATGGAACGGCTCGGCTGGATCGGTAGCAAGCGGCCGAAGATGATCGCGGTGCAGGCGGCGGGATGCGCACCGATCGTCCGGGCGTTTGAGAGCGGTGCAGAAACAAGCGAGCCGTGGGCCAATGCCCATACGGTGGCGAGCGGGCTGCGCGTGCCCAAAGCTCTGGGCGATTTCCTGGTGCTGCGCGCGATACGGGCGAGCGGCGGAACTGCAATCGCGGCGGATGACCAGGAAGCGCTCGATGGCTCCCTTGCATTTGCGCGCGCTGAAGGGATTTTCGGCGCACCGGAAACCGGGGCTTGCATCGCAGCTCTCGCTCACCTGTTCGACCCCGGCTTTCTCGAACGCAACGCAAAGATCGTGGTCTTCAACACAGGTTCGGGACTGAAGTACCTGGAAGCGTTCGCAACCCGTTTTTCCCGGCGCGCAGCAAGCGAGCAGGACAAACTCGGAGGACTTATCACACCGCGCTAATCAGGGCGTGTTGGTAGAAATTCGAGCGAGCATCTCGAGTGTTTTATTCGGCCTGTATTTATGGCACGATAAGAGCGTAAGTTTGGCCTCGAATTTTCCTGGCTTGGATACTCTCCTGGCTCACCGGCATATTGCGAGTTCCGAACGAGAAGGAGTGCGTCCCGTGACGAAGCTATTCGTAGGTAACCTGCCCTACAAGGCCACCGAGGCTGATTTGCAACAATTTTTTGCCGAAGCTGGCGTCCATGTCGATAGCGTGAGCATCCTGCGCGACCGTTTCAGCGGCGAGGCGCGGGGATTCGGGTTTGTGGAAATCAATGACGATGCCGCGGCGAATCAGGCGGTGCAGGCGTGCAACGGGCGGCAGTTGATGGGGCGCGCGCTGGTGGTGAATGAGGCTCGTCCGCCGGAGCGCCGCGAACGTTCGCAGGGCGGCGGCGAACGCGGTCAGCGCGATTTTGGCGGAAGCAAGAATCGCTGGTAAGTTACTCCCGAATATCCTGTGTGCGGCCTTTCCATGCGCCGCCGCGACCGGTCCAGTAGCGAAGCGCTGAGTGCACGGTTGCCGCTAAGTAGAATACTGCGGTGACAGGCAGCGTAAGCGCCCAAAGAGCGCTCCGCTCGTAAAAGCGAACCATCGGCAGATACGAGATAGTCATCAGCAGACAAGCGGCCAATCCTAGCAGCGCGGTTACAAAGTTACCTGAAAAGAGCGCGGCAACAGGAAGAACGTAGGTGAGCAGCAGCCCGAGGATAGTTGCGATCAAGAGCAGCGTGGAGTGGCGGAGTTGATTGAAAGCGCTGCGTGAGATCATGCGGCCGATTTCGCCGAAGCTTTCGTATGGACGAATGCTGTGCGCGTCGTTTGTTAGTCCCATCCAGATGTGGCCGCCACTGCGTTTGATAGCGCGGGCGAGAGCGCAGTCGTCGATCACTTCGTTGCGTATTGCAGCGATGCCGCTGATACGCTCCAGCGCCAAGGGGCGGACGAGCATGCAGCCTCCTGCCGCGCCCGCGGTTTGCGCCTTGGTATCGCGAATCCACGCGGGTGGATAAAGCTGCAGGAAGAAAAATACGAAAGCAGGGATGAGCAGCTTTTCGGCGACTGAGCCACAGGCGAGTTTGACCATGAGAGAAGTCAGATCCGTGTTCTCGCGCTGCGCCTGCGCGAGCAGATCGGCTACGCTGCTGGGTCCGTGCATAATATCGGCATCGGTCAGCAGCAGGTAGTCGGGGTCGCTCTTTAACGCTTCTTCGATTCCCTGCGAAACGGCCCAGAGCTTACCGGTCCAGCCCGATGAGAGGGGTTTGCCGGTGAGCACCTGGAGCCGCTCAGCCGCCTGAATTGTCTCGGCAGCGCGACGCGCGGCATCCGCTGTACGATCGCTGCTCGCATCATCTACAACGATGACGTGCACACGAACGCTTTGCTGTAAAAGCGACTGCACCGCGCGGCCGATATGCTCGGCTTCGTCGCGCGCCGGAATCACTGCGATTACATGCGCGGGCAACGGATCGCCGTGCTGAATGAGACTCCGGCGCACACGCCAATAATCGCCGCGTGCGAAGAAGAGATAGAGCCAGATCACGAGCGAAAGCGCGGCGAGAACGAGTAAGAGCACGTCAGACGGGCTGCTGCTGGGTCATGCAGTGCAGTGTTCCGAGGCCGAGCACCAAATCGGTACACGCAATCCCGACGACCGTGCGCGTGGGGAACAGTTCGGCGATTTTGTTTAGCGCGATGCGGTCCTTCGGATCGTTGAATGTAGGCACCAGCACCGTTTCATTTGCGATGTAGAAGTTCGCGAAACTCGCCGGAAGGCGCTGCTCATCGAAGTAGAGGGGATCGGGCATCGGAAGCCTTTCGACGCGCATTCCCGGCGCGCGCTCCTGCAGCAGGGCGAGATTTTCGGCCAGGGGTTCGTAATTCGTTTCGCGAGGATCGGATTCCGATGCGATGACAATCGTGCCCTCGTCGGTGAAGCGCGCGAGATCGTCAATGTGCCCGTGCGTATCATCGCCGACGATGCCGTTGCGGAGCCAGATCGTATTCGCTGCCCCGAGATATTTCGCGAAGATCGTTTCGTAATCGGCCCGTGTGAAGCCGGGATTGCGTGTCTGCACATCGCTGAGCAGGCATTCTTCGGTAGTGAGAATCGCACCTGCGCCGTTTACTTCCATGGCGCCGCCCTCGAGCACGATCTGGGTTCCGTTGTGCTCAGGGGTTTCGATTGGAAACGATAGCTGGTTCCCCAGCGCAGGAGTGATGGCATTATCGGCGGCTGCATTTTCGTATTTCGCCCAGCCATTGAAGCGCCAGTTGAGCATGGTGAGCGCACCGGCCTGGTTGCGCACGAAGGTAGGACAAAAATCGCGCGTCCAGCTTCGGTCGGTAGGCAATTCGAAGAAGTCGACGGCCTGCAGATCGGCGTGGCACTTTCGCAGCACGTTGTGCGCTTGTTCGCGAGCGTCCGCGTTTTCCACTAAGATGCGCACGCGCTCTACACGCGCGAGATGGCGCACGATTTCGCCGTAGATCCACTGGATTGGCTCGAATTTGCCCGGCCAATCCGTTTCTTCATGGGGCCACGCGATCCAGGTCGCTTCATGCGGTTCCCATTCGGCGGGCATGCGAAAACGCGATGCCATCAACCGAGCCACCGGTTTGTGATTGGCGCGTAGGCGTCGATGCGGCGGTCGCGCAGAAACGGCCAGTTGCGGCGCACTTCGTCCATCTGCTTCGGGTCGCACTCAACCACGAGCGTCTCTTCCTGATCTGCACTGGCCTGCGCGATCACGCGCCCGAATGGATCCGCCACGAACGAATTTCCCCAGAACTCGAGTCCGCTTTCGGGCGTGCCCTCGAAGCCGGTGCGATTCACGGCCGCCACAAATACGCCGTTCGAAATCGCGTGCGCGCGCTGAATCGTTCGCCACGCGTCGAGCTGCGCTTCACCATACTGCGCCTTTTCGGAAGGATGCCAGCCGATTGCCGTTGGATAGAACAGCACATTGGCACCCTGCAGACTTGTGATGCGCGCGCCTTCCGGATACCACTGGTCCCAGCACACGAGCACGCCGATCCGCGAGTAGCGCGTGTCGAAATTCTGGAAACCGAGATCGCCCGGCGTGAAGTAAAACTTTTCGTAATACAGCGGATCTTCGGGAATGTGCATTTTGCGATAGACGCCAAGCAGCGAGCCATCGGCATCGATGATGGCAGCGGTGTTGTGATAGAGACCCTGCGCGCGCTTTTCAAAGAGCGACGCAACGATCGAAACCTGCAGCTCGCGTGCGACGGCGGTGAGGGCTTCGGTCGACGGGCCCGGAATCGGCTCCGCTAAATCGAACAGCTCGGCATTCTCCTCGCGGCAGAAATACTGGCTGCGGAACAGCTCCTGCAGGCAGACGATCTCGGCGCCCTTCGCTGCGGCTTCGCGCGTTTTTGCAATCGCTTTTTGCAAGTTGGCGTCGGGATCGGTCGAGCAGGTCATCTGCACCAGACCAATTTTGAAGCGTGAATCTCGTTTGGCTATGGCTGGCATGTCGGAATATTTTGGATGATTGGCGCGCGCACCGCGCTACATGTAAATGCCGCCGTTCACGTCGAGCACGTGCCCGGTAATGAACGCCGCTTCTTCGCTGATCAGAAATTTCACCGCTGCCGCAATATCCTGCGGCGCACCCATTCGTTTCAACGGCGTTTCATCGATCATTTTCTTCTTCAGTTCTTCGGGCAGAACGCCAGTCATATCGGTCTCAATGAAGCCGGGCGCAACCGCGTTTACCGTTATATTGCGGCTGCCCACTTCCTTGGCCAGCGCTTTCGTTAATCCGATCAATCCGGCTTTGGAAGCGACATAATTCGCCTGCCCCGGATTACCCATCTCGCCCACCACCGACGAGATATTCACAATGCGTCCCCAGCGCTCGCGCATCATACCGGGCAGCACCTGCTGAATCGCATAGAATGCCCCGCTCAGGTTCGTATTGAGCACCGTCTCCCAGTCCGCCTGCTTCATGCGCATCGCCAGGCCGTCCTTGGTCACACCCGCGTTGTTAATCAGGATGTCGATACGGCCAAAGTCCTGCGCTGTTTTCTTGAATGCTTCTGTGATGGATGCGCTCTCGGATAGATCGATCTCGACCACGAACGGCTCGCCGCCTTCCGCGCGTATCGCTTCCGCCACTTCCTCGAGCTTTCCGCGTTGCCGCGCCGCTAATGCTACCCGATGTCCCGCTGCGCCGATCGCCAGTGCGCACGCCTTCCCGATTCCACGGCTTGCCCCTGTAATAAAAGCCGTCCGTCTCGTCATAATTCCCTCTCATGATAATGGGTGATGACGGTGACGCATGCATTTTGACGACCTGCGCGGATTCGTGCGCGCGCTCGAACGCGAAGGCGAGCTGAAGCGGATTCCGTTCGCCGTAGATCCGTATCTGGAGATAACCGAATTTGCCAACCGCGCTGTAAAGAATGGTGGGCCAGCACTGCTGTTCGAGAATCCGAAATCATCGGTTCCGCTGCTGATAAACGCGTTCGCGAGCAAGCGGCGGATGGAGATTGCGCTCGGCGTTTCCGACATCGAACAGATTGCGCAACGAATTGCGGGCTTTCTCGAAATGCAGCAGCCGCAGGGCTGGATCGACAAACTCAAACTGCTCCCTAGGCTGTCTGAGTTAGGCGCGGTGTTTCCAAAGATGGTCAGCGATGCTCCGTGCAAGGAAGTGATCGAGCGCGAACGCATCTCGCTCGGTGAGCTTCCGATTCTGCATTGCTGGCCGGGCGATGGCGGACGCTTTATCACGCTGCCGATGGTGTTTTCAAAGAATCCGGAGACGGGCAAGCGCAATTGCGGCATGTACCGCATGCAGGTCTTTGATGAGCGCACCACCGGGATGCACTGGCAGAAGCACAAACAGGGCGCGGAACACTATCGGCAGCTCGCAGCTGATGGTAAAGAGGCGCGCATGCCCGTTGCGGTCGCCATCGGCTGCGATCCCGCCACCATCTTTTCCGCCATTCTGCCGCTACCGCCCGCGATTGACGAAATGATGTTCGCCGGCTTTTTACGGCGCAAATCGGTCGAGATGGTGAAATGCGAAACGTGCGATCTGGAGGTGCCGGCGCAGGCGGAAATCGTGCTCGAAGGCTATCTGAATTTGGGCGAGCTGCGGCGCGAAGGACCGTTCGGCGATCACACGGGTTTCTATTCGCTCGATGACGACTACCCGGTATTCCACATCGAGTGCATCACGCGCCGCAAAAAGCCGATCTACGCGGCCACTATCGTCGGGCCGCCGCCGATGGAGGACTACTACATGGGCAAGGCAATCGAGCGCATTTTCCTGCCGCTGATGAAGACGCAACTGCCCGAAGTGCGCGATATCTGCATGCCGGCCGAGGGCGTGTTTCACAATCTGATCCTCGTCTCGATCCGCAAGTCGTATCCGGGGCAGGCGCGCAAAGTGATGCACGCGATCTGGGGCCTGGGGCAGGCGATGTTCAGCAAGTGCATCGTCGTGGTGGATGAGGATGTGGACGTGCAGAATGTCGCCGAAGTAGCCTGGAAAGCGCTCAACAACATCGACCCCGAGCGCGACATCGAATTCTCGATGGGTCCCATCGACTCGCTAGACCACGCGAGCCGCTTGCCCAATTACGGCTCGAAGATGGGCGTGGACGCCACGACGAAGTTCAGGACCGAAGGCTTCACGCGCCGGTGGCCAAATGTGATTACCATGTCGCCGGAAGTGAAGTCGCGAGTAGACGAGCTCTGGCGCAGAGCCGGACTCGCAAAGTAGGCGTGGAGCGAGTTCCGTATCGCGCGACGGCGGGCAGCGAGCCGTATGCCGATCTGCGATTGCCGGTGACGATTTTGCTCGACAACGTACGCAGCATGTACAACGTGGGCGCGTTCTTTCGCACGGCGGATGGCGCGGGGGTTGAGCGGTTGTTACTGAGCGGGATTACGGCGCGTCCGCCGAAACATGCGATTCGCAAGACGGCGCTGGGCGCGGAAGATCGCGTGCCGTGGATGAGCGTTGCCGATCCGCTGCAGGCTGTCGCCGGGCTGCGCGCGCAGGAGTACGAGATTGTCGCGATTGAAACCAGCACAGCCGCGCTCGATATCTTCGATTGGCAGCCGCGCTTCCCCGTCTGCGTGCTTTTTGGACATGAAGTCGATGGGCTCTCCCCTGCCCTGCTGGGTGCGTGCGATACGCATGTGCGGATTCCGATGCTTGGGCTGAAGCACTCGCTGAATGTGGCGAGCGCGGGCGCGGTGGTTATGTATGAGTTGCTGCGGAAGTATCGGGAACTAGTTAATGGGACGCCAGGCGCGGCCTTCCTTGGCTAACATTTCGTCCGCAGCTGCCGGGCCCTGACTTCCTGCCGCGTAATTCGGAAAATTTTGCGGCGGTTCCGAATTCCACACGTCGAGCACCGGCTGCACCACGCTCCATCCGGCCTCAATATTATCCGCGCGTTGAAACAGGGTCGCATCGCCCGCCATCACGTCGTAAATCAGCGTCTCGTAACCCGTTGCCGGAGCAGTCCCGAAGTAGTCTTCGTACTTGAAATCCATACGCACGTCGCCCACGCGCATTCTCGGCCCGGGCACTTTCGCGCCAAACTCGAACGCAATCCCTTCATCGGGCTGAATGCGCAACAGCAGCCAGTTCGGCACAGGCTGATCGATCTTGATATCGCGCAGCAGCGCGGCTGGAATTTCCTTGAAGCGAATCGCGATCTGCGTTTTGCGCCGCGCCAGCCGCTTACCGGTGCGAATATAGAACGGCACGCCTGCCCAGCGCCAATTCTCGATACTGAGCCGCATCGCCGCATACGTTTCCACGTTGCTGTCCGGCGCGACATTCACTTCCTCGCGATAACCAGGAACATGCTGGCCGTCGATTTCGCCCGGCCCATACTGCCCCCGCACGGCATGGCACGAAACATCCTGCTTCGAGCAGATCTTGATCGCCTCGATCACCTTTGCTTTTTCCGAGCGCACAGCATCCGCGCTGAACGAATTCGGCGCCTCCATTGCGGTCATGGAGACGAGCTGAAACACATGATTGGGTACCATGTCGCGCAGCGCGCCAGTCTTCTCGTAAAACGATCCGCGCTTTTCCACACCCACCGTTTCGGCCACCGTAATCTGCACGTGATCGATGCGGTCACGATTCCAGAGCGGCTCAAAAAGGCCGTTCGCAAAGCGGAACAGCATGATGTTCTGCACCGTCTCTTTACCGAGGAAGTGATCGATGCGGTAGATTTGACTCTCGTCGAGCACCTTGAGTATCTGGTGATTGAGGGCCTTCGCTGAGGCGAGATCGTGCCCAAACGGCTTTTCGATCACCACGCGCCGCCAGTTTCCATTTGCTTCTTTGGCGAGCCCGCTCTGCCCCAGTTGTTCCACCGTGGTCCCAAAGAAACGGTCCGCGATAGCGAGATAGAACAGGTAATTCCCGCCCGTATGGCGCTGCTGATCGACCTCGGCCAGCTTCTGCTTAAGCGCCTGGTAACTGGCTTGATCGGTCAGGTCGCCCTTCAGGTAGCTCATGCGCGAGGTCAGCCAGTCCCAGACGTCGGGATGCAGCGCACCATTGTTCGCCGGCCCCTTCACGAACTGCTGCAGCATCTGGAGAAGCTCCTCGTGCCAGCTTTGGTCGGTATGATCGGCCAGATCGAAGCCGATTACGGCAAACTCTTCGGGCAGCAGCTTCGCGCAGGCGAGATTGTACAGCGCGGGCACAACCAGCCTTTTGGTCAGATCGCCGGCCGCACCAAAGATGACGAGCGCGCACGCTCCGGCCGGCTTCGCGCCACTTGCGAGATCATGAGGCATGTCTTTATTCTCCCGATTGTGTTTATCGAAACTAGCTATATGAGCATCGGCGAGCAGTTGGCGTTTCTCTTCATCCTCGCCATTCCGATTGCGTGCGTCGCCTGGACCGTAACACATGAAGAGGTGTTCCGCGAGCCGCGCGAATGGTGCAAGAACAAGAGCGAAGTCTGTAACAAGCTCGTGAAGCGGAAGTTTTTCTACTTATTCACGTGCGAGTACTGCTTCAGCCACTATGTAACGATTTTGTTCCTGATATTTACTCGCTATAAGCTGCTCTATAACGATTGGCGCGGGTATATCGTGAGCGGATTTGCGCTCGTCTGGGTGGCCAACATTTATATGAATCTGTACGCGCGCGTCCGCCTCGACATCAAGCGCGAACGCGTTGAGATAGCCGCGCAGGAGAAGTCGATCAACGGGCAGTAGCTACTGTGCCGCAAGTACCTTCTTCTGGTCTGCCGGACTTAGCTCGTCAAATAAGTGCGTGAAGACGGCATTGGTCCAGCCAAAGCCAGCCTGATTCGCGCTGTAGCCGAAGTGGATCTGCGATTCGACATTGGAGCTGGCGTTAACGACATCGTATTTCTCGACGATATAACCGCGTCGGAGGAAGTCGCGGTGGATGAGCGAGAGCCACTTGCGGGCGATGCGGTCGGCATCGGCTTTGAAGCCGTAGCGGCGCAGTCCATCGATCGCAATCATGTGAAGAGGCGCCCAGCCAAAAGGCGCGTCCCACTGATTGCCGCTCACATTCGTGCTCGTCTGCAGGCCGCCTTCGCGCTCAAATATCGGCAGATTCTGCTCAACCGCTGCCGCCTGCTTCCTGCTCGCGATGCCGGTCCAGAGGGGATAAAACGTCGTCAGAAACGGGTATTTCCGCTGCTGTTTGGTGGCGAAGTCGTAGTCGTAGTAGAGCCCGTCGGTGCTATTCCACATCAGATGATTGATACGTTCGGCACGATCGTGCGCGCGCTTGCGCCAGGTCTTTGCCTCGTCCGGTCGGTCCAGAATGTCCAGAATCTGCGCGGTCTCCATCTCCATGGCGTAGAGCAGCGAGTTCAGACAGACCGGATTGTAATGGATGATGTCGATATTGAAGGGACCAAAGCGATTGGAGGGATCGAAGCCCGATTCGCGCATGGAGCGGTCACCTTTGTAGAAGAGCGGCGTGAGAGTGTCGGTGGCGCGGTCGTAATACTGCGTTACGTCGTAATCGGGAATCTGGTGTGTCTTGAAGTAGGCCTTGACGAGGTCGTAGTGAGTGAGGCCTTGCGCGTTGCGCTCGGCGGAGACCACTTCGGGCGCGGGACCTTCGCCGAAATCCCAGTAGCGGGCGAGTCCGGTTTCCGTAGTCAGATGCGGCTCGGTGGTCCATAACTTGTAGTAAGTCTCGATTTCGGGCAACGCCTGCGCCAGATACTGCTTGTCGTGCGTCTTTTCGTAAACACCGAGTATCATCTGCGTCAGAAACGGCGGCTGCGATCGATTGAGATAGTAAGTGCGATTCGCATTTAGTACCTTCCCGCCGTAATTCTTCACCTGATACAGGAAGTTATCGGCCATATCTTTGGCGTGATCCAGATCGCGATCGCGCAGCAGGCCGACCTGAATGAAGTAACTGTCCCAGCCATACATTTCGTTGAAGCGTCCGCCCGGCACCACATACGGTTTTGGCAAATAGAGGAGCCCTTGTTCGGTGATCTGATTGATATTTTCGGGGAGCTGCCGCAGAGCGATGGTCTTCATGCCTGCTTCCGGCACCTCCGCGCGCAGTTCCTGCTCGACCTTCTGTAAATCCTCCGAGCGCGGAATGTAGACAGGCCAGCGCCCATCTGGTTCGGGCTGGAATTTGGGGTCCACGGCGGCGGTGGCCAGGGTGCGATTGGAGCGCCGCAGCACCTTCCAGGTCTGGTCAATGTACTGCAGAATGTCCGTCGTCTGCGCCTGAGGCGAAGGATTCTGCGCGAGGGTGGCGAGTGTGGCGGCGGCGAACAGAAACGCGGCGATTTTCTTCATGCGCTCCTTTTAGAAATGAAACGTGACGTTCTGCTGCTCGTAACCAGGGCCGTTAGGGAAGCGAACGTGCAGGATCCCGCCCTGCAACGAAGCGCCATCGACCGTGACGTGCTGACGATTCAGACGAACTTTCAGATCGTAGCCGAGCGGCCAGGATGAGGCAAAAACGAATCGCGCTTCGTGCTCGGTGTACCGTTCATCAATCACCTTCAGCTGCTTGGTTTGATCACCGGGGTTGGGAAGCGCGGCAGGAATTGCAATTTCAACAGGCGGTACGGGAATGGAGAGCTTTTGCGTGCAGGGCGAAGAGGGAGCGCTCTGTGGAACCAGGCAGACTTCGGCCCTGCTTGCGAAAACGAGAATGTGGTCGGCTTCGCGGCGATATTCCAGATCGATTTGTTTATCGCCGAGCGGCACATTTCGCAGCACAGCATGATCCCAGTCCGCGGGCAGATGCGGCGCGAGCAGCAGCTTATGATTCGCACCGTCCCACTCAAGTCCGAACAAACCGCGCAGCATGGGTGTAATGACCATGGCCGACGACCACGTCTGATGCGAGCTGCTCCTCCCCAGCGGCTGATAAAACTCGCCCGAAAGCAATTCCGTCACCGCGCCCAGATCCTGCGCCCACGTCAGGTTCACATTCTGCATCAGGTGGGCATAGCCGGAAAGCGCGCGTCCAGCCCGATATTCCGCCAGCGAAACCCAACCCGTAAAGAGCGGCCAAATAGAGCCCTGGTGATAACTGATCGGATCATAGAAAGGCGTGCGATCGCTGATATCGCGCGTGCCCCAGTCCGCCGAAACATCCGGGGACGCCCAGCGCGAGAGCATCGGCTCGGCGCTTTTCAATGCAAACGTTCCATCCCACCACGCCACCGCCGGATAGATCGACTGGGTCCGATCGAGCGAGCCATCCGGGTTGCGGCTAAACGCGTACAAATCATCTTCGCGCGAGTAAAATTCGCCCTCGATCTTGTTGGCAATCTCGCGCGCTTTTTGCTTCGCAGATCGAGCCAGCTCTTGATCGCCCAACGCCTCAGCCATATACGACATCGCCGTCGACGACTGCTGATCGACGGCCGCTAAATAGATCTCTTCTTTGGGCATGCCCTGCGGCCACGATTCGACCCAGCCGGTGCCTTCCGCATTCGAATAAATCGCGTCGTTGCCTGTATGCGCGCGTGTGAACGAGTACGCCTTGCGAATCGCCTCCCAGTGCTGCTTCACATACGCCAGATCGCCGCTCGTGCGCAGGTAATCCGCCATCGCCATCACCAGCAGCGGCGTCGAATCCGCCGAAGCATAGAAGTAGGGCGTCTTCGTCCAGTCGAGCGCTTCGGCTGACTGCGAATATTCGTGCATAATCTTTCCATCCCCGCGCTGCCTCGCAAATAGAAAATCAAGAGCCCGCCGCGTGAGCGCAAAATCGCCGTAGCTGTTAATCGCGTAAGAGGTCCAGAGCGTGTCGCGCCCGAAAAACCACGCGTAGCCCGGACGCGCGGAATCCGCCGATTCGTAGTACCCCGCAACCAGGCCAGTTTCATTCCCGTGCCGCACCTGCCCCTGATCAATCGCCACCTCGGCCCACCGCAGGGCATCGTTCACGCGCGGGTCGGGTGTCTCCGCCATCAGCCGCCTCTCGAAAAAGTGCGCGTAATAGCCCTGGGCGGCATCCAGCAGACTCCGCGCAGCCTTCTCATCGAGTGTGTACGGCGCGCCGTGCCACAGGCCGATCGTCAGCGGAAATGTCGTGAACTGATCCTCCTTCGGATCAAAATGCAGCTTCAGCTCGAGCGGATACGTCTGCGGATGCTCCTGATACGGCACCAGAATGCCCGGCTGCGTCTTCGGCATGGCGACAAATCCGGAGAAGTCAGGATCATCCGTGTGCAGGATGTAGTAGCCAGACTCGCCCTGCTTCACCCACTCGCCGTTAGACCGTCCATGACTCGGCGCCGGCCACATGGCGATCATCTCGGGCGTAAACGAAAAGGTCAGATCGAGCGCGCGCGCCGAAGCAATTTCGAAGAAGACAGCGGCGCCTACCTGCCCCTCACCGCGCGTGGCGAACATATGCTGACGGATCGTAAACGCTGCGTGCGAGTACGTAATCGTCGTCTCCGCCGGCGTGACGCGAATCTGCGCCGCCAGCCGGTTCACATCGATCGGCACAGCATAGTCGGCCAGCTCCGCGCGAATCCGAAAGTTACTGATCAGCTTCACGGGCCACTGCCAGGCTTCAAACACACCATTTTGTCTGCCGAACAGTGCGCCGCGCTCGCCCGCTACTGTCCAGGGTTTCGCCGGTTCACAGGGCGCAACAATCTCTAACTCCGCGCTTGAAACCACACCGGCCAGCAACAGAGCAAGGCCGTATCGCAGCCACATATCTAGATCATGTTAAACCTGTTATTTCCGTCCGATGCGCGCCACTGTTCAACTCTCACTCGACTTGATCGATCTCAATGAGGCGCTGCGCACGGCGGAACTAGGGCTGCGGGCGGGAGTGGACTGGCTGGAAGCGGGCACGCCGCTGATCCTGGCGGAAGGCACGCGCGGTGTTCGGGAATTGCGGGCGCGATTTCCGGAGACGCCGATTGTGGCCGATCTCAAAATCATGGATGGCGGCGCGCTCGAAACCGAGCTCATGGCAAAAGCCGGCGCGAGTATGGTTGTCGTCATGGGACAGGCGCACGAAGAGACCATTGAGCTCGTCGTTAAAGCCGGCCGCGATTACGGCATCAAGATCATGGGCGACAACATGAACATGCACGATCCCGTCGCCGGCGCGAAACGTCTCGAAGAGCTCGGTTGCGACTACATCGTGCACCACATCGGCTACGACATGCGAACGGTGCGCAAGCAGCGCGGCCAGTCCGCGCCCACGCCGCTCGATCAACTGCGCGAGATCGTGAGTGCGGTCAATGTCCCGGTGCAGGCCGTCGGCGGGCTGACGATTGAGCAGGCGATCGAGACACCGCGCTACGGTGCGCCGCTGGTGGTCATCGGCGCGCCACTCGCGATCGATGCGCACGCATTTCGCACAGCCGAAGGAGATCTGGAAGGAGCATTGCGTTTGATCTGTGAAAGAGTCCACGCATTCGGCGAGGTGACCGCATGAGCACCATGCCGGCGCTCGTCAACTACGCGCGCGAACCGCTTTCCGTCGAGCTGCGCGACGTGAAAATTCCTGAGATCGGCGAGCGCGACGTGCTGTTGCGAGTCGGGGCGGTCAGCGTTTGCGGCAGCGATCTGCATCAATGGCAGGGTGCACATAGCTGGCACGTCAATTACCCGTGCATCCTCGGCCACGAGTTCTGTGGCACTGTGGCGCGCGTCGGATCAGGCGTGAAACCTTTTCGCGAAGGCGATCGCGTCACCAGCGAAACCGCGGCCGTCATCGACGAGTCCTCGCCGATGAGCCGCGCCGGCCTCTACAATCTCGATCCTGCGCGCCGCGGTTTCGGCTACGGTGTGGACGGCGCCATGACCGAATACGTGCGCGTACCCGAGCGCTGCCTGCACAAGCTTCCCGATTCCCTGCCGTTTGAAAAAGCCGCGCTCACGGAGCCCTGCTGCGTCGCTTACAACGCGGTTTGCGTTAATGGCCGCGTGCGTCCGGGCGACACGGTGCTCGTGCTCGGCCCCGGCCCCATCGGCCTGCTCTGTGCGGAGATGGCGAAGCTTAGCGGCGCGGGAACGCTCATCGTCGCGGGGCTGCCTGCCGATAAGCATCGCCTCGAAGTAGCGCGCCAGCTCGGTGCCGACGTAACGCTCGAAGGCGGCGTCTTAGAACACATCGCGCAGCATGGCGACGGGCTCGGCGTCGATATCGCTATCGACTGCTCGGGAGCATCCGTCACTCTCCAGATGGCGCTCAAAGCCGTGCGTCCCGCAGGACAGATCGTCAAAGTCGGCTGGGGACCGCAGCCGCTGCAGTTCAGCCTCGATCCGCTGGTGCAGAAGAACATCACGCTCTCGGGCAGCTTCTCGCATAATTGGCCGATCTGGGAGCGTGTGATTCGCATGATCAACTCGGGCCAGGTCAACCTTGCGCCCGTGATCAGCCACGTCGCACCGCTTGCCGAATGGCACGAATCTTTCGAAAAGATGCATGCGGGCGAGTATGTGAAAGCCGTGTTGACGCCGTGACATAATCGCGCACAGCAATCGCTTCGCTCATGGCTCTGAAAAGTCGCCCATTCGACGCCCTATACGCGATCTGCGGAACTCGGGTAATCGTTCAAAGGCCCTTGCTCATCGCTCTGAGGCAGCCAAACAGAGCGGCGAGCGAAGCGGTCCGTGTGAACCTATGCCCTTGAAAATATCCGCTTTCCCGAAGTGCTATCTCGAAACCATCTCGAACGGGCAGATGTCCGTTTTCGAATGGATCGAGATGTCGCGGCAGCTCGATGCCGACGGTCTCGAGATGTACTCGGGCTTCTTCACCAGCTTCGAAAACAGCTATCTCGATCGCGTGCGGGAGGCGATCGAAGCGACCGGGCGGGTGATGCCGATGTTCTGCTGTTCGCCGGATTTCACAGCGCCCGATGCCGATCAGCGCAAGCGCGAGATCGAGCGCGAAATCGACATGGTGCGCGTTACCGCTCGACTCGGCGGTAAAGGCGCAGTCTGCCGCATTCTCAGTGGCCAGCGTTATCCCGGCCTCGACTGGGAACAGGGTCGCGACTGGGTGCTCGAAGCGATCCGCGCCGTGCTGCCGGCCGCAGGCGAATACGGAATCGTGCTCGGCATGGAGAATCACTATAAGGACGGCTTTTGGCGCTATCCCGAATTCGCTCAGAAGATGGAACGCTTCGTGCCGATCATCAACGCCATCGAAGACCGCGAGCATTTCGGCGTGCAGTACGATCCCTCGAACAGCGTGGTCGCGGGCGAAGATCCCATCGCGCTGCTGGACGCCGTGGCCGATCGCGTCGTCAGCATGCACGCCAGCGATCGCTACTTAGCCGAAGGCGCCACGCTCGAGTCACTATCCGAGGCCGAAGGCAGCGAAGGCTACGCCGCAAGTCTGAAGCATGGCGTCACGGGCCAGGGTCTCAACGACTACGACGCGATCTTTTCGATTCTCGCGGGCCATAACTATCGAGGGTGGGTCAGCATCGAGGACGGCATGAACGGGATGGGCGAGATGGCGGGATCGCTCGCATTTCTGCGGGAGATGAGCCGCCGGTACTTCGAATGAACGCGCATATGATTGTCAAATATGCTTTCCCTCGCGCGTTACGCATGGCGCTCCTGGCGCGGATCGGCCACAACTGCCGTACTTGCAATAATTGCGCTCGCGCTCGGCATCGGCTCGGCTACGGCCATCTACACGGTTGCTGAAGCGGTTCTGCTGAAGCCGCTGCCGTATCACGACGCGGGCCGTTTCGTTGCGGTGTACGGCGCGCAAACGAATCAGCCGGCACAGAAGTCGTTTCTCTCTTACAACAATCTCCGCGAGTTCACACAAAAGCAACGCAGCTTCGACCTCTTCGGCTGGTTCACGTACTCGAGCTTCAACCTGACTTTCGCAGGCGAGCCCGAGCACGTTAACGCGATTCGCTCCACTCCGTCACTCCTGCGTGGCCTTGGCGTCAATCCCAAGATGGGCCGCTGGTTCGATGATGAATCCGATCGCGCCGTCATTTCCGACCGGCTCTGGCGCAGGCTCGGTTCGCACCCCGATATCATTGGCAAGCCGCTCAAGCTCGACGGCAGGAGCTACACCGTCACCGCTGTAATGCCCGGCTGGTTCCGGCTACCGCTGGCGAGTCCGGACGGCAGCTCGATTCAGACGGATGTCTGGATTCCGCTCGATCCGCAATACGAGCACGCTAATATCTACGCCGGTCAGTACTTCTGTTATGCGCACCTCAAGCCGGGCGTTACCTACCAGCAAGCTCTAGCCGACGTGAAGCGTATTGCCGCCGAATACGCGCGCGAGCATAAGGACGACCACTCGCTCGATTCCGCGAAGCTCGAAACGCTGCGCGAGGTCGTCAGCCAGGACTTTCGGCCCACACTGCTGCTGCTGATTGCTGCAACTGCGCTCCTCTTGCTCATCACCTGCGCCAATGTGAGTGGCTTGCTTGTTACCCGCGCTGTCGCTCGCGCACGCGAAACCGCGATCCGCCTTGCACTTGGAGCGGCCCAGAGCAAACTCCTGTTGCAATATTTCTCCGAAGGACTGCTGATCTCGCTGCTTGGCGCGTTCTGCGGCGTCGCACTGAGCATTGCGCTCGTTCAACTCATCGTCACCCTCGGCGCGGACGTCATTGTTCAGGCCGATCAGATCTCCGTGGACGCCACTGCCCTGCTCTTCGCCATCGCCGCTGCGTTTTTCGCAAGTCTGCTCACTAGTCTTGCCCCGCTCTGGCAGGCGCTTCGCACGGCCCCGAATGAAGTGTTGAATGATGGCGTCCGTGCATCCGCAGGATTTCGCAGCCGCCGTCTTTCGCAGGCGCTGGTAGTGGCCGAAATCGCGCTCACCTTTACGCTACTCGCAACGGGCGCTCTGCTGATCGCGCAACTCAACCGCCTCAATCGTGTCAATCCGGGCTTCGATCCGCGGGGTCTTACTACTTTTCAACTCAGCTACGGCGACGCAAACCGCCTTGCGCAATATCAAAACGTCCTGCTCGACGAGATTAAGAACACGCCCGGCATCACCTCTGCAACGCTAAGCAACCACCTGCCGCTGAATGGCTGCTGCTTTTCGACCACTGTTTTCCCCGAAGGCGCACCCGAGCGCTACGATTCCAAACGCGTCAGTTTTGTTCCCACCACTCCTGATTACCTCGCCACCATGCGGATTCCGCTGCGAGCGGGCCGCTTTCTGACAGCGCGGGATACCAACGAAAAGCTGCTCAACGTGGTAATCAATCAGGCGGCGGCAAACCACTACTGGCCTCATGGCGCGCTCGGCGCCTACGGACGGCTGGAAAGCGTTAACGGCACGCGCTTTCAGGTGATCGGCATTGCGGGCGACGTTCGCAACGACGGTCTCAACAATCCAACCGTCCCCGAGATGTATTTGCTCAGCAGCCTGACAGCACCGAACCCTGCCTGGTTCATCGTTCGCTCGCCGCTTCCCGAAAAGATGCTGATAGCGGCGATCCGGAACACCATCCGCCGCGTGAATCCGGAGCAGCCCATCTATGACGTGCGCCCCTACCAGGAAATAATCGACGATTCGCTTACCTATCAGCGCGCCTCCTCGCTCCTCACCAGTTTCTTCGCCGCGGCTGCACTGCTGCTGGCCGCACTCGGCATCTACGGCGTAGTCGCGTACTCGGTTCGTCAGCGTACGGTCGAAATCGGCACGCGCATGGCGCTCGGCGCGGAAACTCGAGACCTCTGGAAGCTCGTCCTCGGCGGCGGTTTCAAAATGACGGCCGCAGGACTTGTCGCTGGCGCAATCGCCGCTGCCGTCGCGAGCGTCGCGCTCGTGAAATCGTCCGTAGTGCAAGGCGTCGAGCCCTGGCCGTTTGTCTACTCCACGCTGCTGATCGCGCTCATCACACTGGCCGGATCCTTCTACCCCGCCTGGCGCGCCACGCAGCTCTCCCCGATGGTGGCTATTCGCAACGAGCCCGGCGGTATATGACTGGCCCTGCGGGAGCGCATGCATCGCCAAAGCGCAACAGCCGACCGCGCTCCCGTCGAACCACAGCTCGGCGATTTCGTCCATGCCGCACGCGCCGCAAACTCCGCCACGGGCGCTCTCCAGATCGCGCTCGATACGCTCTGCGAAAAGCTGGAAGCTCATTCCGCTGTCGTGTACCAGCGGGAGAACGGCAGCTTTTCGGCGGTCGCAACGTACCCGCCCAATCACCCCGCTCCCGGGTTGCCCGAAAACGGTTTCCTCGCCAGCCGCTTTCGCTTCTACTCCGCCGCGCTTCCCATCTCGGCCGAAGATTTAGATTCCTGGCAGCGCTGGGCCGCTGACCAAAAGCCCGAACACCTCGCCGAACTCGGAAATCTGAAGCAGCTTGATGTTCGGTTCGCGGCGCCGCTGCGAGGCACAAACGAAATCATCGGCCTGCTCCTGCTCGGCCCATCGACGGCAACATCCCTGCACAACTGGCCGCACATGCTCGCGTTGATGCTCGAAAACACGCGCCTCACCGCACGCGTGCTGGAGCAGGAAAAAATCAATCGTGATCTCGCACTCGCAGCCGAAGTGCAAAAACGTCTGCTGCCTGAAGGCTATCCCGAATCGAGCGCCGCGGATCTCGCCGCCTTCACTCTCCCCGCCCGCAGCGTTGGTGGCGACTACTACGATTTCCTCCGCGTCGGCCCCGATTCGCTCGGTATCGCGCTCGCCGACGTGGCAGGCAAAGGCATTCCCGCCGCGCTCATCATGTCGGTCGTACAGGCTTCTTTGCGCATCCTCGCGACCGAATCGCACATGCCGTTGCCGGAGCTCGTTGCGAAACTCAACCGCTTTCTGCATCGCTCCACCGGCGTGAGCAGCTATGCAACATTCTTCTACGCGCAGCTGAACGAAACAACGCGCGAGCTGCGCTACGTCAACGCCGGCCACAATCCGCCCGTGCTGGTGCGATTACGTGCCCACGAAAACAATCTCGAAGAGCTCGCCACCGGCGGCATGATCATCGGCATGTTTTCCCAAGCGCAGTACCAGGAAGCCCAACTCGTGCTCGAACCCGGCGATGTACTCGTCGCTTTTACCGATGGCGTCACCGAAGCGCTCAACGACGCTGAAGAAGAGTTCGGCGAGGAGCGTCTCAAGGCCCTGCTCTGCCGGCTCGCCCATTTGCCCGTACACGAAATGGCGCGTCACATCAGCGCGGAACTGAAGCAATGGATCGGCACCGCTCCACAACACGACGATCTGACTTTTTTGATTCTGAAGGTCCGTTGATCCGATAATGTCGGTTGGCCCAGGCGATATTCCTGCGGGGGGCCCGGCAGCTGCTTACGTTGCGCGGACCCTCGGTGCCCCGAACCGGCAGCGCGCTGGGAAATCTGGAAATCATCGAAGATGGTTCGCTTCTGATCCGCGATGGTGTAATCGTGCAGGTCGGATCGACACGGCGTCTCGAGAATCTCAGAGAGGCGCGTCAGGCCGTCGAACTGGCGGTAAACGGCGCCGTGGTGATGCCGGGATTTGTGGACGCATCGATGGCCGTGCAGGCAAGTGTCGCACCGAATGGCAGAGTGACTGCTACTCCATTTTTCGAGACCTGCTCTGCACTGCTGCGCTCGTCGGTCCAGCACGGAACGCTCCATGCACAATTGCGAGTGAGTGCGGGCAGCAGTGACCTTCGTGCCAATTTTTCCGCGCTGCGCCAGATCCTGTCGCTCGGGTCACGGATGCACGGGCTTACTCGGTGCTGGAGCATGGCCGAGGAGACCACGCTTTCCAATTCAGTCGAAGCGATTGCTCAATTGGCGGAACGTAAGCTCGCGCATCGCATCGACGTGCCGGCAACAAGCAGGACCCAAGCGCTGTACGCCGCTGCCCACTCGGAGAGGCTCGGCATCAACCTGCTCTATCAAAGCGGCTGTCGGGAGGATTTGCGAGACACACTCGCAAGTGCGCGTCCTCGTACCGTGATCTGCGAGGAAGCTTTGCACGATAACGAGTGTTCGGTCCTGGCGGAATTCGGTCTGCCGGTGGTGGTCGCGCCGATTCGTTGCCTCATCAACGATATTTACTGCGGCAGCGTGCGGCGGCTAATACAGTGGGGTGGCGCACTGGCGCTGGGGAGCGGATACGAGTCACGTGAATCGCCTGTCTTCAATATGCAGATGGCGATTTCTCTTGCGGTTCTCAGACTCGGATTATCTGCTGAAGAAGCGATCGCGGCGGCAACTGTAAATGCCGCGTACGCAGCCGGAGTCGGTCATTTGACGGGTACGCTCGAAGTGGGCAAGCGAGCCGATTTGCTCATACTGGATCTCCCCGATTACCGCGAACTGCCGCGTCAGTTCGGAAGTAATCACGTGCTGCTCGCGCTGCGTGAAGGCAAACTCGCCGTGAATCGCAGCGGCCACAAGGTCATCCTGGTTTAAGGTGAAAGCTTGACGGAGTCGCTGATTGAATGTGTCCCGAACTTTTCGGAAGGGCGAGACTCGGCGCGCATCGATACAATTTGTTCCGCGATCGCCGCTACTCCGGGCGTTCTCGTCTTGAACCGAACCAGCGATTGGGATCACCATCGCAGCGTCATCACATTCGCCGGCCGTCGCGAACCGGTCGTTGAAGCAGCCGTCCGCGCGGCCCGCGAAGCTGCCCGGCTGATTGATTTGCGGCAACATCGCGGCGTTCACCCGCGCGTGGGGGCTCTCGATGTATTGCCATTTGTACCGCTCGGCTCGGCGACCCTTGAAGACTGCGCCACCCTTGCTCATGCGGCTGGCGAGCGAATCTCCGCCGAACTCGGCATCCCAGTGTACTTCTATGGAGCCGCCGCACGCGTCCCCGAACGCGCGGCTCTCGAGAACGTGCGGCGCGGGCAATTCGAAGTGCTGCGCGAAGAGGCGCTGCAAAATCCGGAGCGCGCTCCCGACCTCGGCGGCCCAGCTTTACACCCGAGCGCCGGCGCGGTGATCGTCGGTGCACGCAAGATTCTGATCGCCTTCAACATAAATCTCAGAACGACTGATCTTTCCATCGCACGCCGCATTGCCCGGTCGATACGAGCCAGCAGCGGCGGACTACCGGCTGTGAAAGCCCTCGGCGTACCGTTGCCGTCGCGCAGTCTCGTGCAGGTCTCCATGAACCTGACCGATTTCACAATGACGCCTCTGCACGTTGTGTACGAGGCGGTGGAGCAACTAGCCGCAGCGGAGCGCGTAGAGATTGCCGAAAGCGAGCTCATTGGACTTCTGCCGCGCGCCGCCCTCGATGCTGCATTTTCGCATTACCTCAAGCTGCCCGGGTTCGGAGCCTCGTGCGTCATCGAAGACCAGATCAGACCGCTGCAATTTGCAACGGTTACCCCCGGCGGGATATTTCTTCCAGGCGAGCGAATCTGCTAGGCTGGCACGAATCCAATGTTTCGCCGTCTCGTTTTGTTTTTTGCATTCACGCTCACTTGTCAACTTCTTGCCCAGAGCGATAACGGCCTGAGCGCCTATAAAGACGCCAACTTTGAAGCCGCCATTCCGCTTCTGGAAACCGCTCATGCGCAGTCTCCCAAAGACCCCGCCGTTCTGGCCGCGTTGCTCTCGTCTCTTACGGCCGAGGACCGGGTCGATCGCGCGGTGGAAATAGATCAGGAAGCAGCCGCGTTCGGCAATGTGCCCGAAGTGCTCGTCGCGCGCGGAGAATTTGCCTTCCACATGGGCGACATGCCGGGCTCCGAGAAGCTCTTCAAATCAGCGCTGCAGTTGCAGGAAAGCAATGCCCGCGCGCTGTTTGGGCTGTCGCGCCTGTTCCGCGCGGCTTCGTACTATCGGACAAGCCGGCTGGATGTTCTAAAGGCGCACGAGATCGATCCCAACGATGCGCTGATCACGCAGGCTTTCCTGCGCTACGTGCCGGCGGAAAAACGCGCGGCACTGCTACAGCCTTTTGCCGCAGCCCATCCCTGGCTGTATCGCCGTTACCAGGAGCAGGAAGAGAACGTATCGGCGATCAAAAACGCGGTCGCTGAGCGAAAGCTGTTCGCGATTGATGGACCGGCCCAGGAGACCACTCTCAAATTCGCGCTTCTGCTGAGAGACCCGCACCACGCGCAGGGCGTTGGCCTCGATCTCAAGATTGGCGACGGCCGTCCCGTTCGCATGCTCTTCGATACCGGAGCGAGCGGCATTCTATTGCGTCAGAGCGCGATCGATAAAGCCGGTCTGACCCATCTCGGATCAGCCGAGGCGTGGGGCATTGGCGATGCAGGTACGCGCAAGACGTTCGCGGCCATCGCCGATACCTGCGAAATCGCGAAGCTGCGCTTCCGGAACTGCCTGCTGCGAGGCATGGAAGGCAAGCGCGCTGTCGCCGGCGACGTTGACGGTCTGATCGGGGCGGATTTTTTCCAGGACTATGTCGTCTCAATCGACTTCCTGAAGAAAGAGCTGCACTTGAAACCCTTGCCGCCGCGGCCTTCTAGTCCGCAGGGTTACGACCGCTCAGTACCGCCGGATGAGACCGGCTTTACGCCGGTTTATCGCTTCGGGCACAGCCTGATGGTTTCGACCATCGTGAACCGTAAGAGCACGGGGTTGTTTTTGCTCGATACCGGTTCGGAGGCGAACAATATCGACGCAACATTCGCCCGGCTCTCCACGAAGATCCACGGCTCCGACATGCACGTTCAGGGAGTCTCCGGGCGAGTCAAGCAGGTCTATGAGGCGAGCAAAGGCGAATTGCAGTTCGCCCATTTCCGGCAGGACAACATTGGCCTGATTGCCATCGATCTAAACAACGGGCCCGAGCCGCCCACAGTACGAATGTCGGGGATTCTCGGGCTGAGCGTTCTGCAGATGTTCCGGCTGACAATCGATTACCGGAACGGGCTCGTGAACTTCGATTACGTCTTGAAATAGCGCGTTAACGGTCCGCCGCTACGCCGTGCAGCACGAAGTCGGCACGGCAGCCGTGATCGACCCAGATACCCTGCTCGTCGGTCCCCCACGAATAGCCCTTCACGCACTTGGCATCGCTGCGCTGGCGCACCATCTCGACGCCCCCCGCGACAATGGCGTTGCAGTGGTTGCCGTGGCCGCTCTCGTCGGCGCAGGTAACAACCTTTTCGCGGCCCTGGTAATCGCCAGCGCCATGATTCGGATTGTTGATTGTGCCGTAATCGGCGTTGCCGTAGTTGCCGCGTTCCACCACGAAATCGGCTCGGCAGCCGTGATCCACCCAAAGCCCGTGATCGTTTGTACCCCACGAGTAGCCCTCCTCGCAGCGTGAACCGCTGCGTTGGTGCACCATGCGTACGCGCGTATAATTGGGCGCGATGCGGCAATAATTGCGGCCGCCGTTATCGGAAGAACAGGTAATCGTCTCCGAAGGTGATCCGCCGCTTGCTCCATAACTACTCCGATCCACATCGAAATCGGCCCGGCAGCCATGATCGACCCAGATGCCGCGATCGTCAGTTCCCCAGGAGCGGCCTTCTTCACAGGGCGACCCGCTACGCTGGTGCACCATGCGCACGCGCGTGTAGTCAGGCGCAATAGCGCAGTGATGGCGGCCGCCATCGTCGGAGGAACACGTTACCGTCTCCGCAAGGAGCGTCGAGCTCGCCACAATGCCGAAGGCAACGGCACGAATAACAATTCCATTTATCGGCATGTTTGTAGTTCCAAACTAATATAGCGGAACTAGAACCCAAGCCGCAGCTAGCGCGTGCAGCTTCGAAGCGACGCCTCGCGCAGCGCTCGAAACAGCTCGTCAGGACGAATCGGCTTTGAAACATAGCCGTCCATGCCGGCCGCCGCACACGCCTCGCGATCTTCCTTCATGGCGCTGGCCGTCATGGCGATGATGGGAACAAAGCCACCTGTTTTTTGCTCGCTGGCACGGATGGCGCGGGCCGCTTCCAAACCGTCCATTTCGGGCATGTGAATGTCCATGAGTATCAGATCGAACAAACCGCTTTTGGCTTGTTCCACTGCGGCTGTTCCGGTTTCAACTGCAACCACAGCGTGACCGTGTTTCTCAAGCAGACGAATCGCGAGCCGTTTATTGACCGCGTTGTCTTCGGCCAGGAGGATACGTAGCGCCGGCTCTGCATCCCGGGAATCGTCCTCGGCTTGGCTCACGCGAAGGCTAGAGGCAGCTCCCGGAGAGAACCGAGCGGTGAAGCGGAACGTGCTTCCCTGATTGTCCTCACTCTCAAGCCAAATCGTCCCGCCCATCAATTCAACGAGCTGACGGCAAATCGCCAGACCCAGTCCCGTACCCCCGAAACGGCGCGTGGTGGAGCTGTCAGCCTGCTCGAACTCGCGAAAAACGGCGGCGTGCTTGTCGCGCGGGATGCCGATGCCGGAATCCTGAACAGAGAATTCGCACCGCACCCGGCCGTCCTGCTGACCGAGGTAGCGGGCACTTACGTTCACGAAGCCGGACGGAGTGAACTTGATCGCGTTGCCGACGAGATTCAACACAATCTGCCGCAGCCTGAGCGCATCGCCTCTTACGGCGGCTGGCAAAGCCGGATCGACGAACAGGTTCAGAGCAAGAGACTTCTGCCGCGCACGGCTTTCAAGCAGCGAAACACATTCCCGCAGGCAGTTCTCAATCGAGAATTCGGACTCGTGCAGCTCCATTTTCCCGGCTTCGATCTTCGAGAGATCGAGAAGATCGTTGAGCAGGGTGAGCAGCGATTCCCCGGAAGCCCGAATGGTCTGCAGTAATTCGCTTTGCGAAGCTGAGACGCTCTCGCCAGCGGCCAGTTCCGCCGCCAGCAGCACCCCATTGAGCGGCGTCCGGATCTCGTGACTCATGTTGGCCAGAAATTCGCTCTTGGCGCGATTGGCCGCTTCGGCGGATTCCTTCGTCGCGCGCAGTTCCCGCATTTTGCCGTGAATGATCTCCGTTTGTGCGCGTACTTTGCGGCGTAGCAGAGCGCCCCAGGTAAAGAACGCAATCAGCAGAGCCGCCATGGTGCCGACAACCCAGAGACTGCGCCGGAACGTCCACCAGGACGGCCGTGAGAGCACAATTACGTCTGCGGGGGAGCGGAGCAGCAGTTTCAGTGTCCCGGAATTTGTAACCGACGAGACGCCGGAAAGCCGCAGTCGGCTGCCCGGCTGAATTGTCGAGAATATGGGCAATGCGGCCGGCTCATTCAACTGCGCCTCCACGATCGTCTTCCCGCTCTCGACGATCAGCACCTGCTCATGGACGGTCAGAGTTCGATCGAGCAGACGCCCATCGAGTTGCACCAGTTCTCCCTCCTGCGCTTCGTGCACCACCTGGGCGGCCGCAGCAACTCGCGGGGTGACAGGCTTTCCGACAGCCAAACGGCGAATCACCGCTTGCTCCAGAACCGGGTCGTTTTCCCCGATCGCAGGAAATCCGACCGCTTCCACACCGTCGCCCGGTTCGAGCCGGATCGTCTGACTCGAATTGACGCGAATATTCGAACTCTGGCCTTTGATGAAGAGGAAGCTGCCGGGCCGGTAAAGCGTGACAATTCCCCGCAGGCGAACGCGATGCCCAGCCGTTCCCGCTACCGTGAAGCGAAGCACGCTATCGATCGGACGAACGGGAACCAGGAACGGATCCGCCAGCCCGGGTTGCAGAATTTCCACCTCGCTCCAGTCCGAAACGAAAAGGTTCACGCCGCGCAGCTGATTGCGAGCATTGAAAAGCGCTCCGCAGACGCCGCGAACCCGAATATGCGCGTCGATGATATTAGGGGGAATCCGCTTGGTATCGGGCAGGTAAACGGTGACATGTCCGCCATCCATGGCTACGTCGAGCTTGAAATCGGAGTAATTGGGAGCGGCCGAACGAACAATGCCTTCAATCTCCACCCGCAGACTGTCTCGCTGCGTCGATGCGAGCGCCCCAAATTCTTCCCGGCGAGCCACCGGAAGGGGGTGCGCGCCCAGAACGCGCCACCGCGCTCCGACGATATCCGGTGCAAAGTCGGATTGTGTCGTTTTGCCTTCGAGTTCGATCCAGTCGCCGGCTTTCAAAGCGGGCTGCCCGGGCGTAATCTGAACCCAGTTCCCGCCGGTCGCGTCCTGGATGAACATGTTCGAACTCAGGTCAGGAGCCTGCGGGCCCGTAGCCGGAGGCGCGATGTGGAAAAAGGTCACAAC
The DNA here is from genome assembly GCA_021325235.1 of Terriglobia bacterium. Lineage (GTDB taxonomy): Bacteria > Acidobacteriota > Terriglobia > Bryobacterales > Bryobacteraceae > Bog-105. Next base: position 352,256 of record JAJPHN010000006.1, on the reverse strand, counting down.
CGCGCGCAAATGTACCGGGTAGGCACGATTGGCCTCCGCCGGATCGAGCTTTCGGAGCTGGCCGATAGACGTCAGCACCGGCAGGCGTCCGGGAGGGGCGCCCTGGGCTGAAAAAACAAAGCCAAATAGCAGGAAGAAGGGGCTCAGCGTGCGGAAAATAGCCGGTCTGTGCTGTTGGGTGGGCAAGCGGATCCTGTTCTTCTTATTGGCTCTATCGGTTGATTTCGATGTCCCGACAGAATAGGATTTATCCGAGACCAAACAGCGGGCCGAGGTGAGCAATGGCGGCTTCTATTCAAACGCCTGCAGCGAAACGCTGCGCTTGGGACAGCCGCGAGTGCGCAGGGGACGGGCGCGCTCGCCGAGTTTGAGCCTGGCAGGTGGGAGGCGTGAGGCCCTGCGAGATTTACGTTCCCTTATTGCGTACTGACGAGCGCTCCGGAGGTCTACTCTATGCAGGTCCAGGTTGGCGAACACTTTTCACGCAGGGCCCTGCTGGCCGCCTGAGTCTAGCCGGTTTTTATGGTCGCGAAGAATCGAGGTGAGGTGTTCGCCAGCCGGACACGCGGCTGGAGTTCCTCGGACGATCCAGCAAAGCTATCGGTGCTCGCAGATGGGGCGTGCGGCGAACTATAGCTACCTCGCTGTCCCTTGCTCGTCTGATCTGGCTATTGCGACACGGGCGGCGGGATCGCCTAAGATGATGTAGTTTCGCGCGTCATCCCGCTCGATCCACTTATTTGTTAGCTTCTCCTCGGAAACGCTGGCCGGATTGCCATCGCGCTGCGCTCTCATCTTGAGCAGCGCGTTGCTTGCGACGCTCCAGCGCTGGTTGAAGGAATCGAGCGCATGGCCGACGCGGTCGCCGCGCAATATTCGCACCAGCGGATCAGCCAGATTCTGGCGCGTCGTGGTTCCGGCTGCGGACTGAAACCCATAGGCCCACGCACGGTCGATATGGCCGATTACGGCCTGAGCGCCGGCGAGGAGGATACGTTGTGGAAGACGCGCGATGATAGCCGCCCGGGCAAGCGGCGCCGGTTTATCACCCTGGTAAGAATACGTGTCGAATTCGGGGCAGCCGGCGCTATAACAGGCAAAGAAGAAATGGATGGTTCCGCTCAGATTCGCGTCGTTGGGTAATTCTGCAGCCGTCAGGTACGTATCGGGCGATACGGGTGTATTCGGCCCTTTCCACTCCTTAGTCAGAATGGCACCCTGCTTTTGATTCAGCGCGGGGTCGTTCAGGGAAAACGAAACTCCATGAGAGCCGGTAAACAAAAGCGCGGGAATGCCGGCCTCCGATTTCCCGGACAACAGGGAGACGAGGTTATTCTTGCTGGCGTTGTCGGCAAGGAACTTCGTTCGCGCATAGCCCTGCGATTGGCCGAGAGGTTCAAACCCGTTGCCGGGATCGCCATCCGCAAACGCGGTGCCGACCAGGTCGTGCAACATGGCGGTGGCCGCATCGCCTGGATTGCGAGTCACGAATAGAGCGATGTTCTTGCCGTTGGGCGGTGCGTCAGCTGTCTCGAAAGCTACAATCTTCCGGGCGTACTCAGCGTATTCTTCGGCGGTTTCGAAGTACAATCTGCCGACGGCAAAAAAGGAATCGAGATCGTACTGAAACTCAAAAGGAATATCGTCCGGCGAGCCGACCAGCAACAAGTAATAGGGCACGCCCTGCGTCGGGTCGACAATGCTCAATGCGGAGCCGTGCTGGCTGAGCCACTCGTCCGCATCCGGCTCACCAGCGTAGCCATTCTCTCCGGAGAATTTCCAGAAGCGTGCGCCCGCTTGCGATTTGCGCAAAGCGAGCAACGGTTCGAGCGCGTTCTCGACCGCCGCGACATCGGCGCTCTGCATATGCTTAGGGAAGATAATGCCCCAGCCGGCTTGCGCCAAATTGCCGGCATCGACGCTCGCAGTAACACCAAACACACCCGTCCCGGCAGGCAAGCGGCGCCGGATCGAGGCCGGGTCGCGATCGATATGCAGGAGAGCCTCAGCGCTTATGGCGGGAAGATACGCGCCGGTTTCGGCCTGAACGCCAAACGAGGGTGGCGTGGCAGCTGTGCGAGGCTGTACGGCAAGCTCGGAGAGTGCGGGCATCGAGGCAACCGTAGGTCCGACATCACCGGCGCCAACGCTAAACGAAGCTACTTTGACCTTCGCGGTCTGGGTGCCAGCCTGGTTCGATGCCCAGGCAGCCTGCCATAAAGCGTGCGCCACCTGCGGACCGTCAATATCGGAATGCGCGCCGCTGAGGCCGCTCATCTTCTCGATGAACTGGCTAGCCTCGACATTGTAAATGCAGCCGTTCTCGAAATTGTAGGTATGGTCCGTATCGAGCATGGGAGTGGCGATCGTATTCTCGGCGCCCTGGATTCCGAAAGCGCCGATTGCTCCCCATTTTGGAAGCGGCGCGCCAGTAGCAGCGAAGTTCGGGTTCTGCAGTACCAGCCCGACCGCTTTGGGATAGATCACGCCGACGGCAGTGTCGTGAATGGACTGCGTAGTGATAATGGGCCCGCGCACGGCTGGACGGCGCAGCATGGCATTGAAATAGCCTGTGCCGCCGGTAGACGGGATCTTACCCGCATAGGCCCATAACGAGAGCGCTCCCTGGATGAGAGCGAGCGAATCGATGGGCCGAGGGAGTGCGGAGGTACCGTTCAGACCGCCGCAGACGGACGACATCACGATGCAGCCAAAGCTATGACCCATCAAATGCAGCCGGGCCTGCGGTGCGGCCGCCTGTAGCTGCGCCACTAATCCATTGACTCCGCTCTCCCCGACCGAGCGAGCGCGGCGCTTCATGGTCCAGAACGAGAGTGTTCGCAAAGGTGCCAGCACTCCGCCAAGCAGGGCACCGCCGAAAGCCGCGTTGGTCTTCAGCGCGTCGAAGGCTTGCTGCGGGTCGAAGGTAGTGTGATCCGCGCCGGGTTCGGAAGCGACGTTTCCCGGGCCAAAGCCAAGTAAGGCGGCCAGCTGTTTGTAGGCGCTAGCTGTTTCTTCGGGAAGTTTGCGTGCCGCCGCATTGACTCGGTTTGTTTCGAAGATGATGTCAAGCAGAGAGCGGGCCTCGGCCGAGTCCTCCAGGCCAAGACGCGCAAGATACTTCTCTTGCAGGTCGACCTGCGGAACACCTGCTCCATTACCGGAAACAGCGAACGCAGCGACCGGCTGCAACTCCTCCTCGCCCCACGGCTCGCTCGGCCAATGGATGCCGATCCATGCCGGCCGAAAGCCCGGCCCCATCCTCGCAATACCGGTGTTGAGCCGGTTCATAGCACCGATCCAGCGATCGTATTGGTCGATCGCGGCCGCCACATCTCCGCGCCATCCATGACTGAACAAGAAGATGTCCGACGGCGGATTGTTATTGGTTTCCGCTAACAGTCTGCTGCTTAGCAGCCCGTGGTCGCCGTCGCCGTCGTCGTTACGCTCCGCGCCGCTCTTGTCGAATGCCACCAGTGCGTAGCGGGTGGAAGTTGCGGGTACCGTGCGAAAAGGCATTTTAGGTGGATGCTCCTGTGGGTTTGGGTTTCGGTTCGTCCGTATCAGGAAGGGCCATAGTTTCGCGTGAAAGACCGCCTACGAGCCTCCAATAGATGCTTTCGTAAACCTCGAGCCGGACGCTGTCGAGGAAGATGATGCGCGACGTGTCATTGCGCTGCGGATCCCAGCGCAGATCTTCTATTTTTTTCAGAGACTCGTGCCGGCCGATCAGGCGCAGGGCTTGCATCGCGAAGTAGGCAAGGTGTGATTCCTGCCGATCGAGCCAGCTATGGCAAGTCGGGATGATATCGCGCGCTGACAATTCCGCCAACGCCTGAAGCGACCGCCCGGCAAGACGATCTTCGCCCTGCTTGAGGTTGTTCTGCAGGAACTGCCATTCCGGCGATCCTTCGGCCGCTTTACCAAGCTTGCCGGCCATGTGCGCCAGCATTTCTTTGTCGCCAACGCCGTCTGTTATACAGCTGCGGACGAAGTTTTCCAGATCCTCATGGGCGAGTTCGATCAGAGAGTCGGTGACCGCCCAGCGCGTATCGACGGAAATATCGGCCCGGATGAATGCTTTCTTCAGGGCCGGATACGCCGAAGCATCGAGTGAGAGACCGAGGGCGAGGGCGGCTATGGCCGAAACCGGATCTTTTTCTTCGTCGAGCAGTTTTTGTAAGGCGCTGCAGTCGTTCTTGAACCAGGCCTCAACAACTCTCGCCAATTGGGGCATGTCGGCCCATTTGCAACGGCTCGCGAGCGCCTTCTGGGTCTCCTCGGCGGCGACGTAACGCAAGGCCTTCATGGCGGCCAGCCGCACAGCGGAGTAGTCGAAGCACATCAAGCCGCCTCGGCCGGGCCGTACACAATCGACCACCAGCGAAAGTAGTGGATCGAGAGCGCAGGGCTCACGCAGGGGGCCAAGGTGATCGATCGCTTTGATCCGGCTTGTAACCGACCGCAGCCCGATCGGACTGATCTGCTGCAGCAGCGAGCCCACGATCGACTGCACAATACGACTGTCGCTCCGAGGAGCGTCTTTGAGAAAGCTGAGCCGGGCTTCCTGCAGACAGCGGACGGCAATGAAAAGCTGATCGCCCTGATACAGAAGGCTGCCCGAAAGAATCATGCGCAGCAGCCGGGTGGTTTCCTTCCATAATCCGGCGAGGATGTAGAGCGTCTCGCACCAGAGATTCGCGCGCGACTGCCGGCCAAGTTGTGCGGTGATCTCTTCGAGGTGAAAGGTGCGTTGCTCTTCAGGAAGATTTAACAGGTATTCGGCGGCGCAAAACGCGCGAAAACCCGGGTAATTGAATCCAATTCCGTCTTCGCCGATATAGGCCAGCACATTACACGATTCGATGATGTCGGAGAGAAAATTGGAAAGAGGATAGTCGCGATTGCCGCGCAGCTTTTGCAGGATATCGAACGCCTCCGCGCCGGGCAGGCAGGAGTTGCGATGAGTGAGCGCCTCCCAGGCAAAGCGTTGTAGCGTGCCGCGCAGCCTAACCGCCGAGGTGGCCGATCCTTTGTAGCGCGAAATATCGTCGTTGATAATGCGCCCGATAATTTTCGCGCGCGAGGGGCGCAGACTTTTGCGGCGCGCGAGGCCCAGCATCTCGCGCAGCAGCCACGGAACTTCTGCCAAATCGAAGAGCGCGTTCTTTTCGAGTTCCTCGAGCAGATCGCGCTCGGGGCTGCCTTTCGCATTTCCCGGATCGCTCAGGAACTGGCGGATGCGTTCCGGACGCATGGGCTGGATGATGAGGCACTGCGTATCGACGGTTTCGGGATTATCCTCCTTCTCTTCACGAATACCGGGAAGATCGCGAACACGGAGCTGGTTTTCATCGAGCGTAAGGACGAAGCGGTGTTTACTCTTGGCGTCAGTGCCGGCGAAGTTTTCCAGAACACGGAGGCCATTGCGCACCACGTCGCCGAAGGTATCGTCGCCGTGAATCAGAAAGGCGCAGGCTTTCTGCTCGAATTGCTTGGTCAGATCCTGTACATCGAGCGTGACCCCGGTGAGATCCTCAAAATACGCGGCGACGGCGCGCGCGATGGCGAGGTCTTCTCCGTCGTATCCGGGATGGGAGAGATCGGATAAACGTAGCACGAGGCAAAGACGGTCGCTCGCAGCGGCGCGCAATTCGTGCTGGGTAGCGGCCAGATACAGACTTTCGAGCAGCTGCCGTTTGTCGCGGCCACGTTTGCCGATAAGCGCCGTGAATACTCTTCCCTCTGGTTCAAGCGACGCCCGCAATGCCTTCTCGGCATCCACTTTCAGCGTCGACTGCGCCGGTAGAGTGGCAAATTCGTCCGCTCCCTTCGGTGCAACGAGCGTCAGAGACGATTGCGGTACCGAAATCACGTCGAGAGGGAGTGCCGTGATGTGGCGCGCGTTGCGGGACGCAGTAATTCTCTGCCGCAGCTTTTCCTTCGCAAAACGCACGGCGGACTGTTTCCAGACCGAACCATCTGACAGGCGAGTGGCAAAAGCGGGTATTGACCAGCGCGCCGAGCCGTCGTTGGCGATGGCGAAACGCCCGGCATTAACGGCTCGGTCGGCGCTGCCGTCGCGCGCCAGGGATGTGTAGAAGGCGCTGCAAAATTTGCCGGCATCATCGGTGCGGATGAAGTCCTGCATGGCGACCACGCCGGGCACGCCGCACTCCACCAAATGCTGCATGAAACTGCCGACATGCGGGCGCGGATCGCGCCCGTCGACCGCGCTCTGGCAGGATTGCAGATAGATCATTCGCGTGTTCTTGAGCTGCCACTCGTGCAAGAGTTTGTCCTCGGGTGCCGGCGCGAGATCTCCTTCCTCTCCTTCCAGGAAGAGATGAAAGCTGTCTTGGTAGAAAGCGCCATGCGCGACCACGTGAAGGCCGCTCACATTGTCCGGACCGGCAAGATGCTGGCTCACCCGCTCGATCGTAGACGGTCCCGAGAGGACGTTGATATTGAGATCTGCGCAGCGTTTAAGGGTGGCCTGGTCAAGCCCTTGCTGGCCGGGTAATACCGTAAGCCTCATCCAGCCACTCTGAAGAAGCTGGGTGCAGGCCCCTACCAGCGCGTTGATTTCCGCCGAGGCCGAGATCTGGGCGAATCCCGGATTGTTCAACGGATTTGCAACAAATGCCAATAAGTGGAAGTCAGTATCTGCCGGAGGGGCGATTTCTTCGCGATTCACAGAGGCGAAGCGGGAAAAAGGCGTTTGAATATCGCAGCTGAGGGGGAGCTCGGATAGTTGCGAGAACTGGAGCCGCTCCCAGCGGAGCAGACTGAGCGGGTAGCCGGCCGGCTCGAGCAGCAGTTGCACCCGCACGTTGTTCGAGCGAGAGAGGGTGGCCAAAGCTGCTTGCAAAGGCAGCCTGGCGGTCAGGCTTTGCGCGAGCAGGCAGCCGTATTGATTCTGCGGTTTGCCGTCCGGATCATCTTCCTGCAGTTCGACTCTTCGCAATGCATCCAGGTTGATATCCACTCGCCCACCCGGATAAATGGAGGAGCGGTCAACCTGCGCCTCGACCTCAACCGTTAGCCGCGAGAGATTGCCATCCGCCGCTGGCAATTCGTCCGGTACCCGCACTCGAAGAAGCAGATGCCGCTCATCGGACGTTTGCATCGCGAATGACACCTCTATCCTCTTGTTGCGTAAACGGCGGTCTCTTATGCTTCGGAAAGACGTAACAGACAAGAACTGGAAAGAATGACAGCCTCCGGCTCCGCCACAGCCAGCGCGGCGCCCGCACTGGTGGAATCGCCCTGCAAGCCGAACGCGTGGTCGCCATCGGGCGTTATGCCGTGCATCGACCATTTGGTCCCGTCAAATTCAATGGCATTTGCCACAAAGGCGAACGAAACCGCCTGCGGCCCGGTATAGCTGACCGTGCCTTTGCTCGTTGCGCTCGGCTTCACTCCGACCTTCGCGCCAAGAACGTTTTGGATAGCGGGAATATCCAGGTCGACACCGAAGCCGTGCTCGTCGGTAGCCGTCACAGTAATTGTGTCCGACTTCAAAACATCCACCAGCAAGTAGGCTTCGGCTTCGGGGCTGCGAAAGTAGTGTTCGACGACCGGGTTGTCGGTCTTCAGCGTTCCTTTTGCGAGGTAATTGCCGGCGTCAAAGGGGGCAACCGAGGTCGACGTCACGTTCGAGAAAGAAAAGGCGATGCTGCGCGCTCGCTGATAAGCGAAATCGAGCGAAGGCATGCTCGCGCCGAACGCACTTAGTGCGTTCGCCAAAATGTGTATCCCGAACTGAAGGTCAAGTTTGTCCGTCTGCTGACCCTCGATGTGGGTGGCTGGATTGGGGCCGGACAATTGCGGTTCGGGCGCCGCGCTCTGCCAGGCTTTGCGCAGCGGCCCGAGCCACTGTGTAGTCTCATCTTTCCCGACCACGTCCATCGGCTCGATGCCAACCCGCGGCAGCTTGACCACGTTGTAGCCGAACTTGTTCAGGTAAGTGATGCTTGGATCCTTCTTTTTCGCCATATCCCAGCTTTCGTCTGAATTGTCGGTACTAATACGGCTAACGCACTAGCAATCGGCGTACCGTTACTCTGGGTCAGCTTTCATGCGGCTGAAGGCCGAGCCGGGCGAGCGCAGCTATTCGCCTGCATATCCCGCGGGTGCTCAACGGCCGAAGCGGAGACAACCAGTCGCCGTTCTCGGCAAAGCCCAGGCCAGCCTTGACAACGGGCTCGGTCGCGCCAGTGTTTTCCAGCCTTGTTTTTTACGCGCGGGCTCCTCTTTGCTTAACTGCGGGTAGCTCTTGTCATCGGCCGCTGCGCCGCCCAGGGGCATGATCAACTTGACAAGCACAAGCGGTGAGCATCGAAGGTCTTGCCGATGGGATACTTTGCGCAGTGTCGAAGCCGCATCGATGATCCCATCAGGTCAGACTGGCAAAACCAATCAGCAGCAGACCGGCCAGGTAACCGGCGAACATCAGCGCAACGAGCGGCATAGTGCCCGTAGGCGCAGCTTTGAATTCCTTCCAGATGAGCACGCCCCAGATCGCCGCGACGAGCGTTGCTCCCTGCCCCAGCGCGTACGAAATGGCCGGCCCGGCCACTCCCGAAGCGATTACGTTGAGCCCAAAGGCGAGCATCCAGATGGCTCCGCCCAGAATGCCGAGCGAGTGCAGATAGGCGCTGCCGGCGAAGTACTCCCGATAGGTGCGTCCGGCCGTTTTCATGAAAATCGTGTTGACGATGACGTTACTGGCGAGGACACCGAGCGAGAAGAAAAACAGTGCGGTATACGGCGTCAGCTTGCCGGGCACGATCAGGCCCGAGTTGAATTGGGGTGAAAGAGAGCGAATCAGCCACGGATAGAAAAAGCCCATCAGGCAGCCCGCGACCACGGCAAATACAATTCCTTTGGCCCAGTTGCCGGTTGTTGAGCGCGGCAGTTTCCGGTAGGCCAGTGCCGAGAAGATCATGGCCAGGAGCACAAGCGCAACTCCGATAAACAGCAATCCGGCGTTGCCTTTGGGCTGCTCCTGATAGCTTTTCAAGGTTCCGATGATGAGCGCCAGCCCGATACCAACCGGAAAAGCGATCGACATGCCGGCCGCGTCGATGGCGACGACCAGCAGAATATTGGCCACGTTGAACAGAACACCGCTCACCAGGGCCTGCCCGATCGCACCGGAAGAAGCGAGCTTGAGATTCTGCACAGCGCTCATGCCGCCCGCGCCCATGCTGCCCGCGGTAAACATGAACAGCACGCTGAAAAGCAGCAATCCCAGCGCGTAATCCCAGTAATAGAGTTCAAACGGCCATTTCGTGCGACCGGCGAGCTTCTGGGTATTGGCCCAGGAGCCCCAGCCGATCATCGTAATGGTGCAGAACAGGATGGCGAGCGCGTTTGAATGTACCGTGAACACTAGGCGATAAAGTAACACTTCAGACTATGAAGACCGGTTTGTTGATGCTGTGGCTGGCGGCCGCTTCCTGCGCGCTGGCGAAGACGCCCCTTATTCTTTCGACCGATGTCGGTAACGAGATCGACGATCAGTGGGCAATCGCCTACATGCTGGCGAGTCCCGATTTTGATGTGCGAGCCATCATCTCGGCGCACGCTCCCAGTTTGCCGGCGCCCTCGGCCCATGCCACCTACGAGATCCTCGTCGATGAAGTCGAGCACCGGCTCGGGATGAATGTGCATCCGCCGCTGTTCGAGGGCTCGAGCGAGCCGCTCAGCGGCGGTGAGCCGCACATGAATGCCGGAGTCGATTACCTCATCGAGCAATCAAAAGAGTTTTCCGCGGGCAATCGCCTGACCGTGCTCACGATTGGCGCTGCCACCGACGTTGCTTCGGCAATTTTGAAGGATTCATCGGTTGCGCGGCGCATTCGCGTAGTGGCGATGGGTTTCCGGAGTCTGCAGGAAGCCGGGCATGAGTACAACGTGGAGAACGATCCGAAGGCCTGGCAGGTGATTCTGGATTCCGATGTACCGGTGGTGATCGGAGCCGGCGACGTTTGCCAGCGCGATCTGGCCATGAGTTTTGAGCACGCGAAGACGTTTCTCGCCGGGCGCGGCGCGTTAGGCGCCTGGCTCTGGCGCGAGTATCAGGAATGGTATTTCCGGAATGTGAAGCCGCTGCGGCAGAACGATTTCTCCAAACCCTGGGTGATCTGGGACATCATCACGCTGGCATACCTCGAGGGCATGACGGAACAGGACCAGATTGCGCGCCCGCAGCTGCGGGATGATCTTTCATTCCAGCAAACGAATAACGGAAAGAAGATCGGATGGATCAGAAGCGTCGATTCGGCGCGGCTGTGGGACGACTTCGCCAGGAAACTGGACTATTATCAAAGCACGCACGCGGTGGATTTGACGGCGTGCACGTTGAATCGCCGATAGCTCGGGAGGTTCAGACATGACGAGCAACAAGGTACCGCGTCGTACATTCCTGAAGGCAAGCGGAGCGGCCTTCGCTTCGCGCAGCGTTGTACTAGAGCAGACTGCGCCAGCGGCTTCGAGCGAGCGTCTGCGCATCGGCATCATTGGCATCGGAATGCAGGGTTCGGGACTGCTGCCGAATGCCATTTCCCTGCCCGGCATCGAATGTGTGGGCGCGGCCGACCTTTACGACGGCCGCCATCTGCTGGCGCAACAAATCACCGGCAATCCGAAACTGCCGACGACCCGCCGCTATCACGACTTACTCGACCGCAAAGACATCGACTGCCTGATCGCTGCGGTGCCGGACCACTGGCATATGCGCGTGGTGGTGGACGCCTGCAACGCGGGCAAGGATATCTACTGCGAAAAGCCGATGTCGCATACCGCTGAGCAGGGCTTCGAAATGGTCAAAGCGGCAGCCGATAACAAGCGCATCGTGCAGATCGGTTCGCAGCGCGTCAGCTCCGAGCTGTGTAAGAAGGCTCGGGAATTGTACAAACAGGGCGCGATCGGCGAGATCGAAATGGTCGAGCTGTCGCTTGGCCGGAACGATCCGACGGGCGCATGGGTCTATCCGCCGCCTCCGGATTTGTCGCCTCAGAATCTCGATTGGGAAACGTGGCTCAACGATGCGCCTAAGATTCCGTTTGATCCGGTCCGCTTCGCGCGCTGGCGCTGCTGGAAGGAGTACGGGACTGGGGTCGGCGGCGATCTCATGGTTCATCTGATCAGCGGAATGCTTTACACCCTCGACTGGAACAAAGCGCCGCGCTCGGCTATGGCGCTGGGCGGCATTTTCCGTTTCAAGGACGGGCGCAACATGCCGGACCTGCACACGGTGCTCTTCGATTACGACGGCATTCCGGTGTACGTGCGGCTCGACCTATGCTCGGAAACTCCGGAGTTCGCTCGTTTCCTCGGGCCTAAGGGCGTGCTCGAAGCCACGGGTAAAACGCTACGCTACGTTCCGCAGAGCGGACAGGATACCGAGCCGAGCTATTACGCGAATAGTTTTCCACGCGAGATGCACGAGAGGTACGTCGAGGAGTGGCGCCGCGAGCACCATCAAATTTGGGGGGCCGAAGCCATTGACAGCGAGACGCACTACGACGGTCCCGATTGGGATGACGTGAGACCGCATCTCTGGAACTTTTTCCAGGCTGTCCGGTCGCGCAAGCCGGTGGCGGAGGATGCCGTTTTCGGCAATCATGCGGCGATTGCCTGCCACATGGCAAACGAATCGTATTTCCGCAGATGCCCGGTTCGCTGGAACGAAGCCGAGCGACGAATCCTTTCAGAAAACGGGGCAGGCTAATAAACCCGCCCCTTGTATTCGGGTGTCCTTAGACCGCTCCGCGCCGTCCGGCAAGCAAGCTTACCAGGAACAACACGAGAAAGATGACGAAGCAGATCTTCGCAATCGAAGCAGCTGCTGCGGCGATGCCACCGAAGCCCAAAATAGCTGCCAGGATGGCGATGATGAGAAACACCCATGTGTACCAGAGCATGTGTTGGTTTATCTCCTCCTTTCAGCTAAGAGCATTTCCCGTACCACTGAATTTTCAGCAGTAATAAACCACTAAGTGCTTCAAAGTAGACCAGTTATTTTTTATGTCCACTTTGAGACGGGTTCGCCGCCCTTTATCCAATAGGAAGTATTTGCGGACCCGGTAGGAAGAAACTATAAGGCGCTCAGGCAGCTGTCCGCCCGCTTACACGTTTTTCTTTGCTGTCTCGCTGCTCGCGTTCGACTTCCTTCATGGCAGGCGGTTGCTTCTGCCAGCCATCCCAGAGGGCAGCGATGTTCGCAAGGAACAGCCGGGGCTTTTCGACGTAGACGCGCTCGGCAAGAGCGAGCGCCTTCTCCTGTAATTCCTTCTGATACTGGTCGGCCAGGGCGAGAAAAACGCGCACGGTCTGCTCGCCGCCGAAATGGTCGGGGTTCTCTTCCAGTTTCTCGCGGAGGACGCTTACGTTGTGGTCCTCGCCGAGCCAGGTCTCAAGCTCCTTGAGGCTTGCCTCGTGAGCCTGCATCACTTCCGTCCAGATGCTTTCGAGCAGGCGGACGTGATACCAATGGTCCTTCACTCGCTTCCGCAGATCGTGATAAGAGACGATGTCGCGCTTCTGCTGCGCTCGTTTCAGAGCACGGCGACCGTCGCGGTAGCTGCGCTTCAGGCCCGGGGCAATCGCTTCGAACCCGTCAGCCCCAAGCGGCCAGCCCCGGATCCGCTTGGCCGCCGCGCGCAGAGCCGAAGCCGCGCGAGGAATCGTCTTTGAACGCGTAAATTGGTGTTCAAGCTCTCGTTTTTGCCGCTGGAGCCCTCTGCGTACCGTGGCCAGCAAGCGCCGGTCGAGCGATGCGCCGAGCTGTTCTTCAATGTGGCCGACCGTTTCGAGTAGCGCGGCCGCATCGCGGAGCACAGAGAGCTGATGGCCGGTGTCGCGAAAACGCTTGTTCTCCTGGTTGAAAGTTTTACCGAGCTCCGGCGCGACCAAACGCAATAAGGCGCGGGTCTTCTTGATACTTTTGCGAGCCTCATGGACCGATTCATCCCGCTTCCGAGGCGCAACCCGGCTCAAAAGGTCGACCGCCGAATCGATCTCTTCATGAGCGATACGGCGGACGTTCTCTTCTATCGATTGCTTCGCTTTGAAGCGATAGGGCATGTGAGTGCTTACGAGTGACCTTCGTGCGCGGCAGTCGGAGCAAAGTTGGCCGAATCACCGCCATTGTAGAGCTTCTGCGCCTCGTCCTTGCGGCCGAGCGTTTCGAGCGCGGCGGAAGCGACGTGCTCAACAGTGAAACCGAAGTGCTTCATGATTTCCTCGCCGGGAGCGGAAGCACCGTAGTGGTCGATGCCGATCATGATACCTTCGTCGCCGGCCCAGCGCTCCCAGCCGTAGGTGGAACCAGCTTCGACGGTAACGCGTTTCTTGATGGATTTGGGCAGAATACTTTCGCGATAGGCAGCATCCTGCTTTTCGAAAAGAAACCAGCTCGGGAGGCTGACCACGCGCGCCTTGACGTTGTACTCCTTCAACTTTTCCTGCGCTTTCGCACACAGGGCTACTTCCGAACCAGTCCCGATCAGGATCACGTCGGGTTTGCCGCCTTCGGCTTCCGAAAGAATGTAGCCGCCCTTGCTGACATCGCCTTTGGCACCATTACGCGTCAGATGCGGCAGATTCTGCCGGCTGAAAGCGAAGAGGGTGGGCCCATTGTGCTCGATCGCGACAGCCCAGGCCTCAGCCGTTTCGGTGGCATCGGCCGGGCGCACCACATTGAGATTGGGGATGGCGCGCAATCCGGCGAGCTGCTCGATCGGCTCGTGTGTCGGTCCATCTTCGCCGACGCCCACGCTGTCGTGCGTGAAGACGTAATAGCACTTCAGATTACTGAGCGCACCCAGACGAACGGAGGGCTTCATGTAATCGGAGAAGACAAGGAAGGTCGCGCTGAAGGGAAGCAGCCCTCCATGCGCCGCCATACCGTTGACGGCGGCGCCCATCGCATGCTCGCGCACCCCGAAAGCGACGTTGCGTCCGGCATAACCCCAGACACCGCCTACTGCACCCTGGATGGCGGGACCACCGGCCTCGGGTGGCTGAAAATCGCCCTCGCCCTTGAGCGCGGTGTTGGTGGAAGGATTCAGATCGGCCGAGCCGCCGATGATGTTCGGAATGTGCTTGGCGATAGCGTTCAAGGCCTGGCCGCCCGCGGCACGAGTGGCGATTGGCTTGTCTTCCGGCTTCCATTTGGGCAGATCGGCGCGCCAGTTCTCGGGAAGCTTACCGGCGATCATCTGCTCGAGCTCGGCGGCTTCTTTGGGGAACGCCTTCTTGTAAGCGTCGAGCTTCGATTGCCATTCCTGCTGCGTTTTGCCGCCCTTCTCGCCGATTTTGCGGAAGAAATCGACCGAGTCCTGGGGTAGGTAAAACTTGTCCATGCTGCCCCAGCCGAGCGCTTTTTTCGCGGCCTGCAGTTCTTCTTCGCCGAGCGGATTGCCATGAGCTTCGAAGGTGTCCTGCTTTTTCGGGCTGCCGTAGCCGATGTGCGTGCGCACCAGGATCAGCGACGGCTTGAAGTGCTCGTTGCGCGCCTCTTCGATCGCCTTGGCAATTTCTTCAGTATCGTTGCCGCGCTCTACGTGTCGCGTGTGCCAGCCATAGGCCTGGAAGCGCTTGGCGACGTCCTCAGTGAACGTCAGGTCCACTCCGCCGGCCAGCGAAATATGGTTCTGGTCGTAGAGAAAGATCAGCTTGCCGAGTTGCAGATGGCCGGCGAGCGAAGCGGCTTCCTGGCTGACGCCTTCCATGAGATCGCCGTCGCCGCAGATACCGTAGGTGTAGTGATCGATGATCGTGTGGCCGGGCTTGTTAAACCGTGCCGCGAACCAGGCTTCGGCGATGGCGAGTCCGACCGCGTTACCAAAACCCTGGCCCAGCGGACCCGTCGCTACTTCTACCCCGGGCGTATGGCCGCGCTCCGGATGGCCGGGTGTTTTGCTGCCCCATTGCCGAAACCGCTTCAATTCTTCGAGCGGCAGATCGTAGCCGGTGAGATAGAGCAGGCTGTAGAGCAGCATCGAGCCGTGCCCGGCGGAAAGAATGAAGCGGTCGCGGTCGAACCATTTCGGATCTTTTGGATTGAACTTCAGGAACTTTGTCCAGAGTGTGTAGGCCATGGCAGCGGCGCCCATGGGCATGCCGGGGTGGCCGGAATTGGCCTGCTGCACGGCGTCGGCAGACAGAAAGCGAATCGTATTGATGCAGAGTTCTTCTAGAGTTTGGGTTTCGGTGGTCGTAGGCACGTTCTTATCTCCTGGTTGGACTCAAATCCGGCACGTTGTAGCGCAAAGTAACAGGGTAGTACGGCGAAAATTTTCGAATTTCGCGTTGGGCCTGGCAAGAGAGAGAAGCGGTGCGTAACGGAACCCCGAAACGCTGATCCGGAGCCTCACGGGTCTTTGCCGTCTAGCGCGATTCCGTAACGCTGAGATACCGATCGATCGCAACGTCCGTGAGTTGCTGCTGCTTCTTATCCGGCCAGGTGATGCTGAGACGGTCCACCTTGCTGCATGCGCCGAGCCCGAAATGCAGCCGGGGATCGTTGCGGGAGAGATAACTTCCGCCGCTCCGGACCGCGTCCGACTGTGTGTGCGCGCACGCATTGATCATGACCGTCGCTCCTATGGCATCGCGGTTCGGAGACAGACCATGCAGCGCGAGGCCGATCCAATGATTGCTGTTGCCGGTTTCGTTATGGAGCAGCAAGGGTGCGCCCGAAATCGGCAGAACGATCAGATCCAGCCGGCCGTCGTTGTCGAAGTCGCCAGTTGCCGCTCCGCGATATGAGTTATTGGGTGGAGAAGGATAGGAAAAGGCGATCGCGCTCTTGGTTCCCGCACTTCGGAAGATAACGACCGGCTCGAAGTAATCCGGATCGGTCGGGTAAACGTGGCCGTTTGCCGTCCAGAAGTCGTTCCTGCCCGCGTTATCAAAATCAGCCAGCCCGCAGGCCCATCCCAGATATCGGCTGGTGACCGCCATCAGGCCCGCGCCGGAAGAGACCTCTTCGAAACCGCCCGATTTGCCGCGCCGGAACAAGGGAACATAATCGCGGCTAAAAACGGTCGTCAGCACGTCCATATCGGTTCCTGCGCCGTACGATCCGATCGCCACGCCCATATTCGATTGCGTGCGCCCGTCCGCGTTTACGGCCACGCCGCGATCGAGGCCCTGTTCTTCAAACTTGCCGCTGCCCTTGTTGATGAACAGATAATTCGGATCAGAGTCGTTCGCGACGAAGATATCGAGTTTGCCGTCCCCGTTGAAATCCGCGGCAACTGTCGTGAAGCCGTGCGCCTCCGGAACCCCCGCTATCCCGGATACCTTTGTCACATCTGTGAATGTGCCGTCGCCATTGTTGCGATACAAGACACTATGTTCCCCCTTCAGCCCAACCGGTCCGCAGAACACACGCTGGCCATACCAATCGCAAACGGGCGCCGGGTCGGTCCAGCGCATCGAGCGCAGGTCCACATAGCCCGTGATGAAGAGATCCAGTCGCCCATTGCCCTCGAAATCGCCGAATGCGCTGCCGGTGTGCCATGCCACGGAATCGCGCAACCCGGCGGCGCCGCTGACTTCGGTGAATGTGCCATCGCCGTTGTTCTTGTAGAGCAGATCGCGGCCGATCGTCGTAATTAAAATATCGACGAAACCATCACCGTTGTAATCGGCGGCGTTGGCTCCGGTGCCCCAGTACGGATTGACGAGTCCCGCGCGCGCCGTGACATCTTCGAAGCGGCCGTTGCGCAGATTGTGGTACAGATAGACGCCGCTTGCCGGGGCAGACGGGGGAGTACCGGCGAGCGTCTGCCGGAGCTGCTGCATCGTACCGCCGTTGACGATGAGCAGGTCCATGTAGCCGTCGTTATCGTAGTCAAGCCAGGCCGCGCCGCTGCCGTTCGCTTCCGGAATCCAGCGCTTCTCCGGACCGCCGCATCGCATACTGGCGCGAATGCCAGCCTGTTCGGCTACGTCCTGGAAGGCTAGCGGAAACACGCCGGCGCACAAAGAAATTCCGGCGGCACACGCCAGCAAACTCACGAGCGAAACAAAACGCGGGCTCACTCTCAGGCTCTATAGTGTAACCATGGCGCCGTGGTCTGCCATTCGGATTTTGTTTCTTGCGGTTGCGATTGCGGGTATAGCGCCCGCGCAGTCGGATCGTGTCGATACGTTGCACGCTGAAGCAAGCGCGGCGGAAGCGTCCGGCGATTTTGCGACGGCGATCGATAAGTACCGCGAGATACTCAAGCTCGATCCGCAGCTTGCTCCGGCGTACAACAACCTTGGAGCGCTGTATGTCAAGCAGGGGCGTTTCGCGGATGCGGCGGATGTGCTCGAGCGCGGTCTGAAAGTGGACAGCCGGATGAGTTCAGCGCGCGCACTACTTGGTTTATCGCTCTTCCAAATGGGCGAATATGCGAAGGCGCGGCCGTATCTGGAGGCTGCACTGAAGGCGCATCCCGCCGATGACAATGCGGAATTCCTGCTGGTCAACGATCTGACGAAGCTGGGCGAATTCAACGCAGCCGCGGAGCATCTGCAGAGACTGGCGCAACGGCAGCCACGGAATGAGCGCGTCTGGTATTTGCTCGGCCGCGTTTACATGCAGCTCGGCGAACAGGCACTGTCGAAGATGAACGAGATCGATCCAAACTCGGTCTGGGCTCACCAGATTTCGGCCGAGTTGATGGAGAGCATGAAAAATTACAACGGCGCGATCGTGGAGTACAAGAAGGCGATTGAAGTGGCCCCGAATCAGCCGGGCGTGCATTTCAAGCTGGGGGATCTGTACTGGAGCCTCCAGCAATGGGACAACGCAACGGAACAGTTTCTGGCGGAGCAGAAGATTGATCCGCGGAATTGCCTGATCGAGTACAAGCTGGGCGATATTCTCGTCGAAAAAGGCGTGGAGATGGAGGAGGCGCTCAAGCACGTCGACAAGGCGCTGGCAGGGTGCCCGAATCTGACGGAGGCGAGAGCGGATCGCGGACGCGTGCTCATCAAGCTGCATCGCGATCAGGAGGCGATTCCGGAGCTGCTGGCGGCGGAAAAGGCAAATCCGGCGGAGGCGAGCGTGCATTTTCTGCTGGTTCAGGCGTATCGCGCAACCGGGCAGGCGGAACAGGCACATTCGGAGATGAAGACCTTCAGCGAGCTCGAGCAGAAGTCACGCAATGCGCAAGCTGAACGTGCGGGCGAAGTGATTCAGAACAGCCAGACGGCTCACTGAGCCTTGTTCGGCGACTTGCTCGCATTCAGCTGCTGATATTTCGCGAATTCTTGCCTGGCTTTGTCGGGCTGGCCCTCTTTTTGATAAAGCTGTCCGAGGACGTAATGAGCCGGCG
This sequence comes from Terriglobia bacterium, assembly GCA_021325235.1. Lineage (GTDB taxonomy): Bacteria > Acidobacteriota > Terriglobia > Bryobacterales > Bryobacteraceae > Bog-105. The sequence goes on along the minus strand of JAJPHN010000006.1, from coordinate 333,909 downwards.
CGCTGTCCGGCTCGAGTCTTACGGCAGCTTCCAATTCTGCCTGTGCTGCCGGAAATTGTTTCGCAGCAAGATACGCCTTGCCTAGTTGCTGATGAGCCTTGGGCGAATCCGGCACAAGCGCGATGGCCTGCTTCAGATAAGGAACGGCTTCCTGGGGGCGATTGGTCTCGATGAGAAAGCTGCCCATGTCGATGTAAGGCCACGGATCTTTGCTGTCGTCGGCGATATTGGATTGCCAATCGATGGCGTTTTTGAACGCCTGATACGCTTCGTCGTAACGGCCGAGACCCTGATAGGAAAGCCCGAGATTATCTTCGGCTCGCACGTGGCGCGGGGCGAGATCGAGACAGCGCTTGAATGCGGCGATGGCTTCTTCGAAGCGGTTTTCGTTGTATTTCGTGCGGCCGAGATAGTACCAGCCGAGCACGTTGGAAGGATCAAATTCGGTCGATTTGGTGAACCACTTGTCCGCATCCTCGTAATCATTGAGCAGGACATAGTCGGCGCCGACTACCCGCAGGTCGGCTGCGCTCGGCTTGCGGTATTTCGCCCCGGCGGTGTATTCGGCCAGCGACTCGCGCGCCTTCTGCTCGCGAAACAGGATGTAGCCCAGCAGAAAGTGAGCATCCGGCGAATCGGGATGAGCAGCAGACACCCGGCGAGCTTCGGTTTCGGCGGCCGGCAGCAGATTACGGTCAGCATACGAGCGGGCGAGCGCAAGATCGTCCTGCTGGGCAAAAGCACACGTTGCTCGCAAGCTCACGATGACGAATATCAGATACCGCTTCTTAAACAACGTTGGTGTCCAATATAGTCATCATGATCGAGACCGGTCTTAAAAACAAAGTGGTCATCGTTACCGGCGCCGCCAGCGGCATCGGCAAAGCCACCGCTGAGCTTTTCGCCGCCGAAGGAGCACGCGTCGCCTGTTGGGATGTGAATCCCGGCAACCCGCCCCCCGGCGGCATCTTCCAAACGGTCAATGTCACGGATACGCTCTCTATTGACGCCGCCCTGGTCGAAATCACCGCGCTCTGGGGCGCGCCATACGTGCTCGTTAACAACGCCGGCATTCTGTGGGATGCGCAGCTGCTCAAGTACAAAGATGGCGCACTCACCGGCTCTCTCTCCGACGAGCAGTTCGATGCCGTTATCGCGGTCAATCTCAAAGGCGTATTCCACTGCGCCCGTGCCGTTGCGCAGCACATGGTTGCGGCCGCAGCGGGCGGAGTCATCCTCAATGCATCGAGCGTGGTCGCTCTATACGGCAATTTCGGACAGACGAACTACATCGCCTCCAAAGCCGGCGTGATCGGCATGACCAAAGTTTGGGCGCGCGAGCTCGGTAAACACAAAATTCGCGTCAACGCCGTCGCACCCGGCTATATCGCGACCGAGATGATCCGATCGGTGCCGGAAAAGATCCGCCACACGATGGTGGAACACACGCCGCTCGGCCGCCTCGGGCAGCCCGCAGACATTGCCAACGCGTACCTCTGGCTGGCATCCGATGCTGCAAGTTTCATCACGGGCACCGTCCTCAGCGTAGACGGCGGCGTAGTCACGGGTACATAATTCTCCGAGAGGCTTCTGTGACACTTGTACGGCTGTCGCTCGCTCTCGCCGCTCTCGCGATGTGTAGCTTCGCTCAAGCGCCCAATCTCTCGGGCGACTACTCCGGCACTCTCGGGCCGCTCCATCTCAATCTGCATCTGAAGCAATCCGGCGCCGGCTCTTTGGAAGGCACGCTCGACAGTCCCGATCAGGGTGCAAAAGGCCTGCCCTGCGCGAACATCAAACTGGAGGGCGCGAATCTCTCGTTCGATGTTCCGAGCGTCAATGGCAACTGGAAGGGAACCGTCACCTCCGATGCCGCGACACTTTCGGGCAACTGGTCGCAGGGCGGGCAGTCTGCGCCGTTGAACTTCAACAAGGATCAGCCCGCGGGCAAACCGTCGAAAGTCGATGGCGTCTGGCTCGGCACTCTCGAAGCCGGCGGTCAGCATCTGCGCATTCAGGTGAATCTCAAGAGCGACGTTACGGGCAAAGAGCACTGCACGCTCGACAGCCTCGATCAGGGCGCAATCGGCCTTCCGTGCGACAACGTCAAGTTTGAGGGCAACAAGCTCTCCTTTGATGTGCCAAGCGTACACGGCAACTGGTCTGGAACGCTGAGCGAGGACGCGAATCAGTTGACTGGAACGTGGTCGCAGGGCAAGCCGCTGCCGCTCAATCTCACCCGCCAGAAAGCCGCGGCCGGCATCAAGCCGCCCAGCTATGAAGCTGCTATGGCGCCCATCGCTGCGGCGGATCTGAAACCGGTACTCGATCGCGATCTCGCGCAAGCATTACAAACGGGCGCGCTTTCGCCAGCAACCGGAGGCGGCGTCGCAATCGGTGTCGTGCAGCACGGCAAGCGCTACGTCTGGAGCTATGGGCCGGTAAAGGAAGATTCCATCTTTGAGATCGGCTCGATTACCAAGACCTTTACCGGTCTCATACTGGCGCAGATGGTGGAGCAGAAAAAGGTCACACTCGAGACACCCGTCCGGGAACTGCTTCCGGCCAATACCGTGCCGAAACCAAACGGGCCGGAGATCACCCTGCTCGATCTCGCCACCCAGCACTCCGGCCTGCCGCGCATGCCCGATAACTTTCATCCCGCCGATCCGAGCAATCCCTATGCGGACTACACAGCCGAAAATCTTTACGAATTCATCGCGAAAATCGGGTTGGCACGACCCTCCAACGCCAGCTTCGGCTACAGCAATCTTGGCCTCGGACTATTAGGCCAGGCGCTCGCGAACTGCGAGCACACCACCTATCCGGAACTACTCGCGCACGAAGTCACCGGGCCGCTCGCGATGCACGATACGGTCATCAAACTTTCGCCTGAGCTGCAGCAACGCTTCGCACTTGGCCACGACTCTACGCACCATCCCGCCCACGCCTGGGATCTCGATGCGCTTGCGGGAGCAGGCGCCATTCGTTCCAGCGCTGGGGACATGCTCACGTATCTTGAAGCACAACTGCACCCAGAGAAGACACCCGGCACGCTGCCGCAATCGATTCCGCTCACCCACCAACTCCGCTCGGACATCGGCCCCGGCATGAAGATCGCGCTCGTCTGGCTCTACAACGAAAAGACCGGCGATTACTGGCACAACGGCGGTACCGGCGGATACAGCAGCTTCGCTTATTTCAATCCGCGGGAAGACACCGCGGCGGTCGTCCTTTTCAATACAACCGTGTCTCCGGAATCGAGCTTCGCCGACCGTCTGGGCGAGCATATCGCCGAACGCCTCGCAGGCCGCAAAGCCGTCTCCTTGTTTGAATGAATTCGCCCATCCTTATACGCGAAATGCGCGCGGATGACGCGCTGGAGGTCGCCGCGCTCAGCGGCGAACTCGGCTATCCCGCCGAGCCGGACGAAATCGGCGCTCGCATAAAAGCTCTTCGTGAGCGCCCAGAACACGCGCTCTTCGTGGCCTGCGTTGACAGCGCACTCGTCGGCTGGATCGATGTGGCAATCGTGCATCACCTCGCATCGCCAGCTTTCGGCGAAATCGGCGGCCTCGTCGTGTCCGGCAAACATCGCAGCCGCGGCATCGGCGAGCAGCTGGTTGCACGCGCCGAAGAGTGGATTGGCAGCCGCGGCATCCGCAAAGTCGTCGTCCGTTCCCGCACGACTCGCGAACGCGCCCACCAGTTCTATTTGCGCCACGGCTACAGCGAATGGAAACGCCAGGCCGTCTTCCACAAAGAGCTGTAACTAGCGCTGCGCCCGTCGAAACGCTTCCACATTCTTCTCGTGCTCAGCGAGCGTTGCGGAAAACGCATGTGTCCCGGAACGATCCGGCTTGGCCACAAAATACAAATAATTCGTTGCCGCCGGATGCAGCGCCGCTTTCAACGACATTGCACCCGGATTGGCAATCGCGCCCGGCGGTAGCCCATTATGCGTGTACGTGTTGTACGCGTTCATGCTCGCCAGATCCGATTTGTAGATCGTCCCGCGATAACGATTTTCGAGCAGCGCCGCATACACCGTCGTGGGATCGCATTGCAGCGGCATGCTCAGCCGGAGGCGATTAAAGAAGACCGACGCTACGTCCGGGCGCTCCTCGGGACTGGCCGATTCCTTTTCCACCAGCGACGCCACGATCACGATCTCGTGGATACGCGCGTTCTGGGCCTCTCCGCCCAGCTGTTTCCACTGCTTTCGAAATTCATCGATCATACTACGGCAAAGCTGTTTCGCCGTCGTTTTATGCGTTACGCGATACGTAGACGGGAACAGATATCCTTCGAGATTCGGCGCCTTCGGATCCAGGTCGCGAATGAGCGAGGGATCCGCCGCCGCCGCCAGAAAATCCGCCGCCTTTACCGTATCGCCATTCCGGAGCAGCCCGGCAATATCAAACATATTGCTGCCCTCCGGAATCGTAAACTCCTCGTAAAAAATTTCGCCGCGCGCGATTTTGTTGAAGACCTGGAAGGGCGTCTGCGCAGAACCGAAGCGATACTCCCCGGCCTGTAGCGGCGCACGCGGATGCAGCGCTCGCACAAGGAGAAATGCATAGCGCGATCGCACGACGCCCTGTTTCTGCAGCTTCGCCGCAATCGCTCGCGACGACATCCCATGCTCGATCTCGACGAACGTCTCGGTGCCGAAATTGCGGTATGGCGAAAGATACCAGTAGCTGGCAATGCCCGCCGCTGCCAGAATGCCTGCAACAACAATCAGCAGCAAGGCGCGAACCATGCAGCCGCGGCGCTCAGCCAATCGCGCCTCCCTGCTGCAAGTAGCCGAGATAGCTTTCGAGCAACAGAGTCGCCGCCATCCGGTCTACCACACGCTTGCGATCCTCGAGCGTCGCGCCCGCGTGCTTCAGAAGGCGTTCCGCCTCCATAGACGTCAGCCGCTCGTCCCAATACACGACCGGTACACCCGTTTCCGCGCTTAGCCGATCTGCAAACTCTCGGGTATATTCGCTCTGGCGGCTTTCATCGCCGCTCATGTGCAGCGGTTTGCCGACCAGCAGCAATCCAATCCCCGATTGATTCACCATCTCTTTCAGTTGTCGCAGATCGTCGCGAATGCGCGTGCGCTGAAACGTTTCCAAACCCTGCGCTGTGATGCGCAAAGCATCGCTCACGGCCAGGCCGATTCGTTTCTTGCCGACATCGAGCGCGAGAATGCGGCCGGAGATTTCAGGAGGCGCCAAGTTGGATTATAGAGGCTTCGGGCGTGCTAGATTAGCGGTTGACAGAGGACCTGCAGTCTCTTCCCTTTGGCACTTCTCGACGCTCCTGCCACTTCGAGTAACTTCGGCCTCGCTCGGTCGGTGATCGCCGGAGCGGCGTTGATTGCGCTGCTTTATTTCGGACGCGATTTCTTCATCACGCTCATCATTTCGGCTGTTTTTGCGTTCATTCTGGATCCGGCCGTGGTGCTGGTGATGAAGCTGCGTCTGCCGCGCGCCCTGGCCACCGCCATCGTGCTCGGGATCGCGATTCTCGGGGTTTATATCCTCGGCGCCATTGCCTGGGGCCAGATAGCGACGATCAAAGAAGACCTGCCCAGCTACAGTTCGCGCGTCGGTGAGATTGTCGATGCCGTGAACGCACGCATGGACGAAACCGAAAAGCGCACGCTCGACCTGATCATCCCGAAGAGCTTTCGCGAGCAGCAGCAGCAGATCGAACAGAAGCCGCAGGAAGCACAGCGCGCCCGCAAACGCCGCGCCGGCACTGCTGCGGCGGCTGCGGCTGCCAACACGCCGCCGCCGATCCAGGAAGTGCGTGTGCACGTCGAGCCGAGGCCGGTCATCAGCACCATGTACAGCTATGTATCGGCGTATCTCGAGCCGATTCTGATGGCCTCGTTCATTCCCTTCCTCGTCTACTTCATGCTGAGCTGGCGCGACCACATCAACCGCCGCTTCCTGCTCCTGTTCCCGGGCGAAAACCGCTACATCGTCGGCAAGAGCTGGACGCATATCGGCGAATCGACCCGCGCCTTCGTGCTCGGCAACTTTCTGCTCTGGGTTTTTCTAAGCTCCGTCAGCGCACTCGCCTACTTTCTGCTGGGGCTGCCGTACTGGCCGCTGGTCGGCCTGCTGAGCGGATTTTTCAGCCTGGTTCCCTATGTCGGTCTGCCGCTCAGCGTCATACCGCCGGTGCTCGCGGGGGTCGCGGTACCGAACCGTTTCAAAATCGTGATGATCGCGGTGCTGATTACGGCCGCGCTACACCTGATCTGCATGAATTTCGTCTATGCAAAAATCGTCGGACGCCGGGTGCGCCTCAATCCGCTGGTAGTGACCGTCGCGATGATGTTCTGGGGCCTGCTCTGGGGAGCGATCGGGCTGGTGCTGGCCATCCCGATCACTGCCGGAATCAAAGCTGTGTGCGATAACGTGGAGTCGCTGGAACCGGTTGGACGGTTGCTTGGCGACAATCAGGAGTGAGCCGGACGAACGGTAACGGGAGCTTCTGCCCCGGCCAGCGTAATCGGAACACCCCGATCGAGAACTTCACGACGAACGTAGCCGAGCGCGACCACTTCGGCGAATGCGGGTGAATAAACGGCAGAAGTGATTTCCCCGACCTCGCGACCATCGCTGTGCAATCTGGTACCAGGCGCGGGCACATCGGTTCCACTGATGCGCAGCGGCGTAAGCAGCCGGTGCACCTGGCCCTGCGAACGGACACGCTCTACGATCTCCTGCCCCAGATAGCAGCCCTTGTTCGGATGCACCGCATGCGCCACCTGTGTTTCTGCCGCCAAATACCGGTCCGAAATGTCATCTCCGTAACGCGGTACACCGTTTTCAATGCGCACCACCCGGGACTCTTCCTTGCTCGCTTGCGGGATGCCGAGCTGAGCCAGACGCGCCAGGTATGCCTCACGTTCTGCAAGCGGCACAAACGCACGAATCGCGGGCTGGCCGGTCGTGCTCGCATTCGTGACCGGTTGCTGCGATACTTGCATCGCCCGTGCGTTCGGCCCTTCAATCGCGATCAAGGCGTATTGATGGCTGATGTCGGTGAGCGTGACGTCGTCAGCGATTATGTAGCGCTCCAGATGCGAGAAAAGGCTCTCGCGAAGCTCCGGTTCTGTATCGACCCAGAGGCCCTCACCAAAATTCGATATATAGGCGTCGCCGATTACGCGGCCTTTTTCGTTCAGAAAAAAAGCGTAAACTGTTTCGCCCGGCCCGAGGTTTTGAATATCGTTAGTCGAAAGCGCATGCAGCAGCCGCGCGCGATCCTCGCCTGTAACAAGAATCTTGCCGCGATCCGATAAATCGATCCACGCCGCGCTCTCGCGCAGCGCCTGGTAGCCGTTCATCTCTTCAGTAATTCTTTGATGTGCGGCTCGAGCGCCGGGGTGCAGGCGTAAGCGTTGCCGCCATAGATCGAGTCTTCGCCGGCAAAGGTTCGAAACACACCGCCCGCTTCCTCGATCAGGATCTTTAGAGGCGCCAGATCCCACGGCGCAGCATTCGGCTCGATCCACACATCGGCTTTGCCCTGCGCGAGCAGAATCGCATCCATCGCACCGCCCAGGCTTCGCACGGCCCAGAAGGTCTGCAGCCACGGCACCAGACGGTCGGCAAACGGCTTGATGCCGGCTTTATGAAAGCCGTTGAAAGACAGCACCGCATCCCTGGCTTCCGTCTTGCCGGAGACCCGGATTTGAGAGCCATTGGCGAATGCCCCCGAGCCGCGAGCGGCCCATAACAGCGCGTTTTGTCCCGGACAATGGGCGGCGCCGGCGACGAGTTTGCCGTCCTGCTCAAGCCCAATGAGGACAGCCCATAATGGAATGCCCCGCACAAAATCCCGTGTACCGTCGATGGGATCGACGATCCATTTGCGTCCGCTGCGGCTCTCGCGATTTGCTCCTTCCTCGCCCAGGATGCCGTCTTCGGGAAACTCGCGACCAATCGTTTCGACAATCAGCTTTTCGCAGGCGCGGTCGGCCGCGGTTACCGGCGATTCGTCATACTTGCTCTCCGCTGTCACCCCGTGCCGCTGATAGTCAAGTGCCAGCGCGCCCGCCTCCTGCGCAACCAGTTTTGCGAGTTCGACCTCTTTTTCGAATGACATGAAAGTTTAGGTATAGCAGGGCCGGTTTGCGGTTCGAAGATCCGCCGCCTCGTACGGTGAAGCATCCTGCGCTGATTGTCGCTGGATAAAATGCGAGCGCTATGCCGTACCTGCGGATCACTTGCCCCGAATTGCCCGATGAGCGGAGGCGTGCGATCGCGAAGCGCTTAACCGAAGCGATTAACGATCTCTTCTTTCACCCACGGGGCGGCCCCACTCGCGAGGAACTGCGCGAAAGAACCACGGTGCACTTTACCCCCTACCGGCCAAATGAATTGTTTATCGGAGCTCGAACGCCCGAAGAGCGCGGCGCCATGGACCTGACCGTTGAACTTTCAGACTGGAGCATGTCTGTCAGGCGCCAGCGGCGAATCGCACGCGAGTTGACGCCCCTGCTGGCGGAACTGTTCAATATTCCTGCGACTGCGCGGGACGGCATCAACATCCGCTTTCACCCGTATCCAGCGACGGATTTCGCCGTGGGAGGGCGTCTACTTTCGGATCTTGTTCCCTGGGTCGGGCGTCTGATGAAGCGGGTCGCAGGCGGCTAAACCAGAGCTCCTAAGCGAACGGGTGCTCGATCGACGGGCTCGGTGGCGTGAATAACTGCGCTCCGTCCCCGGTGATGTACATATCGTCTTCCAGACGCATGCCAAACTCACCGCGCAGATAGATACCCGGCTCGTCGCTGAATGTCATGCCGGGCGCGAGCGGCAGCGTGTTGCCCCGCACAAGATAGGGCCACTCATGCCCTTCCAACCCGATTCCATGCCCAACGCGATGGCTGAAGTAGGTGTAGTCGGGACCATAGCCGCTCTCGACGATCACTTTCCGCGCCGCGGCATCGACAGCCTGGCATTGCACTCCGGGACGCGCTGCTTCCAGCGCCGCCGCCTGGGCGCGTTTCACGATGTCGAAGACGCGCTTCATTTTGTCGTTAGCCCGTCCCAGCACAAATGTCCGCGTGATATCGGAGTTGTAGCCCTCCACCTCACAGCCATCGTCTATCATCACCAGCGAGTTTTCGCGGATGCGCTGCGGCTTTTCCGAACCGTGCGGCAGCGCGCTTCCGGCGTCCACTTCTACGCTCGCCTCGCCCCGGAAGCCAACCCGCGCGTAAGCGGCCGAGATCAGATCCTGCGCCTCATCCTGACCCATGCCGGGTTTTAAGGCCTCATACACCGCCTTATACACGCTGAGAGTTGCCTGATTGGCCAGGCGCATCAGCTCCAGTTCATGCGCGCTCTTGATCATCCGGCAACCCGCGGTTACCGGAGTCGCGGAGGTGAGCCGTAGAGCGGGCGCTGCCTTGGCGACGCCATCACTGAACACCCAGGGCGTGCGCTCCTCGATACCCAGTGTTCCCGATAAAATCACGAGATTTTTCAGCCCTGACGCCACTAACTTGTAAGGACTCTCATCTTCGTGCCAGGTGAGCACAGCAGCGTCTTCGAGCGGTCCGCGGTCCAGCCTTTCGCGAACCCGGTCCTCCTCAAACGAGGGGCAAACGAAGAAGGCTCGTCCGCGAACCGGAATCACACACGCAAAGAGCCGCTCGCTATTTCCCCAGTGCATGCCTGTGAAGTAGAAGAGCGAAGCGCCGCCGGTGAGCAGTATCGCATCCATCGCGTGCGCGCTCATCAGCTTCTGCGCTTTGAGGATTCGCTCCCGGCGCTCGTCGTTGCTGATCGGCTTGGCCTGCGAGCGCATCGAAGCCAGAGCAGAAATAGAAAGCGGCAGTTTGGTATCAGCCTGAGCGGCAGCGGCGCGCGGCGCGGCTGAAATGGCCCCATATGCTCCGCCCAGCAGCACACTGCGCCTCTTTATCCGTACGGTGGCCGGGACTGCCGAACCGTTATCACTCATCTACCGCTCTCACCCGTCTTCCGGGGCAGGATAATCCTGATCCTTTTGTCCAATTTGAGACAACTGCTCATCTATTAACACTCATTATCGACCCCACTCTCTCAAGTTAGATGCAAAGAGCGGCAAGCCAACACGAACCGGCCAACAGTTTCGGCCCATCGCTTCCCAAGTCGATGGACAGCAAAGCAGGCCCGCTTGCCAAGCTGCTGTTCCTGTCGCTGGCGAGCATGATCGCCATCAGCCTGCTCTCGCTCATCAATCTCTATCTGCTCCGGGAGGCCGGCTGGTGGCGCAACCATACCCGCCAGATGATCGAACAGATCGACAACGTCGAACAATCACTCTCAGCTGGCGCAGCCTGGTATCAGGCCTACCGTTTCACCAAAGATCCGGGAGATTTGTGGCGCTCGGACCACGAATTGGCAGCGGCACAGAAGAAGATCGGCAACCTGCTCTCCTCGACCAGCGATAACCAGACCGAGCAAGGTTACGCCCGCGAGTTGGAGAGCCGACTTAAGAACTGGTCGCAGGAAGCCGCGGTGCTCTCCGACACCGACCGCCCGTTTGTGGACGGCACATCTGTACTCGCTAAAATGCGCGCCGAAGAGCAGCGTCTGCTTGAGCCTCGAACCGAGCACATGGAGTTCGTCCGTTCCGCGACGGTCTATATGAATCTCGGAATGCTGCTTTTCTCCATAGCATCCGTAGTGTTTCTCTGGCGCAAGTGGAACGCTGAAAATGTCTGGACGGCCTCGATGTTGCGACGTTTGCATGCAGCCGAAGCCCGATTCATCGCGTTCATGGATCACAGTCCGCTGCTTGCGTTCATCACGGACGAAAATTCGCGGCTTATTTACGCCAACAAGACCTGGAACCATTCGATGGGCGGAGCTTCGCACGGTTCGCAAACGGGCTCGGAAGCGATTCCCGATCAATTCAAGGAACACGATCGCGACATTCTCGCGAGCGGCAAAACGCTCGAATTCCTGGAGCGCGTTCCGGGGCGCGGTAAGAAAGCCGGCGATTGGCTGATCGTCAAATTTCCGTTTTCGCCCGACGGACAGACCACTCTGCTCGGCGGCCTGGCGCTCGATGTCACCGAATTCCGCCGCACGCAGCGTGCGCTCGAAGAGAGCGAAGAACGCCTGCGAATGGCCCTCAAATCCGGTGCTATGCACGTCTGGGAGCTGCGCATTCCGCCGGGCTCGGGCAGCTCGAGCGTGAAGAATTTCGAGCTGATCGATGAAAGTCTCCCGAAGGGCTTCACCTTCGGCCAGGGACTCGCCTATATCAGCCCCGAATTTCGTACCCAGGTTGAGCAGACGGTTCGTTACGCCGTTGAACACCGCACGCCGTATCACGTTGTCTTTCGCACGATCGAGGGCAAGTGGATGGCCAGTTCCGGAACCGTGCAGACCGATGACTCGGGCCGCCCGCTTCGCATCATCGGTTTCCGGCAGGATCAGACCGAAAAGATTGAAGCCGAACGATCACTCGCGCAGCTCACCAAGCTGCATGAGGCGATTCTGAAGAGCACGCATGTCGCGCTCATTTCGATCGGCAAGAATCGCACCGTGACGAGCTGGAATCCGGCCGCCGAGCGCTTACTTGGCTATAGCGCCGCCGAAGTCGTGGGCCGCGGAACACCGGATCTCTGGCTCGATCCCGAAGATCCCAAGACCCAGGCTCGCCGCCTCGATCTGAACGGTAATCTGGAAAGCAACCCGTTTCTCTCTCGCGCGCTGCTGAATGGCGAAGAAACCGAAGAATGCACGTTTATCCGGAAGGACGGTACGCGTGTACCGGTTCGTCTGACTGTTACCCCAATTTTCGATGAAAACGGCCAGCTGAGCGGCTTCCTGGAGCACGCCACTGATATCTCCGATTTCAAGCGTGCCAGCCACCAGGCGCAGGAGCTCAATCAGGCTCTCCAGGACACGGTCTCCGGCTGGGCGACGCTCGATCTCGACGGCCGCTATGTAACGGTCAACAAGTCACACGCCGAGACCACCGGCTACAAGCAGGAGGAGATGATCGGCCTCCACTGGCAGCAGCTGATCGATCCGGAAGATCTGCCGTATATGACCGCGGTTTATCGGGATTCTCTCGAATCCGGCTGCGGCGAAGCGCTGGTGCGCGGTCTGCGCAAAGACGGTTCAGCTATTTATCAGCACGTGCGCCTTGCCCCAGCACACGACCATCTCGGAAATCGTGTCGGGTCGTACTGGTTCGTACGCGACATGACGGCCCGCATCGAGGCAGAGCGCAAGCTCGAGGCCTCGGAGCGCCGGTACCGCGAGTTTTTCGAGTTCAATCCCCTGCCTTCCTGGACGTACAGCCCACAGACGCGCCGATTCCTCGACGTGAACGAAGCGGCCGTGCGCCACTATGGCTACACGCGCGAGCAGTTTCTGCAGATGACGGTCGACGAGGTCCGACTGCACGAAGAAGCCGAACTGATGGAATCGGAGCTCACCGCGTTCTCCGACCGGCCTTCCTGGACTTCCGGTCCCTGGTATCACAGACTAAGCAGCGGCGAGCTGATCGAAGTCGAAATCGCCGCCTGCAAGCTGTCGGATACATCGCGCCTCAACGTCATCCGCGATCTCACCGAGCAGCGCAAAGCCGAGCAGATCCGCCGCAGTGAAGCCAAGCTGCAGGAAGCCCAGCATCTGGCGCGGCTAGGCAGCTGGGAGCTCGATATGCGGTCGGGCGCAGTAAACTGGTCGCCCGAGACATTCCGTATCTTCGGCATCGACGAGCCGTCCGGCAAGCTTGCCTTCGACGCGTTTCTGAATCTTGTTCATCCCGACGACCGGCAGCACGTTGCCACCGCCGTCGCCACCTCAGTGCAAAAGCAGCAGGTCTACGATCTGCAATTCCGCATCGTTCGCAACGACGGCGAATTGCGCTACATCCACGGCCGCGGCAAATATTCCAATGGTTCGCGCCAGTGCCTGGCCGGCACCATGCTCGATATCACCGAGGAAAAGCAGATTCAGGAAGCGCTCAAGCAGTCCCTCGATGAAAAGGAAGTGCTGCTCAAAGAGGTACACCACCGCGTCAAGAACAATCTGCAGGTGATTTCCTGCCTGCTGAACATGCAGGCCTCCTCCGTGATTGAAGAGCAGGCCGCCAACGCCTTGCGCGAAAGCGAGCGCCGTGTAATGGCGATGGCCGCTATCCACGAGCGGTTATACGGCAACAAGCGAATGGATCGCATCAATTTCCACGAGTACGCCGAAACGCTCACTCAGGATCTGCTGTTGACCTATGCGCCCAGCGGTTCGCAGATCGATGCCGAATACAACATGTCGCCCATCGAGCTCAATATCGAACAGGCGATCCCCTGCGGGCTCATTCTGAATGAGCTCGTCACAAACGCGATCAAGTATGCCTACCCTGCCGGCGCGCAGGGCTTCATTTTCCTTCATCTCGATCAGAGCGCCGAGCGGATGGTCCGGCTCACCGTGGAAGATCACGGCCGCGGACTGCCCGCCAACTTCGATTGGCGCAAATCGAAGTCGCTCGGCGTCACGATCGTGAACCTCCTCACCAAGCAACTCGGAGGCACTCTGAAGATCGAGTCTTCCCCTTCCCGAACTGCTTTTACAGTCCTATTCCCGAAAGCGAGCTAGTTACCCCCATGTCTACTCACAACGAAAAGAAAATCCTGATCGTCGAAGATGAGCAACTCATCGCGCATTCGATCGAGCGGAGTCTGTTCAAGGCCGGATATTCAGTCCCTGGTATGGCGGCCTCGGCGCAGGAAGCGTTTGAACAGATCGAGCAAACCAAACCGGACCTGGTTCTGATGGATATTCATATCCAGGGACCGACCGATGGTGTGGAAACGGCCAGGGTGATCCGGGAGAAATATCATCTGCCGGTGATCTATCTCACCGCCCACGCTGACGTAGACACTCTCGAGCGCGCCAAGATTACCGAGCCCCTCGGTTACCTTGTCAAGCCCGTGAACCATGCCAATCTTCCGAGTTCGATCGAGATGGCGCTCTACAAGCACAAGATCGATCGCCAGCTCGAAGAAAACCGGGCGCTGCTTTCCACCATTCTCGGCACCATCGCCGAAGCCGTCGTCGTCACCAATGCGACGGGACACATTCAGTTCATGAACGCCGCGGCCGAAGCGCTCACCGGCTGGTCGCAGGAAGAGGCACTCGACAAGTTCTTCGATGAAGTCGTTTCGCTCGATGGCGGCATCGGCTCATCCCTGCTTGCCCGCGCTCTAGCCGGAACCAAGCCGATTCTGGTGCCCCGCGACACCACATTGCAGACCAAGGACGGCCGTTCGATCTTTATTGACGGCCAGATCGCCATCAGCCGCGCTCGGGGACGCGCCGCCGGAGCCATGGTCACCCTCCACGATGCCACCGTGCGCCGGCAGGAGGAACAGCGCGTGCGCCAGGAACAGCGCATGCTCTCGGTCGGACAGATGGCGAACGATATCGCAAACGACTTCTTCGGCCTGTTCGATCTGATTGCCAGCTTCAGCGAGCAGTTGAGCGATCGTGAAGAAGACGAAGAATTCGTGGCCGATATCGCCGGCTACATCAATCGCGCCAGCCGCGCGGGTGTTACGCTCGCTCGCCAGCTGGTCGATCTCGGCAGCAATCAGGGCGCACGGCCTTCCATGATCAACCTCAATGAGATCCTTGCCGAGCGCCAGCCGCTCTATAACCATCTCTGCGGTTCCACCATCTCGGTCGATATGCGGCTCGGTGAAGACCTCGATCTGGTGCTCAATCACGCTCTGCATCTCGAAAAGCTGGCGCTGAACCTGATTCTGAGTGCCAAGCACTCGATGCCCTACGGCGGCAACATCGTCGTTTCCACCAGCAACGTCAGCGCGCCCGGCGAAAAAGGAACCGCTGATAAACAATTTGTGAAGCTCGCCGTCGAAGCACATCGCAATCCGCCGAACGGACTGCCCCCCGCGCAGTTCGCAAGCCACGCTCAGAACTCCGAGCTCACGTTGACGGTCGTGAATGCGATCGTAGCGGTAAGCGAAGGCACGATTCACACCAGTGACGAGTCCGATGCTGTCTCGACCACGGAGGTTCTGCTCCCCTCGATCGCTTCCGTTACTTCGGCGGGCGTCGAGTTGCCGCACATCTCGCGCCGCACTGCCGTGACGGTCGGGCTTGATTCGGTTCCCGGACAGCTCCTCGCCAACGCACTCGAGACGAGCGGCACAGTCGTGCTTCAGACCGCGAATGTGCAGGAAACGGCCATGGTGCTCGAGTTTGTCGAGGACCGAGTCGATCTGCTCGTGATCGACAGCGCGAACGTGGGCGTCCCGGCACAGCGCCGCATCCATACCAGCATCTCCACTCGCTGGCCGAATGTGAAGACGCTCATTCTGGCTGGTTCAGGAGAGCACAACGCCGGGATCGTCGGTGCGACATTCCTGACCCGTCCTTACGAGCTCAATGACCTGGTGGCTGCGGCCGAGGGTCTGCTGAGCGCAGGCGAAGAGCACGCGACTCACTCAGCGGCATCAGCGGCTTCGACTGAAAAGCGTACCACTGCCGTTCCGAGATGAATCTCGTCGCCCGATTGAAGTAGTGTCCCGCGAGGGCCGTGATGCACCGGAAAGCTCAGGCCCTCGCGCATAATCCAGATTCCGCAGTTTTCTTCCCCCTGGTACACGCGATCGTTAAAGATCCGGTACTCGTTTGTGGCGGTTGAGCGCATTATGTGTGCATGTTCCCGCGATACTGTCCTGCCTGCCTCGTCATTCCCGAGAAATGAGATTTCGTTGCGCCGCGACGGCCCGGTGGAGCGAAAGATCTCCGCGCCGCGGCCAATATTGAAGCGTGCACGATCCAGCACAAATTCGCTTTGATTTGCGGACCCCTGCAGCACAATGAGCCGTGCAGGGCGCTCGCACACGGTCTCCGCTTTCGTGCCGCTGCGCATCGCGGTTTCCACCGTCACCCACTGTTCGCCCTCCTGCGGGAGCCGTGAATTCGTAAGGAACTCGACCGCAAGATTTGCTGGAAATCGATAGCTGCCGCGCTTCAGTGCGGCTTTGAGCTCGTCGGCGAAATACTTCAGCAGAAATTCACTCTGAAAAACCGGCTCCTGCTCTTCGGGAATCCCGAGCAGATGGATGCGCACCAGGTCGAACGGGAAGACCTGGGCTGCACCAACGCGATGGCTCCGGTTCTTTATTGCATCAATGGCCGTCAGCCGGATCTCCGCCACTTCGGGTGCATCCTTTGCCAGCCGCTTTGATTCAAACGGCGATTCAAACACAGCCCGGCCGAGCTTTTCAAATACATTCGAGAGCGGCATCCCTGCATTTACCTCTTTAGCAGACCTAAATCGGCGGCAGCTTCGAGCATTTCCCGCGCAAACGGAGCGGCTGTTTTGGCGCCATACCCGCCATGCTCCACAATCACCGCAAACGCGATTCGCTCGTTTACCGGAGCATCATAGGGAGCGAATCCGATGAACCAGGAATGCGGCTGCCCATGGTCGAGTTGCGCGGTTCCTGTTTTTCCGGCAATGCGCAGATCTTCGGCACCGGTCATTGCACTGCGCGCCGTCCCGCTCGCCACGACATTACGCATGGCCGCAGCGAGCACTTCAGCCGTCTGTTCGCTCAGCGTATCGAGGGCGGCTGCATTTCGTCCGTCGCTGCCATCCAGAACCCATCTGCCTTGCGGCATCTTGCCCTCACCGGCAACCGTGGCGGCTACCCGGGCCATCTGAAGCGGCGTCGCAACTACCGTTCCCTGTCCGTAGGCGGCAAATGGCAGCATCTGTTTCACTTCCTGCTCCGAACCAGCCTTGATCCCGAAGCGAGCCGCCGTTCTCACTAATGCGTTTGAACCGACCGCAAAAACGCCGAGCTGCGCGAAATACGCGTTGCAGGAAACCGTAATGGCCTGCTTGAGATCGAGCGTCCCATGCACCCGATCGCCGATATCGTCCCGAACCGGCCTGCGCCAGCCTCGAATCACAACGCCGGCTCGACCGTCCGCCAGCCGGCTGCAGCGAAACGTGCGCTGTTCCGCGTTGGGATCGAGGGCCAGTGCAGCAGCCGCCGTGACCAGCTTAAAGGTTGAGCCCGGTGGATATTCTCCATAACGCGCACGGTCCAGCAGTTCGTCCGTAGTTGCGTTCTCAGCAGTCGGCAGCGGCCAGCTCGCTAATGCCAGCACATCGCCCGAAGCGGCATTCATCAAAATCGCCGCGCCCTTCTCCCCTTTCGAGAAATGTTGCTCAACGAGCTGATCCAGTTTGAGCTGGAGGCGGATATCAATGGTCGTGAGGACATCCCGTGTTCGCCGGAACAGCGCCGCAATTTCCGGATTATCGGGCCGGTGCCGGTATCGCACATACTGCGCAAGCTCGTGATAGTCGCGATAACCCTGCAGTTTCTGATTCGAATCGTGTTCCACGAAAGATGCGTTGGTCGCATGAAATCGCTCGCCGGTGCGAAAGTCGCCGAGCAGATGCAGCGTGGCCGTTCCGAAGGGATAGTAGCGCGATTGGCCCGGTTGCGCCGTATGATCGAGCGAAACTCCGAGTTGCTCATAACGCGCGCGTTCGGCCTCGAGCTTTTGCCGATCGCTTGTTGCCAGCAAAATTCCATTGCGATCGTAGATATCGCCGCGCGGAATCGAAGCCGCTAGCAAGCTTAGCCGCGGATTGTGCTCCGGGCGTTTGACGCCATCGCTGGTATACACAAGCGCATCTTTGCTGAGCAGCTCCTGATCCTGGAATAGCTCGATCCAGGCTGCTTTCCCGAGCAGACCGATGGCGCAGATGGAAAGAACTGCAGCGGCGACACGCATCGGTTTACCGAAGAGAGGCGCCAGCACCGGCTCCCTCGTCGCCTCGCTCCACGAATCTGTCCGCGCGACTTGATTTGAGATACCCGCCAGCACGGCGCAGATGAAGAAGTTGGCGAGCATCGCCGTGTTGCCCGAGCTCAGAAACGGCGACACTACCCCGGAGAGCGGAATCGCGCCGAGCACGCCACCGGAAATCAGCAGCATCTCGCAAGCGAGCAGGCTCCCGAATCCAGCGGCCAGAAACAGAGCGTATTCATCGGGTGCGCGCACAGCAATGCGAAAGGCGCGGCTTACCAGCACGGCAAACAGGAAGCAGATGATCGCCACGCCGGGAAATCCCCACTCTTCTGCCACTGCAGGCAGAACGAGGTCGGTGTGGCCGGCCGGAATCACACTCGGATCGCCCTGCCCCGGCCCGGATCCGAACGGACCGCCCGTCGCAAAACCCCACAGCGAATGCGCCAGCTGGTCGCCGCCGCGAACATTGTTGTCCCAAGGCGACAGCCACATCGAAACGCGTTCGACTACCGTGTGCGGCGTGCCAAGCCGGTAACCGACAACAAAACCGCCGATCAACAAGGCCATGCCCAGCAGCGCCAGGCCACTGCGCTTGCGAGCGATCGCAAACAGGACCAGAAACACGAGGCCGGTGATCATCGCCGGCCCCATGTCTTTCAGGACGAAAAACATCAGCAGTGCGCAGGCGACCGCACACATCACTGGCACAGCGTGGCTGACGCGTGGCAGTTCGAGCCAGCGGAGCCAGCTCGGAACCCAGCGCTTTTCGTGCAGATCTCGAAGCCAGTTCCACTTTTGGGCAAAATACCCGGCCAGAAAGAAGATCAGCAGAATCTTGATTACCTCCACCGGCTGAAACGGGCCGAGGTTCACATGCGCATCGCTGCCGGTCGGCCCCGAGCCGAAGCGGAGCAAAGCCGCAAAAAGCGCCAGCGCGGCCAGAAGAGGCGTGTAGACCAGTCGCGCGAAGTTGCGCGTTTGAAAAAACTTGAAAAGCGGAGCGAGCAGCAACAGGCAACCCGCCGCGCAGCCCCAGGCAAATTTCCGGAATTCCAGCGTGTCGCGCAGCGGATCGCGCAAGCTCAGCATCAGCACGAAACCGAAACCGGTCAGCAATTCCAGCGCAGGCAGTAGATACGGATCGCCGCGAAACTGCAACGCGCGCCACAGCAGGTGCACGAGCCAGAACGCTCCAAGATAGATGGCTGACCAGAGCGCAAACTGAACATAAAATTCGTGGGGCGTGCGTACGACCAGGTGAGGCTTGAGCCGCGCCAGCGGAAACAGATGCAAATGCGCCAAGGCCCCCACATTGGGCAGCGGTCGCGAACGAGCCAGATATTCTTCGAGCCTCCGTAGCTGATCGGAACTCAACTGCGTTCCGGTGCTCGCCTGAAGCATCCCGCCGATACTCGCCGCAGGAATCGCCGCGTTCAGATTCAGCAGCTCACCCCTCTGTAGCTGCGTCTGTGCATCGGCGAAGCCGCGCGTTTTGGCACGCATGGTGAACAGAAATGCGGCCGCAACCAGAATCGTCGCGCAGCAGAGCAAAAGGAATTCTCGGCGCCGCACGCTCTTGTTTGCGCGCGCCATCAGGGCGAGCTCGAGCCCGAGTCTGTTATCGCTTCGCCGCGTTACCGCCATCGCGCCGTACCTGCGCAGCCTCGCTTCCGCCGCGATGCGCTCATCGCAAACGCGAGCTGCGGCCGCCAAATCGCACCTTCAGCAAAAGGAGGCGCGGCTTGGGAGACGGCGTCGTGAGGAGTGCGGTTTCAAAATTGGCGGTTGCGTTCTGCGCTTCGTCGATGCGTTCCAGATTCGCGCCGCTCTGTGAAAAACCGTTAATCGGTTGGTAGAAACTCCGGGCCCGTTCGAAATCGCTCTCTGCCAGGCGCACTGCGCGCAGCGCTTCAGCTTTCGCATCGGAAGGCAAGCCTCGTGCCCGATCGAATTCCTGTTCGGCTCGATAGAGATAGGCATCCCCTTCCTGCTCCAGTTCGCGCGCACGCAGTTGATAGCCGAGCGCTTGTGCACGCTGCCATTCCGCCACTGCAGCACCCACGTTATGCGCGCGATAGGTATAGAGCCGCGCCAGCCCCAGATGCGGAACCGGCGACCGGGGCAGAAGCAGCAGCGCCTTACGAAATTCTCGATAGCTCTCCCCCGTGCTCTTTTTCGGCGAAGATGCGTCCACAAACGCACTTGCCAGATGGAAATGTCCAAGGGCCTGCCGGTTCTGCGGATCCAGCTGCAGCTCGTACCACGCACACAGGCGCGCTTGCGCCCAGTTCACTTCCTGACCCCGCCGGAACGCATCTGTCGCGGCGCCCGCCGAATAAAAGAGATTCGACCGGAACCGGGCTTCGGCAGCTTCAGTCGAAACCAGCCGCCGCCACCACGCACTGCGCGATCGCATCATCTGAAACACTCGCCAATCCGAAGCCAGGTCCGCTGCCGTCAATCGCGAATAATCTTTCTGTCGGTTCAGCGTCTGACTGATTCTTTCGAGTCGCAAATGGTAGGCGAGCGGCAGAAAGAGCAGCAGACCCGCGAGCACGCCGGCCAGAAGCGCCGCCACGGTCGAATAACCGGCAGCGCGCCGCGCCATCTTAGTTTTCTGCCTGGCAGGACTGCGCCGGAAAATGGTCCGCTTCTGCGGAACCGGCTCGAGATACCGGCGCAGTTCTTTCTCGAGCGCTGCAGCCGATTGAAACCGGTCCGCCAGCTGGGGTGCGAGGGCCTTTCTGAGTATCGAGGCCAGCTGCGGCGGACAATCGGGTGGAGGCTGCACAGCCGGTCTGCTCTGGATCACTCTCTCCAGTTCGCGCGTGTCTCGTGCCTCAAAAGGCAGTGCTCCGGCCAGCATCTCATAAAGCGTTACACCGACCGCCCACAGATCGGCATGTACATCGACCCGATACTCTCGCAGGCGCTCGGGCGAGCAATAACTTGGGCTTCCCAGTTCGTGATGCGTGAGATCGTGCCCCGGCCGGATTGTCTTCGCGATGCCGAAGTCGAGCAGGCGCAACTCGTCGTCGCTCGAAATCTGCACGTTCGATGGCTTGATGTCGCCGTGAATCACTGCACCCCGGCAATCGTCCCCAGCTCCGGTAAATTCATGCAGCACGCGCAACTGCCGGCAGATTTCAGCCGCATAGCGACAGGCTCGCTTCGGTTCCAGCCTGCCTTCCGCCTGCAGAATTTCTGCCAGCGTGCGGCCCTCGAAATACTCGAGGGCGACCAGGAAACGTCCCTCCAGCTCGCCCCACTCGTAAACTTCGAGAATCTGCCGGTTCGCATGATGCAGCGCCTGTTGCAGACGGGCGCCGCGCTTTTCAGCTTCGATAACGCTTCGAGCTTCGCGACGATCCGCGCCTTCCACCAGCTTCAGCGCGACCGTGCGCCGGTCTACGACATCGAGCGCCAGGTAGACCTGGGTCATGCCGCGCCCGAGCTGGCGTACAATTTCGTACTTGCCAACCTGGTCGCCTTGCCTCATGTGAGCCTCAGCTGCGAGCCTCGAACAGGAGCGTCAGCTCCTCGCTCAAGCGAATCTCGGCACGAGCCGGAAGCCGGCATTCAACGCCTTTGGCCAGCCGCTTCCCATTGACGAGCGTGCCGTTTGTGCTGGCATCCAGCACCGAAAATATTCCGCTGGCGGGATCGCGCCGCAGGATGAGATGCTGCCGCGAGATCTCGTCGCTTGCCCGCAGCGCAAGATCTACCGGCTGATTCTCGCCCCCGCGGCCGATCCTCACCTGATTCTGGCGAATGAAGTAGGTTTGCGGCCCGCTCTCGTCCTCGTAATGAAGCGCGCCGTAGACAACGGTTGAATCACGAATCCCAGCTTCCGGCGTGCGCTCGCGCGTTACCGAAGGCTGGCCTCCCAGCAGTGTCGTTCGGGTGCCGCGAAATCCCGGTGGAACTCTTTCGTTCAGCTGCGAATGGATCTCCACGTCGCCAGCCCCGACCTCCGGCTCCGGCAGAAACTCCAGTTGCCACTCCCGGCACGCAATCTTATATTCCTTCCCTGCCCCGCGCCTTCGTTTACCCGGACCGAGCGCCGCACGGTTCCACTCGCCGACGCGAGCGCGCAGCGCCTTGCGAGCATCCTCAACCACAAAATCCAGCACTCCGCTAAGTGCGGCGTGGTCTTCGGGATTCAGGTAAATAGTGAACACGCAGGGCAGCAGAACGCTGTAGGCCATCTCGAAACGGCCGGCCTCCATGTTCCTCAGCAACTCGCTCACAATGACGTTTCCGCTGAGCGAGGCGCCTGGTGAGCTGCGTCCGAAGTCCTCCAACGTCTGCCTGCGAGCCGGCACCTGTAGTTCCTGTTGTTCGGGCGCTGTGCGGTCGGGTCGTTCAACCCGGGCAGGCGCCTCATCCTTGCTGAAATCGTACCTCAAACCGTGCGAGCACGCCGCAACAATACAAGACCGGGACGAAATGTTGGAGAGCGGACCTCGCTCGAAGCTACACTGTTCTTTTGGAGGTTGAGAATCCGTTTTTTTGGTGTACGATACGGATTTGGCAGCGCTCGTTTATGGTTGGCCGCGACGATTTTGATCCTCTCGCCCCTCAACGGGAGGCAGCCATCTTCTACGGACTTTTTTTGCGGGGACACTCGGCTGAAGATCTGCGCAAAGATATCGATGTTCCCCGGCCGCTCCTTAACAAATGGCTGCATCCCCGACGCTACGAAGCCGGCTTCCGCGATTCCCTGCGTCAGATGTATACCTACCGCAAGCGTGTTCTCGCCATCTTCGACGAACTGGTTCTTCGTGAGAAGTTCCGCGAGCGCGTGAACTGAGGCGAAAACTTCCTGCTTCTTCCCTCCTTTTCGGAATGCTTCCTGGCATTCGGGAATTTTATGTTTCTATAACTCAAAATCGAGTTCTGTCTTCTCTTAAATCGGAGCGCCGTACCAGTACTCATTAGCACCGGAAGCTAGACAAATTGCTGTATTCTGATCTAGCAAAGTCTTACAAATTGGCAATGTTTGCTAATTCCTGGTGTCGGAGCCGGGAAGCTTAGCAGGCAGTGTATTCGGAGGCACCCTGAAGTGAGCAGTGGACATTTAGTGGAGAGCATGCGAATCTGCGTGGTCTCGCAGTCGGACGAGTTGCCTTCTTTGCTCCGGTTCGATCAGCGTTTTAGCGTAGAGACGATCCGAGCGGGCGAAGACGTTCCCGTGGCCGATCTCTACATCTGGGATTGCCGGGTCAGTGATGAACTGCGCGCGTGGTTCGCATCCCACCCCCATGCGCAGCAATACTTACTGCTGGATCCAAAGGACCTCGATTCGCTTGGGGACCTCCAGAGCTCGATCTGCGTTCTGCTCAAGCCTTTCGCAGCATTTCGCATGCGCGCGTTTGTCGAGCTTGCCTACAAGACCTGGCAGTTGCGGAAACAAGTATTGGAAACCGACAGCCTCCGATCGGATCGTGACACGCTGCTGCAATATGTCCTGGAAGTCAATCTCAAGCTGCAGGAATACGACCAGGAGCGCAACAATTTCTTGGCACGAGCGCTGCACGATTTCCGCGCGCCCTTAACCGCGCTGCTCGGTTATTGCGATCTGCTGAGTGAAGGCAAGATCGGGGCTGTAACAAGCGCTCAGCGGACCCTACTTGAACGCATGCGCAACAGCACCCGGCGGCTTACGCGGCTCGCAGGCGGCGCGCTCGAGTTGCTATCGGAAGGGCGTTTTGAACGAGCACCGGTGCGGAACGCCGGCGATATCGGGGAGACGCTGAGCCAGGCCGTGCACGATGTTTATCCGATGGCTAAAGAGAAGGGCCTCGAGCTGCGCATTGAAATTCAGCCGCCCGGCGGACGGCTGCTTTTCGAGAGCGAGCAGATCGAGCAAGTGCTGGTAAACCTGCTCGAAAACGCCTGCAAATTTACGCCGCAGGGTGGTTCGATTGAAATTCGCGCTGCTCCGGTGAACGATCTTCCGCCCGATCATACGGGAAACGGGCACAAACCGCTGAACGGCCCCGGGTACCGGATCGATATCTGCGATTCGGGCCCCGGCGTTCCCGCCGCTCTGGCGGAAAAGATCTTCGAGCAGTACACCTCATACGGCGGAGGCGCCGATCGGTCTGTCGGCGGCCTGGGCCTCGCAATCGCGCGCGCCATCGTTCGCGCGCACGGCGGAGTTGTTTGGGCCACGCCAAGCGATTCCGGCGGTTGTTTTTCTTTCGTCTTACCGCTCTCCGAAATTCCTGCGGATTCCCCCGAACCTTCGTTTGCAGCTATTGCGGAGGGTGGGCCGGAACGTCTGCTCACTCAGTAACGATTACAAAACCAGAAAGTGGACAGAAGAACATGGCGACCGTCCTGATTGCGGAAGATGAACCGGAAATCCGAGACTATCTCGGTCTCGCGCTACGCTGCGAAGGCTATGACGTGGAGTTCGCGCGCGATGGCGAGGAGGTCGTGCAGCATCTCGAGCACAACAGCTCGAATATTTCTCTGTTGCTGATGGATCTGATCATGCCGCGGAAGGACGGCTTCGAGACCTTGAAGCAGGTGCGCGGCGGCTGGCCTGGTCTGCCTGTCATTACTCTCTCCGGGTCCTGCACGCCTGCGAACGTGGCTACGGTTCTGAAAGGTGGTGCCGTGGATTTCCTGCCGAAGCCCATCGCGCATTCGGAACTGGTGCGTGCCGTTACCACCGCGCTAAACGATCGGCCGGCGGTCTACACCCCCAAACCGGATCGCAGTAACCCTTCCGGTGCTCAAACCGCTTCCTGGCGCGAGACCTGTGACATGTTACTCGCCACGGTCGGAGGTTCAGACGTTCCGGTACTGTTGCGCGGCGAAACCGGCGTCGGCAAAGAGGTACTCGCCCGCAAATTGCACGCCCAATCCCGGCGCGCCGCTCGGCCCTTTCTCAAGCTCAACTGCGCGGCGCTGCCTTCCGAACTCGTTGAGAGCGAGCTGTTCGGCTACGAGCGCGGTGCCTTCACGGGCGCCTTCAAGAGCACGCCGGGCAAATTCGAGATGGCCAATGGCGGGACGATCCTGCTGGACGAGATCGGCGACATGGACTTTAAGCTCCAGGCCAAGCTACTGCAGGTACTGCAAGATCGCGAATTCCTGCGGCTCGGCGCGAAAGAGACGCAGCAGGTCGATGTTCGCGTCATGGCCGCTACGCATTGCGATCTCGAGCGCGCCATAGTCGACGGGCGTTTCCGCGAGGATCTCTATTACCGTCTGAACATCATCGAAATTCACGTCCCCCCGATGCGCGAGCGAAAAGACGAAATCGTGTCACTCGCCCATACGTTCCTGCACAGATATGCACCGGGAGAATTTATCGAGATCCCGGCTTCGCTCGAGGCCGCTCTGCTCGAGCACGACTGGCCCGGCAATGTGCGTGAACTGGAAAATGTGATACGCAAATTCCTGGTGATGCGCAACCCGAACCTGGTCGCGGCCGAACTGCGGCGCAGAGCGCAGGCAGCAACTTCGGTTACGCGAAAGGCGGCCGTGGCCCCCACGCCGGCCGACATCCCGGCACCGGAACCGCCCGCAACCGAGTCACGTACGTCCGCTGCCGTTCGTGCGCAAGCTTCCGAGCCGTCTTCGACGCTCGCCGATGTAGATAGCCATCGCAGACGCGCCGAGAAGGAAGCTATTCTGTCTGCACTTCAGACATCGCTCTGGAACCGCAAGAAAGCCGCCGCACTTCTCCAGATCGATTACAAGGCTCTTTTGTACAAAATGAAAAAACTTGGGATTGGAGACGGATCCGTCAACTGAGCTCTTTGACGCGGCAGGGGAGCCGGAATCTCAATGCGTCTGGTCCGGACCGGTACATTGACCGGCACCGGAGGGCGCGCTCGGAATCGCGCTCAGATACGCATAGACCGCGCGAAAGTCGTTTTCATCCATGTTGCGGTAGATGGGCCAGGGCATCACCTGCAGGATGTGACCGGGGGAATGCACCGACGCGCCGTCGTGCATAGCAGACTTGAATTGCGCATAAGTTAAGCCGCCCGGTTTTCCGGAACTGTCCGGCGTGAGACTCGGAGCGACAATCGTGCCATTCACAAACGGCGTGCCTCCGGAGAGAAAATTGGCCGCATTCACCGGTGTTGGATCGGTTGGCAGCAGCCCGTTGTACGGATTTGTTCCGCGATAGGACGGGCACGTGTGACAACTGTTGCAACTGCCGTGTGCGTTCACGATATAACTGCCGAGATAGACCAGACTTGGGTGCCTGTTGCCTAGGTTGAGCGCGACGGGACTAATCGCCTTGCCCTGTTGCGCGTCACGAGACAAAGAGTAAGCCTCCGGGGTCTCCTGCCCCCTCAGAGTACGAAAACCTAGAAACGCGGCGACTGCAAACAGGCTGAGGAAGGAAAGGATCAGACGTTTTTGCATTTACTGCCTCGGGAGGCCTAGAGCATTTCAGGGTCCAGCGGCTGCAGGGAATTCCTGTACCAGTACTCGACTCCCAGGGCTAAGCGCGTTTTGCTGGTGAATGGCTATTCACGTGCGACCTTCGCACGCAGGATTCTTGTTCTCGTGAATTACTCCCTATGTTGCCGGTCCTTGCTCTCTTCCTTGCTGCCGTTCCGGAAGCAGTTGCTATCCTCTCTAGCCGTTGTTCTGCTCGCTCAGGCAGCATCACAGACAATCGCGCGAGCGCAAGGCTGCGCCAATCCGGTAGCCTGCGAAAACCAGAACACAGGAGACTCGGATTGGCAGATTAGTGGATCGGGTGACCCGACTATTCAAGGGTTCGCGACGGATATAAGCTACGTCCCGGGACAGACAGTCTCTTTCAAGATCAATACGAACGCGAGCAACTATACGATTGCTATCTATCGTATGGGATATTACGGCGGGGCCGGTGCCAGGCGCATCACGACCATCAACCCCTCCGTTTCGCTGCCGCAAACGCAGCCGGCTTGTATAACGGATTCGAACACGAGATTGTATGATTGCGGCAACTGGAGTGTATCCGCGTCCTGGCAAATCCCGTCGAATGCGGTTTCCGGTCTCTACTTCGCCCTGCTCACGCGCAGCGACACTAGCGGCAGTAGCCATATCTATTTTGTTGTGCGCAACGATACTGGGCACTCCGATATTCTCTACGTCACCTCGGATGAGACGTGGCAAGCCTACAACGACTACGGAGGATATAGCCTTTACGGTCCAACCGGCGTCTTCGATCTGAACAACCGCGCTTACAAGGTGAGCTATAACAGGCCCTTCGACACCCGCAATTTCGAAGCAGCCACGTTTCTTTTTAATGCCGAATATCCCATGATTCGATTTCTCGAGGCTAACGGATATGACGTTGCTTACTTTACCAACGTGGACGAGGTTCGAAACGGTAGTCTGCTCACGAATCACAAGATCGTGCTCTCGACTGGACACGACGAGTACGTCTCTGGGCCGCGGCGTGCGAATATCCAGTCCGCTCTATCGGCTGGGGTGAACCTGGCATTCTTTAGCGGCAATGAAGTCTTCTGGAAAACCCGCTGGGAGAACAGCATTGACGGGAGTGGAACGCCTTACCGGACGTTGGTTTGCTTCAAGGAGACCTATTTCGGTACCGGGCAAGGCACATATGTCCGCGACCCGCTTGATCCGTCCACCTGGACCGGTACCTGGCGCGATCCACGCTTCAGCCCTCCAGCCGATGGCGGCAGGCCCGAAAACGCACTGACCGGAACGCTGTTCATGGTGAACGGGCCAGGCGACGACAACGAGGATCTTTCGATTCAGGTACCAGCAGCGGATGGCAAAATGCGTTTCTGGCGTAACACGTCGATCGCCACGCAATCGCCAGGACAGATCGCTACTTTACCGCCAGGGACGCTCGGCTATGAATGGGACGGCGATGTCGATAACGGTGCGCGACCGGCTGGCCTGTTTGAGGTATCCTCGGCGCCCTACACCTTGACAACGGATCTCTTGCTTGATTACGGGGCCACCTACGGAGGGGGAAACCTGACGCATCACGCCACGATGTACCGGGCTCCAAGCGGCTCGCTCGTCTTCGGTGCCGGAAGCGTTCAGTGGGCCTGGGGTCTTGACGACAATCACGACAACGGACAAGACACTTCCGACATTCGCATGCAGCAGGCAACTGTGAATTTGTTTGCGGATATGGGGGTACAGCCGACAACTATTCTTTCCGGACTGCTCCCAGCCACTCAGAGTACCGATACAACACCCCCGACTGTAACAATCATCTCGCCTGCGCCGGGGGCTTCGGCACCGTACGGCTCGCCGCTGACCATCAGTGGTACTGCCGCCGATGCAGGCGGCGGCGTGGTGGGCGGAGTCGAGGTATCGACCGATGGCGGCAATACCTGGCATCCGGCGAGCGGGCGTGAACAATGGACGTATTCGTGGTATCCCTACTCATCCTCCGGCTCGGCCAGTGTGATGGCTCGCGCAGTCGACGACAGCGGGAATTTACAGCAGACTCCGGCGAGCGTCACGTTTACCGTATCCGGTCAACCCGGCTGCCCGTGTTCGCTCTGGAACGCCAGTGCCGCGCCCAAGACTGCGTCAGAAAATGACCCCAACTCGATCGAGGTGGGCGTTAAATTTCGCAGCGACGTCGCCGGCTATGTAACCGGTGTTCGGTTCTACAAAGGATCGAACAACACCGGTACCCACGTCGGACACCTGTGGACTTTGCAGGGTGCGCTGCTCGGATCTGTCACCTTCACTAACGAGACAGCATCCGGTTGGCAACAGGCCAATTTCTCGTCGCCTATCGCCATCTCTGCCAATACGACTTACATCGTTTCGTATTACGCTCCGAACGGTGATTACGCCGACGATGAACCCTATTTCGGTACCCAGCTCGATAATCCTCCTTTGCATGCTCCGGCAACCGGCGCCGGCGGTGGAAACGGGCTTTTCGTTTATGCGAGCGGTGGCGGCTTTCCGACTCATACATATAACGAAGGCAACTATTGGGTTGATCTCGTCTTTTCGCAGCCCTCACCCTGGACAATCAGCGGAAATGTCAGCGGGACAAGCGGGGCGACCGTCTCTCTTTCTGGGGCGGGCACCGGTTCGGTAACAACCGACTCCTCGGGTAACTACACATTCACTAATGTGCAGAATGGGACGTACACAGTCACTCCGACGCAGAACGGCTTCACGTTTAACCCTGCTGCCCAGAGCGTTACCGTTAGTAGCGCGAGTGTCAGCGGAGTCAATTTCAGCGCTGTTGCCCAGCCCACCTTTAGCATTTCCGGCAATGCCGGGATACCCGGAGCCCTTGTCACCTTAACTGGCGCGGAAAACCAGACAACGACGGCAGACTCTGCCGGCAATTACTCCTTTAGCTCGGTTGTTAACGGGAGCTACGTGGTGACACCCACCAAAGCGCAGTACGCGTTTTCGCCGTCTTCGCAAAGCGTCACCGTGAATGGAGCTAGTCTCAGTGCGATCAATTTCACTGCCTCCGCTGCTGCATCGATCTGGAGCAATTCGGCAGTGCCGGGCACAGCGGATGCCTCCGACAATTCGCCCGTAGAGCTCGGCGTTAAATTCCGCAGTGACGTAGCCGGAAGGGTGAGTGCCGTTCGATTCTACAAAGGGGCCAATAATACGGGTACACATATCGGTAATCTTTGGACCAGCACCGGAACGAAACTCGCGACTGTGACGTTTTCGAATGAGACCGCGACCGGTTGGCAACAGGCAACGTTTTCATCGGCGGTCTCCATTTCCGCAAACACAACGTACATCGTCTCTTATTACGCCCCGAACGGAAACTATGCCGCGGACTCGAATTTCTTCGCCGCGGCTGGTGTCGACAACGCGCCCTTGCATGCGCTCCAGAACGGGGTTGATGGACCGAATGGGGTCTATTTATATGCGACCGGCGGGGGCTTCCCTTCCAATTCCTACAATTCGACCAACTACTGGGTGGACTTAGTGTTCGCTCCTAACGCTAGCGCTACCTACTCCATCTCCGGCACGATCACGAACGGCGCGGGCGCAACCGTGACGTTGAGTGGCGCGAGCAGCGCCACGACCACCGCCAACAGCTCTGGCGCGTTCACCTTCTCCAATCTGGCCAACGGCAGTTACACCGTTACGCCATCGGAAACCGGCTTTACCTTCAGCCCGGCCAGCCAGAACGTTACGGTGAATAGCGCTAATGTCACCGGCATCAACTTCACCGCTACCGGCAACACGTACTCCATCTCCGGCACGATCACCAACGGTGCCGGCGCAACCGTCACGCTGAGCGGCGCGAGCAGTGCTACGACCACCGCCAACAGCTCTGGCGCGTTCACCTTCTCCAATCTGGCCAATGGCAGTTACACGGTCACGCCATCGGAAACCGGCTTCACTTTCAGTCCGGCCAGCCAGAACGTTACGGTGAACAGCGCTAATGTCACCGGTGTCAACTTCACCGCGACCGGCAACACGTACTCGATCTCCGGCACCATCACCAATGGGGCCGGCGCAACCGTCACGCTGAGCGGTGCGAGCAGCGCTACAACCACGGCCAACAGCTCCGGTGCGTTCACCTTCTCCAACTTGGCCAATGGCAGTTACACAGTCAGGCCATCGGAGACCGGTTTTACCTTCAGCCCGGCCAGCCAGAACGTTACCGTGAATAGCGCTAATGTCACCGGCATCAACTTCACCGCGACCGGCAACACGTACTCCATCTCCGGCACGATCACCAACGGGGCCGGCGCAACCGTGACGTTGAGCGGCGCGAGCAGTGCTACAACCACCGCCAACAGCTCTGGCGCGTTCACCTTCTCCAATCTGGCCAACGGCAGCTACACTGTTACGCCATCGGAAACCGGCTTCACTTTCAGTCCGGCCAGCCAGAACGTTACGGTGAATAGCGCTAATGTCACCGGCGTTAACTTCACCGCTACCGGCAACACTTACTCCATCTCCGGCACGATCACCAACGGGGCCGGCGCAACCGTCACCCTCAGCGGTGCGAGCAGCGCGACAACCACGGCCAACAGCTCCGGTGCGTTCACCTTCTCGAACTTGGCCAATGGCAGTTACACAGTCACGCCCTCCGAGACCGGCTTCACCTTCAGCCCGGCCAGCCAGAACGTTACGGTGAATAGCGCTAATGTCACCGGTGTCAACTTCACCGGCAGTGCCATCGCCACATATAGCCTTTCGGGCACCATCACCAACGGCGCGAGTGTGACGGTCACCCTGAGCGGCGCAGCGAGCGCCACAACAACTACCAATAGCTCCGGCGCGTATACGTTTAGCAACCTCGCGAACGGCTCGTATACGGTGACGCCATCGAAGAGCGGCTTCAGCTTCGCCCCGGCCAACCAGGCGGTTACGATCAGCGGAGCAAGCGTAACCGGAGTCAATTTCACGGGTAAGGGTCTCACACTGGACGCGCAGGTCTTTAAAGATCAGACCTCCGCCAGCAGCAGCATCACTTCACCGACATTCTCCACTGTTAGCTCCAACGAACTTCTGCTCGCCTTCGTCGGTGCGGACCGCCTGTCCCTCCTCAACAACACCACGGTTTCGGGCATCACCGGCGGCGGCCTCACCTGGGTTCTCGTCAAACGCACCAACGGGCAGAACGGAACCGCAGAGATCTGGCGCGCCTTTGCCACGTCGGCGCTGACGAACGTCAGCGTCAAAGCGACGTTGAACCAGAGCGTGCAGTCTTCCATGACGGTCATGAGTTTTGCCGGGGTGGACACGTCCGGTACCAACGGCTCGGGTGCGATCGGCGCATCCGGCGGAGCCAGCGCTACGAGTGGAGCTCCATCAGCCAGTCTCACGACCGCTCGCATCAATTCTTGGGTTTTCGGCGTCGGACAGGATTTCGACAACGCCATCGCGCGCACACCCGGCAGCTCGCAGAGCCTGGTGCACCAATATCTGGCCACCAATACCGGCGACACCTACTGGGTTCAGATGCAGAACGCGCCGACGCCGGCCAGCGGTACGATCGTCACCATCAACGACACGGCGCCGACCACCGACCGCTGGAACCTGGCCGTCTGCGCCGTACAACCGGCGCCTTAAGTTGATGGCACAGGCAGGGGTGAACGTGCCTTGCGCGCGTTTACCCCTCAGCGATTCCTAAAGATTCGTGATTGTTCTCCTCGTTTTGCCTCGTTCGATCGCCATTCCGGAGCCGAAGCACGCATGAAATCGGCAAAATCGGCTGCTCAGCGTTTGGCCTCTGACGTGCTCCCCAGGAAGTGAGTTTCCAAACGGTCAGGCCATTACTTCATGATTGCTGCGAATGTCGTCCTGGGCGACGGCGTTGTCATCCACGAAAAGTCTCTGGTGAATCTGTACGGGTGCCGGATCGGATCCGACACCCGCATCGGACCTTTCGTCGAAATTCAGAAGGACGTCGAGGTCGGCGCCAACTGCAAGATCTCCAGCCATTCGTTCTTATGTTCGGGCGTGACGCTCGAGGATGGCGTGTTTATCGGCCACGGCGTCATGTTCGTGAATGACCTATACCCGAGTGCAGTGAATGCCGATGGCTCGCTGCAGACGGCGAGCGACTGGGTCTGTGTCGAGACGCGCATCGGCCGGCAGGCTTCGATCGGCAGCAATGCCACCATTCTGGGCGGAGTTTCGGTGGGCGCACATGCGCTCGTGGGCGCAGGCGCGGTTGTCACGCGCGACGTGCCGGAGTACGCCATCGTGGCCGGGGTGCCGGCGCGTGTGATCGGTGATGTCCGGCAAGCTCATGACAAAAAGGCGGAGCCCGAGCTTACCGCGTCGCTGGGCTGAAGAGGATTTTTCGGAGGGCATGAAATGATTCGAGTTGGCGTCATCGGTTATGGATACTGGGGACCAAACCTGGTCCGGAATTTCCGCGAGTGTCAGGCCACGCAGGTGGTGGCCGTTTCAGACCTGAGCGAGGATCGGCTGGCCGCTGCGGGCCGCGCCCATCCCGGCCTCAAGCTGACCCGCGACTACCGCGAGCTGCTCAACAGCCCCAACGTGGATGCGATCGCCATCTCGACCCCGGTGACCACGCATTTCCCGCTGGCTATGGAAGCGATTCGCGCCGGCAAGCATGTGCTGGTCGAAAAACCCATGACGGCCAGCTCGGAAGAAGCGCTGCGGCTGATCGATGAGGCCGAGCGCCGGCGCGTGGTGCTGATGGTGGATCACACCTTCGTTTACACCGGAGCGGTGCGCAAGATTCGCGAACTGATCGAGAAAGGCTCCCTGGGCGAGATCTACTACTACGATTCGGTCCGCGTCAATCTCGGACTCTTCCAGCACGACGTAGACGTAATCTGGGATCTGGCCGTGCATGACCTCTCGATCATGGAGTACATTCTGCCCGAGTTCCCGGTCGCGATTTCGGCCACCGGCATTGGTCATGTGAAGGGCGCCGCCGAAAACATCGCCTACGTAACCGCCTTTTACGACAGCCCGCTGATCGCCCACCTCAACGTCAACTGGCTCTCTCCGGTCAAAGTTCGCAAGACGCTGATCGGCGGCAGCCGACAGATGATCGTCTACGACGATCTGGAGGCGAGCGAAAAGGTCAAGCTTTACGACAAAGGCATCACGGTGCGCAACAGTGGCCCCGAGGCGGTTTACAAACAACTGGTCGCCTACCGCTCGGGCGATATGTTCTGCCCGCAGCTCGACGTCACCGAAGCTCTGCGCGTCGAAGCGCAGCACTTTGCCGATTCCATCGAGCACGGGACGGCTCCTTTGACGGATGGTTATGCCGGTCTGCGTGTGGTGAGCGTGCTTGAAGCAGCCACCCGCTCGATGAAGGATCGCGGACGCGCCATGATGCTCGAGGCGCACGTTCCGGTACGCGAGGTATGCGCCTGATATGGGGGTTCCGTTCGCTGATCTCAAGCTCCAGTACCAGAATCTGAAGCACGAAATTCTGCCCGCCATTGAGCGGGTGCTGGAAGGCGCGCACTTTATTCTCGGGCCGGAAGTAGCGGCACTCGAAGAGGAGTTTTCGGCCTATTGCCGCGCGCCTCATTCGATCGGTGTGAGCAACGGTACGAGCGCGCTGCATTTGGCCTTGCTCGCGGCTGGCATTGGGCCGGGCGATGAAGTCATTACGGTGCCGTTCACTTTCGTCGCTACCACCGCGGCGGTCGTGTATTCGGGCGCCAGGCCGGTCTACGTCGATATTGATCCGCAGACGTACACTATGGATCCGGCGCAGATCGAGCAAGCGATCACGCCGCGCACCAAGGCGATTCTGCCCGTTCACCTCTACGGACAGATGGCAGATATGGATCCGATTCTCGAGATCGCCAGGCGCCACCATCTGGTCGTCATCGAAGACGCCGCCCAGGCGCACGGAGCCGAATACAAGGGCCGCCGCGCCGGTTCGATCGGCGATCTGGGCTGTTTCAGTTTTTATCCCGGCAAGAATATGGGCGCCTACGGCGAAGCCGGTATGGTCGTGACCCGGCACCCGGAGCTGGCGCGCAAAATCCGCATGCTGCGCGACTGGGGCGCCGAAAAGAAATACGAGCACGTGCTCAAGGGCTACAACTATCGTATGGAAGGCGTGCAGGGCGCTGTGTTGCGCGTCAAACTGCGCTACATGGAAGAGTGGACCGAGGCGCGCCGCGCGCACGCGATCGCCTACAACGAAACGTTAGCCGAGTCCGGGCTTACGCTCCCAGTGGAACGAGCTGCTAACCGGCACGTGTATCACGTCTACGCGCTGCGCACGCCGGAACGGCAGCCGTTGATGGATTCTCTCAGCGCACGCGGGGTGCAGACCGGGATCCACTATCCCACGCCGATTCACTTGTTACCGGCTTATGCCGACCTGAACTATCGCCCGGGCGATTTCCCTGTCTCGGAACGTGTCGCGCGCGAAGAACTGTCGCTGCCGATGTTCCCCGAGATGACTCTTTCGCAGATCGCCGAAGTGGCCGAAGCAGTACTCGAACATCAGCATGCCTATCAATACTGAATCCGTCTCCGGGACGGACCTAGCCGCCGGTCTCGCCCGGTATCGGCGCGCTCTCATTACAGGCGGTGCGGGCCTGGTCGGCTCGCATATCGCCGATCTGCTGGCGCGCGTACCCAGCATGGAAGAGATCGTCGTGTTCGACGACTTCAGCCGCGGGCGCCGCGAAAACCTGACCGAAGCGCTTCGCTCGGGCAAGGTCCACATTCTGGAAGGGGATATCGCGGATCCGGTCGATGTGGAGCATGCCATCGAAGGCATCGACCTGGTCTTTCACCAGGCGGCCATTCGCATCACGCACTGCGCGAAGGATCCGCGCCTCGCGCTCGATGTGCTGGCGGGCGGAACCTTCAATGTGCTCGAAGCCGCCGTGGCCATGGGCGTCAAGAAAATCGTGGCCGCCTCTTCGGCTTCCGTTTATGGGATGGCCGAGGCGTTTCCTACGCCCGAGACGCACCACGGCTATGCCAACCGCACGCTTTATGGCGCCGCCAAGCTATTCAACGAGGGTATGCTGCGCAGCTTTCACGACATGCACGGCGTCGAGTACGTGGCGCTGCGCTACTTCAATGTATACGGGCCGCGTATGGATACCTACGGCGCGTACACAGAGGTGATGATCCGCTGGATGGAGCGTCTGGCCGAAGGCAAGCCGTGCCTGATTCTGGGCGACGGCAAGCAGACCATGGACTTTGTGTACATCGAAGACGTGGCGCGCGCGAACCTGCTCGCAGCCGCCTCTCCGGCCAGCGATGAAGTAATCAATATCGCCAGCGGAACCGAAACCAACCTGAACGAACTCGCGCGCGCCATGGGGCGCGCCATGGGCGTCGCGCTTGAGCCCGAGTATGGCCCGGCGCGCAAGGTGAACCCGGTGGAGCGCCGCCTGGCCGATGTGCGGAAAGCCGAGCGCCTGCTGGGCTTCCGCGCCGAGGTGCCGCTCGAAGAAGGCCTCATCCGCCTGGTCGCCTGGTGGAAAGAGCAGCAGGCCGCAGTGGGTGTCGCCGCGCTCGCCTGATCAAGGCTCGGAGAAACGTCATGATTCCGATCAGTAAACCTCTACTCGGTGAAGCGGAGGCCGAAGCCGCGCGGCGCGCCATTCTTTCCGGCTGGATCACGCAGGGCCCCGAAGTGGCCGCTTTCGAGCGCGAATTTGCGGCGGCAGTAAATGCCCCGTTCGCCTGCGCCGTTTCCAACTGCACCACGGCTCTCCATCTGGCGCTGCTCGCCGCTGGCGTGGGCGCGGGAGATGAAGTCATTACGGTCAGCCATTCCTTTATCGCCACCGCCAACAGCATCCGCTATACCGGCGCCCTCCCGGTTTTCGTCGATATCACGCCCGAGACCTTCAATATCGATCCGGCGCGGGTGGAGGCGGCGATCACGGGGCGCACAAAGGCTATTTTGTGCGTGCACCAGATGGGCATGCCGTGTGATCTGAAGGTGCTGGTCGAAATCGCCGCCGCGCACCGCCTGCCGCTGATCGAAGACGCCGCCTGCGCGATCGGCAGCGAAATTCTCTGGAACGGCAACTGGGAGCGCATCGGCAAACCGCACGGCGATATCGCCTGTTTTTCCTTCCACCCGCGCAAGGTTATCTCCACCGGCGACGGCGGCATGCTCACCACGCGCCGTGCGGAGTGGGACCGGAAACTGCGCCTGTGGCGGCAGCACGGCATGTCGGTCGCCGACACCGTACGGCATTCAGCCCGCCAGGTGGTCTTTGAAGAGTACCTCGAACTCGGCTACAACTACCGCCTTACCGATATCCAGGCCGCGGTCGGACGCGAACAACTCAAGCGGCTTGATGGCATCGTGGCGCGGCGCCGGGAACAGGCGGAATGGTATCGTGCGGCGCTGGCTGCCATCAGCGACGTACAAACGCCGGCAGAACCGGTTTGGGCGCGCAGTAACTGGCAGAGCTACGCCGTGCGCCTGGCGAACCCGCGCGAGCAGGCTGAAGTGATGCAACTGCTGCTCGAGCGGGGCATCGCGACGCGCCGCGGGATTATGTGCTCCCATCGCGAGCCGGCCTACAGCCGCGAGCCCTGGCGCGCAGCCGGAGCCCTCACGCACTCGGAGCAGGCCCAGGAGCGCACGCTGATTCTGCCGCTCTATCCCCAGATGACGGTCGGAGATCAACAGGCGGTCGTTTCCGCCTTAGCCGCTGTCCTCGAGCGGGAGTGCGTGGCATGAATTCCGCGCGCCTCTCGTCCGATTGGGAAGTTAACCCGCAGAGTGGGACATCTTCCACCCGGCCCGGCCAGCCAGGCGCAGCGTTTCGCGGTTGCGCGGGAATGGCTCTCCAGTTGCTCTAAGAATGGCGCCAACACCAACAAGATGTTGACGACTCGATGAACGAGACCGCAGAACTCGAAGCGCCCCCGCAGAACTCGCATCAGGCGCTCACCATCATCCGCATGCTTTGGAACCGGCGCTGGCTGATCGCCTGCTTGTGGCTGTTCTTTTCCGTGATCGCGGTCGTCGTGGCGCGTCTTCTACCGGCTGTCTACAAAGCCGAAGCGGTCGTTCTGGTCGATTCGCAAAAGATTCCCGAGGCCTATGTCAGCCCGACTGTACAGGGCGATGCTGCCGACCGTCTGGCGCTGATCAGTCAAAGTGTCATGACCAGCTCGCGGCTGCTGGCCGTCATCGATCACTTCGGCCTCTATCGCGGCCAGCGTTCCTCTATGACACAGGACGAGTTGCTGCGCAAAATGCGCCAAGACATCAGCGTCAGTTTCGAAAAGAACTGGACCGGCGATCGCATGAAAGCCTTCCGGCTTGGCTACCAGGGGCGAAATCCCAAGATTGTAGCCGACGTCGCCAACCGTCTGGCCAGCCTGTACGTCGAGGAAAACACGATCGCGCGCGAGAGCCAGGCCGAGGGGACCGTGCAGTTCCTCACCCGCCAGTTGCAGGAAGCGAAAAGGAGCCTGGACGAACAGGAACAAAAAGTAGCGCGCTTCAAGCAGGAGCATAACGGCAGCCTGCCGGAACAGGAAAATTCTCTGTTGGGGACGCTGAGCAGTACGAGTGTCGAACTGCAGGGCGTTGAAGCGAGCATCGCGCGCGCGCAGGAGAACAAGCTCTCGCTCGAGGCCGCACTGGCAGCCGCCGAATCGTCGGAATCAGCGGTGCGCGCATCACTCGCGCGCGAAGCAAAAGGATTGTCCGGCACGACGAGCTCGGTGCCGCGCTCGGTCACCCTGGGCGAGCAGTTGCGAGCGCTGCGGCTGCGCTACACGCCGGATTATCCGGAAGTAAAGGCGGTGGAAGAGCAGCTGGCCGAGGCCCGCCGCGAAGAAGCCGAGCAGCCCGCCGCGCCGGCGCTCGCCGAAACGTCCCGGCCGATCCGCACTTCTCCCGAACTACTGCAGCTGCGCGAGCGCATTGCTTCGCTCAAAGCACAGATCGAGGTTTCCAAGCATCAGATTTCCTCTTACGAAAAACAGCGCGACCAGCTCTCGGCTCAGCTCGCCGAAACGCGTGAGCGTGTCGGGCGGCTGCCGCTGGTTGAGCAGGAGATGGCCGATCTGAAGCGCAATTACGATGAATCGGCCGCCAACTACAACTCGCTTCTGCAAAAGCAGCTAGCCGCCGGCATGGCGACCGATATGGAACGTTCGCAAAAATCCGAGCGCTTCACCATCATCGATCCGGCGCGCCCGCCACAGGCGCCCGAGAAGCCGAAGCGGCTCGTGATCGCGCTCATCGGCAGCATCGCCGGACTATTCCTCGGAGCGGCTGCGGGCCTAGGGCTCGAATATCGCAAAGGCGTTCTGCTGGGCGAATGGGAACTGCCGGCCGGGACGCTGGTGCTGGGGCGTGTGCCACCCATTGAGCAGGTAGGAGCCGAAGCGTGAGCAGCCCTTACCTCGAGCACTTCGGGCTGAGCCGTAACCCGTTTTCGGCGACACCCGACCCGCGCTTCCTGTTTCTGACCCCGAAGCACCGCGAGGCGCTGGCCGCGCTGCTGTTTGCCGTTACCGAGCGCAAAGGGTTTCTGGTGCTGACCGGGGAAGCCGGTACCGGCAAAACCACTCTGATTCGTAAACTGCTGCTTTCGATTCCGGTGGCGTGCGCCCAATTCAGCGTAATTGTGAATCCGGTTCTGACGCGCTCGGAGCTGCTCGAAAGCGTGCTCCTCGATTTCGGCGAAAAGCAGATTCCGGCCAGCAAGCCGCAGCGGCTCGAGTTGTTCCGCCGCCGGCTGCTTGCGGCCGAAGCCGAAGGACGCACCTCGGTGGTGGTCATCGACGAGGCGCATCTGCTTACCGAAGAGCTGATGGAGGAAGTCCGGCTGCTCTCCAACTTTGAAACCGCCGAGCACAAGCTCGTGCAAATCGTGCTCGCCGGTCAAAGCGAGCTCGATCGCGTGTTGTCGCTCGAATCGCTGCGCCAGGTCCGGCAGCGAGTGGCCATCCGGATGCAAATCGATCCGCTCGACGAGAGCGAAGTACGGCTCTATCTGCAGAG
Organism: Terriglobia bacterium; assembly: GCA_021325235.1. Lineage (GTDB taxonomy): Bacteria > Acidobacteriota > Terriglobia > Bryobacterales > Bryobacteraceae > Bog-105. The sequence goes on along the minus strand of JAJPHN010000006.1, from coordinate 294,666 downwards.
CCGCTGGTCGCGCGCAAGCGAACGGCCGCTTGCGTTCTCGGAGGATGCCATCACGCTCATGGCGCGGGCCTCGCGCGGGATCCCGCGCCTGCTGAACATGATGGCCGATGCCGCGCTGGTGAACGCTTTTGCTTCGGGCGTCCACTTGATCACTAAAACAGGAATCGAAGAAGTGTTGAGAGACCTGGGCCTGGCGCCCGCGCTCATCTCTGTTCGTGCGGCGGCTCTAGCAGCACCAGACATATCCGTCCTTTCCGCACCTTATCCCTCACGTTCCGCAATTCCAACCGCGGCTCCGGTTATCGATCGCTATGCACCAGTGAAACAGGATTCGCCGCGCCGCTGGAGGATTGCGAGCTGGCTCGGACTTGCTTCCGGAGGTGAGAAATGAGCAATATTTTTGGAGCGTTACGGAAAGGTGGCGCGAGCACGCCGGAGCTCGAACAGGATCTCATATCCGAGGCCCGCGATCCGAGACTTCGTGCCGCTCGGCCGGTTTTCGTTGCACAGCGCCCACTGCCAGGGACGGCGCTGCCGAATTCCACGCGCGAAGCTGCCGGCGAAACCATAAAGCAAGTGAGTCTGCGGATTTCCGCGCTCGCTCCGGTGCTGCCATTCGATCAGCGCAATCAGCGCGCCGCCGAACAGTACCAGATCGTCCGTACCAAGATCCTCCATCATCCGCGTAAACCGCAGTTCGTACTGATCTCGAGTGCAACCAGCGGCGATGGCAAGACCGTGACGTCGATCAATATCGCCGCCTCGCTCGCGCTGAAAACCGATGCCCTAGTGTTGCTCATCGATGGGGATCTGAGACGGCCGAGTGTAGCACGCACACTCGGCATTTCACCGGAACCTGGATTAAACGACGTGCTCGCCGGAAAGATGCCCTTGGAAAAAGCGATAGTTCGCGCGGCCGAGCTACCGAACTTGCACATTCTACCGGCAGGTGAATGCAGCACGCGCGCCGCTGACCTGCTCGATTCCGATCGCTGGCGCTCGCTTGTGGCAACGGTCCGTACACGCTTCACCTCCGTGATCTGCGACGCACCGCCAATTGCGACTGTTGCCGATTACGAACTTCTGCAGCTGGCAGCTGAGGCTGTCATACTCGTGGCCCGCCCCGGACATAGCGAACGCCAGGCATGCTTCAAAGCGCTGGCCGGAGTTGATTCGAAAAAAATGCTCGGGGTGGTTTTGAACTGTGTGGAGGATTGGTGGCTTTGGAAGACTCCCAGTTACGGGTATTACGGAAAGCGGATACCGCAGGATGATCGATGAGCAGCAACACTGGCAGCGGGAAAACGGAAGGAGAATCAGTGTATCCGAATTTGAAATTGCAGATGTGGCGAACCGGGCTGCGACAGAACCGCCTGGCGCGGATGATCCAAATCGATGAAACGAATCTGAGCCGTATCGTAAACGGATTTCGTAAGCCCTCACCGGAATTGAGAGAGAAGATCGCACATGCGCTGGGCAGCGATCAAGAGTGGCTATTCGAGCCCGGCACACCAGGAGACGTAAATCCGGTGCCGGCAGACGAAAACCACGGCTGAGCAGAAATGTTTCCGAGCTTTGGCCGCGCGATTGCATTGCTTACAGCCGTGCGGAAAATCGCAACGCTGAACTCAGAAAGGCAACCGGGTCGGGGTTGTTGCGATTTGGATTTTGTTTCAGGAACTGGGATGTCAGGCACGGAACTAGCACAGAAAGGGCGACGGAAGACCGTAATGCGCGGTTTCGAGAGTGTTCTGATCCAGATTAACGACGAAGTCGGCCCAGTACTCAGGGAAGGCGCTCCTGCCCAATCGATTTCCGTTGGAATCGACCGCGTGCTGGGCGCACCCCTTGCTTTTCTGCCCGCCGAGACGGCAAGGCCGTAACAATCCCCTGCGTTTTATGTCCAAACCTCGCCTGGCTCTTATCGGATGCGGCTATTGGGGGCAGAATCTGCTGCGCAACTTCGTGGAATTGCGCGAAGTGGAAGTGAAGACCGTATGCGACTTCGATCTGGGGGCGCTAGCCCGTCTCAAGCGGCGATATCCGTTAATCGATCTTGAGCCGGATTACCGTGCGGTACTCTCGGACGCGCGCATCGACGCCGTGGTGATCGCAACCCCCGCCTCGACTCACTATCCGATTGCACGCAAGGCTTTGCTCGCGGGCAAGCATGTGCTGGTCGAAACACCCATGGCTACGGCTGGCGCAGAGGCCTTCGAATTAGTCGAGCTTGCCCAGAAGCGGGCACGCATGCTGATGGTCGACCACACGTTTCTCTATACCAGCGCCGTGCGGACTCTCAAGTCTCTGGTGGAACGTGAGCTCGGCGATATGTTGTACTTCGATTCGGCGCGCATCAGCCTCGGCCTGGTACGAAGCGATCTCAACGTGCTCTGGGATCTCGGCGCGCACGACTTCTCGATTCTCAACCACCTTTCAGGTCGTGATCCTGTTGCAGTCACGGCGACCGGCACCCGCCATTTCGGCTGTTCCTTCGAGAACATCGCCTATGTCTCGGCCGAGTTCAACGGGAATTTGAGCGCGCATTTTCATCTGAACTGGCTCTCGCCGGTTAAAATGCGCCGCACGCTAATTGGCGGCAGTCGCAAGATGATTATCTACGACGATCTCGAAGCGAGCGAAAAGCTGAAGGTCTATGGAAAGAGTCCCGTACTCGAACACGGTACCAGTGTGCGCGAAACACTGCTCACCGGTTTTCAAAACGGCGATATGGTCGCTCCGGTGCTCGAAACCCGCGAGGCGCTGGCCGGAGTAGCCGAGGATTTCGCGCACGCCATGATCGATAAGCGGCCACCCCTCGCAGATGGATATTTCGGCTATCGGGTGGTACGCCTGCTTGAAGCCGCTCAGCGTTCGATGACACAGCACGGCCGTCCGGTGGAGCTTTCCCCGGCTGCGGCGCCGCGTATCAAAACCGGAAAGGCAGTCGCAATTTCACAATGAACGAGTTCACGATCACCAACGGCCAGACGCCTGGCGCCGTTCCCCAGAGTGGGACGCCGCGCGAAGTCATTGCGACTTTCGGTCGCCGTACCGACAGACAGGATCCGGCTTTCGAACGCGAATTGGCCCTCTCTTTGCGAGAGGCTCATTCGCGGCAGGAATTACTCGATCTGCTCACCCGTTTTGCCGCTGGCGAGAACGCCTTCGATCAGCGGATGCGGCGTATTCTACTCAGCGCCGTTTGTCGCAGCACCGGGAACGACTTGCAAGTCGGGCCGAACATCGTTCTTAAGCATCCCGAAACAATGGAATTCGGCGATTCGGTCTTTCTAGGCGCGCAATGCATGATCCAGGGCCGTTTCGATGGCACTTGTCGGATCGGGAATCATGTCTGGATCGGGCCGCAGGCCTATTTCGACGCTCGTGATCTGGTGATCGAGGACTATGTCGGCTGGGGACCGGGGGCAAAGGTGCTCGGCTCGGCCCACACCGGTATGCCGATCACCGACCCCATTATCAGAACCGGGCTTGTGATCAAACCGGTGCGCGTCGGTTTCGGGGCGGATGTCGGCATGAACGCGAGCATTCTGCCGGGCGTGAGGGTAGGAGCGCACGCAATCGTGGGAGCGGGGGCGGTCGTGACCCAGGACGTTCCCGAGTATGCCATCGTCGCGGGCGTACCGGCGCGCTTTCTACGCGATCGGCGCGAGGAGAAGCATCCATGAACCCGAACCGTTCCTACCGTCCGCGGCTACACACCCCGGTCCGCAAGCTGCTCGAAGAAGCAACTTTCGAGCGGACGCTAGCGGTTGAACGCAAGCGCAGCGAACGCTCAGGTCGCCTTTTTTTGTTGATGCTGCTCGATCTCGGGGGAATGGAGGAGGGCGCCGGAAAGCGAAAGGTAGTAGCACGAATTCTGGCTGCGCTTACACGCTCCGTGCGCGAAACCGATGCGCTTGGCTGGCACGTGCAGGATAACGTCCTCGGACTCATCTTTACCGAAATTCCGAAAGAACTGCGTGCCACGATTGCCAGTGCCATGCTCGCGCGTATCAAAGGGATCTTGTACCGGGAACTGAGCTTCGAGGATTTCAATCGGATCGAGATTTCGCATTACCTGTTTCCCGAGGAGTGGAATCACGACCTGCCCCAGCGGCCGAGCCACCCGAGCCTGTACACCGACCTTACCCGGGTCGAGAAGGACAAGAGCTTCTATTCGGTTGCCAAGCGCGGCATGGACATCGCCGGAGCGGCGCTCGGTCTCCTGGCTGGAGCGCCACTGCTCGGCGCGATCGCGCTCGCGGTGAAGTGCACCTCGAGGGGTCCGGTACTGTTCCGTCAGACACGCGTCGGACAATATGGCGCGCCCTTCACGTTTCTTAAATTCCGCTCGATGTACGCCAACAACGATCCGGCCATTCATCGCGAGTACGTGAAATCACTGATCCGCGGGAGCGCAAACAATACTTCGGGCCCGGGCACGCAGGAGGGCGTGTATAAACTCACCAAGGATCCGCGTGTCACCCGTATAGGCGCTTTCCTGAGGAAGAGCAGTCTGGACGAGCTGCCCCAGCTTTGGAACGTCCTCAAAGGCGACATGTCGCTGGTAGGCCCGCGCCCTGCGATCCCATACGAAGTGGAAGCGTACGCACCTTGGCACCGGCGCCGGGTGCTCGAAGCGAAGCCAGGCATTACAGGGCTGTGGCAAGTCAAAGGACGGAGCCGGGTGACTTTCGACGAGATGGTGCGGCTCGACGTGCGGTACGCCTCTTCGCGTTCGCTCTGGCTCGACGTGAAGACGCTGATCGAGACGCCACGTGCGGTGCTTTTCGGACAGGGGGCACACTAAACCGCGATGTCATCGGTGTCCTTGGAAGAGCCGGTGGTCACGGTGTCAGCACCGGAAAGCACTACCGAGAAGCATTCCTACGGTGAAATCTTGCGCTCTTCGGCCTGGGTGGGCGGCTCGACCGTTCTCAACATCGGAATCGGTATTGTCCGCACCAAAATTCTGTCGATCCTGCTCGGGCCGGCCGGCTTTGGTTTGAACGGGCTCTATTCTTCGATAACTGATGTAGCGCAAAGCATCGCCGGGATGGGAGTAAATAGCAGTGGCGTGCGTCAGATTGCCGAATCGGTCGGCACCGGCGATCAGATTCGGATTGCGCGCACAGCGGCAGTGCTGCGCCGGACTTCCCTCCTGCTCGGTGTTTTCGGAGCGCTGCTGGTCGCGGTCTTCGCGCGGCAGATTTCGCAGCTGACATTCGGTACAACCAAGCACACCGCTGCTCTCGGCTTGTTGTCGATCGCCGTACTTTTCAAACTCGTTGCCAACGGCCAAACGGCGCTCATCCAAGGTATGCGCCGCATTTCCGATCTGGCCAAAATGAACGTGCTCGGCGCAGGCTTGGGTCTTCTGCTCAGTATCCCACTGGTCTACTTTTTCCGCGAAGAGGGAATTGCGCCGGGGCTGGCGTGCGTTGCGGCTATGACCATTGCCGCGAGCTGGTGGTACAGCCGGAAGATTCGTGTCCCGGCCATGCGCGTAACGGCGGCCGATGTAAAGCAGGAACTGAGCGGATTGCTCAAATTGGGGTTCGCCTTCATGATCAGCGGGTTCCTCACGATGGGTGCCGCCTACGCCGTCCGGATCCTGCTGCTTCGTCGATCGGGTGTGGCAGCGACAGGTTACTATCAGGCGGCCTGGACGCTCGGCGGGTTATACGTAGGCATCATTCTGCAGGCTATGGGCGCCGACTTCTATCCCCGGCTTACTGCCCAGGCAAACGATAATCGGGCAGTAAACACCATCGTGAATGAGCAAACCAAAGTTGGGCTCCTGCTTGCTGGTCCCGGCGTGCTCGCCACCCTAGTCTTCGCACCCGTAATCCTGCTGGTCTTTTACAGCGCCAAATTTCATCCGGCGCTCGATCTGCTGCGCTGGTTGTCACTCGGCACGTTTTTGCAGGTGATCAGCTGGCCCATGGGTTTCATCGTATTGGCAAAGGGCCGGCAACTAATTTTCCTGGCGAGCGATTTCGCCTGGGCCGTCGTGTATCTCGCACTGGCGTGGGCGTTGATCGGCTGGATCGGCACGAATGGCGCCGGGATCGCCTTCTGTGGATCTTACGCATTTCACACACTGCTGAACTATGTCATCGCGCGGCGTCTGAGCACTTTCCGCTTAGCAAGAGAAAACGGACGCCTGATATTGTCCTGGTCCGTGCTGACTGCTCTCCTGGCAACCGCAAGCTTTACGCTGTCGGCTCGAATATCCCTTTGGCTCGGAATCGTCGGGTTTCTCGGGGGCTCGTATTTTTCCGTTTCCGAGCTTCTCACGGCCGTACCTGTTGAGCGTTTGCCGCGTCGCTTGCACGCGGCGCTGGGCGCACTCGATCGTGGAAGCCAACGCACGGCTACCATCTTTCGCGGAATGCGAGGTTCCGTCAACCGAATATGACGCAATCTCGTTTTGCGGACCGCACTGTGCCCCAAGCCCACAAGCCGAAGCTCCTCTTCTTTCAATACTGCTACGACGAGAGCCTTCCGTCGTTTCTGTTGAATCACAAACGCGAGCACGTCGAATGCCTTGCACAGTTTTTTGTAGTCACGCTCGTTACAGAGGATTGTGATTACGGCCAAATGTGTGAGAGCCACCAGCCGGACCTGGTCCTGTTTGAAAGCGGTGTTCCCTTTGCAACCTGCCGCCGTCCTGAAATCCGGAATGTGCGGGCGCACGGCCAAATCCCGAAGCTGGGACTCATGCACTCGGATGCATTCTGCGAGGCTCGCGCCGGGTTTCTTTCGGATATGGAACGGTGGGGCGTCGAGACATTCTTCGCTATTGCTACCACCGCGGCTGAATACACCCAGGCGCTCCGGCCGAATCTCTTCGTCTGGCCGAACTTTGTGGATCCGGAGACTTATCGCGACTATGGCGAAGCGAAAAACATACCGGTGCTGTTCACCGGCAGCACCGGTACACTGTACCCCTGGCGCAAGGGTATTCTGCGCCGGGTCTCGGCGCGCTATCCTTCGCTGATCTGTCCGCACCCCGGATACAGCCCCAAAGCCCAGCTGCAGGCCATCACAGGCGAGCGTTACGCGCGCCTCCTCAACGCTTCGAATTTTGTACCCGCCTGCGGCACGGTAGCCAAGGAACTGGTTCGCAAACACCTGGAGATACCCGCCTGCCGCTCGTGTCTGATCACCGAGGATTCGCCCGCATTGCGCGCCGCCGGTTTCGAGGACGGTATCAACTGCGTCTTTGCGACCGAAAGCGATGTTGTAGACAAGTTGGCAGATCTGTTTGGCCATCCCGAAAAACTGGCGTCGATCGTAGACGCCGGTTACAAACTGATTCACTCGCGGCACACGATGCGGCAGCGGGATCAGGTGAGACAATGGCTCGACCTGCGGCGCCAGTTAAAACCGGGCGAGAAGATTATCCAGCCTGGGCCGTTTGAACGGTTACAAATCGTTTCCGTTTCCTCGCCGTCCCCCTATTTCGCGTCCAACGGACTGCATCTCGATCTGCTGCGGCAAGGAGATTCTGCACTCGTCCACGGTCGTTATGAAGAGGCCGAGCGCGCTTATGCTCAGTGTCTGCACTATTACCGCTTCATGCCGGAGCCGCAACTGCGGCTTGCACTCTGCCGGCTTCTGCAAGGAGATTCTGCCCAAGCGCTCGCCTGGATCCAGAAACCCCTCCGATATCTCCTGACCGAGTATCGTTCGCCCGATCCGGATCCGGTGGAGTGGGCTTACTTTTTGATTGCCCTGCTGTGCGCCGGACGGCTGGAAGAAGCGCGCGCGCGGTCAGACGAGTTCGCGGGGCTGAAACATCCCGAACTGGATCGCGCACGGGCCTTAACGGCCTTTCTCGGCGGCTATACCTCTCCGATCACGGATGAAAGTGGTGCTTTCCGCCCGAGCATTCACAGGCTTCCGGTACGCAGCTGGGATGACTGGAAAGAGAATGTCGGCCGCATGCTGAAGGCGTGCGGGCAAGGCCGCTTCGAGAATGCACTTGCCTCGTGGAAACGGGGTGAAGCGCCCGCACCGACGCTTGCCACAGGACCTCGCGGACGATTCCCTTCCTCGAGGTCAGTATTCGAGAGACAGCGGGCTCGATCGAAACGCCGGGAGCAAGCGCGCCGAACAATCGCGAACTTCTTGCACAGCCTCGAAAGCCGGTTTGGCTATTTCCTGCCGTATGCTGTTTCCGGGCGAAAGAAGCACCCCTTTTTCGCCGCTCTCGAAAGTGTGCTCGGCGAGCAGCAGGTCGATCGCGTCCTTGCCGTCGGGTCCGCCAAAGGCACAGCGATCGGGGCGCTCCAGCGTGTCCCGAGTAACATCCGAATTGTCCGCACCGAGGCCCTCGTGGCGGGAAACGCTCTCTGTCCGCAGGATACCGATTTTGATCTGGTTCTGATCGATGCGTCGGGAAGGAGGAGCGAACGCTTTTCGTCAGATGTATTCGAGTCGTTGCTGCCGAAGGCGCGCTTGTTGTTCCTCTACGGTATCTCGCGCGCGAGCATCCGTGCCGCATACTTCACCTTGATCGATCACCCCGGTTACGTTTTGCTTGACCAACAGCTGAAGGGCCCCGACGCGTACGCCATCTTCGAGGCGGTCCCGCGAGATAGTCTCGATCAACCCGAGTACCTAAACGATGAAAGGCGCATCTTGGAAGTCGAATGAGACACCAGCGGGATAGCCGCCGTGTGGCGGCAGAGCAGGACTTTATCACTGAAAGGAAACTCGGGCTGTAGCACAGCCCATTAGAAGGAGAGTTATTAGCGTGCAAGAGAAAAATAAAGTTGTTGTTGTCGGATTGGGCGAGGTCGGGAAACCGCTCCTTGATCTGGTCTCGGAGTATTACGACGCGGTTGGCGTCGACATCTCGCCCGTTCAGGGCGTCGGGAGCGTGGATGTTTTGCACATCTGCTATCCCTTCGAAATCGAAGATTTCGTCGGGGAAACGGCGCGCTACATCGAACGCTTCCAACCGGCTGTAACGATCATCAACAGCACGGTTGGGGTAGGCACTACCCGAGCCGTTGCTGAGCGCACCGGAGCCGCGGTCGTCAACAGCCCAGTGCGCGGGAAACATGCCCGAATGCTCGAAGAGCTTCGGAGTTATACCAAGTACCTGGGACCCGTGCGCGAAGCCGACGGCGAGCTCGCGGCGAAGCATTTCGAAGGCATGGGAGTGAAGACGCGGACATTGTCGGCGCCCGAAGCGACGGAACTGGCTAAGCTGGCCGAAACCACCTACTTCGGCCTGATGATCGCATGGGCACAGGAGATCGAGCGCTACTGCGACCGCGCCGGACAGAATTACGACGACGTCGCGTCGTTCTTCGACGAGATCTCTTTCTTCCCTCGCGTCAAGTATTTCCCGGGAGTGATCGGCGGCCACTGCGTGATGCCAAACATTGAAATTCTGAGTAAGTTCGGGAAATCGGTGCTGCTCGACGCCATTCAGTGTTCGAACGAGATGAAGGTGGAACGAGAAACGCTGCGGAAGAACCCGGCCGCGGTTTCCCATTCCGTCCCGGTGTAAACGACCGGTCGGTCGAGCAAACTATCGAGGAACAACATATATGGCTACTCCCTCGCGGCCGGTAAACACAACTCGGCCGCTCTCCGGCAAGCACGCGGCTATGGTCACCTTTTCGGCTTTCCCAGGCGACCCACGGCCCCGCCGCGCCGTAGAAACGCTCCTACGACAAGGAGTGAGCCTGGATCTGGTGTGCCTGGGTGAGGCAGACGAGCCGAAACGCGAAGCGAGCGAAAACCTGCGAATCTGGCGTATTCCGATCACCCAGCAACGCGGCGGCAAGCTCTCCTACGCCTATCGCTATGCCAGCTTCATTTTCCTTTCGGCGCTGGTTCTGGCCGTGCGTTGCCTGCGGCGTCGCTACGATCTGGTTTATATCCACAACATGCCGGACGTGCTGGTGGCGAGCGCCCTGTTTCCGAAGGCTTTGGGAGCAAAGGTCATTCTCGATCTGCACGACCCGATGCCGGAGCTGATGACAACCATATACAGTCTCGCCCCGAATAGCTTCGCCGTGAAGGCAATGCGCTCGCTCGAAAAATGGAGCCTGGCGCGAGCGCATCAGGTTCTGACGGTGAACATCGCCTGCCAGCGGATCTTCGCGTCGCGCAGCTGTCCAGCCGAAAAAATCAGCGTCATCATGAATTCTCCCGATGAGCAGATCTTTCCGCTGCGTCCGGTGCGTTCCTCGGCGGCTCTCGACCTTGCAGTGCCGAAGCCTTTTGTTGTGCTCTATCACGGGTCGATTGTCGAACGCAACGGTCTGGATCTTGCGGTGAAGGCCTTCGCAGAAATCGCCGAGAAAATTCCAGGTGCCGAGTTGCGCATCTTTGGCCGCAGAACGCCCTTTCTCGATGAGGTCCTCGCGGAGGCGAACGGCAATGGTCTCGGGGATCGGGTAAGCTATCGCGGCCCGCGGACACTTGAGGAACTCGTCACCGAGATCGAAGCCGGTGACATCGGGATCATCCCGAATCAGCGCAACGCCTTCACGGACATCAATACGCCCACTCGAATTTTCGAGTATCTGGTAATGGGTAAGCCGGTCATTGCTCCTCGCACCCAAGGTATCACCGACTACTTCGACGAACAGTCGCTTTTCTTTTTCGAATCGGGCAACGCCTCGGATTTGGCACAGCGTCTCGAGCACTGCTACGAGCATCGGGATGAGCTGCCGGCAATCGCTGCCCGCGGCCAACAGATTTACCTCGCGCACACCTGGCCTGAGGAAAGGAAGAAGTTAGTTCAAGCGATCGAGAACCTCCTGCTGCCGGCCGAGGGCAGGCAGGCACTGGCGATGGCGCTTGAGTAAGGCTTTGCAAAATCGTATCGAAAGATCATGGGTACGAGCGTGATTGGCGTTCTGGCGCATGCCTGCGAGCAGGAATTGGTTCGCGAATTTTTCGAACTGTTCAAGACGCCTTGGGAGTTCTTCCGTGAGGACGGCCGATACGATTTACTGCTCGTGACCGGTGAGATACCACACCAAGCGGATCCGGCCCGGCTGGTCCTTCTTTATAGCAGCCAAACACTGCCGGGCGAAGAGAAGCAGCGATCGCTTGCATGCAAAGAACAGCGGAGCGGCGCTCTGTTAGAGTTCACAAAAGGGCAATTCCCCCTGTTTGGGCGCCACCGCCTCTTTCCCGAACAGGACAGCGATCTGCTGATCGATGCCGGCACCGGATACCCGGTCGCATATCGGCAAGAATTCGGTGAAAGAGTTGTTGTCCGGATTGGTTACGACCTGTTTTCAGAGATCGGCCATCTCCTCACAGTTGGCCAGCCAATCCCCTACGCGGCCATTCCCACCCTGGATCTTCATATCGAACTGTTACGCGAATTGATCCTGGCCAGTGGACTGTCACTGGCGGAAATTCCTCCTGTGCCCGCCGGTTTTAGCTTCATTGGCTGTCTGACCCACGATGTGGATCATCCTCGCCTTGCCAGTCACCGCTTCGACCACACCATGTTTGGCTTCCTTCAGCGGGCCATCGCAGGATCGTTTCTGGATTTTTTGTGCAAGCGGATCTCCGCGCGCGATTTTGTCCGAACCTGGAATGCAGCCCTCCAGTTGCCGCTGGTATTGCTCGGCCTGGCGCGCGATTTCTGGAGCGAATTTGCGAACCAGTATCTTCGAATCGAAAATAAAGCGCCGTCCACTTTCTTTCTGATCCCCTTTGCCCGCCACGCCGGCCGCACCCGAACCGGCGCGGCACCGCCCTATCGGGCAGCACGATATGAACTGAGCGAGATCGCTCGTTCGATCCGCGCGCTCGAAGCAGGGGGCGCCGAAATTGGGCTACATGGGCTCGACGCCTGGCTGAATGCGTCGCAGGCAAGCGTGGAAGCCGAGCGAATCCGAGCGGTGACGAACACCCGAGAGATCGGCGTCCGGATGCATTGGCTGTACTTTGACGAAGACTCCTACGCCGCTCTCGAACAGGGTGGGCTTGATTACGACTCGACCTTCGGCTACAACCAGACGGTCGGATATCGGGCCGGAACCAACCAGGTTTATAAGCCTGTGTCGGTCACCAGATTGCTCGAGCTTCCGTTGCATATCATGGACACGGCGCTGTTCTTACCGGCTCACCTGCACCTCACGTTTGCGCAGGCGAACGAACGTGTCCGGCCGATTGTCGAGCATGCCGTTCGGCGCGGCGGCTGTGTCGTGGTGAATTGGCACGACCGGAGTCTGGCCCCCGAGCGCTGCTGGGGACCCTTCTATGAGCATCTCCTGTCAGAGCTCAGAACCGCCGGTGCCTGGTTCGCTAGCGCCTCGCAGGCGGTTGCCTGGTTCCGGAAGCGGCGGTCCGCGAAGTTCATCGTTCTGCACGGAGAATCCGGCAACCCTGAAGTCCGGATAGAGACGGCTTCTGATGATCTGCCTGCGCTCGAGCTAAGAATTCATCCCGCCCGGCGCGTTCCCGACGCATCGGCCTTGGTAACTACTTTGGCATCGGTATAGCAAGATGTCTCCCTCACTGGCCGAAGTCTTTTTCCTCGGGTTAATTCTCGCGCTCTTCTGGCTCGACCGGAATCGTCAGTCGCGTGTATCTCCACTGCTCTGGATTCCGGTTCTCTGGTTTCTGATTGCCTGTTCCCGGCCGGTCTCGGAGTGGATCGAGGGGAGTTCGTCGTTTGCCTCCGCCGAAGAAGTGGCCGACGGCAGTCCGATGGATCGGCTCATCTTTACGGGATTTCTCCTGCTTGGTATTGCGATCCTCGCACTTCGAAGTTCAAAAGTCCTCGCGCTGCTGCGCTCCAACGCTTCGATTGTTTTGTTCTTTCTTTATTGCGCGTTAAGCCTGCTCTGGTCTGATTTTCCCGATGTTGGTTTCAAACGTCTTACCAAAGCGATCGGCGACTTGGTCATGATTCTGATCGTTTTGAGCGAACCCGAGCCTCTGGCTGCCATCGAACGGCTGATCGCGCGCACGGCTTACCTGCTCATACCGCTCTCGGTTCTGCTGATTAAATACTTCCCGGATCTAGGCGTCCAGTACAGCCCGTGGGGCGGCAAGCCGGATTATCGAGGAGTAACCGCGAACAAGAACAGCCTTGGCTGTATTTGTCTATGCCTGGGTCTCGGACTGGTTTGGCGGCTTATCGCAGCCTATCGCAATCGCGATCTCGAAGGAAGAAAGCGCCACATGGCTGCGCTGTGTCTCACACTCGGGATGATTCTTTACCTGTTCCGGATCGCCAACTCGATGACGTCGCTCAACACCTTTGTCATGGCCAGCCTGCTGCTGCTTGCAGCAAATCTGCGCAGAGCGATCCGGCGTCCCGTAATTGTGCATGTCCTGGTACTCGCGATGCTGGCGGTTTCGGCTTCCGTTGTATTCCTCGGGGCCAGCCCGGACGTCCTGCGCGCGATGGGCAGAAATCCAACCCTAACGGATCGGACTGAGGTTTGGGGCGTGCTTCTCACTCTGGTTCAGAATCCACTGTTAGGAACTGGGTTTGAGACATTCTGGCTCGGGCCCCGCCTGGCGAAAATGTGGGATCTTTACTGGTGGCGTCCAAACGAGGCGCACAACGGCTATCTCGAAATCTATATCAACCTCGGCTGGGTCGGAATAGCCCTCCTGGCGATCGTGATCCTTGTCGGATATCAGACAGTTTTTCGGGCCTGGCGGCGCAATCCCGCCATCGCAAGCTTGTTTCTCGCCTATTTCTTCGTCGGACTGGTTTTTAATTTCACAGAGGCCGCGTTCTTTCGCATGCAGGCTCCGGCCTGGATGTTCTTTCTGCTCGCGATCACCCGGTGGCCGAAGCTGCCGGCCGCTAAAGCCCAGGTTCCAACCGAGCGCGTACGAGTACCGCAGGAGACATTGGCATGCAGCGCCTGACTACGGCTCCGGTGGATTGTCCTGATGTTTCCGCCCGCAAAGCGCCGCATCCTGTTTCCGCTATACAGGGTTCGATCCAAGAGAGCATTTCGTTGTTGACCGGCGGTTTCGACCGGCCTTACGTACTCGGACTCTGCCAGGCCCTCGCAGAAGAGAGCGTCAGGGTTGATGTGATCGGCAGTGATCACGTCTACAGTCCCGACCTGGATACGTTACCCGGTCTCCGGTTTCTCAATTTGCGCGGCAATAAGAGCGGTACTGGAATGGCCGCAAAAATCGTTCGGGTATTGCTCTATTACGCACGTCTGATCCGATATGCCGCCACCGCCAAGCCTGTTTTTCATATTCTCTGGAACAACAAGTTCGAGCTTCTCGACCGGACTTTGCTCATGGCGTTCTATAAACTGCTCGGGAAGAAAGTCGTGTTTACCGCGCACAACGTCAACGCCGGCAAGCGCGATGGAAATGATTCCTGGCTAAACCGCCTCGGACTGCGCACCCAGTACGGGTTAGCCGACCATCTGTTCGTGCATACCGAAAAGATGAAGAAGGAGCTCGAGAACGACTTCCACATTCCCGCAGCCCGCGTGACTGTGATTCCCTTCGGCATCAACAACACGATTCCGGTCACCGCGCTGACCCGCTCGGATGCAAGAGAACGCTTCGGAATCCGGCCGGAGGAAAAAACCATTCTGTTCTTTGGCGCCATTGGTGCATACAAGGGACTTGAATATCTCACAGAGGCATTCCTCGGGCTCGCGGCTCAAGATCCGCGCTACCGGCTGATCGTTGCCGGCAAACCGAAGAGCGGTGCCGAGGATTACCTGCTCAGAATCCGAAACCGAATCGCCGGCGATCCCGCATGCGATCGGGTGTTGCAAAAAATCGAATACATTCCCGATGAGGAGACCGAACTCTATTTCAAGGCGGCCGATGTCGTTGTGCTGCCTTACACCCACATTTTCCAGAGCGGAGTGTTGTTTCTCGCCTATAGTTTCGGGATCCCGGTGATTGCTACCGATGTCGGCTCGATCGCGGAGGACATGCTGGAGGGCGAAACCGGATTTCTGTGTCAGCCGCGCGACCCCGCGAGCCTGGCCGACGCTATCAGGCGATACTTCTCAAGCCGCCTGTACGAGGCCTTGCCGGAGTCGGGCGCGCGCATCAGAGAATTCGCCAACGAATGTCATTCCTGGAAAATCGTCGGCGAGAAAACCCGCGCGGTCTACACCGCATTGCGGACGGAGAAATGAATCCACTTGTCTCGATACTGATACCGGCTTACAACGCCGAACATTGGATCGCCGATACCGTCCGCTCGGCCATGGCTCAGACCTGGCCGCGCAAAGAAATTATCATCGTGGACGACGGCTCGCGCGATCAGACGTTGGCGAGCGCGCGTCGTTTCGAATCGGATTCCGTACGGGTTGTTTCACAAAGAAACCAGGGCGCAGCGGCTGCGCGAAACACCGCCTTATCTCTCAGCCGCGGTGACTACATACAGTGGCTGGACGCCGACGATCTGCTTGCGCCGGATAAGATTGAGCGACAACTCGCCGCCCGCTCCGCGGGCGTCGGTACCCGAACTCTGCTTTCGGGCTCGTGGGGCCACTTCCTTTACCGTCCCTCGAAAGCACGCTTCCTGCCGAGCAGCCTTTGGACCGATCTGTCCCCTGCCGAATTTCTGCTCCGCAAACTCTCCGAGCGAATCTACATGCAGACCGCGGTATGGCTGGTCAGCCGCGAATTATCCGAAGCCGCCGGCCCCTGGGACACGACCATGATCTCCGATGACGACGGGGAGTACTTCTGCCGCCTGCTGCTGGCAAGCGACGGTATCCGTTTTGTGCCGGAAGCGCGCGTTTACTACCGCATAGTGGGCGCCTCCAGCCTCAGCTATGTCGGACAGTCCAACCGCAAGCTCGAAGCGCTCTGGGGTTCCATGCAGAAGCACATCCGCGCACTGCGATCGCTCGACGACAGCGCCCGGGCGCGCGCGGCCTGCGTAACCTATCTGCAGAACTATGCGATTGCCTTTTATCCCCTGCGGCCCGATCTGCTCGCCGAGATGCGGCAGTCGGCCCACGAACTCGGAGGAGACATTCCGCTTCCCCGGCTGCCCTGGAAGTATCAATGGATTCAGAAGACGGCAGGCTGGCATTCGGCCAAACGGGCCCAGATGTTTCTGCCGCAGCTCAAGTGGCGGGTGATCCGGTATTGGGACAAACTGGCCTGGCAAGCCGAGAAAGAACGGTACAGCTCCGATGTGGTCTAGAAAAGCAATGGGGCTTGCCGCGCGGCTGCGGAAAAGAGGAGACGGTAAACAACAGACATGAGCGGAACCGCATTTGTAACGGGCGCCGAAGGCTTCATCGGATCGCATCTGGTGGAGTTTCTGAGCGCAAAAAATTGGGACGTGATCGGAGGCTACTGGGCACGCCGCCCGGAGAAACGCCGGCCAGCGCGTAACCTGCGCTTTGTCGAGTGCGATCTGCGCGACGGGACGCGGCTACAGAAACTGATCGACAAGTACCAGCCGAGCCATGTTTTTCATCTCGGCGCCCAGAGCCTTCCGACGGTCTCCTGGACGGACCCGGTCGGTACATTTGAGGCGAACATCATGGGTTCGCTTCACTTATTTCAGGCACTGCGGAACACCAAACAGCCGCCGGTGGTTGTTTCTGCCTGTTCAAGCGCCGAATACGGCCACGTTCCGGCATCCGCCATCCCGGTCAAGGAAGAGCAGCCGCTGCATCCTTTGCATCCCTATGGGATCAGTAAGGTGTGTCTCGATCTGCTCGGGCGGCAATACTTTCTCGACTACGGCCTGCGGGCGGTGAACATCCGGCTCTTTAATACGACCGGCCCCGGCAAAACCAACGATGCTCCTTCCGATTTCGTGCAGCAACTGATTCGAATCAGGAAAGGACTGCAGAAGCCGTTCGTCGAAGTCGGGAATCTGGAACCCCGCCGCGCATTTCTGGATGTGAACGACACCGTTCGCGGCTTTTATCTGGCCGCCACTAAAGGCAAGCCGGGAAGCGCGTACAATTTGTGCGCCTCCCAAACCCACGTCATCGGCGATCTGCTCAAGACCGCGATCCGGCTTTCGGGAGTCAAAGCGGAGATCCGGCCGGTTCCTCGTCTGATGCGCCCGTCCGATGAACGGATCATTTTCGGAGATACGAGCAAGATACGGCGCGATACCGGTTGGAAGCCATTGCGAACCATCGAACAGACGCTCGAGTCGATGCTGGCCCACTGGGAAGGCGCACTATGACGATCGAGGACCATTCGAATGCCTGAAAACGCGGTGCCCTCGCTTGCCGATATCCCCGCCGTCCTGCTGGTAGGCGGATTGGGAACCCGTCTGCGCTCCGTTTTGCCCGATAAACCGAAGGCTCTCGCCTCGCTTGGCGCAAGGCCGTTCCTCGATCTGCTGCTGGAACAACTCGAGGCCCAGGGCATTCAGCAGGTACTGCTTTGCACGGGCTACCTGGCCGAGCAGATGGAGCGCGTGTTGGCCGAAGCTCGCCGGCGGCGGCTCAATATCGCTTGCTCGCGAGAACCGGAACCGCTGGGAACGGCGGGTGCAATCGCCTTCGCGCGAGCCCATCTCGAGCAGTCACCTGCCTTCCTGGTGCTTAACGGCGACTCGTTTCTCGAAATTGATCTTCCAGGCTTTCTCGCCTTTCATCTGCAGCAGAACGGCCTTGCCACCTTAGCGACGGTGCGAGTGCCTGATTCTGCTCGGTATGGCACCGTGGAACTCTCGGACGAGGGCCGTGTCCTGCGCTTCCTCGAAAAGACAGGAGTAAGCTGCTCCGGTCTGATCAATGGCGGCGCCTACCTCTTCAGTCCCGCTATTTTTGACTACATCCCGCCAGGTCGGGCCAACTTTGAAACAGATGTGTTTCCGCGCATCTTATCGCGCGGAGTACACGCTCAGGAGCAACATGGAATCTTCATCGACATTGGTATCCCCGAAGACTACGCGAGAGCGCAGCAACTCTACAGCCGGCTCGAACGCGCCGCCCGCGGTGGCTCGCACGAACTGTGCCTCGAACGAAAGCCCGAATACGAGTACCTATCCCGGGCGGATCGCCCGATCGTTTGAGGCTTCGATCACCGTAAAGCAGCGGCTTCTCGGCGATGGGCAGATCGTCGCGCAGTTAGGTGAGCTGAGTGGCCTTCTGATCGAAGCAATCCGAAACGGGAACAAACCGATTCTGTTCGGAAACGGCGGCAGCGCCGCGGATGCCCAGCACATCGCGGCCGAATTTGTAGGCCGTTTTGCCTTCGACCGCCCTGCGCTTCCCGCCCTCGCGCTCTCCGTGAACACCTCGTGTGTCACGGCAATTGGTAACGATTACGGCTACGATCTGGTCTTTGCGCGCCAGATCGAAGCCCTCGCCCGACCGGGCGACATTGCTATCGGAATTTCGACCAGCGGCAATTCCGAAAGCGTGCGGAAAGGGCTCGAAACGGCCCGGCAAAACGGCCTGATTACCGCCGCTCTGACCGGGGAGACCGGTGGAAAGCTCAGGGGCGTGGCCGACTATTGCCTGTCGGTTCCTTCGCGGGAGACGCCCCGCATTCAGGAGTGTCACATCCTGATCGGCCACGTGCTGGCGCAGCTGGTGGAAGAAGAGATTTTCGGTGCCGAAAGCTGCCTTCCTCGATCGTGACGGCGTTATCAATCGGAAAGCGCCGGCCGGCAAGTACATTGTCCGCGAGGAAGATGTGGAGATCCTGCCCGGTGTCGAACCCGCCATCAGGCATTTGAATCGCGCCGGCTACGCCGTCGTTGTGATTACAAACCAACGCTGCGTAGCGAAAGGTTTGATTGGAACCCGCGAGCTCGAAAAATTGCACGCAACAATGCGGGAGCGACTCGCCTCGGCGGGCGCCCGGATCGACGCCGTCTACTATTGCCCGCACGAGCTCCTGGACGGCTGCGCCTGCCGCAAACCAGCGCCCGGGATGCTGCTCGAGGCTTCCCGGACGCACGATTTCGACCTGCCGCGCTCCTGGATGATCGGCGACTCCGAGAGCGACATCACCGCTGGAAGACAATCAGGCTGCCGTACCGTCAGGATTTGGGAAAACGATCGGCACGGCGTTCCTGCCACCGGGGCTGACCTGATCGCGCCCTGCCTGCTCGAAGCAGTCCGGCAGATCTTTGAGTTGGAAAAAATCCCGTTCTTTCGACCCCAGAGCGATTCGGAGCCTGGCTGCGGAGTCGAAAGACCCACCAAATCCGGATCGATTTCCCCCTGAGACCTGAAAATTGTTGCCACACAGCGAGGACCTGCTGTGCCGCTGGTTTTGGCGAGCTACGTGCTCCTCTCGTCGTGTGTTCCCAGAAAAAACGGCAGCATCGGATCCTTCGTCGAGATGATTATCACGAGCACCCCTCTTCGTATCTCCTTTTTCGGCGGCGGCACGGATTATCCGATCTGGTACCGGGAGCACGGCGGTTCGGTGCTGTCGACGACAATCGATAAGTACTGCTATATCACCTGCCGCCCCTTGCCCCCGTTTTTCGAGTATCACAGCCGCATCTCGTACTCGAAAGTCGAGAACGTGAGCAGCAACGATCTGATTCAGCACCCATCGGTGCGAGCCTGCCTGCAATTCTTTGGAATGACCGAGGGCGTCGAAATTCATCACGTCGCAGACCTGCCGGCGCGCACCGGGCTCGGGACCAGTTCCGCGTTCACGGTGGGCCTCCTTCTTGCTTTATACGCGCTGCGCGACCAGATGCGCGATAAGGCCACGCTGGCGCGCGATGCGATTCATGTCGAGCAGGACATTTTGCAGGAAGCCGTTGGCGCTCAGGATCAGGTGGCCGCCGCTCACGGCGGCTTTAATCGGATCAATTTTCATACAGATGGCTCGATCGACGTGAACCGCGTGATTGCAGCCCCGGGCAGAATCGGTGAACTCGAGCAGCATCTCGCGCTGTACTTCACCGGTTTTTCGCGGACCGCTTCGGAAATCGCGCAGGAGCAATTGAACGTAACGCCGCGCAAGCAGCACGAGTTACACGCCATGCAGCAGATGGTGGATGAGGCCGAGCGGGTGATTGCGAGCGGCAGCCGCAGCTTTGATGACTTCGGGCGTCTGATGCATGAAAGCTGGCAGATCAAGAAATCGCTCACACAAAAGATTTCGAACTCGAACATTGATGAGATCTATCAGGCAGGCCTGAGCGCGGGAGCACTCGGCGGCAAGCTGCTCGGTGCCGGCGGCGGCGGCTTCATGTTGTTTTACGTCTCCCCAGAACATCGGCCCACGCTTCGGAAGCGTCTGCAGAACCTGCTTTGCGTTCCGTTCCGGTTCTCGCAGCGCGGCAGCCACGTGGTGGTCTATGAGCGCGATCAGCTCTATGAGCCGGCGCTTTCGGAGGAGCGCTCGGCAATTTACGCGGCGCACGCGTAAGAGCTGCCAATCGAATTCGTCTCATTCGTTCAAAGCATGCAGGAAATCGCTTCCATATTGCGGCCCGACGACCTCATCCTGATTACGGGTGCTAACGGCTTCATTGGCAAAAAGGTCGTGGAGTGTCTTGCCAAAGCTGGGTACTCGAACCTGCGCTGTTTTGTCCGCAGCACCGGCCATCTGGAGGAACTCACCGCGATCGGCGCCCGCTTCCCCCAGCTGAAAATCGAAATCCAACGCGGCAATCTGCTTTCTCGCGAGGACTGCGCGGCAGCGGCCCGGGGCGCCCGGGTGATCTATCATCTCGCCG
Source organism: Terriglobia bacterium (assembly GCA_021325235.1). GTDB lineage: Bacteria > Acidobacteriota > Terriglobia > Bryobacterales > Bryobacteraceae > Bog-105. Next base: position 274,028 of record JAJPHN010000006.1, on the reverse strand, counting down.
CCGGGATCGAGAAGACATTTCCGGGCTCGTTCATGAACTCGGTCGTCACGACGCGCAACCTGCTCGACGCGGCGCTTGCTTTCGGCAGCCTCGAGCGATTCGTCAATATCAGCTCCTTTGCGGTTTACTCGAACTGGGATCTCGCCCGCGGTGCCCTGCTCGACGAGGGCTGCTCGCTCGAGACGAAATACAATGAGCGCGCGGAGGCATATGCCTTTGCCAAGCTCAAACAGGAAGAGCTAGTCGAGGAATACGCCCGTCGTTATAACCTTCGCTACGTTACCGTCCGGCCCGGCGCGGTTTATGGACCCGGTGCCCGCCATCTCAGCGCGCGCATCGGGCTCGACACATTTGGCATCTTTCTGCATCTGGGGGGATCGAATCGCATTCCGCTCACCTATGTAGATAACTGCGCAGAGGCGATCGCTTTGGCGGGTCTGCGGCCGGGAGTCGAAGGGGAAGCCTACAACGTAGTCGACGATGAATTGCCCACCAGCCGGCAATTTCTGCGCCTGTATAAAAGGCACGGCCGACCCTTCCGTTCGCTCTACGTTCCTTATCCTTTCTTTTACCTGTTCTGCGATCTTTGGGAGCGTTATTCCCGCTGGTCAAACGGCCAGCTGCCTCCCGCTTTCAACCGACATCGCTGTGCGACCTACTGGAAGGGCAATCGATATACAAATCGCAAGCTCAAAGAGCGACTCGGCTGGGAACCAAGCGTGCCGTTTGACGAAGCTTCGCGCCGCTACTTCGCCTATATCAAGGAGAGCACCCGATGCTCCGCGTAGCGATTGTCGGTTGCGGCAAAATCGCCGACCAGCACGCCGAGCAAATTGCGCACCTTCCGGGCTGCGAAATCGTGGGCGTCTGTGACCGTGAAGGACTCATGGCGCGCCAGCTGCAGGAACGGCTGAAAGTATCCTCTGCTCATATTGAGCTAAGCGAGTTGCTTGAGCACGCGCGCCCCGATGTGGTACACATCACGACACCGCCGCAGACGCATTATCCGCTCGCGAAAGCCTGCCTCTCGGCGGGCTGTCACGTATATCTCGAAAAGCCGTTTACCGTCACCGCGAGCGAAGCCGAGGAGCTGATTCTGCTCGCCCGCGAAACCGGTCGCAAGATCACTGCCGGACATAACGCGCAGTTCAGCCATGCTGCGAACCGGATGCGCGCACTGGTGGCGAGCGGTTTTCTCGGCGGTCTCCCGTTGCACCTGGAAAGTTATTATTGCTACAACCTCGGAGACGCCGGCTATGCCGCGGCCCTGCTCGGCGACTGCCGGCACTGGGTGCGGAGCCTGCCAGGCGGTCTGTTGCAGAATACGATCAGCCACGGGATCAGTAAAATCGCCGAATTTCTCAGCGGGGACGATCCCGAGGTCATCGCTCACGGCTTCACCAGCCCGCTGCTCGAGAGCGTTGGCGAAAGCACCATTGTGGATGAACTCCGGGTTATCATTCGCGATCGGGCCCAGACTGCCTATTTCACCTTTTCCTCGCAGATGAAGCCGTGCCTCCACCAGCTCCGCCTTTATGGAGCGAAGAATGGACTGGTTCTCGACGAGAACCAGCAGACCCTGATCCGTCTGCGCGGAAACGCCCGCAAAAGCTTCCTAGAGCAATTCGTCTCGCCGTGGGATCACGCGCGCCAATACCTTGCAAACGCTTTTCACAATGTGGCTAAGTTCGCGCGTGCCGATTTTCCTCCCGGGTACGGAATGCGATATCTCATTGGCGAATTCTACCGGTCCATCCGCGAGGACGGACCGCCCCCCATCCCGTATTCCGAGATATTGCGAACCGCCAAAATCATGGACCGTATCTTCGCCCAGCTGTCAGCTCGAACGCCGGCTCTAACCGGCAATATCGATGCGCGTCTCAAGGCGGAGCTGGTCGCTCACTAGGAAAGGAACATCCCTTGGATTCCCTATCGTATGTGCTCATCACACCGGCCCGAAACGAGTCCCGGTACATCGAGAAGACCCTCGAGTCCATGATTCGTCAAACGGTGTTGCCCCGCAAGTGGGTGATTGTGAACGACGGATCGACCGACAACACCGCCTCGCTGGTTGCAAAATACCTGGCCGCACATCCCTGGATCGAGATGATCGATTTGCCGGTGCATCGCGATCGGAGTTTTGCTGGTAAAGTTCATGCCTTTAATGCCGGCCTTGAGCGCGTGAAGAACCTGGAGTACGAAGTGATCGGCAATCTGGACGCCGATCTCTCTTTCGATCCGGATTATTGCGAATTTCTGCTCCAGAAATTCGCCCTGGACGCAAGCCTGGGAGTGGCAGGTACGGCATTTGAAGAGAACGGTTATAACTCCGCGACTGACAGCTTCGAAGGACAGAACCATGTAGCAGGCGGGTGCCAGCTCTTTCGCCGGCAATGCTTCGAACAAATCGGCGGATACGTCCCCAATCGGGCGGGCGGCATCGATTGGATTGCGGTTACAACGGCGCGTATGCTCGGCTGGAAGACCCGGTCGTTTCGCGAGAAGTTTTTCTTTCATTACCGCAGTCTTGGTACAGCCGAACGCGGTCTGCTCGCTTCTGCTTTCTCCTATGGCGAGAAAGACTACTATCTCGGCAACCATCCCCTTTGGGAAATGTTCCGGGTCGCTTACCGGGCCACCAAAAAGCCCTATATGCTCGCCGCTCTGGCAATCTATTCCGGATATCTTTCGGCAGCTCTCCGGCGCATGCGCAGGCCGGTTTCGCGCGAGCTGATGCGGTTCCACCGCCGGGAGCAGATGCTCAAACTGCAGTCGATTCTTAAGCGTCGACTCTCATTCAGGCGCGTTGACAACTTCGAAGTCACTCCGAGCTAGATCCGTGTCGACCACCGTCTCAATACCCAAGAGAAGCACTCTCGCCGGCACCGAAGCGCTTGAAGCCGCTATCGGTCGCTTCGTTTCGTGGCTCGACGGCTACGGTGAAGTCTCCTACGATCACCAAAGTTACTTTGCGGGCCCGGTCGGCGGCGCTGCTAAGGCACTGTATTACCGGCAACGCCTTTTGGGAACAGTCGCGGTATCGCCGATGATCCTCTCCGAGGCTCTCGTTCCCTCTGCGCGCCGTTTGTTCTGGAAGCCGCAACGATTCCCGATCGCCGATGCTCACTATGCCATGGGCTTTGCATTTCTCGCGCGAGCGCTGAACCAGGAGTCTCATTACCGGCGCGCGCTGCACTTTCTAGAGGTTTTGGAGCAAACCAGATGTTCCGGTTACGACGACTTCTGCTGGGGTTATCCCTTCAACTGGGAGACTCGGCGCGGCACGATGCGGGCCGGCACACCACTGATAACGACCGTGCCTTACGTATACGAAGCGTTTCGCGAAGTCTACGAAATCGATCGCGACGCCCGCTGGCTCGCCGTCATGCGCTCTATTGCGCGCCATGCGCAAAACGAATATAAGGACTTCGTTACCTCCGCGCGCGGGTCCACCTGCTCCTACACACCGGAACCCGGAGACCCGGCGGGAGTGGTCAACGCGAGTGCCTATCGCGCGTTCTTGCTGACCAGGGCCGCGCATGACTTCGAAAGCGACGACTATCTTCAAGTTGCCCAGCGAAACCTCTATTTTGTGATCGAAGCGCAGAATCAGGATGGCTCCTGGTATTACTCCGTAGACGGCGAGCGTGATTTTGTCGACCATTTTCATACCTGTTTCGTCTTGAAGGCGCTTGCCAAAATCGAGCAGCTTACCGGCAATCCGGACTGCACAAAGGCGATTGAGCGCGGCGTCGCCTATTACGTCGCGAATCTGTTCGATGAAGAGGGACTGCCCAAGCCCTTTTCGCGACGTCCGCGCCTCACTGTCTACCGCCGAGAACTGTACGACTACGCCGAGTGCCTGAACCTGGCCACCCTGCTTGCAGGGCGCTTCCCGGCGCTCGACTCCGTGCTGCCACGTGTTCTCGATTTCAACCGGTGGCAAAAACGGGACGGTTCCTTTCGAAGCCGGCAGCTGTTACTCGGCTGGGATAACACGCCTATGCACCGCTGGGCGCAGTCTCAATATTTTCGAAGCCTCTGTTTCCTGCTCCATCAGCGGCGGAGGCAGCAGAAATCTTTTAGTCCGGGCATGGAGGGCGAGCACGATGTGCGGAATCTGCGGGCAGTTTAATTTCGCCGATCAGGCCCCGGTGCGACGACGCACGCTGGAGGCGATGACGCGCAGCATCGTTCATCGCGGACCGGACGACGAAGGCTACTACATCGAAGGTGCACTCGGCTTCGGCTTCCGCCGTCTCTCGATTCTGGACCTCGCCGGCGGGCATCAGCCCATGTCCGATCCGGAACAATCGGTCTGGGTCGTCTTCAATGGCGAGATCTATAATTTTCGTGAACTTCGGGATGAACTCGAGCAGCGCGGTCACGTTTTCCGCACGACTTGCGACACCGAGGCGATCGTTCACGGTTACAAAGAGTGGGGCGAGGACGTTCTCAACCACCTGAATGGAATGTTCGGCCTCGCCATTTGGGATAGCCGCAGGCGCCGTCTTTTGTTGGCGCGCGACCCGTTCGGCATCAAGCCCGTTTACTATCGCATCGACCGCGGCCACGTATATTTCGGCTCCGAAATGCGCGCCGTGCTCGCGGCCACCGATGAGGATCCGGAAGTCGACCCAGCCTCGCTGTATCTGTTTCTGCGCTATCGCTACACGCCATCGCCGCACACGATTTTCCAAAACGTCAAGAAGCTCGCTCCCGGAACTCTGCTGACGTTCTCGAACGGATCCTACAAACTGCGTCGCTGGTATCGCTATCAGCCAAAGCCCTTTACACCACCAAAATCGCCGCACGATGCCATCCAGGAGCTGGCACAGCTCTATCGCAAATCCATGGAACGGCACCTGCTCAGCGATGTCCCGGTTGGCCTCCTGCTCAGCGGCGGCATGGACTCCGGCTTGCTCCTGGCGCTGATGAATTTGTATGGCAAATCGTGGCAGACCTACACGGTTGGATACGGTTCTGAGTTTGCCGACGACGAACTGAGGGATGCAGCAGAAACGGCAGCTCTCTTTTCTGCTCGGCATTCCTCTGTCCGCTTGGACGTCTCCACTTTTGAAGACTCTCTTCCCGGAATCATTGCCGCCCTCGAAGAACCGATCGCGTCCTCTTCGGTGGTCCCGATGTATTTCGTTTGCCAACGCGCCCGGCAGGACGTCAAAGTTGCCTTGATGGGCCAAGGCCCGGATGAGTTGTTCGGCGGTTACCGGCGGCATCTCGGCGTCCGTTATGGAGCTTTGTGGGCGGGTCTTCCCGGATTTCTCCGGCGTCCCGCAGCGTCCGCTATCGGCGCACTGCCCCGTAACGAGACGCTAAAGCGAGCGCTTTATTCCCTCGACATCCCGGATCGCCTCCGGCGCTACCAGAATGTCCTCTCTCTCATGCCAGGTCCAACACTTGACGGCCTTTTCCGCGAGGGACTTCTCGGACCGGAAACGGGCGACAAAATCCTGGAATCCTGGCACGAAATCGCTGCCCTCAGCAGCGGTACCGATGAGCTCGGTGGGTTCCAGTTCCTCGAACTGCGCTCAACTCTGCCCGACGAGCTCCTGATGTACGCCGACAAGCTTTCAATGGCGCACTCGCTCGAGGTCCGTGTACCCTATCTTGACAAAGAAATAGTCGAATACGTCGAGCGGTTGCCGGCTTCCTTCAAAGTCCGGCACGGTTCGCGCAAATGGCTGCATCGCCAGGTTTGCCAGAGGCTCCTGCCGAAAACAATTCTTCGTCGAAAAAAGCGAGGATTCGCGGTGAACGTAGTCGACGGCTGGTTCCGCGGAGCACTCGCCAAAAACATGCGCGCCACTTTGCTCGACCGTGAGTCTCTTGTTTACCAATTTATGCGACCCGCAGCTGTCGAGCAGCTTTTGGCACAGCATCAGTCAGGCGAACAGGATAACCACAAAGTACTGTTCAGCATTATCGTTCTCGAGCAGTGGCTCAGATCCTATACCGCTTCTCTGAGCCACCGCGTCTGTCACATCTGATGCTTCTTTTGCCGGCTCTCTCGATCCGGTAAAAGGCCCATCACTGAACTGTTGTTTTTAGGTTCGTTGGTGCAGCCGGCGGACTTACCACCGTGCCGCTGCCGTAGCAGGCTGTCGGGTTAAATGCGGCTCCCGTCTTCGGTCCGTTGTTGTAACAGGTTTCCGCAGGGATATTCGACACTCTCGTTGAAGCTACTGGATCGATCGGCGGCCAGGCCGTTCCGCCAAACCAGCTCGGTTTGCCTGAAAGATACAACGACGCAGGTAAAGTCTGTTGCACGAGGTACGTCGAGGCAGTGCCGCCGCCGCTCGGTATATTCGTGCTCCAGATCACCGCGTTCGTCTTACAGTCCCAGTTGCCGCCGCGAACGAGAGTGTTCTTGACTTTCGCCGACAGACTCGCATTGGGTGTTGACGTTCCGCCGTCGTCGTAGTACCCCAGTTTGAAAATGCTGGGGTTTTGCGAAGCATCTGCGTCGATTTCGTAACTGCCGGCTGTGCAGGTGGACCCGGACTCGCCGAGCACATTGCCGACCACATTTTCATAGTTGTTGTAGTACGCAATGGCCACACCAAAGATGGCGCTGGTCATATTCGAGCCTGTGCTCGGATTCGTTGAGGTCAGGTCGATATAGTTGCGGAACAGCGTGTTGTGGCTGCCGCTGCCGTGCGCAAAATCGAACTCGACGTTCGACGTCACATTGCCTTCCCATAAGTTCATATAGGGATGAGCGCCGTGCGTGTTTGTTTCCGCAAGTGAGTTCGGGTATTCTCCCATGTAGGAATCGAACATGTAGTTGTACCCGAACACATTTCCGCTGCCGCCATTCATGACCGTGGAATGGCGCGCCTTCCGGATGATATTGTTCTGGATCAGGTTTTCCGAATTCCGGAATTCCAGATAGATCGAGTACGTCTCTCCGCTGTTGTGGCTGTAGCCGTCGTACACGTAGTTGTTGCTGATTTCGCTCCCGTACACATCCGAGAGATAGATATGGGAACGGTCAACGGCCATATCACTCTCCACGTTATGTACCCAGCAATGGGCGCAGGCTTCGAGATTGATGTTCTTGAAGACTACGCCCGTTCCCGAAGAAGCGGTGGGCAGCAGCCTTAGATTTTCGAGCCCTGCGTTCTCGACCATCGGCAGTTTGTAAACGGCCGGCGAGTTGTTGTAAGTGAAGTACAACGGCCGTTCGGTCGTAACGACGTTGCCGCTCACCGCCGTCACCCTCACGATTTGGGTCATCGCGTAATTCGTGAGATCGTGGCCGCATGCGCTGCACGAACCGGTATAGCCCGAGGTGTTGACCAGCGGATTACCATCGCTGTCCGTCGGATTCTGCTGCGTAACGACCAGATAGCTCCCGGCTACAATCCCGGCGGCACTCTGCAGTGTTATCTGAGTTGAGCCCTTTTGTCCTCCTGCCGTAATCGGAATGAATACGACTTGGGAGGACGATAAATACGTCTGCCCGAGACTGACGATGTTCGCGCCGTCCCCATACTCGATAATGGTCTTGTCCGGCCCTGACCCGCGCAGAGCCACTCCTCCTGGAATACACAAACCGGCTTCGTAGTCACCCGAGGCGTAATCATCCGAATAGCCCGAACAGACCGTCGAAGAACGATGGATCTTGTACGTTCCCGGATTCAGGAGGACGACCGAGTGCGCCGGCGCAGCTTTGATCGCCTTTTGAATCGCGACGCTGTCGTCCGCCGACCCGCTCGGTGAGAGCGTGGCCGCGATCGGCCAGTTGCCACTCGGAATGCCACCCGGAATGCCGGCGTGAGTCCAGTCCACAGTCCGGGTGCTAGGAAGGAAGCCCGAAATTCCCTGCGCCCACCCGCTCAGTGCCGTGCAGACCAACAGTGCGCAGGTCACTGATGCAATCAAAAAACAGCTTTTTCTCGTCATGGCTTCACTTCGCCTTTGCCGACAAGCTGCCGGGCGCGTTCGGAGCAGGGGTGGGCGGCGGCGGCGCACTCTGACCCTGAAGCGGGTGCGGATACGTGTAGGGTGTGTACGAGTAGGTCGTAGAGGCGTTATCCGTGCTCAGTTCCCATCTGTGCATACTCGAAGGCTGGCTCGTCGAAACGATGAAGTCTCGTCCCGCGACCACGTTCGAACTGCCGCTGCTGACACTCATTGAGGAATCGTTGCCCCAGATGTATGCGGGGCTGTAATTCTGATTGATGCCGCGCCCTACCTGGTACAGCGCCGGATAGCCGGAATCCTCTTCATAAAGGTTGATTGAGCCCGCGCCTTGATTGTTCGAAGCACCCGTCACGTGATTGTTGAAGATCACGCCGCTACCGGCCCGAATGACAATGTAGTCGGACTGATTGCCGTTCGGCACTACATTGAATGTGTTCTCGTAGAACTCCCACCATCGCGCGCCAATCATGCCCGCCGTCCCGTGCTGGTCCACCTGACACATATTGCAGGTATTGTGGCGGAACACAGTACGCGCACCGTAATACGACTCGAGCGCCGATGTTCCCCAGAAATAAGCCGGGTTTCCTGACGCGTTGTACGTGAACGTGTTGTCTTCAATGAACAGCATGTTGGGACCGCCCGGAACGATGTTGTCGCTCCAACCGCTCGCATCGGTAGCTCCCATTCCCATGTTGTGAATCATCTCCGAAGCGGACCCGCCATTGAATGTGTTGTGATCCAACAAGCCAGGACCGTTTCCGTTGCAAACCACAAAAATCGCCTGACTATTTGGTTCGCTGAAGGTATTGTGGTCAATCCGGAAAGGCGATGTGCTGGTCGAGCCTTGCGTAGTGATCGCGTTGTTGCTCGTGAACGTAAATCCGGTAATCCGCGAAGTTCCGGAAGTACCGGCGGTCAGGCTGATGCCTCCGGAGATGGTGGTGTTTCCTCCCCCGTTTACCGTAATCGCTTTCGAGCTCGGAATCGAAACTCCGCTCGACCAGTTACAGCTGCCGCCAGGCACAACCACTGTATCGCCGGTGGAAGCCGAATTGATTGCGTTCTGAACGTCTGACGACGAACAAGAACTTGCCGTAATCGTGTTCGCGTGCGCAGCGGCGCCCAGGCAAACTGCGGCGAATGAAAGATAGATCGCTCGTTTCAAAATCGCACTCCCTGTTCTTTCGCTCGTACTCCGCATCTATGGCACCACCGCCGATGCCTGGTTCGAGTAAGCACTCTCAAGGCCACTGCTGTTCACTGCCGTTGTTACGTAGTAATAGGTATCCCCGGCAACGACGTTGGAGTCCACATAACTCGTGCCGCTCACCAGCGATCCGCTTACTAACGCATACGGACCGCCCGAAACACCCGCTCGGTACACCTTGTACCCGCTGATGTTCGGTGAAGTACTTGCTGTCCAGCTCAGCGTGACACTATGACTGGTATTCTTGGTCGCCGTAAAATTCACGCCCGTCACATTCGCCCCGTTCACGGTTACGCTTGAGGTCGCAGGCGAAAAGCTGTATCCGGACGCGCTCGGAGAAAGCAGATACGAGCCGTTGGCCAGTCCCGAAAATGTGTACTGCCCGGAAGAATTCGTCTCAGTCGAGGCCGAGCTCGCACCCGAAAGGCTGATCGAGGCCGTTGCTCCGCTCACCGTGCCCGAAATGCTGTAAGTCTGGCTACTCCCCTGCGGAATGAACACCAGATCCACATAATAATTACTCGCGTCCCACGATTGGTTCGGAAATGCCGCCCCGCTGCCATACGCATACACACCAGGCGCCGACCCGACCACCTTCAGTGGCGCCGCATTCAGCCCGCCCCAGTTGTAGTAGGTGTCGTCGGCATAGTTCCCGTTGGGCGCAAAATACGAAATAACATACGTCGTATTCGCCTGAATCGAGATCGGCTTGGAAAAGTTCGCCTGCTGCCAGCCAGAAGCCGTTTCGCTGCCAAACGTCACTGACCCTAGCAGCGTCCCGCTCGCCGACCACAACTGGCCGCTGTGCGTGCCCGTATCGTACTGCCCCTTGTAAAACCGCACCGCCGTCACTGTGCCGGCCGCACTGCTCTGAAACTCCAGTCCGAGCGTCACCGCACTCGAATCACCCGAATTCGGCGTTGCCGGTACCGTGCTCGAATTCCAGAACGAAGCCCGTGCGGGCGTTGCCGCTAACAGGCTCATCCCTATCGCAAGAGCCGGCAGACTTGCCAGCTTCCATCGCTCTGCCCAGCGCGCCATCGCCGCGCCTCGGGGTTCGCCCCGATCAAAAAACAATCTTGGTTGAGTCACTTCATTTCCCCGTTCGTCAAAATGTCGTCGATTAACTCAGGAGTCTTTGCTCCTGTCCTCAGTTGTCGGGAGCGTCTAAATCGACCGCTCTCTCGCAGCTGGATCCGTAGAATGAGCGCAAAAAGACACACGTCTCCCCGGAAACAAATTGTTTCTTTTTTGAAAACTGGCCGGCTAAATCCCGGCTATTTTTCTCTTGGAGACGCTACGAGACACCCGTCCCGCGCCGCCCACCGGCCCACCTTGGCCGGTCTCACGAACCACTCGCCTCGGACAATCCGTCAACACGCACGAATGCCCGGCTGGTTCCGGTCTTGGTTCCCGAAACCATCTCTCAATTCGCCCTTCGGTGACCCGAGGCGTACCCTTCAATAAGGCTTAGGCCTAGTATACATAAAAATCGCTTATGCAATAAGCAATTTTTTGCCAACGGCCTGACATAAAAGTAGCAGGCGCTTACAGCACCGAACTAATAAAAGAATGTTATAGCATAGCGATCGGCAGCGGTCGCTATTGCGCGGTCAGACCATCTCTACAAACTCGCCAACTGCGCACCTTCCCCTCCTGCTCACGCACGAGAAATCAAGCGGAATACCGATCCGCTCTCGGTGCTGCACTGCCGCTGGGCAGCGGCTTACCTGGTAAGTGTGTCCGGAAGGGAAAAGTCTCTTCGGATTTTGCCGAGTGCGAGAGATGACTCAGCGGACGACGGCGGCTTCGAAGCAGACTTCGTTTGCGCGGTCGAGTTCCACACGATACGGTTCGGTCAATAGGCGGCGAATGTCTTCCTGCGTACGAATGTCCGATTGCGGAAGCACGTGATATCCCTCCACTCGGCACCCCACCCCAAATCCGTTCGCCGCCGCGCCGATCTTGACATGGACCACCTCAGCGACCCCCTCCATGTACACCGGCCTTGCACCCTGCAATTCGCCTCCGCGCGGTGAGAGGCACAGCAGGAATCGAAATCGCTCGCCCGGAGCATGCATCTCCCGCGTGCGGCAGAAAAAACCGTTTCGGCTCACGTTCTCGGTTTCACTCTCAACCAGAACATCCGTTCCCGGAAAAAATAAATACACCGGAGTGCGCAAATTCGTTCGTGGTCGGCTTCGATGTTCCTTGGTCATTTCCTGCTCTTCGGAAAAAGTTCAAAAACTTTGCCAGCCGCACGTTCAATTGGTTCGTTCCCGCCCGGCTCAGGCCCGCGTCTGATATTCTTTAAGCCATTCAAGCAGTTTGGAAGCCATTTGCATAGCCCTAAATTCCGGCTATTTCTTGCTTTGTTCCCCGCCCTGCGAGCCTCTCTTTTTATTGCGCTCGGGCAGGCCGCTTTCGTCTTACCCGTTTACCCGCAGACAGCCTGTGCCGTCAACCATCCTTCGCCCGGTGTCTTCATCTGTTATCCGCGAGAGGGCGCGCCTGGAGCAACTGAAACCGTTCCCGACATATTCCACTTCAGCGCTCAGGCCAACGCTTTCCCTGGCCGCATGATCCATGCCTATGCCGTTCTGCTCGACGGTCACCGCATCTATCAAAACAAGTTGGCCGTCGCCTCGCGTGAGCTCTCAATTGAAACGAACATCGAGTCTCCGGTCCATTCCGGATCGCACGCGCTCTCGCTTCTGCTCGACACGGGCCACACCGCCCAAATCAGCGGGATTACCTTTCGCCCCGCAGCCGAGTTCGGCTTCTGCGACGAATTCAGCCGCCTCGATCCGCGCGCGTGCGTGCCCAGGCGTAACGGCACTCCTCTCGACTGGTCTCTCGATCCACAGCAGAATTTCGCCCGCAACCTGACCGGCTTCACGCGCCAACTCGCGCGCGTCGAGGCCGATACCGCCGATGCCGTCGCATTCGACCACAACGGTAACCTATATACAGCCTCGCACTCCACTTCCGATATCGAAATTCGCCGCTACCGTCCCGATGGCAGCGTCTCCTACGATCGATTGGTACGTTTCTGCAGCCCGGGCTTCCTCTCGGTCAGCGGTTTCGCGCTTCACTCCGACGGCAGGCTCTGGCTCGCCGGTAATACGACTGCATGCCTCCAGACCACTCCCGGCGCACTCGCTTCCCAACCTCCTGCGGGCAGCCATCTCCATCCGTTCCTCATCGCTCTCGATACGAATAAGCCCGAACCGGCCTCGCTCCTCTTCTCCACCTTTCTTCCAGCACCCGCCAGCTCCGTTTCGGCTCTTCGCATCGACTCCGTCGGAAGCGCTTACCTAGCCGGCACCAGCAGCACCGGCTCCTTTCTCGACATCATCAATCCGTCGGGCTCCGCCCTGCTCTCCTCCCACTTTTTTCCACAAACGGAACTCTCGGCTCTGGCACTCGGCCCGTCCGGAACCGTGTACCTGACCGGCCGAACCGGCAACGCCACTTTCCTCGCCGCCGTCGATCCAGCTTCTGGCCAACTCAGCTATCGCGCCCGGTTTTCACCTGCTGAGATCTCGAGCGGCGAAGCCATCGCCATGTCGCCGCATCAGCAGATCCTGCTCGCCGGCCGCCTCCTCACGTCCGACAACGGCCAGCAGCTGTTTCTGCTCAGGCTCGACCCCTGCCGCAACGGCCGCATTCATTTCGAAACGCTCGGTACATCTGCCATCGATGCTCCCATCGCCGCCATCCAGCCCGCTCTCGATCGCTTCGCCACAACCGCTGCTCCCACGTCGGACTCGACCGGCCGCCCGCGCTTGTTCACTGTTTCCGAAGCTCCTGCCTGCCCGGCCACACGCTGATGTCTCCGCGATTCACCCGCCGCCAGATCCTCAGCTCTCTCGCCGCCGCCACACTCGCTCGCCGAACTGCCCGCGCGCAGTCCGATGAGCTCACCACGAATACGCTCTTCGGCATCCGCCTCGAACCGTTCGTTGATCCTTTGCCGATCCCGCGCGCCATCCGTCTGCCTGCCACTCCCGGCCACACCTCCGCTCCCGAGCGCATCATTCTCTCGCAGTTCCGCCAGAAGCTGCATCGCGATCTTCCGCCTTCTCTCGTTTGGGGTTTCAATGGAACGACTCCCGGCCCGACGCTCGTCGCTGCCCGCGGCTGCCCCGCCCACATCGAGTGGCACAACCGGCTCCCCGATCAGCATCCCCTCGCCGTCGATCACACCCTCGACGGAGCCGGTCCTGATATCCCCGCAGTGCGCACCGTCATCCACCTGCACGGCGGCCACGTATCCGCTGAAAACGACGGTTACCCCGAGCACTGGATTATCCCCGGACAAGCCCAGCGCACCCACTATCCCAACCGGCAGCCGACCGCCACGCTCTGGTATCACGACCATGCCATGGGCATCACCCGCCTCAATGCCGTGATGGGTCTGGCCGGCCTCTATCTGCTTCACGATCCCGATGAGCAGCGCCTCCATCTACCCTCGGGCCCCTACGACATTCCGCTGATCCTGCAGGACCGCATTCTCGACGCTGGCGGCCAGCTCGCCTATCCCGTTGGCCCCTCAGCCGATCACCCCTGGGTCTCGGAATTTTTCGGTACCCACGTGCTAGTGAACGGCAAAGTGTGGCCCTATCTCACTGTCGAGCCGCGCCTGTATCGCTTCCGTCTGCTCAACGCCTCGAATTCGCGTATTTACCAGATGGCGCTTCACCCTGAGCAGCCCTTTTACGTCATCGCCAGCGATGGCGGCCTGCTGCGCGAGCCTGTCGAATCCGCTGAGCTTCTCCTCGCCCCCGGCGAACGTCTCGACCTGCTCATCGACTTCCGTGAACGCCAGGGCCGCCGCCTGAATCTGGTCAACTACGGCCGCGCACCGTATCCCTCCGGTGGGTCGCCCGTGCCCGGCTTTGTTCTCCAATTCCGCGTTGAGCGCCCGCTCACTCCCGTCCGTCAAACCAGCGAAATCCCGAACGCGCTCGCCTCTGTTCCGCGTCTTGCCGAGGCCGCCGCCGTCAAAACCCGCCGCCTCAAACTCGTCGAGTTCATGGGACCCGACAAGCGCCTCCAGCGCACGCTGCTCGACGGCAAGCGTTTCATGGACCCGGTGAGCGAAGATCCCCTCCGCGGCACCGCCGAAATCTGGGAATTCGTCAACACCACCATGGACACTCATCCCATCCATCTGCACGCGATTCATTTCCAGCTGCTCGATCGGCGCGCCTTCGATGTCCGCCGGTATCAATCCACCTCAGAAGTTTTCTACACAGGTCCGCTGCTCGGCGCCGCAGCTGCCGAACAGGGCTGGAAGGACACCATCATCTGCCCTCCCGGCCAGGTCACCCGCATTCTCGCGCCATTCCATGCCGAACCGGGCCGCTTCGTCTGGCACTGCCACATGCTCGAACACGAAGATAACGAGATGATGCGTCCGTACGTGATACGTTCCGCTTAGCGCCGCAGCCGGCCCACGACATCTTCCGCGGCCGCGTGTCCGTCCTCCTTCAGCGAGTACACCTGCTCGCCATCCCGCAGCACTCGCAGCGATCCCGGCGCCCCTGCCCGTACTCGTACCGGAACGCCCAACTCTCGTTCAATCGCATCCTTGAGACGCACGGCCTCTTGTTTTAAGTCCACTCAAAAAAAGCAGCGCTTGATTTCAATCGTCATCTGATTCCCTCTTCTGGAAACATCCCCGACCCACTCTACCGCTTCGTCCCTGTCCTATCCATTCTCTTCCGCTTCCCGCACTTTCTTCCCACCTGTACCTGAGATTTTTTGCTCCCCCGCCCGACTGTTACTCAACAGAAGGCCCGGAAAATAGGCCGTTTCAGCGGTTTTAGCGGTTGGTGTTTGAATTGCTCAGGGGCTGTGTTATGATTTTCAGAACCGAAAAGCGCTGGCTTCTCGGGCACTCTCTCGACCGTCGGAGTCACCCGGTGTTTTTCCCGGATCCGGCTGCGAGTCTTTCGTCTTCTCTGTCTCGAACAGAAAGACGCCGCGCGCGTTCCACTCGGTTCGTACTAGTAAACGAGCGGTGGCACTCGACCCGGTTTTTTGTGCTGCGGTTCTTGAACCCTTTTGATGCTTCCTACGTCATAAGCGTATGACTTGGCTGCTTCAAACCTTTCGAATGTGAGCATGGCTAGTCGGTTTAAAGAAGGAGAAAAATAAAATGACCAAAACAGAACTGAACAACTTCAAAAAGATCCTGGAACAGAAACAGGACGAACTGGAACAGATTGTCCGCAATCGCGACGCGATCGCCATCGAGCAGGCCGCGGACGCTCTCGACCAGGTGCAGCATGCTTCCGAGCGTGAGCTCGCCATCCGCAATCTGGATCGCGAGTCTAATCTGCTTCGGAATGTTCGTTCAGCTCTGCGGCGGATCGAGGACGGCTCCTTTGGAACCTGCCTCCACTGCGATGAGGAGATCAGCCCGAAACGCCTGGCCGCCGTACCGTGGGCGCCGTACTGCATCCAGTGCCAGGAAGAAGCCGACCGCCTGCAGGCCGAAGGCGAAGAAATGTTCGACGACGAAATGCTCAGCGCAGCCTGATCTCCTCGCTCGCAAACCTTCTTTTCACATCTCCGGGCGCGCCGCAATCCCCGCCAGGCGCGCCCTGATTTTTTCTTGATCTTTCCCCGCCACGCTTTGTCGGGCAAATGGTAACTTCGCGGATCTTTGGTGCGCCTAGAAATTGATACCTAAGGCTAGTTCACCCGATCCCGATGCTCACCTCGCGCCTTCTGTCCTGTCTCGCGGCCTCGCTCCTGCTCTGCTCGGCGCTACAGGCCCATCTGGCGGTTTCTGCCCAGGAGCCCACCACCGCCGCTGCCAAACCCACCGAACACGTCATCGGGACCATCAGCGCCATCGATCCCGCCGCGCAAACCATTACCGTTAAAGAGGACAAGACCAACCAGGACCACGTCATCCTGCTCGCCGCCACCCACACGCTTCTCAAAGTGCCGCCCGGCGCCAAGGATCTGAAAACCGCCACTCGCATTACCGCTTCCGATCTCTCCGTCGGCGATCGCGTCGATGTACGCGGCAACAAACCGGCCGATGCTCCCGACAAAATCGCTGCGCGCAGCGTCGTGCTTATGTCGGGCCGCGAACTCGCCGCCGTTCACCAGGCCCAGGCCGCTGAGTGGCAGAACGCTGCTTCGGGTGTGGTCTCGAGCGTCGATCCAGCCGCTCAGAAAATCGTCTTCAACGAGCGCAATCCGCAGGGTCCTCCGCAAACGGTAACCGTCAGCGTTTCGCCACAAACCGAGTTCACGCGCTATTCCCCGCAGAACCCCAACGCACCCGCCGCCTCGCAGCTCTCCGATATTCATCCGGGCGATCAGCTGCGCGTGATCGGCGACAAGAGTCCGGATGGCGCCACCATTACCGCCCGCCGCGTCTATAGCGGAGCGTTCCGCACGCTCAACGGCACCATCGCTTCCATCGCGGCCGACGGATCGCAAATCGTCATCAATAATCTCGCCACCAGGAGCCCCGTAACGGTCGCCCTGACGGCGAATTCCGAGATTCAGAACATTCCTCCGCAGATGGTGCAGATGATGGCCCAGATGCGAGCCCAGCGCGCAGCCGGCGCCAATGGAGGAGCAGGCGCCAATAGCAATGCGCCAGCTAATCCTCCACCATCAAGCGGGCCCCCGCCTTCGCAGGCCGGTCCTTCCGGCTATGCCCGCGGTCCGCGTAGCGGCGATCTCTCGCGACTGATCGAACGTCTTCCCAAAATCAGCATCGCGGAGCTGAAGCCCGGCCAGGCGGTAGTCGTTGCCGGCGCCCTCGATTCCACCGCACCCGACCGCCTCGTCGCCACCCACGTCATCAGCGGTGTCGAGCCGCTGCTCCAGGCCGCCGGTTCTTCACGCCAGCGCGGCGGTAACGGAGGCGATTCCCTCGGCGGCGACTGGGGCCTCGGCGAAATGTCCGTCCCGCAATAAAGGATTTCTCACTTGTTCATGCATCGTATGTTCCGACGCGCCACTGTCGCTTTTCTTTTTTCGATTGCCGCTCTGCTCGCCCCGGCAGCAGCACCTGCTCAGCAGACGCCTCCGCCCGCCGCGGCCGCTTCCCGCAGCATCCCCGCGGGTAACGCCACCGTCCGCGGTACGGTCAAAGACTCGACCGGCGGCATCATTCCCGGCGCTCGCGTCACGCTCACCAGCTCCGATGGCGCAACCAAAATCACCACGACCGGCACCGATGGCAGCTACGTCTTCCACGTCGCAGCGGGCACCTATAGCGTCTCCGTCACCTACACCGGTCTCGAGCAGCAGAAGCCGCTCCTGGTCGATGCCGCGCCCGGCCAGTCGCAAAGCGCGAACATCACCATGACTCTGCAAACCGAAAAGCAGGAAGTCAATGTCACCGACACCAGCACCAACACCGTCAGTACCGAGCCCTCCAATAACGCCACCGCGCTCGTGCTCAAGCCCGAAGACCTCGACGCGCTTCCCGATGATCCCGACGATCTGCAGGCCGACCTCGAAGCGCTCGCCGGACCTTCTGCCGGACCCGGAGGCAATCAAATCTACATCGATGGCTTCACCGGCGGCCGCATGCCTCCCAAAGAGTCCATCCGCGAGATCCGTATCAACTCCAACCCGTTCTCGGCCGAATACGACAAGCTCGGCTATGGCCGCATTCAGATCTTCACCAAACCCGGCTCCGATAAATTTCACGGTCAGGGCTACTATTCCATCAGCGACGACGTCTGGAATTCGCGCAATCCCTTTCTGACCGTCAATCCACCCTTCCGCACCCAGCTCTTCGGTGGCAACGTGAGCGGGCCGATTTCGAAGAAGGCCAGCTTCTTTCTCGATGTCGAGCGCCGCAATATCGACGACAACGGCATCATCACCGCTACCATCCCCACCTCGGATTTTCTGAACCACTACTCGTATCAGAGCTTCTACTCGACGCCACAGCGTCGCACAACGGTCAGCCCACGCGTCGACTATCAGCTCAACGACAAGAACACGCTCAGCTTCCGCTACGGGTGGCTCGATAACGAGCACATCGTCACCGGCATCGGCGCCTTCGACCTGCCCGCGCTCACGGTCGGCAACCTCAATTACCCGAGCAGCGGCTACACCTCCTCCGACGTCGAGCACAGCTTCCAGGCAGTCGACACCATGGTGCTCAGCGCCAAGGCCATCAACGAAACCCGCTTCCAGTTCGAGCATGAAAATGAATCCGAAGCCAGCCAGAGTCTCGCGCCCCAGCTCGCCGTAAGTCAATCCTTTACTGCCGGCGGCTCCGGTTACAGCGCCCCTGGTTTTGCCAACAGCTACGACACGCAAAACAGTTACGAGCTGCAGAATTATACGTCCGTCACCTGGCGTAACCACACCACCAAATTCGGCCTCCGCATCCGCGCCGACGATCTCGCGGACCAGAGCCCCAAAGGATTCAACGGCACCTATTACTTCCTGGGGGGCACCTTCCCGCTGTTGTCGCCGAATCTGACCATCGTTCCCGGGAAAACCGTCCAGCTCACCTCCATCGAGCAGTACCTCATCACCGAACAACTGCTCCAGGCCGGTCTCTCCAGCCAGCTCATCACGTCACAGTTCGGCTACGGTCCTTCGCGCTACACCGTAAACGCCGGCAATCCGTACCTCAGCTTCTATCAGCTCGATTTCGGCCCATTCATTCAGGACGATTGGAAAGTCCGGCAGAACCTGACCATCAGCCTCGGCCTCCGCTGGGAAGCGCAGAACAACATCAACGATAAGAACGACTGGGCTCCGCGCATCGGTTTCGCCTGGTCGCCCGATGCCAAAGCCCACGGCGGCCGCGCCAAGACCGTGATCCGCGGCGGCTGGGGCTACTTCTACGACCGCTTCGCCATCTCCAACGTCCTCACCGCCTACCGCTATAACCAGGAAGCCGGCGCGCAGACGTCCTACCTGCTCACCAATCCGACTTTCTACGACGCCGCCTTCGATACGCCCATTCCGCTCGACATGCTTCAGGCGCAGCAGAGCAAGCAGCGTTACCAGATCGATTCCAATCTGAAGGCCCCGCGCCTCATGCAGACCGCCGTTTCACTCGAACGCCAGCTTTTCAGCCACACCACGCTGAACCTCAACTTCGTCAACTCGCGCGGTACCC
This sequence comes from Terriglobia bacterium, assembly GCA_021325235.1. GTDB lineage: Bacteria > Acidobacteriota > Terriglobia > Bryobacterales > Bryobacteraceae > Bog-105. The sequence goes on along the minus strand of JAJPHN010000006.1, from coordinate 254,745 downwards.
ACGAACTGCGCACAGTCGATATCAACGCGCCCGTCCCGATTCCCGGCGATCTGCCGCCCGGCGCGCCCGGCTACACCGGCCCCATCATTCGCCCTTACGGCAATGTCGGCGATATCTACAACTTCGAATCCGACGGCATCTTCAAACAAACGCAGGTGCTCGTGGGCATTAACAGCCAGGTCGGCAAATGGCTCACCATCTTCAGCCGCTACAGCTATTCCAATGCCCACGCCGATACCGATGGCATCGCCAGCCTGCCGGCGAATCCCTACAACTTCGCCGCCGACTGGGGCCGCACTTCGCTCTCTCCCACGCACACGCTCTTCTTCGGCGGTTCTCTGCTCGCCAAGTGGGGCCTGCGCTTCTCTCCGTTCCTGGTCGCGCGCACCGGCATTCCTTACAACATCACCAGCGGCACCGACCTCTTCGATCAGGGCACCGGCACACCCACCGCCCGCCCCGAAGTGGTCGATTACACCACCCGCTACGACACGCCGTTCGGCTTCCTCAACCCCATCCCGGTGGTCGCCGCACCCGGCAGCACCAACATGATCGAGCGCAACGCCGCCACTGGCCCCGGCTTCATCGGCCTGAACCTGCGCGTCAGCAAAACCTGGGGCTTCGGAACGACGAAATTCTCCGGACCGTCAGGCGGCGCTCGCGCCGGCGGTGGCGGCGGGGGACGCCATGGCGGCGGCGGATTTTTCGGCGGACCCGGCGAATCTACCGAGCACCGCTACAACCTCACGCTCGGCGTCAACGCCCGCAACATTCTTAACCACGAGAATCTGAATACCCCCAACGGCGCACTCACTTCGCCCTACTTCCTCGAATCCACGGGCATCACCGGCGGCTTCGGCGCCGAATCCACCGCCAGCAACCAGCGCCGCCTAGACATGCAACTCCGCTTTACGTTCTGATGACGCTCTCGGACTTTGTTGCTCTCCCCGAGCACACAGACGATGGCTATCGCTTCGAACTCAGCGAGGGGCAGTTAATCAGGCTGCCCCTCGACGGCTTCCTCCACGGGCCCTCGTTTCCAACATCTCGCACCTGATCTACTCAAACCTCGACCGTTACCTCTTTTGCGCCGGTGCGGGAAACGTTGGTCTTCTTCTGAACGCGACGGAAGATCGCGCCACCGTCCGAGCGACCGATACTGCCGTAACAAAGCGATCGGATGGCGTTCCGGTCGGCTTTTTTCCCGGCGCCCCCTTAGTCGCGATCGAGATTATCTCCCCCAGCAACACCGCCGAAGACACACGCTCGAAAGCGAAGCGCTGGCGATCAGCCTCTCGGTCCACCACCTCTTCGACTGCTAACCACAAGCCGTAGGGCGCACCTCGCGTCCGCGTCCCGCGATCCCGCCAAGACACAATCTCCTGTTGCTTTCCCAATAAAGCTGTGCCATACTCCTGTTGGTAACCAAAATAGGAGCATGAAAGACAAGACCGACGTCCTGCAGGGCACGCTCGCCCTCATGGTCCTCAAGACTCTCGATGTCCTCGGCCCCCTTCACGGCTACGGCATCGCCCGACGCATCGAGCAGATCAGCGGCGACCTGCTCAGCGTCAACCAGGGCACCCTCTACCCGCTTCTGCTGAAACTCGAACAGGAGGGCTCGATCGCCTCCGAGTGGGGCGCGTCGGAAAACAACCGCAAAGCGCGCTTCTACAGCCTCACCCGCGCCGGGCGCAAACAACTCCACGCCGAAACACAGGGCTGGCAGCAGACCGCCTCCATTATCGACCGCTTCCTCACCGCTAAAGCCGGGGACTTCTCATGAGGACATTGCGCCGTTTTCTGAGCCGGGTACTCTCGTTCCAGCGCAGCGATGAGCAGCGCATAACGACCGAGATCGAAGCACATCTCGCCGAACAAACCGCCGAAAATATCCGTAACGGCCTCTCACCCCAAGAAGCGCGCCGCCAAGCCGTTCTTAAATTCGGTTCGATCGAATCGACTCGCGAAGCCTGGCGCGACCAACGCTCGCTGCCCTTTTTCGAAACGCTCCTCGCCGACACCCGCCTCGCCCTGCATCGTCTGCGAAATGCGCCCGCCTTCACCTTCACCACGATCCTGACGCTCGCTCTAGGTATCGGTGCCACGACCTCGATCTTCACTCTGGTCTACGCCGTTCTGATCAAATCGCTTGCGGTGGCAAAACCAGAAGAACTCCTCCGCCTCGGCAAAGAGCCAAGCTGTTGCTACTTCGGAGGCTACACGCAAGTCGACGGCGAATTTTCGCTCGTCTCCTACGATCTCTACCAGCACTTCCGTGACAACACAAAAGGCTTTTCCGAGCTCGCCGCTTTCCAGGCGGGCGGGACGGATCTCGCGGTCCGTCGCGCGGGCCACAGCGAGCCCGCTCAAAGCGAGAACGGCGAATTCGTCTCGGGCAACTACTTCCGCATGTTCGGCGTCAACGCTTATGCCGGACGGGTACTCACGCCCGCCGACGATCAGCCGCACGCCGCCCCCGTCGCGGTCATCAGTTATCGCCTCTGGGCGGAACGTTACGGCTCCGATCCATCCGTAATAGGCGCCGTTTTCAATCTGAACCAGAAGCCATTCACCATCGTCGGCATCGCTCCCCCTGCTTTCTACGGGGATGCGCTCCGCAATCCGGCGCCCGACTTCTTCCTCCCGCTCAACACCGAGCCCTACATCGAGCCCGACAACGATCTCAACAACTACGCCCTTCACTGGCTCGACCTCATCGGCCGCATGCGACCCGGCGCGACTCCTCTTGCCATTGAAGCCCAGATGCGTGTTGAACTGAAGCAGTGGCTCCGCTCCCACTGGGGTGAGATGCAGCCCTACGAACGTGCTGAATTCCCCAGGCAAACGTTGTACCTTCGCGCCGGAGGCGCAGGCATTACCTACATGCGGCGGGATTACGAACACTGGCTCAATATCCTGATGACCGTTACCGCGCTCGTGCTTCTGATCGCCTGCGCCAACATCGCCAACCTCATGCTCGTCCGCAGCCTCGGCGAACGTCGCCAGATCTCGCTCAGCATGGCACTCGGCGCCCGCCCTTCGCGCCTCATCCGCCAGACGCTCACCGAAACCATCCTGCTTTCTCTTCTCGGCGGCAGCGCGGGACTCGCTCTCGCCTATGCCGGCACTTCTCTGATCCTTCGCTTCGTCTTCCCGAGCAGTACCGGCGGGATCGCCGTCGCGGTGAGCCCGTCGCCCTCGCTTCCCGTACTCGCCTTCGCCTGCGCCGTCTCGCTTCTGACCGGAATCGCGTTTGGCCTCGCACCCGCCTGGATGGCAACCCGCATCGATCCCATCGAAGCTCTCCGCGGAGTCGGTCGCGCAACCGCACGCACCGCCTCGCTTCCTCGCAAAGCCCTGGTCATCGTACAGGCCGCGCTCTCGCTCCTTCTGCTCTCCACCGCGGGCCTGCTCACGGCTGCGTTGCACCGTCTCGAGCATCAGGATCTCGGCTTCAACCCGGCGCATCGCATCGTCGTCAATGTCAATCCGCGCGTCGCCGGCTATAAAGGCGATCAGCTTGCACCGTTGTACCAGCGCATCCACGACTCGCTCGGCGCGCTGCCCGGCATCGCCGGTATCGCTCTCTGCACCTACTCCCCCCTCGCCAACAACGCCTGGGGCTCGGGTGTCTGGACGCTCGATCATTCCGAGCCCAGCGCGAACTTCGACCACAGCGCCTACTGGACCCGCATCAGCGCAGGCTATTTCGACGTGCTCGGCATGCCCGTCCTCCGCGGCCGCGGCATCACGCGCCAGGACACCGCTGCCTCGCCGCTCGTGGCGGTCGTCAACCAGACGCTCGCTCGCCGCTTCTTTCCGAATGAAGATCCGATCGGCAAGTACTTCCGCCGCGACGAAGATCCCAGCTCACCCGTTTACCAGATCGTCGGCGTCGCCAGGGACGCCCACTATCTCCAGTTCGAAATTGCCCGGCCCATCGGTCCGTTTTTCTTCCTCTCCGACACCCAGCACGAGTTTTCGAAATCCAGCAACACCGAAATCAGCCCCGGCTCGCATTATCTCGGCGATATCGTCCTCCTGCCCCACTCAGGGGCTCACATTTCCAAATCGCAGATCCGCCACGCTATCTCATCCATAGACCCGAACCTGCCCGTAACGGCCATCCAAACCCTCGAGGAACAGGTCTCTGCCGTCTTCCGCAACCAGCGCCTCATCGCGCGCCTTACATCCTTCTTCGGCCTGCTCTCTTTACTGCTCGCCGCCATCGGCCTCTACGGCGTCACCGCCTATAACGCCACCCAGCGCACCAGCGAAATCGGCTTGCGCATGGCCCTCGGCGCGGATCGCAAGCAAATCCTCCAACTCGTCCTCCGCGGCGCACTCGCGCTCATCGGCATCGGCCTCGCGATCGGCCTTCCGCTCTCGCTCGCAGCCGGCCGATTCCTCGGCGCGCAGCTCTACGGCGCTAATCCCTACAACCCGGCCGTGATCGCCATCAGCATCGCCGCGCTCGCTCTCTCAGCCACACTCGCCGCGCTCCTTCCGGCCCTTCGCGCCAGCTCCATCTCGCCTCTCGACGCCCTCCGCACGGAATAACTACTCATGAAATCTCTACGCCGCTTTCTTCGACGAGCTTTTGCGCTATCCAGGAGCCGCGAGGAAGACCGGCTCAGCCGCGAAATCGAAGATCACCTGGGTCATCAAACCGCCGAAAACATTCGCAGCGGTATGTCGCCTGAAGAAGCTCGCCGTCAGGCGATTCTCAAATTCGGCGCGATTGAAGCCACCCGCGAAGCCTGGCGCGACCAACGCTCTCTTCCCTTTTTCGAAACACTCTTGAGCGACACCCGCCTCGCCCTGCGCCGTCTCCGCAACGCGCCTGCGTTCACGTTCACAGCCATCCTTACTCTGGCCCTCGCCATCGGCGCCACCACCGCGATATTCACTCTTGTCTACGCGGTTGCACTCAAGTCGCTCGCCGTCGCAAATCCCGATCAGCTTCTTCGACTCGGCAAGGAATCGCGCTGCTGCTACTGGGGCGGCTACTCGCAAGCGGGTGAATTTTCGATCGTCTCCTACGATCTCTACAAATATCTGCGCGACCACACGCACGGATTCTCGGAACTCGCCGCGTTTCAGGCCGGCGGCTCCGGTTTCGGCGCTCGCCGCAGCGGCACCTCCGATCCCGCCCACCCCTATCCGGGCGAATTTGTCTCCGGCAATTACTTCCGCATGTTCGGCGTTAACGCTTACGCCGGCCGCCTCCTGGTGCCCTCAGACGATCAGCCCCATTCCGCGCCCGTCGCGGTCATGAGTTATCGCCTCTGGCAGGAGCGCTACGGCTCCGATCCCTCCGTCATCGGCAGCATCTTCGATCTCAACAACAAGCCAGTCGCCATCGTCGGCATCGCGCCGCCCGGCTTCTTCGGCGATAAATTACGCGATGCATCGCCTGACTTCTTTGTCCCCCTCAATCAAGCGCCCTACCTCGAGCCAGCCAACTCTCTGAACGAAATCAGCACCCACTGGCTCGACCTGATCGGCCGCATCCAGCCCGGAATCCGTTCGCAATCCGTCGAAGCCAGCATGCGCGTAGCGCTGAAGCAATGGTTACGCTCGCACTGGAGCGAAATGACGGCCAACGAGCGCACCGAGTTCGATCATCAGACCCTCTTTCTCATGCCCGGCGGCTCTGGCATCACCAGCATGCGCGACCAGTACAATCACTGGCTGGAAATCCTGATGCTGGTTACCGCGCTCGTTTTGCTGATCGCCTGCGCCAACATCGCCAATCTTCTGCTCGTGCGCGCCATCCAGCACCGGCGTCAGATCTCGCTCAGCATGGCGTTAGGCGCACGCCCCGCGCGTCTCGTCCGGCAGACACTCACCGAAAGCCTGCTCCTCGCAATCTCCGGCGGCATTGCCGGTTTGGTGGTCGCGTTCTTCAGTACGCATCTCATTCTCCAGTTCGTTTTTCCGCGCATTCCCGGTCTAGCCGCCATCCCGATCGATGCCTCGCCTTCACTGCCCGTGCTGTTATTCGCCTTCGGCGTCTCAATGCTCACCGGCATCGGTTTCGGCATCGTTCCCGCCTGGCTCGCCACGCGCATCGATCCCATAGAAGCCCTGCGCGGCGCCAATCGCGCCATCGGAGACCGAGCTACCCTGCCTCGTCAATCCCTGGTCGTCTTCCAGGCGGCGTTATCGCTGGTACTGCTCTCGGCCTCGGGCCTGTTGTTTGCCGCACTCCACCATCTCGAGCATCTCGATCTCGGTTTCGATGCCGATCGTCGCACCGTCGTCAACATCGACGCTAAGCTCGCCGGATATCAGCCCGATCAACTCACGCGGCTCTATCGCCGCATTCGCGAATCGCTGGCCTCCGTTCCCGGTGTCGCAGCCGTGGGGATCGGTGACTACTCGCCCATGAACGGCAATAACTGGAGCAGCGCAATCGCCGCTGAAGGGCGCCCCGCTCCCGGCCCCAACGACAATAGTTTCGCCTCTGTCGATCGCGTCACCCCCGGCTTCCTCGAAGCGATTGGCAACCCGATCGTCAGCGGCCGCTCGATTTCCGAACGCGATACCGATTCTTCGCCGCTTGCCGCCGTCGTCAATCAGGCTTTTGCCGCCCAGTTCTTTCCGCACCAGAACGCCATCGGCAGACATTTCGGCATCCACGGTCCCGGCTCCGAACACGAATACGAAATCGTCGGCATCGCCCGTAATGCCCGGTACGTAACGTACGGCCTTGACCGGCCAGTCGCGCCCTTCTATTTCCGTCCCGAAGCCCAGCACGACCGCGATCCTCAAACCGGCTTCCCGGAAGTCGACCCCACTCATTATCTGCACGACATCGTCATCACCAGTCAGCCCGGAGCGCATGTTTCCGAAACGCAAATCCGCAAAGCGCTCGCCAAAGTCGATCCCAACCTTCCGGTCATCGCCGTTTTCAGCCTGAGCTACCAGATCTCGAGCCACTTCCGCCAGCAGCGCCTGATTGCCCGACTGACCAGCTTCTTCGGCCTGCTCTCGCTCGCCTTGTGCTGCATTGGTCTCTACGGAGTCACCGCCTACAACGCCACCCAGCGCACCGCCGAAATCGGTATCCGCATGGCCCTCGGTGCCGACCGCGCCGAGATCCTCCAGCTTGTCTTCCGTGGCGCGGTCTTGCTGGTAGGCTTGGGCTTACTCGCCGGCTTGCCGCTGGCCTGGGCCTCCGGAAGTTTTCTCGGAAAACAGCTTTACGGCACGGACCCGCACAACCTCTGGGTGATCTCGATAGCCGTTGCCGCCCTCTCGCTCTCGGCTGCTATTGCCGCGCTCCTCCCCGCCCTGCGCGCCAGTTCCATCTCACCCCTCGACGCCCTCCGCAGCGAGTAAACTACGCGCCGGGCCGGCTACCAGATAACCTCCAAACCCGGATACAAAATTGTCGGTCGCCGCTAGCAACCGGTACTCGCTCGACCAATGCCGCTGCGATGATCATTCGATCGAGCGGGTCGCGGTGATACAGCGGCAATGCGAGCATCCTGCGTGTATGCTCCTGAGTAAACGGCAGAACCGTCAACGCCATCCCGCTGATCATTTCCGCCACGTCCAGATCCGACACGTTCAGCTTCTAATACTCGTCTTGATCACCAGTTCCGTAATGCTGACCGTGCTGATAAACTGCGCGGTTCGCGGATCCTTCAAGGAGCACCCGCAACTCCCGTGAAAATCGCTCGAGACCCTCGAAATGAGCGCTCAGCAGAGCCTGCGTATCCAGCAGGATGCGCCTCCGCTCGCCTCGCTGCAATTACTCGAACTTCCCTTCGAGCCAGGCTGCCACTGCCGCATTGGTCTTCGGATCGTTGTCCCAAACCGGATCGAGAATCGCCGCTTTGCCCTTGCCGAGACCAAACCTCGGAACCGGATACTCAGCGGCAGCCAACGGCACTAAATCGGCGACCGGCTTGTTGTAGCGTGTGATCGTAACTCTCTGGCCCGCCTGCACTCTCCTGAGCAGCGCTGGAAGGTTTGCCCGCGCCTCCGCCGACGTCACCCGTTGACTAGCAATGTGTGTGCGGCTTCGTGCTCGCGCTGCCATGCCTCCACGGCAAAACATTCTTGTACAACTTAGCCTCACATCATTGCGACCCGGCTCATCCCCAATCTGCCGCATATACTGGATGAGCCCGCGAATTTCAGCGAGGCGAAGATTCAAACAGAATGAGCCCGCGATTTCAGCGCGGCGAAGACTTAATTAATGTTCGGCGGCATCGAAGCAGGCGGCACCAAATTCATCTGCGGCATCGGCACCTCGCCTGCCGATCTTGAAACCACCCAATTCCCTACCTCATCGCCCGACATCACCGTCGGCTCCGTTATTGAGTTCTTCCACAAATCTCGAGCGAAACTTCAGTCCATCGGCATCGGCTCCTTCGGTCCGCTCGACCTCGATCCCGACTCCCCCGCCTACGGCCACATCACCTCCACCCCCAAACCCGGCTGGCGCAATTTCGACCTGGCTGGCACCATTCGGAATGCGCTCCAGCTCCCGGTCGCCATCGACACCGACGTCAACGCCGCGCTGCTCGGCGAAGCCCGCTGGGGTGCAGCCCGCGGCCTCACCGATGCCATCTACATGACGATCGGCACCGGCATCGGCGGCGGCGCTCTCGTCCGCGGCGAAGTCGTCCACGGTCTGGTGCATCCCGAAATGGGCCACCTCCGCATCCCGCACGACCGCACCCGCGACCCCTTCCCCGGCGCCTGCCCGTTCCACGGCGATTGCCTCGAAGGCCTCGCCGCCGGACCCGCCATTCAAGCCCGCTGGGGAGCCGTCGGCACAACTCTTCCACCCGACCACCCTGCCTGGGCGCTTGAAGCCCAGTACCTCGCTTACGGCCTTAACAACCTCGCCGTCACGCTTTCGCCGCAACGTATACTGCTCGGTGGCGGAGTCATGCAACAGTCACATCTATTCACCCTCATTCGCCGCGAATTCGCGCAACTGCTCAACGGTTACGTCCAGCACCCTCAGCTCCTCGATCAGCTGGATCACTTCATTCAGACTCCGCAGCTCGGCTCCCGCGCCGGTATCCTCGGCACGCTCGTGCTCGCGGAGCGGGCCCAATGACCCTCACCGGCGTTCTTATCCGCAGCACCATCGTCGCCGCCCTCGGCGGTCTTCTCTTCGGCTTCGACACCGCCGTCATCTCCGGCACCACCGCCGATCTCACGCACGCCTTCGCGCTCACGCCTTTCCGCCTCGGCCTCACCGTCGCCATCGCACTCATTGGCACCGTGGTCGGCTCCATCTTCGCCGGACTCCCCGGCGATCGCTACGGCCGCCGCGACAGCCTCCGCCTCATGGCCATCCTCTATCTCCTCTCCGCCCTGGGCTGCGCCATCGCCTGGGATTGGTATTCGCTCGTCTTCTTCCGCTTCATCGGCGGACTCGCCATCGGCGGCTCCTCCGTCCTCGGCCCCATGTACATCGCCGAAATCTCTCCGGCCCATCTGCGCGGCCGCCTGGTCGGCTTTTTTCAGTTCAACGTCGTCGCCGGAATTCTCGTCGCCTATCTCTCGAACTACCTTATCGGTCGCCAGCAGTTCGGCGCCGCGGAATGGCGCTGGATGCTCGGCGTCTCCGGCATCCCCGCCCTGCTGTTCCTGCTGATGCTCTTCACGATCCCGCGCAGCCCGCGCTGGCTCGCGCAGAAATCGCGCCTCACGGAAGCCCGCTCCGTCCTGGCCCAGATTGGCGAACCCGATCCCGATGCCGAGCTCGCCGATATCGCCCGTTCCATCGACGTCGAGCACGGTCACGCCGAAGAGCCGCTCTTCCAGCGAAAATATCGCGTCCCGGTTTTCCTCGCCGTGGCCGTTGCCATGTTCAACCAGCTCTCCGGCATCAACGCGATTCTCTATTACCTCAACGACATCTTTGCCCGCGCCGGCTTCAGCAAAGTCTCCGGCGATCTGCAGGCCGTCCTCATTGGCTTCACCAACCTGATCGCCACTATCCTCGCCATGAGCATCATCGACCGCGTCGGCCGCAAGACCCTCCTGCTCATCGGCTCAGTCGGCTGCACCATCTGCCTCGCCGGTGTCGCCGCGGTGTTCCTGAGCGGCTCTCACGAAAATCTGCTCGTCTGGCTGCTGGTCGGATTCATCGCCTTCTTCTCGTTCTCGCAGGGCGCCGTCATCTGGGTCTTCATCAGCGAGGTCTTCCCCACCCGCGTCCGCGCCAAAGGTCAAAGCCTCGGCAGCTTCACTCACTGGTTCATGAACGCCATCATCTCCTGGACGTTCCCCATCGTCGCCAGCCACTCCCGCGGCGCGCCCTTTATCTTCTTCTCCGCCATGATGGCCCTGCAATTCTTCGTGGTGCTCTTCACTTTCCCGGAAACGAAGAACATCACCCTCGAAGACATGCAGCGCAAACTCGGCATCGCTTAAAGCGCCGGCCGCCCGGCTTTTTTGTAACCGGTATCAGTTCTTATCCGCGACCTCCACCACCAAATCGAAATATCCCTTGTAATTCCGATAATCGATCCCGTTCAAAGCAAGTGCCAGCGGCCCGTCCTTCTCCGCAATCAATTGCGCGTGTTTGCCGACGAACTGCCATGGACCATCGCCGATCTTTCCCATCACGGCGCTACACGGGATGTAAGGCACAATCCGATACTGCGGCCATTGGGTTCCCAGACCGTCCGCGTCGGCCGCCCCCGACATCATGCCCGTCGATATCACGCCGTACGATCGGATCGATACGGTCTCTCCCGCTCTCAGTTGCAAACGCGAAGTGAAGTTCGACGAAACCGTTCCCCCATATATTCGCTTCCCGTTCTTCTTAACCATCAACTCGAGCCCGTCGATCATCTGTTGCTGACTGCTGTAGTAGGAAGTCATCGCCGCAAATGTCCCTGTCAAAACGCCGTTCAGAAAGCCATCGCCGCTATCGCCCACCTGGTTCCCGTATTCATTCACAACAACATAGCTGGGACTGAAATCGGCGTACCGCCAGAAATCGAGAAAGGCTTCCTGCTGCGCCGCCAGCCCCTTGTTCTCGGCCGCCGCATAACCGTTCAAAACCGCCTGGTTGTACCAGTAGCGCGCCGCGATCACATCCTTTTCCACCAGCTTCCCGTCTTTTTCCAGTTCCGCCAGATCGATCATCGCTCTCGGCGATCCTCGCTCAGCCGCTCTTCGGATCCAGTACACAGCCATTCGGTCGTCCGGTTCGAATCCGGGCGTACCGCCCAGATCCAGTTCGCCGATCGCCAGCATCCCCTGACGGTCCCCAAGGTCTGCCGCCGCCTTGAACGCCGCCATTGCCGTCTCCGGATCCTGCCTGAGTCCTTGGCGCCCGCTCGCATACGCCTTCCCCAGATACACGTCAGCCGGTGAATAGCGAAGCTCCGCAGCCTCGCTAGCCAGTTCCTTCGCCTTCACCGCATCCGGCGGTGTATCTCCAAAACCCTTCGAGAGCACGTTGGCCAGTGAGAGCAGCGCCTCGGGATCCCCAAACTCGCTTCCCTCCCGGTACCATTTCACTGCTGCCGCCGGATCGCGCTCCACTCCCTCACCGCGCTCATACATCTTGCCAATCAGTACCGACGCCTTTTTCAGTCCCGCTCCGTAAGCGTCCTGAAGTTCCTTCGTTGCGCGCGCATAATCGTGATGAATGCCGAGCAGCCGCGCGTAATCGAAACGAGCCGGTGGAAAACCTGTTGCCGCTGCGCGCTCCAGCAGTGAGTCCGCCGCGTCCCGGGCATCGTCTCCTTCCGCCCCGATCTGGCAAGCGTAAAACAACAGATACAGTGCCTCCACATCGCCGCCGCGAGCTGCCGCTTCCACTCGCGGCAGCGCCCGTTTGGCAATCTGGAACGCTTTCTCCTCGTCCATCGGGTAACCCGCCGCCCCTTGCGACAAAAACACTGCCTCCCACATCGCCGCCAGATCGTCACCGCCCCGCGCTGCCGCCGATAGCTCCGGTTCCGGATCGCCATACTTCGTGTTTCCATAGCCGAAATACTTGCCGGCCGCACGCAGCCGCCTCGAAGCCAAATTCGCAGCGTGCAGCTGCGTCTCACGACAGAACGCATCGGTAGGCACAGCGATATTCTTCTGGGCCAGAACTGCGTTGTGGTACGTCACCGTAACCATCAAATTGAGGTTGTTCGGCGGAACAGAAAAATCCGTTGCCAATCCATACTTCAATTCGTACTGCTCACCCGCGCCGATCCGCGAAGCACCCGAAAGCGCGCGAGCGCTAACGATCCCTTCCTTCCCATCGGCCGTTTTGAGGTCGGCATTGAGATCCGTCAGATCGACACCCGTATGGTTTACCAGTTGCACAGTCAGGACCCCGCGGTCGTTGTACCGCAGCACGGCAGCACCTACCGAGGAGCGCACCGCGGTCGTTCCGATCAGCAATGCGCGGCTGCTGTCTGCCGGGACCGCACTCACTACTTCCGGCGACTGATCAATCGTGCCGGTCAATTTGATGGCGCGCGTCGCATGATCCCCCGCGCTGAGAGATCCCTTGAAGGGCACCAGCTGAATCGCGATGGAAAGTCTTCCCCCGCGCCGTCGCGTGTCGCGCGCTTCCATACTTCCCTCGAAATGCCAGTCATCGGCGCCGGTCCGCAAGTCGAGTGTCTGGCTCCCGTTCCACTTCATCGAGCCCTGCAGCCCCGATCCAAGCGCGCTCAGATTGTCGCTTGCTCCGATCTCCGTCCCGCGCACCATTCCGTCTTCCGACAACGTGACCACGAATTGGCTCGGCTTCGAGGCCACTACCGCGCCGAGCGGAGACCCTCCTGCCAGACTGTTCTCTTGCGCCGTAAACTGAACCTTTGTCGGAATCCATTTCCCACTCGAAGCTCGCCGCAGCATGAGCTTGCCGGAATTCAAATTAGTCGCTCGATCCACGATCGAAACAAATTGTGTCAGCTCGTACTGCTCCCCACGCCGGCCCGTCACATGAGCTTCAGCAGTCGGATGTCTCTTCCCCTGATCCGTGAATTGGGCCACATCAATAAACCGGATGTTGTCCGCTCCCGCCACCGCCGACACGAGACCGGCGACCAGAAACAGCACCCCTGCAAGACTCTTTGCCTTGTGCAACGAACCATGAATCAGGCGCACGCTCACCTCGCTGATCTGTGATTGGAGTCTCTATCATCCGTGATGCCCTCCGCCCGCGTCAAGATCGAACGACCTTCTCGCCCTCTTCAAATCCGAACAAACCAACCCCGACGGTACATTCCGTAACTCAGCAGATACATCAGCCCCGTGAACGCCAGCGCCCACAACAGCGATGCATTCTCCGGCGATGCCAGAGGAGCAAAATACCGCGCATAAATCACGTCGTGCAGCGACGTGCCATCCAGCAGCTCCGATAAAAACTCAGACGCCACATACACCACAATCGCGTTCATGCCGGTAATCAAAAACGGCTTGAGATATCTGCTCCATTGCCGCTCGTCCACCACCCAGATCATTGCCGCCAGAAAAACAAAATCCAGCCCGGCCATGAATGTCGCAAACGAATCCGTCCAAAGCTTTTTGTTGATCGGCAGCCATACGTTCCAAAGCAGCCCCGCCGCAATCAGGCACACGCCGATCAGCAGCAGCCGATTCCTGCGCACCGCCAGCGGCCGCTCCATCCGCAGTACATGCCCCGCCATCACCCCCAGCAGCGTACTCGCAATCGCCGGCAGCGTGCTGATGATTCCCTCCGGATCCCAGGTGCGCGTCGAAGCATAGTTGTGCGTTCCCAGGACGATCCGGTCCACGTAATGCGCAAAATTGCCGTCCACGCTCAAATTCCCGGCGCCATAACCCGGCACCGGAATCAGCGTCATCATCATCCAGTACGCAGCAAACAGCACGCCGATCCAAATCATCTGCGCCCGCACGCCGCTGTAGAGATAAATGAGCGACACGATCAGGTAACAGATCGCAATTCGCTGCAGCACCCCTAGCAGCCTCTGGTGCGAAAGGCTCATGGTCGGATATACATAGATGAGCAACCCCAGAACGTACAAGATCACACTCCGTCGGATGATCTTGGGCAGCAGTTGCGCCGGCCTGTCTCCCGCCCTCAGCCTTTTGCCCAGCGACAGCGTGATCGCCACTCCCACAATCCACAAAAACGATGGGAAGACACAATCCGTCAGCGTCCAGCCGTTCCAGGCCGAGTGCTGCAGCTGACGATAGGAGACCGGACCGCCGCCATTGTTCACCAGCACCATGAACAAGATCGTCACCCCCCGAAAAACATCGAGCGATCGTAAACGCTGTTCACCTGTCCCACGCTGTCCCGTTTGTATCGAAGCCGCGTCCGTCCTCATTTGCAAATCATTCAACATAGACGCCTCGCCTCCCATCCGGCCTGCGCTCACTTTCTCGTTACCTGCGGTCTTTGCCTTACGTTCAGAACGATTCGCTTTGCCTCCTCGGCGGCGTGCTTACAGCGCGTATCCTGAAACACAAGGATGGCCGCCGGCTCCGAGGTCTGATACTCCCCCATCACTCCGGTCGCGAAGGTCACTCGTCCATAACTCAGCAAATGCTGGCATGGACCGGCACACCAAACCACGTCGCCTTTTTTCGCGCCACGTGATTTCGGCGGAACCACAAGGTCGAAGATATGCATCACTTCCGATTCCGAAACGTCGCCCTTAATTGTCAGAACGCACGCCTCTCCCGGCGCCCCATAAATCGCTTCAACCTGCACGCCCGGCCGCACGGTAAAAACAGACGCGGATTGGCGCTGCGGAAACAGTTTCGTCAAGGCAGCCTCCGCAACCTGAGCCGAGAGCGGCGCAGCCACTAAACACAGCATCACCATCAACCCTGTTCGAATCGGTGAAGCCCCGGCCCCAGTCACCATTCGCCCTCTTCTCTCTCCTCGAACTCCCCTAAATAACTTACCCGCTCCTGCTTCTCACGTAACCGCAGCTCAGCCGATCGTGCTCACGCCTCATTCCGCCAGGACCGCCCAGCCTTCCTCTATCCCGCACATCGGTGGTCCGCCACTGTGCGCCTGGTCAGCGGTCGCGGTGCCATCTCAAATCCGCACGAACCGAAATTTCGTTCTTAATCGGCATCGTCAGAAAGGATGGAGGCGTTATTTTAAAGTCCGAACACGTCGCGGGAATGGTTCCCGTGATCCGCACTTCGTCGCCCTGCGTCGTTCGTTGAAATGGAACGCCCTTATAGTGCACCGTCTGCCCGGCAAATTGAACCTCGAGATCGGCATTGATGGTCGGCGCTGTAGTGGCCGCTTCGGAAAACTGAGTGCGCACGACGACCATCGGAAATTGCGCTCCGCGGGTCACCTGAAGCATGTGGAGATCGCGGTTGCTATCTCCGGAGTCGAATGACTTCACCGGCGCCGCAACCAGAAAATCACACACTCCGGCCTGGCAAACGCCTTTTCCCCTCGCCGCATGACTCGTCCCCTCAACATGATGAACAGCATGCGTCACGTAATACGTCAGAGTGCCCTGATCGAGAACCCAGTTCACCGCCGCCTGGCAGAAAGCGGGAGGGGCAAGAAGGAGAAGCGCAATGAGACACTTCGTGTTCATTGCTATTTCCAGAATTTCAAATGAATCGGCCACGACACCGATAGGATCGAAGCTCCATACGCCACTGCCGTTACCGAGGCGGCCGCGCCGTGCGCCGATGCAAGTCCATGTACTTTCTCTCCGCCGTTCTCCTGCTTGTACGCCATGATGCCCAAGATTGGGGTGACGATCATTCCCGAACCGTGGACCCACGCCAGGTACCTGTGCAGGCGGATAGCGCCCTTCGGTTTCACGCCCGGGATTTTCGGTGCGAAGATGGCGTAAGAAGCACTCGTCCAATATAGACCTGTTGTCAGCCCACCCAGAGCCACGTGCAGATCCAGATTCGCTGGAGTCGGTTCTGTGACGGTCTGCCCGTTTCTCCCTTTGGCCTTTGCCTGTGGCCCGGTAATTAGTGCCACTACCATCGGAATCGCAGTGACTAGACCGAGTGTTTGGTGAACCTTCAGCATGTGCGTGCGTTTGTTCAACTCCGCCTGCAGTTGCGGGTTGGGCTGGGTCTGACTGGAAGGAAACAGATCCGGCAGCGAAGGCGTTGCGGGCTTACCGGCGGGCGGGCTCGTCTGCTCCTGCGGTGGCTGCGCCTGGGCGAACGACGAAAATAAAGCCGCAAACAGGTAGAACGAAGTGAATGCGGCTATTCTCAGCAAACTCGGCTGTATGCGCTCTCTGAACTCATCGAAAATGCGCTGGAGAAAGGCCTGCGCCACAAACGAACCCGCCGGCATGATTATACGTCACATCGCTCCCGTTGCCTGTCAAAACTCGCCAGGCGCTGTCGGTAGCACGTCGAACGCGGCTACAGCGGTTTATGGGATTACCGCAAACGGAGTCCAAGTCCGAAGTGCGTTCCGGTGAAGACGGTCGAACAAATGCTGTAACTGTACCGGGAGAAGCACTCGACGCGCAGCTCTTCATCCCTCCGTAACATTCTCTGCGTAAGTCGTTTTGGGTTAGGTGAGAATAGCTGCCATGGCTGTGGAACGCAGCGTGCCCGGAGGGCGGCCGGAGCGGCTAGAGCCATCCGGTCACGCTGCTCCGAAAGTAATCTACGCAAATTTTGTCCTGCGGCGTTCGCTCGGCCTAGACTGGAATCCATGGCACAGAAAAGCTACCGCTTCGAGGCGGTCATCCAAGCCGCCAGCAGCGGCGGCGCGTGCGTGCTGTTCCCCTACGATGTCGAGCAGGAATTCGGTACCAAAGCCCGCATCCCCGTACAGGCCACCTTCGACGGCGTTCCCTACCGCGGCTCGCTGATGAAGTACGGCCACGCCCAGCACATGCTCGGTCTCCTGAAGAGCATTCGCGAGCAGATCGGCAAGCAGCCCGGCGACACCGTCCAGGTCGAATTGCGTCGCGACGGCGAACCGCGCACGCTCGAGATTCCGCCGCCTTTCGCCAAAGCCATGAAAGCCGCCCGCGTCGACAAGCTCTTCGACTCCTTCAGCTACACGCACCGCAAGGATTACGTTCAGTGGATTGCCGGTGCCAAGAAAGACGAAACTCGCAACCGCCGCATTGAAAAGGCCATCGAGATGATCCGCACAAAAGCGCACCCGTCCTAAATAGCGATCCGCACCACCGCCGCGCCATCCACCGCGTCACGTTTCACAGCCAGCAACGCCTCGTTCACCTGGTCAAGCGAAAACACGGTCGCTCGCGGCCGCAATCCGATCTTCGCCGCAATCTCTAAGAAGTCTCGCGCATCCGCCCGCGTCATGTTCGCCACGCTGCGCAGCTGCCGCTCGCCCCAGAGCAGTTCGTCGTAATCGAACTCCGGCATCCGATCGAGATGGATCGCGTTGATCGCCACCACGCCGCCTTTCCGCAGGCTCGCCAGCGCGTTCACCACCACGTCTCCGCTCGGCGCAAATGTGATCGCGCGATCCAGCTCCGCCGGCGGCTTCTCTTTCTCATCGCCGACCCAGGCCGCACCCAGCGAGCGCGCCAGCTCGCGATGCGATTCGCCGCGCGTCGAAACATACACTTCGCATCTCCAGAATCTGAGCACCGCAATCGCGAGATGCGCTGAAGCGCCGAATCCAAACAAGCCCACCCGATCGCCCGCCTGCACGTCCGCCACCCGCAAACTCCGAAAGCCGATGATGCCCGCGCAGAGCAGCGGCGCGGCGTGCAGATCATCCAGCGATTCCGGCAGCCGGAACGCGAAATCCGAGCGCACCAGCGCGTATTCGGCATAGCCGCCCGGCACCGTGTAGCCCGTAAACTCCGGCGCATCGCACAGGTTTTCCATGCCATCGCGGCAATAGCGGCAGGTCCCATCCACACCGCCAATCCACGAAACGCCGACCCGCGTTCCGCGCCGCAGCTCCGCCGTTTCGCCCGACTCCACCGTGCCCACAATCTGGTGCCCCGGCGTCACTCCCGGCAGGCGCGGCGGCAGCTCGCCTTCCACAATATGCAGATCGGTCCGGCAAACGCCACAGGCGCGCACCTTCAGCAACAGCTGCCCGGGCCGCGGCGTCGGAACGGAAATCTCCTCGATTGCCAACGGCCTTTCCGCCACCGGCTTCGCCGCGCGCAGAACAGCAGCTTTCATATCCCTAAACTACAATCAGGTTTGTCGCCCCGTACCGCGCTCACCGTCATCCTCTTCTGCGCCGCGCCCCTCTTCGCTCAGTCCGAGCGTGCCCAGATCGAAGCTCTTTATCAGCAACAGGAGAAAGTGCAGGTCCCTTGGCAGGCAACTCTCAGCTCCGACGCCTCTCATGTCGCCTACAGCGTGTGGGGACCCGCCGGCCGCACCGAATCGGTCTACATCTCCTCAACGCACGATCCCGCACACCCGCTGCGCGTCACGGCCGCGACCTCCTCCGACCCCTGCCACGATAGCCAGCCCGCCTGGTCTCATCACGGCTCATCGCTTATTTTTCTCTCCGATTGCCGCAGCCCCGGCCAGACCCAGCTCTTCCTTTACAAGCTCAATTCCAGCGAGCCTCCGCGCCAGCTCACTCACCTCGCCGGCTTCCTCTCGCGCCCCCGCTGGTCGCCCGACGATTCTTCCATCGCTCTCCTTTTTGTGGATCAGGCGACGCGCAACCCCAATCCCATGGCCGCCGAAAATCGCGCCGTCGGCGTCATCGACGAGCTCGCCAACCGCGACGTCCAGCGGCTCACGATCATCAATCCCCAAACCGCTGCCATTCAAACCGTCTCGCCGCGCGACCTCTACGTCTTCGAATACGACTGGTCGCCCGATTCGCAAAAATTCGCCTACACCGCCGCCCTTCCGCCCGGCGATGACAACTGGTACATCGCTCAGCTCTACACCCAAAGCGCCGCCGGCTCGGAAGCGCATCGTATTTATCGACCGAAGCTGCAGATCGCACTCCCGCGCTGGTCTCCGAATGGAAAATCCATCGCCTTCATTGAAGGTCTCATGAGCGATCAGGGCGGCACCGGCGGCGAAATCTACACGATCCCCGCACTGGGCGGCACGGCGCGCGATCTCACACCTGCATGTAGTTCCACCCCTGCCTGGTTCACCTGGCTTTCCGATGACTCTCTGCTCGTTACTGAATTCACCGGCGGCTCAACCGCCATTAGCCGCCTCAATCTGACAACGCACGCAACCGAAACGCTGTGGCACGGACCGGAAACCATTCGCGCTGAAGAGGAAGAAACCAGTCTCTCCGTCATTCACAACGGCTCGTCCATCCAAACTGCCCTGATCCGCACCTCCTGGAACATGCTGCCCGAAGTCTGGGCTGGTCCAGTTGGCCACTGGCGCCCGGTGACTCACATGAACACCGCCGTCCAACTCCCGTTGCCCCGCTTCGAAAACGTCACCTGGCAAAACGGCGGCTATTCCGTCCAGGGCTGGCTGCTTTTTCCCGAGAACTTCGAACCCACCAAAAAATATCCGCTGCTCATGGCCGTGCATGGCGGACCCGCCTGGATCACCACGCCCGAATGGCGCGCTGCCGATTTCGACACCACGCTCTTCGCCCACTTCGGCTACTTCGTCTTCTTTCCCAACGCCCGCGGCAGTTATGGTGAAGGCGAGCGCTTCACCCAGGCCAATCGCCGCGACTGGGGTTTTGGCGATCTGAGCGACATGCTCGCCGGCCTCGACGCTGTCATACACCGCTACCCGGTGGACGCCGGCCGCCTCGGGCTGTTAGGCTGGAGTTACGGCGGCTCGACCGCCATGATGGCGATTACACAGACCCATCGCTTCCGCGCCGTGGTAGCGGGTGCCGGCGCGGGCAACTGGCAGAGTTATTACGGCCAGAACTCTATTGATCGCTGGATGCTCTCGTACTTCGGAGCATCCGTCTATGACGACCCGGCCGCCTACCAGCGCGTCTCGGCTCTCACCTACATCAAAAACGCACGCACTCCGGCTCTGATCCTGGTCGGCGAGCGCGACGGTGAGGCTCCGCCTCCGCAAAGCTTTGAGTTCTGGCATGCCTTGAAAGAGCTCGGCGTACCCACCGAACTGGTGGTATACGCGGGTGAAGGTCACGCCTTCTACCGCCTGGAAGATCGCATCGACGTCACCGCACGCACGCTCGAGTGGTTTAATCGGTACTTAACCTCGCAGTAGTTTGTCCATTTGATTTGAAATTATTTTTCTCTTTCTGAGAAAAAGAGACGCATTCCGGCACGACATTTACGTCTCGAAGTGTCTCTATGCACGAAGCAAACAGCAGCTTCGCGAGCGTCGGCCCGGTAGCGGGCTCCTGGGAGAGCAGCAAGGCCTCGTGGCTTGCCCGCATGCTCTTTCTTTCGCTCGCCTGCCTGATCGCCATCAGTATCCTCTCGCTCGTCAACCTGTACTGGCTACGCCAGGCCGGATGGTGGCGCAACCACACCCATGTCGTCATCGAGCAGATCGATACCGTCGAAGGGTCCGCCTCGCTCGCTACCGCCTGGTATGAGATGTTTCAGTTCACGGGCGATCTCGGCGGCCTCTGGCGGTCTCAAAAAGAGCTGCGCGCCACCGCCGACCAGCTGCACCGTCTTCGCACACTCACCGCCGACAATCCGTTCCAGGAGGAGCGCATTCGCCGTCTGAACGACGGCATTAATCTCTGGTTTCGCGAAAAATATCTCCACCCCGACCGCTCCCAGCCCTTCCTCCACATCACTCCCCTGCTCAACGAAATGCGGGATCAGGAGCTCGATCTTCTCTCGGTCCGTTCCAGCCAGATGGAGATATGGCGCGCCGCTACCTTCTACTTGAATTGCGCGCTGCTGGCCTTTGCGCTGATTTCGCTCGCCTTCCTGTGGCGCAAATGGTCCCAGGAAGATCGCTGGACCGGCGAGTTGCTCGCCCGCTTGTCGGAGGCGGAAGCGCGTTTCCAGGCTTTCATGGACCACAGCCCGCTGCTTGCCTTCATCAAAACGCGCGAGTCCCGGGTCATCTATTCGAACGAGCCCTGGAAGCGGCTGCTCGGCACCGCGCTCGATCCCGAGATGCGCGAAGCGAACGCGGGAAATCCGGCCCCTGCCGAAATCCGCGCCGAGGATCTGGCCGGAGGCGGCATCAGCGCCGAAGAGCTGGCCGAACGCTTCCGCCGCCACGACCGGCGCGTCTTCGAAACCAATGAGCCGCACCAGTTCCTCGAAGACGTCCCCTCGCCCGACGGCGACATCCATCAGTTTCTGATCGTGATGTTCCCGTTTTCCATCGGCGGCGGTTCCACTCTTCTGGGTGGCCTCGCACTCGACGTCAGCGAAGCCCAGCGCACCCGGCGCGCGCTCGAAGAAAGCGAAGAACGTCTGCGTCTCGCTCTGCAGTCCGGATCGCTCGAAGTCTGGGAAGTGGACCTGGTTAGCGGCGAAGTGACGCTGCGTCCCGGCATTTTCGGCACCCCCGGCCAGGATGCCGTCCGCAAAATCTCATCGCAGGAAGCCCAGCGCTACATCAGCCCCGAATATCTGCCCGAAATCAGCGCAAAATACGAAGCCGCCATCTCCACCGGCCGTCCCTTCGAAGTCACCTACCGCACCATCTTCGGCCGCTGGATTTCCAGCTTCGGCAACTTCCAATACGATGCCGACGGCAAACCCGTCCGGCTGATCGGCTTTATGCAGGACGCAACCGAAAAAGTCGAGGCCGAACGCACCTTCTCCGAGTTGCGCCGCCTGCACGATTCCATCCTGCGCTGCGCTCACATCGCTCTCATCTCAATAGACAAGAATCGTGTGGTCACCAGCTGGAATCCGGCCGCGGAACGCCTTCTCGGCTACACCGCCGAAGAAGTGATCGGCCAAGCCACACCCGATCTCTGGCACGCGCCGCAGGACGTTCGTGACCGTGTTGAGGAACTCGGCATCCGCGGCCATTTGCATGCAGACCCGTTCCTTTCCGAAGCTCTGCTGCGCGGCGAGTACACCTACGAATGCACCTTCACACGCAAAGATGGCGGGCGCATTCCGGTCCGCCTCACCATTACGCCGCTCTACGACAGCCACGGGGCGCTCATGGGCTTCCTCAAGCACGCTAGCGACATCTCCGAGCTGCGCCGCGCCAACCATCAGGTCCACGAGCTGAGCCAGGCGCTGCAAAATACCGTCTCCGGCTGGGCCAAACTCGATGCCAACGGCCGCTTTATCGATCTCAACAAAGCCTATGCCGAAACTGCCGGTTATGCTGCCTCCGAGCTCATCGGCGTCAACTGGCAATCCACCATCCATCTCGATGATCTGCCGCTCGCCAGCGATTGTTATCGCCGCATGCTGACCGACGGCCGCGCCGAAGCGCATGTGCGCGGCATTCGCAAGAACGGCTCCGTCTTTCACGAAGAAGTCTTTCTCGCCCAGGCGCGCGACTATCTCGGCAACATGGTGGGCTCCTACTGCTTCATGCGAGATGTCAGCGCGCGCGTAGAAGCCGAGCAAAAGCAGGCCGCCTCCGAGCGCCGCTACCGCGAGCTGTTCGAGCTCAATCCCCTGCCCTGCTGGATTTACAATCCGCAGACCCTTCGTTTCCTGGCCGTCAACGAGGCCGCCGCACGCCACTACGGCTACTCGCAGGAGGAGTTCTTAGGGCTCACTCTGCACGCCATCTTTCTGCCCGAAGAGATCGACGTCGCCGAACGCGAGTTCGAACGCTTCACCAAATCCGGCTCCTGGACCTCGGGCCCCTGGCATCACAAATTGCGCGACGGAACGCAGATCGAAGTCGAAATCGCCGCCCGCAAGCTCTCCGAAGATTCGCGTTTGGTGGTCGTTCGCGACATCACCGAGCAGCGCCAGGCGGAGCTCATCCGGCAAAGCGAAGCCAAGCTCCAGGAAGCGCAGCGCATCGCGCGTCTCGGCAGCTGGGAGCTCGATTCGCGCTCGGGTGCTGTCTCCTGGTCGCCGGAAACCTATCGTATCTTCGGCCTGGAAAACCAGAAAGGCAAATTCCTGCTCGACGAATTTCTCTCCATGGTTCATCCCGCCGACCGCGAACAGGTCGCCGCCGCTGTTACAAACTCAATCAAGCAGAAGCAGCGCTACGATCTGCAGTTCCGCATCGTGCGGCGCGATGGCGAGTTGCGCTACATCCACGGCCGCGGCCAGTTCTCCAACGGTTCGCGCCAGTGTCTCGCCGGCACCATGCTCGATGTCACCGAAGAACGGCGCGCGCAGGAAGCTCTCGAGCAATCGCTACATCAGAAAGAGCTCCTGCTCAAAGAAATCCACCACCGCGTCAAAAACAATCTGCAGGTCATCTCGGCTCTGCTCAACATGCAGGCTGCCGCCATTCAGGAATCCGCCGCGATCTCGGCGCTGCACGAGAGCGAACGGCGTGTCATGGCCATGGCAGCGATTCACGAACGCCTCTACGGCCACGAGCGGCTCGATCGCATCGAGTTCGCCGAATACGCCGAAACCCTGGTTCACGATCTGCTCGTCAGCTACGCCGCCGAGGGGTCGCAGGTGGAGGGCAGTTTCAATCTCGCCGAAGTCGATCTGCACATCGAGCAGGCCGTCCCCTGCGGTCTGATTCTCAACGAGCTGGTCACGAATGTATTGAAATACGCCTATCCCGGCGGCACTCCCGGGATTGTCTATATCTCGCTCGAGCGATTGCCCGAGGAGAAGCTGAGCCTCTCCGTCTGCGATCAGGGCCCCGGCCTGCCCGAGGGTTTCGATTGGAAGAAATCCTCGTCCATGGGCGCCAGCATCGTGCGCCTGCTTACTCGCCAGCTTGGCGGCGCGCTTGACGTCCAGTCCTCCCCGTCGGGCACCAAAATCTCGGTAACCTTCACGCGCATGACCGAATAGTTAAACGCTAAAACACAAGTTCCCGCACGGCGCCATCCACGCCCGCGCGGCCCGGCTGCGGAACATAAAAGATCCCGATCTGCATCGGCTTCTGCGCGCCGCAGTGGAAATCGAACTGTCCGCCCTTGATATTGCGCACCACGATTCCCTGTGGATCGGCCAGCTCGAACACCATCTCCTTACCCTCGACCAGCACGTGTAGCCGCGGAACCTTGCTCTCGCAGGCCAGCGCTTTCGCCACTCCTTCCACATGCCGCAGATCGCCCATCCACTGAATCTGCGGCTGATCGCGCGTCGCCACCCGATGCGACGGCTCGCCGGAAAGCTCTTGCGTTTCCGGTTTGGCTGGAACAGCCTGAGCCGTTGCCGCGGAAAGCGCGGCGATCCCGGTCGGCTGCCGCTCCATCGCATCCAGGTAATCCAGCATCTGCGAAGCCTGCGCAGTCTGCGCCGGCGTGCTGGCATACTGCTTCGCCACCGTCGCATTGGCGCGCGCTTCCTTGGTCTCTTTCAACTGCAAATCGCAAAACGCCAGCGCGGAAAAAAACGAGAACGCCCGCTCCTGCGGCACCGTCTTCAGATGCGTCAGCGCGCCCCGCGCCGCGCCCCACTGCTTCAGCTGCATCTGCTCCATTCCCAGATCGAACCAGATATCCCGATCATCCGGCTTCAGCTCCGACGCTTTTTCGAGCACCGGCACAATCTGCTCAGCCGGCATCTGCGCCTCCTGCATCAGTCCCGCGTAATGCAGCATCATCTCGCCGCTCTTCGAACCCCTTGCAAACGCCTGTCCGAAGCACTCGCGCGCTTTCGTCTTGTTACCCTGCTGCCAGGCCAGATAGCCGAGCGATTCCTCCACGTCCGCATTCTCCGGATGCTCGCGCGCCAGCTCCGCGTAACGCTGCGCCGCTTCCGCCATCGTGCCCGGCCGCGCCGCCAGCAGATCGGCCAGCGCCAGCTGCACATCAAAATCGGAGGCATCGGAAACCTGCGGCTCCAGTTCGGCAGTCTTTAATTTCAGGTTGTAAATCGCACCCTGAACGGAGGACTGCCGCAGATATCCCTGCAGATCTTTGAACACCTCCGCCGGGCCCTTGCCGTAAGCGATCTTCAGACACTCTTCCGTCGGCCGTCCCGCCGCAATTGCCGAAATGAATTTCGGAAAATAAGGATGATATTCCTTGCCCAGCGCCAGCATGTGCGTCAAAGCCCAGCTCTCGGCATAGAAGATCGACATCTTGTCGCTCTCGTTGTAGTACGGCGAGTCTTCTTTCACCGCAAACAGCGTCCCCGGATCGAGCCAGCGCTGCGTCTGCAAAACTTCCACACGCCCGGCGAGCGGCCGCCCGATGATCGCCTGACTCCCGCGCGGCTCGAGCGACGAATACAGGTCCGCCAGCCCTTCATTCAGCCACACCGGCAGCTTCAGCCCGAGATGCTCCACAATCAGGTGCGTGTACTCGTGCGCCGCCGTCTGATAATGCTCGCTGCTGATGTCCTGCATCACGATGTAATCCACCTTGCGGCTCCGCAAATAATACGCAAACGCTCCGCCGTTCAGCCGGTACGGCTTGTACTCCTTCTCCGACCGGAACGCAATAATCCTCACGTTCGCATCCGATGGCGCCGATTTCGACGGGCTGCTCTCCAGGAAGAAATAGCGGACCTTCTCAAACTGCTCGAGTGCCGCCGCGGCCTGCCGCTCGCCATTGGTCGTGTACATCTCGAAATGCGGTGTTTTGACACGGATCCAGTGTTCGGCCGCCCAGGCGTGGGCACACAAAACCAGTACGAGCAGTGCAAGCAGACGCAGCATTGGAAGGATCGGCTCATCAGCATAGCAGGAAGCGGTTATCGACCGCTATAGCCCGCGCAAGCTGTCCGGGTAACTTCGATACCACGCCCGAACCCCAATCGCTTCGCTCATGGCTTCCGATAACGCAATCAGAGCCGCGAGCGGAGCAACCGGAGCGGTAACGATATGACGGAGACAGTTCACCAGTGCTCAAGCGTGCGGCTTCGGCTTGACGCAACGGCTTACCATAGATACTCTAGGCATAGAAAGCCGATAACAAATGAAAGCCCTGCTTCCCGGCACCCTCGAAATGCTCATCCTGCAAACGTTGCGCCGCGGCCCCCTCCATGGCTATGCCATCGCTCAGCACATCCAGCAGACCTCCGAAGATATCCTGCAGGTCGAAGAAGGCTCCCTCTACCCCGCCCTGCAGCGGCTCCTGCGCGAGGAATGGGTCTCGGCCGACTGGACCATCTCCGATCGCAACCGCAAAGTCCGCACCTACAAACTCACGCCCAAAGGCCGCAAACAGCTCGAGCGCGAGATCGCCGGCTTCGAACGCCTGCTCTCCGGCATCGGCCGCGTTCTGAGGACCGAATCATGAACCCGCTCCGCCGTCTTGTATCCAAGCGCCAGCTCGACCGCGACCTCGCCGCCGAAATGGCCGAGCACCTCGAAGAAAAAGTCGAGCAACTGATCGCCGAAGGTCATAGCCCCGAAAAAGCCCGCACGCTCGCCCGCAAACAGTTCGGCAATCTCACGCTCCAGCAGGAAGCAAGCCGCGCCGAGTGGGGCTTCAATGCCGCCGAGCAGCTCTGGCAGGACACGCGTTTCGCGCTCCGCATTCTGCGCAAAACACCCGCCTTTACCGCGACCGCAATACTCGTGCTGGCTCTCGGTATCGGCCTGAACACCGCCATGTTCAGCGCCATCAAAGCTGTTCTGCTCACCGGGCTTCCGTATCCCGAACCCGAGCGCATCGTCAATCTCGCGCAGTCCGATAAAGAAGGCCATCTGATCGACGCCTCGATGCCCGATTTCCGCGATTGGCGCGCCCAGTCCGCCACCATCGAATACATGGCCGTCTATGGCTCCGGCTCTGTCACGGCATCCGGCGATTTCCGCGCCCGAAACGTTCGCATCGCCAACGCCGGGAGCAACTTTTTCGACGTCATCGCCACCCACGCGCTGATTGGCCGCACGTTCAGCGCTGCCGAGCAAAAGCCGGGCGCCCCGCCCACCATCGTCCTCGGCTACGAACTCGCCGCGCAGCTCTTCGGCACACCCGCCGCTGCCCTCGAAAAGACAATCCACCTGAACGGCATGTCCTTTGCGGTCATCGGCGTCATGCCGCCTAAATTCGATTTCCCCGACGGCGCCCAGCTCTGGATTCCCAACGATCTCTTCCCCGACGATTCCGACCGTTCCGCCCACAACTACCTCGTCCTCGGCCGCCTCAAACCCGGCGTCACAGTCCAGCAAGCTCAGGCCGATATGAACGTCGTCGCCGCGCGCCTCGCAGCCACCTACGCTGACGACAAAGAGCGCGGCATTCGCGTCACGTCTCTCTACGACTCGCTCACGGGCGGCATCCGCCCCGCGCTTTACATCCTCTGGAGCGCGGTCACGCTCGTCCTGCTGATCGCTTGTGTCAACATTTCAAATCTGCAGCTCGCCCGCGCTGCTGCACGCCGCAAGGAAATGGGCATGCGCGCGGCATTGGGGGCTGGGCGCGGCCGCCTTCTTGGCCAGTTACTCACCGAAAACATCCTGCTCGCCATCGCCGGCGGAGCGCTCGGCCTCGCCATCGCCAAAATAGCAGTGAAGCTGCTCCGTGTCTCCGCACCCGCCGGCATCCCGCGTATCGAAAACCTCTCGATCGACACCGGCGTGCTCCTGTTCACCGCCGCACTCTCGCTGCTCGCCGGTTTCCTGTTCGGCATGCTGCCCTCCTTCGACAGCTCTCGCACCGATGTCAATCACGCCCTGAAACAAACTACCGGCAAAGGCTCCGATCCCGAGCACAGGCGCTGGGGCCGCGTACTCGTCGCCGGACAAATCGCCCTCGCCATGCTACTCCTCAGTAGCGCCGCTCTCCTCATCCGCAGCTACTGGCAGCTGGCCCACGTGCCAACGGGCTTCGATACCCGCAACGTCTATCTCACCAGCGTGACCTGGCCCATGGCACCCGGCGGCAACTCCGTCGACGCGGCCTTTGTGCAGCGCGTAGGAACTCAGATTCTCTCGCAGGTCGAGCAATTACCCGGGGTAACAGGCGCAGCCCTGGTGCACAACATGCCGTTTGGCTTCGCGCCGGATGGCGGCTTCGAGATTGAAGGCCGCCCACTGCCCGCGGATCCGCACAAGGTTCCCTACGCTTACTACCGCATGGCGACTCCCGATTACTTCAAGCTTTTCGGCATCCCGATCCTGCGCGGCCGCGGCTTCACCACCGCAGACGATCGCAGCAACCAGCAGGTCGCCATCGCGAACCAAACCTTCCTCCGTACGTATTTTCCGGCTGGTGACGTGCTCGGCAAACGCATCCGCTTCCTCGGCTTTGATCGCAAGCCGCAGTTCATGACGATCGTCGGGATCATTCCCGACCTGCGGCCCTCCTTCCGCAGCGCTCCCGGCCCCGAGGTCTACACCGACGTCTTCCAGCACGCCGACGCGCTCATGGACGCAAACCTCCTCATCCGCGGCCCCGCCACCCTTCAGCCCAAAATCGAACAAATCATCACCTCGCTCAATCACGTCACCGCCGTCAACTTCGAAACGATGGACCACGTCATCTCCTCCACCGTCTCGCGCGAGCGCTTTGAGACCGTGCTCCTCGCCGTCTTCGCTGCCAGCGCACTCTTACTCGCCGTCGTCGGCATCTACGGTTTGCTCTCGTACATGGTCACCCGCCGCAGCAGCGAAATGGGCGTCCGCATCGCGCTCGGCGCCTCGCGCGCTCGCATCGTGCAGCTGATTCTGAGGGAAGCCGGCTTGCTGACCATCGCCGGCATTGCGCTCGGACTTCTCGGCTCGCTGCTCGCCGCGCGCGTCTTACAATCCTTACTGCATCAGATCAAAGCGACCGATCCCGCAACCCTCTTCATCGCCGTCATCGCCTTCGGGCTCGCAGCCTTCGTAGCCGCTTATCTGCCTGCGCATCGGGCCGCACAGATCGATCCCTCCGAAGCCCTGCGCTCCGAGTGAACTACTTACTCTCGATATAATCCACCAGCTCCGCAATTTCGCGGTCGCTCAACTTCTTCTGAAACGCCGGCATCAGCGCCCCGCCGAACTTGATGCGCACCGTCACATACTGCCGGCTCGCTTTGGCATGGCTCATCGGCATCTGCCCGTTCTGAAACACATGCATCAGACTCGGCCCGAACTTGTGCGAATGCTTCTGATCTTTATCGATGTCGTGGCACACCGCGCAGTTCTCGCGAAACAGATCGCGCCCGATCGCCGCAGTCGACTTCTCCCATGGAACCGCCGTCTTCACATCCGCTCCACACAGCAGCCCGGCGCAGCAAAGCAGAATCGCGATTCTCACGCGCGCAACTCCTGCACACTCTCCGCCCCGGCTTCCCGCAAAACCCGGTTCGCCGTCTCGCCCTGATTCCCCTCGCACTCCACCCGCAGCAGAATCGCACCGTCCTTCAATTCCGGCACCGGTCCGCGCCGCTTCCGCCGCAGCACGCCGCTCTCCCACAAGAACCAGCAGAACGTCGTCAGAATCGCCCCCAGCATCGTCAGCTCGTAAAAAATCACACCCGTCGCCCAGAACGAGAAGATCGGCATCGCGCCCGTCACCAGCGGATAGTTGTACTGCGTGAAGTACACGAAACCGATCGTCAGCAGCAGCAGCAGCACCGCCCCGGTCACCGCCCCCAGCGACATATAACTGCGCCGCGGCAACACACCCGCCGGCATCTCCACCGGCTCATCCGAATACAGATCGAGCCGGTCGCGCACGAAGCCCTGCGCCGTCAAATCCCGCACCGCCTGCACAACCTGCTCCCGAGCCCGAAACTCCGCACTAAGAAACACTCGAGACCTCCATCACCTCGGTCTCAAACTCCCAGATCGCAATAATCGGGAACAACTTCGCGAAGATCAGGTACAACAGCGCCATCGTGGTAAACGTCGCCGCACTGATTGATATCTCCACCCACGTCGGCGCATATTTCCCCCACGTCGCCGCCAGCCGCCCGTAGCTCAGCGTCGGCACAATGATCAGATAGCGCTCGAGCCACATGCCGATCAGCACGCAAACGGAAGCAATCGTGGCTGTGCGAATAGTCCGCAGCCTCCGAATCCCGAGCAGCACAAACGGCACCACAAAATTGCAGATCACCATCGCCCAGAAATACGGCGCAAAGGGACCCCGCACCCGCGCGCCAAAGACCGCCATTTCCTTCGGCTCATTTCCGTACCACGCCGTCAGATTCTCCGCCACCGTGAAGTAAAACCACAACAGACTCATCAGCAGCAGCAGCTTCGAAAGATTGTTGAAATGGTGTTCGGTCAGGTACGCTTCGAGATGCAGCGTCCGGCGGATCACCGCCATCGCAATCAGCAGCGCCGCAATGCCGCTGAAGATCGCTCCCGCCACGAAGTACGGCCCGAAAATACTGCTGTGCCACATCGGCGCAATCGACATCGAAAAATCCCACGCCACCACCGTATGCACCGAAACCGCCACCGCCAGAATGATCCCCGCCATCAGCTTCATCGCAAATTCGAGCGCATGCCATTCGCGATCGCTGCCCGTCCAGCCAACTGAAAGCGCGCGATACACTCGCCTGCGCCAGCCGGTCGTATGCCGCGCCAGCGCCGCTACATCCGGAATCAACGGCAGAAAGAGATAAATCGTGCTGCCCGTCAGATACGTGCTGATCGCGGTCACATCCCACAACAGCGGCGAGCGAAAATTCGGCCATAGCAATCGCTCCGTCGGATACGGAAACAGCCAATAGAACAGCCAGGCGCGCCCCAGATGAATGATCGGGAACATGCCGCCGATCATCAGCGCGAAAACCGTGATCGCCTCTGCCGCCCGCGTCACCGGCTTGCGCCAGCCTGCGTCTGTCAGCCGCAGAATCGCCGAGATCAGTGTGCCCGCGTGCGAAATGCCGATCCAGAAAACAAAGTTGACCAGGTAAATCGCCCAGAACACCGGCCGCCGAATGCCCGCCACGCCGATGCCCGTCTTCAGCTGATAACCCCAGGCGAATAATCCCCAAAGCGTTACCGCCGCCAGCAGCGCGACGACCATGCGATAGCGTGCACTCGTGTGAAGCAGCGGCCGCCACAGTTGCGCGCGCGCCGCATTCGCCACTACCGGTTCAGAAATCGCCGCCATCCTTCACGCGCCTCGCTGCAAATAAAACACCTTCGGCTTCGTCCCCAGCTCCTCCAATAACCGCGTTGAGCGCCCGCTGCCCGCCATGCGCGATACCTTGCTCTCCGGATCGTTCAGATCGCCAAACACCATCGCCTCCGCCGGACACGACTGCGCGCACGCCGGCTGTATCTCGCCATCCGCAACGTCGCGCTTCTCGTCCTTCGCATCGTTCTCCGCCCGCTTGATCCGCTGAATGCAGAACGTGCACTTCTCCATCACGCCGCCCATGCGGATTGAAACGTCGGGATTATGCTGCAGTTGCAGCGGCTCCGGCCACACCGGGTCGAACCAGTTGAAGAAGCGCACCGAGTACGGGCAGTTATTCCCGCAGTAGCGCGTTCCCACGCAGCGGTTATAAACCTGCACGTTCAGGCCTTCCGCATTCTGATACGTCGCATACACCGGACAGACCGGCTCGCAGGGCGCTTCATCGCACTGCTGGCACAACACCGGCATGTGCTTCACCTTCACCTCGGGAAATTCGCCCTCGTAATAGCGATCCACGCGAATCCAGTGCACCGCCCGACCCTTGGCCGCCGATTCGGGGTCCGATAGCGGCAAATTATTCTCGGCATGGCAGGCCGCTACGCACGCCTGACATCCCGTGCAGCGATCGAGATCGATCGCCATCGCCCAGCGATGCTTTGTTCGCTCGCTCATCGTCCTCCCCACGGCCCCTGCTCGCGATCCTGCGGCGAAAACTGCGCCAGTTCGCCTCGTGCGCCCGCGATACGCGAAATCTTCACGCGCATCGGTTTCTCTGCATCTGCAACCGTCAGCGGATTCGCTCCGCGCCCCGATGCATAGCGCGTAAAATGCGCGTGCCCCTCGCCGATCGCCATACTCACCACACCAGGAATGGCCGCCGGATGCACATACGCAAACACCTCGATCGCGCCGCGCTCCGATTCCACACCTACGCGATCGCCGCTCGCAATCTGCAGCGACGAAGCCGTCTTCGGATCGATCTCAACCGGCAGATCCCACATGGCGCTCGAAGCCGGATCGGGCAGTTCCTGCATCCACGGCAGATTGGCCGCCCGGCCGTCGTAATACTGCGTCGAAAGATACGTCTGCAGCACCAGAGGCGAGCGCTCCACCGGCTGCACCTGCAGCGCTTGGGGCACCTTCAACTCACCCGCCTGCGCATCCGCCTGCACGCCGCCCCGCCGCACCACGTCCTCCCAGCTCTCGCCCTCGGCCAGCAGCGGCTTCGCAAATTCTTCCGGGGTCACCGGCGCATACGCGACACTCATCTTCTTCGCCACATCCGCCAGCGTTTGCTCCACCGCGCGCGTGTCATACAGCGGTTTCACGAACGCCGTCCCCACCGCCACGCTCCGTTTCGGCGAAACCGGCTGCTCAATCGCCATATCGGATTCGAGCGCATGATGATCCGGCAGAATCCAGTCCGCCTGCGCCGCCGTGTCGTCGAGGAACGGCGAAAAGCTGATGATCGTTTCGACATTCGCAAGCGAGCCCGGCGCGAGATACGCCGGATTCTCGCCCGCATCCACCAGCAGCACGCGTGCCCCACGAACATCGCCCTTTTGCGGAGCGCTTCCAAGCGATGCATACACCCCAAACACACCGCCCGGCTTGTTGAAATTGCCGAGCAGCCCGTTCACATACAGCGCCGCCTCGGTATCGGCCGCAATCACCAGCGGCGCCTCCGATTGCTTTAACTCCTCGGCGATCCGCCGCACACGCTTCTCAGTTACACCACACGCATCCAGCCATTCCTGCTTTGGATTCTCACCGCGCAAAACTGCCCCGATCGCTGCCAGAAACGCGCGCTCGGAACCCGGCTGTATCGGCACCCATTCATCCGCATTACTCGCCGTCAGCGACATCCGCGAATCCGCCTGCACGAAATGCCCCCGCACCCCGGGCCGCCCCTGCCGGAACTCGCCATACTGCCGCATGTAGTAAACCGGCGAAGCCCACGTCCCGAGAAAATCTGCGCCCACGCCCAGCACATAGCGCGCCCGCGCCAGATCGTAGCGGGGCAATCCAGCCGGTTGCTGAAGCGAACAGGTCCGCGCCGCCGGCGCACCGATCGCCTGCACGAATCGCGCAATACTGGCCGTCCGCGCGCTCACCTCCGGCGCGGTCAGAAACAAAACATCGCTCGCGCGCCCCTTCAGCTTGTCCACCACACCCGCGATCGCCTCGTCCCACGCAACCGGTGCAAACTTCGCTTCCCCGCGCGCCCCCGTGCGCTTCAACGGCCCGCGGACCCGATCCGGATGGTACAAGCCCTGCACCGCCGCCTGCCCGCGCGCGCACAAACGTCCGCCGCTCACCGGATCGAGCGGATTGCCTTCGAGTTTCTTGATCGCCGCTACGCGCTCGCGAAATTTCTGCCCGTTGCGCTCCACCGTCCGCTCGCCTTCCATTACGCGCGCGATCACACCGCATCCCGCCGCGCACTCGCGGCACACTGCCACATGCCACTGCTCCACGCCCGGCACAATCTCGTGCTCCGGAACCAGCAGCGGCGCCAAGGCATCGCGTTTCGTCCCGCAGCTGGTCGCCGCCGCGCCGGCCGACACCGTCGAAAGAATCTTGAAAAAATTGCGCCGGTCCATGATCGATCAGTAATGGCAGGCCGCGCAATCCTGCGGCCCGTTCCTTTGCCGGTGGCACGTCAGACAGGTGCCCATATCGTGCTTCACTACCGGCTCCGCAACGCTCATCTTCGCCACATCGCCATGACAGGTCGCGCATGCAATCCCGGCCCGATAATGCGGCTCATGCCGGAACTTCACATGCGCATCCGTCGAGAAGCCATACACCCGCACCCACGGTATCTCGATGCCTTTATCGGCATACCCAATCACCTTCTTCACCTCGGCATCATTGCGCAACAGCTTCGCATGGCACAACATGCATTTCTGAACGGAGGGGATCGTCGCCCGGTCGCGCAGATCGGCACCGATGTGGCAATCGATGCAGGCCAGCCCCAGCTTTATGTGTTTATCGTGTGGAAACGCCACCGGCTGCTCGGCGCACATCGCCCCCGCCGCACACACGATCAGTAATCCCGCCAGACACCGGAACAAGATAGAACAAATCCTATCGCAGGCGGTTTTTCGGTTGCTACAGCCGGTCGCAAATGGCCTGCGTCATCTCAGCCGTCTTCTGAAATTTCACGCCCGCCGCGCCCTCAATCGCGCCCATCAACCGCCTCGCCGCTTCCCGTTCACCCAGGTGCTCCAGCATCAGCACCGCCGACCAGATCGCCCCAATCGGATTCGCCACGCCTTTTCCCGCAATGTCGAAAGCCGCGCCATGCACCGGCTCGAACATCGACGGGAACCGCCGCTCCGGATTGAGATTCGCGCTCGGCGCCAGACCCAGACCGCCCGCCAGAGCCGCCGCCAGATCGCTCAGAATGTCGGCGTGCAGATTCGTCGCGACAATCGTGTCGAAACTCTGCGGCTTTTCGACCATCCGCGCTGCCGCCGCGTCCACCAGCACGCGCTCGGTCTCCACATCCGGATACTCGTTTCCAACTTCGCGCGCAATCTCGTCCCACAGCACCAGCCCAAAACGCTGCGCGTTCGATTTGGTCACGACGGTCAGCTTTTTTCGCGGCCGCGAGCGCGCCAGCTCGTAGGCAAATCGCATGATTCGTGAAACGCCCGCGCGCGTAAACACCGCCGTCTCGGTCGCGACTTCTTCCGCCAACCCGCGATGCACTCGACCGCCATGTCCCGCATACTCGCCTTCGCTGTTCTCGCGCACCATCACCCAATCGAGTTCGCCCGCGCGCGCGTTCCGCAGCGGGCTCTGCACTCCCTGAAGCAACCGCGCCGGCCGCACATTCGCATACTGATCGAAACCCTGGCAGATGCGCAGCCGCAAACCCCACAGCGTCACATCATCGGGAATTTCGCGATCGCCGACCGCGCCGAAATAGATCGCGTCGAAGCCGCGCAGCACGTCGAGCCCGTCATCCGGCATCATGCGCCCGTGCTCGCGAAAATAATCCGAGCCCCACGGCAGCGATTCGCAAAGCAATCGGAAGTCGCCGCAGCGCGCCTGCAAGCGCGCGAGTACCTCGAGTCCCGCCGCGATCACTTCCTTGCCAATGCCGTCGCCCGGAATCACCGCAATCCGGTGCTCACCCATTCTTCTTCCGCCCGCGCGCGCCCAACTCAATCGCCTCCACTCCCGAGATCTTCCCCTGCTCGATCGAAAACCGCAGCATGGTTCGCATCTTATGCCAGCCGTTGTGCCCGCAGGCGCCGGGATTCATGTGCAGCAGCTTCAAATCCGTGTCGCGCATCACGCGCAGAATGTGCGAATGCCCGCACACGAACAGATCCGGCCGCAGCTTTTCGATCTGCCGCTTCGCCGCACGATCGTAATTCCCCGGATAACCGCCAATGTGCCTCATATAGACGCGCACGCCGTCGCACTCCCACGAAAGCTCTTCGGGCACTTCCACGCGAATCTCAGCCCCGTCCACATTCCCACTGACGCCGCGCACCCGCTTGAACGCCCGCAGCTCGTTCAGCACATCGATCGAACCGAAATCGCCCGCATGCCAGATCTCATCACACTCCGCGAAATACTCCAACACCGCTGAATCCAGAAGCCCATGCGTGTCCGAAAGCAGTCCGATGCGCACTCTCCTTCAGCATCGCGCGTTCACTGCTCCTTCGGTCCAGCCAGGATGCGGTCCAGTTGCTTCTGCACCGCGATCCGGTTCGCCGGGAACTGCGTGCGCGCCAATATCTGTTCGAGCGCCGTCACAAGCCGCGCGTCAACGAGATACTTTCCATAGGCGTCCAGCAGCCATTCCACTTCCATATCTGCAACCTGGTCGAAGTGCGTGATCAGCACTTCGCGCGCGGCCTCGAAGTCGGGATTGGTTGTCGCTCGCAGTTCGCCGAGTCGCACAAGCAACGTCTGCGCCGCCCCCACCAGAGACTTGCCCTGCCTGCTTGGCAGCGTTTCGGCAAGCTCGTGCAGAACTGCCACCTCCGCCTTGTTCTTGTCAGAAGCCTGTTCCGGCGTACGCGGGTCGTAGGGCGCATCGAGCGCTGCTTTCAGTTCGGACGCGATGCGAACCAGTTCATACGAGGCCTCCTGTTTCGGATCGCGCAGAGCTTCTTCGAGCCGCGCCGCAACCAACGCCCGGTCGCGCGCGATCCACAGCCCTTTTGCGCTGGCAAACGAAGTCCCGTCCAACACCTTCGGCCTCAGAAAGAGCGACAGCTTGGCAGCCGTCGAACCCGCTCCCGTCAGGTCGTCCAGCTCCTCCAGATATTCCCGCACGGCGCGGCCGTCGTTGCTGGCGCGTATCTCCGTTTCGAGCAGTTTCGCCCGTGCCGCATCCTCGTCCTCGCTCATCGGCTCGATGTCGATCTCGACCGCGTTCGTCACCAGCGCCCCCGCCGCCTCGAGTTGCAGAAACGGACCTTTGAAGAGGCGATCGGTCGAAATCTGAACCGAATAGTGGCCCGGCTCCTCGAAGCGCACGACATCGTTCAATGCCAGCGTGATCGTCTGCGGCTTACCGGGCTCCAGATCCACCATTGAGGCGTAATCGGGCACGTAGCGGTGTCCCCTCGCCCGCTCTTCGAGCCAGCGGGAGACGCCGATTTCCGGACTGATCACAATCTTGTCCAACGGCGAAGCGGGCTCCGTCACGGTGTTGTTCAGCATGTAACCAGCAGTGCTGGCCGTAAACATCAGCCGCAGCGCGATCTTCTCGCCCGTCTGGAACGTGCTCCGCCCGGCCTCCAGCGTCAACGCGACCGCGACGGGTGCCTGGGCTCGCAAACCTGCGGCAAGCATCAAGAACAGCACAACTCGTCGCGTCATGCCGTTTAGACCGCGTGAGAGCGCCGACCGGTTCCATCGGGTGTATGCTCGGGAACGTGCCCGAGAGTCTCACACGCCGCACCGTTCTGAAAACCGTTCCCGCGCTCTTTACCATCGTCCCGCGCCATGTACTCGGCGGCCCCGGCTACGTTCCGCCGAGCGACAAAGTGACCATCGCTTCGATCGGTCTGGGCCGCCAGGGACAGGCCATCACGATGGAGCTGCTCGCGCGTCCCGACACGCAGATCGTCGCCGTCTGCGATTGCAACGAGATGAGCAAGAACTACGTCGAGTACAGCGACAACGCGCTGCTCAAAGCCGCCCGCAAGCTGCTCGGCCCCGGTTACGAAAACTGGGGCGCCGATCTGGCTTCACCCGGAGAAGCGCAGCTGGCGCACAGTTTTCGCACCAGTCTCGGCATGGGCGGCCGCGAACCGGCGCGGCGTCTGGTCGACGCTTACTACGGCTCGCGCAAAGGCGCACGCTCGGGCGCCTATACCGCCTGCGCCTCGTTCAAAGACTATCGCGACCTGCTCAGCAAGCAAAAAGATCTCGACGCAGTCTACGTCGCCACGCCCGACCACTGGCACGCCGCCATCTCCATCGCCGCCATGCAGCAGCACAAACACGTGCTCTGCCAGAAGCCGATGACGCACAGCATCGCCGACGCGCGGCGTGTCGCGCAGGTCGCGCGCGAGATGAAGGTCGCCACTTCGATCACCATCAACAATCCCTCGACCGATGACACCAAACTCATCTCGCAATGGATCGCCGACGGCGCCATCGGCAAAGTGCGCGATGTGCACAACTGGTCGAGCCGCCCCTTCTGGGAGCAAGGCATCGACCGGCCCAAAGAAGCCGACCCTGTGCCGCCCGGCCTCGATTGGGATCTCTGGCTCGGCCCCGCCCCCGAGCGTCCCTACAATCACGCCTATCTGCCGTTTGTCTGGCGCGGCTGGTACGACTTCGGCGATGGCTCCTTCGGCGACATGGGCTGCTACAGCTTCGCCGGAGTCTTCAAAATTCTCGATCTCGCGCCGCCCACATCCGTCGAAGCCAGTTCCAGCGAGTCCTACGACGAGACCTTCCCGAAGGCCTCCATCGTCCATCTCAATTTTCCAAACGGTATCCGCATGCACTGGTACGACGGCGGCCTGCTGCCCGAGCGCCCCGCGGGTCTGCTCAAGGAAGACGATCATTTCTTCCAGGGCGGCGAGGACAACGAAGGCATCCTCTACGTCGGCGATAAAGGCATGCTGCTCGCCGGCTTCAACGGCGATCGTCCGCGCGTCTATCCGCGCTCGCCCAAGTATCCGACTGCGCCCGAGCGCGAGTACGGAGGCGAAGGCGGACCGGCCATCGATCAGTGGATCGCAGCTTGCAAGGGCGGTCCCGAGCCGCTCGCCAGCTTCGCGAAAGAGGCGCCCGTAACCGAAGCCTTTCTGCTCGGCTGTATCGCGCAGCGCCTGCCGGGGACGCTGCTCGAATGGGACACGGCGGCGATGCGCATCACGAGTTCCGATAAGGCGAACGCCTTTGTAAATCCGCCCTGCCGCAGCGAATACCGCGTCTAAACGTTCAGACTCTTCAGATACGGCACGCTTTCGCGCATCAGCGGCAGATCCATCTCGACGAAATAATTCTTGATTCCGCCGGTTTTCGCCGCGGTGAAAATCTTGTTCCAGTCGAGTGTGCCTTTGCCGATCGCGACAATCTTGCGCGTTTTCGCGTCCCAGCCCTGCGCGTGCATGGAGATGAACCGGCCCGGATATTTGTCGAAATAATCCGCCGCGTGCAGCCCCGCACTGATGGTCGAAACCTGAAACTGCATCTTCACCAGCTTCGGATCGAGCAGATCGAACAGCAGGTCGTAGACGCGCTTGCCATCCACCATCGCCAGCTCGAAATCTTCGTTGTGCAGGCCCTGCTGCATACCGGCGGCAGCCGTTTGCTCTGCGATTTTGTTGTACTCATCGGCGGCGCGCTTCACATCGTCCATGGTCGGATGCTTGGGCCCGTCCAGACTCGGCACCATCATCTGCGTCAGCCCCATCTCTTTAGCCCAGGCGATGCGGCCGGGCAGGTCCTTGCGCAGCTCATTGATATCGAAATGCGAGCTCTCGCACTTGAGGCCGATATCGGCGATCATGCCCTTCAGTTCTGTGCCGGAAAATTTGCCGAGAGTGCCGAAACCGGAGTCGGAATAGCCGACCGGGGAGCACATTTCGATCGCTTCGAAGCCCGCGGCGTGCAGTTGTTTGAGCGTGCCGGGAAAATCGCGCCCGATCATGCGCCGCACCGGATAGGTCTGGCAGCCGATCGGCAATCCGAGGGGATTGGCGCTCGCCGTTTTCAAGGTCGCAATCGAAGCGGCTGCGGCCGTGCGCAGCACATCGCGTCTGGTCATCATAGGCAATCGCATTCTCTCACGCCTGCGCGAGAAATTCCTCCACCTCTTTGCGTTTTGGTATCGAAGACTGCGCTCCGGTGCGCGTGACCGAGATCGCACCGGCAGCATTGGCAAAGCGCGCTGCTTCGGCCAGCGGCTTGCTTTCGCCGAGCGCGACCGCAAAAGCCGCATTAAAGACATCGCCGGCGGCGGTGGTATCGACTGCATCCACGCGAAAGCCGGGAATCCGCAACGATTCGCCGGCGCTCACAATCACCACGCCTAACGGCCCGAGCTTGAGAATCACCGTCCGCGCGCCCATCTCGATGAGCCGGCGTCCGGCGGCTTCGGCATCTTCATACGAGACGATGTCCGCGTTCCCGCCAAGCAGCAGAGCGGCTTCGGTCTGATTTGGCGTCAGAAAATCGGCGAGTTCGAGTAGACTCGCCGGCAATTGCTGCGCAGGCGCCGGATCGAGCATCGTGATCGCGCGGCATGCGCGCGCTTTGCGCAGAGCAAATTCGGTGGTTGCAATCGGAACTTCCAGTTGCGCGAGCAGAATCGAGCCCTCGCTCAATTCGGCGAGCGCCGGCTCGATATCGCGCGCAATCAGCTTGCCGTTTGCCCCGGGCGAAAGAATGATCACGTTCTCGCCCGAGGGTAGGACGAAGATACCGGCGGTTCCGGTTGCGCCCTCGGCCGTTTTCACAAACGAAACATCGACACCGGCCTGCTGCAGATTCTCGACGAGCAGCGAGCCGAAGGGATCGCTGCCGACTTTTCCCGCCATGCACACCCGCGCCCCCAGCAGAGCAGCCGCGTACGCCTGGTTCGCGCCTTTGCCGCCGGAGACGATCTGGAGTTCGCTGCCGGTCAGCGTTTCACCCGGGCGGGGCAGGCGTTCCACGCGCTGCACCAGGTCTGCATTCAAACTGCCCACCACCAGAATGTTCGGCTTCACTCTTATTTCCTAACCGTTATACCCATCGCGGTCCGGTAATTTTGGAGAACCTGTTCGGCCTTCTCTGCTTCACCCTGCGAGCGATACGCGCGAGCGAGCGATTCGGCCGCTTGTTCGAGCAGCGGATCGAGTGCCAGCGCATGATTCAGATGCTCGATTGCTCCGGCACGATCGCCGCTTTCGAGCAACGCGTTGGCGAGGTTCACTTCGTAGGGCGCGTACTCCGGCCGCAGCGCCAGCGCGCGCGCGAAGCGTTTTTCGGCTTCCTTCGCCTCCTTGGCGGTGAGCAGAATCGAGCCGAGCGCGGTCAGCGCGGCGGCATCGGTGGAAAGCTGCGGCTCCATGCGGCTGAGCAGTTTGAAGCCGCGCACTGCTTCGTCCGAAATACCGTTTTCGAGACCGTGCGTGGCGAGCGCGAGCGCCAGATTGCGTTCCCGAAAGGCAGCCGGAGGTTCCCGCCAGGCGCGCAGGCCCGCGGTTTCGGGCAGCGGCGGGATGCTCGGATTGCGCGCGATGCGGTGATCGGTGAAAACGGTATGTCCGCCGTCGCGCGCCGGCAGGCGCGGCATGTGGCACGTCACGCAATCCTGCGTCGGGGCAGCGTGGGCAGCCGAAAGTGTCGCGGCGTGGCAGGCGAGACAGCGTTCGCGATAATCGGCGTGCGTGGCGCGAGCCGGGGCGTGCGGATCGTGGCACGTGCCGCACCACAGTTTTCCGCCGCTCGAGCGCGCGCAGCGGCTCAAAGCCAGCTGCTCGGAGTGGCTGATCACCTTCAGACCCTGGTTTGCGTTGCCACCCACATAGACAGTGAACACATCTTCGGCCGGCTCGCCCGGCACAAAATCGCTCAAGCTATGGCCGGGATTGGGGATACGAATTTCGCCGGCCAGGTGACACTGCTCGCAGACACTATCGCGCGCGGCGGCAGGCAACCGGGCCGGATTCAGAATCGAGCCCGGAACCGGCCTTTGCAGATGGGCTTCCACTGGACCATGGCAGCGGTCGCAGCTAATTGTCTCGCTCTCAAACGGCGGGTTCTGATAGCGATTTAGCGTGTTCGCAACCGGCCGTGCGTGGCCCGAATGGCAGGAGAGGCACTCGGGCGTAACGGGACGCGAAAAATCGGGCGCACCCGCCTGCTCGTAGCCGGGCGCCACGTCCCACAGCCTGCGCTGCGTGTAATACGAAAGCGGCGACTGGAACAGATGATCGCCGATCCGGACCAGGTAACCAAAGGCGTGGTTGCCGGAGCCGATCGCGTAAGCCACCGGATAGCTGGCGCTTTCCTGGCCGCGCGTG
The DNA here is from genome assembly GCA_021325235.1 of Terriglobia bacterium. GTDB lineage: Bacteria > Acidobacteriota > Terriglobia > Bryobacterales > Bryobacteraceae > Bog-105. The sequence continues at coordinate 213,255 of JAJPHN010000006.1, read as the reverse complement.
AACGACTGCTGGAGACCGGCGGCGGTGCTGCGAATCTCGAATTTCGTTCCGGACGGCTCGTGAGTGAAGGCGCCATCCGGCACAGCACCCGGAGTCCCGAGCGATCGTCCCATGCCGGTCTGAGCGAAAGCGGCGGTTTCTTTCGCATGGCAACGCTTACATTCGCTTTGCGGAAACGCAACCGCAAACAGGAGTACGGCAAGTACCGGCAAGCTGTGAGCGTAGCAAAAAGAAGAGAATCAGCAAAAAGTTAGAGGCGATCTACCAACTTTCTATTGTGTACGGAAGTGGGACGCTATATACTCCACATTAGTTCACAAGGGGAATTTAGAAAATAATGACATCCAGACGTCTAGGCCTCCTAGTCGCGGCAGGCATTCTCTCGCTTAGCCAGCTCGTCTTCGGGCAGGCATTCAGCGCGATCAGCGGCACTGTTACCGACACTTCGGGCGCGGTGGTAGCGGGCGCCAAGGTAACCGTCAAGAACAACGCCACCAACGTGGAAAAAACGGCGCAGACCAGTTCGGCCGGCGCGTACATCGTGACCGACCTGCTGCCGGGGACGTATACGGTAACCATCGACGATCCCGGCTTTCAATCTTCCGTCCACGAGGGCGTGGGCGTGGACGTCGGACGCGGCACCACGGTCGATGCCGTGCTGCAGCCCGGTAACACGCAACAGACCGTGACAGTCTCCGAGAGCGCGATTGCACTCGATACCGAAGCGCCGAGCCTGAACACCACGCTTGAAAACAAAGTCGTTACGGAGCTGCCGAACCTGATCGGCGGCGGGCGCGGACGGCAGATCGATACCTTCATGTTTCTCGCGCCGGGCGTAACGGGCGGCACGTTCAGCCATCGCCTGAATGGCGGCGTAGACTTCCAGAACGAAGTCGTGTTCAACGGCATTCCGATGGCGCAGTCGGAGACGCAGGGTTTCCAGACGATCTGGAATCCGCCATTCGATCTGGTGAACCAGTACACGATTCTGCGGAATTCGTTTGGCGCGCAATACGGGCTGGCGCAGGGCGTGGTGACGTATCAGACGGCCTCCGGCACGAATCAGTTCCATGGCAACGCCTTCGAGATCATCCGCAACAACTTCTTCGACGCGCGCGGCGCGGTGAACCCGACAGTCGCGGTGGACCGCGAAAACAATTACGGCTTCTCGCTGGGCGGGCCGGTGATTATCCCCAAACTGTACAACGGCAAGAACCGCACGTTTTTTTACCTCAGCATGGAATGGTACCGGCAGAACGTGGGCTCGTCCGGGTTCTTCTCGTTGCCAACGGCGGCCGAGAAGGCCGGCGACTTTAGCGGCCTGACCGATTCCAGCGGCAAGCAGATTCCGATCTTCGATCCGGCGAAGGGTCTGCCGGGCAGCTGCAGCGCGGGCGGAGCGACACCCGGACAACAGTTCCCCGGGAACAAGATTCCGGCTCAGTGCTTCAGCCCGACTGCGGTGAGCCTGCTGCAGTACATGCCGAATCCAACCTATCCTGGGTTCAGCAATAACGAACCAGTCCTGTTGGGCGTGCTGCCGGTGCGGCAGAATCCATGGGGGTTCACGATCGATCACAACCTGACCGACAAGCAGACGATCCACTGGGCGATGTGGCGCGACCGCCAAACATCGTACGGCGGCTCGGGCCTGCCGCAGGGGAATCCGCTCGCGTTCTTCACGTACTTCCCGGATCTCGGGACGGTGTTTCTTCCGACCTATTCGTACAACATCAGCCCGAACCTGATCATGACCGCCGGGGCGAGCTGGCTGGGCGAGCTGAATTTCCAGATTCCGAGCCGCAACGGCCCGCAACCACAGTTGGCCGCGGCTCCGGGCGCCCCGATCGTTCCGGGGATCAATTTCGGCGGTCCGCTTTCGCCGGGCAACTTCGGCTCCTCGAACACGAATTCGATCAACCGCAAGCTGGGCATCGTATTTGACAACAATTACCTGTATATCCACGGCAAACACACCTTCAACATCGGCTGGGAGTTCCGGCGCACGTATCAGGACGATAACGAATGCCAGCAGTGCGCCGGCAACTTCAACTTCAGCAATAACGAGACGGCGGACCCCACCAATCTTTCGAATACCGGTAATGCGTTCGCCAGTTATCTGCTGGGCACAGTAGACAGCGCGAACCGCACGGGCTCACAGGAGCTGCGCCTGCATAATACTGACGTTTCGAGTTATATCCAGGACGACATCAAGCTAACGCCGAAATTTACCTTCAACATCGGCGTGCGCTGGGACGTGATGGTGCCGTTCCAGGAGATGCACGACAACATCGTGTATTTCGACTCCACCAAGCCCAACCCCGATGCAAGTGGCCGCCTGGGCGCGGCGACCCGGTTCGGCTACTGCATCACTTGCGCCGGGACCGAGCGTGCGGCCATTCACTGGAACCATTTCGGCCCGCGCCTGGGCGCTTCGTACCAGCTCAACAGCAAGACCGTGCTGCAGCTCGGCGGGGCCATGAATTACCTGAACGGCGGCGCTTATGAATACGGCATCAGCAAGGTCGCGGTGAACTACGGGAACCTGCTGCTCGGCTCCTACACGGCTCCTTCGCTTGGCTCAAACATTCCCGGCTTCGGATCATGGGACAGTGGAATACTGCCGGCTCCGGGACAGAGAACATTCACGCCGGGCATCGGGAATGGCACGACCATCAACGCCTTCGATCCGGCTCGCGACGGCGTTGCGCCCTATGACATCGTCTGGATTACCGGCATTCAGCGCGAGCTGCCGGGGAATGTCTTCCTGACCTTGAACTACACCGGGAACCGCGGCAACCATCTGCCGTCGCAGTTGAATCCGATCAACTCCATTTCGCCCGGCTTGCTTGCGAAATACGGCTCGCTGCTCGGACAGCCGTTCAGCACCGAGGGCCCGGCGCTCGGCATCCCCGCACCGTATGCAAACTTCAATAAGGACTTCCCGAATGCCAGCCTGCTGCAGGCGCTGCGACCCTATCCAATGTATGCCGATATCTTTAACAATTTCGACATGACCGGATCGGCGCTCTATAACGCATTCCAGCTGCAGGCTGAGAAGCGCTATAGCAACGGCCTCGGGTTCCTGTTCTCGTACAACTTCTCGAAGATGATGTCGGATACGAATTCCGGCTTCACCTCGTTCGTGGGACGCGCGCTCAACAAGGACAATCAGAAGGCCGAATGGTCGATCGACAACAACGACCAACCACAGCTGATCAAGTTCGCGGGCACCTACGAACTGCCCTTCGGCAAGGGACGCACCTGGCTAAATCGCGGCGGCATTGCAAATGTCGTTCTGGGCGGCTGGCAGATCTCGCCGGAGATCGATTACGAGAGCGGCAGCCCGCTGACGGTGAACGTGGCGGGCGATCCACTGGGCAGCGGCGCAGCGAATCGCCCGAACATCGTGAAAGGCGTTACCCAGCAATTCAACTACAACAATGTATACAAGGGGTTGCCGGTGCTGAATGCGGCAGCCTTCCAGGATCCGGGGCAGTGGGCGATTGGCGACGAGCCGCGCGTCCTCAGCAGCATTCGCAATCCGTTCTCGTTCAATGAGAACGTGGCGCTCGCGAAGTACTTCCCGATCGGAGAGCGATTCAAGTTCAAGCTGGAGGTTGAGTACTACAACATCCTGAACCGAGTAACGTTCTGCGGACCGGATACGAACCTGAACGACGCCAATTTCGGCAAGGTGATCAACTGTCAGGCGAACTCGCCCAGACAAGGGCAAGGACACCTGACGTTCTACTTCTGACGACTCTAAGGCGTCAGAAGCAAAGCTGGTAAGTTAAGGAGCGGAAACCGGATAACGGTTTCCGCTCTTTTGTCATTGCACTTGCTGGACAGCGGCGGAAACGAGGCGGTTCAGTTCAGACAAGCACTCGTCTACAACCTGGACTTCGCGGCGGGCGAGCGGGGCGTTGCGGCTATCGACAGCTTCGCGCACGCCGGGAATCGTTTTGACGCCGTAGCCGGTGTAGAAACCCGGGGCGTAGATCTGATGCTTGTACCAGCTTCGATTCGGCAGGCCTTCGGAGCGGGTGAGGACGCGCTCCGTGCGCAGCAGCGTGTCGTTGAGTTTGGCGAGACGAGTTGCGTCGAGGGTGTCTTTCGAAAGGGCGGCTTCGAGCTCGTTGTTAAAGCGTGTGCCGTTCTCTTTGAGCGTGTCGAGCTCGTGCTGTAAGGGCGACAGATTGACGCGCACGTTGTTCTGCTGGGCTTCTTTGTCGATCTCGCTGACGTAGCCTTCGACCGTGGTCGCGAAGCGGGTGAATTCGAAGGGCAGCACGGGGGCATTGGCGAGGCGCAGAAGAGCCGTCGCGGTGAAACGCGAGAGGGCTTCGCCGTCGGCGAACGTGCCGTCGGAGAAATGCTCGTACCAGTAGATGGAGTCGTAGACGGAGTGGTAAATGCCGCTTTTGGTCTGGCCGCCGAAGCCCTCGTTCATGCTGGCGATGCCCAGGAAATCGAGGAAAGCGACGTAATCGGAACCGGCGCCGAGCGCGCCGATGGAGAACGGCTTTTCGCCTTTGCCGGCGGCCGGTTCGTCGTCGGTATCGGCGGAGGGCGGGTGATGGACGGCGGCTTCGAGCAGGGTCTGATTCGTGCCGGGCTGCTGGATGGAAGAAGCCACTTCGGCGGCGAAGGATTCGAGCGTGTGGGAGCCGCTGATGTGGATCCAGCCTTTGGCGGTGGAGTCGGAATTGAGGTAGGCGACGGCTTTTTCGCGGAGCTCGGATTGATGCTTTTCGGCCCATTCGGTAGAGCCGAGGAGGCCGAATTCTTCGCCATCCCAGAAGCAGATTTTGATGGTGCGGCGCGGCTGCCAGCCTTGCTTCTTCAGCGCGGCGAGGGAGCGCGCGGTTTCAAGCAGGGCGGCTGATCCGGAGACGGGATCGTCGGCGCCATTCACCCAGGCGTCGTGGTGATTGCCGGCGAGCACCCAGCGGTCGGGCTCCTCCGAACCAGGGATGGTGGCGATGACGTCGAAGAGCGGTTTGGTGGTCCAGTCGTAGTCGGTCTTGATGTGAACGACGGAAGCGCCGGGACCGGCGTGATAGGTGATGGCGAGCGCGCCGCGCCAGTCGCGCGGAACGACGGGGCCGGTGAGCTCCTCGAGGATGGGAGCGGCATCGGCGTAGGAGAGCGGGAGGACCGGAATGGTCATGAGCGATTTGGCTTCGGAGCGATCGAGCTTGCGCGCGCCTTTCTCGGAGGCCCAGCCGGGCGAGAGCGGGTCGCCGGGATAGAGCGGCATATCGAGGACGCTGCCGCGCTGCACGCCGTCATCGGGGCGCATGGGGCCTTTGGGGTAGGTGTCGTCCTCGAAATAGCCGTCTTCGTGAGGGTCGGAGTAGATGAGGCAGGCGATGGCGCCGTGCTCGGCGGCAACTTTGGGCTTGATGCCGCGCCAGCTCTTGCCGTAGCGGGTGAGGACGATTTTGCCTTTGACGCTGATGCCGTGTTTATCGAGCCAATCGTAATCGGCTGGGAGGCCGAAGTTGGCATAGACCACCTCGCCGGTGACGTCGCCCGAGGCAGCGTAAGCGTTGAAGGTGGGGAGCTGGTGGGGGTCGGAGCTGTTGGGGTCTTCGGCGACGGGCGGCTCGCGGAGAGCGGCGGTGAAACGGCGTGGAGCGATCATTTCGACCTGGCGGACGGTGGGATAGGGCATCAGCGCTTCGAAACGCTCGACGGAGGCGTCGAGGCCCCATTCGCGGAGCAGGCCAGCTATGTAGAGAGCGACAGAGCGGGAGCGCGGGGAGCCGGCCTGATGGGGCTCGGAGGCCATGTTCTCCCAGTAGGCGCGGATATGGGCGGCCGAGGCGGCAGACTGGGCCTGCTGTTCCAGGCGGCGCTCGGCGGGTTGGGCGCTGGCGGGGAAACCGCGGATATTGGAGAGCTGGGCGGGGCTGCTCAACGGCAGCAGAGCGCCCAGGGTGAGCGCGGCGAAAGTGCGCATGAAGTTTCAGCTGGTGTTGCGGCGCTTGACGTCGATGTTCAGGCGCTTGATTTTCTGATTCAAGGTGGAGAGCGGGATGCGCAGGGTTTCGGCGGCTTCGGTCTGGCTGAAGTTGACGGCTTCGAGGGCTTCGATGATTTTGCGGCGCTCGAAATCGGCGACGATTTCAAAGAGCGAGGCATCGGGGGCGAGCATGCCGTTGGGGTCGCGCGAGATGCGCATGCCGCTGGCCTGCTGCAGGTAGTCGGGGAGAACGTGCGCGGGAACCGACGGCGAAGTGGCGAGGACGACGGCGCGCTCGACGACATTTTCGAGCTCGCGGACGTTGCCGGGCCAGTTGTGCTCCATCAGAATCTGCATGGCTTCGGGCTCGAAGGCGAGGGTGGAGCGGCCATCGGAGTTGAGGAATTTTTCGTTGTCGCGGCAGTAGCGGGTGAAGAAGTGGTCGATGAGCAGCGGGATGTCTTCTTTGCGATCGCGCAGGGCGGGCAGGTTCAGGTTGATGACGTTGAGGCGGTAGTAGAGGTCTTCGCGGAATTTGCCTTCTTCTACGAGTTTGCGGAGATCGGCGTTCGTGGCGGCGATGATGCGGACGTCGACCTTGACGGTGTCGTTGGAGCCGAGCGGCATGAACTCGCGGTCCTGTAAGACGCGCAGGAGTTTGACCTGAATCTCGGGGCCGATGGTGCCGACTTCGTCGAAGAAAATGGTGCCGCGGTTGGCGGATTCGAAATAGCCCTTGCGATTGGCGATGGCGCCGGTGAAGGAGCCTTTGACGTGCCCGAAGAGGAGAGATTCGAGCATTTCCGAGGGCAGCGAACCGCTGTTTACGGGAACGAAGATCTGGTCGGCGCGGGCGGAATGGGCGTGGATGGCTTTGGCGATGAGCTCTTTCCCGGTGCCGGTTTCGCCGGTGATCAGGATGGTAGCGCGGCTGGGAGCTACCTGGGCGACCTGATCGAGGAGGCGGACCATGCGCTCGCTCTTGCCGACGATGTTTGGGAACGAGTAACGCTGCTTGAGGGCGCGCTTGAGCTGGGTATTTTCGCGCTCGAGGTGGCCCTTGGCGATCATGCGATCGATTTCGATCAGCAGCTTTTCGTTGTCCCAGGGCTTGGCGAAATAGTCGTTGGCGCGGAGCTTGAGCGCGCGCACGGCAACTTCGACCGAGCCATAGGCGGTGAGCATGAAGATCGGTGTTTCGGTGTCGCGCTGGCGGATGTCGGCCAGGACATCGAGGCCGGAGCGGTCGGGCAGCATGAGGTCGAGCAGGACGAGATCGTAGGAGCCGGATTCGAATTTCTGCAGGCCGGCGGCGGCGGTTTCCGCCAGATCGACGTCGTAGTTTTCGCCGGTGAGCAGCAGTTCGAGGCTTTCGCGGATGTCGAGCTCGTCGTCGATGACCAGGATGCGCCGTCGTCCGGGTGCGGAGACACGATCGACCGGAAGATCTTCACTTACTAAAGGCACTATTGATCGTTTTAGCAGAGTTGGGTCATATTTTGCGGTGAGATGCGATTTTCAGGAACGAAGCCACTCAGGAGCCGTGCCGGCGGGCTAAGTCGGGCTGGGTGCGCGAGGGGCCGGGTTGCGATTTTGAAGGAACGAAGCCAGTTTGGGCGGCTGCGGGTTGGACGGGGGCCGGATGGGATGGCGATTTTTGAGGAACGAAGCCAGCGTCCTGAGTGGCGGGGCGCTCGGGCTGGGCGCTGCGTTCAGTTTTTGAAGGAACGAAGCCACGTTCCTTTTGCAGCTTGGTGAGGGCGGCGAGGGCGCGGTGGCAGGCGCGTTCGGCTCCGGCGATGGCGCGTTGCAGGAAGTTGAGAGTGGGGAATTCGGCGACGGCCATGCGCAAGGTTTTGGCTTCGAGCAGGCGGAAGCGGCGCAGGCACCAGGTGTTCTGGACGAGCTCGATTTGTAATCTTCGCCTCGCTGATAAAACGCGGACTCATCTGCAACCAGAAGCAGCTCGGTGGGTGTCTGGGCCGCGTACTCGGCGTGCAGCCCGGCGCGGAGCTGGTTGAATTCGGCGCGGTCTTCGCTGGGGATGAGAAGATCCTCGGTCGGGGGGAATTGGATCATGATTCGACTCCTGCGCACCAGTGGGGCACGGCAGTGAGCGCCGGGAAGGCGGGAGCGGCGGGAACTGGTTGAAGAGCAGCAAGAAAATTTTTCGCTGGGGAGTGTCACCGCGGGTGGCTGCGGCCGCTTACCAGATGTACTGCTTCGCTTCGTTGCGGCGCTGATGGCTGTCGAGGACGTGGACGACGCGGATTTTTTTGAGCTTGGCGGGTGAGAGCTGGCCGAGCGGGATGTAGACGATTTTGCGGTTGAGCCGGGCGGCGAGCTGGCGGAATTTCGAGCGCGGCGGGCGGGCGGCGGCGTAAACAACGTGGCGCTCCATCGAATAATCGATGGCGGCGATGAGCAAGCGCTCGGCCTTGGTTTCGGCCTCATCGTAGTCGAAATCGCTCCAGACATCGTAGAGGCGGCCGGAGGGAAGGGTCATCATGAGGCCGCCGTATTCAGCGCGTCCGATGCCGGGGCCGACCAGATGGTCGAAAGGCTCGGTGGAATAGAACGCCATGTCGGATTCGTTCTGGTGCTCGCCGAGCCAGGTGGTCAGGTAGGAGTAACGGCCGGCGCGATCTTCGTCGAAGATGATGACGATGGCGCCGACGTCGGCTGAGAACTGACCGTCTTCGCGCACGTAGAGCTTGCCCTGGTGCCAGTTGCGAATGGTCTCGCGCAGGTCGATGCCGTCGCGGGTGGAGGCGAGAAACGGCTCGACGCGCGAACGCTCCTCGCTCAGCATGCTTTTGGCGTGCTGTTTGAGGAAGCGGCCGTAGTCTTCGATGACGATGTCTTCGGGAGGATAGGAGCAGATGGAAAGGCCGTTGGTCTGGCGCGCCCATTCGCCTTTGGTGCGTTCGCGTTTGCGTTCGAGACGGGCGGGTTTGAGGCGCTGCTTCAGACGCGGCAGGCGGCGGCGAATGCGCATGCGGCGGGTATGCAGCCAGATCTCGTTGCCGGAGATATTGAGCGTTTCTAACGGCGGATCTTCGGTCTGCTGGGGCGGATAGCGATTAGCCATCTCCCAGACTTCGTAGCCGTAGTTATCGTCGACCAGCGAGCGGGCGGCGAGCGCGAGATCGTAGGCGCCAGGCAGCAGTTCGCGATCGAGCAGCGCCAGGTTGCGGGCAAATTTAGCGAGCGCGAGGCGCTGCCAGGGACGGATCTGGTCGCCCGTTTTGACGATGTATTCGGCTTCGGCCTGGCGCAGCAGATCGAGCTGCCAGCGGGGACGGTCAATACGCGCATTCTGCGGATCGTCGCGCAATGCGTTGTACTTGTCCTGATAGAAGGGCGGCTCGGCGGTGACTTCGGCGAGGCAATCGGGATGAAGATTGTAGAGTTTCGAGGTTCGGAAAAGCTGAACGGGAGCGCGCGGCGGCTCGTCCTGCGGCTTTTCCATGGCGTCAAGAAGGGGATCGAGGGCGGCTAGGGAAACCACGACAGAGACACGCGCGAGAGGATCGGCGCCCTGGAGTTTCCAGGCCATGGCGCTGGCGAACCAGGTTTCCTGCTGGGTGCGTTCGCGCGGGTGCAGACGGTAGGTTTCTACATAGGGGCCGACGCCGATCATTTCAGCGGAGTAGCTGGAGGGATAGAGCAGATCGCGGCGCAGCGGATTGGCAGCCGGGGGCTCGAGGAAGAGAATCTCGGCATCGAGCTCGATGGCGGTGCGGAGCGCTTCGACAAAAGGATCGCCCGGCTCGACCGGGATGTAGAGGGGATGCTCATCGTCGGGATTGAGCAGCAGGACGGACATCTGCGGGAGGCGCGCAGCGGCCTGCAGATATTCGCGCTCGAGAGTGTACGGGAGCTGGACGGCGACCACGCGCGGTTGCGCAGCGAGAAGTTCGCGGCGGACGTGGAGTGCGAATTCGAGACGGCCAGGGACTACGGGAAGATAGCGCAGGTTGCCGCGTTCGATGATGGGGCCGTGGTCAAACATGCATTTTAGGGGCGCTTACGCTCAATGAGGGCCGCTCCTTACAGTCGCGGCTCGGTAAGCAGGGTCGCGGGTCGGTAACCACAGTCGCGAATCGGAAAGTTTGAGTAGAGGTGGTCAGCGGGCATAGCGAAAGGCTTCTTCGCCCAAGACGGACAGAATCGATTCCCGGAGAAGCTCCCTACCCGGACGGCGGCCGCTGGCAGCGAGTTTCAGGGCGTAGCGCGCGATGTTGACGCCGTCGCGGACGGTGTAGCTCTCGTCGGCTGCGTGGGCCTGCTGCAGAAATTCGGTGACGTATTCGAGCACTTCCTGAGAAGAGAACGGCACGTTCTCGCGCAGGATCGCCATTTCTTCTTCGCGCTCGGGGAAGTCGATGAGAATCTGCGGCTGTAGACGCGAGTGAATGTACTCGGGAAGATCGAAGGTGGAGGCGTCCTCGTTCATGGTGGCCACCATAAGGAAATCGGGATGCGCCTTGATCTTCACACCGGCGACGATCGACTCGACGTAGCGGCGATTGTCGAGCAGCGGCGCGAGACTGGCCCAGCTTTTTTCGCTCATGCGATTGCCTTCATCGAGAATGGCCACACCGCCGCGCAGCATCGCGGTAACGAGCGGCGAGGCAACATACTTGAGTTTCTGAGCGCCTTCGATGACCGGCGTGATGAGCAGATCTTCGGGACGAGTATCGACGGTGGCCTGCAGAATATAGACTTCGCGCCCGAGCCGTTTGGCGGCCGCATACGCCATGGTGGTTTTGCCGACGCCGGGCTTGCCGAGCAGGCGTGGATTCATGGGCGTATCGCGCTCATCGATGACCATCCAGGCAGCCATCAGCTGACGCAGCGCTTCTTCCTGGCCGATCCAGGAGACACTCAACTCGTCGGGATGGGCAAGATGCAGCTCAATGCCCTCGAGATTTACCTTCATTTATAGGTCCTGATTACATTTTCATCGTAGAATGAGAGTTTCTTGATGAGCGCACAGCTGCTCCGGGTAGTTTATGTCTGCGAATTTCTGGTTGCGCTCATCGCCATATTCTCGGCGTGGTCCGAGATCGGCGGGCAGGCGACGCTCGACCTGATGCACTGGGCGTTCAAGCTGGTGTTCGGTGCGGGGCTGGCGGCGGCAGTGGTGGCCTATTCGGCGGCGCTGGTGAAGGACGAAGCGCTGTGGACGATGCGGACCGCGCGCTGGCTGACGGTGATTGTGATGTTGCTCTGTGCCATGGGAGTGGTCACATATTTTTACGCGCAGCAGGTGGAAGCAGGCGATTCGGATGAGACGGCGCCCATGCATCATGCAGTAAGCTCATCTTTCTGGACTTCATGAAGGCTCGGGATTCGGCCACGGGTTACGCTTTTTGGATTTCGCCGGACGGGACATCCAAAGTGGTTTACTCGTTGGGCACCTTTGGCGAAATCGATGCGGTGGTAAGCGACGGCTACCGGCGCGTACCGCGCGGCGGGATTGAAACGGGCGGCGTGCTGTTCGGCACGCGCGAGGACCACACGATTCGTATCGAGGCGATGCGGCAGATCGAATGCCAGCACGCGCTGGGACCGTCGTTCATTCTTTCGGAGGCGGACCGCGGCGCGCTGAGGGAACAACTGCGGGCGGCGGCGGACGATCCGGAGCTGGCGGGCCTCATTCCGGTGGGCTGGTTCATCGGGCATACGCGCAGCTCGCTCGAGCTCAGCGAGCGCGAGGCGGAGTGGTTCAACGAATTCTTTCCGGAGGCCGGCGCGGTGACAGTGCTGGTGAAACCGGAGCGGTTTCAGCCGACGCGTTTCGTGTTTCTGCCGCGCGGAGCGAATGGTGAAGTGCCGCGCACGCAGGCGGGCGAACCGGTGATTCTGCCTCTTTCCACGCAGGCCGGAGCGCCGGCGGAAGACGCAGCGCCGGCGATAACGGCGCCACAGCCGGTTGAACCGGCTCCGCCGAAGACCCCCGAGCCGCAGATCGCAGAGAAAAAGCCGGCCGAACCGGCGCGCGCTGAACCCGAGATCGCGGAAATTACGCCAGCGGAGGCACAGGTGCGGCCACCTTCGCCGGCTCCGAGCTCGCAGGTGACTCGGGTACGAACGCCGCGCCCGCAGCCGGCTGCACCCAGCGAGCGCGCGGTACCGCCGGTTGCACCGCCTCCGCGGACTGCACCGCCTCCCCCGCCGGTGTACGCGAAAGAGCCGAGCGACGGAACGAATCCAAGCCTCGAATATCCGTACGCGCGGCTGGCACGCACGTCGGCACATGAACACCGCGCGGGAGGCTTTGGCGGATTCGGGATCCAGTCAATCGCGGTACTGGTCCTGGCGGCGGTGCTGGGCTGTCTGGCCGGATACTGGGCGTATTTACAACTGCCCTCGCCGATGATTCCGGTGAGCGTACGCGAGCAGAATGGGCAAGTGATCGTGGAATGGCCGGCGACGCAGACGGCCGGGGTCGATTATGCCGCGCTGCAGATCAACGACGGGCAGTGGCTGGCGCTCTCGAACGAGCAGAAAGATGAAGGACGCGCGGTGATCACACCGCCCGCGGGCGATTTGAAGATCGACCTGGTGGCGAAACACTGGCTGCGCGACTCGCGCGGGATCGTGAAGTATATTCGAACGCCGCGCAGTACGCAGTAGCGACCGCCGGGAGCAGCATCGGCAAAGCGGATGCTACGATGATGGGTTGTCAGGCTCCGGGCTTCGTGCAATGGGCGGTCGCAAACCCCGCCAGGTCCGGAAGGAAGCAACGGTAGCGGTTTAGCTCGTGTGCCGCGGATCACCCGGGGTCTGACAAAACGCCCTCCGGCATCTCTCGACCGATTTCCATGTATCAGGTCATCGCGCGCAAGTATCGTCCCCAGAACTTTTCCGAACTCATCGGTCAGGAACACGTACAGCAGACCCTGACGAATGCGATCGAGGCGCGCCGGATCGCGCACGGCTATATCTTCTCGGGGCAGCGCGGCACCGGAAAGACGACGGTGGCGCGTATTCTGGCCCGCTGCCTCAACTGCGTCAACGGACCGACGGCACAACCCTGCGGCGTGTGCTCGAGCTGCGTCGAAATCAGCGCGGGCAATGCCATTGACGTGATCGAGATCGATGCGGCCTCGAATCGCGGCATTAACGAAATGCGCGAGATTCGGGAGAACGTACGCTTCCGCCCGGCGCGCGACCGCTACAAGATTTTCATCATCGACGAAGCGCATCAGATCACGAAGGAAGCCTTCAACGCGCTGCTCAAAACGCTGGAGGAGCCGCCGGAATGGGTGGTGTTTATCCTTTGCACGACGGAGGCGCATGAGATTCCGAACACGATCGCCTCGCGCTGCCAGCATTTCACCTTTCGCTCGGTGGATTTCAGCGAGATCGTGGAGCGCATGAAACATATTGCCGCGCAGGAAGGCATTGAAGCATCGGACGAAGTGCTCTCGATTGTGGCGCAGGCGGGCGAAGGCAGCGTGCGCGATTCTCTCTCGGCGCTCGACCAGGCGATTGCCTGCTGCGGCACGAAGCTGAGCAGCGCACAGGTTCGCGCGCTGCTCGGGATTTTCGGCTTCGAGTCGCTGGCAGCGGTGGCGCATGCGATCCAGGCGCAGGACTCGGGCCGGATGCTCGATATTGTCGAAGAGCTCGAGCGCAATGGCCAGAGCCTGCATCATTTCTCGCGCGAACTGGCGCGGTACTGGCGCAATCTGCTGGTCGCGAAGATCGCAGGCAAACCGACGCGGCTGATTGCGGCCTCGGAACCGGAGCAGCAGCCGTTTCTGGAAGTTGCAAAGCTATTCAGCGAAGAGGATCTGACGCGCTATCTGAATCTCTCGCTGACGCTTTACACCGATCTGCAGACCTCGTTACAGCCGCGGCTGCATCTGGAGCTCGGGCTGGTGAAGCTGGTGCAGGCCGGACGCATTCAATCGATCGAAGAAGCTCTTGCGGCGCTCGGATCGGGCGCACCGGCCGCGGCTGCGCCGAAACCGGCGGCGTTGAAAGCGACGATTCCTACGGAACCGCTGGTCGCACCGGCGTCGAAAGCACCGATTTCCACGGCACCGGCGACAAGCGCGCTGCACGCGCCAGTCCCGGAAGGAGATTTCAAGGACGCGCTGCAGACCGCTCTCGTCAAAGCAGGCTTGAATTTCACTGCCGACGCCATCGCCCAATCGGAAGTAACGTTGGGGACCTCCGAGCTCTTGCTGCGCGCGCCGAAGATGCTGCTGCTCTCGCTCAAAGAACCGAAGCTGCAGACGATCGCCTCGGAGCTCGCCGGGCGCAAACTGCAGATCCGCACGGAGGCAAGCGCACAAGCAGCTGTTTCGCCCTCGGCCGCTGCGAACAGCACGCCCGAGCCGCAGGAAAACTCGGATCTGCGCACGCGCGCTCTTTCGCATCCCGGCGTGAAACGGTTTCAGGAGCTGTTTCCCGACGCTCAGGTGCGCGCCGTGCGAAATTTGAATGAGTAGCGGTTGAGAGGAAATTTGAAACTATGAAGATGCCCGGTGGCAACATGCAGGCGATGATGAAGCAGGCGCAGCAAATGCAGCAGAAGATGCAGGAGCAGATCGCCGCGATTCGCGTGGAAGGCTCAGCCGGAGGCGGCATGGTGACCGTGAAGATGGACGGGCAGAAAACGGTGCTCGGCGTGAAGATCGATCCGGAAGTGGGCAGCGATCTCGAAATGCTGCAGGATATGGTGGTCGCGGCGGTGAACGACGCGGGCCGCAAAGTGGACGAAGAAGCGCAGGCGAAGATGGGCGGCATGCTGGGCGGCCTGGGGCTGCCTCCGGGATTGTTTTAGCCGCTCGCAATAGAAACGAATGGCGGAGTTTGCCGAACCGTTAGCGCGTCTGATTCAGGAATGCAAGCGTCTGCCCGGCATTGGACAAAAGTCGGCGCAGCGCATCGCGTTTCACCTGTTGCGCACGCCGCGCGAGGATGCGGCCACGCTGGCTCAGGCGATTCTCGATGTGAAGGACAAGCTCGGCATCTGCGAGCAGTGCAACAACATCAGCGACAGCGCAATTTGTTTGTACTGCCGCGATCCGCATCGCGAGCACTCGACGATCTGCGTGGTCGAAGAGGCGCATAATATTCTGCCGATCGAAACGACTCACACATTTCGCGGGCTTTACCATGTGCTGCAGGGCGCGATTTCGCCGCTGCGCGGTATCGGCCCGGAACAGCTTCAGATTAAGAGCCTTGTTGACCGGCTGCACAACGGAGATGTGCAGGAGATCATTCTCGCGACCAATCCTACTGTCGAAGGCGAGGCGACTGCGGTTTATCTCTCGCGCCTGCTGAAGCCGCTCGGGCCGCGCATCACACGCATTGCGATGGGCATTCCGGTGGGCAGCGATCTGGAATTTGCGGACGAGGTAACGATGTCGCGCTCGCTCGAGAATCGCCGCGAGATGTAGCGCGCGCCAACCCCGGGCCCGCGCGCGCCCTCTCTCTCCCCCAGCTCTTATTTGTGCTTGTCGCGATAAATCGAACGGCTCACGCGATTCTGCTGGCGATTCACCTGGGCCTTCTCAGCGCCGGTTAGTTTGCCGCCGTTGTAGGCGCGATCGGTTTTGATCTCACGGTTGATACCGGTTTCGCGGCCTTCCAGATTCGCCGTCTGACCGGCATTCAGCTTGCCCGATTTGATGCCCTGCGCGATGCGGTCCTGCTGATTCTCTTCGCGGCGGCCCACTTCGCTGTTGCCGAAGTGATCCTTGGCGGTGTTGTGCTTGTCGTCGTAGATCTGATTGCTCAGGCGATTCTGCTGGCGATTGATGCGCGCCTTCTCGGCCGCGGTGAGCTTGCCGCCGTCGGCTCTGCGATCGGCCCGAACCTCGCCGTTGAGCGCGCGCTCTTTGTTTTCCAGATTGGACGTTTCGCCCGGCGTAAGCTGGCCGGACTGCACGCCCTGTGCGATGCGGTCCTGCTGATTCTCGCGTCTCTGGTTCACCTGGCCGAATCCCGCATTTGCGATCAGACCGGCCAAGAGTGATGTATAAAGCAGCCGTTTCATTTTCGTTTTTCTCCCCTAGTGTTTTCTTCTCGGCCTTGTTTCCCGGCCTGTCTGTCATAACGGGGATTGCCGGGCGCGGTTGACTGGCGGACGATTAAAAGTCGTTAGTTCGCGACGGCGGGCAGCGGCAAACACAGATCGCGAGATGGAGAACGCGTTGCGGGGCAAGGATACGTATCAACACAACCGGACTGTGAGAGCCTGGCGCTATCAGGCCGGCCGCGAACTACGATTCGGATGCGTCTCTGGCGCGAAGCCGTGCAGTCGCTGGAGGAACATCACGCTGCGATTTGCCCGGTACACTTCTGCGATCCAGCAATGGCAGAAAGAGCACCCCCTGCACGCCCGGTTGAATATGGCGGGGTGGCGCAGCCTGCCGGCATCGTCGCTCTTCTAATTCAATCCTTGCGGACAGCTGCACCTTCCTTATCCCGGGTCGGTTCAATTAGGCGTCACTTTGTCACTCTAATCTCAACATTCGAACTAACGAAGTGGAATCGTCTTAACCACGTGCTACGTAGTCCCAGCGTTCGGGTGTGTGCAATCGTCGCGCGCGAGTCGAGGGTGACGTGACGACGGACTGTAACGCACCATTGCGGTAGGTTCGCTTGAGCGGCTCAGGCGATGAACATGCAGTCGCCATACGAGAAGAAGCGGTAGCGCTCGCGGACGGCGTGCTGATACGCGCGCAGAATCAGCTCGCGTCCGCCGAAAGCGCTCACCAGCATCAGCAGGCTCGACTCGGGCAGGTGAAAATTGGTGAGCATCGCGCCGGTTGCTCGAAAATGAAAACCGGGATGGATGAAAAGATTCGTTTCGCCCTGTTGCGCGTGCAGGCCGCTACGCAGCATCGCCGTCTCGAGAGTGCGCACAGTCGTGGTGCCGCAGCAGATAATTCGCCGAGCGGCGCGCATCTTTTCGCATTCGCTCTCTTTGAGCTCGAAGCTTTCCTCGTGCAGCTCGATCTTTGAAACATCACTCTGGCGCAGCGGCGCAAACGTTCCGAGGCCGACATGTAAGGTGACATAGGCGATCTCGGCGCCCCGGGCGCGCACCTGGTCGAGAATCTCGGGCGTAAAGTGCAGGCCCGCGGTAGGGGCCGCGATCGATCCGCGATGACGGGCGAATACGGTTTGATAACGCTCGCGATCGGCATCGTCCGGCTTGCGATGGATATAGGGCGGAAGCGGTGTCTCGCCGAACTGGTCGATGACCTCCTCGATGGGCCGGGGTGTGTCGAAGCGAATGACTCGTTCGCCGAACTCACCGTCCTCCACGATTTCGCCGCTGAACTCGGGAGCGAAAAGAATACGATCACCCACGTGTGCGCGCTTGCCCGGTTTCACGAGCGCGTGCCAGACATTTTCCACGCCGGCCGGACGAATGAGAAACACTTCGACGGCTGCGCCCGCGGTGTGGTTGCGGCGGCCGTGCAGACGCGCGGGGAAAACACGGGTGTCATTGAGGACCAGACAGTCGCCGGGGCGAATGTATTGTGCGAAGTTAGGGAATTGATCGTCGTGGAATTCGCCGCGATCGCGCGAGACAACCAGCATGCGCGATGAGCCGCGTTCGGCGGGCGGTTGCTGCGCGATCAGCTCCTCGGGAAGCTCATAATAAAAGTCGGAAACTTGCAAACCCTCATTTTAGGGATCGAGAGCTCTTGCGACGAAACAGCCGCTGCGGTGGTGGCGGATGGCCGCGAGATTCTCTCGACCACGGTCGCTTCTCAACTGGATACGCACGCCAAATATGGCGGCGTGGTGCCGGAGCTTGCGTCGCGCGAGCATCTGCGCGCAATCGTGCCGGTGGTGCGGGAAGCGCTGGCTGACGCGCGTACTGGGCTCGATGGGCTGAACGCGATCGCGGTGACGGCAGGGCCAGGGCTGGTCGGCTCGCTGCTGGTCGGTATGACCTATGCCAAGGCGCTCTGCTTTGCTCGAGATCTGCCGTTGATCGCGGTGAATCATGTGGAAGGGCACATTCATTCGGTGCTGCTGGCGTATCCGGAAATTAGCTTTCCGGCGCTGGCGCTGGTAGCAAGCGGCGGCCACACGCACCTGTTCGCGGTTTCGGCGCCGGGCGAATACCGGCTGCTCGGAAAAACGCGTGACGATGCGGCTGGAGAAGCGTACGACAAAGTGGCTAAACTTCTCGGGTACGGCTACCCGGGCGGCCCGCTGATCGATCAGCTCGCTCCCTTCGGAGATCCGCGTGCGGTGCGGTTCACGCGCGCGAAGATGAAAGGCAACGAGCTTGATTTCAGCTTCAGTGGACTGAAAACGGCGGTGCTTCGCTGGACCGAGCAGCGCGACATGGGCAGTGAGATTGCGGCGCGATTGAAGATGAAGAATGCCAGCGTAGACGAGTGGCGCGCTGCCACGCCGCAGGCTACGCTTGATCTGCTGGCGAGTTTTCAGCGGACGGTCACTGAAGAACTACTCTCCCGGGCGGTCGCATCGGCGGAAGAGATTGGCGCAGAATCGATACTCGTATCGGGTGGCGTGGCGGCCAACCGTGGTCTGCGGGCCGCAGCTGCCGAAGAGAAGGCATTCCGCTTCTACTTCCCTGCCCCGGGGCTTTCCACCGATAACGCCGCGATGATTGCGGCCGCTGCGTTCCCTAAGTTCCAGCGGGGCGAATTTGCCGGGTTCGAGCTGAAGGCGCAGGCGGGACTGGCGCTGGCGCGATGATTGTGCGCGAAGTATTGCTAGGAGTGGGCTGGCTCACACGGATTATTAGCTGAGTTTAATGTGAACTTCAGGACTACTTCACGACAAATCTGCGACGATACCAAGTGGAAGCACAAAGTGCTCGACTAGCAAGAACAAGGAGATATCTCAATGAAGAAACTTATGACCGCCGCTCTGGGCCTTTCGCTGCTCTCCGGTACCGCTGTGTTCGCGCAGAACACGTCGACGACCAGCACCGATACCGGCAGCATGAAGAGCACCAAGAAGCACAAAAAGCACAAGAAGAGCACCGACACGACCGCTACCACCAGCACCACCAAGTAACTTTGCTGGCGTTTCGGTAACGCTCAAAAGCAAGACGCGGCTCGGATTCCGATGGGATCCGGGCCGCGTTTTTCTTTTGGCGCCGGGTCTACTGACCGCTCCTTACAGTCGCGGCCCCGGTAAGCAGTTCAGAACGTTGGAAGCGCTCCAATATTGCGCCGGCTGGTAGGCTAATGCAGACGCCGCATGAAAATCACCGCACTCGAAACGATCCGCATCGCTGAATTTCCGCAGCTGCTCTGGCTTCAGGTTCACACCGATGAAGGACTCACCGGACTGGGCGAGACGTTCATGAGCGCGGGAGCGGTGGAAGCGTATCTGCACGACGATATCGCTCCGGCGGTGATTGGCCGCGACGCGCTCCGCATCGATGCCATCGCACGCGATCTGGTTCCCTATCTCGGCTTTCGTTCGACAGGCGTCGAGATGCGCGCCATCTCGGCGCTCGATCTTGCGCTTTGGGATCTTTTCGGGAAAGCAGCGGGAATGCCGGTAGTACAGATGCTGGGCGGCTGGACTCGCGATCGGGTCCGCACGTATAACACCTGCGCCGGCGCACAGTACATGCGTAAAGCCGAAACGCAATCGACGCGCAACTGGGGTATCGAGACGGGAACTGCGCGCGGAAACGTGAGCGGCTTCGACGATCTCAATGACTTTCTCACTCGCGCCGATGACCTGGCCGAATCGCTGCTCGAGCAGGGTATCACCGCCATGAAGATCTGGCCGTTTGATATTCCGGCGGAGAAGACCAACGGCCAATACATCTCGAGCGAAGATCTCAGAAGCGCACTTGAGCCGTTTGAAAAAATTCGCAAGCGCGTCGGCGACCGCATGGACATCATGGTGGAGTTTCACTCGATGTGGCAGCTGCTGCCGGCGATGCAGATCGCGCGCGCGCTCGCACCTTACAAGACGTTCTGGCACGAAGACCCGATCAAGATGAACAGCCTGGCCAGTCTGAAGCGCTATGCCGAAGTGTCGAGCGCGCCGGTCTGCGCCAGCGAAACACTGAGTACGCGCTGGGCCTTCCGCGATCTGCTCGAGACGGGAGCCGCGGGCGTCGTGATGCTCGATATTGCGTGGTGCGGCGGTCTTTCGGAAGCGCGCAAAATTGCCGCGATGGCGGAGGCGTGGCACCTTCCAGTGGCGCCTCACGATTGCACCGGACCGGTTGTTTACATGGCTTCAACGCACTTGTCGCTGAATGCGCCAAACGCGCTGGTGCAGGAATCGGTGCGCGGTTTTTACAACGGCTGGTATCCGGAGGTGATGACCGCCGTTCCTGAAATGAAGGACGGATTTGTGACAGTGCCGCGCGCTCCGGGCCTCGGCTGTGAACTGCGCCCCAATGTCGCCAGCCGGTTCCAGGTGAGCCGCCGACTGACGGGCAGTTAGGAGCGCTTAATGGGCTTAGCGGTCCCGTTCAGAATTTCGGTAAAGCGCCGGTTGACTTCTTTGAGATAGGCGGGATCGCCGCTAGGCAGCTCGACTGTCGCGGTGCCCTGATAGTGGATATCGCGCAGCGCTTCGTAAACGGCGCGCCAGTCGATGTCTCCTTCGAGCAGCGGCACGAATTCCGCGATATTGCCGTCGACCCCAGGGGCTTTGCGCCACGAGAAATCCTTGATGTGCAGCTTTGCGATGCGTGGCCCGAGCGTGCGAATCCAGTCCTGCGGATAGCCGTAGAGCTTGACGTTGCCGACATCGAAGTACGCGCGCAGCCAGGGCGACTGAAACTCGTCCACATACTTTGCGAACTCGAGCGGGCTCAGTAGAAATTTGTTCCAGACCTCTTCGACCGCGATGATCACGTGCAACTCTTCCGCGAGCGGGAGCAGCTTGCGAATGGCTGCTTGCGAGCGCGTGTAGGCGTCGCGATACGAGGTCTGCGGATCGACCACGGCGGGCACGATCAGTACCGTGTCGGCGCCCCAGAGATGCGCATTGCGAATCGAGATACGCGCGATGTCCAGGCTCTTTTCCACAACTGCCGGATCGGCCGATGAGAGCGGATACTTCCAGTGGCCCATGTTCATCACGGAGTGAATCTTTAGCCCGGCCTTCTCGGCGGAGCTTTTCATCTCTTCGGCCTGTTTTTGATCGGCAGTTGTGGGACATTCCACGCGCTCGAAGCCGGCGTCGCGCGCGATCTGGAAGCGCTCGGGGATACTCGCGCCTTCGGGCAGCATCTCGTATTCAACGGCCCGGTGGATCGGCAATCGAGTATCGGAGAAGGCGGGCAAAGCAAAGGCCACAGAGGAAGCGAGCAGTGTGCGTCGGGTCATTGTTTTTATCTGTGTCTTGTATCGTGTGATATTACCTCATTAGCAAAGAATTATGAAAAAAGAACAGACGCAACCCGACCGCCGCGACTTCATGAAGACCGCTTCCGGCGCACTTGGCGGCGCGCTGGCCATCGGCTTTCCGGCCATTATCTCCGCGCAGACCGTGACGAAAGCGATCAAGGTTGGTCTGGTGGGCTGCGGCGGACGCGGTACCGGCGCGGCGAGCCAGGCGCTGCATGCCGACGATTACGCGGAGCTTACCGCGACTGCCGAAGTGGATCCGGCCAAGACCGATGCCGCACTCACCGAACTCGGGCGCATTTCGAAGATCGCCGATCGCGTGAAGGTCGACAAAGCCAATCAGTTCATCGGGCTCGAGGCGTACCAGAAAGTGCTCGATTCGGGTGTGGACGTGGTGATTCTGGCGACGCCACCGGGTTTCCGGCCGATTCACCTGGCCGCAGCAGTGGCCGCAGGCAAGCACATTTTTTGCGAAAAGCCGGCGGGAACGGACGCTCCGGGTATTCGATCGGCACTGCAATCAGCCGAGCAGGCGAAGACGAAGAACATCTCGCTGGTAGCGGGCTTCTGCTGGCGCTATAACGACATGATCATCGACACGTTCAAACAGATCAACGACGGCGCGATCGGGCGGGTGGTGTCGTATTACGCCACGTACTATACGAGTCCGGTGAAACCAATGCCTCCGGCGAGCACACGGCCTGCCGGAATGAGCGATGCCGAGTGGCAGATTCGCAACTGGTACAACTTCGTCTGGCTGTGCGGCGATAGCCTGGTCGAGCAGGCCGTGCACAGCGCGGACAAAATTGCGTGGCTGATGAAAGACGAACCGCCAACGAGCTGTGTGGCGGTGGGCGGCCGCGTGATTCCGGCCGAAGGCGGCAACATCTATGATCACTTCGATGTGAATTACATCTATCCGAATGGCGTGCGTGCGTTTCTGGTGAATCGCCAGATCGAAGGCTGCTACAACGAGAACGCCGATTACATCATGGGCACGGACGGCGTGTGCACAATCGGCCGCTCGCCGGTTCCGCGGATCGAAGGCAAGACGAACTGGACCTGGTCCGGCCAGAAGTATGACATGTATCAGCGCGAGCACGATGTTCTCTTTGCCTCGATTCGCAAAGGCCAGCCGGTGAACGACGGCAAACGGCTGGCGACCAGCACGCTGCTGGCGATTATGGGCCGTATGGCGGCGTATACGGGGCAGGAAGTGACCTGGGATCAGGCGCTGAATTCGCAGGAAAATCTGTTTCCGCCGAATCTCACGTGGCAGAGCAGCATTCCGGTTCCGCCGCGCGCCGAGCCGGGTATTACGAAGCTGACATGATGCGGCTGGTTGTTGTCGCGGCGGTCGCATCCCTTCCGCTGGCGGCGCAGGCGAGTGTGGATTTCGGACGCGATGTTGCGCCGATTCTCGAGAAGAACTGCACGAAGTGCCATCATGCCGGGACTGCCGCGCATACGCGCGTGGAGCTGACGTCGCGCCAGGAATTGATACAACATGGCGCGCTCACGCCCGGCAATCCAGAGAAGAGTTCGCTTTACGATTCAATTGCGAATGGCTCGATGCCGCCCACGGGTAAGCTTTCGGCAGCAGACATTGCCACGATTCGCAACTGGATTCAGCAGGGCGCGGCGTGGCCCGAGAGCGTGAGTCTGAAGGCGCCGGCAAGCACACCGGCCGCAGCAGCCAACTCGAGCGAACTGGCGGAAATCGAGAAGATTCGCGAACGCATTCTGGCCAATCATGAACACGGCTCCGGCACAAAGACGTATCAGGTCACAATTCCGAACACAACCGTGTCCTATGCCATGACGGCGATTCCGGCGGGCGAATTCGAGATGGGCTCGACAGAGGCAAAGGATGAACAGCCGGTGCATCAAGTAAAGCTCTCGCCCTTCTGGATGCAGACGCACGAAGTTACCTGGGACGAATATCGCCTGTTCATGTTTGCCAACCAGGCGGGCGAAGTCGCGCACAAAGACGCGCTTGTGGATGGGGTGAGCCGGCCGACGCGGCCCTACGTCGAGATGAGCTTCGGGATGGGCATCAACGGTTATCCCGCGATCAGCATGACCCAGCACGCGGCAAACAAGTATGCGGAATGGCTGAGCGCGAAGACGGGCGAATTTTATCGCTTGCCGACAGAAGCGGAATGGGAGTACGCCTGCCGAGCCGGAGCATCCGCCGAGCCTCCGAAAGATTTAGGAGACTACGCCTGGTTTGCGGCCAACAGCGGAGGAAAGTATCAGAAAGTAGCGACGAAAAAACCGAATGCGTGGGGCTTGTTCGACATGCTCGGCAACGTGATGGAATGGACGCTCGATCAATACGCGCCATACAAAGCGGGCGAGCAGACGGATCCCTGGGTGAAGCCGACTCAGCCCTATCCGATTGCGGTGCGCGGCGGCTCCTGGAACGATCCGGCGAAGCAGGTGAGCTGCACGGTGCGAGTCGGCTCCGATCCTTCCTGGAAGCAGCAGGATCCGCAACTGCCGAAGAGTATCTGGTATGAGACCGATGCGCAGTGGCTCGGCTTCCGGCTGGTCCGTCCGGAAAAGGTTCCGAGCGCGCAGGAGATGTATTCGTACTGGAACAACGGCGTGGAGCATGATGAGCAGTAGTGCGCTGCTCGCCTTCGCTCTCTTCGCAACAACTCTTCAGCCCTACGAAGCGGTTGAGCCGCACATGGGCACGCTGTTCCGCATCAAGTTGTACGCAGCGAGCGAACAGCAGGCGCAGCAGGCTTTCCGCGCTGCATTCGCGCGCATTGCGCAGCTCGATGACGAACTCTCCGATTACAAGCCCGATAGCGAACTGAACCGACTCGCTCGCAGTGCGGTCAAGCGTCCGCAGCCGGCGAGCGAGGATCTGGTGCGGGTGGTCGGAGCTGCCGAACAGCTTTCCGAGAAGACGGACGGCGCATTTGATATCACAATCGGGCCGCTGACGCATCTCTGGCGCGCGGCGGTGAAAGTGCATCAGTTGCCGTCGGCCGAGGCGATCGCCGCAGCCAGGGCAAAATGCGGTTTCCGTAAACTGCATGTGAATCTGCAGGCGCACACGATCTGCTTTGATGAATCCGGAATGCAGCTCGACGCCGGCGCGATTGCAAAAGGCGATGCAGCCGACCAGGCGCTGTTCGTTCTGAAGCAGCTCGGCATTCAGAGCGCACTGGTGGCTGCCAGCGGCGATCTGGCGTTCAGCGATGCTCCTCCGGGCGAAGCGGGCTGGAAGATCGGCGTCGATTCGCTCGATCGTGCGGATGCGCCGTTTACGCGCGTATTGCTGCTCGCGAATGGCGCCGTCTCGACGTCCGGGCCGAGCGAGCAGCATCTGGATATCAACGGCGTGCGCTACTCGCATATCATTGATCCGCGAACCGGGATGGGACTGACGCGCGATCTGACCGTCACCGTTATCGCTGCGCATGGTCTCGCTGCCGATCCTCTCGCAACCGCTTTGAGTGTGCTTGGCCCAGAACGAGGTCTTGCCCTGATCGACAGCATTCCCGGAGCAGCGGCTCTGGTTGTACAGGATGAAAACGGACGGCACACGCTGAGCAAGTCCAAACGCTTTCCCACTGTTGAACAGTGAACTGGCGCTAGCTGGTAAGGGCTGCGACCAGGCCCTCAACGGTATGAGGCTCGGCTTCGGCGGCCACTTTGAGTCCGTGTTTGCGCACGGCATCGGAGGTGACCGGTCCGATACTCGCGATTTTCGTGTGCCGCAAAGCTGGTTCGCCCGCGAGCGCAACGGCGTTGTCGACAGCAGAGGGGCTGGCGAAGGTTATCCAGTCCGGAAACGGATCGCGCAGCACCTTGGCCATTCGCTCGCGCGCGCCTTCGGGAATGATGTTGCGATAGGCCTCGACAACCTCGACCTGCGCACCGCGCTCTTGCAGCGCGTGGGGAACAATGTCGCGAGTGACGGCAGCGCTCGGCTGCAGGATGCGGGCACCGGCGAGCGGTTCGGATGCGAAAGCCTTAACCAGCGACTCCGCCACATACTCGTTCGGGACGAGCGTGACAGCGAATCCGGCTCTTTCGGCGGCTTTACGAGTTGCGGTGC
The DNA here is from genome assembly GCA_021325235.1 of Terriglobia bacterium. Lineage (GTDB taxonomy): Bacteria > Acidobacteriota > Terriglobia > Bryobacterales > Bryobacteraceae > Bog-105. The sequence goes on along the minus strand of JAJPHN010000006.1, from coordinate 187,856 downwards.
CGATCGCGGCGATTTTTGCGCGAAGTGCGGCTTTATCGGGCGGCAGTTCCGCGGCGAAAGCGGCGACGGCATTGGCGCTGCTGAAAATGATCCAGTCGTAGAGGTCGGCCTGTGCAGCGGCTTCGCGCAACGGAGCAGGATCGGCAGGCGGACCGATCGCGATGAGCGGAAGAAGGATGGCCTCGGCACCGAGCTCACGCAAGGGCCGCGCGAGTTCTTCGGCCTGATGCGCGGCGCGCGTCACGACGATACGCAATCCGGCGAGGCGCTTCATGCTCCGGCAAAGGCGGAGAGCAAACCGGCCGCGCCCTGCGCCAAAAGACTCTGCGAGACGGCTTCAGCTGCCTCCTCGGCGCTTCCTTCGGCTTGCGCATCGAGCCGCAGCGAGCCATCCGGCGCGAGCACGACCGCCAGCAATCGAACGCGATTGTCTTGTACCTGGGCAAAGGCGCCAATCGGCAGCTGACAGCCGCCGCCCAGTGCGTTCAGGGCTGCGCGCTCGCAGTTGACGGCGCGTTCGCTTGCCGTATGATTCAACTGACGGCAGATTTCAAAGGCCGGATCCGCCATACGCGTCTCGATGGCGAGCGCACCCTGACCGGCGGCCGGACACATCTGCTCCGGATCGAGCACTTCTGCGATCTCGCGCTCAAGCCCGAGGCGGCGCAATCCGGCCGCGGCCAGCACCATGGCATCGAACTGCCCTTCCCGCAGCTTGCGCAGGCGCGTGTCCACATTGCCGCGGACCGGCGCAATCGCGAGATCGGGACGCAGATAGCGCAGTTGCGCGGCACGCCGTCCGGAACTGGTGGCGACGCGCGCACCCTGCGGCAGTTCGGTAAGATTGCGCCCCAGCAGCGCATCACGCGGATCTTCGCGCTCGGGTATGGCGGCGAGCGCCAGGCCGTCGGGCAGCACCGTGGGCAGGTCTTTCAGGCTGTGCACCGCCAGATCGATTTCGCGCGAGAGCAGCGCATCTTCGATTTCTTTGGTGAACAGGCCCTTACCTCCGGCCTGCACGAGCGACGCCGTCTGCAGATGATCGCCGGTGGTGCGGATGATGGAAATCTCGCTTTCGAAGCCGCGCGCCGCCAGCAGATCCGCGATGTGGCGCGCCTGCCAGAGTGCCAGCTCGGAACCGCGCGACCCGATACGAAGCTTCATCCGTTCCCCAGGCGGAAGATGCGCCGCACAGCCGTGATCAGCTCGCCTTCCGTCTTGACGGCCGAGAGATCCGTCTCGGCATCGCGCCGCATTTCGGAGATCGGCCCGCGCGCGACCTTGTTGATGATCGCGCGCGTCAGTTGCTCGAGCGCCTGCTCCTGTTCCGGTGTCAATGTGCCGAGTTTCGGACGATAGCGCCCCATCACTTCCTGCCGGATGGCTTCAAACTGCTCCTGCAGGCTCACGATAGTTGGCGCCAGTTCGCGCGCGCGCAGCCGGCTCTCGAGCCGCGCCACTTCTTCGGCGACGATGCTTTCGGCCTGCTCGGCCACTTCGCGGCGCGTGCGCATATTGCGTTCGGCAAGCCGCTGCAGATCGTCCATGTCGTAGAGGAAGGCGTGCTCGATCCGGTTCACGCCGGGATTGACGTTACGCGGCACGGCGATATCGATCAGAAACATCGGCTGGTTCTTGCGTGCTTCGATCGCGCGCCGGATCATGTCGGGTTGAATGACGTAACCGGTGGCACCGGAGGACGTAATCACGATATCCATCTCGCCCAGATGAGCCGCGAAACTTTCGTAGGGCAGCACTTTGCCTTGAAACAGCTCGCTTAAATCGCGCGCGCGCTCGGGGGTGCGATTGGTGACGAAGATCTCGTCGGCGCCGGCACGGATCAGGTGCCGTGCCGCACCCTCCGACATCTTCCCCGCCCCGACGATCAGCACTTTTTTCTTGTGCAGCGAGCCGAAGATTTCACGCGCGAGCTCGACCGCCGCATAGCTCACTGAAACCGCGCTCTGCCCGATTTCGGTTTCCGTACGAATCCGTTTCGCGACACTGAAGGCGCGTGTCAGCACGGCATCGAGACAATTGCCGATGGTTCCCTGCTCGCGGGCCTGCGCATACGCCTGCTTTAGTTGCCCCAGAATCTGCGGCTCGCCCACGATCATCGAGTCGAGACTGGCGGCCACGCGGAAGAGATGCCGAATGGCGGCATCGGCTTCAAAGAGATACAAGTGCGGACGGATCAGATCGAGGGTAATACCGCTACGGCCGGAAACAACAGGGTCCAGAAGCGCTTCGGTGGAAACGCCTTCTTCGAGCGCCGCCGTTATCTCGACGCGATTACAAGTCGAGAGAATCAGCGCCTCTTTCGCGCCGCTCTTGCGGAGGTGCATCAAGGCGGCTGGAATCTCGTCGAGCCGAAACGCCAGCTTCTCGCGCAGCTCCACGGGCGCGGTGCGATGATTGATGCCGGCGAGCGCAAGCCTCATGGATGCCACAAACTCCGCAGCGTCACGTGCGTAACCCACGTGATGATGGAACAACCGAGCACGCTGACGGCCAACCATGCCATGCGGCGCCCGCGCCACCCGGCCGAGATGCGCAGAAAAATCATGGCCAGATAAAACGCCCAGGTGAAAAGAAAAAATGCGATTTTGGGATCGCCGATCCAGTTTGTGCCGCTCTGCAGGAAAGCCCAGATGACGCCGCTCACGGTTGCGAACGTAATGAAGACGAAGCCCATGTTCATGGTCTGCGTAATGATGCGATCGAGCGTGGCAAGCGGCGGGAGTCGATTGGCCGAGGGTGTCACATTTTTGCGCTTCAGCTGGCGCTCCTGTAGCAGGTAGTACACCGAGGCGATCGCGGAAAAGATGAGCGCCGCGTAGCCGATCAGCACGGTTGAGACATGCGCGATCAGCCAGGCATTGCGCGCCTGCGGGCTCCAGTTAGAAACCGGGAATTCGGTGGCGCCGATCAGTGTCATGAAAAAGACGAGCGGAAAGATTACCAGCCCGAAACTCGCGAAGCGATAGACGCTGTAGCCGATGAGAAACACTACTGCGACCAGAAACGCGCAGATCGAACTCGTCTCGTAGAAGTTATTGACGGGTAGATGACCGCTTTCGGCCCAGCGCTCGACAATCGCGACCAGCTGAAACAAGGCGCCCGCGCCAAATGCTACCAGCGCCGGAACGAATAGCCGTGCACTGTCGATAACAGGCGCACGACGGATTCGCCCGGCACGGCCGGGTCCGCCGAAATTGTTCTCTTCTGGAACGCCGTGCCGGGCGCCCTGTGCGCTGTTCCGAAACAGATAGATAAGGGCGTACAGCAGGCCGCACGAGTACAGAGCGGCGGCCGTCCGCAGCCAGATAACGCTCATGTGCGGGGCTCTCGTTTCAGTATAGTTCCCCGTAAATGGCTCTTGACAGGCACGAGCAGCGGTGCTACTTTTCTAGCAGGATGCTAAGCGCACAGCATAAACTCAGCCGCCGCGAGCGGCAGATCATGGACGTGCTCTACCGGCGGGGCCGGGCGACGGTAGCCGAAATCCTGGAAGCTCTGCCAGATCCGCCCAGCTACTCGGCGGTGCGCGCCATGCTGCGCGTGCTCGAAGAGAAGAAGCATATCCGGCACGAGGAAAAGGATCTCAAGTATGTGTACCTGCCGGTTGTGCCGCGCGACAAGGCCCGGCGCTCGGCGGTCGCGCATCTGCTCGAGACGTTTTTCGATAATTCGCCGGAACAGGCGGTCGCGACGCTGCTGAATGTCTCGGCGCGCGATCTGACGGATGAAGATTTCGACCGCCTGACCGCCTTGATCGAGCAGGCCAGAAAGGAAGGCCGCTGATGTCGCTCTGGCTCGAATTGTTGCTGCGCTCGGCGGTTCTGCTCGGGATGGCTGAACTGATGCGGCACATTTGGCGAAACCGTCCGGCCGCCGTACGCCACAAAGTGCTGCTGTATGCGCTGGTTCTGCTGGCGTTGCTGCCGCTCCTGCTTGTACTCGTGCCGGAGATCCGCGTGCCGCTACCCGCACACCCAGCAGCGACAGCAAGCGTGAGTGTGTCGCAGACCGTGCGGATCGCATCGGGTCCGAGCAGCGGTCCGAACTGGCCGCTCTGGATCTGGCTCGGAGGAGTGTTGTGCGGCCTGGTGCCGCTGCTCATCGGCGCTTTCGCCACCCGGCGGCTGGTTCGCGGTGGAGAACCAATGGAGAATCCACCGCTGAGCACGGTGCCCGTCCTGCTCTCGGAGCGCGCAATCGTTCCGCTCACCTGCGGCGTCTTCCGACCCCGCATTGTGCTGCCCGCCTGCGCACGTGAGTGGACGCCGCTGCGGCTGCGGGCAGTTGTCCGGCACGAACTGGCGCATATCAAACGGCGCGATGTACTGGCGCAACTTGCCGCTCAACTGATCGCCGCGCTTTGGTGGTTTCAGCCGCTCGCCTGGTTCGTCCGCCGCAAACTGCGTATGGAAAGCGAACTGGCCTGCGACGCCGCCGTGCTCCATTCCGGACTGCTTCCTTCGCAATATGCTGCCGAATTGCTGGCCATTGCGCAGAGCATACGCCGACCGGCGCTCGCTAACTTCGCCGGAATCGGCATGGCGCGCCGGGGCGATCTGGAAACGCGCCTGCACTCGATTCTGAACCCATCCCGCGCACGGCTTTCGCGCGGGCGCACATGGTCCGCCGTGGCCGTGCTCACTTCGGTCGCACTCGCCGCATCCAGCGTCACTGCATCCACTACCCAATCACGTCACTCAGGAGGTTTATTTATGAAACGTTCGTTTTTGGCGGCGCTGCTCGCATCGAGCGGGCTTTCGGCCGCTACCATTACCGGTTCCGTCTTCGACTCGCACGGCGCGCGAGTTGCCGACGCGAAGCTGACGCTCGACAACCCCGACAACGGCCAGAAGTTCGAAGCTACTTCCAGCGCCGACGGCAGCTTCGCACTCCCCGAGGCGCCTGGCGGCCCGTACATCCTTCGAATCGACAAGCAGGGCTTCAAACCATATCTCTCTGCGTTCAATCTCAAGGACGATTCGGACCTAAAGCGCGAGCTCACCCTGACGGTCGATGACTCCGAGAAGACCAATGCAACCGCCGCGGCTGCCGCCGGCTATATCCCCGTAGCCGGCGAAGTCGCGGAAAACAATCTGATCAACAAAGTGCAGCCGGTTTATCCGGCCGATGCCAAGCAGGCGCACCTGCAGGGGACGGTCGAGATTCAGGCCGACATCTCGAAAGAGGGTGTGCCGCTCGAGCTCCACGTGATCCGTTCGCCCGGCGCATCGCTTTCCGAGTCGGCGCTCGAAGCGGTCCGGCAGTGGCGTTACCGTCCGGTGCTGCTGAACGGCAATCCCGTTGCTGTTACGACCGACATCATCGTGAACTACACGCTCAGCGAGTAACGCGGCTGAACCGCCAGCGATAACGCCATGACGAAATTCCGCAGTGTAGCGGTGATACTAACGCTTTGCTCGTTGCTTTGCTGCGGGCTTTGCTCCGCTTGCGGGAAGAAACGCTTTGCCGGAACCTGGATCCTGGAACGTGAAGGCGATCCCGTTATGAGGCTGGATTTGCAGCAACAACGGGATCGCCTTCGCGGAACCTTCCAAGCGCCCGAGCGATTTACCGAGGAGGCGGACGGAAGCCTGACCGGGATTGACCACGAGCAAGAAGCAAAACCGGTTTCGGGGAAGGTCAGACGCGGGAATATGGCGAGCCTGACCATCGGAACCGGAAGAGATGCGGACCGGGTTCGCATGAAGCTGCTCAACCCCGATCGTGCTGCCCTCAACTGGTTTCAAGGACGCGTTCCCGACCTCGTATTTGCCCGGCAATGAAGGATCGTGTTCCGGTCAACAAGCCACGGAACGCCCCGGCGATATGATGCAAAACGGAGCGGAACGTGCCTCTTGTTGCCGGCGTAGACCTCGGCGGGACCGCGGTCAATTACACCTTTCTGAGCGAAGACGAGCAATTCCTGATCGAGGAAATGTGCGAGTACCCGGCGCGCTCGAAAGAAGGACCAGCAGTCTGTCTCGGGCAAGTGACGGAAGGTCTCGAAGCGGCTGCCGCGAAGGTCGGTGTGCAACTCGACTCAGTGGTCGCCGTGGGCCTCGACACGCCCGGCCCGGCGAGCGCCTCCGGAGTGCTCAGCGCGCGCGGTTCGACCAACTTCGTCCATCCCGACTGGGCCGGCTTCGATATCCGCGGGGCGCTGGAAGCTCAGCTTGGCAAGCCCGTCACCTATCTCAATGACGGCAACGCGGCGGCGCTGTGGGGACATTTTGTGCTTTTCGGCTCGGCCGCACGCGCCACATCCGTTTCCGCCATCATCGGTACCGGGCTCGGCGGCGGCATCGTGATCGATGGCAATGTGCTGGTGGGCCGCAAAGGTTTCGGCGGCGAACTGGGCCACGTCCTGGTGCCGTATCACAGCATCGAAGGGCTGAACGGGTTGCGCCCCGCCTGTAACTGCGACCGCGCCGGCGATCTCGAATCGCTGTGCTCGCTCACTGCCATCGAGCGCTGCCTCCTGCCTTACTTTCTGGGCAAAGAGCCGGACCATCCACTCGCTTCCCTGCCTCCCGCGCAGGCGGCACGTCAGGTGCGCGGCCTGGCGGAAAAAGGCGACGCGCTCTGCCGCGAAGTGTTCCGCGTTCAGGCGCACGCGCTGGGTCTGTTCTTCGACGCCATGATCAACACCTTCGACCCCGATGCCCTGCTGGTCGGCGGAGGCGCGCTCGAGACCGGACCGGAGTTCCAGCAGTGGTTCCTTACCGAAGTGCGAACCGCAATGCCGAAGCAGCGAGTCGAGCAGGCCGATGTACCCATTCATGTCATGCCCAACGGCGATACAGCGGGGGCGCGCGGGGCAGCCATCGAAGCACTCAAATTCGCCCGTAGCAGCGGTCTTTCGCGCTAACACGTCGATTCAGAAATTTCCGGGCTTAGGAGTCCTGGTCCTGCGGAAAGCCCCGTTCGCGCCGATGAGGGTGTATGCTTCGCACCCTCAGTTCGGCGCCGAAAGGGCTTTTCGCCCTGGCCCTGCTGCTGATTGCGGGGAGCTGTGCGCACCAGGGCATGCAGCGGACCTGGCGAGCCGATACCAAACCCGCTGCTAACCTCCGTTTGCAAGCTGTCGAAGCAAAAGGCCGGCCGCGCCTCTATCCCTACAGTGTTGTCCCCGGCGGCATCCACAGCGTGGAAGAATTCAGCCGGAAGCCGGACCGCATCGCGCGTGCGCACTACGCCGGGCTGCGGGCCACCGGTATCGTAACGAATGCCGCCGCGGGTTCCTACTATGTTTCCTTCCGCAAAGCCGGCGTTATCTTCTGGACGCGGCATCGCATCCAGATTCCGGCCGGCGAAAAGCTCGTGCAGCTCGCCGGTTCGGACCAGATTCCGTATGCGCGCACACGTTGCGGCAACCTGCTCTCGAAAACCCCGCAGCAGCCAAATCTGCCCGAGCGCGAGGATCGCCAGGCTTCGGCCGAGGCCGAGCAGGCAGTACCGCAGGTTCCTGTCGATACGCATCGCATTGGCGGTCCGGTTGCTCCGGAAGAGGTCGCAGTGGCGGCTGGACTGCCGACAGTCGCGGGCGAGACCTCCGGCGGCGGCGCAAATTCAAAGCCGTGGCTTTCGGGCGCTGACTCAGCCGGGGGCTTCGGAGGCGTCGGAGGCGCTGCACCGGGCAGCGGAAATACCAGCAAAAAGCCGGGTTCGAATCTGGAAACCACGCCCGGTGCGGCCATTGTCCCGACACCGGAACCGTCCGGGTACTGGCTCCTGCTGGCCGGTTTCGTCTTGCTCTGGTGCCTTCGAAAGATCCGCCGAACAGCTAAACTCAGAACTGAATGATTCCCGCGCCAGCCGACCCGACAGCCTCCCGACCGAGCGCTTCGCATGTCTAGCACTCGAACCTGGGCTTGGGCTGTGGCGGCCTGGATCTGCGTGATCTTCTTTTCCTCTACGTCGCTGGCATTGAAATGGGCCGACGCCGGATTCAGCTTCTTCTCGAGCGAATTTCTGCAAAGTCTCAAGGATCATGGGAATTCCTACGACCTCGTCCACCTGCTGGCCGACAAGGGCTTCCACGTGACCCTGTTCTGCGTACTGGCAGTACTACTATGGCTGGCACTCGGCTCACAGGATAAAAAAAGCTGGATTGTACTGGGCGCCGGTGCTGCCGTTGGCTGCTGCAGTGAGTTCCTGCAGCGTTTTTTTCCCGATCGTGACCCGGCCATTCGCGACGTCCTGATCAATACCGGCGGAACGGCGCTCGGAATTGCCATCTGTGTTGTGATCGCCCGCTTGCCCTGGTTCTCGCGGCAGCCATCGGAGCCGTCCCAACTGGTCAGATCCTAGCCAGTTCCAGCTGCCCGAGGCGATCCAGCAGAATATCGGGCCGGCTCGCAGCCAGTTCTTCGCGCGAAACAACGCCGCTCGCTACTGCGATCGATTGAAAGCCGTTGCGCCTCGCTGCTTCCACATCGTTCGGATGATCGCCAATCAGCGAAACGCGGCTGCCCTTTCGAACGATTTGCTGACGAAGCGCGCGCCAGTACGCCACCTGGGCCAGGCGGGTTCGGGAACGGCCATCCTCGGCGAAAGCCCCAAATGCGAAGAAGTGGCGCACACCGGCCAGTTCGAGCTTCCGCCAGCCGATTGCAGCCAGATTGCCGCTCACCACGCCCATGGCGACGTTCCCGGCACGCAGAGCCTCAAGCGTCTGCCGCACATCCGGGCACAGGAACGGGGTCAGATCGGCCGGACAGCTCTCGAGATAACGCTCCTGGCATTCGCGCATCGCGCGCCGCAGCACATCGCGAATGGCGCGTTCGCTCCGGCCCTGTGCACGCAGCATGCCCGCGATCAGATCCCGGTCCAGACTGCCCGCGGTTGCCACTCCGTCCAGCGTCACGTCGCATCCGGTCACACGCCGCACGCCTTCGATCAACGCCAGCTTGTGGTGCGGGCCGGCACCGCGCATTAAGGTGCCGTCGATATCGAACAGAACCAGACTTCGCGCCGTACCGTTCATGACTGCGCGAGCTGCGGCACGAGCGCACTCACCAGTTTCAGGAACGTTCCCGAAACGCGGTTCGCAATGGCGAGCACATCGTCATGCACCAGCTTGCCCGATCCCAGTCCGGCCGCGAGATTCGTCACGCACGCAATGGCGAGCACACGCATGCCCAGGTGATTGGCCGCAATCGTCTCCGCTACGGTCGACATGCCGACCAGATCGGCTCCAATATGCTTCAGAAATCGAATCTCGGCCGGCGTCTCGTAACTCGGCCCCAGCACGGCTGCGTAAACGCCTTCGTGCAAGGTGATCGCGAGGTCGTCCGCGGTCCGCTTCGCCAGCTTGCGCAGGTCGGCCGAGTAGGCTTCTGTCATGTCGGGAAACCGCGGCCCAAGCCGCTCGTCGTTGGGACCGACCAGCGGGTTCGCCCCTTGCAGATTGATGTGGTCGGACAAAAGAACCAGCGCGCCCTCGGCGTACTCCAGATTTAATCCGCCCGCCGCGCAGGTGAGCAGCACCGTTCGCACGCCGAGTTCATACAGCAATCGGATTCCGCTCACGACCTGCTGGGCCGAGTAGCCTTCATACAGATGAAAGCGCCCGGAGAGCACCGCCACTTCGACACCGCTGACTCGCCCCAGCACCAGCTCGCCTTTGTGTCCGATGGCTGTCGAAGAAGGCATAGCGGGAATTTCGCCATACGGAATGCGAACGCCGCCCTCGACATGCTCGGCAAAGGCGCCTAGTCCGCTGCCGAGCACGACACCGACGCGCGGACTCACACTGGTTCTGCTGCGAACGAATTCAGCGGCGGTCTGCAGGCTGTCCTCTCCTCCGAATCAGGTCGTGCCCAGCGTGCGGGGATAACTCGATGGCGCCAGCTTCAAAGCCGGCTCTTTTTGAATCTCCTGAAGAATCGCGTTGATGACCTTCTCGTCCACCCGCGACACGTCCTCGATTTCGACCGGATAGCGCACGATGACTTCGATGCCGCTATCGGTGTAATGAGCGCGGCTCGTCGGCGAAGCATCGGGCAGCTGAGTGTTAACCGCTCGCTCGAACGCTGCATGCTGCGCCTGAATCACCTGTTTGTACGTGTTGTAAACGGACTCGACAGCGGACAGCATACGTTCCCGGGCCTGCTCGAGGTTGGCTTCGAAGGCAAGCGTGACCGCCACCCCGTGCCAGACATATTCGGTTCCGGGCGCTTGCTTGATCAGCGCAGATGGTTGGAAAATCACTGAATTCGAAAAAACGGCCACGCGCCCCGTCGAATGCAGATCGGCGCCGGTTCCGGCAAATTCCATCAGGTATAGCCGAACGAGCCCCACTTCAATCACCTCGCCCGTGATACCCGACACCGTGACGCGATCGCCGGTGCGCAAACCATAGCGGCCGATCAAAAAGAAATACGCGACCACCGACAGGATGACGTTCTGCAGCGCCACTGCCAGGCCGGCCGTGACGAATCCGGCGATCGTGGCAAACGACCCGATCCCGCTCAGCGATGCAATCACAACCATGATGGTCGCGATAACGGCCACAATGAAGCGCCGGATGAGAACGAACTGCTGCCGCCGGCGCGTGTCGCGCACATAGCGAACCGTGGCGCGCCGCACGACTTCCGACACGATAAACAGCACCACCACGCCCGCGAGCAGCGTGCACAGGCGGAAGGCCAGATAGCCGAGGATCGTCTGCAGCCGTTGGCCGGTGTTGTCGCGCCATTGGGAAAGCGCGCCCTCTGTGGCCGTCAACGCAAGCCCCTGCTCACTGAGCGGCAGAATCGGGCTCGCAAGTGCTTTGAAGCGTGCCGCCATCCGCTCGAGTTGCTGGCGCTGCGTATTCAAGGCCGCGGGGTCGGTCTGATCGAGGGCAGTGTTGGCATACGTATCGCTCTGTTTCAACAGGTCGCGCAACTTGGCCCGCACCGGTGCGCGCAGCTGGACGATCTCGTCGCCGAGCTTGCGCGTCTCATCGCGCAGCGAATCGATCTGGCTGCGCTCTCGCAGCAAACGAAACGTATCGGCCAGCAGCGCCGCTATACCTGCCGTCTCGGGATGGTCCTGCGATTTCGTATTGTTCGACTGAGTGTTGGCGGCTGTGTTTGCGGCGGGAGTTGTATCGCTCAAAGCGGCCGGCATCGAATCCGATCCGGCGAGCAGGTTGATTTGCCCGAGCAGTCCGCTTCCCTTCTCGGCGCCGCTGGCGAATTTGAGCATGTCGGTAATTCCGCTCTGCGCAACTTTGGCAAAGGAAAGATCGGCGTTGAGCATGTCGCGTTGCGCGAGCAGCGTGTTGATCGTCCGCTTCGACGCTTTCGCGATTTGCTGATTCAGATCGTCAATACGCTTCTGGAGATTCTGGACGCGCTCATTCGCAGCGGCGGCGGTCTGCTCGAGCGTGCGCGGCTGTTCGGTTTGCGGCGTTCCATCACCTTTCTGATTCGCCAGTACAGCGGCCTGCGCACGCGCAAATGCAAAGGCTCTGCGCACCACCTGTTTCGCCGATTGGTGGACACTCTCGGCCAGCAGAACGTTTTCAGGCGCATTGCCGCTCTGATCCGCAGCCGAAACATGCTGATACCAGGCGATGGTGCGGTTCAGGTGATCAATCACCTGCGGACCGCTGATGTCCGGAGCTTCCGATTGCGCGGCAAAGGCCGCCGCCGCCAACAACAAACAACAGAAACGCTTCACAACAAAACACCCGCGATGCAGGCCGACATGAAATTCGCCAGCGTGCCGACAAACATCGCTTTCAATCCCAGACGCGCCAGATCCGATTTGCGCGAAGGCGCAAGCGCGCCGATGCCGCCGATCTGAATGGCAATCGAACTCAGGTTCGCAAACCCGCACAGAGCAAAAGTCGCAATCACAAACGAGCGCGGGCTCAGGATTGCTTTTACTTTACCGAGATCCAGAAAGGCTACGAACTCATTCAGGATCATGCGCGTGCCGAGCAGGTTGCCGACGGTCGCGCAATCGTGCCAGCCCACACCGAGCAGCCACGCAATCGGAGCAAAGATCCAGCCCAGAATCTGCTGCAGCGAGGACGGCAGCCAGTGCGCATGCGCGTGTCCCCAGCCGAGAATGCCGTTGATCATCGCAATCAAAGCGAGAAACGCAATCAGCATGCCCGCGATATTGAGCGCCAGTTGTAAGCCATCACCCGCCCCGCGCGCGGCCGCATCGATCACGTTCACTCCGGGCTTCTCTATCTCAACCCGGATCGTTCCCGCCGTGATCGGCTCGTCCGTCTCCGGCACAAACATCTTGGCCAGCATGAGCGTCGCCGGCGCTGTCATCAGAACAGCCGTGAGCAGGTGCGCAATCGAGACACCCGCAATGGCCACATAAGCCGCCATCACCGCGCCCGAAACATGTGCCATGCCGCTCGTCATTACCGTGAACAACTCCGACTCGGTGAGGCTCTCGAGAAAGGGTCGAATCGTCACCGGCGCTTCGGTTTGCCCCATCACGATGCTGGCTGCCACGCAGGTCGATTCCGCGCCACTCGTTCCCATGAAGCGCTGCATAAACACGGCCATCGCCTTCACAAAAATCTGCATCACGCCGATGTAATAGAGCACCGCGAAGAGCGAGCAGATGAAGATCACGATCGGCAGCACATCAAAGGCGAAGATGACGCCGAACTCCTGCGTCTGCCGGCCAAGCTTATCGCCGAAGACGAAAGTCGAGCCTGCAGTCGCATAACTCAGCAGCGCGTTCACGATCAGGCTGAAGCCGTAGAAGAGCTTGCCGAAGCCCGTCTTCAGCACCAGAAATGCGAAGGCGAACTGGAGCAGCACACCCCAGACGATCACCCGCTTCTGTATGGCGGAACGCTTTGTCGAAAAAACGTAGCCGCTGAGGACGATGGCAGCGAGACCGAGCAGGCCCGTGAGGCGCTCCATCAGCCGACCGTCAGCTGACGACTTCGAGAATCAGATCGCGCTCCTCAACCGGCTGCTGCGAAATCTTGAAGGCGTCCTCCACCAGCTCCGCCGCTTCTTCCAGATGCTCTTCGCTCGTGTAGTAGATGCGGCAAAGAATGCTGCCCGGATCGATCTTCTGCCCGACTTTCACTTCGAGAATCACGCCCACCGCTGGGTCGATCGCGTCTTCCTTGGTATTGCGGCCGGCGCCGATCATGGAAGAAGCCTGGCCGATCAGCTCGGCGTCGATCGCGCTGACATAGCCGCCGCGCGCCGTCGTGATTTCCTGAGCACCAGTGGCGTTGGGCAGCAGATCGAAGCGATCGAGCACCTGCGGATTGCCGCCCTGCGCCGCGATCACTTCTTTGAACTTCTGGAAACCGGAGCCGTCGAGCAGCTTCGATTGGGCGAGCTCGCGCGCTTCATCGAGCGTCTTGGTAATCTTGCCCAGGTAGATCATGCGCGCCGCAAGTTCGAGCGAAATACGCGTCAGGTCGTTCGGTCCGGCGTTCTGCAGGGTTTGCGAAACTTCCATCACTTCCAGCGCATTGCCGATGGCGTAACCGAGCGGCTGGCTCATATCGGTAATCAACGCCTGCACCCGCTTATCCAAGCGCCGGCCAATTCCCACCATCATCTGGGCCAGACGCCGCGCTTCGACCTGTTTCTTCACCAGCGCACCCGAACCGACTTTTACATCCAGCACCAGCGCGTCCAGATTGACCGCCAGCTTTTTCGACATGATCGAAGATGCGATCAGCGGGATCGATTCCACCGTTGCGGTGGCGTCGCGCAGCGCATAGAGTTTGTTGTCGGCGGGCACTACTTCGGGCGTCTGCCCTATGAAAGCGAGCCCGTGAACTTTCAGCAACTCGCGAAATTCGTCGATCGAGAGATCGGTGCGAAAACCGGGAATCGATTCGAGCTTGTCGAGCGTTCCGCCGGTGTGTCCGAGCGCCCGGCCCGAGATCATGGGCACCACCACACCTGCCGCGGCGGCAATCGGCGAGGCAATGAGACTCGTTTTGTCGCCCACGCCGCCGGTGGAGTGCTTATCGACTTTGATACCGGGGATGTCGGAAAGATCCACAACCGAGCCCGAGTTCATCATCGATTCGGTCAACACGCTCACTTCCCGGTCGGTCATTCCCGAGAAGAAAACAGCCATCAGGAAGGCCGATATCTGGTAATCGGGGATCTCGTTGCGGGTATAGCCGTCAATTAGAAATTGGATTTCCTGGGGAGCGAGCTCTTCCCCGTCGCGCTTGCGATGAATCAGGTCGACAGTACGCATTTCCGAATACTAAGCGTACCATTCTCAATGATTTGGGCCCTTTGGAAACGCGCCTGTAAGAGCTCTTGGGCGGATGCCACCGGCCCGAACGGTTCGCGGTGCGGATGGAATCCCCCTCGCATCTATCTATTACCAAAGCTCGTCGAGCTTACGATCATCGGAGGTCGAATCGAGCCACTGACGCGCTACGGCGCTCAGTTCGGAAGCTAAAGCGCATCGACCATCGACTCTCCTTCATGCCAATTCGTCATCGCTGTCTTCGGCATCGGTGCGGAGCGTTGGGATACGCCGCTGCTCATCGACGATGTCGTGCCATCGTTCGCACTCGGGTCCCGAAAAGACAAACGTACGCACAGCCGGCATGCAGTAACCGATTGGCGAACTCGTAGACGTGCGCCGTTGTAACCGGCAGATCATCCAGGGCAATAAAGCAGACGAAGCATTCTTGCGGGGGCTGGAACGTTCCCAACAGCCGCGGCCTGTTACAAACGGCCCGGAACAGCCTCAATCGTAAACGCCGTGCACGAACCAGGAGCCGCTTTGCACATCCTGATAAATACGATAAAGCGCGCCATCATCGAGCGCCACATCCCACTCTTCCCGGCACCAGAACGTCGCAGCCCACCATTCCCCCGAAGTTTTCCAGGGACCGGCCGAGCGCAGTACGTTCCCTTTCACACCACTCGCCAGGACACTTTTCGGCGAGTACTCGATGAGCCGCACGCGTGCCGGCAGCGCCGGACGAAACAGCCGCATCACCAGCTGCAGCGTCGCTGGCTTCGTTTTTTCATCCGGGCCGGCATCCGTCGTGAGCGCCGGCAGCGGCTGCAGCCGAAACGCATCCGGACGATAGGTGTCGAGTAGCTCCGGCGTCCCGACATTTTCTTTGCCCACCATGCCGGCGATGCGCGCCAGCGTGAGCTGCAATTTGTCGGGCGCCGGTGCAGGCGGCAGAAACAGCCCGTTTTGCGTGCGGCGCGGCTCGGCCGGATCCACCCGCAGCGTAAACGCCGTGATCGCGCCTTTCGGCGGATGCCGTTCCAGATGCAGCTGCAGCAGTTTCAGCATGGCGCGGCTGTCGGCCAGCGGCACCGGAAATTCGAGCGCGCACTGGTACGGCTCCCGATCTTCCAGCTTCAGCTCTACCGAGAGCAGGCGCGCCGCCCGCGATTGGGTGCGCAGCCGCCCGCATACATCCTGCAAAGCGCGTCCTAATAAGAAGAGCAGCGGCTCGAGCAATTCCAGGCGATGCTCAAACTCGAGATGCTCTTCATAATTGGTTTCGATTTGTGCCAGCCGCAGCGGACGCTGAATCGCGCCGCAGGCGAGCTGCCGCAGATACTGGCCGGCATTGCCAAGGCGTTCGACGACTCCCTGCTCGGGCAATGCGGCCAGATCCTCGCAGGTTTTCAAGCCCCAGCGATGGAGAACGTCGAGCAGCGCAACATCGGCCATCCCGGTCAGCGCGAACAGAGCGGGCAACGGAATCGCTCCGAGTTTTTCGCGCTCTTCGCCGGGCGTGACGAGCGTAATTCCCGCGTAATATCGCGCCAGCAGAATCGCTGAATCCGGATTCGACGCGATGGCGAGATTCGCCCGCAATTTTCGCTCATAACCGGCGCGCGAAATTTCCGAAGCAATCTGGTGCGGCGAGCCGAGCAGCTTGCGCAGCGGAGCAATCGAAAAGACGACAGTCGATGGATCCGTCTGCTCCACGGCCGGAGAAAACGCCAGCCCCAGCTCGTACAGCTCGCCGGCAACAGCTTCCGCTCGAAACAGGCAGGCGTACATCTCAGGCCGCTTTCAGGAAAAGAATATGCGGGCGTACCGGCGCCATTTTGCCGCCGCGCGTAACTACGTTTTTCAAGCCGCGTAAAACGGTAAATCGCTCTTGGCCCGACCAGGCCACCGCCGCCAGCCGGATCTCCAGACGCAGCGCGGCACGCGATCCGGCCTGCGGCGTGGGAGCCGAAACGAGCAGAATCGTAGGCGAATGCTCCACCGCCTGCCGAAAACGGTGCCAGTACGAAACCGGAATTTTGTTGAGCAGCCGCGCGCTCGCTTCCGAAAGATCCAGATACACAACCCCAAACCCGCCGGCATGCAAAAGCAGATCGCAGGCGCGCATGGCAGCTTCCGGGTTGCCGCTGCAGTTGACCCAGATGATACGTTCGAGCGCGATTCCAGCCGCAGCCGCCGATGCCGGATCGAAGCTCCCGTTCAGATCGACCACCGCGCAGACTTCGCCCTCGGCAGTAGCTTCGGCCAGAACATGGAAGCAAAGCGACGCGACGCCGACGGACCGGACGCCATGCAGTTCGGCGATTATGCCGCGCTGCAGTCCGGCCGGAAGAATGGCTTCTAAATGCCGGAGTTTCAGCGGCTTAAAGTGTATATCCTGCGGTAAAGCATTCAGCTCAGCGGCTGATTTCCAGTGCGTCTGGTAGCGAAGCGCTGCCCCTGTATTCGCCATTTGTTCGCCCACTGGTATTTTGCTCTAACGTGGGAGCAAAACGCAAGACGGAACGAAGGGCGGTAGAGATTGCTTCCAAAACTCGTTGCACAAAGCGGGTGCCATTTGTTTTGGCTTTTGCAATACCTTCTGCGACGCTGGAATTGCGGAACTCACGGAGGAGCAGGTTCGTTGCGCAAACTCTTCCCTTTTCGCAATCCCGAATGACTGGGAACGTAACATCGATCCGCTCCGAAGTAAGGCGACTAAGTTTTTTGGAAGCAAGTCCGTAACCCTACCCAACCGGCTGGAAAATGCCAGTCACAGCACTTCATTCGGGTTGCGAAATTTCTAAAACTCGGGCTCGTCCTCGCCGATCGGCTGCCCCGGCGGGATCGCAGGCTCAGTTGAAAAAACGAACCCAGTCGGGTTCTTGTCGAATCGCTCGATCACTGCCCAGGAAATAGTATCTCTCGTGTTTTTAATTGGTTCCAGGCTTTCACGAGCTTCCCGGCGAAGTTCGTTTGGTAATTTCGGGTCGGCAGCCAGCCGCAGCATGTACCGCAAAATCACTTCCCGCCGGGCATCCGTGACCATTCCGGCCAGCCCGCCCGGTACCGATCGCGGCCATCCCACATCCATCAGCGCATCGGCCACTTCTGTGAAGGACGGGTTGTCCCCGTCCCGAAAATGATATTGATCGAGTCGCACGGCCCGCTCCGGATTGAGCAGCAGGCTGACCGTTAACTCCGCTCCCGACTCAGCCGCTGCTATCGGATCAAACGTCACCCCCGTTCGATTGGCAAACAATTCGCGCGTTCGCTCATAGCCGGGCGGACGCGGCGGAATCAGGGCAAGAATTCGTTCGGGGATGGTCAACGTCTCCGGACTGAGCGTCTGTAACAGCGCTCGCAGCGCGCGCCGCTGCTCTTCGGCCGGCACAATTTTCGTCACCGGCTGGCGATCGCCGCGCACCGCATACGTGTATTCGTTGCCGCCGAGCACTTTCGCCGCCGCTTCGGTCTGATAACGATGCAGGAAATACAGCGGCACCAGCACCTCTTCGAGCGTCGCCATGGGTGCACCCGGCGGGATGTTGTTCTCGCCGAACCGTTCGAGCGCCAGCTGGCGCACGCGCAGAATGCGCTCCAATTCGTCCACCGCGTTTGGCCCGTTATCCCACAAATGCGCTTTCGGATGCGCGCTCCCTGGCGGACGGCTGTCGGCATCGCTGATAAACGTCAGCCCGTGTTGCGCCGCGTCCGTCAGTATGCGGTCGCGCTGCGCGTGATCATTGTCGCCGTAGCCCCAGCGAATCGCCACTTTGTCCCATTCGCCGATGCCTTTGGCGTAGGCATCGCTGAGGTCGAACGAATTGTCGCCCCGAATTTTTACAAATGGTCCCGGATAATCCATCACCGAGGCGCGGCCTTCGGTCGAGGCGATGTAGTTGTGCGCGAGTCCCAGCGTGTGACCGACTTCGTGCGCCGCCAGTTGCCGCAGACGCGCCAGCACGGTCGCTGTCAGCAATCCGGTCTGATCGTGCCCGGGCGTATAGGCCGGAATGAGCCCCTGAAAGATGAGGAAGTCCTGATGCGCGCGCAGCGAACCGAGCGTGACGATACCTTTGACGATTTCGCCGGTCCGGGGATCCATCAGCGAATTGCCATAGGACCAGCCGCGCGTCGAGCGATGCACCCACTGCACGACGTTGTAGCGCACATCCATCGGATCCGCGTCGGGCGGCAGCACTTTCACCTGAAAGCCATCGGGAAAGCCGGCTGCTTCAAATGCCTGGTTCCACCAGCTCGCGCCTTCGAGCAGCGCCGAACGCACCGGCTCGGGCGCACCCGAGTCGATGTAGTACACGAGCGGCTTGCCTTGTTCCAGGCGATGACGCGTGATCAGATGCTTCATCACCGGCTGATCGACGGGCGCGGAAAAATCCATAAAGTCGACCGAAAAGAAGCCGGCACGCGGATCGAATTCGCGGGGCTGATAGCCGGGCTCGGGCAGCGCGACAAACGCCTGATGCTCGCGCACGGTGACCGCCTCCGGTGTTGGCGTGACCGATCGAATCAGTTTGCCCTGCGGCTCGCCTGTGAGCGTAATGGTTGTTTCGATCTCGGTATTGCGCGGGAATGTCTTGGTCAGCGACATCTCAAAAGCGCAGCGCGTCGGATCCACATGATAGGCGCCTTGTTTCTGCTCCGCCAGATCATTCGCCACACCGGCCGCATCGCGCAGCAGAAAATTCGTGGCATCGACCAGCACGTGCCCGCTTTCTTCGCCCGCAACTTCAAAGCCCCAGAGCACCGAACGGGCAAAGGAGTCGTGCACCGAACGCTGCTCGGCGGGATCCGGGCTGGTCGCCCGAAAATTGTAATTCGATTCGACCAGCAGCACGCGCGGACCCGAGCGCACAAAGCTGACCACCTTCGGCTGATTCATGCGCCCTCGGTCGAGCCCCAGTTCGTTGGAGCCGACGCCGGCCGAGAGCGCGGTCACATAA
This sequence comes from Terriglobia bacterium, assembly GCA_021325235.1. Taxonomy (GTDB): domain Bacteria; phylum Acidobacteriota; class Terriglobia; order Bryobacterales; family Bryobacteraceae; genus Bog-105. The sequence goes on along the minus strand of JAJPHN010000006.1, from coordinate 168,669 downwards.
AGCATCTCCTGATTGAAGCGATCGATTTCGAGGTACATTTTGCCGGCGCGCTCGTCCCAGTACAAGGGCACGAAACCCTCTCTTTTCGACGCATGACCGGTCAGGACGGTAAAAGCTCCAGGCGGAGGGTTTTGTCCCGCGACACTGAGCGCGCAAATCGCCAGAATCGTCAGCGCAGTGGTACCTTTTGTCATGGCTTGCCATTGTCGCAAATCATGAACGCCGAAGCTCGCGAGATCGACATCTTCATCGCCGAAGACAATCCCGCCGATGTGCGTCTGATTGAAGAAGCGCTGCGGGACATGCAGCCGCCCCCCGCCGTTCGTGTCGCCTGCGATGGCGAGCAGGTCCTCCAATGCCTGCTCGAGCCGGTGAAACCCGCTCCGGCACTGCTGTTTCTCGACCTCCATCTGCCCAAAACGGATTCGCGCGAAGTGCTGCGCCGGGTGCGCGAGCAGCAGCGGCTGCGCGATACCGCAGTGGTCGTGCTCTCGAGCTCGGAGGTCGAGGACCTGATGCGCGAAGCCTACTCGCTCGGCGCGGACTGTTACCTGTCGAAGCCTTCCGATCTCGACGAATTTCTCCGCACTATCCGCCGCGCCGCCGAATACTGGCTGGGTCTGCAGCGCTCGGCAGCCGCGGAGTGACAAGCAGCGTTAAAACAGGCTTGATTTGTTATGATTCAGGCGGCCATGAGCGCATACGCAATCGGAGTGGATCTGGGCGGCACCAATCTGCGCGCCGCGGCCATCGATCCCAATGGTCATCTGCTGGCACGGCTCTCGGTGGAAGCGCAGTACGCGGCCGGTCCCGAACGCGTGGCCGACGAAATTGCGCAGATGATCGAAACGATTCGTCAGCGGCTGGTCGATTCCTCACTGCAGGGCGTCGGTATCGGCGTGCCAGGTTACATCGATATCGATGCGGGCGTGGTGATGGAAGCGGCCAATCTGCCCGACTTCGAAGGGTTTCCGATCCGCGAGCGTATTCAGCAACGCCTGGACACACCGATACTGCTCGAGAACGATGCCAATGTGGCAGCGCTCGGCGAAAAGTGGATGGGCGCCGGTAAGGATGTCAAGGATCTGATTCTGCTGACCCTCGGCACCGGAATCGGCGGCGGCATCGTAATCGACGGCAAAGTGCTGCATGGTTTTCGCGGCATGGCGGGCGAGTTTGGCCACATGACGGTTTTCCCCGACGGCAATCCGTGCGGCTGCGGCAATTATGGCTGTCTGGAGAAACACGCCTCCGCCTCGGCCATTGCCGCCATGGGGCGCATGATGCATTTCGGGCGCGAGATTCGCTCAGCAGCCGACGTTTACGCATTGGCCGTGCAAGGCAACCCGCGCGCGCTGCGTGTCTTCGAATCGATGGGACGCGCCCTTGGCATTGCCCTCGCGAGCCTGATCAACATTTTTAATTTCCCGCTCTACCTGCTGAGCGGAGGTCCGCTGCCGGCGTGGGATCTGTTCGCGCCCTCGATGTTTGAAGAGGTCCGGCGCCGCTCATTCACCTTCGTGCCGACTGGAACCCGCATCGAAAAAGCCGCTCTGGGCGCGGATGCGGGCCTTTACGGCGCTGCTTATCTGCCGCTCTGCCACGATTGTTAGAGAACACATCTACATCCTATGTACTGGCTTGGTCTTGACGTCGGAACCGGGGGCTCGCGCGCGCTGTTGATCGATGCAAAAGCGCGGGTCCGCTTCTCTCATATCGCGGCGCATGAAGAGATGCACATGCCGAAGCCGCTCTGGGCCGAGCAGGACCCGCGCGACTGGTGGCGCGCCTCGCAGCTGGCCATTCGCGGCGTGCTCAAAGCGGCGGGCGTTGACGGATCGGCTATCAACGGCGTCGGACTCTCCGGACAGATGCATGGCCTCGTGCTGCTCGATGCGCAGCGCGAGGTGCTGCGGCGCGCATTGATCTGGTGTGATCAGCGCAGCCAGAAGCAGGTTGATGAGATCAATCGCGTTGCCGGACCGGAAAATGTGCTGCGCGCCATCGCCAATCCGGTGCTCACCGGTTTCACGCTGCCCAAGCTGCTCTGGGTGCGCGATCACGAGCCGGAGCTCTTTCAGAAGATCGCGCACATTCTGCTGCCTAAGGACTACGTTCGTCTTCAGCTCACCGGCGAATTCGCGAGCGATGTTTCCGACGCAAGCGGCACCGCGCTGTTTGATGTGGTGCATCGCAAATGGTCCGACGAAATGGTGAGCGTGCTCGGGCTCAATCGCGCCACACTTCCTGCGGTGTTCGAATCGCAGCAGATCACCGGCAAAATTTCCGAAGCGGCCGCGCAATCGACCGGGCTGCGCGCCGGCACTCCCGTGGTAGGCGGTGCAGGCGACCAGGCGGCCAGCGCCATTGGGAACGGAATCGTGGAACCGGGTGCGGTTTCTTGTACGGTCGGCACGTCCGGGGTAGTGTTCGCGTATCTTGATAAACCGGCCTACGATCCGCAGGGCCGCGTGCACACCTTTTGCCATGCCATTCCGGGTGCCTGGCACGTGATGGGCGTCACGCAAGGAGCGGGATTGAGTTTGCAGTGGTATCGCAACCGCTTCGCGCCGAATTCCGACTACGACGAACTCACAGCCGATGCTTCGCTCTCGCCCGCGGGCGCGCTGGGTCTCTTCTGGCTGCCCTATCTGATGGGCGAACGCACGCCGCATCTGGATGCCGCAGCACGCGGCGCCTGGGTCGGCCTGACCGCCAAGCATCAGGCGAGCGATCTGATTCGCGCCATTCTGGAGGGCGTTTGCTACAGCCTCAAGGACGGTCTGGAGATCATCACCGGCCTGGGCGCGGCGCCAAGACTGGTGCGTCTTTCGGGCGGAGGCGCCAAGAGCCCGCTCTGGCACCAGCTCTTTGCCGATATCTTTTATCAACGCGTCACTACGCTCGAAACGCAGGAGGGTTCCGCCTTCGGCGCGGCGCTGCTCGCGGCCATTGGCACAGGCCAGTTTCCGAATGCGCGCGCGGCAAGCAAAGCGGCGGTAGTGGAAGTTAGCGCCAAAGAACCGGACCCGCAGTCGGCTGCGTTTTACTCCGAGCGCTATCAAATTTATCGATCGCTCTATCCGGCGTTGAAGCCGGTTTATGACCGGATTGCCGCACTGGATCAGTGACGCATGATCAAACTGTTGCTGCTGTCGATGACGTTGCTGAGCGCCGTACATCTCAGCCCGCAGACAGGCGTATTGCCTGAGGGCGTGAGCGGCCTCCGGCATGCCGAAAGACTCCCAATATCATGTCGGCGACGTCTGGAGATACAAGACGCGTGAAGGCGAGGAGGAGTCACGGTTGACCGTTGTACAGGTCGACGTGTCAAAGCTGGGCACGATTGTCCATATCGCGGTCGACAAACTCAATTGGAAAAACTGCGAGGGTGGAATCGTGCAGGAGCAGATACCGCATATGCCTTTCGCGAAAGATGCCCTCGAGAAGAGCGCGACGATTCGAATCGCGAGTGGGCATCCTCTTCCTGCCTGGGAAGAAGGATACGAGGAGTGGAGACGCGGTTTCGTCAGTGGGCATGCCGGGATATACACCATAACGATCAGTCAGGCGGTTTCACTTGCGGAAAGGACCTGGCGCACAGGTCTGGGCTGTGGTTCCGGCGAGCGCTGACGGACAGCGCTTTCGTTTGAATGCTTTACTGTGACGTAGCCCTTCCGGTACCTATCGACCGGCTCTTCACCTATCAGCTTCCTCTGACGCTCGAACACCGGGTTCAGGTTGGCGCGCGAGTGGTTGTCCCATTTGGCCCGCGGCGTCTCACGGGCGTTGTGCTCGAGATCCATTCGAATCGTTCATCAGTCGAAACGCGGGAAGTGCTGAGCCTGCGCGATGCCGAGCCGGTGCTCGAAGCCGAACTGCTCGAGCTCGGCCGCTGGATCGCAGAATACTATTGCGCACCGATTGGCGAAGTGCTGAGGGGCATGCTTCCGCTCGCGGGCGAAACACGCCGCAGCACGCAATATGCACTCACCGATTCCGGACGCGATGTCGCGCGCCAGCTCGTCACTACCATGCAGCGTGATACGGCCGTGCAGCTGCTCACTCTGCTTGAAGAGCGGCCGCGATCGAGCGAATACCTGGCGGGCAAAGTCGAAAATGCGCGCGGCGCTCTGCGTTCCCTGGTCAAACGCGGCTGGGTCGCGGCGGAAGATCGCGAAGAGGAGCGCGATCCGCTGCGGGCGAGTGCGGAGCGGCTCTCGGTTTCATTCCGTGCTCGGCCGCTCGAAGGAATTCGTTTAAAGAAAAGCGAGCGCGAGCTGCTGGCGTTTCTCGAGCTGCATCCAGGCTCTCATAATGTCGCAGCGCTTGGCGAAATTCTCAAGCAGGCCAGCGAAGCCGCGCGTTCGCTCGCCCGCCGCGAACTGGTGGCACTCGAGCTCGAAACCGGCACGCCCGATCTCGCCTTCGCCAAACCGAAGCCTGAACTCAACGCACATCAGCAGTCGGCTTTCGACGCCCTCGACAAGGCTATCGAAGCCGGTACGTTTCGCGCCTTTCTACTCGAAGGCGTAACCGGCTCCGGCAAAACCGAAGTCTATCTGCGCAGCATCGAGGCTACCCTGGCGCGCGGAAAGAATGCTCTGCTACTGGTGCCCGAAATTGCTCTTACGCCTGCCGTCGCCGGACAATTCTTTCATCGCTTCGGCAAGCAGGTCGCGATTCTGCATTCCGCTTTTGGCGACAGCGAGCGCGCCGAACAGTGGCGCCGCATTCGCAACGGGCAGGCCCGAGTGGTGGTAGGAACGCGCTCCGGCGTGTTTGCGCCAGTGCAGAATCTCGGCCTGATTGTTGTCGACGAAGAACACGACGGCAGCTACAAGCAGCAGGAGACGCCCCGGTATCACGGCCGCGACGTGGCGCTGATGCGGGCCCGGCAGACGGGTGCGATAGCGGTGCTCGGCTCGGCCACACCCGGGATCGAAACGCGCTATAACGCGGAAAACGGCAAGTACACTCGCCTCGTGCTCCCTGAGCGCATTGCGCAGCGCCCGCTGCCGGTGGTCGAAGTGGTTGACATGCGGCTCGAGTTTCTGGAAACAAAGAAGCAGGCAACGTTTTCGCGCAAATTGATCGAAGAGCTTTCGCAGCGGCTCGAGCAACGCGAACAGGCGATGCTGCTGCTGAATCGTCGCGGCTTTTCGAGCTTTCTGATGTGCCGCGCCTGCGGCGAGCGCATGTTGTGCGAGAACTGTTCGGTTGCGCTTACGCATCACCGGCGCGACCGGCGCATGCTGTGTCACTACTGCGGATTCGCCGAGAAAATTCCTTCCGCCTGTCCGCATTGCGGCAGCGAGTACATTCAGTTTCTCGGCACGGGCGCGGAGCGGGTTGAAGAAGAACTGCACCAGCATTTTCCAAAGGCTCGGATTGCGCGTCTCGATCGCGATACGGCGAGCGGTAAAGGCGCGTTTGAGCGCATTCTGCAGGCGTTTCGCGATCGTGACATCGACATTCTGGTCGGTACGCAGATGATCGCGAAAGGGCACGATATTCCGAACGTGACTTTGGTGGGCGTGGTGCTGGCCGATATCGGATTGAGCATGCCCGATTTCCGTGCAGCCGAGCGCAGTTTTCAGCTGCTCACACAGGCCGCGGGCCGTGCCGGACGAGGCGAAGCGCCCGGCCGCGTAGTGATTCAAACGCTGAATCCCGACCACTACGCTCTGAGCTTTGCCGCGGCCCAGGATTACGAAGGTTTTTATCGGAAAGAAATCGAGTTTCGCAAGTGGCTGCGCTATCCGCCCTTTGCTGCGCTGGCGAGCGTTCTCGTGCGAGCGGAGAAACAGGAGGAGGCGCTCCGGATGGCGACGCAAATGAGCTATCTGCTGACGCCCGCGCCCGAAGGTGTGCGCGTGATGGGACCGGCGGAAGCCCCGATTTTGAAGGTTCGCAGCGAATTCCGGTATCAGATTCTGCTCAAAGCCGCGCGTCGGCCGCTGCTGCGCGAGGTCATTCAAAAGCTGCAACAACTCGCTGCGGCCGAGCGCTGGAAAGCGACCGCGCTCGTGATCGACGTCGATCCGATCAGCCTTATGTAGTCTGGCTGCGGATGTTAAACTCGATGTTGTCGCGGCGGCTGTAGCTCAGCTGGTAGTAGCGCCAGATTGTGGTTCTGGATGTCGAGGGTTCGAATCCCTCCAGCCGCCCCAAAGCCGAACTCCCGGAACGCTCACTTCCGGGCCAGAATGGCTGTGCGTCGATAAGCTCGAGCTTATGGCCGACGGCCACGGTGACTCAAACGAAACCGCGCATACCTCGGAATCGCAAGAGGATTCTATTGCTGCGGTAACAAGCGACGTTTTGGCATGTTCGAATTCAAGGAACTTCTTTCGCAAGTTGGATGACAGCGGGCTGCATTAATAGAATCTGAAAACTCGCGAACAAGAAAAAAGGGCGCTCCACTGGGGCGCCCTTCGATCTCTTGCTGACGAAGCTGTTACTTTTTCGGATTCGATTTCGAGTGTTCGTCCGATTCCAGCTTCTGTACGTCCTTACCGCGTGCCATGTCGTCGTTATGCAGCTTCTGGATGGCCGCCGCGCGCTGAGCTCCGATCTGCTGTTCCTGCTTCATAGCCGCTTCCCAGGCCTGTTTGGCTGCGTCCTGATCTTTGATCGCCTGCTGCGATCTCGAATCTTTCTCGCCATAAGCTTTTACCGCAGCCACACGCGCTCCATCTTTCTGCACGTATACCTGGTGCAACTGTTCTTTCTTCACGCGAGCCTGGTTAAACTCGTCGTTCAGCCGCTTGACTTCTTTCTCGTCGTCCGCAATCTTACTGTTGGCCGATTTAACAGTGGATTGGTCATTCGCCACCTGAGGTCCGTTGAACCCGGCCGGCGAAGCCAACAATGTTCCCGCTCCGAGGCAAATCACGGCAAACACTGGGGTTCCTGCAATCGTTCGTTTCATAGCATCCTCCTGCCTAGAGATAGACGCTGTGACTGTGGATCCGATTTCCAGATAAAGTATTTACCGCGCGTTACACAATCGGAATGCCGCGTTCGGCGAGAACACCGCGAACTTCCTTGAGCGACAAACGGCTGTAGTCGTACTCGACGAATAATTCCTTGAGCGACGGTTCCACTCGCGCAGCCAGAATTCCGAACACCGAATGCACGCGTGCGATCTTCTCGCAATCGGAGTCGTCAAGCGCGCGCGAGAGTTGGAACTTGGTCTGCACCTTCGTCATCGGCAATCAGAATAGCAAGCGAATTCTGTTTTCGATGAACGGCACATGCGGCTGCTTTGTGCCGTTTCGTTATAAATTCCGGTGCTTCAGCCGCAAGCGGAGGAAGATGTTTCCTCCAACCGGATGGCTGCCGTACCATGGCTTGATCGCGGCGGGCAGAGAGTAGAATTCTACGTTGGCGCCGAGCCCCGTCTCGACGTTGTGAAAGATTTCGAAATCGCGCGTGTAACCGAGCGTGTACGCTCCGATGCGAAACGTGCTGCCATAACGAAGGTCCAGCAGCTCTTCGAGTTCGGGCTGCCCAGCAAACAGTTCATCCTTATCGACCAGTTCCGCGCGGCCTGTTACATAATTCCTGCGTCCCACCGGCAGCAGCGATTCAAGCGTGTAAGAGTTTGTATTCCTCTCCGTAAACGTGCTGTGCTTACGGCCCCAGATGAGAGTGCTCGACCAGCTTTCACCGTGAACCGGGCGCGAATAAGCAAGTGAGCTGGTGAGCCGTATCTGATCTCCCGGCTCGAGCGCCTCCGGGTGCGTGAGACGCCCGGCCGAAAACTGCGCTGCCCAATTTTTGGATGGCAAGAACCACAAGCGCGCCGACCAGGAATCGAGCGACCCTGCATCGATGTTCCAGCGAAACTCGTCGGGCTCCGCTCCGTGGAAGCCGCTCGCCTCGATACGAAACTTCTCGAACGCCAAACCAGCCGTAACCACATCGTCGGCGATATGGGTTGAATCCTGCCAGTGATGAGTCAGAGTGGCCTGCGGCATTTCCATAGCTGATGCGCGATGCGGATACGCCACCGGCCCGAGCGCCGGATCGCCCACCGGAGCCGCATACAATTCCACCCTGGCGTTATCGCTCACCACGTACGCGTATTCGACGGCTAACGCCATGATGAAGTCGTGCGGATGCTGGCCATCCACAATCGGCTTCCCGTACGCGGTCTCGCCCGTCTGAAACAGCAGCGGATAACGGCGGCCGGTTACGGTTGCTGGTTCGAGACTCAGCATCAGTTGGAACGCGAGCGCCCCCTTAGCGCCGGCGGCGTGCTCGGCACTCGTCATGAACCAGTTCGTTGAATAGAGCTTGTCGCCGCCGCGCGGTCCGGATTGCTGCGTGTCGTTGAGAAACGCCTGACCCATGAACATCGTGTGCCAGTCGCCAAGCGATTTCATCAGCATTGGCATTTGCCAGCCGGCCGGATTCACCGCGGTGCCTGATGAAAAACTCTGCAGCAATTTGGCGGCTGCATTTGTTTCGCCCATCTCCATTCCGGGCATGTTCATCTGTTCCTGAGCGCGGGCAACAATACCCAGCGCGAACAGTATGGTTAACGATTTGAGAAACACTGCATTCTCCTTGCGCGCCTGAAGACGCACCACTCGTCTGCTGAATCAGTGAAAAACGCGAGAGCTCAGCTCAGATGCGGAGAATGGCAGGGAACCGCGAGTTTCGCGGCGGCGGAGCGTTTCCTGCGGCCGCGATTTTCCGCTCGTCCTGGAAATGCGGAAGCGCAACAGCAAGGCTGTTCGCAAAGTGCAATGGCTGCGTGCTTACGTGCTGCGTGTGAAGAGCGGGCTGGCTTCGTTGTGCCAGCACCAGCCGGTGCGGACAGCTGTCCTTTTGCGGCATCTTGTGCTCGTGGCAGGGTGCGCCGTTATGCGCAGCCGCATTGGCGGATGAATTCGTACAGCCTGCGCACGTCACGAAGCAGTTCAAGCCTGCGAACAGCAACACGAGCGTCATAGAGACGGCGATGATCGTGCTCGTACGCGTCACGTGCTCCCATGCTACCAGCAGGCATAAGCGGATTGCGCACAATTCGTTCCGAATCGGATGCGGCTTCAGAGGCTTTTCTGGATGAGCGGCAACTCGGCCCAGGTGCACTTCCCTTCCGAGCACAAAGAGAACACAGATGCGCAGAGCCACCCTGATTTCGTTCGCAGTCCTGGCAGCGACCCTCGCCTCCCAAACGGGGGCTCGCGCGACCACTTTAAGCTATTCGGTTTACTCGCAGTGGCTGGCCAACGTAACCGGCTCGACCGAATTGAATTTCAACGGCCTCACGCTATATGGGTCGTACAACACCTCGGCGGGCAAGACATTACAGCCTCTGACCGGCACTGCCCTGCCCTTTGTGTTCACCGGGCCGACACTTTCCGGCGCCTATCAGCTCACCGCGAACGATTTCGGCCCCTACAATGCGCTGAGCTTTTTTGGACCGGCGAACGGTAACGGCACGATCACGATCGCGATGCCTACGGGCGGTGTGAACGCTGTGTTCCTCGGCCTCGGTACTACCGGCAGCAGCGGCCCGATCACGGTTGCGCTTTCGGACGGCGAAACATTCACCGTCAACGCCAGCCCGAATACCTATGCTTTCCTCGGCCTCTCCATTTCGCACACGATCAACTGGATCACGGTGGCGAGTCCGAACCAGCCGAACCTGAACGATTTCTTCTTCGCCAGCAGCAAGCTGACGCAGGATCCTACGCAGACTCAAGCGCAGGCCCCTGCGAGCGAATGCGCCACCTTTTTCCTGATGGGCGGTTCGCTGGTGATCCTGGCAGGCGCTCGCCGCCGCCTCTTTCCGGCCTTTCTTCGCATGTAACCTCCAATCCTTCTCCTCGGGGGTGGTCGCAAGACCACCCCCGTTTTTTTTTTGACCATGCTCGCGTGATACCGTAAATCGATGAGCAAGCGCTTTCCAGCGCAGATGCTGGCGTGTTTCAGCGCAAGCGTGGCTCGGCAATAACTCTGCATGGCCTGGTTTACCAGACAAAAACCTTCTCTCGAAGGCAATCCTCCGCCGGACGGGGAGAAAAATGTCAAAACCGAAGGGCTCTGGCAAAAGTGCGATTCCTGCGGTCAGATCATCTGGCGCAAGACGGTCGAAGACAACAAGCAGGTCTGCCCGAAATGCGGCTTTCATTTTCGTATCGGGGCACGCGAACGGCTGGAAATGCTCTTTGATGAGGGGCAGTATCAGGTCCACGATGCCGGACTGCGTTCTTCGGATCCGCTCGATTTCGTCGACTCCAAGCCTTATAAAAAGCGCCTGGAGGACATGGAGCGGGCCACACAGCTGCCCGATGCCGTCATCTGCGCCAGCGGCACGCTGAATGGCCGGCCGGTTGAGATCTGCGCGCTCGAGCTGAAATTTATTGGCGGCAGCATGGGCGCAGTTGTGGGCGAGAAGATTACCCGCTCGATCGAGCGCTGTCTGGCGAATAAGACGCCGCTGGTGATCGTCTCCGCTTCGGGCGGCGCGCGCATGCAGGAAGGCGCCATCAGTCTCATGCAGCTTGCCAAGCTTTCGGCCGCTCTGATGCGGCTCGATGAAGCTCGTCTGCCGTACATCAGCGTGCTTACCGATCCCACCACGGGCGGCGTCACGGCCAGCTTCGCGATGCTCGGCGACCTCAACATCGCCGAACCCGGGGCGCTGATCGGTTTTGCCGGTCCGCGGGTGATCGAGCAGACCATTCGCCAAAAGCTTCCCGAAGGTTTCCAGCGAAGCGAGTTCCTGCTGGAACACGGTTTTCTCGATGCAGTCGTCAAACGCACCGATCTGAAGAACTATCTTGCGAACGCGTTTGATTTCCTGGCTGCCTGAACCGGCGCATCAATTGAAAAGTATGCTGGAACTATGAATCTTCCGAGATTCGTCCACGTTCGCCAATCGTTTCCCAATCGCGCCATCCCGGACATTCCGCGCCACGTTCATCGCGAGCTCGCCGCCTCGGGGCTTGCCGGCCGCGTACCCAAAGGTGCGCGGGTCGCCGTCGGCGTCGGCAGCCGCGGGATCAGCAACATCGCTACCATCACCCGGGCCGTGATCGATTTCTGGAAATCGCAGGGCGCAAATCCGTTCCTATTTCCGGCGATGGGCAGCCACGGCGCAGCAACCGCCGAAGGCCAGGCCGACGTTCTCGCGCACTACGGCATTCACGAGGCGACCATGGGTGTGCCGGTGCTTAGCTCCCTCGATGTCGTATCGCTCGGCGCGACTGCCGAGGGCATCGAAACCTTTGTCGACCGAAACGCCTTCGAATCGGACGGCATCTTCCTCATCCCGCGCATCAAATGGCACACCGATTTTGTCGGACCCATCGAGAGCGGCATGTTCAAAATGATGGCGATCGGGCTCGGAAAATTCTCGGGCGCGCAGAACTATCACACACACGCCTACAAGATCGGCCTGGAGCGCATGATCCGCAGCGTGGGCGAAAGAGTGTTTGCTTCCGGAAAAGTTCTGGGCGGCCTGGCGATTCAGGAGGGCGCGCATCACGAAACGGCCGGGCTCGTCGTTCTCTCGTCGGCTGGAGGTTGTGCAGCGATGCTCGCGCACGAGGAAAAGCTGCTGGCCGAAGTCAAATCTTGGAAAGCCAACGTGCCCGCGGATCCGATCGATGTGCTGATCGTCGACGAAATGGGCAAAAATATCAGCGGCGCCGGCATGGATACCAAAGTAATCAATCGCAGCGTTTATGGAGGTGCCAACTGCTTCGCGGATGTGCCTCGCATCGAACGTGTTTACGTGCGCGGTCTTACCGATCTCACGTACGGCAGCGCGGTGGGGGTCGGCCTGGCCGATGTGATTCACGACCGGTTGCTCGAGCAGGTTGACTGGAATCCCACCTACATCAATTCGCTCACTGCTTCGACACCGCTTGCAATCCAGACGCCTATTCATTTTGCGAGCGATGCCGAAGCCCTGGCCGCGATCGCGCCGACGGTCGGCAAGCACGATCTCTCACAGGTCACCTACTGCCGCATTCGCAACACAATGGAGCTGATGGATGCCTTGGTCAGCGAGAATCTCCTTCCGCAGCTCAATCCAAACGCGCATGTGATTTCCGAACCGTTTGCGATGAATTTCGACGCGAATGGCGACTTCGAGCTGATCGAAACACCGCCCGAAACGCTGGTCCACGCCTGAGCATGGCTCGGCAGCCCAAACCTTCGGCCGCGCCCTGGGTGCCGGCCACGCACAGTCTTTCCGTGCTGCGCGCGGCTGTGCCGGAGTGCCGCGGCTGCGATCTTTACAAATACGCCACCCAAGCCGTATTTGGCGAAGGCCCGCAGGATTCGAAGGTGGTGATGGTCGGCGAGCAGCCGGGCGACGAGGAAGATGTGAAGGGACATCCGTTTGTCGGCCCCGCCGGACGTCTGCTCAACAAAGCGATGCTCGACGCCGAACTCGATCGCGAGAAAATTTACGTGACCAACGCGGTCAAGCACTTCAAGTTCAAGATCGAGCGCGGCAAGCGGCGTATTCATGCCAAGCCGGGCGGAATCGAAATCTCGGCCTGCAGGCCCTGGCTCGAAGCCGAGCTCGACGCCATTCATCCGGAACTCATCGTCTGCCTCGGTGCAACAGCCGCGCAGTCGCTGATGGGTCGCGATTTTCGAATCACCGCCGAGCGCGGAAAATTCCATCCGCATCCCTGGGCCAAGGAAGTGGTGGCCACCGTGCATCCCTCGGCCATCCTGCGCGCCTTGCGCGAAAACTACGACGAGGAATATGAACTGTTCGTGCGCGATCTGCGCGTCATTGCCAAGCGTGTGCGCGAACTGGAGCGCCACGCATGAACGGTGCGTAGAATGAAGCCATGCGTGCGGGCTTGCTGCTCTCGCTTTTCTCGGCTTCGCTACATTGCGCGACCTGCGATTCTCAGATCCGGGTCACAGATCCAACCGGCGCATCGACGCAAGGCGCGCAAATCATCTTCTCGTCGCCAGCGGCGGGCAAGGCTAATGTCATCACTCAGGGCAAGACCAATGCGCAGGGAGTGTTTCGGGCAACTTTGGAATCGGGAACGGTCCACCTTGAAGTGGCTCGCGCCGGATTTCGCCGATACGAGACCGACCTGGTTATCCGCTGCCGCAAAGATGAGCCTGTGAGGCTGCCTGTGCGGCTGGAACTGGGTCTCCGGCAGGGCGATTACTAATTCAACCCTGCTTTCCAGCGCTCGATCAGTACCAGTTGCTTTTTCACTTCTTCACTTTCCGGCGAATTCGGCTCCAGCCGCAGATACGTTTCGAGATCGGCCTTGGCGGCGCGATGGTTCAGCTGCCGCAGATGCACCAGCCCGCGATGCCGGTACTCTTCCGCATAATCGGGCATCGCTTCAATCAGCAGATCGAGCACCTGCCGCGCCTTTTCGAAATTCTCGCCGCGCAGATAAATCGCTTTGAGATTGCTCAGAATCCGGACCAGAATCTGGCGATTCGACACGGGCGCAAGCACGGCCGGATTCGCGCGAACGTCCACGCCCGCCGTCTGCTTGGCCAATGCACAGCAATCGGAGAACGAAAGCAGCCGGCCACGATTGAAGGGATCGATCCAGTAACGCGCTTCTGAGTCCTCGTAGGCGACGATGAAGTGTCCGGGTAGCCCGACGCCGTAAACGGGACGCTTCAGCCGGCGCGCCACTTCCATATACACAACCGACAGCGTGATCGGAATGCCCAGACGCCGCATCAGCACGGCATTCAGGCAACAATTGCGCGGATCGTAGTAGTCGTCTTCATTGCCGCGAAACTGCAGCACATCGAAGAGCACCTCGTTCGCCGCGCGTACAAAATCGAGCGCGCTCGCATTAGCGGTCACCTGCGAGCCGATCTGTTCGGCGAGATTGTCGAGCCGGAATCCGGCGGCTTCACCATCCAATCCCGGGAATTCGATGCCGGCGATCTCGAGCGCCGCTACGTCCAGAGTCACGCGCGAACGTTCGTTGCGGAGAGCCTCCAGCAATCTCTGCACGCCGAAAGCTTAACACTGTGCCCAGCGCTTCGCGATGCGAATCATGAGGTATGGCCAGCCATGACGAAAAAACGCGAAAAGCACTCCACGATCTGATAGCGACCTGCAACGATTCGGCTGAAGGCTACGGCAAAGCGGCCAAAGGAGTTCACGATAAGGAACTGAGCGACCGCCTGGCCGCGATTGCCGGCGAACGGCTGCGTTTCGCCGAGGAACTCACGAAATTAGCGCAAGCCTCCGGCGAGGAACCCCGCAACGATCTGCATAGAGGGCGGCATTCTGCACTCGGGCTGGGTCGATCTGGAAACGCGCATCCGGCCCAAAGACCGCCACGATATCATTCAGGACTGCATTCGCGGCGACGAAGGCACGCTCAAACACTACGATCACGCGCTCGCGCAGACTCCCGAGAACCCGAGCATCATCGAGCAGCAGCGCGCCTGCGTTATGCGCGATCTCGAGTTCCTGCGAAATGCCATCGCCAAAAGGCATTCGCAGGGCGCGTAAGCACTGCCCATCAGTGTCCCTGGATGTTGAACAGCACCCGCGCCTGATTCATACAGAACCAGCTCAGGAAGCCGTTCGCCACCGCGATCGCAACGAATGCATAAGCAATGCCCTGCCGCGGCTCTGCCGGAAAGTCGCGTTTCCATAGCCGGTAGGCCGTTCCCGCCGCGACAAAATAGAATGCACTCTCGTGCATCACATACCCGAGCGCCAGACAGATGATCAGAATCGCGATGCGGTGCTGTTTCCCCAGCGGGTTCATAGCTGCGCCACCGTCCAGAATGGCCACCGGAATCAGATTGATCAGGTTGAGCCAGCCCGCAAACTGCGCCACCGCCAGCCACACCGGCGCATGAGTCGATTGAAAAATGCCGTAGGCGGCAACTCCTGAAAGCAGGCCGAACAGCGGGCCTGCCAGCGAGATCTGCGCGCGGATACCAGGGTCGACACTCGCCCCCTGCCACTTGACGTACGCGCCAAGCCCGGGCAAGAACATGGGTAGCTCCGCGCGAAATCCGAAGCGGCGTACGGCAAGGTAATGACCCATCTCGTGGATTAACACGGAACCAGCGAGGCCGACGGCAAACCACCAGCCGAACAGCATCCAGTAAAAGGCGACGAAGAAGAAAATGCTGATGAGGAACTTGCCTTTGGTGAGCAGCAGCAGCGCGACTGTCTTGAATTTGGCAAGAAACGCGAGCAGCACGCCAAACGGGCCGAGTCGTTTGGTCCAGTTCACTTTCGGCTTCGGATGGAGGCGGTCGTCAATGCGCGCTACTTCGCGCTCTACACCTCGGCGCTCGGGCGCGTCGGTCGGCAGCAGGTTCAGAATCGTCACCCATACTTCGCGCGCTGCCTGGAGCTGCCCGATCGCGGTGAGCTGCCGCGCACGTATGGCCAGTTGCTCGACTTGCTCGGAGACCATTAGTTTCTGGCCGCGCGCTCGCTCAAATCCGGCAGATCGTCGCTCGTCTGCGAGGCCAGGAACACCGCGGCGACCGATTCCAGACCTTCGCGATCTTCTTCGTCGAAGCGGTTCAGGCTGGCGCTATCGATATCGAGCACGCCGATCAGCTTGCCCCAGTTGAGCAACGGAACAACGATCTCCGATTGCGAGGCGGTATCGCACGCAATATGGCCCTCGAACCGGTTCACGTCGGGCACCACGATCGTTCTGTGCTCGATGGCGGCTGTTCCGCAGACACCTTTACCCAACGCGATGCGCGCGCACGCCGGTTTCCCCTGGAACGGTCCGAGTACCAGATCCTTGCCGTCGAGTATGTAGAATCCTACCCAATTCACGTCCGGCAAGAGCTGGTACAACAGGGCCGCTGTATTGGCCGCGTTGGCAGTGAAATTTCTCTCTTCTCCGAGCAGCTGATCCAGTTGCTCGCAGAGCATCTGGTAAAACACCGCTTTCGAGCCCGAAGCCCCGCGCGTGGTCGATTCCATCATGACGCCTTTAAGATTGAACTCAGTGTAACTCGATTCACTTTGCGCGCGAATGACTCGCTTTCACTGCTTTCGGTTCCGGCGATATGGATTTTCGATGTACATTTCCGCCTCGTGAGCCGGCTCGGATTTCGGCGCTGTGTCGATTGCCTCGCGATACATTCTGACCGCTTGGCCGTGATCGCCCATGAGATCGTAAACCTGGCCGAGCCGCAGCCACGCCATCACGGCGGTGTTCAGATCCAGCTGATCCGCGCCGCGCGTTGCCTGCTTGAGATTCTCGAGCGATCCGTTCAGATCGCTATACCAGAACAACAGATTTCCACGCGCATAGGCAACTCGCTCCAATGGTACGCGCGTATAGCCGGGCTGCCGGGCCCGCAGTGCCGTCTCAATCTGCGCCAAGATTCGCAACGCCGACTGCTTATCGCCGGCATCGCTGTACATCTGTACCTGCTCGAAAGCAAACAGGTGATTGCGCGGAAACGTGCGGGAGAGCATTTGAACCAAGGGGAGCGCGTCTTTCGGCCGCCGCTCCCGGCGATAGATGGCGGCCAGAATGACAGCCGCATCGAATCGATTGCCGGCACTCGAATGGTAAACGCGTTCGAGTTCCCGAATTCCATCCTCTTTATCTCCGTGGAAACCGTTGAGCGCGCCGAGCAGGCGCATATACGCTGGTAAGCACCCGACCACGTATTCGCTCACGCCATGCAGCAGATGCGCGTCGATGAACTGAGGAGCCAGGCGCAGCACTTCGTCGTCTGCCTTACGCGAGGCAATGGATTCGTGCAGCGCGCGCGTCCAGGATTTTTCCACCAGGTAGAAATAGTTGGCTCGAAGTCCGTGCGCTACCGCGACGGCGTAAAAAGCGCGGGGCGTCGGTCCCTGCTTTTCGGCCAGCTCGAGCGCGCGGCCGGTCGCCCCCAGAAATAATCCCCGATCACCGCCGCTCACTTCCATCTTGGGCCGCCGCAGGAACGCATTGGCGCCGGTGACGAGTTCGCTTTCGAGCGCGCCGTCGCGATACATCTCGCGGTAGAGCACTGCCTGGGCAATGGCATTCTGAACCTGCGGATTGTCCGGTTCGGCGTGGCTTCGTTCCACAAAAATGGCCAGCGCCTGGTCGAATTCGTTGTTATAGAAATGCTCGAAGCCGGGCCCCAGCGGGTTGAGCGCCGGCAGGAAGGCGGCAGCAGCCAGAAGCAGGATCAGGAGTGGATGGTCCTTTCCAAGCGCTCGAGCGCCTGCCGGGCGGAACGGGCCACCAGCGAATGGGAGTGCTCGGTGAGCCGCTCGAGCGGCCCGCGCAGTTCCGGGTTTCCGGAATTCCCCATAGCAAGCGCCACATTGCGCAGAAATCCAGAGTATTTTGCACGCCAGACCGGCGTCCGGCGAAAGACCCGGCGAAATTCGTCCTCGCTCATTTCAGCCAGATCGGTGAGCCGGCGCGCCGGACCGCGTGGTGCGAAGGCGGGTTCGTCGGTCTCGGCCGCTCGCCGGTTCCAGGGGCAGACCTCCTGGCAGATATCGCAGCCGAAGATCAGGTTTTGGCTTCGTTCCGCTAAATTCGCTTCAATTTCGCCTCGGTATTCGATCGTCAGATACGAAAGACAACGGCGTGCATCGAGCATCCATCCGCCGCTGTCATCGGGGACCAGGGCATTCGTCGGGCAGGAATCGATGCAGCGGGTGCACGTTCCGCAGCGGTCGGGTGCCGGGACATCCGGTTCGAGCGGGATGGAAAGCAGCACTTCGCCTAAGAACAGCCAGGAGCCGAGCCGCTGATTGATGAGGCAGGTGTTCTTGCCGATCCAGCCGAGTCCCGCAAGCCGGGCATAGCTTCGCTCCAGCAGCGGTGCGGTATCCACGCAGATGCGCGATTCGAAGGCTTCGCCATAGATTCGCCCGAGCAAGCCGACAAGCTCCTCCAACCGCTCGCGCATCAGATCGTGGTAATCGCCGCCGCAGGCGTATCGCGAAATCCGCGCTTCGGATGGGTTCGTTTCGCAATTTTGGGCGGTCCCGGTGTTGTAGACCTTTCCCACGCACACGATCGACTGCGCGGAAGGCAGCAGATTTCGCGGGTCGGCGCGAAGATCGCCGCGCCGGTCCGTGAGGTAGCCCATCTCGCCGGCAAAATCCCGTTCACGCCAGTTTTGAAAACGGGCAAAATCGTCCGCAGGCTCGGCGCAGGCCACGCCAGCCAGCTCGAAACCGCACTCGAACGCCAGTTCCCTGACCGTTTCCCGGCTCAAAGCTCGCGTCAAAACCAACAGCCGCCTCTGTTACCCTTCGTTTTTATTTTGCCCTCTCCGCTACTTGAATTGAAGAACGTCTCGGTCCAGCGCGGGAATTTGCTGGCGTTGAAGAAATTCAATCTCCGGATCGAAGCCGGCGAGCATGTCGCGATTCTGGGGCCGAACGGCAGCGGCAAATCGACACTGATCAAGACGATCACGCGGGAGTGCTACCCGCTGCTCGGCGATAATACGGTGCTGCGCATCCTGGGGCACGAGAACTGGAATATCTTTGAGCTGCGGGCGCATCTGGGCGTGGTCAGCAACGATCTGATGGCGCGCTGCACGCGCGATATCACCGGGCGCGAGCTGGTGCTTTCGGGGTTTTTCGGCTCCATCGGGATCTGGCCGAATCACGAGGTGACGCCTGCGATGGAGGAAGCCACCCGCGAAGCCATGCAGCAGCTGAATGTGCTGCATTTGGCGGACCGCTGGCTGGACGAGCTCTCCTCGGGCGAAGCGCGCCGGCTGTTGATTGCCCGGGCGCTGATCCATCGTCCGGAAACTTTGTTGCTCGATGAGCCCACGACCAGTCTGGATATTTTCGCCCTGCACGAGGTGCGCGGGCATCTGCGTTCGCTGGCAGCGGCGGGCGTCGGGCTGCTGCTTGTGACGCATCACCTCGACGACATCATTCCCGAAATCGATCGAGTCGTTCTGATCCGGGAAGGTACGGTTTTTGCCGACGGGCCGAAAGCGCAGGTATTGACCTCCGGCGGCCTCTCCGAAATCTTTCGCGTGCCGGTCGAGGTCTACGAGCGCGACGGCTATTATCATGCCTGGTAAATAGTGCAAATAGCTGAAAGCTAAGCAGTTGTTCGTTCGGTAGCAGTTCTGTTCAGGCGCGAATATCGCCATACAACCTCGAATCGGCGCAGTTCGGCCTATTAAGATTTTCAATAGTTTAGGGGTTCCGTATACTGAACTCAGTTACCGGCGTAGTCCGTCCGGGCGCAATGGGAGATAGCGGGAGAATAAACCTCCAGTTGACATATCATGCCTAAACCAGTCAAGTACTTCGAGAAAGTCGTCACGGTCGGCGCCAATGCAGCGTGGCACGTCTTCGACCGGCTGAACCAGATCAATCAGAATGAATCCTTCACTCCGAAATGGTCGGACAAGCCGCTACTGAAGAGCCACCAGAAGATGAAGCCGCCGCTCGGCTGGCCGCGGGAAACGGATTCGCTCTGCCCGCGCTGCATCCCCGAGATCCGGCAGAAGATCGTCGACGGCGAAATCGACTACAAGATTCTGCTCAATGAGCCGGTCGGCGAGATCAAGGCCAAGATCATCGAGCGCGACGGCAAGATCCTGATGACGAAGACGTGCCCCAAGCACGGCTACTTCGAGGATCTGATGTCGATCGATCCGGCCTTCAGCAAGCACCTGGAAGACGTTTTTCCGGGCCGCGATATTCGCGCGCACAACGACGACAAACTGCATAACCATGGCTCGAGCACGATTACCCACGGCCGCGGCTCAGTGTTGACCATCGATCTGACGAACCGCTGCAACATGATGTGCGATCCGTGCTTCATGGACGCCAACCAGGTCGGCTTCGTACATGAGCTGAGCTGGGAAGACATCAAGACGCTGCTCGACAATGCGATTTCGATCAAGCCGCGCCGCCAGATGTCGGTGCAGTTTTCGGGCGGCGAGCCGACGCTTTCGCCGTACTTCATCGATGCGGTGCGCTATGCGCGCCAGGTCGGCTACAACAGTGTGCAGGCCGCGACCAACGGTATCGAATTCGCCAAGCGGCCGGAGTTTGCCAAGGAAGCCGCCGAAGCCGGTCTGCGCTATGCGTACCTGCAGTTCGATGGCATCGGTAACGCCGCCAACTCGCACCGCGCGGTCGGCAATCTGTTCGACGTCAAGCTGCGCGCCATTGAAAATCTATGGCAGGCCGGCGTCGACATCGTTCCGGTCATCACAATCGTCAACGGTATCAACAACGAACAGGTCGGGCACGTGGTTCAGTTCGCGCTCGATAATCCGAAGAAGATTCCGTTCCTCTCGTTCCAGCCGGTTTCGTTCACGGGCCGCGACGAAGCGGTGACTGATGAACGCCGCAAAGCCCAGCGCTACACGCTTTCGCACCTGGCGCATGATGTGAAGCGGCAGACCGGTATCGGCGAGCCGGTTCGCGACTGGTTCCCGATCAGCTTCATGAGCACGTTCTCCGACTTCGCCGATCTGGTGCACGGGCCCAACGCGGACTGGGGGCAGCTGAGCTGCGGCTGTCATCCGAACTGCGGCGTCGGTATGGCCGTGATGTGCGACAAGGAAACGAAGGAATACGTTCCGGTGACCGCCTTCCTTCACGCCGATCAGCTGGCGAAGGACATCGCGCGTATCAATGACGCAGCGCGCGGCCGGTTCCTGTCGGTGGTAGGCGTCACGCTGGCGCTGCTGCGCAACTACAATCCGTTCAAGGCGCCGACGCACTTCAAGCTCACCGACCTGATTGCCAAATTTGACAAATGCTTCGGCATGAGCAAGAAGGCGCAGTCGGGCGAATACGGCAAGGTGACGGGCGACCGTACGCGGGCTGATATCGAAAAGCGCCGCTCCGATCGCTGGAACTTCCTGTTCATCGCGGGAATGTGGTTCCAGGATCTCTTTAATTACGATTTCCGGCGCACGGAACAGTGCATCATTCCGTACGCGACGCAGGAAGGCGAAATTTCCTTCTGCGCGTATAACACCGGCGTGGGCTGGCGCAACATTATCGAGAAGATGCACATGACTGCCACGCTCACCAAGTGGTACGAAGAGCACGGCCGGCATGAGATCTTCGCCGGCAACAAGAACGTGCCGCTTTCGAGCAAGGATCACAGCCTGGTGCTCGTTGAAGAGCACGTGAAGGCCGACCGGCAGCACGATCTCGATGAACTCGGCATTGCCAAGACGGCGCGTGAAGAGAAAGCGCGCGCGCGCGACGAGGCTCTCAAAAAGAAGCTCGAGAACGAGAAGATGGCGCGGCTATATCGCGAGCATATTCTCGGCGAGAAGCGAGTCGAGGGTTTTGTGCCTCTCGATGGACTGCTCGGCGGAAGCACCCCGAAACCGGCTCCGGCGGCCGAAAAAGCAGCCGAAGAAGTCGGCGCGATGGGCGATTAAGAACCGGGCGATTCAGATTTTTCGCTTTGGAGGAGCAGACCGTTTGGGTCTGGAGGCGGCGTGGCGCGAGTCAGGCCGCCTTTTTTGTTTTCAGTTCGCGAGTGGCGTTACACCGGCTGCTTTGGCTCTGGCGATCTTCCGCAACCGATCGAGCGAGTTACCCGTAAGCGCTGCCAGGTCGAGTTGCATGGCGTCGCGCGTGTTCACCAGCGGTTCCAGTTTTCCCTGCGGGTTGATCGCGAAGACTGCATTCGGGCCCGCTCGCAGCCAGGCGAATCTTCCGGAGCTGTCGGGCGAGACGAAGAAGACGTACTTTCTGCCCGGATCCAGAAGCCGGCAATCGCGATCGAACATTGTGACGCGGACGCCGTCGATGCTCACCGTACCTTGCACTGTGAAGATGACCATTTCGCTTTGGAGAACGGGTTCGAGGCTCTGTGGAAGAGCAATCGCCGCTACTTCGGGATTCGGATGACGAACCAGGCTTTCTAAAACGCGCAGCTTGTACCAGGTGACGATCCGGTTGCGCTCGAAAACCTGAGTGAATGAGGCGATCGGCGTTCCTATGAAGGCCTCCTGAGTGGAAAGAGCTTCATCGAGGCTGCTAAGGCGCGCATACATTCCAATCGGGGCCGGAATTGTGATGTGAGTCTTGCCCTCTCGCCGCGCCTCGTGGGCGTACCACTCGATCGAGCCCCGATCGGCAGCAGTCGTGGAAGCAGTGCGGCAGGCTGCAGCCGCCATCAGAGTGCACAGAGCGAGCGCGCTTTTACGAAACAGCCGCCTCGGGCTCCGGTTTGCGGCTTGATTCGGATTCGCGCTCTTCGTGATAATCCTGCTCCGTATTGAGCGCCCAGAGATTATCCCGGCTACGGACATTGTTCACGATATTATCCACGGCTGTCATGGCGGCGAGCATGGAGTGGTCCTGATTGTTGTACTTGTGCATGCCGTTACGGCCGATGAGAAACAAATTGTCGAATTGATCGGCCCAGCGAATCAGCTCGGGAAAGCGATCGTAGGAGCCGAAATAGGCGGGATACGTTTTCGGCATGCGAATGACAGTCGCATCGCGTACGTCGCCCGGATCGACAATGTTCATGGCAGCCAGCTCGCTCCGGGCGAGTGCGACCAACTCTTCGTCTGTTTTTACCCAGAGCGAATCGCCGTCATTGCAGAAGTATTCCATTCCGATCCAGACCGTCGAAGGGTCGGCCACCAGATACGGACTCCAGTTATTGAAGATCTGCAGGCGTCCGACCAGCACATCGGGTTCCTGGATGTAGATCCAGTTGTCGCGCACGAGCTGGCCGGAAGGCTCGCGCAACTTGATGCGGTTGCACAAGACACCGACGGTGATGAAATCGCGATACACGAGACCGCTCGCCACCTCGCGCACAGGCTCCGGCGGGGGCGGGTTCATCTGTGCGACGAGCTCCTTGACCGGCATGGTCGAAAAAAAGTAATCGCCGCTGAATCGGCGCACTTCACCCGTCTGCGAATGACGCGCAACGACAGCAACAATCTGCTCGCCCTCGCGCTCGATACCCTCGACGGACCAGTTCATCTCGATCGAGCCGCCCAGCTCGCGCACGCGCCGTCCGACTTCCTCCCACATCTGGCCAGGGCCAAACTTTGGATAGAGAAACTGCTCGATGAGCGAAGTTTGAACATCTTTCTGGCGGATGTCGCTCGAGCGCTTCGGGCGCAACTTACGAAGCACATGCAGAATGGTCTGCCAGATCGAGAGGCCTTTCACGCGCTGGGCACCCCATTCGGCGCTGATCTCGCGGCAGCTGATGCCCCAGACCTTTTCGGTGTACGACTTGAAGAATGTCAGGTAGAGCTCGCGCCCGAAACGGTTTATAAAAAATTGCTCGAGATTGACTTCGGGCCGGATCGGCGCAACCACACTGCGCAGGTAGCTTACTCCGATTCGCAGCGTTTTGAAGAACCCGAGCTTTCTCAAGGTGTCTCCGCTGAGAGAGATCGGGTACTCAAAGAATTTGCGCATGAAATAGATGCGCGACTTGCGCGGCCGGAGCAGCATAACGCGATCCTGCGGATGTGGGCCGGTTGCGCGGGGCACATCGGGAACACTGGCCTGGCGGCGCTGATACGTGATCTGGGCGCCGGCTGCGGCGCCCGGCTCGAGCGGCAGAATGTCGAGCCACCACTGCATGACACGGTCGGACTTCGAGAAGAACCGGTGGCCGCCGATATCGATGCGATTGCCCTTGTAATTGACGGTACGAGAAATGCCGCCGAGATACTCGCTCTTTTCGAGCACAAGCGGAATGATGTCCGTGCGCTTCAGCAATTCGTAGGCTGCCGTGAGGCCAGCCGGACCAGCGCCGATGATGATGGCACGCTTCGGCGCCGCGCCGGCACTTTTCATGCGCGCCCTTCCTTGAAAGCTGCAATTGTCCCGGCGGGAGAGCCGGATTTGCCTCGCCAGACCAGTGCACCGAATGCCGCCCAGAGCGAAATCAAAACGTACTGCAAGACCTGGAACAGGAGAATGTATCCGATCGCGCCCGTCTTGCTAAAGCCGAACGGAACCAGCACACTGACGGCAACAAACTGATAAACCCCGACGTATCCGGGAGTGGCAGGTAGTGCGCTGCCGAGTCCTAGGCCGGTGTTGAGTAGAAGTGCGATCAGCAGAGTTCCAGGTAGAGCCAGAGAGTGCATGACGAGCAACGCCGTGCAGGCATCCGCAAACCAGGCGACAGCAGTAAGGCCGGTGAAGGCGAGAAGGACTCTACTATGGTGCAGGGTGCGTAGTCCGCCGGCGACGTGTTCGGCGATAGCGCCGAGCTTCGACTGAAAGCGCGCCGGCAGCGGTATGCGATCAAGCCGCGGCCGGAGAAACGGTTCAAGTTTCGGCAAGAGCGCGACACCCAGCACTCCCGCGATTGCAATCGCAAGGAACGGAGCAGCGGCGCGAGCAAACCAGCCGGGGCGTGCGGGCATGCCCAGCAGCGCGAGCGAGCCGATCAGCAGGAGCGCAACGGCGTCGCAGACGCGCTCGCACAATTCCGTGGTCAAAATGAATGCCTTGCTCAGGCCGGAAGCGCGATGCACCATCAGCATGCGGATGAGTTCGCCGGCGCGCGCGGGCAGAAACAGATTTCCGCAATAGCCGGCCGAGATCGCTGCAAATACGCTCGCAATCGTGACTTCACCGGCAGTTCCGAGCAGCAGCCGCCAGCGTACCGCGCGCACAAATAACGAGAAGCTGGCAACCAGAAGACTCAGGGCGAGGGGACCGGCAGCGGCGCGCGAGACAAGCACCCAGACGCCGGGCCAGGAGATGCCGCGCAGCGAGACGTAGAGCAGCGCAACCGCCACTCCGAGCGCGAGAGTCCAGTACGAGAGGCGCTTAAGCACGAATCGCAAATCTTGCCTCGCGCCGGGCGGCGTAACCCGAACGTTCGAATTTCCCGACGTGGCCGGTGCTCATGACATTACGAAGCGGCCCACCTGCGGAGCGGGCACCGATTACGACGCATCACAAGCTCCGAACCCAGCCTGCTTCGCGTTTCACTTCGAACACCAAGCCACGTCAAGCGCAAAGGCGCGTAGATTTATTCTAGCCGACCGGCATGCCTTTCCGGAACTCAGCTCAGTTCTGCACGACGAAGCTCGAAGAGTTGGTCGAGCTTTGCCCGGTGGCGGTGGTGGCCGTCACCGAAACGGTGTGTGTGCCGTTGGCAAGCAGCGTTGTATCGAACGCAAAATTCCAGCCGACATTCGGACACCCGGGCGCATTCGGATAAGAGGCGCAAACATCTGTGCGAGTGCCGCCCAGAATCGCGCTTCCATACGAGATGCCATCGATCATGATGCTGACCGCGGTTACCGCCGCATTCGGATTCAAGGCCCAGCCGCCGAAGCTGGCCGTTCCGGCGAAAGCGCCGCTCTGTGAATTGGGCCGGTCGATCGAGATCAGCGTGGGGCTGGGACTCGTCCAGTTCGCGATTACGAGCGGGACCGTAGCCATCGCATAGGTTCCGTCAGCTGCCTTGGCGGTCACCCCAATGGTGTGCGGTCCATCGGCGAACTGAACGGTGTTGAGCGTATAGGTCCAGTTGATCTGCGCGTTCACCGGTCCGGAGGTGAAGGTTGCCGGACCGTACGGATAGCCGTCCACGGTGAGCGTGATGCTGGTGATGGCAGCACTGGTGCTTTGCGCTGTTCCCGAAATCAAGGCGAGGCCCTGATAAGGCGAACTTTGGGCAGTGGGCTGCGCAATCGATACGGTGGTCGGGCTCGGTCCCGCGGTATTGGAGACGGTGAAGCTGGAGCCCGCGGTGGAGCGCGATCCGTTACCGGCGGTAGCGGTTACCTGCAAAAGATGCGTTCCGTTGCTGAGCGCGCTGGTATCGAGCATGTAGTTCCAGCCGACATTCGGACAACCCGGCTGATTGCCTCGCGCGGCGCAAACATCGCTGCGATTGCTGCCGTAGAGCGCATATCCGTTGAGGACGCCATCGACATAGATGGCAACGGACGAAATCGTGGAAGAAGTATTGAAGGCCCATCCGCCAAACGCTGCAAGCCCGCTGAACGACGGCGATGAGGCATTCGGCCGATCGACATTCACGAACGTTCCGTTGCTCTGCTGGCCCATATTCGCAACCTGGAAGGGTACGGTCCTGGTCACCCCCTGACCGCTCCATGGGATGGCGGTGACGGAGAGCGTATGGCTGCCGTCGGGGATGAGCGTCGTGTCGATGGTATAACTCCA
Source organism: Terriglobia bacterium (assembly GCA_021325235.1). GTDB lineage: Bacteria > Acidobacteriota > Terriglobia > Bryobacterales > Bryobacteraceae > Bog-105. The sequence goes on along the minus strand of JAJPHN010000006.1, from coordinate 142,547 downwards.
GCCGACATTGGGGCAGTCCGGCGCCGAACTATGCTGGCAGGCATCCGCGCGGTTGCCGTGGTAACCGGCATTTCCGAGCGGGATGCCGTCGACCGCAATGCTGACCGTATTGATGCCCGAGACCGGATCGAGCACCCAGCCTCCGATGACAGGAGCGCCGCTCAGAGGAGCGCTTTGCGAGTTCGGATTATCGATATTCAGGACGATCGGATTCGCGGTCGTCCAGTTCGCCACGGTGAACGTGTGTGCCTGGATGTTGCGGTCGCCGTTGGCTGCGGTCGCGTTCAGCGCAAAGACGTGCGTCCCGTTGTTCAGCCCGCTGGTGTCGAACAAGAGCGACCATCCCACGTTACTTAAGCCGTTGGCGCAAGCCGGGGATCCCGAATAGAGAGCGCAGACGTCGGGCCGGCTAACGCTTCCATAGGCGACGCTGCCGCGAGTAACGCCATCAATCGAGTAGGTCGCGCTGAGAATAGGCGCGCTGGTGTTCACGGCCCATCCGGAGAAATGCGCGAGGCCCTGGAAGGTCGAGTTATTCGAATCCGGGGAATCGATGCCGACAGCGGTGGCATTCGAGCCCCCGTAGTTGGACGTGGTGAATGTCTCACCATTGGTAAGGCGCGTGCCCTTGCTGTCGGTCACAGATACCGACACGGTATGCGGGCCATCAGCGAACGCGGTAGTGTCGAGCACATAGTTGTAGCCGACATTGACACTGCCATTCGCACAGCTTGCACTGTTGGGAAACGAGGCACAAACATCGGCGCGGCTTCCGCCATAAGCGGCTGTACCGACCGTAACACCGTCGACTGCAACCGTCACGCTGCTGACTACAGCAGTTGCGTCGACAGCCCAGCCAGCAACCGGAGTCAGACCGCTGACCGTCGGATTCGTATTGTTGGGCGTGTCGATCGACATCGTGATCGGGCTGCTGCCCACTGGGGCCTGGTTGGGATTCGGATTGGCCGGACCGACGGGAATCGTAACCGTGTTACTCACAAATGCGTTTTGCGCAATGTAGAGCTGGGTGCTGTTGTTTGTGGCCTGACCCTGCGGAACGATCAACTGCACCGAGTAAACGCCGTAGGAACCCTGCGCAAGTCCTGCACTGACGACCTGAGCCGTTGAGTTGCCGAGCGTCGCGCTCACCGTTGAATAGGCGCTGTTCGGCTGATCGTAGACATACGGTTGGCCGATTGGAATATCGATCAGGCGTGAGCCGGCCAGATTCTGTACGACACCCAGCCCGGCGGCCGAAACAGTGATCGTTTCGCCCGGCGCTGCCGGATTATTGATTGTCACGGGCGAGTTCGGAACCACGTCGCAGCAGGTCGTACTGGTATACGCGGTCAGCGTGATTTTCGCGCTGCTGCTGGTGCTGGTCGAGACAGCGATGCCGTTGCCGCCGCTCGATCCGCTCTGCCGCGCTACCACCACGACACGGTCGAAGGCGCCGCCGGGCTGAGCTGTGACCTGCGGGTCATTGCCGTTGTTGATAGCCGCAACGAGACCGGCCACAACGGTCGCCAGCGAGTCGCTCGATTTTTCGGTGTAGCTGTAGCTGCGTGCGTTAGCGATCTTGATGGTGAGAACATCGCCGGCGTTGACCGTGCCGGTTAGATCGACCACGGCCTGGGGGTTGCCCGGTTGATGGAAGACACCGGTGGCGGGCCAGGGGCGCAACTGACCGGGGACGGAAGGCGCATCGAAAATTCCCGGATTGGCATCGGCGATGTAAATCGGTGAAGCATTCGTGACAGTGACAGAACCATCGCTGTGCGTTGTGCGAACGACCACGCTCGTGCTGTTACGGCCGAAGAAGTTGTAGGGAATTTGTGATACGACCTGATTGGCCGAAGCGCTGTAAACGGGCGCTGCGACGCCGTCGACAAAGACCTGCGCACCTCCCAGCGAAGTCGGGATCGTGCCAGTCAGCGACGCCGTGACGGGTTGATTTGCCGGGATATCGGAGAGATTCGTGCCATTGATGGCGACCAACATGCCGGCCGCGCCGGTTGCCGCGGTTCCCGCTGTCAGATAGCCGTTGCCTGAGGCGGTAACAACGAGATTCGTGCTGCTTGCAGACGTTGTCACCGTAAATGCAATCGCATCGAAAGCCAGGTTGATGCCTTTGGAGCTTACATACAGCGAACCGGTTCCCGTTCCCGCAAAAAATGCGATGACATTCGGATCGCCGCTGCCGGCATTCACCAGCGATACGAGTCCCTGCGCGATGCTATCGACGGTATCGCTGCTCTGGATTGTGTAGGTGTAGGTCTTGCTGCCGATGGTCAGCCCCACCGTATCCTTGGCCGTGATTGTGCCGCCGCTCGGAACCGTAACCGTAACTACGCCTTCCTGGCGGATGATCTGGCTGGCCCAGTTGACGATCGAATAGTCGGGCAGCGGCGTATTGCCGGGCGTGAACACAAGCACGCGATTATCGAGCGGGTCGGCTACATAGAGGTTGGTGCCGTCCCAGGCAAGCGAGGTGGGCGTTGGTGTTACATCGACAGCGCTGAATGTGTCGACGGCCGTGCTGGTGATCGTAATACTCTGGCTGGTGACGTTGTCCGTCTTGAAATCGGGCTGGCCGAGCACGTTATCGGCGCGCGTTCCGTTCTGGGTCGGAATTGCGTTAAAGATGAGGACACGATCGTTGCCGCCGTCCGCAACGAAGAGCCGCGTGCCGTCCGAAAGCGCGTAGGTCGGATTGTTCAGGTTGCGTTCGCACTGAATCTGGGGACCCGTAGAAATGCAGCCCACGTAGTTATTGGCCGTTGTGCTGACCATGTCCGGTTGTCCGACGACGACATCGGCATTCTGTCCATTCGAAGGATTCGTCGTGTTCCAGATCAGCACCCGGTTGAAGCCGAGATCGGCGACATAAATGTGGCCGTTGTCGGCGGTGACAGATGCGGGATTGCAAAGTTCGCTGGCAGTGGCGGGAAGAGCGGTTTGCGAGGCGTAGCAGAAATTGCTTCCGTTATGCGAGAAATCTGGTTCGCCCAAAACAGCATCGGCCTGCTGATTATTACTGGTCGGTATCGAATTCCAGATCAGAACGCGGTTGTTCTGCGTGTCGGCAACGTATAGTTTTCCATTCTGAATCCAGACGCCGCGAGGACCTCTCAAAGAAGCCTGGCTGGGCACGTTGTTGCCGTTTTGGTTGGGGTAGTTCGCCTGTCCAGTCGTGAAATTTGGCTGGCCAAGCACGATATCGGCCGGCTGATTGAACGAAAAAGGAATCGATCTCCAGATCAGCACGCGATTGTTGTTGGTATCGGCAACCGCGAGGATGTTACCGTCGCTGGCGACAGCAGTGGGAGCGGAAAGATTCGATGCGTTCGACGCGTTGCTCAGTCCGACATTGAAGGCATTCGGATTACTCGAGCTCGCCACCGCACCGGCGCCCCAGCCGGGCTGGCCGAGCTGATTGAAGGCCGGGAAGGCGCAGACGTTGCACTGATAGTTGGAGTAAGATTTGGCGTTGGTCAGATCGGCATTCGGAGCGGGCACGAGCGATGTGTTGAACATCAGCACGCGATTGTCCTGCGGCAAATCGCCGATCAGGTTTGAATCCGCAACAAACAGGATGCCGTTGGCGTAAGCGACGCCGGCTGCTCCGCCTAAGATCTGCTGGTTGGGAAGCGTGGCGGTGGTTCCCGGCGTAGCGCCTCCGAATGTGAAAGTCCATTGACCGAATTCGGCGCGGGCGGCTTGCCCGTTCACAAAAGTGCCCGAAGACTGTGCCTGGAGAGTGAGGGCCGAAAGGCCGCAAGCCAAAACTACAGCGGTAGAAATTCTCAAACGTTGGACCCCAATGCAACCGATTCGCGCGGCGGCGTGGCCGTGACACACTTCTGCGACGCCCGGCCGATGCGAATCTAGCTCAGTATATCAGCGGGTTTGACGCAGCCTGCCGGGTTGCGGTTCCAAGGGAGCGGCGACAGTACAATGTTGGCGATGCCCCTCCTCGAGCGAGTTCAGAAGGACATGGTTGAAGCCATGAAAGCCAAAGCCGAAGCGCGGCTGGGCGCCTTGCGAATGATCAAGGCGGCTCTGCAGAAGCACCAGGTCGACAGCATGAAGCCGCTCAATGAAGCTTCCGAGCTGCAGGTGATGAACACGCTGCTGAAACAGCGGCGCGAAGCGGCCGAAATGTTTCGTAAGGGCGGACGTGAGGAGCTTGCCGCTAAAGAAGAGGCCGAAATCGGCATTCTCGAAAGCTATCTGCCGGCGGAACCGAGCCAGGCGGAACTGGAAGAAGCCGTTTCGGCAGCTATCTCCGAGACAGGAGCGAGTTCGCAGAAGCAGATGGGTGCGGTGATGAAAGCGGCGCAGTCCCGTCTGGCCGGCAAACGCGTGGACGGTAAAGTACTCAGCGAACTGGTAAAGCAGAAGCTCAGCTAAGTTATTCTCCTTTTCTTCGCCTATAATGTGGGCGAGGCACCAGCCTTGCACCACCCATGCCCGCGAAGTACGTAGAGTTACACGCCCGTTCGGCCTTTTCCTTTCTGGAAGGGGCGTCACTGCCTGAAGATCTTGCCTCGCGCTGCGCCGCCTACGAACAGGAAGCGATGGCGGTGACCGATGTGCAGGGTGTGTACGGCGCGCCGCGATTTCATCTGGCCGCCAAGAAGCAGGGATTGCGCGCGCTGATCGGCTCCGAAGTAAATGCGGCGAATGGGTCGCGTTACACGCTGCTGGTTGAAAATCGCACCGGTTATCAGAATCTATGCCGGCTGATGACGCGCACAAAGTTTCGCAGCGGCTTGCCCGGAAAGGCGCTCGACGCCTACGCCAGCGAAGCAGATTTTGCCGAATTTGCCACGGGGCTCGTCTGTTTAACGGGCGGCGACGAAGGGGAAGTGGCCAAAATTTTTCGGGAGCACGAAGGTCCCGCCGCGCTGGAAGAAGCCAGGCGGCATTTATATAAGTTGCTGGGTCTTTTTGGCCGCGAAAACGTTTATGTCGAGTTACAACGCCATTATCACCGGGATCAGGAACTTAGAAACCAGGCCTTAGTTGAACTAGCACGCGAGTTACATCTACCAGTTATCGCGACCAACGGAGTTACTCAGGAGACGCCCGAGCGGCGCGATCTGCAGGATGTCTTAACGGCGCTGCATCATAAGACCACGCTTGCGAATGCGGGCAAGCTACTTTCGTTCAACGCCGAACGGCACATGAAAACTTCCGCTGAAATGGCGCGTTTGTTTTCCGACCTGCCGGAGGCGCTTGCCAACACGACGGAATTGGCAGGGCGTCTCCAGTTCACGCTGAAGGATCTTGGCTATGAGTTTCCGCGCTATCCACTGCCCGCGGGGGAGGACGAAAACAGCTATCTGCGATATCTCACCGAAGAAGGCGCACGGCTGCGATATAAGCCCGACGATGAAAGGGCGCGCCGGCAGATCGACCATGAGCTGGCGATCATTGCGAAGCTGAATCTGGCCGGTTATTTTTTGATCGTCTCGGATATCATCGATTTCTGCCGCCGGGAGAAGATTCTTGTTCAGGGCCGCGGCTCGGCGGCAAACAGTGCTGTTTGTTACTCGCTCGGGATTACCGCAGTCGACCCAGTCGGGATGGAACTGCTGTTTGAGCGCTTTCTATCGGAACAGCGCGGCGAGATGCCCGATATCGATCTGGATCTGCCAAGCGGCGATCAGCGTGAGCGCGCGATTCAGTATCTATACAAGCGGTATGGGCGTTTGGGGGCCGCCATGACCGCTAATGTGATTACGTATCGTGCACGTTCGGCGGTACGCGATATCGGCAAAGCGCTCGATCTGGACGAGGAGGAGATCGCGCGTCTGGCCGCGCAACTGAATACGTTTGAGTGGCGCGACCCGAAGGATACGCTCGAACGCCGTTTCCGCGCGCAGGGCTTCAACTTATCCGATCCTCGCGTGCTGAAATTTTTTACGCTCACGACGGAAATTCTGGAATTGCCGCGTCACATCGGGCAACACTCGGGCGGGATGGTGATTTGTCAGGGACAGCTCGATACGATTGTTCCGCTCGAGCCGGCAACCATGCCGGACCGCGTGGTGGTGCAGTGGGATAAGGACGATTGTGCCGATCTCGGAATTGTCAAAGTCGACTTACTCGGCCTCGGCATGATGGCGGTGCTCGAAGACACGATTCAGATCATCCGCGATGCGTACGGCGAAACAGTCGATCTCGCTCACTTGCCGCAAAATGATCCGGCTGTTTACGATTCTCTGCAGAAAGCCGACACGGTCGGACTGTTTCAGGTTGAGAGCCGGGCGCAGATGTCGTGCCTGCCGCGTCTGAAGCCAGCCTGCTTTTACGACATTGTGGTGCAGGTGGCGATTATACGGCCCGGCCCGATTGTGGGACAGATGCTGCATCCGTATCTGAAGCGGCGACAGGGCCTGGAAGAGCCTGTCTGTCTGCATCCATCGCTGGAACCCGTATTGAAACGCACTCTCGGGGTGCCGCTGTTTCAGGAGCAGCTCATTAAAATTGCGATGATCGTGGCCGGTTTCAGCGGGGGCCAGGCGGAAGAGCTGCGGCGCGCGTTTGGTTTTAAACGTTCAGAGAAACGCATGCGCGAAGTGGAAGTACAGCTGCGTGAAGGTATGGATCGCAACGGCATCACAGGCGAAACGCAGGATCGCATCATCAAAGCAATTACTTCGTTCGCGCTTTACGGCTTTCCAGAATCGCACGCCGCCAGTTTTGCGCTGATCGCTTACGCCAGCGCTTATCTGAAATGCCACTACCTGGCGGCGTTTCTGACGGCCATGCTGAACAATCAACCGATGGGCTTCTACTCGCCGGCGACGCTGGTCAAAGATGCGCAGCGACATGGGCAGCGCTTTCGCCCTGTGGATGTGCTGCGTTCGGATTATCTCTGCACAGTCGAGGTCGAGGGCAAAGCGAAATATGTTCGACTCGGTCTGAACTATGTGCGAGGACTCGCGAGCGCAACGGCACGCAAGATTGAACACGAGCGCAAACAGGAGCCGTTTCGCTCGCTGCGCGATCTGATTCGGCGCGTTCCGGAACTGCAGAAGGATGAGATCGACGCTCTCGCGGAGCTCGGAGCGCTCAATGCTTTACCAAAACAGAAGTCCGACCGGCACCGGCGCGGCGCACTCTGGCAGGCGGAACTTGCACTGCAGCCGGTCGGCGAATTGCTGGAGCCTGCGGCCGATGACAGCGTACCTTCTCCGCTTGCGCCGATGAACGATGACCAGCGAACTTTTGCGGATTTCTCCAACAGTGGGCTGACGATCGGCGTTCATCCCATGAAGCATTTCCGGGCCCGAGTGGCGGAGCTGGGCGCACTGGATGCCGAAACCGCAAAGGCTCAGCGCGATGGCATGTTTTTGAAAGTTGCGGGCTGCGTGATTACCCGGCAACGTCCCGGCACCGCCAAGGGCTTTGTTTTTCTGAGTCTTGAAGACGAGACGGGTATCATCAACATAATTGTGCAGCCGGACCTTTTCGATCGCAAGCGTAAGGAATGCACTGTCGCGCCGTATGTTCTGGTAAAGGGCGTGCTGCAGAGCGTCTCCGGCGTTATATCCGTAAAGGCGGGAGATATCGAAGCATTGCACTTTGCGGAAGGCGCAGCTGTTTCGTCGCACGATTTTCATTGAGGACTCCGTAAACTTCAGACCTATGGACCGCCGCCGTTTTCTCACCGGGTCCGCCGGATTTGCTGCAACGGCCGCAGCCGGGCAGCTCACGCCGCACCACCGCCATTCGCATTCGTTTGCGGCACGCGAGTTTGCTCTCGACGAAATTACGATTTCGGAACTGCAGGAGAGAATGGCGCAGGGCCGCCTCAGCGCCGAGCGCGCAACGGAGCTCTATCTCGATCGCATCCGTGAGATCGATCATCACGGTCCGGAGCTTCGGTCCGTCATCGAGATCAATCCCGATGCGCTCGCAATTGCCAAAGAACTGGACAAAGAACGTAAAGCCGGGCGAGTGCGCGGGCCGCTGCATGGGATTCCGGTACTGCTCAAAGACAATATCGACACGGCCGATAAGATGCAGACCACGGCCGGCTCGCTTGCGCTGGTGGGCAGTCCGGCACGGCGCGATGCTTTCCTGGTGGGACGCCTGCGCGACGCAGGTGCCGTGCTGCTCGGCAAAACAAATCTGAGCGAATGGGCTAACTTTAGATCAACTCACTCGACCAGTGGCTGGAGCGGCCGCGGCGGCCAAACGAAGAATCCGTATGCGCTCGATCGCAACCCGTGCGGCTCGAGTTCCGGCTCTGGCGCGGCCGTTTCCGCCAATCTAACTTCAGTCGCGGTCGGAACCGAAACCGATGGTTCAGTGATCTGTCCCTCTTCGATCTGCGGGATCGTCGGCATCAAACCCACGCTCGGACTTATCAGCCGCTCCGGCATTATTCCGATTGCTCATAGTCAGGACACGGCTGGTCCGATGGCACGCTCGGTGCGCGATGCGGCGATTGTGCTTGGTGTTCTGGCTGGCGTAGACGAACGTGACGCGGCAACCGCCGGCGCTCGGGGCAACATCGCGCGCGATTACACCAGCTATCTCGATCCAACCGGTTTGAAGGGCGCGCGGATTGGTTTCGTTCGCCAATATCTGACGATGGGTCCGGCAGTCAGCAGCGTAATGGATGATTGCATTCACCTGCTCAAAGACGCAGGCGCGGAGATTGTGGACCCGGTAGAATTCCCGAAGTTCGAAGAGTGGCGCGATACGGAAACGGAAGTATTGCTGTACGAGTTCAAAGCCGATCTGAATGCGTACCTGGCCGATCGCGGTGCGGGCGTGAAATCGCTGGCCGACTGCATCGCGTTCAATCGCGCTCATCGCAGCGAGGAGATGCCGTACTTTGCCCAGGAGTTGATGGAGCAGGCGCAGGGAAAAGGTCCGCTCACCGAAAAAGCGTACAAGGACGCGCTCGACCGGAATCATCGCCTCACGCGCAAGGAAGGCATCGACGCTCTGCTGAAAAAATACAAACTCGACGCGCTCGCCGGGCCAACCGCGGGACCGGCCTGGACCACGGACTGGGTGAACGGCGATCGGGTGGATAGCGGCTGCTCCTCGCCGCCGGCTGTTTCGGGTTATCCGCACATCACCGTTCCGGCCGGACAAGTATTCGGCTTACCGGTTGGCTTCTCGTTTTTTGCTGAAGCCTGGAGCGAGCCAAAGCTGATTAAGCTCGCTTACGCTTTCGAACAGCTTCGCAAAGCGCGCACAAAACCTGGCTTTTCGCCAACCCTCGATTTCTCTGCTTAATCGCGCCGGTTGATTGCATCACTTAGAGTGAAGACCTCATGGCGGATACTCATCGTGTACTCATCGTCGGCGGTGGTTTTGGCGGACTTTATGCGGCGCAGGCGCTGAAACGGGCCCCCGTGAGCGTAACGCTTATCGACAAGAGAAATTTCCATCTGTTTCAGCCGTTGCTCTATCAGGTTGCGACTGGTTCGCTCTCTCCCGGCGAAATCGCGGCTCCGATCCGCGCGGTGTTGAGCAAGCAGAAAAATACGCAAGTGCTGCTCGGCGATGCAGTCGATATCGATCCCGACACGCGGCGCGTGCATCTGCGAGACGGCGCCGAGGTGGAGTACGATTCCTTGATTGTTGCGACCGGCTCGCAAAGCAGTTACTTCGGACACAACGATTGGGCTCGCTGGGCGCCGGCATTGAAGACGATCGAAGACGCGACGGCCATTCGCCACAAGATCGTGGCTGCATTCGAAGCGGCTGAGCGCATGACCGATCCCGACGAGCGGCGTGCCTGGCTCACGTTCGTCATCGTGGGCGCCGGTCCGACTGGCGTTGAACTCGCGGGTGCGCTGGGCGAGATCGCGAATCACTCGCTCAAGCACGATTTCCGCTCGATACGACCCGAGGACGCGCGTATCCTGATCGTCGACAGCAGTCCGCGAGTACTGCCCACCTATCCCGAAGATTTGTCGCAAAAAGCCGAAAAGCAGTTAATACGGCTCAATGCACGCGTACGAAACGGGCTGATGGTGGTGGGTGTCGACGAAAACGGCGTCACGGTGAAAACGAAATCCGGGGAAGAGCAGCATATACACTCACACACTGTTATCTGGGCGGCCGGTGTGGCGATATCCGACTTCGGGCGCAAGCTGGCCGAACGTACCCGCGCGGAAACGCAGCGCAATGGGCAGATCAATGTTGCACCCGATCTGACGATTCCGCAGTACCCGAACATTTATGTCGTCGGCGATCTTGCATACGTAAAGCGGCCTGACGGACGGCCGCTGCCGGGTGTGGCGCAGGTTGCGATGCAGGGAGGCGCGTACGCGGCGCACACGATTGTAAAGCGGCTCAAAGGCGAAACGAACATCAAGCCGTTCCATTACTTCGATAAAGGCGATCTGGCCGTGATCGGACGTGCTGCTGCGGTAGCGAACGTCTTCGGCGTACATCTCTGGGGCTTTCCGGCGTGGCTCGTCTGGCTCTTCATTCACCTGATGTACATCGTCGAATTTCAGAGCCGCCTGCTAGTCTTCGTCGAGTGGGGCTTTCTGTATCTCACCTATAGCCGTGGCGCGTTATTGATCACTGGTCCGGCGGCGCGTGAACTCGTCACGAAGAAGCCGGCGCACCTCGAAGCGGAAACGCAATCGACCGAATAGCGCGCGGTAAATGATAGCTTGTAAGGGCGGATGGAGCTGGTCATTTCCGGGCCGGAAGGCTCTTCGACAAAAGTACAACTGCAAAAACCGGTGCTTTCTCTGGGCCGGTCCGCCGATAACGATCTGGCTTATCCCGATGATCCATGGCTCTCGCGCTCGCATCTCACATTCGAGCAGCGCGATGAGGGGTGGTTCGTCAAGGACTGCGCCAGTCGCAACGGCACGGTACTGAACGCAGCTACGCTCAAGGAGCCGCGGCGCATCAATCCCGGCGATCGCATCTACGCCGGACATCTGACGATCGAAGTTCGCGACCCCAACGTCGAAACGAACCGTCCGGTGATCTCCTTTGTGCCGCAGGAAGAGGAGCGCATCACCCGCGAAGCAACGATCGTCACCAGTCTCGACAAGCTGCTCGGCAAGAGTCCCGGAGCGGTGCACGGGCGCGAAGTTTCGCTCAATACGACACGCGTGGTCGGCGCTCTGGTGCGCGCCGGTCAGGAACTTGCGGGGCACCGGCCACTGGATGAATTATTCGACGTCATCCTGAAACTCTCGCTCTCCGCAGTAGAGGCAAAGCGCGGCGTCATCATGACACTCGAAGACGGTGAACTCGTCGTCCGCGCCAGCGAGGGCGACGGATTCTCGATCAGCACCTCTGTCCGCGACCGTATCCTGCGCGAGCGCTGCTCATTGATTGTGGGCGATGCGCAACAAGATGATGCCCTTCGGCAGCAGCGCAGCATTGTTATGCACCGCGTACGCAGCATGATGGGTGCGCCGTTACAAACCGGCGAACGTGTCATCGGGCTCATCTACGTGGATAACGCCGCTCTGCTTCGTCCGTTTTCCCAGGAAGATCTCGACCTGCTCACTGTAATGGCGAACGTCGCCGCAATCCGCATCGAACACGCGCGGCTGATCGAAGTGGAGCAATCGGAAAAGCTGATGGAGCTCGAACTCGCGCAGGCTAGCGAAATTCAAGCGACGCTGCTACCTAAGGAGGCGCCTCCCTGCCCTGGTTATGAGATCGCGGGTCACCACCTGCCTTGCCGGACTGTCGGTGGCGATTATTACGATTTCGTTCCGTACAACGATGGGCGGCTGGCACTGGTAGTCGGCGATGTTTCGGGAAAGGGATTGCCGGCTGCGCTTCTGATGTCGAGTCTGCAGGCGCGTGTGCAAATGGTGCGGGAAACGAGTCCTGATCCGGCAGCTGCGGTCACGCTTTTGAATCGTAACTTTTCCGAGCGTTGTCCAGCGGGTAAGTTTGTGACCTTTTTTTACGCTCTGCTCGACCCGCAGACCGGCTCCTTGACTTACAGCAATGCCGGCCACAATTATCCGCTGCTGTTGCGTGCCAATGGACAGGTCCAGAAGCTCTCAGGCGGCGGCATGGTACTCGGCCTCTTTCCTATGGCTCGCTATGAGCTACGCGAGACGTCTCTTGAACCGGGAGACACACTCGCGCTTTACAGCGATGGCGTCACCGAGGCGCTGTCCCCGCTTGGCGAGGAATTTGGTGAAGACGGGCTGGCGCGCTTCCTGCAGGCGAATAAGTCGGAGTCGTGCGCCGACCTCGTTACGCACCTGATCGACCATCTGCGCGCCTGGCACCGAAACGTGGCGTTTAATGACGATTTTACGATCGTGCTGGTTCGGCGCCAGGCCTAAAACTTACTGCGGATTAGCGGGAGGCGGAGCGCTCGGGGCAGATGGTGCAGCCGGGCTCGCCGGAGGAGCCTGGTTGGGAGGCACGCCGATTTTCACGCCGATAACTTCACCCGAGACGACTAATTCGACGCGCCGGTTCAACTTTCTGCCGGCTGCTGTGTCGTTAGAAGCTACTGGATAGTTCTCGCCGTAACCCACCGCGGTCATATTGTTTGTGTTTATACCTTGCGTAAGCAGGAAATCGCGCACAGCATTCGCCCGCTGTTCGGAAAGCTTCTGGTTGAATTCCATCGTGCCTGTGCTGTCCGTATAACCCTCGATCTGTAAGTTAAGACCGGGGTGCGACACCACGATACCCGCGATGCGCGCGAGCGCGATCTGCGCATTCGGCTTTAGACTGTACTTACCCGTATCGAAAAGAACGTCCTGTAAGTTAACCACGAGTCCGCGCGGCGTTTCTTTGGTAGGCAGGACGGTATTGAATTGCTGGAGCAGTTGTTCGCGCAGCGCGTTCTTGTCCGCCTCGGCCTGTTTTCGGAGACGATCCGCTTCGGCGGCAGCTTCCTGCGCCTTCTGAGCCTGTTCGGCAGCCTGGGCGCGCGCGGCATCGGCCTCCTGCTGAGCCTTTTCCGCCTGTGCCCGCTGCTCGGCTTCCTGCTGTGCCTGACGCTGCGCCTCAGCCGCTCGTTCCGCCTCTTGCGCTGCTTTCTCCTGCGCCGCCTTCTGGCGAGCTGCCGCCTCGGCGCGCTCGTTGTCCAGCGCCAGCTGTTGCTGCTTTCTCAGCGATACGGTACGCGCATCTTCGGCTTTCTGAACAGCCTCGCGCGCGGTCATGATGGCCGGCTTCCATTCCTTCCGGCTCTGATAATCCTGCGCCTGCTGCCAGAGGTCAACGGCCTGCTTATACTGATCCGGCGCAAATTGATCGGCCTTCGCGTACTGCGCGATCTGTACCGCATTCTGCGCCTCATATAACTCGAGTGGGCTCTTCTTATTCGAATTCAGATCGACCGGTTTTCGCTGGCTCTCCGGAACCTGATACGTGTACTGTCCGCGCGGTAGTAACTCGTACTTCGCATCCACGGTTTGCCACTTGCCGAGCGTATCGGTACGGATAATGTTTTCCATAACGACGACATCGCTCGGCTGGTGCACGTTGAAGTACGGCTCGGCCGTGATGATCAGGCCGAAGGCTTGCAGCTGAGTCGTTACCTGCCCGCTGTAATTACCGTTCGAATCGACTACGACTTCACCTAAGTTGTAGGGACGCCCATCGGGAGTGATCGCCCACAAAACGTAAGTCAGGTAGAGGTCACCAAAGTTGCGGGCCGCCGGTAGTCCCTTGACGTCAACCTTGATCTGCATGTAGCCTAGCTGGCTCCGCACCTGAGCGTTGCCTTTCGCCTTCGGCGCGAGTGAAGTACCCTGTAAGTCGACCTTGGTCCAGCCGGCTCGATCGCGATAAGTCACCGCCGAAATCGAACGCGAGACAACCTGCACCCGAAAAATTGGATTACCATTCGGGGACTGAGCCGGTTCCTGCTTTATGTTCTGCATTGGATTCGGCTCCTGCGCCAGCAGAACGGCTGGCAACAGCGCAATCAACAAACCTTGGCAAAGCTTCATCACAGTGCTCCTCTGCAAGCAGACATCCATTTATAAGTCTCTCATTTTCAGGCCTCGAGCTTCGCGCAGCTCACGCCGGGCCGAGTACTTTTTACAGCCTTACGTCAGCGGCTTCCGCTACTTCGTCAGCATTTCGGACTGTGGATCGGGTCCGGTCGCTAAGATCGAATTGTGAACGCACCGGAGATCGCCAGCTCTTCGAGCGAAGGGCTTTCGGATGCTGTGCCTCCCCGGCGCGGCCTTCCGCCCCTGCTGCCGATTTTCCTCATCGTTCTGGTCGACGTCCTCGGATTTACGATCATCCTTCCACTGTTGCCCTTCTATTCCGAAAGGCTCGGTGCGTCGCCCACGGTGGTGGGGTTAATTGTTTCGATCTACGCCTTTTTTCAGTTGCTCGCCGGGCCGCTCCTGGGACAGATCTCCGACCGCATTGGGCGCCGTCCAGTGCTTCTCATCAGCCAGGCCGGCACGCTCGCGGGTTTCCTGCTGCTGGCGTTTTCGACGCAAATCTGGATGGTGTTTCTGGCGCGTGCGATCGACGGCGCTACCGCTGGCAATCTCAGCATCGCCCAAGCCTATATCAGCGACGTAACGAAGCCGGAGAATCGCGCCAAGTCATTCGCTCTGATCGGTGTCGCTTTTGGCTTCGGATTTCTGGTAGGCCCGGCGATCTCCGGTTTCCTGGCGCGATATGGATACAGCGCGCCCGTGTTTGCGGCCGCAGCGCTGTCCTTTACAAGCATCCTCTGCACGTTTTTCCTTCTGCCGCGGCGTGAAACACGCCATGAAACAGCTGCAGAAGATCCCGGGCCTGGCGGCAAACGGCTTTCGCTCCTCTCGTGGGCTACGTACCTCCAGTACTTCCGCCGTCCCGAACTTTCGCGCCTTCTAATCCAGTGGTTACTTTTCGCTCTTTCCTTTTCGGCGTTCGTCTCGGGCTTCGCGCTATTTGCTGAGCGCCGTTATCTCTGGAACGGACACGCCGTCGGAGTGCGCGAGGTCGGCTATATCTTCGCGTTCAACGGATTCATCGGCATCATCATGCAAGGCGGCGTCGTCGGACGTATGGTGAAGCTTCTGGGCGAGAGACGCGTCGTACAGATCGGATTCCTGACTTTCTCTCTGGCAAACATCGCGATCGGATTTACCTACACGATCCCGCAGTTACTCTGGATCGTGGCGATTTCGGGTATCGGATCGGCGGGACTGCGCCCGGGCCTCACCAGCCTCGTCAGTCAGGCAGCCGGCAGGCGTGAACAAGGCGTCGTGCTGGGCTTAACGCAGTCGCTGACTTCTGTCGCTCAGATTGCCGCTCCGGTCGTCTCCGGCGTTCTGATCACGCACCACTTCCTTACGACGTGGGCCGTTTGGGCAGGCGTGCTGGCCGCGCTCGCGCTTCCTTTTGGATTTGCAAAAAGCTCCGAATCAGCGGCTCGGCCGTAATTGGCAGATGCCGGCGCTGCGCGGTTCCGAATGGGTGCTGCTGGGGTATTTCGGCTGGGCCGCTGCTATTGCGCCCTGGTTCCACGACAGGCCCCGCCTTCACGCACAACCGGTGTTCGTCCTGGCTGCCGTAGCCTGCTTCCTTTTAGCGCTGGCCAAAGCCGAAACCACTCGATATCAGCGTGCGATCAACATGGTGCGAGACTGGATTCCCATTCCTCTCACACTCCTCGCCTTCCGCGAGATGGAGTGGTTTGTTCCGGTTGTTTATAACTCCGGATACGAACACTCCTGGATTCGCCTCGATCGAGTTTTGCTCGACCAGTACTGCTTTAAGTCCGCTATCGAGAGCCTCGGGCCGCTTCTGCCGACTTACTTAGAACTTTGTTACTTACTGGTCTATGGCGTCGGCACTTTCTGCGTCATCGTTCTATGGCTTAAAGATCATAGGCCGCGTGTTGACCGCTTCTACGTCATCTTACTCACCGGAACACTCATTTCCTACGCGCTGTTCCCGTTTTTCCCGTCCCGCCCGCCGCGCATCGCCTTTCCGGATGTTGCCGCACCCCTTGCGAATAACGTACTTCGTCATTTCAATTTGTTTCTGCTGCGCAGCGCAACGATTCACACCGGAGTTTTTCCGAGCGCGCACGTTTCTTCTGCATTTGCCGCCGCCTGGGCCATGTTCCTGGTTATGCCCGACCGCAAACGCTTCGGCTGGGGACTATCGATCTACGCCTTCAGCGTCGCTGCTGCCACGGTCTATGGCCGCTACCACTACGCAGTGGACGCCCTCGCCGGTTTCGCCATCAGCCTGATTGCTGGCGCCGTTGGCGTTTTGCTTTCCAGGCGGGACTCAGCGCAGAATCGTAGGCTTCCCCTGGCTGACTCGCACCTCGTCGCCTGAGCCGGTCGTCTTCCAATCCTTACGGTTGGGCGATTCCTGCTGTTCGAAGTGAATTTTGTCCTTGCCGGAAAAGACATTGATCGTTTTGAAATACGTGTAAGTGCCGCCGCCCTGGTTCCAGCTGTTTGTGAAAGTCCAGGTGTCGCCGTTGATGGTCAGGTTGCCGAGCCCGCCAGCCCGGCCCTCCGGCAGAATCGATTGCGTGTAGTATTGGCCCGGTGTACTCGAAGGCACGTAGACGACCAGCGAAACAACCGTCCCGTTCACTGTCTGCTCGCAGCTAAAGTATTTGGAAAACTGAGCACAGCGATTCACCAGCTCTTCCGGCTTCTGGTCCTTGCGTGTGATGCGCCAGGTGCCGTTATATAGCCAGAGCGAAGCGTACGGAGAATCCGCGGAAAATGCTGAGAAGGCCAGCAAAGCCGATAACGCAATGAACCGGAGACGTACGGGACTATTCACCGCTACATGTTATCGTGCAAATTAGTCCCGCTTTCTTTTCTTTCTAAATGCCTGCCTCGACCGAGACCGAATTCTTAGTCGAAACTCAGTTTGCGGCCTTCCCCGCCCTTGCTCTCGACTGCGGTGTGGTGCTGCATGACGTGCAGGTCGCCTATGAGACATACGGCACGTTAAACGCCTCGGCTTCGAACGCCATTCTGGTGTTGCACGCTTTCTCGGGCGATGCGCATGCGGCGGGCGTCAGCAAGGAAAACGGGCAGCCCGGTTGGTGGTCGGAGATGATCGGCCCTGGTCGCGCGTTTGATACGGATCGCTACTTCGTCATCTCGAGCAACGTGCTCGGCGGCTGCCGCGGAACAACCGGCCCGGGCTCGCTCGATCCCGCCACCGGCAGGCCATACGCGATGAATTTCCCGGTGATCACCATCAGCGACATGGTGCGCTTGCAAAAATTGCTGATCGAGCATCTGGGCATCAGCCGCCTGCTGGCCGTCGCGGGTGGTTCGATGGGCGGAATGCAGGCGCTCGAATGGACGGTTTCGTATCCCGAGATGGTCGCAGCCGCTATTCCGATTGCTGCCACTTCGCGCCACAGCGCCCAGCAAATCGCCTTCAACGAAGTCGGACGTCAGGCCGTTATGTCCGACCCGGATTGGAACGAAGGCAACTATTACGACGGTCCTCCGCCGCGGCGTGGGTTAGCGGTCGCTCGCATGGTCGGGCACATCACTTACATGAGCGATGCCTCCATGCGCCAGAAATTCGGCCGCCGTCTGCGTGATAAGGACGCGTTTGGCTTCGATTTTTCGGTCGATTTCGAGGTTGAGAGTTATCTACGCTATCGCGGCAGCCAGTTCGTCAATCGCTTCGATGCCAATTCGTATCTCTACATCACGAAGGCGATGGATTATTTCGATCTTTCGGCCGGCCGTCCTTCGCTTGCGTCGGCGTTCAATTGTCCCGACACGCGCTTTCTCGTCCTGAGCTTCACCTCCGATTGGCTGTACCCCACGTATCAGTCGCTTGAAACGGTAGCCGCTCTGCGCAGCCGCAACATCGACGTGGCTTTCTGCGAACTCACCTCGCAGTACGGACACGATGCCTTCCTGCTCGAGACGAAAGAGCAGAGCGAAATGATCGCAGGCTTTCTGGCCAGAGTCAGCTCGGAGAGGGACCAGGCTCAGCCGCGGCGTCCCGAAGCGTCTGAACCGGTGAATCTCGCCCTGAGCACACGCCCGGACTACGCCATGATCGCCGATCTGGTCGAGCCGGGCTCGCGTGTGCTCGATCTGGGTTGTGGCGAAGGCGAGCTTCTGGCCGCGTTGCGCGCCCAAAAGCAGGTCGATGCACGCGGTGTCGAGATCGATCCGGCTAAGGTCGGCCGGGCCATTGCGCGTGGCGTCTCTGCCTATCAAAGCGATATTGACCACGGGCTAGCCGATTACCCCGATCAGACCTTTGATTTCGTCATCCTGAGCCAGACTCTGCAGGAGACTCGCTATCCACTTGCCGTGCTCCGCGAAATGCTGCGGGTAGGCAAGCGCGCCATCATCGCGTTCCCGAACTTCGGCCATTGGACCACGCGGGTTTCTCATCTGCTCAGCGGCCGTGCTCCGCGCACCCGGCTTTTTCCGCACGAGTGGCACGAATCGCCCAACCTCCATTTCTTAACCATTAAGGACTTCATCGGTCTCTGCCGCAAAGAGAACTGGATTATTGAGCGACAGGCGTTCTTTCGCGGTAAGCGCGAGGTGCGCAGCGGAGCCAATCTGCTCGCCGAAGTCGCTGTTTTTTCGATTCGCGCCGGCCGTTAAGCCGATCAGCATCGCTCCGTATACTTGAAGCGAGGTTTCGGACCATTGCCCGCCACAGTCGATCGCTTCGTTTCTGAAAATCAGTCGCGCTTTCTCGACGAGCTCTTTGATTTCCTTCGCATACCGAGCATCAGCACGCTTCCAGAGCACAAGGCCGATGTCGCGCGGGCGGCACAGTTCGTCGCAAGCGCTCTCGAAAGTGCCGGGATGGAGCATGTCGAAGTGATTGAAACGGACAAGCATCCGCTCGTCTATGCCGACTGGCTGCATGCTCCCGGCAAGCCCACTGTGCTCTGCTATGGACACTACGATGTGCAACCGCCGGACCCGCTCGAACTCTGGAAGACTCCGCCGTTTGAGCCTTCTCTTCGCGACGGCAACATCTACGCGCGCGGCGCCTGCGACGACAAGGGCCAGATGTACATGCACATCAAAGCGGTCGAGGCTCTGCGCGCCGAAAACGGCGGCAAACTGCCGCTCAATGTGAAATTTCTGATCGAGGGCGAAGAAGAGGTGGGCGGCGAATCGATCTCGAAATACGTCCCAGCGCACAAGGAGAAGCTCGCGGCCGACGTTGCGCTCGTCTCCGATACCGAGCTGTTTGCAGATGGAGTTCCCACGCTCTGCATCGGCCTGCGTGGCCTCATGTATCTGGAAATCGAGGCGGCTGGCCCGGCTCGCGATCTGCATTCCGGCATGTATGGGGGTGCCGCTCCGAATGCTGTCTATGGCTTGATTGAACTGCTGGCCAAAGCCAAAGATGCAAACGGCCACATACAGATTCCCGGCATATACGACGATGTGGCTGCACCCGCCGCGGCGGAACTCGAAAGCTGGCGCCGGCTGCCGTTCTCCGAAGAAGAATTTCTGAAGCAGGAAGTCGGCTCCAGTGCGTTGACGGGCGAACCGGAGCAGCCAGTCCTGGCACGGATCTGGGCTCGGCCGACCTTTGAAGTCCATGGCATCGCGGGCGGTTTTACCGGAGCCGGCGCAAAAACCGTAATTCCGGCCAGAGCGGTCGCCAAGGTCAGCCTGCGCCTTGTTCCCAACCAGAATCCGGACAGCATACTTGCTTCGGTGAAGGATTGGGTTCGCCAAAACACGCCGCGAGGGATTTCGACCGAAATTCGTGTTCTGAGCGCCGGGCCCGCGATTTCCGTGAATCCGGATCACCCCGCCATCCACGTCGCTGCCCAGGCTTTCCAGGAGATGCTCGGCAAACCGACCGTTTTCATTCGCAGCGGCGGCTCGATTCCAATTGTGGGCGAATTTGCCAAACACCTCGGCATTCCGACCGTTCTGATGGGCTTTGGACTGCCCGACGACGGGCTGCACTCGCCCAACGAAAAGTATCGTTTGAGCAATTTCTACGACGGCATTCGCACCATCGCCCACTTCTTCGAGCGCTACGGAGGAAGCGGCGGGCAGCGCTGAGACGCGTGTTAGAATCCGGTTATTCATGCTGCAGGATCTCGCTCTCGCGCTGCGGCTTCAGGCGCTGGACCGTAAGCTCGCGAGCCTCGAAGACGAAATCGCCCGTCTTCCCAAACACATCGCGGAAATCGAACGGAAACTCGAATCGCATAAGCGCCGGCTCGAAGCCGACCAGGCCGCGTTAGCCGCCAACCAGCGCGACCGCAAGAAGCTGGAAGGCGACATCCAAGTGCACCAGCAGAAAGTCTCCAAGCTTAAAGAGCAGATGCTCGGCGCTAAAACCAACGAGCAATACAAAGCTTTTCAGAATGAAATCGCCTACGCCGAGGGCGAGGTTCGTAAGGCCGAAGACCGCATTTTGGACTTGATGGAGCAATCCGAACCGCTGGAGAAGAATGTGAAAGCCGCGCAGGATGCTCTGAAAGAAGAGCAGCAGCATGTGGAGCGCGAGAAAGAAAGCGCCCGCTCGCGCACCGCGGCTGACCGGGCAGAACTCGCCGCCAAAGGCGAGGAGCGCAAGGGCATCGCTGCCCAGATGACGCCTTCCTTTTACGACACCTACGAGCGAATTCGAAAAAAAACGAAAAACACCCCTATCGCGGATGCCACCGAAGGTCGCTGCGGTGCCTGCCAGATTGCTCTCCGGCCGCAGTTCTTTCAGGACCTGCGAAAAGGTGACAAAATCATGCAATGCGAAAGCTGCGGCCGCATTTTGACGTACAATCCCGTGATCGATGTGGAGAGCGATATCGCCGCATCACGACAAACAGCCTGAGGCAGGGCTACCCCTGAAGCATCGGGAAATTGTATTTTTTGATTCCCGGCGTTTCCTTATGAGTTGAAGTCGCTGGGCAGCGACCGGAAAGACCAGGAATCTCTCATGCAGCACTTTTCGTCCGCCGACTGGGTTGATTTCGCCCGGGGTCTCGTGTCGTCTGAGCGAAAAACCGCGATCGAGCAGCATCTTGAAAGCGGTTGTCAGCAGTGCGCCACGAGTTCGTCGTTCTGGCGGGGCGTGGTCGAGGTTGGCCGGCGCGAAAACGGCTTTGAACCGCCCGGAGAGGCGGTAACAGCGGTCAAGAGTGCGTATCGGATAGAAAAGCCCGCATCACGGCTGCTCGAGTGGGCGGATCTGGCACGGCTCGTTTTCGACAGTTTTCTGCAGCCCTCGCCGGTTGCCGTGCGAGCGGCTGTTCAGACCGCCCGTCAGCTCCTCCACCAATCGGGACCGTTCACTATCGATCTCCGGCTTGAGCCGGATTCGGCGCGCAAATGCGTTTACCTGACCGGTCAGATCATCAATAACGAAAATCCTTCGGAGATGGCCGACGGTATCGATGTTGTTCTGCTGCGTAGAGGGGAACAGATCCGCAAGACCGAAGCCGCTCCGAGCGGGGAATTCTGTCTGGACTACAACCCGGCCGAAGACCTCCACCTGTTTCTCAACATTCGGGGACTCAAAGGCATAGCCATTGCGCTCCCGAGTATGGACAGGTAAACCGGCCACCAGTTTTTTCGACCACGCCCGCTCACCCGCTCGACGTGTGTCTGTTGAGGCTTACTTATGAGCTCGGAAAAAGGCAAGCGTTCCCGATCTTCAGACAAGGGAAAGGCGAGCCAGTCTCCGGAACCCGCTGACCCTCCGACTTTGCGCGTAGCCGAGATCGTGTCGGCTCTGTCCCAGGCGCTCGATTTCGGCTCCGGATCGCCTCCCTGGCATTCTGTCCGCACCTGCATTCTAGGCATGCGCCTTGCCGCAGAACTGCGATTGGGGACCGAGCAGCAGAATCATCTTTACTACGCGCTGCTGCTCAAAGACGCCGGCTGGACCGTGAATCCCGCCGGAGAGAACCGCCGGGACATTTTCGCGATCCGCTGCGAGCGCGGCGGTACGCTGGCCCGCCTCATGCGGTTGCCGGAACAGACGGCGCAGAGCATTGCCTGCATCTCAGAACGCTGGAATGGCCAGGGTAACGCCCAGGGGCTCGCCCGGGACCAAATCCCCATCGCCTCGCGCATTATTCTCGCCGCACAGACCCTGGACATGTTCGCCATAACGTTCGGGCCCGAACCCGCCATGCGCGTTCTGGTCGAAAACACCGGCCTCTGGTTCGATCCCACCGTGGTGAAGGCTGCCCGATCGCTTGAGAAACGCGGCCGGCTCTGGAAAGGACTTGAGGAACCGAAGCTGCTCGCCCAGGCGGTATCTCTGGAGCCGCATCCCACGGTGGTTTCCGACAGCGACGCTACCCTCGACGCCATCTGCCAGGCGTTCGCCACAATCGTCGATGCCAAGTCGCCTTTCACATTCTATCATTCGAACGGCGTGGCCAATGCAGCTGTTGCGATCGCTCGGAAACTCGGGCTCGACAATTCCCGCGTTCTCTTCGTGCGGCATGCGGCCCTGCTGCACGACATCGGCAAAATGGCTATTCCGAACGAAATCCTGCAAAAATCGACCGAATTAACCCGAGCTGAATGGCAAACTGTTCACGCGCATCCAGCTCACACCTACCGCATTCTAAATTCCATTCGCGGTTTCGGCGAATTAAGCGAGGTCGCGGCATCGCATCATGAAAGACTGAACGGAACCGGCTATTATCGCGGGCTGACCGCAGATCAGCTTTCCATCGAAGCGCGCATTCTGATTGTGGCTGATGTGTTCGACGCTCTGATGGCCAAGCGCCCTTACCGCGAGGGAATGGCGCGCGAGGTCGTGCTGCAGCTGATCCGGTCAAAAACGCCGGAGCAATTTGACCCCGACTGCGTGGCCGCCCTCGAAAGTTCCGGCATCGGCGGCGATCAGAGTTATATCGACCTGCATACCGTGCAGGCTCAGCTCGGCGCCGCTGCCGGACGGCGGCGTTGATCGATTTTGCCGTTTTCGACCGCTTGTTATACTGCCCTATGGACCTTGCTGGGAGGTCGTCTAATGGTAAGACTGCAGACTCTGGATCTGCGTATCGGGGTTCGAGTCCCTGCCTCCCAGCCAGTTAATTCCGCCCTGTTCAACCCCAGGTAAATTCCACAGGCATCTGAATGTCCGGGTGCAGACTTTTGTGCACCGGGCATGCATGTGCGGCGCGCTCCAGCTTCTGCTTGTTCTCCGGGCTGAGCGCGTGGGGAACATGAATCCTGACTTTCAAACTTTGAATCCTTCTCGGAGCTCTGCTGGTCATCTCCTTTTCGACGCTGACGCGGGAGCCGCTGATATCGATTGCGAGCGTTCGAGCCAGAATGCCCATGACCGTCAGCATGCAGGTGCCAAGCGCGGTGGCAACAAGGTCGGTAGGAGAAAACGTTTCGCCGCGCCCCTGATTATCGACGGGAGCATCGGTATTGAGTTCGGCGCCGGAAGGTCCGTGCACTGCCTTGCAGTGAAGCTCTCCCTGATATTCAGCCTGAATAGTAACCATAGATTCTATTGAATGCGGCATCTGACGGAGGCGCTGCGTTTGCCGCCGGCGAATACCGTTCCTCCATCATAGGCGCGTGGCAATCCCTGGCTGCGCGATGTTACAGAACCTCAGCGCGCAGGTCGCCTTCATGCACCCGCACGTGGATCTCGTCGCCGGGAGTGGTCTGGGCAGAAGAACGGACGATGGTGCCGTCGGGCTTTTCGACGATGGCATAGCCGCGCTCGAGGATCGCCAGCGGGCTCAGTTGCTGGAGATGCAGTCCGGCCTTCTGTTCGCGGGCTCGCGCGTTCCACAGTTTTCGTTCGGTTGCTTTCCGGAGCCGTTCATTCAGTAACTCAGCGCGATGCCGGATCTGGGCAAAACGCAATTGCAGGTTCGAGCGTTGGAGGCGATCGTCGAGGTGCTTCAGAATTCGGCGGTGTTGTTCGAGGCGCGTGCGCAGGGCGGCATGAAGGCGCGCATCGAGATCGTCGGTCTTCTGCGAAGCTTCGCGCAGATGGCGAAGCGTGAGGCGTTCGGCGCGTTCAATGCCGCGCTGGTTCAGATCGCGCGCAGCCCGGAGCAGGCGGTAGCGCATGGCCTGCACGAGCTTGCCGCGGCACGTGGAGACCTGATCGGCGAGACTCGCGCTGGTGCAGATGACGATCTCGGCCGCGGCGGAAGGAGTCGGCGCGCGGTGATCGGCGACGAAGTCGGCGATGGTGAAATCAGTCTCATGGCCAATAGCGGATATAATGGGCACACTCGAAGCCGCAATCGCGCGCGCAACGGCTTCTTCATTGAAGGTCCACAGATCTTCGAGCGAGCCGCCGCCGCGGGCAAGTATGAGAACTTCCGCCCAGTCCGTGCGGCTAAAATAATGCAGCCCGGCGCAGACCTGTTCGATGGCCCCTTCGCCTTGCACCTGAGCCGGGAAAAGACGAATGTGCAAGCCGCGGAAACGGCGTTCGAGCACATGCAGCATGTCGCGGATCACGGCGCCGGAGGGTGAAGTGATGATGCCGATGCGGCGCGGCAGTTTGGGCAGGGCACGTTTTCGCGAGGGTTCGAAAAGACCTTCGGCCGCGAGCTTCTTCTTGAGCTGTTCGAAGGCAATCTGAAGCGCGCCGGCCCCTTGCGGCGCGAGCGTTTCGATGATGAGCTGGTATTCGCCGCGTGCCTGGTAGACCTCGAGATTGCCGCGCGCGATGACGGCCAGTCCCTCCTGGGGCTTGAAGCGCGCGAAACGAGCCGCGCCCCGAAAGAGTACGCACTTGATCTGGCTCTGCTCGTCTTTCAACGCGAAGTAGTAGTGGCCGCTCGAGGCCTGGCGACAACCCGAGATTTCGCCCGAGACGAAGATGCTGCGGAACTCGGATTCGAAGAGATTTTGAATCGCGGCGTTCAGTTCATGAACCGCGAATACCCGCCGTTCGGGTTCGAGCGTCAGTTGAAGCTGGCCAAGAGACAACGGATTTTAGCTCGTGCCCAGGCTGGAGATCGGAGGCAGTGGCTGGTCCGGCATGTAACCGACGAACTGCTCCAGAATCACGTTTCCTTTGTATTCGATGTCCTGATGGATGCCGATGGAAGACGTGTAGTAGGCGAAGATGGCGGTGTCTTTCAGCTGGCCGAAGAAAGCTTGTGAGAGATTACGTTTGCGCCCGTGCGAATCGGCGTCATCGCTCTCGGCCGTGTCTTCATGCGTGGACATTCGCTTCAGCACCGCGGACTGCTGCTCCTGGCTTGCCGCGAGAAATGTTTTCCCGTGCATGGAGTGCGAGAGCCGGTTGACTTCGGCCAACCCTTTCCGCCACGACGTCTTTTCTTCCGGCAGAAAAGCCTCCGCAACGCTCTTATCGATGTACGCGGCGACCCCGGCGGCATGCGCTCCGGGTGAGTGATCATCGGCCGGAATAATCAGTTCGGTAAGCGTATCGAGCAGCGCGAATTCGTCCTTGCTGAAGTAGAGCGGAGCGCCGGGGTCGGGCGCAGCGAGAGCAAGCGGTGCGCTCAGGCTCGCGACCGTGAAGAGCTGCAGCAATTCGCGGCGATTCAATTGCGCCATGGCTTAGATCTCTCCTTTCTGCAGTTGATCGGCGAGGTAATCGCAGGAGCGCCAGGCGAGCGCCATGATGGTCCAGGTCGGATTCTGGCACGAGGCGTTGACATGCGTGCTGCCGTCGACCACGAAGAGGTTCTTCACATCATGAAACTGCTGGAACTGGTTGACGACCGATGTCTTCGGATCGTTGCCCATACGCGAGGTGCCGAGTTCGTGAATGGACCAGCCCTCCGGCAGCGCCTCGCTTGAAGAAGACACGATCTCGAACTTCGCGGCTTCGAACATTTCGCGGCCGGTCCGGACCATGTCTTCGCACATCTTGCGCTCGTTTTCGGCGAATTTGTAATGGAAGCGCAGGGCGGGAATTCCCCAGGCGTCTTTTATTTCGGGGTCCAGATCCATCTGGTTCTCATAACGCGCGAGAACTTCGCCAAATGCACCCATGTCGATGGTGGCGCCAGCCATGCGGCGCGCGTTCTTCTTGAACTCTTCCCCGAACCCGGGCGTGCTGTAGACGCTTGCCGGAACCATGCCGCAGCCGCTGCCGCCTTCGAAACCGTAGCCGCGCAGGAAGCCAAGGTTTTCTTTCTTATCGAGATTGCGGAAGCGCGGGACATAGAAGCCGCCTGGTTTGCCATCGTCAATCGTGCGCGGCTTGCCGACCAGTTCGGGCATGAATCCCGCGACCGACGGACCCATCACATGCTCGCAGAAATAATGCCCGACGCAGCCGCTGGAATTGCCAATGCCATTCGGATAGACGGTCGATTTCGAGAGCAGGATCAGGCGGGTGGATTCGAGTGTGGAGGCCGCGAGCACAACCGTCTTCGCTTTGACTTCGTACTCCTGGCGTGTTTCGCTATCCACGAACGCCACCCCGGTTGCCTTTCCGGTGTTCTTGTCTACGGTCACCTCGCGCACGGTCGCGTTGGTGCGCATCGTAAGATTCCCGGTATCGTAAGCGGGGCGGATGAGACCGGTTGGCGAATCGAAGGCCGCGTGAATGTCGCAGCCGCCAACGTGGCGATTGCATGCGCCGCGCCCATAGCAGCGGCTGCGGTATTTGTTGTGCTTCAGACCGTCGGTGGTGACGCCGGCGCGGTAGGGCGTCAGCGTGCGGTTCATGCCCTTGAGCACGTTGCGGAGATGCAGCTCCGAGTAAGTCAGTTTGATCGGGCGCTGAAACTTACCGTCCGGTAACCAGGGCAGGTTTTCGGGGAAGCCGGAGACCCCGAGATATTCGTCGACACGATCGTAATAGGGCTCGATATCGGCGTAGGAAATGGGCCAGTTCTCGCCGTAACCGTCGTGATCCTTAGCTTTGAAATCGTAGTCGGAGAGACGCAGTGCGAGCCGGCCCCAGATATTCGTCTTTCCGCCCACGACGCGTGAGCGCACCCATGCGTATGGTGTGCCGGTATATGGATTTTTCTTTTCATCGACGACCAGCGTCTTGCTGTAATCGGAGCCGCCCCACTGCTCGACGTAGGAAGTCACCTTGGTGAATTTGGAATTCTGTGCGTAGGGACGCGGGCGGAATTTGTATTCAGCGGCCGTGAGCGCGTGATAATCGGGCGGCATCTTTCCGCGGCGCGGATGATCGTAGGGCCACTCCATCGAATGCAGAATCTTGCTCGTGTCCTGATAAGAACCAGCCTCGAGCAGCAGCACTTTCAGACCGTGCGAGGTGAGGACGTGAGCGGCCATTCCTCCCGCGGCACCGGAGCCGACCACGATCGCATCATAAGTTTTCTTCAGATCGACTTCGGAATTGGAAGCGGGAAATTGAACAAGCATCTACCTGGGCCTTTGCTATTGCAATTGTAGACCCGCATGGGGCGAGCGAAATCGAGACGCGGAAAGTGGATCGCCCCGCACCGGGCGCGCAGACGCGTTGTATCATCCAACATGCCATCAATACGCTGGGGTACCATCGGGCTCGCCTCGCTGTTACTCCTTTCGCCTTACTTAAAAGGAGGACAGGAAGTGCAATCTTCGCAAACGGAAAGCTCGAAGCCGGCCGCGAACACGGAGCAGCGCGGCCGCATTGTCGGTATCGGCGGTGTGTTCTTCAAATCAGCCAATCGCGACCAGATGCGGGAGTGGTACGCGAAGCATCTCGGACTGGCGGACAAAGGCCACGGCGCCATGCTTCCCTGGCGCGAACACGACGATCCGCAAAAGGAGCACGTGACGGTCTGGACTGTTTTCCCCGCGTCGAGCCACTATTTCGATCCCAGTCCAGCGCCCTTCATGATCAATTACATCGTGGACTATCTGGACGCTTTGCTCGATCGCTTAAAACAGCAAGGAGTCAAGATCGACCCGAATCGCATGAATGAATCCTACGGCCGCTTCGCCTGGATCTATGATCTGGACGGCAATAAAATCGAGCTCTGGGAGCCACCAGCAGCGAAACACCAGTAGTGGCCGCCCGAGCGAGCCCTAGAATGCCAGGCATGAGGCTGCTGATCTTTTCCGATATCCACGCCGATTATGCCGCGCTCGAGAAATTGATGGCAATCGAGGCCGACCTGTACTTCGCGGCGGGTGACCTGGTCAACTGGAATCGAAATCTCGACCGCATCGGGCCGATTCTCGCGCGGCGTGCGGACAAGATGTACGTAATACCAGGCAATCACGAGTCCGAAGACACGACCGCGGAGCTATGCCGCGAGTTCAAGCTGCATCATTTCCATGGCGGACGCATTGAGGCGGGCGGTTTTCAGGTTGCGGGTTCCGGTTATTCCAACCCAACGCCGTTCGATACCCCGGGCGAGTATTCCGAAGACGAGATTGCGCGGGGTCTGGAGCCGTTTGCGAAGTTTTCACCGCTGATTCTGATCTGCCACTGTCCGCCCAAAGATACGCCGCTCGATCAGGTGCGAGAAGGCACGCATGCGGGCAGCACAGCGGTGCGCGATTTCATCGAACGGGTGCAGCCCGAGTATTTCTTCTGCGGACATATTCACGAGGCCGCGGGTACCGAAGCGATGCTCGGAAAGACACGCGGCCGCAATGTCGGCAAGAAGGGCTTCGTGCTCGAGATCTAGACCCCCAACCCTTAACCGTAGACTTGGGCGAGCAGCCGTGTGAGATAGGTCTTCGAAGTCAGAATATCTTTGGTTTGTTCCGGACCTTCGATTTCGCGCTCAATCGTGATCGCGCCGGAATAGCTGTATCGCTTCAGTCCCTGGAAGACGCGCAGGAAATCGACTTTGCCCTGGCCAATCGCGACTTCGCGGCCGAGATTGCGGGGATCTGTGGGGAACAGGCCATCCTTGGCGTGAACGCCGCTGACATATTTTCCAAGCACGTCGAGAGCATCCACCGGGTTGCCGTTGCCGTACAGAATGAGATTGGCGGTATCGAGATTAACGCGCATATTGTCGAGACCCACGTCCTCTATCGCGCGCAAAAGCGTCACCGGCGCTTCCTGTCCGGTTTCGCAGAGAAAGAGCAGGTTGCGGGCTTTGCAATAGCTCGCGACGTCTTTGATGGCCGCCACCGCTTCTTTGTACTCCGGATCATTCGGATTGGCTGGTAGAAATCCGCAGTGGGTGTGAATGGCGGAAACCTGCGCGCTCACGGCGAAATCGGCGGCGCGTTTGAGTGCAGCGATGCGTGCGGCACGAGTCGAGCGCGGAACAAGACCGATCGTGAGCGGGCCCTGATAGAAGTCCCAGACCATGCGCCCGGGTCCGAGTTCCATGATGGCTGTCGCTTCCACACGATGTTGCGCCAGCGCACGCCGGAGGCGTTCCGCGTTTTCCGTTGTCAGATCATGCAGGCCGATCTGGCAGGTATCGAAGCCGAGCTCGCGTACGCGCCTTACGACCGGATCCGGATTCTGACCGGAGCCCACGGAAACTACCAGACCAAGCGGCGGGCGGGCATCGACGGGCCTCGGGAGCGCGGCTGCGGAGGCGGCCAGCAGCGCATCGCGGCGAGTCAGGAGCGGGTTCGGCATAACTGAAACGTTAACAACGGCAACGCTGCGGCAGATAGAATTGAAGTGCGACTGCGGTTTTTTCGATGAAGTTTTTGACTCGTCTCGGTTTCCTTGTGCTTTCTTCCTCGCTCGCTGTATTTGGCGCGATCGACGGCACGGTGGTGAATGCGACGGCCGGGAAACCGGCAGGCGGCGTGAGCGTTTCGCTGTTGAAACCGGGGCAGAACGGCATGCAGCCGCTCGGCAGCACCACTACCGACGCAGCGGGCCACTTCGTCTTTGAACGCGACCAGCCCGGCGGCGGACCGCAGCTGCTGCAGGCGAGCTTCGAGGGTGTGAACTACAACAAACTGCTCACGCCCAATGTGCCGACCTCGAACGTAGAGCTCGATGTTTACGGTTCAACGCAATCGACCGCGGTGGCGCGCATCGCTGAACGAATGCTGCTCATCGAGCCATCCACGAGCCAGATCGCTGTGAGCGAGACCGTGATCGTGGAAAACAATTCCAAGACCACCTACAACAACAGTTCACTGGGCGGACTCCTGTTCTTTTTGCCTCCCGCAGCCAACGGTCAGGTTCGGGTGAACGTGCAGGGACCGCAAGGCATGCCGCTGCCGCGCGCCGCGGAACGGACCGGCGAAAAGGACGTGTACAAAGTCGATTTTCCGATCAAGCCGGGCCAGACGGAATTCGAAGTTTCTTACGTGCTGCCGGCAGGAAGCCCGTTTACGTTTCGGAGCCGCGTGGTAAGCGTGAAAGGAATGGCGGCCGGACCGCTACGGCTGATTGCGCCTTCGGGCGTGTCGCTGTCCGGGAGCGATCTGCAACGAGTCGGGGTAGAGCCGAAAACGCAGGCGACGATCTACACGGTGCTTGCGGCGGGGAACTATTCGGCGCAGATTACAGGCACCGGCGCGCTGCATCAGCCCGAAGCGGAAGCCACAGAACCGGACACCAACGATCAGCCGCAGGTCACGCAGGGTATGCCGCGCGTTTATCAGCATCTCGGCTGGTTGCTGGGTCTGGCATTCGCCACTCTCGGGATCGGACTGGCTGTGCTCTATCGCACCTCGCCTGTCCGGCCGCGCTCCTGAATGGCTGACGAGATACGGCTCGAAGGCGTCTGGAAGTTCTACGGCGATTACGCTGCTCTGCGTGACGTCTCGCTCACCATCAATGCGGGCGCCTGCTGCGCGCTGCTGGGGCGAAACGGCGCGGGAAAAACCACGCTGCTGCGCATTCTGGCGGGACTCTCTCCGTTTCAGCGTGGTGAGATTCGCCTCTTTCGGGAAAAGCCAAGGAGCGAGGAGGCGCGGCGGCGCACTGGCTTTCTGGGACACGGCATCGGCGTCTACGAAGATTTATCGGCGCGCGAGAACCTGCTGTTTTTCGCGCGAATTGCCGGCGCTGGGAATGCGGAAGATACAAGCGCGCGCTGGCTTGCTCGGGTCGGTCTCGAGAAGGTCGCACAGATGCCGGTGCGGCAGTTTTCACGCGGAATGCGACAGCGCCTCGCACTGGCACGCACGTTCCTGCATAATCCGCGCTTGCTGCTGCTCGACGAACCGTTTACCTCACTCGACGATCGCGCCATCGCCATGCTCAGCGAATTACTGGAGGAGGCTCGCCGCAGCGGTGCGACGATCATTCTCTCCACGCACCAGTTGCGGGAAGCGCTGTCGATTGCTTCACATGTGGCGCTGGTTGAGAACGGCCGTTTGCGCTACTCGGGCGAGCGTACGGCTGAGATGCTTGACGACCCGGCGTACCTGTACCGGCTATACACGGAGCTCGGCGCCGCTTGAATACGCTGCGGCAGGCGTGGCTCATCGCGCGCAAGGATCTGGCGCTCGAGCTGCGCACCAAAGAATCGCTGAACGCAGCCGGCGCTTTTGCGATTGCGATTCTGCTGCTCTTCAGCTTCGCTCTGGATGTAAATTCCGCCGAGACACGCGAGTTCGCCGGTGGTCTCTTGTGGCTCGTTTTCGCATTTGCGGGAGCGCTGGTTTTCAATCGCGGCTTTGCGCGGGAGCTGCCGAATGAATGCCTGGATGCCCTGCTGTCCTCTTCCCTTTCGGCGCCGAGTCTGCTGATCGGCAAAGCGATTTCGAATTTTGTGACGCTGCTGGCCGTTGAGATCGTATCGCTTTTTGTGTTTGGCATCTTTTACAACATTCGCTGGTGGCTTCAGCCGGGTCTGCTGATACTCTTCTTCGTGCTGACGACCTGGGGCATTGCCGTGCTCGGCGGGGTGTTTGGAGCGCTGACGGTCAATCTGCGGCTACGCGAGCTGATGCTGCCCGTCATCATCTATCCGTTGTTGATCCCGCTCTTGATTGCCGCGATCGAGTTGACCAACGCGCTCTTCACCAACCAGCCGATCAGCGAAAGTCAGTGGCTTTGGGGCCGCGTGCTGGTGGTTTTCGATGTAGTCTTCACGGCACTGGCGCTGCTTCTGGCGGAAACGATTCTCGTAAATTGACACTCTTTCCCTCGCTATTCTGAAGCCATATGCATCGCGCGGGCGTGCTGTTTGCAGCCCTTTCCATTCCGCTGATGGCTGCTCCGCCGCCCTGTTCCTCTGGTGCGCGGACGTTCCTGCCGTGTGAATTACGTTTCGATCTGCGGGTCAACGACGGCTCGCCTTACACGAACGATCTGTTGCGTGTCGAATTTCGTTCGCCTTCGCACAAGACATACATGATGCATTCGTTTTCCGACGGCGGTCCGTTGCGCGTGCGCTTCAGTCCGACCGAACCGGGTCAGTGGACGTATCACGTGCTGAGCGAAATCGCTCGCTACAACGACAAAGAGGACACCTTTACCGTCGCCGATTCCGGTCTTCCCGGCATGATCAGCGTGGCGAATTTACGGCACTGGTGGACGACTAACAAGCAGCCGCATCTCTGGATCGGCGTTACGGCGCCGCTGCTCGCGCTCGGGCCGAGCGAGTGGAGCGCCTGGCTCGATTCGCGTAAACACGACGGATTTACTCACATTCGTTGCGTGCTTCTCAGCAACAGCGCGCCTCTCAAACCTCTTGAGGCTGGCGGCAATCCGAACGCCGCCTATTTCGCCGCGCTTGACGACCGCATACTCGCCGCTGCTGAGCGCGGTTTTACTATGGACCTTCTGCTGGCCGATAACGCCTTCACAAATTTCAGCGATCCGGACAATCTGATTCGCTATCTCTGCGCGCGCTACGCCGGCCTGAACGTCACCTGGCAAGGAATCGAAGACTTTGAGGACATACCGAATTCGCGGGCGCTTCTCAGAAATCTGAACACTCTTCTCCAGAAATACGACGGCTTCGATCATCCCCGCACAACCGATGCGCGCAACTCGGGTTTCCCGCTGGTCAACGACGGCTGGATGAATTACCTGATCGAAGCATCTTCCAATCCCCAGCTCGGGGCGGTTGAACACCAGTTCACTCAACAGCCTGAGATCCACATGGTCCAGGCGACCGAGCCCGACGCTTTCCGCCGCGAATTGTGGGACGCTACCACCAACGGCGAATATCCGACCGTCTCGTACAAAAGTTTGCAAAATGAAGCCAATGTGCGCGCGGTGCAGGCCTGGACGCGCATTCTCTCTGGCACGCGTTATTGGGAGTTCGAGCCCTATTTCGATGTGGACGGCGCGCGGGCCGTGGGCCTGAACCAAGTCGAGTACCTGGCGTATGCCGCCAAGCCGGGAATCATCGAGATTACCCTGCCGAAACACAAATACAATCCGGTGTGGGTGAATCCTGCGACCGGCGAAGAGCAGGAACTCAAAGATTACAAAGGAGAAGTGTTCAGCCGGCCGACGCCGGACAACTCGCGTGACTGGGTTCTGCAGGTTCCGCGCGACGGCGAAAAAGAGAAGCTCCGCAAGTACGTTTATTTCGAAACGGAGGAAGCGCCCGTGCAGGAGCCGGAGAGCGATACGGCGCACGTGCCGTTTGAAATTTCAAACCCAAATGGGGATGCGATCAGCGCCGGCAAGCCGGTTGAGTATTCGACAAAGATCACGCGCGCCAATCGCGCCAGCCGGCAAATGCAGTATGTCTGGTGGGGCGAAGTGGTCGCCAGTGGTCAGGGGTTGCGGCTACTGGGACTCGGGTCGCATGGCACGTTTTCGATCCCGCCAGAATTCCTCAAAGTGCCCGGAGCGGCCCTGCATGTGCGTTTGCTCGCCATCAACGCTCTCGGCAAGGCATCCGAGCTGAATCGCGTGTATCAGCTTCAGCCGTGACCATTCTCGCCGTTGATACAACATCCAATCTCGCCAGCGTGGCAATCCGCAGAAAAGGCGAAACCGTCTCGACAGTCACGCTCGAATCGGCCGGTGGTTTTGCTCATTTGCTCTTCGGTCTGATCGGAAAATGCAGGAACGAAGCCAAAATTGACCTCGAAGAGGTCGACTGCTTTGCGGCGGCCGCCGGACCGGGCTCGTTCACCGGAGTGCGGGTCGGGCTAACCGCGGTGAAAGGACTGGGCGAAGCTTTGGCAAAACCAGTGAGCGGAATCTCGAATCTGAGGGCTTTGGCTTCGTTTGGCAAAAATGCCGGCTTGCGCGCGGTCATTCTCGATGCGCGCCGCTCGGAGGTCTATACGGCGGTCTACGATGCGGGGTTGCGGCTCGCCACTGAAGAAACCGTAGGACCTCTCGAGGAATTTCTTGCCGCGCTCGGTTCTGCGCGCCAGCACGAAATCATTCACGGAACCAATCAGCCGCTTGCACCGGCTGTTGCTCTCTGCGCCGAACTGGATGGACAGGGCAAGTGGCTCGACCCCGCTGTACTCGATGCGAATTATGTGCGGCGCAGCGACGCCGAGTTGCACTGGCGCGAGGCGTGATTTCTCGCAAAACAAGAAAAGTTATTGCGACGTTGCAAATTTTCCATTGGTCGGGTATATAATCCGCTTTTGGTGGATGCGAGGTCGCATCCCTTTTCGTGGGTGCGAGGTCGCATCCAGGGAGTAGTCTTTCAGCGCCTATGGCACAACTGTTCCGACCCGCTTCGAATACGATCGCGAAGGTGTCGCTCGCCGCGATCGTCCTGCTCCTCGGCTCAACGCTCGCGGTGGCCTACATCATGGACCGCGGCCACTGGACCACGGGGGTCCAGCAAGCGCCCGAGCAGCCGATCATGTTCAGCCATAAACACCATGTCAAGGACGACGGGATCGACTGCCGCTACTGCCATACCGGCGTCGAAACTTCGCACTACGCCGGGCTGCCGCCGACTGAGACCTGCATGACGTGCCATTCGCAGATCTGGAACAACGTCAACATTACGCAGCCCATTCGCGATTCCTGGTCGAGCGGCAAATCGATCGCCTGGACGCGGGTGCACGATCTGCCCGACTTCGTTTATTTCAACCACAGCATTCACATCAACAAAGGCATCGGCTGCTCGACCTGCCACGGTCAGGTGGACGAGATGCCGCTGATGTTCAAGGTCAACACGCTGAACATGAACTGGTGCATTAACTGCCATCGCGACCCCTCGCGTTACATCCGGCCGAAATCGGAAGTGTTCAACATCGACTACGTTTACCCATCGAATCAGGCGGAACTGGGCCGCCAGCTTGTGAAGGAGTACCACGTACAGTCTTTGACGGACTGCGTGACCTGCCATCGATGAGCGACATGCATTCTCACAATGGACACTCGCGGAACGGCGGACTGATCCCGCTGGAAGCGCTGGTAGAGAAGCCGAGCAAGCGGATCGATATCGAAGAGCTCCGGAAGAAACTGGCCGAAGGACGCGGGCCGCAGTTCTGGCGCACGCTCGACGAAGCTGCCGAAAGCGAAGAGATGCGCGAGTACGTGGAGCAGGAGTTCCCCGGGCTATCGGGACAGATCCCGCAGGGGGTTGACCGGCGCAGTTTGCTGAAGGTAATGGCGGCCTCGCTCGCGATGGCGGGCGCAGCGGCTTGTACCAAGCAGCCGAAAGAGCTGATCGTTCCCTATGTACGGCAGCCGGAAAACGTGATTCCGGGCGTACCGCTGTTTTATGCCACCGCGATGACCACCGGCGGGTATGCGCGCGGTCTGCTGGTGGAAAGCCATCTGAATCGGCCGACGAAAGTGGAAGGCAATCCGGATCATCCGGCGAGCCTTGGCGCCACGACGTATTTCGAGCAGGCTTCGGTGCTCGATGTTTACGATCCGGACCGATCGGAAAACGTGCTGAACGAAGGACGGCTGAGCACCTGGGGCGAATTCACGGGCAAATTCAGCACAGAGGCACAGGAACTGGCAACGCGTAAAGGCGAAGGGCTCGCGATTCTGAGCGGCCCGATGACTTCGCCGACGTTTCTTGACCAGATGCAGTCGCTGGCGCAGCAATTTCCCTCGAGCAAGTGGTACGTTTCGGATCCAACCGTCAATCCGGCCATTGCGAGCGCGGCCAAAAAGATTGCAGGCCGAAACGCATTCGTCTCATACGATCTGTCGAAAGCGGACGTGGTGGTCTCGCTCGAGGCCGATTTCCTAAACTGTGGTCCGGCGGCGCTGCGATATGCGCGGCAGTTTGCAAAGAAGCGCGCGATTGATAATGGCGAGACACCGGTACGTTTGTACGCCATCGAATCGTCGCCGTCGGTGAGTGGCTCGCTGGCCGATCACCGCTTTCCGGTGAAGAGCAGCGCTGTTCCCTCGATTGCGTATCAGCTCGCGGCAGCCTGCGGCGTATCGGCTTCGGCACCGGGCGGCGCGCCAGACTGGGTGAACATCGTCGCGCAGGACCTGCAGAAGAATAAAGGCCGCTCGGTAGTGATCCCCGGCGAGTGGCAGCCCGAGAGCGTGCATCTTGCCGCATACGCTATCAATGCCGCGCTCGGAAACATCGGCAGCACGGTGAATGTACTGGAGGGCGTAGAGCCCGAGAACACGCATTCGCTCGAGGAACTGGTCAACGATCTGAACAACGGGCATGTGGAGACGCTCGTGATCCTCGGCCAGAATCCGGTGTATACCGCGCCCGTGACGCTCAATTTCCAGCAGGCGATGCGCAAGGCGCGCATGGTGGTCAGGCTCGGGCAGTTTTTCGACGAGACCTCGCGCTGGAGCCACTGGCACATTCCCGAAGCGCATTATCTGGAAACGTGGTCGGATGCGCGCGCCTTCGACGGCACGATCACCATACAGCAGCCGCTGATTGAGCCGCTTTACAACGGCAAGTCGGCGCATGAAGTAATTTCGATTCTGCTCGGAAAGCCGGACCAGAACAGCCACGAGATCGTAAAAGGGTACTGGCAGAACCGCTACAAAGGCGGCAATTTCGACGACTTCTGGCAGATTTCGCTGCACGATGGCTGGCTGGCAAACACGGCGATCGGCACGATCAAAGGCAACGCAGTCGCGCTGCCCGCGCTGGATCAGCAGCCGGTGAATGGGCTCGAGGTGGTCTACCGGCCCGACCCGACGATTGCCGATGGCAAGTACTCGAATAATGGATGGCTGCAGGAATGTCCCAAGCCGCAGACCAAGATGACCTGGGACAACATCGTCGCGATCAGCCCGAAGCAGGCGGGGCAGCTGAAGGTCGACAAGGGCGACATGCTGCGCGTGACGGTAAACGGCAAGAGCGTGGTGGGGCCGACCTGGGTGCTCCCGGGACACGCCGAAGATTCGATCACGGTCTATTTCGGTTATGGACGGGAAGGCTCAGGCCGCGTCGGAAACAAGATCGGTTACAACGCTTACCTGATCCAGGATGCGTCGACGCCGTATGTGGCCGCGGGCTCGGTTGCCAAGACCGGCGAACAGTACCGGATCGCGAATACGCAGGAAACGCAGACTATGGCCGGACGTGAGCCGGTGCGTGACGCGGAGCTGGCGGAATACCGCGAACATCCGAACTTCCCGACGCGCTTCGAAAAGCCGCAGCCTTATTCGGAAAGCCTGTACAAAGACGTGAAGTGGCCGTACGAAGGCTACAAGTGGGGCATGACAATCGATCTGAACGTCTGCACCGGCTGCAGCGCCTGCATCATCGCGTGCCAGGCGGAGAACAACATCGCGGTGGTCGGCAAGGATCAGGTCGCGCGTGGACGTCACATGCACTGGATTCGCGTGGATCGCTATTACTCGGGCGACCTCGATCAGCCCGAGATGTACAACCAGCCGATTCCGTGCATGCACTGCGAAGATGCGCCGTGCGAAGTGGTCTGTCCGGTGGCAGCAACGGTCCACAGCAACGAGGGACTGAACGAGATGGTCTACAACCGCTGCGTGGGCACCCGGTACTGCTCGAATAACTGCCCCTATAAAGTGCGACGGTTCAACTTCTATCTCTACTCGGACTGGAACACGGAGAGCTTGTACGGCGTTCGTAATCCGGATGTGACGGTGCGCAGCCGCGGCGTGATGGAGAAGTGCTCTTACTGCGTGCAGCGTATTCAGGAAGCCAAGATCACCAGCGACAAAGAAGGGCGGCGGGTGCGAGACGGCGAAATTCTCACAGCATGCCAGCAGGTCTGCCCGACGGAGGCGATCACATTCGGCGATCTGAACGACAAAGGCAGCAAGGTCGCAAAATCGCAGCAGCTGCCGCGCAAGTACGGACTGCTCGACGATCTGAATACGCATCCGCGGACACAGTATCTGGGTTATGTTCGCAATTCGAATGAAGCGCTAAAGAGCAACAAGAGGTCAGCGTGATAACTGAAAAGATCGAGCTGCCGCCAGAGCAGATTCCGGATCCGGGGCCCAATCGGATCCTGAGCCCCGGACACGACTATCAATCGGTCAGCGAGCGCATTGGCGGCGTGGTACTGCTGCCGCTGGTGAATTCGCCCAAGAAGTGGCTGGTCGGCGCGTTCATCTCGTTCATCTTTGTCAACATCCTGATGTTCTGCATGTACGTGCTGTTCTTTCGCGGGATCGGCACGTGGGGCGTCAACATTCCGATCGGCTGGGGATTCGCGATCGTTAACTTTGTGTGGTGGATCGGTATCGGCCACGCGGGCACGCTGATCTCGGCGATTCTTTTCCTCTTAAAACAAGACTGGCGAACATCGATTAACCGCTTCTCGGAAGCAATGACGCTCTTCGCAGTCGCTTGCGCCGGCATGTTCCCGATCCTGCACCTGGGACGGCCATGGCTCGCGTACTGGTTGTTTCCCTACCCCAATTCGATGTGGCTCTGGCCGCAGCCGCGCAGCCCGCTCGAATGGGACGTCTTCGCGGTCTCAACGTACGGAACGGTTTCGCTGGTGTTCTGGTACATCGGCCTTGTTCCGGATCTTGCCACGATGCGCGACATCGCGCCCAAGATGTGGCAGAAGAAGATATATGCGGTGCTGGCGCTGGGCTGGCGCGGTTCTGCGATCCACTGGCACCGGTATCAGAAAGCGTATCTGCTGCTCGCCGGCCTGGCAACGCCGCTCGTGCTTTCCGTGCACACGGTCGTCAGCTTCGACTTCGCGATTTCGATCATCCCCGGCTGGCACACGACGATCTTCCCGCCCTACTTCGTCGCCGGCGCGATCTATTCCGGCTTTGCGATGGTGCTCACGCTGATCATTCCGATGCGCGCCTGGTACAACATGCGCGATCTGGTCACGCTGCGGCATATCGAATCAGCCGCCAAGCTGATGCTCGGCACCGGCCTGATCGTCGCCTACGGGTATTCGATGGAGGCGTTCTTCTCCTGGTACAGCGGCGATAAGTACGAGAGCTTCATGTACTGGAACCGCATGACGGGCCCATACGGCTTTACTTACGCCATGCTGATCGCCTGCAATATCGCGATTCCGCAGCTGCTCTGGATCAAGAAGGTGCGGCAGACGATCTGGGCGGTATGGGTGCTGTCGATCATCATCAACATC
The DNA here is from genome assembly GCA_021325235.1 of Terriglobia bacterium. Classification (GTDB taxonomy): domain Bacteria; phylum Acidobacteriota; class Terriglobia; order Bryobacterales; family Bryobacteraceae; genus Bog-105. The sequence goes on along the minus strand of JAJPHN010000006.1, from coordinate 103,299 downwards.
GGCATGTGGCTGGAGCGCTTCGTCATCGTGGTCACGAGCCTGCATCGCGACTTCCTGCCATCGTCCTGGGGCATGTACATCCCGACCAAGTACGACTGGGGCACCTACGCCGGCACGATTGGATTTTTCCTGTTACTGATGTTCCTGTTTGTGCGCATGCTTCCTTCGATTTCGATCTTCGAAGTGCGCGAGGTGGTGCATCATGAGGCGCACGAGCGGCAGGAATTGTTGGAGGCGCAATGAGTCAGTTGGAACTCAGCCCGCTTGAGGATATTCACGGCGCCATGGCTGAATTCGATACGCCGGAGGAGCTGATTGCGGCCTGCGAAAAGGCCTATGCCGAGGGTTTCCGGAAGATGGACGCTTATGCTCCGCTGCCGGTGGAAGGGCTGGCCGAGGCAATCGGCTTTAAGCGGAACAAAGTGGCTTTCTGTGTACTGATCGGCGGCATCTGCGGCGCTATCGGCGGCTTCGCTTTGCTCGAATGGATCACGGTGATCGCCTATCCGCACAACGTCGGCGGACGCCCGCTCAATAGCTGGCCGGCATACATTCCGATCACCTTCGAGTGCATGATCCTTCTTTCGGCGCTGACGGCGATGATCAGTATGTTCGCCATGAACGGGCTGCCGAAGCCGTATCATCCGGTGTTCAACATCCCGGAATTTGAGCGCGCCTCAATCGATAAGTTTTTTCTGTGCATCGAGTCACGCGATCCGAAGTTTACACCCGACGGTACGCTCGATTTCCTGCGCGGGCTCGGTGGAAAAGAGGTGACGCTTGTTCCGGCATAAACTCGGCCTGGTTCTGCTTGGCGCAACGCTCGTGACCACAGCCTGCCGGCAGGACATGCACAATCAACCGCGCTACAAGCCGTTTGCTGCGACCGATTTCTTCGGTGATGGCCGATCGGAGCGGCCGACCATTCGCGATACGGTGGCCCGCGGTCAGCTTCGTATTGATGAAGCGCGCTTCACCGGCAAGGTGAACGGTAAAGACATCGATTATTTCCCGATTCAGATCACGCAGGCGGATGTCAAACGTGGGCAGGAGCGCTTCAATATCTATTGCTCGCCCTGCCATGGAAGGCTTGGCAACGGCCACGGCATGGTCGTCAGCCGCGGTTTGCGTCAGCCGCCGAATTATTTGGATCCGCGGTTGGTGAATGCACCGATCGGACACTTTTTCGACGTGATGACGAACGGTTTTGGCGCGATGTACAGCTACGCTTCGCGCGTGGCGCCCGACGATCGCTGGCGCATCGCGGCGTATATTCGCGCACTACAGTTGAGCCAGGATGCTCCGCCCCAGGTGGCCGAACAGTACGGCGCCAAGGTGGGCGGCGGCCCGGCTGGAGGAATGAAGTGAGTCAACATTTACACGCGGAAGACTTTCCGGTACCGGACTTCCGGCTTCCGGCTAAGGCCGCAACGGTCGAGAATGTATCGGGTGTCGTCGGCGTGCTGGGGCTATTGCTTTGCGCCGCCGGCTACTTCAGCAACGCCGCGCATTTTTTCCAGTCGTACCTGTTCGCCTACATCTACTGGAGCGGATTCGCGTTCGGCGGGCTGGGCGTGCTGCTGATGGGCAATACGGTAGGCGGCCGCTGGCAAGTGACGGCGCGGCGATTTCTCGAAGCAGCAATGCGCACGCTGCCGCTGGTCTTTCTCTACACCCTCGTGCTGCTGCTCGGCATGAAGTACCTGTATCCGTGGACGCACCCGGACATCGTTGCCAATGACGCCGTACTGCGTCACAAACAGCCGTACCTGAACGTGCCGTTTTTCATCGTACGCATGATCGGCTACTTCGTGATCATGGCGTTCTGGGGCTGGCGCATGAACCGCTGGTCCGATGAACAGGACCGCACGGGCGACCCCACGCTGCGAGAGCGGATGCGGGCCTTCGCCGCACCGGGTGTGCTGGTCTTCACCATGGTGATGACCTTCGCCTATATCGACTGGATTCTCTCGACCGACACGCAGTTCTTCTCGACCGTGTACGGCGCCATGATCCTGATCGGCGACGTTCTGCAAACCTTCGCGCTGGTCAACATGGCGATCATACTGGCTTCCAAAGAAGATCGCTTCGGTGGCCGCATCAACCCCAAGATTCTGCATGATCTGGGCAACATGATGTTCGCCTTCACGATATTCTGGACATATCTGACGGCCTCGCAGTTGATTATCGTCTGGCCGGCAAACCTGCCGCAGGAACTGGTGTGGTACCTGGACCGTGTGGCCGGCCCGTGGAAGTGGTTCGCGCTGGTTGTGGCGCTGACCATGTTCCTGGTTCCCTTCCTCGCGCTGCTTTCGCAGGCTCGCAAGCGCGATCCGCGCAGATTAATCAAGATCTGCATCTGGCTGCTGCTGGCGCGCATCGTCGATATCTTCTGGATCGTCGCTCCGACGTTCCGCAACGCGAGCCACAGCAATCCGCTCCATACCGCGCCGGGCTTTGCACTGTACTGGACGGATTTCGCCGCCTTCATCGGGCTGGGCGGCATCTGGGTATTCGCCTATATGCGTCAGCTGCGCCGGCGTCCGCTGCTGCCGCTGCATGATCCGCGTGTGAGCCCGCCGGTGCCGGAGGCGGCCGTACTCTAATGAATCAGCCAACCGATCAAAGGACGCAGTTCGAACGCAAGAAGGTGAACGAACTGGTGCATTCGGAAGGACCGAAGCACATTGAACCGCACGTCGGCCATGAAGGCACCAGCTACGAAGGTACGGATGCGAGCGCCGGAATGGTGGTTGGCTCGCTCGCCATCATCGGTCTGACACTGGTCATCGTTTTCGCACTGACGATCGGCATTCAGTCGTATATCAAAGCCGGCCATCCGCTCGGGCAACTGCCGAGCCCACTGGCGCCCGAGCGCGTCGTACCACCCGCTCCGCAGCTTCAGGTGCAGCCCTGGGAAGATCTGCCGCAGATGCGCGCGCAGGAAGACAAGATCCTGAACATGACCGGCAAGGACGAGCAGGGGCATTATCACATTCCGATCGCGAATGCGATGGAAGCAGTAGTGCCGCGGCTCAAGGTCGAGCCGAATGCTCCGGTTGGGCTGACCACTCCGGGCGGTGAGGGTCGGCGCTTCGCGGGCAGTGTGCAGGATATGCCGCCACAATATCAACGTCCTTCGATTCAAGGAGAGATTCGTAAGAATGCGCAGTAGTACGTTTGCTGCTTTCGGAATGCTGCTCGCCGGTGCGCTGTTGTCGCCGGCACAGTACGCGCGTCCGAAACTTGCAAACGGTGTCACGATCGAGCAGAAGTTGAATAAGCCGGTCCCGCTCGATCTGGTTTTTCACGACGAAGCGGGGCAAAATGTACCGCTCTGGAAATATTTCCGAGACAAGCCGGTCGTTATTTCGCTCGTGTACTTCAACTGCCCGAGCCTGTGTCCGATGAGCCTGCATGAAACCGTGACAAGTCTGCATCGTGTGGCGCTGGTGCCCGGAAAAGACTACAACGTGGTGGTGGTCAGCTTCGATCCGAAGGACACGCCGCACGACGCGCAGCTCACGAAAACCAAATACAAGGCGCAGTTCGGTGCGCGCCCGGGCTACGACGAAGGATTCCATTTTTTGACTGGGGACCAGCAGAACATCGCGCGGCTGGCGGATGCGGTCGGGTTCCGGTATCGCTGGGACGACGGCACCAAACAGTTCGTCCACGCCGGCGGCATTATGGTTGCCACGCCAGACGGCAAGCTCTCGCGGTATTTCTACGGCATTGATTACGCGCCGAGCGATCTGCGGATGGCGCTGGTCGATGCTTCGCAGCATAAGATCGGCTCGCCGGTTGATTATGTGCTGCTCTTTTGTTTTCACTACGACGCGGCGCAAGGCAAATACACGCTCGCGATCGTCAATCTTCTGAAAGCGGCTGGCATCGCTACTCTGCTTGGCCTGGTGATCCTGATCTATTTCCTCATGCGAGACGACAAGAATAAAAAATCGCGCGCCGCTGCGTGGAAAGAGGCGCATCATGTGGGCTAACCTCTCTTTGCTGAGCGACCTGCAACTGTTTCCGGTAGCGGCTTCCGCGCAGGCGGGCTCGATCGACGGTCTCTACTGGTGGCTGACGATCGTCTCCGGCGTGATGACGTTCCTGATTTTTCTTTTCATCGTCATCTTCGCCTGGAAATACCAGCGCAAGCCCGGAGTCAAAGCGACGCAGATCGAGGGATCGACGAAGCTCGAGCTGACCTGGTCGATACTTCCCTTCTTCGTCATGCTGAGCTTCTTCTGGTGGGGAGCGAAGATCTACTACGCTGCGCAGAATCCGCCGAAAAACGCGATGGAAGTCTTCGTTACCGGCAAGCAGTGGATGTGGAAGATACAGTATCCCGATGGCAGCCGCGAGATCAACGCGCTGCACGTTCCGGTTGGCCAGCCGGTGAAGCTGACCATGGCTTCTGAAGACGTGATCCACAGCTTCTCGATTCCGGCGTTTCGCGTGCGGCACGACGTCGTGCCTGGCCATTACGACACGATCTGGTTCACGGCGACCAAGGCGGGCCACTATCATCTCTTCTGCACCGAGTATTGCGGGAACGAGCACGCCAACATGATCGGCTGGGTGGATGCGATGGAGCCGCGTGAATACGCCAACTGGGCATCCGGCGGCGGCGGCGGCGGAGACCTGGTCACGCAGGGCCAACAACTCTTTCAGCAGAATGGCTGCTCGACCTGCCATCTGCTCGATTCGCAGGGGCGCTGCCCGAACCTGCGCGGCCTGTACAACCATCCCGTGCAGCTTGCCGATGGACGTACGGTCCTCGCCGACGATGCTTACATCCGCGAATCAATACTCGATCCGAATGCAAAGATTACGGCTGGTTTCGAACCGAACATCATGCCGGTTTTCAAAGGCCAGCTGAGCGAGGAGAATGTGATTCAGTTAATTGCATACATCAAGTCGCTCTCGCCGACCACGCCGGCGTCTCAGCAGGGCGAACGCTTGCAGCGGCCGGTTGTGCTCGCGCCGCAAGGTAAGAATGGCGCCATCAAGACCGGCGCTTCGCCGATTGTACCGGCCCAAAGGTAGTAAAGAGAAGGCAACAATGGCAACCATTGCACCCATCCACGGCACTCCGGAACTCTCCGAGCGTCGCGTGAATTATCTGAACGTGGAGCACGGCTGGAAGAGCTGGCTGTTCACCACCGACCACAAGCGCATCGCGATCCTGTATCTGATCTCGATTACGCTGATGTTCTTTGTGGGCGGCCTGATGGCGGTGCTTTTCCGCATCAATCTGCTCGAGCCGGAGGGCATCTTCGCGCCTGAGACGTACAACCGTCTCTTCTCCGCGCACGGCATCATCATGGTCTTCTTCTTCCTGGTGCCGTCCATTCCGGCTACGCTGGCCAACTTCCTGATTCCGATCATGGTGGGCGCCAAGGATCTGGCCTTTCCGCGAGTCAATCTATTGAGTTGGTACATCTACGTCGTCGGCGCGCTGCTCACTTTGTATGCGGTGATCCGCGGCGGCGTCGATACGGGCTGGACGTTCTACGCGCCTTATAGCAGCACCTACTCCAACTCGTACGTGCTGGCGGCTGCGTTCGGCGTCTTCACCGCCGGCTTCTCATCGATTCTCACCGGCCTCAATTTCATCGTTACGGTACACAAGATGCGCGCGCCGGGGATGACCTGGTCACGCCTGCCGCTGTTCGTGTGGTCAAACTATGCCACCGGGCTGATCCAGGTGCTCGGCACCCCGGTGCTCGCGATTACCCTGCTGCTGCTGGCGTTCGAGCGCATCGCGCACGTCGGCATCTTCGATCCGAATATCGGAGGCGATCCGATTCTCTTTCAGCATCTTTTCTGGTTCTATTCGCATCCGGCCGTGTACATCATGATTCTGCCGGGCATGGGCGTGATCAGCGAGATCGTCTCCTGCTTCTCGCATAAGCGCGTATTCGGCTACAACTTCGTCGCGTTCTCGAGCATGGCGATTGCGGTGCTGAGCTTTGTGGTCTGGGGCCATCACATGTTCATCACCGGCGAGAGCATGTATACCAGCCTCGCGTTTTCGTTCCTGAGCTTCATGGTCGCGGTTCCCTCCGCCATCAAGGTTTTCAACTGGACGGCCACCATGTATAAGGGTTCGATCTCGTTTGATACGCCGATGCTCTACGCCTTCGGTTTCATCGGCCTGTTCACGATTGGCGGTTTAACTGGACTCTATCTGGCCGCGCTCGGCACCGACGTTGCCACGCACGGAACGTATTTCATCGTGGCGCATTTTCACTACGTGATGGTCGGCGGCATGGTGATGGCGTTTGTGGGCGGGCTGCACTTCTGGTGGCCGAAGATGACCGGGCGCATGTATCCGGAAGCGTGGGCGAAATTTGCCGCGCTGATCATCTTCCTCGGCTTCAACCTGACGTTTTTCCCGCAGTTCATATTGGGTTATCTCGGTATGCCGCGCCGTTATCATGCCTATCCGCCAGAGTTCCAGGCGCTGAATGTGCTTTCGAGCGCGGGCGCTTCGATTCTGGGCGTCGGGTACGTGATCCCGATGATCTATTTCCTGTGGTCGCTCAAGTACGGTAAGCGCGCCGGGATGAATCCGTACGACGCGCGCGGGCTGGAGTGGACGATTCCCTCCCCGCCGACCACGTTCAATTTCGATACCACGCCGGTCGTCACGCAGGAAGCGTACGATTACGGTGAGTTGGAGGAAGTCGTTGGCTGAAACACTCGTACCTGCCGGGCAGGAAGAACTAGAAGCACAGGAAACGCACCTTCGGCACCACTTCGCCACGCCGGAGCAGCAGACCGACGCCGCCACGCTCGGGATGTGGACGTTCCTCATCACCGAAGTGCTGTTCTTCGGCGGAATGTTCACGGCGTACGCGATCTACCGCACGATGTATCCGGGCGCCTTCGCATCAACCAGCGAATTCATGGACGTCCGGCTTGGCGGAGCGAATACGGCGGTGCTGATTTGCAGCTCGCTTACCATGGCACTCGCCGTCCGCGCTGCGCAGTTGAGCAGGCGTAAGGATCTGATCCGTTTTCTGATACTGACCATGATCTTCGGCACGGTGTTCCTGGTCATCAAGGGCATCGAATATCACGCCAAGTGGGTGGAGTACAAAGTACCTGGCTTCCGATTTACCTACGAGCCGTCCTACTATTTCCATCACGCGCAGATTCTCTTTTCGCTCTACTTCTACATGACCGGTATGCACGCGATCCACATGGTCGTCGGCCTCGGATTGCTGACGTATCTTGTGATTCAGGCCTGGCGCGGCATTTTCCATGCGAGATATTTTGCGCCGGTTGAAATGATCGGCCTGTACTGGCACTTCGTCGATATCGTCTGGATTTTCCTGTTCCCGTTACTTTACCTGATTGGACACAAGCGATGAGCGCGCATGAAGTAGCTATTCCGAAAGTTAAAACGCTGGTGCTGGTCTGGGCAGCGCTGATCTGCTTCACCGCACTCACAACGTGGGTGGCCTCGTTCGAATTCGGCGAATGGAACATCGTGATCGCGCTGCTGATCGCCGTGACGAAAGCGTCGCTCGTGGTCTGGATTTTCATGGGCGTGCGTCATGTCACGACCTTGACGCGGCTGTTCGTGGTAGCGGGACTGGTGTGGTTGTTCATCATGATCCTGCTCACCGCGAGCGACTACAAGACTCGTAACTGGACGTATCAGGCTCAGCCCTGGGCGAACAATCCGGCGCACGGGTTAAGCCGCTAGGGCGGGCACCGGCTCATCGAAGCATTGATCGCGCCTCGATTTGCAGATGTCCGGCTATGCCGGACCAACTACTCGGATGCTGGATCATCGAAGGCACCCGGACAGATTTCGCTTCCGGTGAAACGCCACGGTCGCGGCGAGAACTTCTGAACGGCAAATCCTATGAAGCGCCTTACTGTGAGCGGTTGGCAGCCACAATTTCGGCCAATCTCGTTCATAAAGTTACTTCGGGAATCCGGAGTACAGAACCTGAGGGTCCGCGAGGCAAAGGGTATTGTCGACCAGATCCTCGCTGGGCAACCTGTCGATCTTTACTTCGGTACGGCTGAAGACGCGAACAGTTTCGTTCAGTGCGCGCTGAGTCTTGGGGCTATCGCATCGACTCCGGCTGATATCCCCGATGAGTTATTCGCCTCAATCCGCCAGTCGCAGGTTAGCGTTGCTCAATCCCAGCAGCATCGGGATGTGTGGTCACGGGTGGACGTGAGTAGCGTCTGTGAGGGGGATATAAACTCGCTCGCCGATGCCTGGCTAAATTGCTCACGACTGCAGTTGAGTTCGCCTGAACGCGCAGAATTGGAATGGGTTATAAGCCTCCAACTTGATCTTCTCGAGGAAGCTCCAGACAAGCTGTAGTCGCTCATTTGGCTATTCACGCGAAAGATCAATCGCCAAGGATTCAAGAGGTATTGTCGGCTGGTCCCTTGGAAGATTTACTTGGTCGGTACAGTCCCGAGTTTATCGATCGGGTCGAGGAGCAGGCCCGAATGGATCCGAGTTTCGCTCACTTGTTAGGAGGAGTTTGGAAGGACACCATGTCTGACGATATCTGGTTACGGGTGCAAGCTGTTTGGAAACGGACCGGATGGGATGGTGTTTCTGAATAGCAGGTGTGATCCGCGATTTCGCCTCAGCCGCATCATCAACACGACGGAGTTGCAGCTATTTGTACAGCCGGTGCGCATCGATGTAGGCACGTACGGTTGCCGGCAATTCGGGCGTGGGTTCGCCCTGTGCTAAACGCACACGAATGCCGGAGCTCGATACGGGAATTTCGATACCCGTGAGTGTCAGTACGTTCGCCTCCGGTGGAACCTTATAAGAGCCGCCGGGACGCGTGACCACGATGAACGTAACCAACTGAATGAGTTCGCGCCAGCTTTTCCAGGTCTCGATTTCGTCGAAGGCGTCGGCCCCGATCAGGAAGAACAGATCTTCCGTTGCCGGGATTGAGCTGCGAAAGCGATGCACCGTGTCGATCGTGTAGCTACGGCCGGCGTTCTCTTCGAGGCGTGAAGCTTCGAACCTGGGATGACCCTGGCAAGCGAGCCGCACCATCTCCAAACGGTCCTCGTATGGCGCGACCACCTGCGATGCTTTGTGGGGCGGCGTTCCGGCAGGGACAAACAGCACGCGATCCAGCGCGAAACGCTTCACAGCTTCATCGGCTATGCGCAGATGAGCACAATGAATGGGATCGAATGTTCCGCCAAACAGGCAGACCCGCTGCCCTTCAGACTTTGGCAGCGGCATGGAGCGCGTAAGGGTCGAGTCCGGTGCGCGGAGCGCTTGCAATCTGCTCTTCGGCGGCGCGGCTGGCGAGCTCGTCACAGCGATTGTTATCTTCGTGGAAGGCGTGGCCCTTGGTCCACTTCCACTGCGTCTGATGCTGGTTGACGAGCCGGTCGAGCTCCATCCAGAGATCCTGATTATTCACCGGCTGCTTATCGGCCTTGCGCCAGTTGTTCCGTTTCCAGCCGTGAATCCACTGCGTGATGCCGTTCTTCACGTATTCGGAGTCGGTGATGATTTCAACCGCGCATTGTTCCTTGAGCCGCCTAAGGCCCTCGATCGCGGCGGCAAGTTCCATGCGATTGTTGGTCGTATGCGGGCTACAGCCGTACACCTCTTTCTTGATTTCGCCGAAGCGCAGAATGCAGGCCCAGCCGCCGCGCCCCGGATTGCCCTTGCAGGCGCCGTCTGTAATCAGTCGAACCTGCTTCAAGCGACTTCCAGCCGCGCCGGCTCGAGTTCCGCCGTAAAGAAGGAATCGACGATGTCGAGAATCTGCGGGACTTCGGTTGCGCGATAGATCTCGGTGCGCAATTTCGCGCCGTTGCGGACACCGTGCGTGAAGTAAGTCGCGAACTGCTTCATCTTGCCGATCGCATCCGGTTCGCCGTGCTCTTCAAGCATCAGGTAGTAGGTCCTCATGATCTCGTAGCGGTCGCGCTCGCTCGGTTGAAAATACGACCCCAATTGGAGATATTCAGCGATCTGACGGAAGATCCAGGGATTGTGTGAGGCGGCACGGCCGATCATCACCGCATCGCAGCCGGTTTCGCGCTGCATACGGACAGCATCCTCGGGTGTGAGGATGTCGCCGTTGCCGATGACCGGAATCTGGACGGCAGCTTTCACTTCGGCGATACGGGTCCAGTCCGCACGTCCGCTGTAACCCTGTTCGCGAGTGCGCGGATGCAGCGCAACTGCCGCCAATCCACAATCTTGCGCGATTTTTGCCAAACGAACTGCCACCAGTTCGCGATCGTTCCAGCCGGCCCGGAATTTGCAGGTCAGGGGGATGGAAATTGCCGAACGAACTTTGCGCAGGATGGATTCGAGCAGCGGCAGATCGCGCAGCAGACCCGAGCCGCCGTTGCATTTGACGACCTTATTGACGGGACATCCGAAGTTCAGATCGACGATATCGAAGCCGCGTTCTTCGCAAACGCGCGCTGCCTCGGCCATCACCTCGGGATCAGAACCGAAGAGCTGGCAGGCGATCGGGTGTTCTTCCGGTTCAAAGAAAAGGTAGCGGAAATTTCTGTTTGGTTTCTTTGCCTTACGGGTACTGACGACGCCGTGCGAACTGGTGAACTCGGTCATAATGAGACCGCAGCCACCCTGATTCCGAATGAGCCGGCGAAAAACAGTGTCGGTCACCCCGGCCATGGGCGCCAGCACGGTTGCGGGCTGGATTGAAACGGGACCGACTTGATAGGCGGGCGGAAACGGAATGGAGGCGAGATCCGGCATGGAACAAAACAGCCCGGCAAAACTGCGGGCGCAGTGGATGACCCTATTTTAACGTTCGCGGTGCGCAACGTTCGTCAGAAGTTGTACGTTCAAAGGATTGAGGGGATTTGTGCTCCGCACAGGCGTTCTTAAAATTTCGGGCGCATTTCTGGCCGGGCTAGTGGTCGCGCTCGGCAGTGCGCTGCTCTATGTGCGCACGCAGGACCGGGACACCACGGCTGTAGCGAGGGTGGAGCAAGCGATTCCGCCAGCGCCCGCCGCCAACCCCGAAACACCGCCCGCTTCGGAGCCTGCGCCTGCTGCTGTACCAGCAGCCGCCGTGTCCAGGCCAGCCTCCACGCATCCGGTAGCGGTGAGCAAGGTTTCGCCTCCGAAGCATTTCAAACGAACGCCTGCGCTGCGGCCTCGAATCGTGGCGGCGCCTGATCCACCACCGCCGGTACAAGTGGTCGAGAACACTCCGGCGAACAGTGTCCCCGTTTACCCGCCGATCGCGCAACCCGAGCCGGTTGCCGAGCAGCCGGTTGCGAACCCAGCTGCCGTAGCTCCGGAGCCGCAACCGCAGCCGCAGCCGCATCAGGTCACGCTCGGCGCAGGTACTGCGGTTTCGATTCGGCTTGGCGAAACGCTTTCGACCGAGCATAACTACGCGGGCGATACATTTCGCGGCACGCTGGCGCAGCCAATCGTGCGCGATGGGTTCATCATTGCCGATAAAGGCTCGAAAGTGCTCGGGCGGATCGTCGATGCGACACCGGCGGGCCGTGTGCGGGGAGTTTCGAATCTCAGCCTGACGCTCACGGAGATCAACACGACTGATGGGCAGCGTGTTCGGGTGAATACGAACGCCGTCGAGAAGCGGGGTACGGCCACAACGGGATCCGACGCAGCCAAGATCGCCGGCGGTGCCGCGATCGGCGCAATCATCGGAGCACTCGGAGGCGGCGGAAAGGGCGCCGCAATCGGGGCCGGAGCAGGCGGTGCTGCGGGTACGGGCATCGTGCTCGCGACGCGCGGCAAACCGGCTGTGCTTCCGAGCGAGTCGCTGCTGAATTTCCAATTATCGGATCCGGTAACGATCACCGAAAGGCTAAATCACTAACTCCCGCTCTCTGTTGAATCACCGGGCGCCGAGCCAGCGTTTCGCGGCTCGAAATACTGACGAAACATTCTTCGTTCCTGGCGCATAATAAACGCACATCGTTGCGACCGGCCGTTTCGAGCGGCGTAGCGCTTGCGGGAGGTCAGGATGTCGCGTTGCAAAGCCTTTCTGTTTCTTGTACTGGCTGTGGGATGGTGCGCGCTGGCGCAGGCACCCGGCACCGATCTCGAGCACAATTTCCAAAATCCGCCCGCCGCGGCGAAACCGCGCGTTTGGTGGCACTGGATGAACGGAAACGTCACCAAAGAAGGCATCCGGCTCGACCTTGAATGGATGAAGCGGGTCGGCATCGGCGGTCTGCAGAACTTCGATGCATCGCTCGCCACGCCGCAGGTTGTACCAAAGCGGCTGCCCTACATGACACCGGAATGGAAGGATGCGTTTCGCTACGCAGCGGAACTGGCGGACCAATCCGGCCTCGAGATGGCCATCGCCTCATCACCTGGATGGAGCGAAACAGGCGGGCCGTGGGTGAAGCCCGAACAAGGCATGAAAAAGCTGGTCTGGAGCGAACTGCGGGTCGCGGGCGGAACGCCATTCAAGGGAACGCTTCCCAAACCGCCGTCCATCACGGGTCCATTCCAATCGGTTCCGTTCAAAGAGGAGCTGCCGCTGCCGGGCGCAAAGCCGGTTACGCCTCCGCAATTTTACAGCGATGCGGTGGTGGTCGCTTATAAGCTGCCGGCCAACACATCGGGTGCTGGTGAGCCAGCGACCGTGACATCGAGCGCGGGCGTTATCGATCCCAAGGTGCTCGACGACGGCGATTACAACAATGGCGTGAAGATTCCCGTTGCTGCGGAGGGCGGCTGGCTGCGATACGAGTACAAAACACCGCGCACGATCTCCGCGGTTACGATCGCCCGGCCGGCGACAGCAATGTTTTCGGCTGCGCCACCGCTCGTTTTTCATCTCGAGTGCAGCGAGGATGGTCAGACCTTCCGGCAAATTGCCGATCTGCCGCCGACGCATGTCCCGCAGGAGACGGTCTCGTTTGCGCCTGTTACGGCCCGCTTTTTCCAGCTGAAGATCGGGAGCGCTCCGCCTCCGGCAGAAATCATGGGTGGCTTCGAGCCGGCTCCGGGCGTTGATCTCGGAGTGTTCTCAGCCTTCATGAAGCCAGGTGCGCCAGTCGCCGAAATAAACGAGTTTGTTCTGCATACGACACCGCGCATCAATCGCTTCGAAGAAAAGGCGGGCTTCGGTCTGGTTCCGGATTACTATGCCGTGGCGAGTCCGTCGATCGATGAGAAGCAGGCGGTTCGCCCGGCTGAGGTGGTGGATCTGACCAGGCAAATGAAGGCGGATGGATCTCTCGAGTGGACGCCGCCGCAGGGCGAATGGGTCATTCTGCGTCTCGGGTACTCGCTCACCGGTACAACCAACCATCCGGCGACTGCCGAGGCCACCGGACTCGAAGTGGATAAGCTCGACCGCGATGCTGTGAAGTCGTACATCGACACCTATCTCGGAACCTATGCCGACACGGTTGGCCCGCAGCTGATGGGCCGGCACGGCGTACGCGCGCTGCTGACCGACAGCATCGAAGTCGGCGCTTACAACTGGACGCCCGCTCTGCTGCAGGAGTTCAAGCGTCTGCGCGGATACGATGCCACACCGTATCTGCCTGCGCTGACCGGTATTGTCGTGGGCAGCGCCGAGCAGAGCGACAAGTTTCTTTGGGACTTCCGCCGCACGCTGGCCCAGCTAACTGCGGAAAGCCACTATGGCCAGATTGCCAAGAGCGCGCACGAGCACGGACTGACCTACTACGGGGAATCGCTCGAGGGCACGCGCGTCTCAATCGGGGATGACCTGGAGATGCGCCAGCACGCCGATATTCCAATGGCTGCCATGTGGACGTACACGCCCAAGCGGGGACCGCGATCGAACTACGTAATCGACATTCGAGGCGCAGCATCGGTCGCGCACGTCTACGGGCAGAACTTAGTGGCGGCGGAGTCGATGACCTCGGCGCTGGTGCCATGGGGCTTCTCGCCGAGAATTCTGAAGCCCATTATCGATGAAGAATTTGCGCTCGGAGTGAACCGGCCCGTGATACATACTTCGGTTCATCAACCGCTAGTCGACAAGAAGCCGGGACTATCGCTGATGATCTTCGGCCAGTACTTCAATCGCAATGAAACCTGGGCCGAGCAGGCAAAGCCATGGGTCACCTATATCAGCCGCAACGCGTACCTGCTGCAGCAAGGGAAGTTTGTGGCGGACGTGGCCTATTTCTATGGCGAGGAGGCGCCGCTCGCGGGGCTCTATGGAGAAGGACGGCTGCTGCCGCAGGATCTGCCGGTTGGATATGGCTTTGATTTCGTCAATTCCGATGCAGTGCTCAATCAGTTCTCGGTGGCGAACGGGTGTCTCGAGACTCGCAGCGGAATGCGTTATCGCGCTCTCTATCTGGGCGGCAGCAGCAGCAGAATGACGGTTGCCGTGCTGCGCAAACTCCGCGAGTTTGTGAACGCCGGGGCGGTAATCGTAGGCGATCGGCCGGTTGGTTCTCCGAGCCTGGCGGATAATGCGAACGAGTTCTCGAAAATCGCGGATGAGCTCTGGAGCGGCAACACAGGAGCAGGCAAGGTTATCCCCGGGAAGGATGTGAACGCGGCGCTTCGCTCGCTTGGAGTGGAACGCGATTTCGATTACGAGGACTCCGGCGGTCAGAAACATACGGCTTTTATCCACCGCCATTTGAGCGATGGCGATCTCTACTTCGTTCTGAATAAGACGGACCAGCCGCTGGCGCTATCGAGTTCATTCCGGATTAGCGGCAAAGCACCCGAACTCTGGCACGCCGATACGGGCGCCAGAGAGGCGGCCTCGTATCGGATAGAAGGCGGCCGCACAAACGTGCCGCTTTTGCTAGCGCCGAATGAATCGGTGTTCGTTGTCTTCCGGCGTGCGACTGCGACGAAAGCGCGCAAGGTACCCGTGGCGGAGGAAACAACGCTGGCGTCAGTTGAGGGGCCATGGGAGATTCATTTTGCACCGAATCTGGGCGCCCCGGAGAAGATCAGTCTCGATCATCTCGCTTCCTGGAGCGAAAATTCCGACGCAGGCGTGAAGTATTTCTCGGGCACTGCTGCGTATGTCAAGCAAATCGACGCGTCGAGCGATTGGCTGAAGAAGGGTCAACGTGTGGTGCTGGATCTGGGCGACGTTCGCGAACTGGCGGAAGTATCGGTGAATGGCCGTTCGCTCGGCATTGTGTGGCATCCTCCCTATCGGATCGACATCAGCGATGCTTTGAAGCGCGGCAACAATGTTGTCGAAATCAAAGTGACGAATTTATGGGTGAACCGGCTGATCGGAGATCAGCAGCCGGGTGCGACCAAGTACACCTTCACGGCCATGCCGACCTATCGGGCAGACGCGCCGCTGCGGCCATCCGGGCTGCTGGGTCCGGTTACGTTACGCACTGAAAAAACAGTGGCCGATCAATAAACTCTACAGCAGGTGCGCGAGCGGCGGTGCGAAATACTGAGCCTGACCACGCGACAATGGGAATCGTGCGAAGTGCCGCCTCGACGATTATGCTCCTGCTGTGTGCGGGCACTCTTCCGTCGAAAGCGGATGTGCAAGCCGCGGCTGTTGCTCGATCTGCGAATCTCGAGATGCGATTCGACGCCAGCGGCCGGACGGTTCTGATCGCTCATTTCGGCACGAAGAGCATTTCCATCGGACGGGCGGAGATCCCGGAATCCGTGGTCGTGGACGGACACAGGCTGGAGAGCTGGCGCGTAGAGAAGAGCGAATCCACCAGCTATTCCGACCAGCGAGGCGCCGCTCAGCGGCTCGTTCTCATCGAACGATCGGGCGAAATCGAAAAGCAGGAAACGGTGGATGCTTTTGAGCGATACGGCCGCATGCTCGTCATCAATGTTCGTTATCTCAATCGATCGGGGCATGCGGTTCATATCAGCAGCTGGCGCAATGCCGCATACACCATCTCGGCAGGCGATCGAAAGAACGGTACTGCTTTCTGGTCGCTGCAGAGCGGCTCATATGAGAAGCGGCCGGACTGGGTTGTGCCGCTCAAGCCGGGATTCGCGCAGGAAAACTACCTGGGGATGAATGCGGACGATTACGGCGGGGGAACACCAGTAGTCGATGTGTGGCGGCCGGACGTCGGCCTCGCGGTGGGACACGATGAACTCACTCCTCAGCTGGTGTCGGAGCCTGTGGCGATGCCGTCCGCAGATCACGCTACGCTCGCGATCGAAGCGAAAGAGAACGTCACGCTCCGGCCAGGCGCGGTGTTCCGGACGCCCGAAACCTTCGTTGCGGTTCATCAGGGCGATTACTTCGACGTGTTGCGCGATTACCGCCGCATGATGATCGACCGCGGAGTGCAATTCGAAACGCCCGCCGCTGGCGCATTCGAGCCGATCTGGTGCGCCTGGGGTTTCGGCCGCAATTTTCAACCGGAGCAGATCGAAAACGCAATACCCGAGGCGAAAAGACTGGGCTTCGGATGGGTGACGATGGATGACGGCTGGCAAACAGCGGAAGGAGACTGGGAGCCGAATCCAAGAAAGTTTCCGCGCGGTGATGCCGATGTGCGCGCGCTGGTGGACCGGATCCATGCCGCGGGGATGAAGGCGCAGCTTTGGTGGGCGCCGCTGTCGGTCAGCCCGAAAAGCGAATTGATTCGTGCGCATCCGGAGTGGCTGCTGCTCGATCCCTCCGGATCTCGCCGCCGTATCAGCTGGTGGAACGCTTTCTATCTGTGTCCGGCGGATGCGGATGTTGTGGCGTATCATCGCAGGCTGGCCGAGCGGATCTTCAAAACGTGGGGATTCGACGGTCTGAAGCTTGATGGACAATTCTTGAATGCAGTCCCGCGCTGCACAAACCCGGCGCATCACCATGCATCGGAGCTTGATTCCGTGCGCGAGCTGCCGTTCTTCTTCCGCGCGATATCGGATGCAGCGCACGCCGTCAAACCAGGCGCATTGATCGAGCTCTGTCCCTGCGGAACCGCGTATTCGTTCTTCGCGATGCCGTACTACAACATGAGCGTTGCATCGGATCCCGAAAGTTCCTGGCAGGTGCGCTCGAAAGGCAAGACGTTAAAGGCGCTGATGGGCGACAAACTACCGTACTTTGGCGATCATGTCGAATTGAGCGACGGCGGCATGGACTTCGCTTCTACAGTGGGCGTGGGCGGCGTAATCGGAACCGAATACCGGTGGCCGCCGAACGACAAAGCGGCCCCGCCAAGCGATGCAGATGCCGCCAAACTGATTCTTACGCCGGAAAAGGAAACGCTGTGGGCGAAATGGGTGCGGATTTACCGCAAGGAGATGCTTCCGGAAGGCGAATATCTCGGCAATCTGTACGATATCGGTTTCGATAAACCCGAGACGCACTGCATTCGCAAGAACGGAGTGATGTACTACGCGTTCTTTGCGCCGGAGTGGAAGGGCACGGTTGAGCTGCGAGGGCTTGGCACGGGGCGTTACGCGGTTTTTGACTATGTAGATAACAAGCCACTCGGCTTTGTGAACGGACCCGATGGCAAGCTGCAGGTAGCGTTCAAGGGTTCGCTGCTGATCGCCGTGCAGGCCGACGGTACTCGCGGCCCGAACGACCGAAAATAGCAGAGGCAATCTCTGGCGAGCATGTAACACGGTGTCAGCGTGGTCTCGCCAAAGCCCGCCGCCAGATACATTCGCAAACAACTGGGCGCCAAACCCGCGCCCGATTTCACGACCGATCTGAGACCGATTGACCCAGACAAACAGGCGCCATTCCCGCCTGCGCGTTTGAAACTGGATCGTCACACAAAGCTGCTATTTTTGGTTCCATACCGGTTTTTCTATGAGACTGCCTCGAATGAAGTGTGCCGTACTGGCCCATCTCGCTTTTCTTGCTTTTTGTGTGAATCCGCTGCTGGCCCAGACCTCAGCCGGCGTGGGTGCGATCAGCGGCGTCGTCACGGATCCGAATGGTGCAACCGTGGCCGGCGCGCACGTCACGGTTGAAAACTCCGAGCTCGGCATCCGGCGCGACCTGATTACCACCGGAGGCGGCCTTTTCAATGCGCCCTCGCTGGTGCCGCACTCCGGCTACAGCGTAACCGTCGATGCGCCGGGCTTCGCCGAATTCCAGAATCGCGATATCACGCTGCACGTGGGACAGGATGTCAGCCTCAACGTGCAGATGCAGCTTAAAACGAGCACAACCAAGGTGGACGTAGTGGATGAGGCGCCGCTGGTCGATCAGGTGAAGACCGACGTCTCGCAGGTGATTGACGAACACCAGATCAACAATCTTCCGATCAATGGACGGCGCGTCGATCAGTTTGTGCTGATGACGCCGGGCGTTACACCGGACGGCACCTTCGGCGACGTCAGCTTCCGCGGGAAACCCGGCGGGAATACGTTTCTGATCGACGGCAACGATACGACGGATCAATTTTATGGGGAAAACGCCGGCCGCACGCGTATTCAGACACAGATCTCGCAGGATGCGGTGCAGGAATTTCAGGTGTTAAGCGACGGCTACTCGGCCGAATACGGACGCGCGATTGGCGGCGTCATCAACACTGTGACACGCAGCGGAACGAACGATTATCACGCGTCCGGCTTCTGGTTCTTTCGCAATCGCACGCTCGATGCGCGCGATCCGTTCACGGCCATCAATCCGCCCGAGGTGCGCAATCAGTTCGGCGGAAATGTCAGCGGGCCCATCGTGAAGAACAAGCTGTTCTTCTTCGGCAACACGGAAGAGCACCTGCGCGATTTTCCGCTCGTCTCGAGCCTGATCAGTCCGTCGAATATCAGCGGCTCGGGCACGAATGCGAAGTGGAAGAACTGCGGGGTGGCGATCGGCGGGCTGCCGCCAGCTACGCCCTCCGAATGCCAGGCGATCAATAATCTGCTGCCGCAGTTCTTTACGACTTTGCCGCGCACACAGAGCCAGCAAACAGCGCTGCTCAAGATCGATTATCGTCCGAACGAGCGCAACGCCTTCAGTGTGAGCCTGAACTATATGCACTTCAATTCGCCGAACGGCATTCAGACCGGCGCGGTCGTAACGAACGGCGGCGCGCTGAACAGCAACGGTATCGATGACGTGAATGTACGCATGGGGCGGGCCGACTGGACGCTGACTCCGAACGGCTCGCTGGTGAACGAAGCGCGTTTCGGCTGGTTCAAGGACCGGCAGGCGGATGCGTTGAACAACGCGATTCTTCCCTCGACCGGAGCAGTTTCCATTTCCGTCAACGGCGTGAGCATCGGCGCGCCCAATTATTTGCCACGCATCGCGCCGAGCGAGAACCGCTATGAGTTCGCCGACAATCTCAGCTACACCAAAGGCAGGCACAACTTCAAATTCGGCGTGGATTACCTCAACACGGAAGATTATTACAACGAGCTGAACAATTCCAACGGCAGTTATACGTTCACCAGTCCGAACGCTTTTGCGCTGGCCTATGCGGGCGTGAATCCGCTCGCTTACTCGAGCTATGCGCAGGCTTTCGGCAATCCCGTGGTCGACAGCTACATCAACGATCTGGCCGCTTATGCACAGGATCAGTACCGCATCCGGCCCAATCTGACGCTCTACTACGGCGTGCGTTACGAGAAGAGTTTTCTGCCCCAGCCGCCGGCGAATTATGTAAATGCGGCTTACCCGCAAACGGGACATATCGCGCAGGACAACCTGGACCTCGCTCCGCGCGTTGGCCTGGCCTGGAGTCTCAACAATAATAAGACGGTGATTCGCGCCGGCTACGGCATCATGTACGGGCGCTATTCAGCGGCGCTGATCAACACGCTGTTCTCGTCAAACAACAATTACATTCAGAGCTATACGCTCACGCGCGGAGTGACCCCGACGAATCTGTTACCGCCGTTTCCAACTGTGCTTGCGAGCACGACCGGGCTCACGGCTTCAGGCGGCGCGAATATCGAGTTTGCCGCTCCGGATTTCCGCACGCCGTACACCGAGCAGGGGGACTTCGGCATCCAGCAAGCACTCGGCTCCAATACGAGTCTGACGGTCAGCTACATGTGGGACCGAGGCGCGCGCATTTTCACAGTTCGCGACATCAACCAGCCCGTGATTCCGCCAACTCTAGTGACGTACACAATTCTCAACGCGCAAGGCGGAGTCCCGGTCGGGACGTTTACGACGCCGGTCTATCTCGGAGCCAATCGCGTGAACCCGCATTTCAATCGCGTGCTGGAAGTAGACAACGGCGGCAACAGCTACTACAACGGTCTGTCGGTTCAGCTGACGCGCCGCATGCAGCACGGCTTTGAAGCGGGCCTGGCGTACACCTGGTCGCATGCCATCGACAACAATCTGGGCGGCAGCAGCAACTTCACCTATATGAGCGGCGTTTCGAGCACGCTGTTCAACGGCGATTACCAGGGCGCGCGTGGGGATTCGAGTCTCGATCAGCGGCAACGGTTGGCGATCAACTGGGTCTGGGCGCCGACTTTCAGCCACAGCGACTCCGGGTTCGCGAAGTACGTTGTGAACGGCTGGCGTCTGACGGCGATCACCACCATCGCCTCCGGCCTGCCCTATACCGAGACTCTCAGCAACATCGCCGCTTATCCGGGTTTGCTCGTGCCGAGCACGCTCAACGGCTTCGGCGGTTCGAACCAGGTGCCGTTCCTCGGAATCAACACGCTGCGCCTGAACGACACCACGCGAGTGGATGCGCGGTTGTCGAAAGATTTCCCGATTACGGAACGCTTCCGGATGTCGCTCGGTTTTGAAGTGTTCAACCTGACCAATACGATTACGTACACGTCAGCTTCGACCACCGGTTACAACGCTGTGTGGAATACCAAGACGAAGTCCGGCGTGATCTATCCGGCGGCGGGTCTGGGTTTGCCAACGGCATCGGCTGGATTCCCGGACGGAACGAATGCGCGCCGCGCTCAGGCCAGCTTGCGCCTGAGTTTCTAAACTGCGGGATGGAGACTCCGAGCCGCGAACAAGGAAGCGGAGCAGCATCCCCGTAGCGTTTTCACAACCGCTAGCACGTTTCCATCATTCCTCCGAGCTGTGTGGGCTTTGCGACCTTATTGGAAGGCCACGCGTCCAATACGTAGGAAAAAGAAAATGAAAGGACAACAGAAGACGGCATGGAAAGCAGTGGCCGTCCTGCTCGCATCCGCCGCGATGGCGTGGGCACAATCGAGCAGCTTGTCCGGCTCTGAGAATTCACCGGTTCCGGCTGGTCCGGGTACCGTTAATTACGTCGAAGGCGAGGTGCTGCTCAATGGGCAGAATCTCTCGCGCGACTCGGTCGGCTCCGCTGTTCTGCATCCGGGCGAAACGCTCGAAACACATAACGGCTACGTGGAGCTGCTTCTTACACCGGGCACTTTCCTGCGGGTCGGGCACGACAGCCAGGTACAGCTGCCGACGGCTGGTTTGGCCGGTGCCCAGGTTCAACTCCGGCAGGGCTCGGCGATGCTCGAAGTCGATCAGCTGATCAATGGAACCAATCTCGCAATCCAGATGAACGGAACGTCGGCGCAGGTTGAGAAGCAAGGACTGTATAGCTTCGATGCAGCCAACCAGACGATTCAGACCTTTGACGGCAAACTCAAAGTTACTCAGGACGGCAAGAGCGTGGAGCTCGGCAGACACGACGAGCTGCAGCTTGCGAGCGACAAGCCTCTGAAGAAGCATAGCTTCAACGAGGATCAGGCCAAAGTGGAGCCGCTCTATGTCTGGAGCAAGGCGCGCAGCGCGGATGAGGCGCAGGCCAGTCTGCGATCGTCGCAGAATGCCGAAGCCTATGTAGCGGCGGGTCCGGGCTGGTACTGGGATCCGTATTTTGAGGCGTACGGATTCTGGCCGCTGGCCGGCTCGCTTTACAGCCCGTTTGGCTGGGGCTTCTACTCGCCCGCTTACTTCGGCTACTACGGTTTCTACGGCCCGGCGTGGAACTACTATCGCTATCCGGGCCGCTACTACGGACATAACTGGAAAGGTCGTCCGGGCGGAACGGCAGCTCGGGTCATCCCGAGGCGTGGCGCTTCGCATGTAGCTGCTCCGCGATTCTCGGCGCCAACACACTTTTCGGCGCCTTCGCACTTCTCGATGCCGGCGCCGCACTTCTCGGCTCCGCATCGCTGATCGGCGTGACCAAAGCTGAGCATAAAAAGGGCGGGTGCGCGAAACTAATGCACCCGCCCTTTTTCGTTCCGTTCACGCCAGGCGGCGCTCTTGAGCAGCGCGGGACCGGCTTCGATCAGCCTGGGCAACAACTCGAAAACTGCGGCCGGGCTCCAGGCTCCCCCGCCCCGCTGCTGATACCCGCGCAGGTTGAGCTCGTGCGCGATTTCGGTGACTCTCTTTTCGTGCACGATCTGATCGAGGATGAGCAGCAGCACGGCCGATTCGATCGGGTTCTCTTCGAGAATCTGGCCGCCTTCGGCAATGCGCAAACCGTAAGGCAAATGCGTCTCGAGCGTCTTGCCTGCGAACTCGCTCTCCGCCACACCGGGCTGTTCGCGGACCCACTCAATGCTGGCCAGACGCCACCCCTCTGACGCTCGCCGCACGAAATAATCGAGGGTCAGTTCACCGGTCACGATGTCGCGCATTCGCTCCGCCATGCTGCTTGGGCTAGCAATTCAGACGCCAGGCTAAATGCGTTAATCCTGAGCGCTTCGGCGCACAAGATCGAGCGTTGCTGGGAAGCTTCTGTGCGTATATGGGACGAATTCCGCGCGCCCGCCATGCCACCTGAGTCAGGCGACAATCAAATTGCCGGCTCATGCACACCAACGCTCTTATCCACGAGAAGAGTCCATATCTTCGCCAACATGCGCACAACCCGGTCGACTGGCTTCCGTGGGGCGAAGCGGCATTTGAAAAGGCCCGCCACGAGCAAAAGCCGATTTTCCTCTCGATCGGCTACTCGACGTGCCACTGGTGTCATGTGATGGCGCACGAATCGTTTGAAAACGAAGCGATTGCTCGCGTGCTGAACGCCGGTTTCGTTCCGATCAAGATCGATCGGGAGGAACGGCCCGATGTGGATCGCATTTACATGCTGTTCGTGCAGGCGACTACCGGTAGCGGTGGGTGGCCGATGTCGGTCTGGCTCACGCCCGATCTGAAACCGTTCTTCGGGGGCACATATTTTCCGCCGGATTCCCGCTACGGAAGGCCGGGTTTCAAAGACATTCTCGAACAACTCGCGCGCCTTTGGCAGCAGGATCGCGAACGCATCGAGCAATCAAGCGCGAACGTCGCCGAGCAACTCCGCTCTCTTCAGCCGGCACGCACGGCAGGAGCCGCTACGCTCGATCGCGAGCTGTTTGAGACGGCTTTCTGGCAATTCCGCCGGATGTTCGATCCGACCTGGGGCGGTTTCGGTAACGCGCCAAAGTTTCCGCGTCCGGTGGTGCTGAATTATCTTCTCCGTTTGCGCAACCCGGAGGCAAACGAGATGGTCTTCGCCACGCTGCGCCAGATGGCTCGCGGCGGCATGCACGATCAGCTCGGCGGCGGGTTCCACCGCTACTCGGTCGACGAGCGCTGGTTCGTGCCGCATTTCGAAAAGATGCTCTATGATCAGGCGCAGCTGGCAACCTCGTATCTGGAGGCGTTCCAGCTCACCGGCGAATCGCTGTTCGCCGACACGGCGCGGGATGTTTTCGCTTACGTGCTGCGCGATCTGCGCGATCCCTCCGGCGCGTTCTATTCGGCCGAAGACGCCGACAGCCCCGAGCCCGAGGACCCGTCGCATTCGGGCGAGGGCGCGTTTTATATCTGGAGCGCGCAGGAGATCGAACAGCTTCTCGGCCCGGCACTCTATCCGGTTTTCGCGGAATGCTACGGCGTGGAGCGCAACGGCAATGTGGAAGCCGATCCGCAGGGCGAATTCGTCGGCCGCAACATCCTCTTCGTGGCGGGCGCAAACGAAGACGAACGGCTCACCCGCGCAAAGCAGATCCTCTTAGAGGCGCGCTCGAAACGTCCGCGCCCGCACCTCGATAACAAGGTCCTCACCTCCTGGAACGCTCTCCTGATTTCGGCTCTGGCGAAAGGCTACGCCGTGCTGAACGAAACGGAGTACCGGGACGGGGCGGCCTCCGCTCTGGAATTCTTGCTGAGCCGCTTGTACGACCGGCAATCGGGACGGCTGCTGCGCCGCTTCTGCAACGGTGAGGCTGCTATTCCAGCTTTCCTCGACGACTACGCCTTCCTCGCGCAGGCGCTGCTGGACGTTTTCGAAATACGCTTCGACCTCACCTATCTCGAGCTGGCCGAAGATCTGGCCACGCGCGGCTTTCGTCTGTTCGAGGACACGCAGAATGGCGGGTTCTTCAGCACGACGGCGGACGCGCCCGATCTGCTGGTGCGCATGAAGGACGACTACGACGGCGCGGAGCCTTCCGGTAATTCGGTGGCGACGGATGTGCTGATCCGGTTGGCCCGCCTGACCGGCAAGGAAGACTTTGAAATACGCGCGCGCCGTTCCCTCGAATCCTCCGCGGCAGCGCTCCGGGCGCAGGGGACTGCCCAGCCCCAGATGCTGGCCGCGCTGGGCCGGTACCTGGCGCCGCCCGCGCACGTGATCATTCGCGCTCGCGAGCGAGACAGCGAGGCCGAAGAGCTGCTTCGAAGCGAGTGGAAAAAATTCGAGCCGAACACCGTCGTGTTGCTGATCGACGATCGTTCGGCTCGGCAATGGTCAAGCTATGCTCCGGTTCGCGAAAACCTGGAGAATAAGGGACGGATTACGATTTACCGTTGCGAGAACTACAGCTGCGCGTTACCGGAAGTTATTCGGTGACGAATGCGCGGCGGCGCTTCCAGAAGAATGCACCGAGCGCGGCGGCCGCTACCATCAGCATTCCGAAAGAACCCGGCTCGGGCACGATGGGCGCCAGACCCCACGAATAATCGCCCGCGTTCGAAAGTGTCACAAAGCTCGAAACGCCGGTCACCGGATTGAACATGTAAACCGAATTCGGATAGACGATCGTGTTGGCGTAGACTTTTCCACCGAGATCGATCAGCGCGCCGAAATCCGTAGAGCCGCTCGTGCCGACATACGAGGCGAGTCCGGTGGTGGTGTTGATCGTGTAAATGTTGTTATTGAGCGTGAGATACAGCGTGTTGGAGCCAGCCGACAGCGTGATGGCCTGCACGTTGGTCAGATTCAGGCGCGTGGATCCGACCATCGAGGGCGTACCGGTCTTGGGGTTGATGGTCCAGAGCGTACCCATGTTGTCGACCATGTACAGTGCGCTGTTGGTCGAACCAAGCGTGTAGTAAGTGAAGGTGCCGTTGCTCAGATCGCCGATAAAGGAGAGGGCGCCATTGACCGGGTTTACCTGGTACAGTTGAGTGCCGCCCGAAAGCGAGGTATAGAGAACCCCGTTCACTTCGCCGATGCCGGCGGGAGTAAATCCGAAGTTCGCGACCTGATTGAAATTGCCGGTGTTGAGATCGAGCGTTCCGAATGTGTTCTGGCCGGTTACGTCCCAGGCCAGGGTATCGCCGAGGGCCGCACTACTGAACAGCAGCGCCGCCGAAATAAGGAATGCAGAGGAAATTCGCCGCATGTTTATGAATCCTGAAAACGAGACTTAGAACCTGAGCACACTGCACTCAGGACGTACTACATACCCTACTTTATCAGAAAAAGAGAGCTGGATTTAGGCCCCGGAATACCGGCAAAGTACTACGACTTTCGTACCTAGCTCAACTTCGTACCTGCCCTATATCGACCGGACGAGAGCATGATACGAGCGCGCATCCTGCAGGAAGGCGTAGACAGTGACCGCAAGCGCTACTCCGGCGAGTACGCGCCAGAGTGTTTCCTTGGGGGTGTTGGGCAGGCCGGGCAGGCCGGCGAGAAAGCCGACAACGAATCCGCCGATGAAGCCACCGATATGCGCAGCAATATCGATCCCGGGAACAAGGCTGAGCACGATGCCGATGATCAGCCACTGACCGTAATGCGCACGGACGGCGTGAGTGAGCGGATCGGCCCGGTTGCGCATTCCCATGGCAAGCATAATGCCAATCAGCCCGAAGCACGCGGCCGAGGCGCCAAGCGAAAGCGCGCCCGGGGACCAAAGATAGCTGAGATAAAACCCAGTCACGGTAGAAAAGATATAAGCAACGATGAGGCGGCTGGTCCCGTAGAATTGCTCCACTTCGGTGACGAGAATGAACAGGGACCAGGAGTTCATAAAGATGTGGATGAAGCCGCCGTGGAGGAAGCCGGCCGTGAGCAGGCGCCAGTGCTGCCCGGCATGAATCAGCGGCGCATATTTCGCTCCGAGCAGCACGGCTACCTGCCCGCTGATGCTGGTGCTTTTACTCAGCGCAACTTCCAGCAGGTAAAAGGCGACGTTGATCGCCAGAATGATGATGGCCGTCAGGTTTGCATGCGGAATGAAGGAGGCCGCCAGCTGACTCGCACGCACGTCCACTGCGCGCGGCCCTAACTGCACCCCGCAGTAAGGGCACACGCGATCCGCCATCGTGATGAATGCCCGGCAGTTCGGGCACATCCGCCGTTTTTCCACGACTCATTGTAACGGCGAGCCTGAGACCGTCGCCTTGATAAAATCGGATGCGCATGAGCAAGACCGAGCAGGAGCGCAGGAACGAACCCGCGTCTCTGAGCGAGGCGAAGGTCCGCGAGGATCTTCTCCGGATCTGTCACCTTGTCTACCAAAAGGGCTGGGTGGCTATGAACGATGGCAATATCAGTGTGCGGCTGGAGGACGATCGCATTCTCTGCACTCCCACCGCCATCAGCAAAGGCTTCATCGAAGCCGAAGACCTCATCGTCTGCGACTGCTCCGGGAAAAAGATTCAAGGCCGGCGCGAGAGCACAAGCGAAATTGCAATGCATCTGACGGTTTACTCGCTGCGCCCCGACGTGCGCTCGGTGGTGCATGCGCATCCGCCGACCGCCACCGGATTTGCCGCGGCCGGACGTGCGCTCGACATTGCGCTGCTGCCCGAGATCGTAATCCAGCTCGGAGCCGTTCCGCTGGCCGCTTATGGGCTGCCCGGCACGCCCGCTTTGAGCGACGGCATGCTGCCCTATATTCCGACCTACGATGCCATGCTGCTCGAAAATCACGGCTGCACGGCGTATGGGCGCGATGTCTGGGAGGCGTTCTTCCGGATGGAGATGGTGGAGCACTTCGCGCGCATCATGCTGGCGGCCGAAATGGCCGGAGGCGCCAAAGCGCTGCCCCGCGAAGAAGTGGAAAAGCTGTTTGCGGCACGCTCGCGCTATAACGTCAACTCGAAGGCCAAAATGCTGCCGGGAATGCCGCTGGTCGCGGAAGATTTCGCCGAGCGCAACCAGGTCGGAACGCGCAGCTAGAGGCTTTTCAAAAAAAGAAAAGGCCGGACTTGGAAAGCCCGGCCCGAGGTCTCAGATGGTTCGCCCAAAAGTAACTGGCAGAGGAAATTTCAGAGTGTCGCTCGCCGGAGACAGCTCCCAACTCCGCCGTCTCATGCGAGGCGTTTGAAGCCGTCCCGGCTCCAGTGTTCGCTGCCGACGCCGTGATGCACGATGAAGAGTCCGCCGGGATCGTAGCGCTGTTTGATTTGCGACAATCGCGGCCAGTGGTCGCCCCAGTACGCCTCGCGCCAATTTGCGAGAAAGTAGTCGGACTCGGAGACGTAGCAGCCTGTCTGGGGAGCTGCTTTTCGGAGCGCTTCGGCCGCAGCTGAGATCGCTGCTGCGTCGCGCCTTGCCGCGGCCAGATCCGGTGCGGGCAGTCCCGGGAACGCGCTTGCGCCGTCATCGGCGGTAATGGCGAGCGCGAAGGAGTCGAGTACCTGCGGATTGATGGCCGTGTTGCGCGATGCTGCAATTGTCTCGGGTGAGGCGCCTGCGAGTCCTTTGTTGAAATGCAGCGTCACGGACCAGTGGCGGCTGGCGGCAAACCAGGCATCCGTCAATTTCCCGCGCTGTGCCGGTTCGAGCAGGCGCTGGGGCAGCCACAAGGAGCTGTACCCGTGCCAGAACGTGCCGGCTTCGCCCGTATTGCCGGCCCACCAGTAATCGCCGGCTCTTGCTTCGGGCCGCTTGTCGAAAGCGATCACGGAGGGCAGATGCTGCTCGAGAAACGCGCTATCCCACATGCGCTGAGCGGGAAGCGCGAGCACGGTCAGGGGCTGAACGATCCTGTACTCGGCGGTATTACTCGACACAAACTGCTCGAGCTCGCTCCAGGCCTGCCTGGCTTGCTGCACATCAATGCCCTGAAACAGCATCTGCACGGCGAAGCGGTTATCAAGGGTGGCGCGCGCCTGCTCGCCCCAGTGCGGATTGAACAGTTCTTTCGCGTAATGCGCGAGAAAACGATCGAGCAGACGGCGGAAGCCCTCGTCTGAAGCGGCTTTGACGGTCCAGAGCACGACCCCAAACGTCTCAGGCAAAATATGCGTGCGCAGGGTCAAGCGCGTTACGACGCCAAACGTGCCGCCTCCGCCGCCTTTCAATGCCCAGAACAGATCGGGATCGCGGCCTTCGTTGACTACGCGCACCTGGCCATCGGCGGTCACGATCTCGGCCTCCAGCAAACTCGCCGCGGCCATGCCAAAGCCTTTCGAAAAGCTGCCGAAGCCGCCGCCCTGCACCAGTCCCGCAACGCCGACTGTGGTGCAGCCGCCGCCCTGCACATAGCGGCCGGCTTTGGTCGTGACGGCGTCATAGACATGCAGCCAGATACATCCCGCTCCCACCGACACCGCCGGAACTGGGTCGGTCTTTGACCCGTTCGGCACGAATGCATCGTGCAGCCTGATCTGATTCATGCGCCGCGTCCAGATCAGGAGCGAATCGGGAGCATTCGACGCGCCGAGGTAGCTGTGGCCGCCGCCCTTCACCACCAGGCGCAGCTTGTGTTTCGCTGCAAAGCGCACTACCGCGGAGACATCGGAAGCGCTCTCGACGGCCACAACGTAAGCGCTCGGTTCGGAGCGCCACGCGTCAATCCAGCCGGAAGACTGCGTAAGCGCCGGATGATCGCCGAGATAGAAGGGATTCTTCAGCAGCTTCGCCGCTTCGGCCGGATCGAGCGCCGGCATGCGCACGGGCTCGAGTCTTCCCCCAACCTCGCCTGAAAGGGCGCTCCATTCGTCTTCGCCGGGCCACGCCGCGCCGCCCGACCGCACCCGTTCGAACGCGGGAGGCGTCCGGGCCGCTTCGAGGCCGGCGGAAAACAAGGCTGCTCCCGCGCCCATCAGTTCGCGCCGCGTCATCGTTTGGCTCCTTCCAAAATCTCGTTCAGCGCGGGTCGGCCGGAACCAGCGCCGGCATCTCGTTTCCGTGTGCCTGGAGCTTGTAATCGTATCTGACTCCGGGCGTGCCGCAAAGCGGATAGGCTTCTCCGCGATACAACGCCAGGCCGTAAGCCCACTTGCGCGATACCCAGTTATCGCAGACCACACCGTGCGCATCTTTGATACGCTGCCAGGCTCCGCGTGCCGATACTTCCCGATCGAGCACTGGATAAGCGGTGATTTTCAGATAGAGACCGCACGCAACGAGGCACAGCACCAGCAGCGGCACGAGCCAGCTGCGGCGCGCCAGCGCCAGCACGGCCAAAGGCAAGGCTATGTAGAATGCTTCTCTGGGATAGATGTGCGGCAGCTGGGACAGCGACAACCTTCCGGCAGCCAGCACGCCCGGCAGAATTTGTGCGAGGAGGGGCAGGCATCCAATCGCCAGTGCGCATGGAATCAGCCAGAGCCGCAGTCGGCAGCCGCGCCAATCCGCTGTGATCGCGAGCAGGAGGAAAGCCGAGGGCACAAGCGGCAAAAGATATCCGGGCAGCTTGTTCAGAACGACGCTGAAAACTACCAGGCCGAATGCCACACAGGCCGCCAGAAATCGCTGCCGCGCATCCCATTTGCGCCCGCGCGCGAGCAGCAGACCAGCAAGCGGCGTCCAGGGAAGCAGTGCGCCCGCCAGCACGGGAAGGTAATACCACCAGGGCTGCACATGCTGCAGCGCGGACGAGTACACGCGCTCAAAGTGATGCTTCCAGAAAAAGTCCTCGAGAAACGCTCGCCCGTTCCGGGCCGTGATCGCGACGTACCAGGGCAGGGCTACGGCCAGCAGGCCTGCCGCGGCGATCCACCATTTGCGCCACCAGGCCCGCAGGAACCAGGCAAACGGTACGGCGAGCATCAGGGGTACAAGCCCTTTGGCCAGCGTGGCCAGACCGAGCGAGATGCCAATCAAAAGGAAACGGCCAGACTGGCCCTCGTTTCTCACGGTCCCGGCGAGCGGCACGGCGAGCAGAACCGCGAGCGAATAAAACACGGCCAGCGGCAGATCGGTAAGCGCAAGGCTGCTGTAGACGAGCCAGCCTGCAGAGGATCCGAGCAAGACAACCGCAAGCGCGGCGAGCTCTTCGCCATATTCGGCTTTCACCAGAGCAAACATCGCCGCCAGAAAACACAGGCTAAGGATCGCGACCGGTAAACGGCCCGAAAGCTCGATGCCCAGCCGCGCATTCGTTCCTATCGCGGTGAGCCAGTAGAGCAGCGGCGGCTTTTCAAACCAAGGCGAACCCCACAGCCGCGGGGTCACGTAATCGCCGGTCGCAGCCATTGCCCGCCCGATCGCCAGGTAGCGTGGCTCGTCGGGATCGAGCACACCCACTCCGGACAATCTATAGAGATAAAGACTCGCCAGCCCAACCACCAGCGTGATCAACGGGGCATAACGGCGCAGCGAGGACAACCCTCAGTATAGGAACCGTGTGTGACACTTGAAGCACGCGTGATTCAAAGTGTCCGGGCAGTTTTTCTATTTGGTTTGCTGGTGATCTGCGGCCTCGGCCAGGCGCCGCCCGCAGTGGACAAACAGAAAATCGCCGCATATCTCAGCTATGCCGAAGGCTTCACGCCCGCGGTGAAAATCGCAGTGGATGATCCGCAGCCGACCCCGCTGGCCGGCTACTTCCGGCTGGTAGTCCATCTCAGTCTTGGCGATACGAAGGAAGAGAAAACGTATTTCGTAACAGCGGATGGCAAGCATCTGCTCGGCGAACCAATCTGGGATCTCACCCAAAGCCCGTTCGTGGTGACAGCCGCGCTGATTCCGACGGATGGGCCTTCCTTCGGCCCGGCCAGCGCCAAGATCACCCTGGTGGTCTTCAAC
This sequence comes from Terriglobia bacterium, assembly GCA_021325235.1. Lineage (GTDB taxonomy): Bacteria > Acidobacteriota > Terriglobia > Bryobacterales > Bryobacteraceae > Bog-105. The sequence goes on along the minus strand of JAJPHN010000006.1, from coordinate 72,216 downwards.
GATTTCCAATGCCCGTACTGCCGCAAATTCGCGAGCACGCTTCGTAACGAACTGCCGAAAAAATATCCCCAGGATGTTCGGGTGATATTTAAGGATTTTCCGATCGCCTCGATCCATCCGTGGGCACCGGCCGCGGCCGAAGCTGCGCATTGCATCGGGGACGGCAAACCTGACCTCTTCTGGGCGTTTCACGACTGGATCTTCGAGCATCAGGGCGAGATTCAGCCGGACAATCTGCGCGCCAAAGTCGTGGAATTCGGCAAATCGCATGGCATCGATGAGCATGCGCTGGGGGCTTGTCTGGACAGCCACGCCAAAGCCTCCGAAGTGGATGCCAGCCTCAAAGAGGGCAAAGTGCTCGGCATCGATCAGACGCCCACGTTTTTTCTGAACGGCAGGAAAGTACCAGGCGCGCTGCCTTGGGAATCGCTCGACACGCTGATTCAGATGGAGTTACATCGGCCGTCTTTTATTCCGTCTGCGTCGGCGCAGAAATAAGATTTTCTCGAAAGCTGCCGATATGGTACTCGTGGCAGCAAAATTCGCCGCGAATCTACCGAAAACAGGTTTACACTCTAAGTGCTGGCAATCGAGAACGAGTACATGAAAAGCCCCGCGGGCAGGAACGCATCAAGCAAGGCCTTTCCGCTTCCGCCCCTGATTCTGCACCCTTTTACGAGCACAGAGGAGACATCGCTGCTGCTCGAAAGTTCACGCGCTAGTCTGATGATCCAGGGCCTGGCGCCGCGTGATAAGACTCCACTCGAAGAGCTCGATCGCCGGCTTCTACGCGGACGCTACGCCGAGTTGCGCATGCTTTTCTACATCGGCAAGGATATTTCCCGCTGGGCCGAACAGTGCGCCGAAACCGCTGAGTCCAGCGAGGAATTCAGCGGACGCCGCGTGCGCCCGGAAAGCTTCATCATGCTGCTCGTCCACGAGATTCCGGCCCACGTGCGCGCCAAGCTCGAAAGCTGGGGCGTGCTCGATCATTGCGCCCTCTTCCGCCGCTCGTATGGACTGCATGCGGTATTACAGGAGTTCCCTTCTTCGCAGGCGCTTTCGCCGGAATTCCTGCGCCGCTATCATCGCTATCTTGATCAATGGTACGAGCTGCGCCTGCGGGACACCTCTTTCGAGAAACTCTCGGCGCACGAAGTTCAGTTCGACCTCTACGCTTCGGGCGAATACAGCTCGATGCTAGAGAAGAGCTGGTCCATCGCCAGCGAATAACCGCACCATGAACCTGCAGCAGTTCACCGCCGCCGCAGCAACGGCGCTGGTTCTGATACTGCTTGGCTCTGTTCGCGGTCTGCTGAATTACGTAGTCGAATCAGCGACACACCTGACCGATGAGTTCGTTCTTCTCTTGGGAGGCTCGCCCGTTCGAAAACCCCGCGCGCCAGAGCCTGGATTCGCCGGCTCCGCTTACCTTGGCTGGGACCGCGCTCATTCTGCTCTCCGCCTTCGCATATCTGGCGCGATAATACGCTCGGAGCCGCTGACGTCGCCCTCGCTGCGAAAATAGTAGCGGATGCTGCAACTCGCGCAGGCCGGCAAGCGCTTCGGCCATAAGCTGCTATTCGACGGTCTCGATTGGCTCATCACTCCCAAAGAGCGCACCGGGCTGGTGGGCGGCAATGGCACCGGCAAGTCCACTCTGCTGAAAGTTCTCGCGGGTATTGAGGCGCTCGATTACGGCACGCTTTCCCTCACCAAGGGACTGCGCATCGGCTATCTGCCGCAGGACGGTCTCCGGGTAGCGGGTCGCACGGTCTTCGAAGAATGCCTGAGCGTCTTCGCCGGGGTTCAGGAGCTCGAAAAGGAGCTCGAATCGCTCACCGGCCGCATGAGCGAGCTGGATCCTTCGAGCGACGAATACCGGCAAGTGGCGGATCGCTTCGAACGCGCCGACAGCGAGTTTCGGGCCCGCGACGGCTACACCATCGAAGCACAGGTCGGAACCGTGCTCACCGGCCTTAGTTTTCGCAAGAAAGACTGGACGCGCCGGACTGAAGAATTCTCCGGCGGCTGGCAGATGCGCATCGCGCTCGCCAAACTTCTGCTCGAAAAACCGAATCTGCTGCTGCTCGACGAGCCGACCAACCACCTCGATCTCGAAGCACGCAACTGGCTGGAAGAATACCTGGTCAACTACGAATACGCCTACGTGCTGATCTCGCACGACCGTTATTTTCTCGATGTCACGGTGAAAAAAATCGCCGAGATCTGGAACAAAACGGTTCATTTCTACACCGGCGGCTACGAGAAATACCGCCAGCAGAAAGCCGAGCGCCTGGCCCAGCTCGAAGCGGCATACAAGAATCAGCAGGACAAAATCGGGCAACTTGAAGCCTTTATCAATCGCTTCCGGTACCAGGCGACCAAGGCCAAGCAGGTCCAGAGCCGCATCAAGGAACTCGAAAAGATCGAGCGCATCGAACTGCCACCCGAAGAAAAAACGATCCACTTTTCGTTCCCGCAGCCCAAGCCGAGCGGCCGGGTAGTGGCCACTTTCAAGAATGTCGCCAAGAGCTACGGCGAAAAGCAGGTTCTGCGCGATGTCGATTTCATCATTGAGCGCGGCGACCGTATTGCGCTGGTCGGGGTCAACGGCGCTGGTAAATCAACCTTGATGAAGCTGCTGTCGGGCACCGAGCCGCTCACCGCGGGCGATTACACGCTCGGCCACAACGTGGAGCTTGATTATTTCGCGCAGGGTCAATATAAGGAGCTCGATCCGGAAGCGCGTGTGCTCGACGATCTAAGCAGTGCCGCGCCCCGTACGCCCGATACGGAGCTGCGCAACCTTCTCGGCTGCTTTCTCTTCAGCGAAGATGATGTGTTCAAGCGCATCGGTGTGCTGTCCGGCGGCGAGCGCAACCGCTACGCGCTGGCTCGTATGCTGCTTCATCCTGCGAATTTTCTGCTGCTCGATGAGCCCACCAATCACCTCGATCTCAGGGCCAAAGATGTTCTGCTCGAAGCGCTGGAGAAATTCACTGGTACGGTGATGTTCGTCTCCCACGACCGCTATTTCATCGAGAAGCTGGCTACGCGCGTCTTCGAAGTCGCGGACGGAACGGTGCACGTCTTTCCGGGGAATTTCGCCGATTATCTATGGCGGAAGAGCGGCGGAGCGGAACAGGTTCCGACCATCAGCGATGTGCTCGCGGGTGTGCCTCCGGCTGAACCGGTTTCCATGCCCGCCCGCCAGCCCGCGACGCGGCGGATGAATCCAATCAAGCTCAAACAGATGCAGGAACAGGCCGAGCAGCTCGAAGCGCACATCGCGGCGCTGGAAAACGAAATCCAGCAGTCCGAGCTGGCGTTATCGGATTTCGTCAATGCGGATGAAGCTGTGCGCCTCTCCAATCTGCTCGAAGCTCGCCGAGTGGAATTGGATCAGGCGATGGCGCAATGGGAATCGGTGACCCAGGAACTCGAAGCGACCGCGTAAACACGCGCCGTTACGGCAGCGCCTCACCCTGCTTCGCTTTGGCGCGATGCTCCTGGTCCCAGCGCCGCACCAGCTGGCGCCATTGATCGAGCGTCAGCACGCTGCGCAATTCCACGCTCATCTCGAGAAACACCCGGCTCGATTCGGCGCGCGCAGCGGCCAGTCGATCGATCACCGCTTTGGCCTGAGCGGGATCGACCTGCGGGCCGTTCATCACATCCTGCAGATCGCCTTCGGCTTTCAATGTGTTGTTGCGGGCATCGAGCAGCTTATTGCGATGGGCGCGCACGATCTGGCGTATCTTCTCGCTCTGCTCGCTCGTCAAACCGATCTGATCGCGAACCGGTTGGTTCCACCACGGGAAATTTTCGATATTCTGCGCGCGCAGGGAGAACGCGCAGGCGGCCACCAACAGCAGGATACGAAGCTTCATTCGACGAACAGTCCCTCGAGCGGCGCTGTTTGCGGTGCTTCCGAACCTTGCGCCAGCTGGCTGACTTCCTGCGCCAGTTGTGCGTCGGAGATGGCGTTCTGGTGCTCCTGTGCGCGCCGTTGCTCGCCATAGAAGAACAGACTTGCCGCCAGCGCCAGAGCCGCCGCGCTCGCTGGTGCCCAGCGACGCAGGTTCCAGCGCGACCACACGTTGCCACGCTCGGAAAGCGCCGCATAGATACGCCGCCGCTGGGCTATCAGGTACTCGGAAGGGACCTCTTCTGCCCCCGCCGCCACCTGCTCACGCCGTGTCTCCATGGCCGAGAGGCGCGACCGGCACTCCGCGCACGCGCTCAGATGCCCGTCTTCCGGCCCGACTCCATACAGATGCGCAATCAGCTGCTCGTCCGTCCAGTGTCCCGACGTCTTCTCCCGCTGCAGCGCGGCGGCATCATCCAAGCGCCCTGACAGTTTGCGCTCGTTCATTCTCTTTCCCTCTCATCACTACAACGCTCTTCAGCCTGCCTTTGTTACGTACAGGTCTTTTAGCTCTTGCCGCAACTTCCCGAGCGCCCGAAACAGGTGCGCCTTTACCGTCCCGGTATCCAGTTTCAGCACATCCGCGATCTCTTCAAGCGCCATCGCATCATAATGACGCAGCGAAAAGACGGCGCGCTGGCGGTCCGAGAGGCGGGCCAGTGCTTTCTCCAGTCTTTGCTGGATTTCTTTTGAAAACAGCTGGCGCTCCGCATCGGGAGCCTCGCCTGCTGTCATTCCCAAAATAAGCTCTTCGTCGCGAGGATCCGGCCTCCGCTGCCAGATCCTCCAGGATTTCGAGCGCAGCCGGTCCAGACACGTGTTCACCGCAATCCGTGTCACCCACTTTGCCGGATTATCCAGTTCCTCGCCCGTGCCCCTTCCGCTCAGCGCCTTGTACGCCTTAAGAAACACGTCCTGGGTAGCCGAATCCGCTTCGTCCGCATCCTGCAGCATGCGCCGGCACAGCAGAAAAACGCGCTTCTGCTCGGCGGCCATCCAGCTGCTGAAGGTGCGGAGATCGAGCCCAAGCTGGATCTCGCGCTCCAGTTGGTCGGCCATTGCGCTCATCATCATAGCGACCTGCTATCCCTAACGTGCGCCAGCGGCAAAAGGTTTACAAGCCGGTCATTTTCACCCGATTCCGCCCGCGGGGCGGACCTTCGGCACGCATGGTTCCGTCGTTTACACCATGATTCGGCGTCCCTTTTCCGATGAGCGCCTTGAGTCGCCTCACGGCCGGCAGCATCTCTTCTTCAGCCGTACTCGCGAAACCCAGGATGAATCCTTGCCGGACAGCCTTCCCGGCGTAGGCTGTCGAGAGCGGCCAAAGCCAGAGCTTCTCCTGCGCGGCCCGGGCCGCGATCTCTCTATCCGGAACGCCGCGCGGTAGCAGCACAACCAGGTGCATGCCCGCCTCGCATCCGGTAATCTCGAGCGCATCTCCAAACTCGCTGCGGATCGCGTCCACCAATGCCCTGCGACGCGCGCGATACAGCATACGCGTTTTGCGAATGTGTCGCGAAAGATGACCTTGGCTGATGAACTCCGCCATCACGGCCTGATGCAGATAAGGCGGGCAGATGTCGGTGGCGAAACGCACGGCCTTGAACCGCTCCACCAGATCCGGTGGAATGACGACGTAGCCCAGCCGGAGCGACGGGAACAACGTCTTGCTGAAAGTTCCGATATAGATTACGCGCGCGTGCCGGTCGAGCCCCTGCAGCGAAGCGACCGGCAGGCTGCCGTAGCGGTACTCGCTGTCGTAATCGTCTTCAATGATCCAGGCTCCCGAACTCTGCGCCCATTCGAGCAGCTGAAGGCGGCGGGAAGCGCTCATGGTCACACCCATGGGAAATTGGTGGGATGGTATGACGAAAGCCGCTCGCGCGCGCCGGCAAAGGCGAATGCCGGCGGCTACGTCCAATCCTTCGGCGTCCACCGGTACGGGAACCATGCGGCAGCCCGCCAGTATCAGCGCATGCCGCAGAAGCCAGTAACCCGGCTCTTCGATCCAGACCTGGCTATCGGGATCGAGCAGCACGCGCGCGGAGATCTCGAGCGCCTGCTGCGAACCGCTGACCACCATAACCTGACTGGCGTCGCAATCCACTGCACGCGCGGTTCGCAGATAATTTGCAATCGCCTCACGAAACTCCGGCCGCCCCATGGGGTCGGAATAACGCAGCGCCGCGGGTCCGGCATTCGACGTATGCCGCGCCACCAGTTTCGACCAGACACGCAGCGGAAAGTGATCGAGCGCCGGCTGTCCCACACTAAACGCACCCGGCCCGAACCCGCGGCTCGGATCGTGTGGAGGCAGCATAATCGATCGCTGCGAAACGGGTCGCGGTCCCGAACGCGCCGTTCCCTCGCGCCTGCCTCTAGCCGGAACCGAAATCATCTGTTCCGGCACAGCCAGCGAGACAAATGTGCCGCTGCCTGCGCGGCTTTCGAAATACCCCTCCGCCAGCAGCTGTGCGTAGGCATTGAGCACCGGGATACGCGAGATCGCCAGTTCCTGCGCAAGCGCCCGAGTCGACGGAACCGGCTCGCCCGGACGCACTTTGCCCTCCACAATCAGCGCACGAAACGTGTCATAGATCTGCTTGTGCAGCGGCGTGCGGGAGCCGCGCTCGGTCCTGATCACGGGCGAAAATGCACTCGCTACCCGGCCCATGGCTTTTCCAGTTTACTGGCTATATGAAAGCTCTTCGAACTGGCTATTGCGCCCGACCAGTTTCCGGCACACAGTGGAACTATGACAGGGGTCTTTGAAGGCTCGGACAGGCGCGCCCGCGGTTCAGAAGAAGAATTGATGCCGCGCTTTTCCCTGCTCACGTTCGCTCGGACGTTCCTGGCTTTCGGGCTGATCGGCTTGGGCGTTCTCAGTCTCGGATCGGGAGACTTCGCGCTCAACTGGCAGCCCGTGCCAAACGGACTTCCGCTGCACGAAATCCTGGCGCGCCTGTCCGGAGTGTTGCTGGTGGCGGGCGGCTTCGGCCTGCTCATCAGGCGTCTGGCAACGCGTTCGGCGCTGGCGGTTTCTGCTTACTGGCTGCTGTGCGCGGGGGTTATGCACTTCATCCGCGCCGTCGAACATCCCTTCAATATCGGCTCATGGCTGGGCCTGGCGGAAAACATGCTGCTGGTTTGCGGCGCGTACGTTCTGTACCGGCTCCTCGCCGGAATGTCTCCGCCATTCCCTGTCGTTGCACGCGTCCTCTTAGGTTTGGGATGCGTTGTCTGTGGCCTTTCGCATTTCCGTTTTGCTGGAGTTACGGCCGACATGATCCCCGCCTGGCTCCCGGGTCACATCTTTTTCGCACTGTTCACCGGAACCTGCCATATCGCCGCCGGGCTCGCGATTATTGCCGGTGTTCTGCCGCGCTTGGCCGCCACGCTCGAAGCGGCCATGATTACGCTATTCGTTCTGCTGGTTCATGTACCCGCCGTTGTGCACGCGCCTCTTGGACGCCTGCAATGGACTATGGTGTTTATCGCTTCGGCCATGGCTGCCTGCGTCTGGGCGGTAGCCGCCTCGCTCGAAACCGCGCCCTTTTTTGGGCAAGCCGAAGCTCGCGCACCCCTCGTCCTCAGCGCGCCAGAATCTCGCGGTACCAGTTGATATCGATACTCTTAGGCGCCTGCGGCAGCTCGATCTCGGCGGTTTTCGTCGTGCTGCCCACAATCGGAAACTGCCCGATCCGCACCGGGTGACCTTTTCCGAAATCGGCAAACAGCGGCACGCCCATGGCAAACTCAGGGCCGACCTCGCTCTGCGTCAAATGCAGCTTCGCCTTGACATGCCCGTTGGCCGCCGGCGCAATTTCATAGGTGAACGTGTAGCGCGGAATTTCTGTCCCGTATACCCATTCGTTGAAGAACCAATCGAGCGTGCCGTTGTGACTGAAATCGATGTTCGGCGGCATGTGCTTCTCCGCGATCGCTTTGAAAGACTCCGTCGAGGCCGGCCGGTCCCGGTGCGCTTCCACGAAGTCGTGCATCATCTCGATGAAGCGCTTGTCGCCCTTCTCGTCCCGCATCAGTGAGCGCAGCATGGCGAGTACATAGGCGCCTTTGGGATATGTCACCATCTGATACGCGCTCGCATTTCGCGGCGACGCCAGGCGAATGCCAAGCCACAACGGGCCTGCATCGTTCGGCGATGCTCCGAACTGCTGCTTTTGCAAAATCTCGTCGTGCAGCCGCTCCCAGAACTTGCGATAGTCTTTATCGTGGTTTGGCCCCTGCCCCTGCTCGACGAAGAGGCTGGCGGAAAACTCGGCAAATCCTTCCGAAAGCCACTGGTCGTGATAGGAAGCCCAGCCCACCGCGTGACCCCACCATTGATGCGATACCTCGTGCGGCGTCACTTCATCCACGAACGCCGAAAACTTGTTGTTGATCTCGCCAAACAATAAATAGCGCTGTGTGGCGTCGGTGTAGGCGGAGATCGGCAAATAGACCAGGTTCGGCCACGACTGCCCAAAATTGAAATTCGGCTGCTCCGTGATGTAAAGCCGCTCGAAGCCGTCCGGGCCGAAATAGTAATTGCAGAGCTGCACCTCGGCGCGGCTCACCTTCAGCGCATATTCGGTCATGGCGTGCGGCGCAAGACTCTCCACCGCCTGCCTGTGCTTCAGATAATCCGGCAGCTCCGGCAAATAGTAACCTTCAAAGGTCGTATGTGTCTGCTCATCGCGCAGCTCCGTACGCTTGTAGTCGCCGTAATTGAAACCGGCGATCGCCACCGGCTTCGGTGTGAGCCAGCGCGTCACAGCCATTTCGTCTTCCACGCCCGAGTTCTGCAGCGCACCCACGCTCACCAGCGTGTATTGTTTCGGCACACGAAACGTGAGTTCGTAGATCGAGCGTTCGCCGAAGCTGTTGGGCGTCGGATACCAGGACTCACGAGCGCCGATGTAGAAGCTGCCCGTGCCCGCGTCCTGAATCACGTGATCGCCGGCGTACTCCACCGTGATCTGATACAGTTTGCCCGGCGCGCAGGGCTCCGGGAAAATCACGTAAAAGGAACCATCGGCTTTCCTTGATTCCTGTATGAAGTACAGCTCCTTGCGCTCGGCATCGGTGACGCGCGACACACGCAGGTTCGGCAGCAGATGGAACTTCAGCACGCGCTCGCCCGCCACCAGCGGCTCCAGATCAATCGTCGCGAGGCTCGTGAGATGACGATTCTTCCCGATCACGGTCTCCATCTTGAACCGTTTCGCGGCGAAGTAGCGGCGCTCCTCGCTCGAACTCGCCACGCCCTTCTGATACTCCTCTTTGGCGTGGCCCATGTACCAGATCCCGTCGTCCAGACTCATCGGCGCGACATTGAGCAGCGCCACTTCTTCCGGGGAATCCAGCTGCAGCACGGCTCCGCCCCGCGCCCGCGCCTGGAAGCGCAGATCGTGATGCTTTACGCCCTGAATGTAGGCGCTGAAAAAGCCGGGACGCGACGGGTTGTACACCGCAGCCAGCGTGTCGGCCGCCACGTTATCGATGGCGTCGCCTTCGAGAAAACTCTCGAGCATACTGCGCGGTATTTCCTCACGGTGGCGCAGCGTATTCTCCCAATCCGCTACCGCCGCCTGGGCCTCGCGCGGCGTTTCCGCCGGCCCGCTTGTCAGCAGCAGGAAATTCCGGCTCAGCCCGTTGCTGAAACGAAACACCACGCGCGTGAAATCTTCCTCAAATGCCCCAGCTCCCGCGCGCCGGCGAAGCTCGGCTTTATCGATCGGCATCAGCGGAGTCAGCGTAAACTGTCCTTCGCCAGTGAACACCGCGCCCACTGTCTTGCCATGCACCGGTTCGAAAAACGTAATGGTGCCGCGCCGGAATACGAAACTTCCCGCGTCGTAGTTCAGCGTGACATTCGCTTTCATCGCGAAGGAATGTCCCAGCCGGTTGGCCCGCAACGCCTGGTACGTCGGGTCGGAATTGGCGTAGTTGGAAACTTTACCGCCGACCGTAACTTCTTCGCGCGCTCCGGCCACCGCGAGTTCAAGTTCCAGCACAACTGCGCTCGATCCGAGCTCAACCGCTTTCGTCAGCTGCTCGAAACCCTTGGCGCGAATGGTGACGCGATACGCGCCGGCGGGCAAATCGGCTGACGCGAAGCTGCCTTTGGAGTCGGTGGTCAGCTGTATCGGCGCCTGACCGGAGACGGAAATCTCGACCGTAGCTCCGGGCACAACGGCGCCGGAGGAGTCCTTCACGGTTCCCGAAATGGTAGCGGCAGGAAGCGCGCTGATCGCGCAAAGCAGCACGGAAAGGCAGGTAAAACTGCGCAACAAATTGCGAAACGGCATGGAAAGAGTGTTGCCGAGTATACCGCACCACTGCGCTGCCAGTAAATCACCACAAGAGGGGTATAAGCGCGCGCGTTTCGCGCTTATATTCGAGATACTGCGCGCCAAACTCTTCCGTCATGAATTGTTCCTCAGTGAGCGATTTGAGCCGCAGCGCAACAGCCGCCAGTACCAGCCCGGCAAAGGCGCAAGCCGTCCCGGTCGCAACTGCGGTACCGAGTAGGGCTAACAGAAAACCGGAATAGATCGGATGCCGCACGACTCGATACGGCCCGCCTCGCACCAGTTCATGGTTGTGTTTCACAGTAACCGTTCCGCTCCAGTTGCGGCCCAGCACGAATCTCGCCCAGAGCGCCAGTGCCACTCCCGCCAGCGTCAGCGCGAGCCCGACCCAGCCCGTCTCTGCGTTCTGCGGTATGAGCTGCGGTCCCTTCCAGATCCTGCCCGAGAGGAGAACACCGGCCAGCACGCCCAGCCCGATTTGCCCAAGGCGCGAGCCCCTCGACTGTTTCCGTATCGTCTTCTTGCTCCAGAAGCTGGTGAGAATCCAGGCCGCCAACACAACGATCCAGATGTAGCCGATCCATTCATACGGGTTGATACGGTCCATGTCGATAGGCGCGCTGCTCCGAAAATAATCTACGCAAATTTCTCCTGCCGTGTTCGCTCGGTTCAGACGGCGGCGCGTGCGTATTGTTCCCGTACGATGTCGAGCAGGAATTCGGTATCAAAAGCCGCATCCCCGTTCAGGTCACCTTCGACTCTCCCACCCGCCGAGCGAAGTTCCCGTCGCAGCCGCACGCAGCGAATGCAAAGGGACCGTGGCTTCGTTCCCTCAGAAAGCTCTATCGAGCGGAAAGCCTGTCCAATACATCTCTGAACATCGCCAAAGCCGCCCCGGGCTCGAAGTGGGGCGCGCGTGCACGTCCGCGGCGGATGGTCCCATCCTCAAATCAATCAAGCTGGCTTCGTTCCCCAAACGGCCACTCCCGCAGCCGCCGCGCCCTCCACAAATACGCCCCCGTCCCCACCACCACCATCGCCAAACCCGCCCACACATACTGCTGCTCACTCGCAATCAGTATGTACAGCCAGCCGCCCAGCGCCGCCAGCACCGGAATCGGATACAGCGGCATCGAAAACGGCCGCCGAATCTCCTTTCGCAGCTTTCGTATCAGCACCACGGCCACACACTGCGCCGCAAACCATGTCAGAATCTGCAAAATAATCAGCTCTTTAATCAACTGCTCGAGCGTGAAGAAACAGGCGGCCGCCGATAGCACGCCCATAAACAACACCGAGAACGAAGGAAAATGTTCTTTTGGGTGAACCCGCGCAAACACGCGAAAGAACTTGCCCTCCGCCGCCGCCGCGTATGGCACACGTGTGTACCCGAGCAGCACGCAGAACACCGATGCGAACGCCACCCACAAAATCAGTACGGTCATTGCCGATGCAGCCTTCGCTCCATACAGCCGCTCCATGAACACCGACATCACAGCTTGCGACTTTGCTGCCTCCTGCCACGGCACCACGCCAATCACCGACAAACTCATCGCCACGTACAACACCGCCAGAATCGCAATCGAATACAGCACCGCTCGCGGAATCGTGCGCGCCGGATTCTTCACCTCGCCGCCAATTAAACAAACGGTGAAATACCCGCTATAGTCATACATCGCCAGCAGCGTCGCCGTGCCCAGGCCCGTGAAGAATGCGCCCGATAAATGAAATGCGCCCCTGGGAAACGTAAACGCCATCGCCGGATGAAAATGAGTTGCGCCGCCCCACACGATAATCCCCATCGCCAGCATCAACCCGATCCAAAGCACTGTCGAGATCGTGCTGATCGAGCGAATATTTCGATAAAGCAGCACCGTCGCCGCCGCGCACACCGCCACTGCAACCAGCCGGTGCTCCCACGCACTCATGCCCGGAAACAGGTAGCGCGCATAATCGGCGAATCCGAGCCCGCCCGAAGCCGCCGTGATCGGTGCCGACAGCATCACCTGCCACAAAAACAGGAAGCCCATCAGCCGCCCCAGCCCGCGCGGTCCGAATGCCTGCTGCAGATATTCGTACGAGCCGCCCGTCCCCGGCATCGCCGCGCCCAGCTCCGCCCATACGAGGCCATCACACGCCGAAATCACTGCGCCCAGGACCCAGCCCGCGAGCGCCTGGGGTCCGCCCATCGCCGCCAGTATCAGTGGAATGGTCAGAAACGGTCCGACCCCGACCATCTGCAGCATGTTCGCCGCCAGTGCCGGGAACAGACCCATGCCCCGCTCGAGCGGAGCATCAGCCGAATGCGAGAGCGTTTCGGGCGCGCGCAACTATTCGCTCGAGCCCGCGTGCTTGGTCAAGGGCTTGATCGCTACTTCTTTGAAGAAAACAATATCGTTGTCGCTATGGTTCTGCAGTCCGAACCAGCCGCGATCCGGCCGCCGGCCACGATCCGGTTCGAAGCTCAACTTCTTCGGGGGCACGGGCTGGCCCTCGGTGTAATCGGTCACCTTCTCGCCATTGACCACCACAATCGTCCGCGGTCCGTCGAGTGTGATGTCCATCGTGTTCCACTCCGGCCCCGGCTTCCCCGGCTTCGCCAGCGGTTTCGTCAACGAATAGAGCGTCCCGGTGACGTGATACTCATCCTCGCCGCCGCGCTCCGGATGATTATCGATCTGCACCTCGTAACCTTTATTCACCGGCATCCAGGGCTCGGTCGGCGCCGTTGGGATGCGAATGAACACGCCCGAATTATCGTTCTCATCGCGCATTTTGTACACCACGCGAATCGTGCAGTCGCCCACCGGACCGCCCGTCCAGTACGTAAGCCCCATGCCGCCGTAGGTCCGCATCAGTCCATCCTCGACCCGAATGCCGCCCGGCCCCACATGCTTCCATCCCGTCAGGTCGTGCCCGTTGAAAAGCTGCTTCCAGCCCTCATCCGCACTTGCGCCAAACGCGATGCTTGTTGCCAGTAACAGACCAATTACAGCCGTGTTCATATACTCGAAGCCTACACCACCGTTACACTCGCAGTTTCGGGCCATGAACCTACTTCCCAAAGACGAAAAGTTTTTCGAACTCTTCACCAAACACGTCGATCTGCTCTGCCAGTCCGCCGAGCTATTGCGCACCGGTCTGCAGCGCGGCTACCAGGGCGTCTGCGACGTCTCCAAACAAATCGAAGCTCTCGAGCGCGGGGCCGACGAAATCACGCATCAGATCTTCCAGCGTCTGCAGGCCACCTTCATCACCCCGCTCGATCCCGAAGACATTCAAACCCTCGCCACCAGCCTCGATAACGTCGTCGACGCCATCGAAGACGCCACGTTTCGCATCGTCGCCTATCGCCTCGACCCCATTCCCGAAACGGCTCTCAAACTCGCCGGCGTCATTGCCTCCTCCAGCCGCGCCCTGTCGCGCGCCATCCACGCCCTCCACGACCGCAAGCCTGTGCTCGACGACTGCATCGAAGTCAATCGCCTCGAAAACGAGGCCGACGCCCTCGAGCGCACCTTCCTCACCAACCTCTTCAACCGCGAAACCGACCCCATCACGCTCATCAAAAAGAAAGAAATCGTGGAAGAGCTCGAACATGCAACCGATCTGTGCGAGGACGTGGCCGACGTGATTCAGAATGTTGCCGTGAAGAACAGCTGACGCATGCCAGTCCTATCGCTGGTTGTTCTGATCGTCGCCATCGCGCTGTTGTTCGATTTCGTCAACGGCTTTCACGATGCCGCGAATTCCATCGCCACCGTCGTCGCCACCCGCGTCCTCAGCCCGGGTAAAGCCGTTTCGCTCGCCGCACTTTTCAATTTCCTGGCAGCCTTCTTGCTCGGCACCGGCGTCGCCGCCACCGTCGGCGCTGGCTTTGTCAACACAAAAATCGTGACGCCCTACGTGATCCTCGCCGGACTCGTTGGCGCCGTCATCTGGAATCTGATCACCTGGTATTTCGGCCTTCCCATCAGCTCGTCGCACGCGCTCATTGGCGGCTACGCCGGAGCCGCGCTCGCCAAAGCCGGCATTCACGGCCTCATTGTGGGCAAATGGCCGTCCACGCTGGCATTTATCGTCGTCGCGCCCGTCATCGGCCTCGTGCTCGGTTACCTGCTGATGGTGTCTGTTTATTGGATTTTCCGCCGACAAACGCCCGCGCGTCTCGACCGCTTCTTCCGTCACGCGCAGCTCTTCTCGGCCTCACTGTTAAGCTGCGCCCACGGCACCAACGACGCGCAGAAAACCATGGGCATCATCACCGCCGTGCTCGTCGCCGGCGGTTTTCAGAAAAATTTCCATGTGCCCGACTGGGTCATCCTCGCCTCAGCCACCGCCATGGGACTCGGCACGCTCAGCGGCGGCTGGCGCGTCGTTCGCACCGTAGGCACGCGCCTCACTCGCCTCAAACCACGCAGCGGCTTCTGTGCCGAAACCGGTGCAGCCATCTCGATCCTGCTCGCCACCTGGATGAAGCTGCCCGTTTCCACCACCCACGTCGTCGCGGGCTCGATCGCCGGCGTGGGTTCAATTCAGCGCGTGCGCGCGGTGCGCTGGAGTGTCGCCGGCAACATCATGGTCGCCTGGATCCTCACCATCCCCGCCGCTGCGCTCGCGGCCGCAATTGCTTTCTTCGCGATCCGTCTCTTTATTTCGGAGGCCTGAGCTCAGTGCGCAGCCGTCGTTGCTGCCCCGCCCTTTGAGTTCGAGCCCAGACCATCCACCAGAATCTCCGACAGCCGCGCAATCAGCAGCTCGCCCGGATTATCCACCGTCCAGTCCGGCTCCGGCATGCCGTCGATGTAAATCGCCATCGCGATCGGACCCTTCTTGCTGAAGATGAGGCCCACGTCGGCCCGCAAAGCATCGAGCGCGCCCGTCTTGTTCGCAATATCGACGTCTTTCATGTCGCGGCCGATCCCGTCACGATCCCGCTGGTGCTTCAGAATCGTCAGCATCTGCTCGGATGCGCTCTTCGAGACCATCTCACCGCGGTAGATTTTTTCGATCAGAAACAGCATCTCGGCCGGCGTCGTCCGCCCGATGCCCCACTTCTTGTTCTCCGGCTTCGCGCCTTCTTTCGTGATGCCGCTCGGATACGGTTTCAGGTCGTTGCGATCGCCCAGAATCTTCCGCATCGAGCGCGTCTGCTTCAATCCCAGCGACTCCATGCGCGCATTCACCGCGTCTCCGCCGATGCGATTGAGAATCAGATTCGTCGCCGTGTTGTCGCTCAGCACGATCATCAGATCCACCATGTCGCGAATGGGAAACAGGTCGTTATCGGTCATCTCCTGCAGAATCCCGCTGCCCGAGACCTTCTCTTCCGGCAAGACTTTCAGCTTTTCGTTAAGATCGAGCTTGCCTTCGTTCGCTTCGGCAAAGCACTCGATCATGATGGCGAGCTTGATGGTGCTGGCCGTCCGTACCGGCTCATCGGCGCGCAGGCTATAGCTCTCGCCCGTCTCGAGATTCTTCGCTGCCAGGCTGACGCGCCCCTGGAATCCTGCAATTTTCGCCTTAACCGCCGAATCGAGATCCCCGGCGCAGAACGCGACAGCAGGAACCAGCATGGCAAGCAGCAAACGTTTCATAACGCTTAGAATACTGTCCAGACGATGAGACTCTTCGCCGTGCTGCTCACTCTTCTGCAGCTCGAATCCACGGCTCCGCGCAAACCGCCTTCCACGGCCAAACCGGAGTGTTCGGCGGGCGCCGTCTGCTTCACAGGCGAGGTAAAGGAAGGCGAGGCATTCCGATATTCCATCAACTCACAGCTCGATTTCGTCCTGATCCCAGCGCCCCAAGGCAACCCGAGCGGCTGGACGATGGAGATCGAACCGAAGCACCCGGGCCCGCAATGCCACGACTTCGTGTACGTCGTGAATCCGCCCTACCGCGAACACAGCGTTCGCTACATCGATACCAGCTACGGCTGGAAAGCGGAGGACGTAGTTGCCGACACTCCGCGTGAGTTCAAATTCGTCACAAATTGTTCGGACTATCAAGCCGAAGGGCACCGCCTCGACATCCTGCTCTGGCCTTACACCTACAGCCAGCAGCAATACGACGAAGCCCTCGGGAAGCTGGGTTCATCGCCGCTCGGCCAAGGACGCCTCTGGATCACTGCCTCAAGAACCAGTCACGCGAATTCCAGCGATCCACTCGGCCGCATCGACTGGATCCGCTTTGCCGTCGAACTCAAGCTGCCTTCTCCGGCCCCGAAGCGCGAGTGAGCGTGCTTAGATACCGCCCGGCAACAACTGCCAGCACAAAAAAGAGCGGCATGTAGTTCCGCGCCTCGAACAGCCATCCGAAAAAGAGGCTTGACACAAACAGTACCGGCAGCAGATACAGCGCGAGCCGTTTGAGCGATGCCGGTGTCGTCTTCCAGGCGACAATCAGAAACGGCACCAACGCCAGCGCCGTGAGCGCAAACAGCGCCTGCCAGCGGCCGCCCTGCCAGTTGGCGAGCGCATGGGCTGGTGACACGCCGCTGACCTGTTCATAGCGGTACGAGCCCGCGCCATGCACCACCAGCGCGCGTACGCCCAGATACGCCGCAGCGCTCGCTCCGCAGGCCAGCAGCGCTTTGGGAAGATAATGGCTTTCGCGCCGCTGAAAGAGGACGTAATAGCCGGCCAGCGCGAGCACCGTCTCTTTCGCCAGTGAGCCGATGACGAGCGCGGTGAGAAAGAACGCGAACTCTTCCGTCTCGAGGAAAATGAACGCGAGCAGAAACGATAAGTGCGAAAGCGGATCGGTCAACTGCCCAGAGTAGTATTCAAAACTGACCGGATACACCGCCGCCACCAGCAGTAACGCCAGCAGCGCGCCGGTGTCGTCCGTAAATAGAAGCGCATAGCGCAGCAGCGCGTAGAAGAGGAGCAGATTGAGGAAGAGACGATAAATATCGCGCGCCGATTCATAATCGAAGCCCGCGAGTTCCAGCCAGCGCACCAGCGAGTTGGGCAAAAAACGATACGAATGCGGCGCAACCGAAGGCGAAAGCCGCATCACTTCGCGTTGAATTTCTACTTGCCAGGCGAAATTCGATTGCTCCGCCCGCACCGAACCTTTGTCGACGTAATAACGATGAACACTGTTGGTCCAAAGCGTCGCAAGCACCACCAGCAGCACGAGCGCGAAGGCACGCTGCCGGGAGCCGCGCTTCCGTTCGAGCCGGTAAAGCAGGAAAGCCAGCAGCGCCGCCAGCAGGTACGCGCTATCGAGCCGCAGCCGGCCAGCGCGTCCGCCGCTTACCGCTGTGGGCTGCCACTGAAAAAACACGGGCAGAAGAGCAACGACCAATCCGATCCAGACCGCAACCAGCGAAATGAGCTTGCGGCGGGGCAAATCAGCGGCCCGGTTCGGAGGCGAATTTTGCTTCGGAGGTGAAGGGAGAAGCGGGCAGGCCAGCCGCGTTGTAAAGATTGGCATCGGGCACGTTGCGCCACGCGTAACGAACG
Organism: Terriglobia bacterium; assembly: GCA_021325235.1. GTDB lineage: Bacteria > Acidobacteriota > Terriglobia > Bryobacterales > Bryobacteraceae > Bog-105. The sequence goes on along the minus strand of JAJPHN010000006.1, from coordinate 54,496 downwards.
TACTTCGGCGCGGCAACCTGCGGACTCGAAATAATCACGCTGGTCCCCTCGATTCGCGCTTGCGCGGGAATGAAATGCCGATCCTCGCCCGCGATCTCAAAGCCGTTTACTGTTGCACCGTGCGCCGCGAGACCGTCTCCGTGATCGAACCAGACGCGCGCGCCAGATCCGTCAAGGCTGAGCTGTCGAAAGGCGGGGCCGGAGTACTCAATCGGCTCGCCGTAGACGAGAGCGCGGGCCGCCAGCGCGAGCCGGCTGCCGACTGTCTGCTTATCCGCGGGGTGAACATTATCGGGATCGCCCACGTCGATCGTGACGACCATGGCGGTATTGCGCAGCGCGAGCGAGCGGCGCTGTGCTTCGCGTACCGCCGGCCAGCCGGTCTCGTTGTTACCCGCGTTGAAACTCGAAATCTGCACAAACAGGAACGGAAAATCGCCTTCCGCCCAGTGCTCGCGCCAATCGCCAATCAACGTTTCGAAGACGCGTTCGTACAGGAAGGCGCGCTCAGAGGATGTATTCGATTCGCCCTGATACCAGATCACGCCTTTGATCGGAAATTTTATAAACGGCGCCACCATGCCGTTGTAAAGCCAGGACGGATCCCACGAAGCCGGATCGGGCCGCCAGGGATGCTTCGGCGCAGGCAGATGCTGCTCGCGCGCGCGTTCGTCTTCTCGCTTTTCGGCAGCGCGAATAGCCGCGAGGTCGGCCTGCTCGTTCATCATCTCGGCCCGCGCAGCGAAGACCGGCATCAGCGCTGCATCGGCAGCAATGCCCTCGAGACTGATCCAGGCCTCGGCCGGCGTGCCGCCCCAGGTCGAATCGATCAGCCCGACCGGCACGTTCTCGCGCTCGGCGATCTCGCGTCCGAAAAAGTAAGCAACCGCCGAAAAATTCGCCGCCGTTTCCGGCGTACAGACCGCCCACGCCACATCGCCTGCGAGATCGTTCGCCGGAGCGGGTATCGCACTCTTGTTCGCGATCAGAAGACGCAGCTTCGGATGATTCGCCGCCGCAATTTCAGCGGCTCCGTTCTTTATCACCGCCGATCCGGGAAAGCCTTTGAGCGGCATTTCCATATTCGACTGGCCGGAAGCAAACCAGACGTCGCCCACGAGCACGTCGTCGAGAACGATGCGATTCCGGCCCGCGACCGTGAGTTGCAACGGACCGCCGGCGGCTAGGGGCGGCAGATAAACGCTCCATTCGCCTAGTCGATCGGCGGTAGCGCTCGCGGAGGCGCTGCCAAACGTGACCGTTACCGCTTCGTCCGGCTCGGCCCAGCCCCAGACGTGAACCGGCCGCTCACGCTGCACGATCATGTGGCTGCTGAAAAGCTTCGGGAGACGGACATCGGCGAAAAGTAGCGGTGTGAGTACGAACAGCAGAAGGAGCCGGCGCACGGGAATCTAGTCTTCGTCTCCGGTGAAGACCTGATCGAGTATGAGCGCGAGGTCGCGGCTCTTATGCTCCACTGACTGGCGCAGCTCGCCTAATTCGCGTTCGGCCACGCGCAGCCGGTCGGCCAGATGCAGGCAGGCGAGTACGGCCGTGCGGGTGGAATCGAGATTGCCCGCCCGCCGCGCAATCGTCGACATCAGCTCATCGACTTCCTGCGCCAGCTGCTCGGTATCGCGGGGATCGCCGGCAGTCGACACACTGTAGCTCTGATTGAAGATGGTGAGCCGGACCGTTTGCTTTCGATTGTCCGGAGAATCCATGCGGCTCGCTATTCAGCTTGCGCTCAACAGATCCAGCTGGTTCAGCAGCTTCTCGATGCGGGTCTTGACCTGTTTGCGCTCACCCTTCATCGTATCGACCTCCTGCGAGAGCTGGCTGATCCGCTTTTCGAGCTCGCTGTTTTCCTTCTGGAACTCGGTGGAAAGCGCCTGCGCTTCACTCAGTTCCGCCTGGGCAGACGCGGCCCGCTCTTCGGCAGATTTCAACTGCTCTTCGAGACGCCGGTTTTCGCTGCGGAGGGTGGAAATGAGCTGAGCGGCGCGCGCGATCCGCTCCTCGAGACTGGCTAAGGTATCGATGCTTTCCTGCACTGCTTCCATGCTGTTCTCAGCTTACTGGACACGCGCGCGCGATGCGAGGCGATTTTACTGAACGCGTGCCTGATGCGCCGATTTGGCTTTTTCGACCAGCGCCGCAAAACCAGCCGTGTCGTTCACGGCGATGTCGGCCAGCACTTTGCGATTCAGTTCGATACCGGCTCGCTTTAGGCCGCTGATGAACTTACTGTAGGAAATTTCGAGCCCGCGGCAGGCGGCATTGATGCGCACGATCCACAGCGAGCGGAAATTTCGCTTCTTGAGACGGCGGCCGACGTAGCCGTAACGCAGCGCCTTCTCGACGGCTTCCTGGGCGGCGCGATTCAGCTTCGACTTGGTGAGGAAGAAGCCTTTGGCGCGGCGAAGTGTTTTGTGCCGGTAATCCCGGCGGTGGGTACCTCTTTTTACTCTGGGCACGTTTTCTCCTTTTCTTTTGATTCAGCAGGCGGGAGAGCATCAGGCACGTGCGGCGCACTGGCTCTGCCCGAAAACAGGAACGAAAAATCAGTACGGCAGCATGGTGCGGAGCTTCGCCTGATCGGTTTCGTCCGCGATGACGCCCTGGCCGAGCTTACGCTTACGCGAGCGCGGCTTGGAGGTCAGAATATGGCGCGCAAAGGCATGCCGGCGGGCGACCTTCCCCGTACCGGTCTTTTTAAAGCGCTTGGACGCACCTTTGTGTGTCTTCAACTTGGGCATAGTGTACCTGAAAAGCGATATATTCGGCCGAGGTACACACCTCGCCCGAGTTGCGGAACCGCATTCGTGAGTATAGCATTGCCGAGAGGCTTGACGGGTGCATACATACATGGCATACTTGTATGCATATGCGGAGCACATTGGTGGTCGATGATGAGCTGGTCGAGCGCGCCCGGGAGCTGACCGGGATCGACGAAAAAACGGCGCTGGTGCGGGAAGGGTTGCGAGCGCTGGTGGCGATGGAAACGGCGCGTCGGCTGGCGGCTCTGGGCGGAACGGAGCCAGAGCTGGAAGACATTCCGCGGCGGCGTCCGGAACCGGTTAAGTGATCCTGGCCGATACCTCGGTCTGGGTCGATCATCTGCGCCGTCATAATTCGGATCTGGCCGAACGGCTCGGAGCGCAGGTGATTCTGGGTCATCCGTTCGTGATCGGCGAACTAGCCTGCGGGAACCTGCGGCAACGGGGCAGTTTTCTGACGATGGTCCGCAGCCTGGTTCATGCGACCAGGGCGAGCGATGAAGAGGCATTCCAGCTTCTCGAGCGTCATCAGCTGTGGGGCAAAGGTATCGGCTGGGTAGACGCGCATCTGCTCGCTTCGGCCTTGATCTCACATTGCCGGCTCTGGACACTCGACCAGCGGCTGGCGGAGATCGCCTTCGAGATCGGAATCAACAAGCGTCAGCGCGCTTCGTAGACGGGCGATAGCTCGCGCAGCTTGCCGACGGCTTCGATCACGCGTCCGGCGATGTAGTCGATCTCTTCTTCGGTGTTGAAGCGGCCGATGCCGAAACGAACCGAGGAGTGCGCGGCTTCATCTGAGAGCCCGAGCGCTTTGAGGACGTAACTGGGCTCGATGGTGGCGGAGGTGCAGGCCGAACCGCTCGAAAGAGCCACATCGTTTAAAGCCATGAGCAGGCTTTCGCTCTCGACGTGCGCGAAGCTCAGGCTGAGATTGTTGGGCAGGCGATGTCCGGTCGAGCCGTTGATAGTGACCTCATCGAGCTGGCTCAGCAAGCGGTCTTTCAGACGGTCGCGTAAGGCGGCAACGCGGGCCGATTCGCTCGCCATCTCTTCTTTCGCAAGAGCAGCCGCCGCGCCGAGTCCCACGATTCCGGGCACGTTTAACGTACCCGAGCGCATGCCGCGCTCGTGGCCGCCGCCATCCATTTGCGCCGTGAGCTGGACACGCGGATTCCTGCGCCGCACGTAGAGCGCGCCGATGCCTTTGGGGCCGTAGAACTTGTGCGCGGTGAGCGAGAGCAGGTCGATCCCGTCAGCCTCAACATCGACCGGAATTTTCCCGACGGCCTGCACGGCGTCGCTGTGGAAGAGCACGCCTGCCTCTTTCGCGATCTGACCGACTTCGCGCAGCGGCTGAATCACGCCGATCTCGTTATTGGCGTACATGATCGAGATCAGCAGAGTCTGATCGGTGATGGCGGCGCGCACCTTTTCCGGATCCACGCGTCCGTCACGCTCGACCGGAACGTATGTCACGCGCCAGCCTTGTTTTTCGAGATGGCGGCAGGTATCGAGCACACCTTTGTGCTCGGTGGTTTGGGTGATGATGTGATTGCCGCGCGTGCCATAGGCTTCGATGACGCCCTTGAGCGCCAGGTTATTGGCTTCGGTGGCCCCGCTGGTAAAGACGATCTCTTTGGCATCGGCGCCGATCAGCCCGGCGACCTGTTTGCGGGCGCGCTCCACCGCTTCTTCGGCGGTCCAGCCGAAGCTGTGATTACGCGAGGCGGCGTTGCCGAATTTTTCGACGAAATAGGGCTTCATCGCTTCGAAAACGCGGGGATCGACGGGCGTGGTGGCGTGGTTATCCAGATAAATCGGCAGATGAACGGGCATGTTATTTGGTCAAGGGATGCGCGGCGCTGCCCGAAAGCGTCACGAGCGATGCTGGAAGCGCGCTTCCCGGTTCATTTTCCGCTTCCTCGAGCATGTCTTCGATCGAGACTGAATCGAGCAGCTTCAGGATGCCTTCGTGAATTTTGCGCAAGGGCTTCTTCACCGTGCAGCGGCCGGAATGCCCGCAAAACGCGCCCTCCGTAAAACAATTGGCGAGCACGATCGGTCCGTCGATGGCGCGGATCACCTCGAGAGCCGAGATCTGGCTCGGATCGCGCGCGAGCCGGTAGCCGCCATTGGTGCCGTACTCGGAGGAAAGAAAACCGCTTTTGCCCAGCTTCTGCAGCAGCTTGGAAAGAATCGGCAGCGGGATGCCACAGGAATCGGCGACTTCTTTGGCGCTGACGGCTTGCCGGTCGCGCCGCAGGCACAGTGCAAAATGCTTGAGAGCAATGAGACTGTAATCTGCCTTCTTTGTAAGCCGGAGCATTCAGATCCAACGGGCGCGGACGGAGGAGAACTCTACCCTCAATCTAGCACGTTCAGGGCCTTACGGAACCGCTCTGGCATTGCAAAATCAATCGTTTGTCGGGCTCTGGCGCTCAAACGGCGCGCCTGCTCGATGAGGCGATCCGGTTCAGTATCCTGTAAAGGATCAAAGTGCTTTACTTAAACTCCACTGTCGGTCATAAGAACATCGCGTGATTCGACTTTTTCGCGTCTTTATACCCGCCAGCGTGGTCGCGCTGCTCGTATCGGAGATCATTCTCGTCCTGGCCTGCTATCTGGCCGCGCTATTCATTCTGGGAATCGATCCGGTTTTCTACCTGTTTTTTGAAAACAACTACTGGAAGCTGCTGGTCATCACCGGGCTGATCATCCTGCTGTTCTATTTCCAGGATCTGTACGAAAACCTGCGCATCGTCTCGCGGGTGGCGCTGGTCCAGCAAGTCTGTTTGGCGGTGGGCTCGGCGCTCCTGCTGATGGCCTTTATCGGGTATCTATCGCCCGATCTGCTGCTGGGGCGCTGGCTGATGATTCTGGGCAGCTTCGGTGTGATCATCGTACTCCCGCTCTGGCGGCTGGCCTTCTGGCGCTACGTGATCGTGAACCTGAAGTCCGAGCGCGTGCTGCTGATGGGCAACTCGAGCATCCTCGACGAGATCATCCGCCCGCTGCTCGAACGGCCGGAATTCGGCTACACGATTCTCGGGTATCTGTGTGAGAACGAGGAGCCGTGCGATTTTCCGGTGCCGTGTCTGGGCAAGGTAAGCGATGTAAGAACCGTTTGCGCCGAGTACAAACCGACTCGCATTGTGGTGGGTATGGCGGAACGGCGCAACCGGCTGCCGGTGCAGGATCTGCTCGAGATACGTTTCGGCGGCGTGCAAATTGAAGATGCGGCAGATACCTACGAGATGGCGATGCACCGCGTCTGCAGCCGCAAGATTCAGCCCTCGCAGTTGATTTTTTCATCGACGCTCGGACCGAAGTCTCAGGCGCTCGCCTTCCAGAACGCGTATTCGCTGGTGCTGGGCCTGATCGGCGGGATCTGCACACTGCCGTTCATGATCATCGCTGCGCTGGCCGTGAAGGTTTCCTCCAAAGGACCGATTCTTTACCGGCAGAAGCGCGTCGGTCTGGACGGCCGGACGTTCTGGCTCTACAAATTTCGCTCGATGTATGTGGATGCGGAAGCGCGCACAGGCGCGGTCTGGGCGAAGAAGGATGACCCGCGCATCACGCCTGTCGGTAAATGGCTGCGCAAGCTGCGTTTGGATGAACTGCCCCAGTTCTGGAACGTGATCCGGGGCGATATGAGCATTGTCGGACCGCGTCCGGAGCGGCCCGAGTTTGTGGAATTGCTGGCCCAGCAGATTCCGTACTACCGGCAGCGGCTGGCAGTGAAGCCGGGCATCACGGGCTGGGCGCAGATCAATCACAAGTACGGCGACACGCAGCTGGACGCGATGATCAAGCTCGAGTTCGACCTGTACTACATCAAGCACATTGCGCCTGCGCTCGATTTCTACATCATTTTCCACACGATCAAAGTGATGCTGCTTAGCCGGGGCGCGCAGTAGTTTACGTTCCTCATGTCTGCCCTCGTGCGTCGGGTTCGAGGTTCTGCTCGAAGTACTCGTATCGCCTTCCTGCTGCTGCTTGGGATGATAGTTCAACGAAGCCCCGCGCAAATCACCCGAGGGCTGCTGTCCGTACAGGATTTAGGTCTGCCCCCTGGTCGCTCGGTCGCAGCATTCGAAGTCAAGACCTGGGGCGTATCGCTTCTGAGCGTTTGCCGCATCCCGCCGAGCTGGCTGCTCTCACAAGAGAAGTTTGAGGATCCAGCCGGTGTTCTTCGCGGGCGCGCGGATGTTCATGGCGAGCGTTTACGAGAGCTTCACGACATCTTCCTTGTGGATGTTTATGACTATCAGCCGCTGGCGAAGGGCAACCCTGAAGGGGAGTATCATCCGGCCTCCTTTTCCGGCTGGGTCGAGATTGCCGATCGAAGTTTAGGCAAGCCTCTCAGCCGACGTTCCTTGCGCGCCAGCAACTTTCATCTAACTCCAGCCTCGCAGTGCCCGGCGCCGCCCGCCGGGAAACCGTAATCGAGGGCGCCGGTCACCACCCGCCGAAGCGCAGCGTGACGCCAGTTGAGAGCCGCAGATTATTGGGGTAATGCGTGCCATCGATGGTGCGCGCCCAGGTGTGGACGTCTTCGAGATCGATGGCGTGCAGAGCGACGACCCGATTGAAGAGATAGTCGAGGCCGACGCCTGTCTGAATGGCAAACGCATTCGTCTGAAACTGGCTGGTGTACAGCGAGTGCAGCGGATTCGGCTCGCCCGGATACGGCGGTTTGATATCGGGCTTGCGATCGGGATACTCGCGCTCGAAGGCCAGCTTGGTTCCACCAGCCAGGAACTGCACAAACGGTATCCAGCGGTTTGCAGCACGAAAGGCGAAGCGCGGTCCGAGCATGTAGGTGGTGATGTCGCCCGAGAGATTCCGTTCGGGCAGGCTCATCTTGCAGCCGCTCACGTCGGCAGTAAGACCGAGCCAGCCGGTGAAGTTGTAAGTGGCCGACGCTCCGCCGCCATGGCAGGAGGTCGCGCCCGATTTGCCGAGGCCGAGGCGGAAATAGCTGTAACTCGGCTGCAGCTCGAAGCGCGGGACGGGAGCTGAAACGAGATCGCTCAGCGGCGGAGGGTCGTCCGCGTCATCGGGCACCGACTCGTTGTCGGTACGAAGCGCCATGACAGGCGGATGGTCATGGAAAATGCCGGGGCGGGTATCGCGGTGCCAGGGCACCTCCAGGCGCATCGCGTTGGCCATAGAGCGGCTCGGATTGAGTCCGGCACGCAGAAACATTTTGATCCAGGTGTTGCTGGTGCGGGCTTCGAGGCGCTCGATGAGGTAGCGGTCGAGCGCGTCTTCCGTGATCATCCAGCCGAGGCCGACCGTGGGCGTGATGACATGATCGACGAAACCCTGCTGCGGGAACCAGGCTTGGGTGTTGCCGATGGACGCTTCGCTATAGGGCCCGATTTCAAACTGTTCGCTGTACGCAAACGAGAAGAGCGTGGCGCGCGCGCGGCTTTTCCAATAGTGGCGGTTTCGGCCAAACACAGCATTGCGATAGGCGGGATCGTTCTGGACAAAGATGTAGCCGGCGACAGCGCCCTGCATCGGGTGGCCCACGTAGTTGATGAGAAACGGATCGCCATCGGCCCAGCCATGCAGGTTGCCGACTGACTGAAGCCAGTCGTGAAAGAAGGGACCGCGGAGGGCGCGACGGGTGTAGTCCTGGGTAGCGACGCGGAAGCCGTTTTCAATAGAAGCGAAGAAGAAAGACTGCCAGAGGAGCGGGCGCCATTCGATGCCGGGCGATTCGGACTCGGATTCGGAGCCGTCGGGATCGGGCTGCGGGTTCGACGTGTCGGCCGCGCGAATGGAAAGAGCGAAGAGTAAGGCCAGAATTGCCGTTGATCGAACGGATTTCGCCAAACCTCAGCATACAAGCCGAAAATGTGTGGGTAGAGCGACGTTTCGAGTGCAACAACTGGCGAGCCGAGCGTCACACCAGTGGCCGCACTCATGATTCCGCAGATTGACTGAGGGCCATTGGCTTTACGAGCCGCTAACTTAGGAACGGCGGTTGTCAGCGGCGGAAATCAGGAAGGCTTGCCAGCAGATTCGAAAGGTTTAGATTGACATAATGGCCGAGATGACGGACGAACAACTGGAAGCGGTAGCGGGCGGGTATCACGGAGATCCATTTGCGGTGCTGGGACCCCACGCGCTCGAGAACGGATCGGTGGAAATTCGCGCATTCTATCCGCAGGCGCGAGAGGCAGAACTGGTCGCCGGTGGCGAGACGACGGCGATGAAGAAGGTGCACCCAAACGGACTCTTCGTTGCAAGTCTGAAGAAGCTTCCGGATCAGTATCGATTCCGGCTCACGAGCCATGAAGGTGCGACATGGGAAGCCGAAGATGTGTATCGCTTTCCGCCGATCATCTCGGATTTCGATCTGCATTTGCATGCAGAAGGCACAAATTTCGAAGAGTACAACATGCTGGGCAGTCACCCGGCGACGGTGGACGGCGTCGAGGGCGTACGGTTCGCAGTGTGGGCGCCCAATGCGATCGTGGTCAGCGTAGTCGGCGATTTTAATGGCTGGGATACGCGGCGCAATCCAATGCGGCTGCGCACTGCGGGTGTCTGGGAGATTTTCATTCCGGGCGTGAAGGTGGGCGAGCCGTACAAGTATGCGGTGCAGTCGAAATTTCGCGGGTACAGCCAGCAGAAGGCGGATCCGTTCGGGTTCTGGATGGAGGCGCCGCCGAAATCTGCGACGCGCGTAGCGGATCTCACGAAGCATGAGTGGGGCGATCAGCAGTGGATGGAACAGCGGGCAAAAACGAATCTGCTGGACCGTCCGGTGGCGATCTACGAAGTGCATCTGGGCTCGTGGATGCGGCATCCCGATAACGCGCCGTATTCGTATCGCGAACTGGCCGAAAAGCTGGTGCCGTATGTAAAAGAGATGGGGTACACGCACATCGAGATGCTGCCGATTGCGGAGCATCCGTACTCGCCGTCGTGGGGCTACCAGGTGACGGGATATTTTGCGCCTACTTCGCGCTTCGGCGCGCCCGAGGATTTCATGTATTTCGTCGATCAGTGTCATCAGGCAGGGATCGGCGTGATTATGGATTGGGTACCGGCGCATTTTCCGAAAGACGCTCATGGGCTGGCGTACTTCGACGGCACGGCGCTCTATGAACATCAGGATCCGCGGCTCGGCGAGCATCGCGACTGGGGCACGCTGATTTTCAACTACGGACGAAACGAAGTACGTTCGTTTCTGATTTCGAACGCGATGTTCTGGCTGAAGAAGTATCACATCGACGGGCTGCGGGTAGATGCAGTGGCGTCGATGCTGTATCTCGATTATTCGCGAAAGCCGGGCGAGTGGATTCCGAACATTTATGGCGGAAATGAAAACTTAGAAGCAATCAGTTTTCTGCGGAAGACGAACGAGCTGGCGCATCAGGTGCCCGGGGTCGTGACGATTGCGGAGGAATCGACGGCGTTTACGGGCGTATCGCGGCCGGTATATCTGAACGGGCTCGGGTTCACCATGAAGTGGAACATGGGCTGGATGCACGACATGCTGCATTATTTCGAGCTCGATCCGGTGTACCGGAGGTACCACCAGAACGAGATTACGTTCAGCATGGTGTATGCCTTCACGGAAAATTTTGTGCTGCCGATTTCGCATGACGAGGTGGTGTATGGCAAGCGCGCGTTGTTGAATAAGATGCCTGGCGACGAGTGGCAGCGGTTTGCAAATGCGCGCGCGTTTCTGACGTATATGTATGCGCATCCGGGCAAGAAGCTGCTGTTTATGGGCAGCGAGTTCGGGCAGACGGCGGAGTGGAATTCAGAGGGACAGATCGAATGGTGGCTGCTTGAATTTGCGCCGCACCAGAAGTTGAAGGCGTTCTGCGCGGCGTTGAACGAGTTATATAAGTCGCAGCCAGCGCTGTACGAGGTCGATTTCACCTACAAGGGGTTTGAGTGGATTGATTTCCATGACGCGGATCACTCAATTGTGTCGTTTATCCGCCGCGGCAAGCGGAAAGACGATTACCTGGTGATCGTGTGTAATTTCACGCCGCAGCCGCACTTGAAATATCGGATCGGGTTTCCAGAGCCGGGGCCGCATCTGGAGGTGTTCAACTCGGATGCGGAGATGTTTGGCGGAAGTAATTTGGGGAATGCGGGTAGAGTGACGGCGGAACCGGTGGAGTCGCATGGACGGCCGGCGTCGGCCGAGGTGGTGATCCCACCGCTCGGGGTGGTCGTGTTCAAGCCGGAGAGGCCGTTGGCCGATGTCGGTGAGGGTGATGTGGCGCGCCTGGGCGAGCCGGGATATCCAATGCAAACGGCGCCTTAGGGGCCTGACCTTGCCGAACTCTTGAAACGAGATGAATGAAGCCGGTGCTGGCCGGGGTACGTGTAATTCTCGAAAAAAAAATGAGGGAATCGGCCGGGGTTTCCCCCGTTTTAGATAGGAGCACCAGCATTCCTATGATTCGTACACCAAAGGCGTCCTCCTTCGCCCTGCTTGCGGGCGTCGTTCTCTGCCTAATCTCTACCCATCCCTGCCGCGCGGCTGACAGCTACCAGGAATTTTTTGGCCAGGTGGCGCAGATCTGTGGTCTGCCGGCGGATAGCCCGCGGGCTCAGATCGCGGCGAACTGTTCGCAGAAGATCTTCGAGATGGGAAAGCAGGCGGAAGCGACCAAGCCGCAAACGGCTCTGAAAGCATACACGATCGCCTGGATCCTGGAGCAATCCCTGGGCGATGCGAAGAACACGGCTTTGTTTCAAAGCGCCGCCTCCAAGACCGAGGAGCTAAGCGCCCGGCTGGGGGTGAAATCTCCGATTGCGAACCTTTCTGTGCCAGCGCTGCCCACAGTGAACCCCGCCGCCCCGGCGCGTTCGAATGCGATTGCCTCGAGTTCGACGAGCCAGAGCACGCCCGCGTTGGCCGCCTCGTCCCAAGCTGCAGGCGTGGGCGACTGGAGTTCGCTTCTGGGTAACTACGTCTGCTTCTATTACGGCTACACGGGCGGCATGCAATACGTGGGCGGAATGTTGCAACCGAATTTTGGAATGGTGCGCGTGGGAGTCGACATTCAGCTCTTGTCATCGAGCTCATACCAGACCACGAAAGCGCCTGCGGCTTCCTTCAGTTTTTCGACAAGCATCCCGGGCAAGACACAACCGGCAGCGCTGGGTATGATCACGTTTACAAACGGATCGATGAGCGGACACCGCGCGATACTCGAGACCGATAAGCAGTACAAGTACCATATGCTCTTTCCGAACGACTGGAAAACGCCCGACGGCAAGTCCGATTCGTTGAGTTCCTCGACCACCTACTGCTATCAGCAGCACTAGGTCGCTCGGTGGTTCCCACAAGGCAGGCGATGTTCGCGCCGACCGCCGGGCGCTCATCGCTCAGCCGGCTGGCTGTGTGACTTGGGCGGCGATCAGGACACGGCCCAGCAAGCTGCCCATCACCGCCGCGCAAATCCGACCCTCCATCCGCTCGACGGCCCCGTTGAATCGCCCCTTCTTCTCCCCGAGGCTGCTCTTCTCCTCGGGCAAAGACCGGGTCGGCAGACGTGCTGATTTTGCCGCGTCGGCGCTTCCATGCTGGCTACCCTAGCAGAATGACTGCAAAGCGTGCGGCGGATTTCGCAGTGTACGTCGGTACTGGTCTGGCGTTTGGAATTCTGTGTATTGTGTTCGCTGAACACGATATCGAGTCGAAATGGCTGGTTCTCCTGTTTGAAACCTGTCTGGTCTTCGGAGTCGTAATCGCTCAGCAAAGGGCGCACTGGCCTTTCTCTGTTTTCTGGATAGCATCCCTAGCGCTTTTCGTGATACGCGGGTTTGGAGCCATTCTTCTTGTGCAACGTGTACCTCAGTTGAAGGCAGCGTGGGCCGGCACGGCTTTACTCATCGAAACGGCTGTGTATATCACGATGTTGGGTACTATCGTTCCGCAACTGCTGTCTGTGGAGAAGTCAGCAAGAAAGCATGGGCGGCATCGTGCGATAGGGACGAGGGGAGGTCACGCAGGATGATGTACTCCGATTCTGGATTACGAGTCGCGGGTGAGAATCTTTTCCGTAATCGTCTGGGCGATGGGGATGGCAGAAGTTGCGGCCGGCGACGGGGCGTTGGCGACGTGCAGCATGCGGGCGGTTTCGAGGAAGAGGAAGTCGTGGACGAGGGTACCGTCGCGGAGGACGGCCTGCGCGCGGATGCCGGCGGGCTCGGGATGTAGATCGTCTACACTAAGCGACGGGCAGTATTTACGGCACTCTTCGAGATAGGCGTGTTTCGAGAGCGAGTTGTGCATCTCGTGGAGGCCGGAGCGGAGGTGTGTGCCCATGACTTTCCAGAAACCGGGGAAGGCGGCGAATTCGGAGACATCGTGAAGATCGAAAGAGAACTTCGGGTAGCCTTCGCGGGCGAACGCGAGAACGGCGTTGGGCCCCACGGTGACACCGCCGTCGATCATGCGGGTGAGGTGGATGCCGAGGAATGGCAACGTGGGATCGGGGATCGGGTAGATGAGATGCTTCACGATGCGATTGCGCGATGCGGGCAGTCGGTAGTATTCGCCTCGGAATGGAACGATCTGGTAGTCGACGTTCAAGCCGGCGAGACGGGCGAGTCGGTCGGATTGCAGACCAGCGCAGATTATGAGCTGATTCGCCGTCCAGCGCTGCGGACCACTGTAGATTTCGACACAGTCCGAGCGCTCGCGAATCTGGTTGACGCGAGTGCCTAGTTGGATCTGGCCGTTTTGCGCGCGGATCTCTTCGGCGAATTTTTCGGCGATGCGGCGGTAGCTGACGATGCCGGTGGACGGAATGAATAGCGCGCCAAGGCCGGTGATGTTGGGCTCGCGGCGGCGTAGTTCGGCTGCATCGAGGCGCTCGGCTTCGACGTTGTTGGTGCGGGCGCGGTCGAAGAGAGGGTCCATGCGGGTGAGTTCGGCTTCAGTGGTTGCGACGAGAAGCTTGCCGCAGACTTCGTAGGGGATCGAGTGTTGATCGCAGAAGTTTTTGGTGGCTTCGGCGCCCCGACGGCAGAGCTCGGCTTTGAGACTGCCGGACGCGTAGTAGATGCCGGAGTGGATGACGCCGCTGTTATGGCCGGTCTGATGTTGCGCAACAGCGTTTTCTTTCTCGAGGACGATGACGCGGGCGCCGGAGCGTTGCTGGAGCAACTCGCGCGCGGTCGCGAGACCGACGATGCCGGCGCCGATGACGCAATAGTCAAAGATCAAAGCGGGAGATGGGTTGAGCCCATTGCGCTAAAGCGCCAATTGAGCCTCGAACAAAAGCTGGTCGGATCTGCGATAGGACGAGTTATAAGCATGGCAGCTGCGTTGAGCCCATGAGAAAGCGGTCCATGTGGTGCGCGGCGCGGCGCCCTTCGGCGATGGCCCAGACAACGAGCGACTGGCCGCGCCGTGAATCGCCGGCGGAGAAAACGCCCGGCACGGAGGTCATGTACGCATCATCGGTTTCGATGTTGCCGCGGTGGTCGAGGGCGAGTGGCAGCTGTTCGAGCAGGCCGTTGCGAACCGGTCCGGAAAAGCCAATGGCGATGAGGACGAGATCGGCATCGAGATAGAACTCGCTGCCGGGAACTCGTTCGAGCGCGGGCTTGGGTCCGACGCGGACGCAGTGCAGACGCTTGACGTTACCTTGCTCGTCGCCGGTGAAGTGCGTCGTGAGCACGCTCCATTCGCGGAAGCCACCTTCTTCGTGCGCCGCTTCGACGCGGAGTTGTAGCGGCCAGAGCGGCCAGGGAGTGGTTTCGTGGCGATCCTCGGGCGGCATCGCGTGGATTTGCAATTGGTGGACGGAGGCGGCCTTCTGGCGATGAGCGGTGCCGAGGCAATCCGCTCCGGTGTCGCCGCCGCCGATGATGATGACCCGTTTGCCGGTGGCGAGGATCTCTTCTTCGCGGCTGAAGCGGTCGCCCGCGCCGCGCTTGTTCTGCTGGGTGAGGTAATCCATCGCGAAATGGATGCCTTTGAGCTCGCGGCCCGGAATGCTGACGTCGCGCGGGGCTTCGGCTCCGATGCCGAGGAGAACGGCGTCGTAGTTTTTCATCAGGTCCGTGCCGGGAATCGTCTGCCCCACATGAACCTTGGTCTGGAACTCGATGCCTTCCGCGCGAAGCTGCTCGATGCGGCGATCGACCACCCATTTTTCCATCTTGAAATCGGGGATGCCGTAGCGCAGCAGGCCGCCGATGCGGTCTTCCTTTTCGAGAACGGTGACCATGTGTCCGGCGCGATTGAGTTGCTGGGCGGCGGCGAGCCCGGCAGGACCGGAACCGACAATGGCAATGCGCTTACCGGTGCGGCGGCGCGGTTGTTCGGGCGCAAGCCAGCCTTCCGCGAAAGCGCGATCCACAATCTGCTGCTCGATCACGCGAATGGTGACGGCTTTATCGTTGATGCCGAGCACGCAGGCGGCTTCACACGGAGCCGGACAGATGCGGCCGGTGAACTCCGGGAAGTTGTTGGTCGCATGCAGGGTGCGGCTCGCTTCGCGCCAGCGATTGCGCCAGACGAGATCGTTCCAGTCGGGGATGAGATTGTGGACCGGGCAGCCGGTGTGGCAGAACGGCACGCCGCAATCCATGCAGCGCCCGGCCTGCTGCTTGAGCTTGGCCGGCGCCGGTTCCTGGTACACTTCGAACCAGTCGTTGGCGCGCTCGAGCACCGGTCGCCGCGGCGGCATCTCGCGCGTGTATTCAAGAAAGCCGGTGATCTTTCCCATTAGCGAGCTCCTTCCGCGCGCAAGGCATGTTGTTCGGCCACGAGCGGAGTGGGTTCGATACTCTTCTCCTTCGGCTTTGCGCTTTCGAGCACGCGGCGATATTCGTGCGGGTAGACTTTCACAAAACCCTTCACGCTTTCGGACCAGTTTTCAAGAAGGCGTCTGGCGAGCGCGCTGCCGGTGAAGTCGGCGTGTTTGCGGATCAGTGATTCGAGCAACTGGATATCGGCGCGTTCGAAGAGCGGTTCGAGATCAACGCTTGCCGGGTTGCAGCGGACGCGGGTGAACTCGCCCGTCGGATCGTAGACGAAGGCAAGACCGCCGCTCATGCCCGCGGCGAAGTTGCGGCCCGTGGCGCCGAGCACGACAATGGTGCCGTTGGTCATATATTCGCAGGCATGATCGCCCACGCCTTCGACGACCGCCGTAGCGCCGGAATTACGAACCGCAAAGCGCTCGCCCGCGACGCCGTTGAAATAGGCTTCGCCGCTGGTAGCGCCGTAGAGGACAGTGTTGCCGATCAGGATGTTGTGTTCGGGCGCGAAGGTCGCGTTCTTCGGCGGATAGACGATCAGTTTGCCACCCGAGAGGCCCTTGCCGGTGTAGTCGTTGGCATCGCCTTCGAGCGTGAGCGTGATGCCCTTGGCCAGAAACGCGCCGAAGCTTTGTCCGGCCGAGCCCTGGAACGAGATGCGGATGGTATCGTCCGGCAGTCCGTTCGAACCATGGCGCCGCGCGACTTCGCCGCTCAGCATGGCGCCCACGGTGCGATGGACGTTGCGCACGGACACGTGGAACTCGACGCGCTTACCCTGTTCGATGGCGTCTTTGGCCTGTTCGAGAAGGCTGTGATCGAGAGCCTCGTTGAGTCCATGGTCCTGCGCGATCAGGCAGCGGCGGCCCACGCGTCCAGGTACCTGCGGGTTGTAGAGAATCGACGAGAAGTCGAGACCGCGTGCTTTCCAGTGTTCGACGGCCTGGCGCACTTCGAGCATGTCGACGCGGCCGATCATCTCATCCATGGTGCGGAAGCCGAGCTTCGCCATCCACTCGCGCACTTCTTCGGCAACGAAGAAGAAAAAGTTGATGACGTGCTCGGGCGTCCCGTCGAATTTCTTGCGCAGTTCGGGATTTTGGGTGGCGATGCCGACCGGACAAGTGTTCAGGTGACACTTGCGCATCATGATGCAGCCGAGGGCGATCAGAGGCGCGGTGGAGAAGCCGAATTCTTCGGCGCCCAGCAGAGCGGCGATAACCACGTCGCGGCCGGTCTGCAGTTTGCCATCGACTTGCACGCGGATACGGCTACGCAGATCGTTCATCACGAGCACCTGCTGCGTTTCGGAGAGCCCGAGTTCCCAGGGAATACCCGCGTGGCGGATCGAAGTGAGCGGCGAGGCGCCGGTGCCCCCTTCGTAACCGCTGATTAGGACCACATCGGCGTGCGCTTTTGAGACGCCCGCGGCAACCGTGCCGACGCCCGCTTCGGAGACGAGCTTGACCGAGATGCGCCCCTGCGGATTTACGTTCTTGAGATCGTAGATGAGCTGCGAAAGATCTTCGATCGAATAGATGTCGTGGTGCGGGGGTGGCGAGATCAGGCCAACACCGGGAACCGAGTGGCGCACGCGCGCGATAGTCGCGTCGACTTTATGACCGGGCAACTGGCCGCCTTCGCCGGGCTTAGCGCCCTGGGCGATTTTGATCTGGAGCTCGTCGGCGTTGACGAGATAATTGGCGGTGACGCCGAAGCGGCCGGAGGCGACCTGCTTGATCGCGCTGCGACGCGAATCGCCGTTGGGAAGCGGTGCGAAACGGGCTTCATCTTCCCCGCCCTCGCCGGTATTGGACTTCGCGCCGATACGGTTGACCGCGATGGCGAGCGTTTCGTGGGCTTCGGCGCTGATGGAGCCGAAGGACATAGCGCCCGTGGCAAAGCGCTTCACGATCTCGGAGGCCGGTTCGACTTCTTCGATGGGAATCGGGCGCGGCGGTGTTTTCAACTGCATCAGCCCGCGGAGCGTGTAGAGCTGCTCGTTCTGCTCGTTGATGAGCTTTGAATATTCCTGGAAGGTCGCGTAGCTCTGCTGGCGCACGGAGTGGCGCAGCTTGCTGACGGTGGTTGGGTTCAGCAGATGCCGTTCACCGTTGATGCGGTACTGATACTCGCCGCCGATGGCGAGTTCGGTTTCGGCATCAGAGACAGGCCGGAAGGCGAATGCGTGCTTCGCAACAGCTTCCTGCGCGAGCACATCGAGACCGACGCCTTCAATGCGCGAAGGCGTGCCGGTGAAGTACTGATCGACCAGTTTCCTGTTCAGGCCGACCGCTTCGAAGATCTGCGCGCCGCGATAGCTCTGCAGCGTAGAGATACCCATTTTCGAGAAGACTTTGAGCAGCCCTTTGTTGACGGCTTTGATGTAATTCCTGATGGCGATTTCGGGCGTAATGCCGTGAGGCAGATCGCCGGATGCAGCCAGCTCTTCGATGGTTTCAATCGCCAGATAAGGATTGATCGCACTGGCACCATAACCGATGAGGAGCGCGTAGTGCATCACTTCGCGCGGCTCGCCCGATTCGATGATGAGGGCGACGCCCATGCGCGTGCCTTCGCGGACCAGGTGGTTGTGAACGGCGGTGAGCGCGAGAAGCGAGGGGATCGGCGCGAATTCTTCATCGATGCCGCGATCGGAAAGAATCAGCAGCGTGTAACCGGCCTTGATGGCGAGCGAGGCGCGGCGGCAGAGTCCATCGAGTGCGCGCTTGAGTCCCGCTTCGCCTTCGTGGGCGCTGAAGGTGGTGGGCAGAGTGGAGGCGAGCAGATCGCCGCGCGAAACGCGCCGCAGCTTTTCGAGATCGCGATTAGTCACGACCGGATGCGGCATCTTCAGCGTGTGGCAGTTCTGTGGGGTCTCATCGAGGATGTTGCGCTCCACGCCGATGTAGCTGTTGAGCGACATCACCATCTCTTCGCGGATCGGATCGATGGGCGGATTGGTGACCTGCGCGAAGAGCTGCTTGAAGTAGCTGAAGAGCGACTGCGGTTTGTCTGACAGACAGGCAAGCGGCGTGTCGATGCCCATCGAGCCGATCGCTTCCTGACCTTCCGCAGCCATCGGCGTGAGCAGCAGGCGCACATCTTCATCGGTGTAGCCGAAACAGCGCTGGCGTTGCAGAACGGTTTCGTGATCGGTGGGCTGCACACGTGCCGGATCGGGCAGCGCTTCGAGGTTGATCTGGTTGTCGCGAATCCATTCCCCGTACGGCTGCCGCGTGGAGAGCTGATGCTTGATCTCTTCGTCGGGAACGATGCGCTTCTGCTCGAGATCAACCAGCAGCATCTTGCCGGGCTGCAGACGGCCTTTGTACTCGATCTCTTCGGGAGCGAAGTCGAGGACGCCGGTTTCCGAGGCCATGACGAGCAGGCCGTCTTTGGTGAGCAGATAACGCGCGGGGCGCAGACCGTTGCGATCGAGCGTGGCGCCGATGACGCGGCCGTCGGTGAAGGCGACCGCCGCAGGACCGTCCCAGGGCTCCATCAGCGACGCGTGGTACTCGTAAAACGCGCGCTTTTCCGGTGACATGGTCGTGTCGGCATCCCAGGCTTCCGGGATCAGCATGGCCATCACGTGCGGCAGCGAGCGGCCGGCAAGCGTAAGCAGTTCCACAGCGTTGTCGAGAGCGGCGGAATCGCTACCGCTCGGCTCGATGATGGGGAAGATCTTCTTGATGTCGGGAAAGAGCGGCGAGGCCATCAGCGACTGGCGCGCGCTCATCCAGTTGACGTTGCCGCGCACGGTGTTGATCTCCCCGTTGTGACAGATGTAGCGGAACGGATGCGCGAGCTGCCAGGTGGGAAACGTGTTGGTCGAGAAGCGCTGGTGCACGAGGCACATGGCGCTCTTGGTCTCCGGGTCGAGCAGTTCGTTATAAAACTCGCCGATCTGATGCGCGAGCAGCAGTCCTTTATAGACGATGGTGCGCGTCGAAAACGAAGGAATCGAGAAGAACGCTTTATCGCGCACGTCGGCAGCTTCGGCCACCGCAGCCTGAGCACGTTTGCGAACGACGTACAGCTTGCGCTCGAACTCCTCCACCTGCATGCGCAGCGGGCGCTGCACGAAGAACTGTTCGATGTAGGGCTGCGAAGCGCGCGCGACTCGGCCGATGGCATCCACTTCGACCGGCGTGTCGCGCCAGCCAAGTACCGTCAGGCCTTCATCGCGCGAAATGCGCTCGAGCAGACCTTCGCAGGCCAGCCGCTGCTGACGCTCAACCGGCAGGAAGCACATGCCGACGGCATATTCGCCCGGCGGAGGAAGCGAGAACCCGAGAGATTTTGTCTCGCGCGCAAAAAAGCCGTGCGGAATCTGGATGAGCACACCCGCGCCGTCGCCCGTTTCCGAGTCGCAGCCGCACGCGCCGCGATGCGCGAGATTCTGAAGAATCTGTAGACCTTTCAGAACGATGTCGTGCGAGGCTTCGCCGTTGACATTGACCACGAAGCCGAGACCGCAGGCGTCGCGCTCGTTAGCGGGATCGTACAGGCCCTGTCGAACGGGGAGTTGGTTGGCGGTACTCAGTCGATACACGTATGGCCCCTCTCGGAACATGGAGATGAGTTCTCAGTATAGCCATCCGGCTACTATCAGTCAAATTGAATTTACCCGCTTGTCATATCGGTTTTTCTTATGTTAGAGTAACTGGACGTGACCCTGGCGAATCTCCGTTTGATCCGCGACATTGCGCAGACCCGCAGCATCAGCAAAGCCGCTCAGCTGAACGAGATCAGCCAGTCGGCGGCGAGCCAGGCCGTGACGGAACTGGAGCGTGAGCTGGGTATTTCGCTCTTCGATCGTTCGACGCGGCCGATTGCACCAACCGCGGCCGGCAAGTTGTACCTGAGCTTCTGCCGGGACGTGCTGCGCAGGAATGACGAACTGCAGTCGGAACTCGACCTGCTGCGGCAGAAGCAGAACGGTATGGCGCGAATCGCGGCGATTTACTCGGTGGGGCTTTCCGAGATGTCGCAGATCGAGGCGCGCTTTGAAGCGAAATATCCCGAGGGCACACTCTCGGTTTCGTATCTGCGGCCGGAGCGGGTGTGGGAAGCAGTCGAGCAGGATGAGGCCGATCTCGGGCTGATGAGTTACGCCGAATCGTCGCGCGAGATTGTGGCGCTGCCCTGGCGGAAAGAAGAAATGGTGGTGGCGGTAGCGCCCGGACACCGGCTTGCCGGACGCGAGAGCGTGCGCGCGGAGGAGCTGGAAGGCGAGCCGTTTATCGGGTTTGATGACGATCTTCCGATCGAGCGGCACATTGAGCGCTATCTGCGGGAGCACAAGGTGGAGGTCGAGATGGTGCTGCACTTCGACAATCTCCTGATGATTAAAGAAGCTGTGGCGCACGGGGCGGGATTAAGTATCATGCCCCGCCGCGTGATGCTGGATGATATGCGGAATCAGCGGCTAGTGGCGCTGCGGCTGAAACCGGCGGAACTGTACCGGCCGTTGTATATCATTCACCGGCGCCGCAGAGTGTTCAATGCGGTCACCGCCGGGCTCCTGGCGCTGTTGAAAGAAGAAGAGCGGCCGAACGCGGCTTGACGTAATCAGACCAGCAAGCTGCGGAGAGATGCTGCTTCAAGAAATGCACGGAAATCGCGATCGCGCGTGAGTAGCGGTAGTCCGGCGTCGAGGCAACTCTGAGCGATGAGGGAATCGCCAAGACGAGCTTTCCGCCCTCTTGCCAGCACCTTCGCCCGAAGTGCTCCCGCCCGGCTCCAGTATCCCGGCTGAATTTCGAGCAACGGAACTTCGGAAAGAGCATTCGAAAGATCGGAGGGAATCTTCGGATCGCTCAAAAGTTCGGTCAAAACCGGCGGAGCCATGAGGACTTGCCTATTCTCGAGAGCGTGGTCCAACACGTCGACGTCCTGGCCGCGGTCGCCTTGAAAATAAGCGATCCAGGTACTCGTGTCGGCCGCAATCATCGATCAAGCTTCAGATCGGCTTGAGTGCGGGAAAAGCGAATCTGTCCACGGTATGCCCGCAGCTTGGCATATGTCTGCGATGCGGCTACCAATTGCAAACCCGTGCGCACCGTTTGCGTAATCCCCGTGCCGCTTGCTCGTTGGGCCTTCTGAAGCAGCTCGGGCGGGATTTCGACTGTAATCTTACGCCCGCGCTCCATGCCAACGATAATACCGTACGCCATACCAGTCCTGGATATGGTGATTGGCACGGCCGGGAAGCATCGTCACCAGCTATCGCGGTTCGAAATCGTAACGCGGTAGTACGGTTTGTCTTTTTCCGAGGGGTCCTGTTCGAACTGCTCCGACGTCTTGGCAGGATCGTACCCGCGCCAGAGCCAGGTCAACGATTCCGGCAAGTCGATGGCCGCTTGCGCCGAATCATGCGTGGCCTGGCCGAAGCGGAAGTGGTAATCGTAGCCGCGCATTTTGAGTGAATTGGCCAGCTGGATATTCTGCAGCGGCCAGGAACCGTGGTCGTTTTCGAGGTCATCGGCGCCATCGCTCATCCAGACGCGGATGTTGCGTTTGGGCAGCTTACGGACCATGAACGGATAGAGATTGCCGCCGTCCTGCTTCTGGTCCGGACGCCACTGGATGGACGTGTAGCTGCCAATCGTGGAATGCACGCGCGCAAATTTTTCGGGATTGAACCAGGCCGAGTTGAACGAGCAGATGCCGCCAGAAGACTCGCCCGCAATGCCGCGGCTATAGCCGTCCTGGCGCAGACGGTAGAGTTTTTCGACCTCGGGCAGAACTTCGTCGAGCAGAAAACGGTTGTAGCGATCGCTGACTGTGTCGTATTCTACGGAGCGCATCGCTTTACCATCGGGCGAAAAGCCGGGCGCAATCAGTACGTAGACCATCGGCGGAATGCGCTTCTGCGCAACCAGGTTTTCGGTAACGGTAAAAAGCCGGAGTTTGGAGAGATCGCCGTTGATCAGAGTCTGGCCGTCCTGCCATACCATCAGCGCGGCGGGTACTTTCGGATCAACGCCGGGCGAAGCGTAGATCCAGTAATCGGCCTTCATGCCGTCGTAGATCTTGCTCGTAATGGTGAATTTTTCACTCAGCTTACCTTGCGACACGCCGGGTTTGGGATAGGAATCGGGGTTGTACCCTGGGACGTCGGAGCGGTTGCCGAGCGGTTTGCCGTCGGCGAAGAACTGATACGCGTGTGTAACGCCAACGCGCATTTTTTCAAGACGCATCCAGTAACCGGAATCGCCGACGCGCTGCATCTCGCGAGCGGGCTGGCCATCGATCGAAACCGTTGCCGGCGCGGCGGATGGAACAACGAACAGATAATCTTCACCCCACACCTGCGCGCCGCCCTTTTTGCCGATCGTTTTTTCGATCTGGTCGGCGAGCCCCGCCGTATCCGGCCCCTGACGGGCGGAGTCGATCAATTGCGCAAGAGGGTGCGTTTGCGCAGCGGCGAGAAGCGCGCAGGCGCCGAGCAGGATCAGTTTTTTCATTTGTTCAGCTGAGGTCAGTTAAGTATTCGAGGCGGTTCTGGCTGTCGCCGAATCGCTCGGTCGGCACGCCTGCTGCATCGAGAAGGCTTAAGTACAAATTGGCAACGGGCTCTTTCTTTTGATAACGGATGTGGCGGCCGGTCTTGAAAGTCTGCGAGCCACCCGCCAGCAGCACGGGGAGGTTGTCATGGTTGTGACGATTACCGTCGCTGATTCCGCTTCCGTAGAGCACCAGCGTATTGTCGAGCAGCGAGCCCGCGCCTTCCTGCGTCTTCTTGAGGCGCACGAGGAAATTTGCGAACTGCGCCATGTGATGCTCGTTAATCTTAGCCACCTTGTCCATCAGCGCGGGATCGTTGCGATGGTGCGAGAGGCCGTGATGACCCTCGGGGACGCCGATCTCGCGATAGGAGCGATTACTGGCTTCGCGAGCCAGCATAAAAGTTGAAATCCGCGTGGTATCGGTCTGAAGCGCGATGGCCAGCAGATTGAACATGAGCCCGGCGTGTTCCGCGAATTCGATCGGAATGCCACTCGGTTTCTCGATGGAAGGCACGGCAACCGAGTTGGTTGCGATTTGACGCTCCATCATCTCGATCTGCCGCTCGACTTCGCGCACGGAGGTGAGATATTCATCGAGCTTGCGGCGGTCGGTAGGGCCGAGGCCGGTTTCGAGGCGTCGTGTGTCGTCAGCTACGAGGTCGAGGATGCTCTGCTGATAACGTGCATTGCGGGCGCGAACAGTGGGATCCCCGGCGTTTTCATCGCTGCCGAAGAGGCGTTCGAAGACAGCCCGCGGATTCACTTCGGGCGGATTGGGAGCGGTAGCGGTGCGCCAGGAAATGCTGTTCACGTAGGCGCAGGCGTACCCCGAATCGCAGTTGCCGGCGAGATGGCCGTCTTCGCAGCCAAGCTCGAGCGAAGCGAGGCGCGTTTGCCGCCCTATTTTCTGCGCCGCGAGTTGATCGACCGAGATCCCGGCCGAAATGTCCGCGCCGGCCGTTTTGCGCGGATGCACGCCGGTCAGGAAACTCGCAGAGGCGCGGGCGTGGTCGCCGGGACCATCGCCCAGCGCTTCGCCGCCGTGATCCATCAGGCCCGTGAGCACCATGATGTCGTCTTGCACGGGAGCGAGCGGGCTCAGGATCTTGGGTAGCTCGAAAGCGCGGCCTTCCGCAGCAGGCGTCCAGTTGCGCATATCAATTCCGTTCGGCACGTAGCAGAAAACCATGCGCACGGGCGAGACAGTCGCAACCACTTCGGAGGCTTTGCTGAGCGCCGGGATCATGGAATCGAGAACCGGCAGCGCAACCGCCGCACCCATACCGCGCAGCAACGCGCGACGCGAGACATGCTTTCGAGTCAGAATCATTTTCCGTTTACTCCCGTTAGTCTTGCTGTTTCCCGCGCTGCATCGCCGCGGCCCATCTGGAAGGGAACACTATTGACAATTCCGGTTATCAGCGCCGAGAAACGATAGTCGTTTTCCCGGAGCTGCGAGACGATCTCTTTAAGCGCGCGCCGATCGTAATTTTCCAGACCGCGCCCGAGCGCGTAGGTCATCATTTTTTCGCTGAAGCACTCCGCGAACACGTCTTTGTCAGCCGCCAGGATCGCTTTCAGTTCGGCACTGCCATTGAACTTCCGCCCGTCGGGCATTTCGCCCGAGGCATCCACTGGCTGTCCGGCATCGTGCGTGCGCCACTGGCCGACCGCATTGTAGTTTTCGAGCGCGAAGCCGAGCGGATCCATCCGCTTGTGACACGAGGCGCACATCGGATCGGCGCGGTGCTTTTCCATTTGCTGGCGCATGGTGCCGGCAAGCGGCCCGGCTTTGGCGTCGATCGAACCGACACCCGGCGGCGGCGGAGGCGGCGGCGCATTCAGCACGTTTTCCAGAATCCACTTGCCGCGCAGTACGGGCGAGGTGCGCGTGGGATACGACGTCACCGTGAGCACACTTCCCTGCGTGAGAATACCGCTGCGCTCGGTACCGTCAAGCGAGACTTCGCGGAACTGATTGCCCGTCACGCCGGGAATGCCGTAGAACTTTGCGAGTCGCTCATTGAGAAACGTGTACTTGCCGTTCAGCAGATCGATGATGCTGCGGTTCTGGCGCACCAGCGCCGTCGCAAAGAGCTTCGATTCGATGTACATCGCCTGCCGGATTTGCGCATTGAAGGCCGGAAATTCCTCCGGATCCGGACGAATGCTCGAAAGGTTGCGCAGCTCCATCCACTGGCCGAAGAAATTGTCGATGAGCGCGTCGGACTTCGGATCGGAAAGCATCCGTTGCACCTGTGCGTTCAGCGCGCTCGGCTCATGCAGCTTATTCTGGCCGGCGAGATCGAGCAACTGCTCGTCGGGCATGCTGCTCCAGAGGAAATACGAAAGACGCGAGGCGAGCTCGAAGTCATTCACGGCGTGAACTGCGGAGGCGTTTTCCGGCTGCGGATCACGCTCGATGCGATACAGGAAATTCGGTGAAACGAGAATCGCTTCTACGCCGATACGCATGGCCTGCTCGATGGTCATGCCATCCTGCCGCGCAGATGCCACCAGCTTGCAGATCGGATCGATATCGGCATCCGTAACCGGACGGCGATATGCCAGGCGCGCCAGATGCGCCAGATCGGGGCGAATGCAGGCATCCGTGTGCTGGCCGCGCGTGTGGCCGCAGAGGAAGATGCGATGGTAGCTTTCGGGCAGCGGCGCCGGCTGCGGATTGTAGGGCCCTCGGATTTCGAGCGCATCGATGAAAGTCGGTGGATTTTCCAGTTCGCGCTGCTTGGCGAGTTGCTGTGCCTGCTCGGGGTGTTTCGCGACGGCTTTCTGGAATTCCGCTTCGCGCTCAGCATCCATCTTTTGGCGAGCGGCAACTTCTAAAGGCGAGGGCTCGCGCGGCTCCATATGCGCGCTGAGCGTGTGTTCTCCATTCGGAACCTGCAGACGAATTTCGTACGAGCGAGGCTTATTTTTTTCAATCAGCACGTCGCTGGTTTTGATTTCTTTGCCATCGAGAAGCAGGTGCAGGCGGAAAGCATCCTTCTTACCGCTCACCGCCGCGCGCAGAATGTATTCGCCCGGAGCGGAAAATTCAAACGTGTGCTCAAGCGCTGAGCCGTCGTCGTTCGGATCGTGCTCGGGCGAATACCGTTCCCTTGCCGGTTTGGGTAGGGTTTCGGACGGGATGGCGCGATTAGCGATTTTGGTTGCCGCGTTGAGATACTTTTCCAGCAGGACGGGCGAGACCGAGAGTACGTCGCCGATATTGTCGAAACCATAGCCGGAATCGTCAGCCGGAAAATCGGCCGCGGGCTGGAAATGAACCGCCAGCAGATCGCGGATCGTGTTGTTGTACTCGGTGCGATTCAGACGGTGCGCCGTGAGGTGGCCGGGATCGGCGGGTGTGTTGCGGTCGGCTTGGTCAAACTGCTGTTCGATCCAATTCGTCACGGCCGCAACCGCTTCGGGCTTGGGTCGCGGCATGCCTTTGGGCGGCATTTCGCCGGCGCGCACCCGGCGCACCACTTTCTCCCAGACATCGCGATCGCGCAGCATGGCCGCCGAATCGTGATAAGACGTGAGCGCCAGCCCCGCGGTCCTGAGTTTGTCGTTATGGCAAAAAGCGCAGTTCTGAGCGACGAACGGCGCGACGACTGTATCGAACGTTTGCGCCTGCTGCGCCCACGCCAGCGGCGCTGCCAAGCCGGCGGCCAGGGCCAGCAGAAGAGTGTGTTTTCTCCCCAATAGCGTGACGACGAAGTCGCGAAGGCGCAACGTTACCAGACCGTGTGAATTTTATGCTTTGAGCTCGCGCATCGTCTTACCGACCGCGCCGGGACCGAAGTCAATTTTCGCCTTCTCAATCGGCAGTCCGACAACTTCGATGCGTTTCAGATCGGTGGTGCCAATACCGACAGCTTCCGCCAGCTTCAAAGTGTTGTTGCCGCGAATGAAAGGACCGCTGCCGCGATCGGTTTGCGGATCGTAACTCATCACGGCCATGCTGACGGCATCGGTACAAACCGGATTCCGGCCGACAATAATGACCCCCGGGGTCATCTTCTCGAGACCTTTGAGCCACGGGCCTTCCCCGCCCCGCACTGTCTCCACCCCATCGATGATGGCGAGATCGATCGGCCGAATACCCACCTGATCGGCCGTAATGCGCGGAACACGATAGCCCGGATCGCGTGGAGAATTCGGATGCAGTTCGGCGTCAACTACCACCGGCGCCGGAGTGGTACCCGCATGCAGTACATCGCCGCGTTCCTTGGTCGGATTCTCATTGCCATGCGTACCGCAATCGCTGCCGTAAAGAGAACAGGGCGTGTTGCCGAAGTTGTTCTTCATCGAGAGCGTAACGCCGGCAATCCAGTGATTCTTCAATTTCGCAAGCGAGACGTACGTGTCGCATTCGGTGTAGGCTTTGTTGATGTGATAGGCGGGATACATGTAACCGCCCCACGGCACCTTCAGGCGAACATACTCCTTGTAATTGCCGAGATTCTGGACGTTCTCCCAAACCACCTGCGTACCGAGATTATTGATCGCGTTCACATCCAGGCCGTAGCGCGCCCAAAGTGCGGGATCCTGCTCGGCGGGGAAAAAGCTCTCGATGAGACGGACCCGGCGCGCGCCTGCTTTGGCGAAGAGATACACCACGTTCGCCACGGTTTCGCCGTTTGTACGATACGGAAGCTCGGGCGTCAGCGGGAAATGCGCCGGATTGCCGGTAAGATTCAGCTTGATCGCGACCGTCTTGCCGCGCACCAGCTTGTTGATGCCGCCGATCTGATCAAATGCGGTCGAAAGCTGATCGCGGAAGGAGGAGTAATCGCGGCAGCGCACGATCGAAACGGAGCTGGCAGGCGCCGGTGCGGCGGAACGCGCAATTTCGGGAAGCGCCAGAGCGGCAGTCGTGCCGGCAGCGAGAAGATCTCTTCGGCTCAGAGGCATGCTAATTCTCCCTTTCCCTATCGTATACGCAAAAATTCGATTCGGTCTTCAAACGATATCATCAAGCCGTGCACAATCGGAGACGCTTTTTGCAATCGCTCGCGGCGAGCGCCGCACTGCCCGTCTTGGCGCGCGAGCAGCACATGTTCCTCGCGCTCAACAGCGTGTTGGTTTCAAACCGGGTGCCCTGGCCCGAGTTCGCTCGGCTGGCCGCCAAAACCGGATTCCCGGGAACCGATGTCATGCTGAAACCCGCTATGCAAGCGGGGATGCAGGCAACCAACGATCTGCTCGCGAGTCTCAAGCTGAAGCCGGCTGCAATCGATTTCCCGGTCGAATTCCGCAAGGACGAGGCTACGTTCCGCTCCGGAATGGCCGAGCTGCCGCGACAGGCAAAATTTGCCGCCGCGATCGGCTGTCCCCGCATGGTCACCTACATCCTGTCTTCGAGCGATACGCCCAAGGCGGAATTGCGCGCGCTCTACAAACAGCGCTTCACGGAAGTCGCGAAGGTTCTGGCCGGGGCGAATGTCCGCCTCGGGCTCGAATTTCTCGGCCCCCTGCAATTTCGAAAGCTTTTCAAATACGAGTTCATCTGGCGCATGAACGAAATGCTCGAGTTCGCCAAAGAGTGCGGCCCGAATGTGGGATTGCTGCTCGATGCCTGGCACTGGCATCATTCGGGTGCGACCACCGAAGACATCATTCACGCCGGGCGCGAAAATATCGTGCACGTGCATTTCGATGACGCGCCCAATCTGCCGCCCGATAAAATCCGCGACGACGAGCGGCTGCTTCCTGGCGAGGGCGTGATCAACCTGACGGGATTCTTGCAGGCGTTGCAGAAGATCGGTTACACGGATGCGCTGAGCGTCGAGGTGTTCGGCCGTTTGAAGAACGTTTCGCCGGAGAAAGCGGCAAAGATGGGCCTCGATGCATCGCTTGCCGTGTTTCGCAAAGCTGGCGTGCCGGAGGGCTAACCACCGGCGCCGCCATTCGCCTTGACACCCCACAGATAAGCATGCAGCACGACTTCGTCTTCGGTGCGGATCAGACCGAAAAGTGATGAAGGACAACGCACGCCGAAGTCGCTCAAACGAACCGCGGCATCGGCATCGATTTGAAGGCGGTACTTCTTCTCCGTGCCGAACCCCAAATTTGCTTTGACGGCGTGTTCGAGTCCCCGAAATCGCAGTGTGCCTTCAAGGATGAAACCCCGCAAGGCCTTGGGAACCAGCCGGGTGGATTCCAGCTGCAGCTCAGGATGAGTATCGGAGCCGAGCGCTTCCCGCAATGCCGTTTCGAGGTGGCGCGTGCGCTTATTTGAGTTGCGCCCATTGTCACGGCAGGCGAGACTAGCCGGCTCGATCGTAAGGTGCAGAGCACTGTCGAGCGGCTGATCCGGATCGTAGATCAGAGTGCCGCGAAAGCGCTCGAATACAAACAGATGTTTCTGCTTAACGAGGCCGGCGGTGCGCGTCTCAATGGCAAGAGTGGAGTCGGGCGAAGGTGATATGGTGTAGACCGTGGAGCGTGCGCACATCGGGAACTCCGAAACTCCTAGATACGCAGGAGGCGCCTGAAAGGTTCAATCGCGTATGTGGCTGCAGTGGCTCGATCTGGGCGACCTGTTGCTGGCGGTTGCGGTCCTGTTCACCTCGCTCATCGTGCTCTTCGAATCGCTCGAACGGAGGCGCGAGAACCGGCGCGAGCGCAGCGTCCTGGCGCAGATCGAGGCAGAGTACCGGCTGTACTGCCGGATGGGCCGTCTATAGCAGCTCAGACCACCAGACCGAGAGCGGAAAGCTCGGCGCTGATCTGAGCCAGCGACACGTAACGCAGAGACGTAAAACCGAGATCGCGCGCGCAATCGGCAAACAGCGGGCGGTCGTCGATATAAATTGATTCGGCGGCACTCACCTGGAACAGATCGAGCGCAAGCTGCCAGATTTCGGGATCCGGTTTGCGCAGGTGAACGAAGTGAGAGATCACCATGCAGTCGGCGAGCTCGCGCAATTTGAATTTACCGACGCGATGTTCGGTAATACCCTCCCCTTCATTGCTGATCAGAGCGAGTTTCAGCGAATTGGCCTGCTTGACTCGCGCCAGGAACGCGATGTTCTCGGGCCACGCGACCGACTGCGCATAAGCCAGATCGCGCACCTGCTCGAGCGTGAACGGACGCGGCAAGGCGAAGAAAACGCGCTTTAGATATTGCTCGAAGGTCATGTGCCCACGCTCGTAGCTATCGAACATGAGCCGGTGCCGGGCGGCAATTTCGTCGCGATTGAGCTCGAAGTGATCGCAGATCGTGTCACGCACGCCGGTGTCCCAGCCGTTTGTGCCGAGTACGCCGCCGATGTCGCTGAACAGCGCTACGAAGCGCTTTTGCGGAACCGCGGGTTCATTGTTTTGAATCTTCGCCTCGCTGAGACTCGCGGGCTCATTGTGTTGAATCTTCGCCTCGCTGAGATTCGCGGCCTCATCCCCATCCGCCATTACCAGGCGATCTTGTCGGGGAAAAATTCAGCGACGAGATCATCGTAGTAGGGCTTGATCTCCTCGAGCTTCGGCCGGTCCGCGCCCTTCGAGTAGAGATCGTAGGGGTTGAACTTGCGCACCCATTCGAACATCTCTTTGTCCTTATCGTTCATTAGGTGCTGATAGGCCCCGTGCCGGTGCGCCGCATAGAAGGAGTGATACCGCAGCATGTACTGCGCCGGTTCGGGCAGGTAGTCGCGGGTCACCGTATAAATATATTCGTCGTGACCCCACGAGAGATGAACCTTATCGAGCCCGCAGTTCGGTTCGTAGATGCCGTACTTCGTCTGGTACTCCGGCACTTTGCTGTCCGGATTGTCGGCGAAGAATTCCGGGAAAACAATCTGGTCGGAATAAGCGCAGCCTGCAGGGAAGGTATCGCCAACCACGGCCCATTGCGGCTCACCATACAGGCAAAGAACCTTCCCTAAATCGTGCACAAAACCGGCCAGTACAAACCAGCGCGGATGACCATCTCGGCGGATGGCTTCCGATGTCTGCAGAAGGTGCTCGATCTGCGTCAGGTCGGTATCGGGATCGCTGTCGTCGACCAGCGTGTTCAGGTAATCGGCCATTTCCCAGATACTCTTTTGGCCGCGCGTCAGCCCGCAGTACTCGGCCTTCTTTTGCCGGATGAAATCAAGGGTTTGATACCGATGATTTTGCCGGTAAAATTCCGTGACGCGCGGGTTGGCGTCGTGGGCGTAGTTGCGAAACTCTTCTTCCGACTTGCCCTGTTTATAGCGCGTGGCAACGAAATCGTCCCATTCGTCTAGTTCCTGCAGGGGCTGGTTGGCCAAAGGCTGGCGGTCGAGTACGGCACTCATATTGGGCGCTCCTCTTCCTAGTTTGAACGGTTGACAAGACCCGCGCAAGTGCGCCGCAAAACTGATAAACTGCCCGAAAAAGCGTAATAGACCTTACCACAGGCATCCGCATGCCGGATAACACAGAAGGCCTCTCGAACCGGACAGAATTACAGGAGTCGGAGGAGCGCTTCCGGTTCCTGTTCGATCGAAGCCCGGCCGGAATGAATATCGCCGACCCAAAAGGCCGTTTTCTGCGGGTGAACCGAGCTTTCTGCGAATTCCTGGGCCGGTCAGAGAGCGAGCTTCTGACGCTTTCTCATCTCGACGTGATTCATCCCGACGAGATGCCGGAAGTGATCGCCAGCATGGCGCGCGGCGGGGGTATCCGCGAGTCGGTGCGACGGTTCATCCGCAAGGACGGCAGCACGGTATGGGGCTATATTTCTGCGGAATTCCTTACGCCTCCAGGGCGAAACGGTTACTGGATCGCCGTCGTTCAGGACATCACGGCGCACCGGAACGCCGATGAGAGGATGCGCCGTGAATGGGATCTGTTGCGCGTAGTGGCGGATGAAAATCCGGCGTACTTATGGATGGCCTCGAGTCGGCCGCCCTATCCAAACTCCTTCGTG
Organism: Terriglobia bacterium; assembly: GCA_021325235.1. Classification (GTDB taxonomy): domain Bacteria; phylum Acidobacteriota; class Terriglobia; order Bryobacterales; family Bryobacteraceae; genus Bog-105. Next base: position 22,529 of record JAJPHN010000006.1, on the reverse strand, counting down.
AACCGCGCTTTTGCGGCATTCCTTGGGATCGATGATCATGAACTTGGTGAGAACTGGCCGGAGTACATTCATCCGGAGGATCGTGCGCGAGTGGTGGACGGTTTCATGCGGAGCGCGGCCCGGGAGCAAACCTATCGCGCAGAGCTTCGCTTGCGGCGCTTCGATGGCGAATATCGGTGGGTGATCGACGAAGCGGTGCCGTGGCGGTCTCCCACAGGCGAATTGCGCGGCTTTAGCGGCAGCGTAGTCGACATCACCGACCTACGGCAGGCGGAAGAGCAGGTCCGGCGGCTGAGCGAACGCCTGATTCGCGCGCATGAAGACGAACGCACGCGGATCGCGCGCGAACTGCACGACGATCTGGGTCAGCAGATCGCGAGCCTGGGCATGTTACTGAGCGGGATCAAAATCGAGATCCCGGAAGAGAAGCCGGCCTTGCGCGAAAAACTGGAAGCAGTGCACTCGCGGCTGACACAGGTGGCGAGCGTGGTCCGCAGTATTTCGCACCAGCTGCATCCGGCGGCCTTGGAATATGCCGGTTTGAGCGCGGCCGTGCGCGGACTCTGCAGTGAATTCAGCACCCTGACCGGAGTGGAGGCGCGATTCGCCAGCGACGAGCCGTTCCGCGACGTTCCCATGTCCCTGGCGCTGTCGTTCTATCGAGTGGCGCAGGAGGGGTTGCTGAACGTGGCAAAGCACGCTGAAACGAAACGCGCGGAGGTTCGGCTGCGGCGCACGGAACAGAGTCTCGAGATGGTTGTGATGGACGCGGGGCGGGGATTCGATTTGAAATCGCTGGACGGAGAGGGTGGGCTCGGATTGATCAGCATGAGAGAGCGCTTGCGACTCGCGGGGGGAACACTAAGTATCGAGAGCGCACCCGGCGAAGGCACGCGACTGATAGCGCGGATTCCGCTGGATCAGCCTGCAACGCAGAGCGCTGAAGCTGCTGGCGGCTGACTCAAAAGGATTCCTGCCCGGTCGGGGCGAGCGCTTCTTGCAGACGATCGGAGGAGAGCGGCTTGTAGAGCGTTCGATGAGCTCCCAGCAGACGCGCTGCCGAAAGATAGCCATGAGCGCGCGGGCTGCCCGAGACGGCCAGAATCGTCGTCTTTGGATGCTGCTTGCGGACGCGCTGTATGACCTCAAGACCGTCGGTCTCCGGCAGGACGATTTCAATGAGCAGGAGCTCGGGTTGTTCGCGAGCCACCGCGGCCAGCCCCTCGGCGCCATTCGTGGCTTCCGAGACCACGTAACCGGCATGCTTCAAAAGGGAGGCCATCCGGCTACGCTCTGCTTCATCGTCATCGACAACGAGAGCACGCCGAACTGAGGTGGATTGGCTTGGCTGCGCAGCGCGATCGGCTGCGCCGCAGATCATCGGAGAAGGTTCGCGCTCCGATTGCGGAGTGTAACGTCTGTCGTACATGTTTTTCTCGGTTCCCGTGACGAGCACGCGGAAGCAGCTCGATACCGGCTCAAAGCACTGATAGCGGTATCAATGAGCAGGCGCTCTTTCCGGAGTTCGGTGAGCTCTTGTCTTATGTGCCTCGCCGAGACAACCGGGATTTCGTCTTGTCTCACTGATTCGAGCGTAGGCTGAAAGCGATTTCACCGGAACCCGCAATTTCGCTGAATTGCCGGCGGAACTTTACCGTCCTCCGCGGATCCGGCATGTGCCCCCGAGCACAGATTTCACGGGCACACCTGGGGAAAGCGGTCCGAAAAATCACGGATGTACCAGCGATTGTCAGTCCGGCTTCAATGGAAAGTACTCTTGATGCGCCGATTACCAGGCAAACAAAAAAATGCGGATTCTGCTGGCAGATGATGATTCGGAAACGCTGCGGGAAGTATCCGCCTTGTTCACCGCCGATCTGGAGTTGGTGGCAATAGCGAGGGACGGTGCCGAATTGATCGCCGCGGCGCAAGCCCTCAGACCCGATATCGTTGTGACCGACGTCGCGATGCCCGTTGTAAACGGAATCGAGGCGAGCCGCGAATTGCTTGCAGGCAAATGCTGCGAGGCGGTCGTCATTCTGTCCGCGCACGAGAGCCCGGAGATCATCCGCGCTGCTTTCGAGGCGGGCGCCAGAGCGTATGTTCTCAAGGTCAATGCCGGTGAAGATCTGGTAGCTGCTGTCCAGGCTGTGGCGCAGGGAAACTTTTTTCTTTCGGCCGTCTTGCGCGCCAGGACGGATTTCGACCCCGGTTCTCTCACAAACTCGCGAGATAAAATACCCCGACAGTAGGCGAAGTCGTCTTTCTGGAGTTCCCGCCGTGCCGAGGACCAAAGTACTGCTGGCAGACGATCATACGATGTTTGTGGAAGCCATGGGTGCGCTGCTCGAGCGGAAGTTCGAGCTGCTCGGGACAGTACACGACGGGCGCGCCCTGATCGAGGCAGTGCAGGAGCTGAAGCCGGAGGTGGTCGTTGCGGATGTTTCCATGCCGGTGCTGAACGGTGTGGACGCCGTGCGGCAGATCCGGAAAGCCCGGCCGGAGACGAAAGTCGTCATGCTCACCATGCACGCCGATATCGAGCTCGCGGTGGAAGCGTTCCGTGCCGGGGCTGTCGCCTACGTGCTCAAGAGCTCGCCCGGTGAGGAGCTGATTGCGGCGATCGAAGAGGCCGTAAAGGGCAATGCCTACCTGACACCCTTAATCGCGAAGGACGTGATCTCCGTCCTGATTGAAGCCAAATCGGGCGATGCGTCCAAAGCAGGCGAGCGGCGGCTCACTGCGCGTCAACGTGAAGTTCTGCAGCTCATTGCCGAGGGTAAGACGATGAAGGAAATCGCCACTCTGCTCAACGTATCTCCGCGCACGGCGGAGTCGCACAAATACGAAATGATGGAAGCGCTGGGCGTGAAGACGACAGCCGAACTGATCCAGCACGCGATCCGGCTCAAGCTCGTTTCGATAGATGAGAGCTAAGCGATAGATGAGAGCTAAGCGATGGCACAGGCCCCAACACTGCCTGTGTTCCGCCGCCGCTTCCGATTACTTGCCCGCACTCCTGATATGCTCGGAGTTGCAATTCAGGTTGCAACCCGTCCGCGGAAAGGGATGATCCCGCCTGATGCAGTTCCCAAAGAAGTACTGACTTCTCTTTTGCCCGTCACCAGCGGACTGCGGGCCACAGAAAGAGGAGTTTGTGCCCCGTCCTTTACCCCAAAATCCAAATCTCGAACATCTTCGCAAGCAAGCGAAAGAGCTGCTGCGCTCCCAACAACACGGAAAGCTAGCGGATGCGCAACATGCGCTCGCCAAAGAATACGGCTTTACGAGCTGGCCAAGGCTCAAAGCGCACGTTGAATCGAGCCGGCTCACGCCTGCCCACCAGCTCAAAGCGGCCGTCTTCGACAGCGATGCTGAGCGCGTACGCGAAATTCTGAATAGCCATCCCGAGCTTCGCGCGAAAATCAACGATCCGCTCCCGGACGCAGCGTTCGGCGAGCACGCCTTATACGCGGCAGTCCAGCGAAGCGATCGCGCCACCATCGACGTCCTGCTCAGCGCCGGTGCCGATATCCGAAAACGCACCGAATGGTGGGCCGGCGGCTTCGGCGTGCTCGACGATTGCCATCCGGATATGGTCGAGTTTCTGCTCGCGCGCGGCGCGGTGCATGACGCCCATTCCGCTGCACGGCTTGGCCTGCTTCCCGAGTTGCGGCAGTTAGTCGCAGCCGACCCCGAGATCGTACACGCTCGCGGCGGCGATGGCCAGACCCCGCTGCACTTCGCGTCCACCAGCGAAGTCGCACAGTTCCTTCTCGAACAGGGAGCCGACATCGACGCCCGCGACATCGATCACGAATCCACCCCGGCTCAATACATGCTCCGCGTCAGCCAGCCGAGGCACTATCCAAATGACCGCCAGAATGTGGCCCGTTATCTTGTGTCCCGCGGCTGCTACACCGATATCCTGATGGCCGCCGCACTCGGCGATGCCGGTCTCGTTCGCCATCATCTCGACCGCGATCCCGCTTGCATCCGCATGAGCGTTTCCGAAGAGTGGTTCCCCAAACAGAATCCGCGCGCCGGCGGCACGATTTATATCTGGACCTTCGGCTGGCATCGCACGGCGCATTCAGTAGCCCGCGATTTCGGCCACGAAGATGTGTTTCAGCTGCTGATGGAACGCACGCCCGAGAATACAAAGCTCGCGCTCGCCTGCGAGCTCGGCGATGAAGCCGTCTTTCACCAATTCCTCGCCCGTAATCCGGATATCGCGCGCTCCCTCTCGGAAGAAGACCGGCTCAAGCTGCCCAATGCGGCGCAGAATAACAACACCAAGGCCGTCCGCCTGATGCTCGAAGCGGGCTGGCCCGTCGATACACCCGGCGACGCAGGAGCTACTGCTCTTCATTGGGCCGGTTTCCACGGCAATGCCGAAATGGCCCGAGAGATCCTGCGCTTTCACCCCACACTCGAGCTCAAATCGCGCGACTACGCCGGCACCGCACTCTCCTGGACGATCTACGGCTCGGGCAACGGCTGGCATCGCAATACCGGCGACTACGTCGGCACTGTCCGCGCGCTGCTCGATGCAGGAGCCAAACTGCCGCCAAATGCGGTCGAACTCGAACCGAGCGACGCGGTGCTCGAAATGCTGCCATGACCGCGAACCCGCGTCCGCTCGCCGTCACCGTCGTGGCCTGGCTCTACATCGCCGTCGGTACGATCGGCTTCATCGCTCATCTGGCCGACTTCGTCAAACAGCACACCTTCGGGCTCGATGCGCTCGAAATCGAAGCGGTCGAAACCGTCGCACTCGTCAGCGGCATCTTTCTGCTGCGCGGCCGCAACTGGGCGCGCTGGCTCGCCATCGCCTGGATCGGCTTCCACGTCGTGTTGAGCCTCTTCGATCCGCTCTCGAAGCTGCTCATCCACGCCGTCTTGTGCGCGCTCGTCGCCTGGGCGCTTTTCCATCGCGCGGCTTCTCGCCATTTCCGCCCGCGCGCTCCCGCCTGATCGCGATCAAGCCCACGCCGGGTTTGCCGCGCTCTGCTGCAAGCCCGGCGCGCGTACCGTCCTCCAGAGCACGACGATATGCAAGAACAAAAAGCACGGAACCAGGAAACCCGGGATTAGAATCCACGGCAGCGACGTCAGCGCTACACCATCCGCTCCTGCCCGGAAGATCTGCATCGGACCCGGCGACGACAGTGGCCCTAAAGTAAGCGCCGTCGCCAGATCCGCCATCCCAAGAAGGCTCCACCCGATCACCGGCGGCTTGACAGATCGTTGCGAGCGATACACCGTCAGTGCTACCGGTGCCGCCAGCATGCCCACTAGAACATCGCCCCACCCGGCCTGAGGAGCAAACGGGGCAGGCAGCCGGTTCCATCCATAGAGAAACAGGAACAGCACGCCCAGCACACGCAACGTCTGCACTGCGATCAACGGAACCAGCGGCGCCTCCGCCATTCTTCTCCGCCCGGCCTGGGAACCGAAGGCCAGCCCGCAAAGCAGCGCCAGCGGAAGCACCACCGCTATTCCCAGTCCCGCCACGCCGCCTGCTTGCGCCCCCGATGCTCCGTACGCGATTACCGCCGCAAACCACGCCGCCAGTACCCCCGCAATGGTTGCCTGCTCGCGCAAATTGCGGCCAAATGCCGTTGCGAATGTAAGCAGCACCGCTGAAACTGTCACCGCGATAGCCGCCATTGAAATCAGATCGAAATTCATGCCGCGCCTCCAGAATTCTGTAGATAGGTGTATCTACACCTACTGGATGTGTCGGCCCTACCGCAGGGATACACGAAATTTTGTCAGCAGTTTCTCAACACTGTCCTGCGCCGCCTTCCAGCGCGGGTACGCAGCCCGGGCCGCCGCCTCACCCTTCCGCGTGATCTCCACCTTATGCACCCGACCATCCTCCGTCTCGTTCAGCCGGACCAGCTTTTGCTTCGCGAGCGGCGCCAGGTTTCGCGTCAGCGTCGTGCGTTCCAGACCGAGCATGGCCGCCAGCCGCGTCATCGGCAGCGGTCCGGTCTGGATCAGCGTCGTCAGCAAATTGAATTGCGTCGACCGCAGGCCGGAACCGTGAAAAAACTGCTCGTAATGCTGCGTGATGGCGCGGCTGGCTTTACGAATCCTCGAACAGACGCACTCGCGGCAAGCGACGAAATCGGGTTCAGCAGGCATTCGGTGTATCTGCACGTATATTTAGCACATTACGCGCAGGCACACCCACGTTGTGCGAGCTACTGACGGCCTAAACCCACCAGGCCGCGCCCGGCTGCTCCCGGATCACAATCTGGTTCAGGAATTCAGCGGCCTTCGTCAATCCCTCATCCGGCGACATCAGGCTGTCTTCGTGCTCAATCGAGAGCACGCCGTCGTAGCTGTACATCCGCAGCGTCGAGATGAATTCTTTCCACCAGCCGTACGGGTGGCCGTAGCCGCACGAGCGGAAAATCCAGGCGCGGTTGCGCTCGTCCGTGTACTTCTTGGTGTCGAGCACGCCCGTCTTCGGCAGATTCCAGTCATAAATCTGCGTGTCTTTCGCGTGCACATGGAAAATCGCATCGCCCAGCACGCGCACCGCCTTGATCGGGTCGATGCCCTGCCAGAACATATGGCTTGGATCGTAGTTGCAGCCGACGTTGTCGCCCGCAATGGAGCGCAGCTTCAGCATCGTCTCCGGGCTGTACACCACGAAGCCCGGATGCATCTCGATTGCAATCCGCACGCCGTGATCTTTCGCGAACTTGGCATGCTCGGTCCAGAACGGCGTCACCTTCTTTTCCCATTGCCAGTCGAGCATTTCCAGATACTCGGGCGGCCAGGGGCACGTCACCCAGTTCGGATACTTCGCGCCTTCGTGATCGCCCGGACAGCCCGAAAAATCGATCATCGTGTTCACGCCCAGCTTTGCCGCAAGCTCGATCGTGCGCTTGCTCGTATCGGCATAGCCCTTGGCGGTCGCCGCATCCGGATGCAGCGGATTGCCGTGCGCACTCAGCGCGCTGATCGAAAATCCGTTATCGTCCAGCTTCTTTTTGAACTCTTTGAGCTCTTTCTCGTTCTCGATCATCGAGAGCTTGCAGTGCGGATCGCCCGGATAATTACCCGTGCCGAGCTCGACTGTGTTGATGTTGAGGCTCTTCAGTTTTTCAAGAACTTTTTCAAGTGGAAACTGCGCAAGCAGTGCGGTGAAACATCCAACTCTCATCAGCGAAAGCGTATCACAGCAAGCGAGGACTTCCGCATCGCCACAGAAGCCACGCCGCGGCGAGCAGCCATCCCAGCGCGGCCTTGTATTCTTCGTTTTTCAGATACAGCGCGCGCGAGAATGCCGCCGCGCCGGAGCCATACGCTCGCCCGGGCACAAATCGTCGCACGTGCGCCGCATACGAGTCGTACTGCGGAAATATTTCCCGCAAATGCTGCTCTTCCAGTTCGATCGCCGGCAAATACACGAGCACAAACACCAGCATGAACAACAGCGCCAGCCACAGATTGCGCGCTGCCACGAGCAGTCCGAAAGCCGTGAGCAGCGTTCCGGCATACAGCGGATTACGCATGAATGCGTAAGGCCCCGAAATCGCCAGCTCTCGGTCCTTCGCCAGATGCCCCGCAGCCCAGCCACGAAGCAGCAACCCCCAAATCGATACCGGCAGACCAATCGCCAGCGAGCGCGCGGATGGCTGCGCGAACAGAGCAAATGCGACCAGCAGAACAAATCCGCCCGCCACCCGCAGCTTCTGCACGAAATCGGCGTACGGCTTGGGAAAGAAGTACCTGGGCTCTCTATTCACTTGGCGTGCGCCACCGGTTTCGCGGCGCGTAGAGAGCGCTCCACGGCTTCGGCCACCTCAATCGCCGAAATCTCCGCCAGACTCGGGTCCAGCTGCGAGCCGCGCTTGTAGGTCGTCTTCACATGCGGCCGCCGCAGCACGATCATTGGCGCCTCAAATGGACCGGTTTGTGCGGGATCGGTGGGGCCAAAAAGCGCGGCACCCGGCTTTTTCAATGCAGCCGCCAGATGCAGCGGCCCGCTGTCGAGCCCGACCACGGCAGTCGCGCGACGGGTTGCGTCAATCAGGCCCGAGATCGAAGAAACGTGCACCTGCACGTTCTTCAGCATCTTCACTTCAGCCTCCCGCGAAGCCGGAACATTGAGCACCAATTGCAATCCGCGCGTTTCGAGCTCGCGTCCCAGCTGCTCATAATGGCCGAGCGGCCACTGCTTGCTGCCCCAGCCGGCAAACGGGCTCGCCAGTACAAACTCTCGCTTCGGCAGTTCGCCTTCCGGCCTGCCCGGCGGAATCCACGATTCGCGCGTTAGCTCTCGCGCGCCCGTCGCCGCGATGAGCTGCAGATTGCGTTCAATCCGGTGCGGTCCCGTGACCTGTATGCGGTTCGTGTACAGCATCGAAGCAAGCGGTTCCCGCGCCACATCCGAATCGAAGCCATACAATCGTTCCGGCCGCGAGGCGCGCGCTGCCAGCGCCGATTGCACCAGCCCCTGCAGATCAACCGCCAGCACGGGACGCAATTCGCGTACTTCGCGCCACACACGATAAAGCTCAGCGAGACTCGAGCGATCGAAAAAGCGCAGCTCATCGACGTACGGATTTCCTTCGACGAGCGGGGCCCAGATATGGCTGATCAGCCAGACCAGTTTCCGTCCGGGAAAGCTCTTCTTCAGACTGGCTACGGCCGCCAAGGCATGCAGCACGTCCCCCATCGCGCCCAGGCGCACAATTAGAATCGTGTCTCTCATCACCTGGCTCGTTGCCGTGCGAGTACAAATTGGACAAACTGTTCCGATCGCTGTTTCTCGCCCGGCAAGTCTTCCTCGACTTCGATGCCGTGCGCGCGAATCGCATCCGGCTCGGCGATCACAACCGCGCTGACCTCGCGCAATCCCGCCACCAGCGCTGCTCGAGCCTCGGCCGAAAGCAAGGTTCCGTTTCCCGGCTCAACCACGGCCAGCAGCCTCCGTTCCGGCTGGCGCCCGGCAATCGTAGCCACGCGCTCGGCCTGCTCGAGCGTCAAAGGATCGAAGAGCCCCGCCACAGCAAGCCAGCCCTCGCCCGAAATTTCTTCCACGCTGACGATCTTCTCGCGAGTATCCATCTCAATTCTTCAGTGTCATCAGCTGCTCAGCCGCTGCAATTACCCGCTCCGGATGCACGCGCTTCATGCAGCGATGATCGATCGGGCATTCGCGCAAAAGACACGGGCTGCACTCCACCGGCTCGCGCACGACCCGGCTGGCGTCTCCGGTCGGACCCGTCGCTTCTTCGTCCGTTGCGCCAAAGATCGCGACCGTCGGCACGCCCAGCGCGGAGGCAATGTGCATCGGCCCCGAATCGTTGGTCAGAAACAACTCACACGCCGCGGCAAGCTCGATAAATTCCGCCAGCGTCGTAGCGCCTGCGAAGTTGATCGCTCGCGCACCCGACTCTTCTATCTTCGTACGCACCTCTTCGCAGATCGAAAATTCCTCTTTCGAGCCAAACACCGCGACTGCGGCGCCCTGTTCGCGCCCGAGCGTGGCCGCTGCTTCAGCAAAGTGCTCCGGCAGCCAGCGCTTCGCTCCCCCATAGGCTGCGCCCGGTCCCACACCGATCACAGGCCCGTTCGCACCCGCTTCCGCCAGTCGCCTCTTTCCGATCTCCCGATACTCACGCGTACCTGCGAGCCGAATCGGCTTCTCCGTCGGATACGAATCGATGATCCCGGCGCGCTTCAGCAACTCCAGATAGTAGAACCGCTGATGCCGCGGCGTCTCGCCCGGTTTCGGCCGCTCGATTACAATCGTCAGCAGCGAGCTGCGCCCATCGCGCGCGTAACCGATGCGCACCGGAATCCGCGCCGCCCACGCAATCGCAGCAGACTCGAAGGAATTCGGCAGCAGTACCGCGCAATCGAATCCGCGCTTTTGCAACCGGCGAGCGAGCGCCAGCTTGGCCGCAAATCCGGTGGCCCCGCGCGGCAGATCGTAGGGCAACAGCTCGTCGCAAAAGGGCTCGCGTCCATACAGGCCGGCGACCCAGGGCATTGCCAGAATCGTGATTCGCGCAGCGGGATATCGTTCGCGCAAGGCCTGCAGCGCCGGGATCGACATCACCGCGTCGCCCACCCAGTTCGTCGCGCGCACTAATATGTTGCCGAACTCCATTTGCCTCTGAAAATGTTCTACGACCCTTGAATTTTAGAATAAGGTTTGATGCCCATGCTGTACGAACGCGCCGATCTCATCGCGCAGCGCGCCGCCTGGAAGTCGCAGGGCAAGAAGGTGGTCTTCACCAACGGGTGCTACGACATTCTTCATCCCGGCCATATTCGCCTGCTCGAACGCGCGCGCTCGCTCGGCGACATACTCATACTCGCGCTCAATACCGATTCGAGCGTGCAACGCCTCAAAGGCCCCTCGCGTCCCTTCTTCGACCAGAACACGCGCGCCCGGATGGCTCTCCATCTCGAAGCGGTCGACGCCGTCACGCTCTTCGATGAAGATACGCCGCGCGAACTGATAGCCGCGCTTCTGCCCGACGTGCTCGTGAAAGGCGCCGACTGGGCCCACTTCATCGCTGGGCGCGAAGAAGTAGAAGCCGCCGGCGGCGAAGTGCACGCGCTGCCGCTCGAGCCCGGCTACTCCACCACCGATATCGCCGAAAGAATTGCCGCACACACGCCGTGACGCATCCGGCCATTCGCGAACTCTTTCAATCGGCTGCGCGCCAGGCTGATTTCCAGTCACTTCTCCAGCACCTCACGCGCGGCGAGCGCGGCCCGTTCTCTGTTTCGGGTCTGGTCACAACCGCCAAGGCGCTCTATCTCGTTTTGCTCTATCAGGCGACCGAAAAGCCCGTCATCGTGCTGGTCGACGGCAATAAGCAGGCCGAAACGCTGCTCGAAGCTGCCGAAGTTTTTTTCGACATTTTCTTTTCCGGCCGGGACCTGCCCACGCCGCAGATTATCCCCGCGCTCGACGTACTGCCGCATCAGCGTCTCTCCCCGCACAGCGAAATCTCGGAAAAGCGCGCCGTCGGATTGTGGCGTCTTTCCACCCAAAGAGTCCCGCTCACGATCGTGCCGCTCGCTTCCGCCCTGCTTCGCACGGAACCGGCCAGCTTCTATCGACAGCTCGCGCTGACGCTTCGCACGGGTGAAGAGATGGCGATCGAAGACATCACCCAGCATCTGGCCAGCATCGGCTACACACGCCGCGAGCCGGTCGAAATGGTCGGCGAATTCTCGATCCGCGGCGGCATTCTCGATATTTTTCCCGCCGAAGCTTCGCGCCCGGTCCGCCTCGAGTTTTTCGGCGACGAGATCGAATCCATCCGGCAGTTCGATGTCGAATCGCAGCGCTCGGTGCTGAAGATCAACTCGGTCACGCTGCTTCCGCTCGCCGAGTATCCACAATCGCGCGCGCTGCTGCGGGAACTCGCCGAAGCGGCCGATGCTCAGGAGATCGAGCTGTCGAATCCCGGCGAAATTTTCCCCGGCTGGGAGTTTCTGGTTCCGCTGGTGCGCCCGCGTGCCAGCAACATTTTCTCGCTCGTGCCCGAAGCGCTCGTGGTGATCGATGAACCAGCCGCCGTCGAGTCTGCCGCGGACCGTCTGTGGCAACGTCTCGATCAGCCGGACCGCCCTGCGCCGATAGAGCCCGAGAAAAATTTCGCGCGCTTTGAGGAGTTCCGCGAGGCGATTGCCTCGCATGTACAGCTTCGCCTGGAAGAGCTCGCCGTGATCACGGAAGCGGCTCCGCAACCGGCATTCCATGTTCCGACGCGGCCTTCGCTCACCTTCAAAGGCAATATGCCGGTAGCCGTTTCGGAGGCGCAGAACCTGGTCCGCAGCGGCAATCGGGTTGCTTTCTTCGCGCAGTCTACGGGCGAACTCGAGCGTCTTGCCGATGTGCTTCAGGAATACGCGGTGCCGTACCAGATCGGCGTCGAATCCACCGCCGGCGCACGCCCCTCGCTTGCCGAACGCGCCTATCATGCCGCGGCGGCAGCTGGCACCTACCTCATCAAGGGCAGTATACGCCGCGGCGCAGTTCTGCCCGATTCCGAGCTTGCCATCTTGGGCTCGGAAGATCTCTTCGAGACCTCCGATCTCATCGCGCGCCAGCCAACAAAATCGCAACTGGCCGCGTTCGCCGCCGATATCGCCGATCTCAAGCCCGGCGATTTCGTCGTGCACGCCACGCACGGAGTCGGCCAGTTTCTGGGTATTCGCGAAATCGCGCAGCCCGACGGCAAGGGCGAATTCATGCTGCTCGAGTACGCCGGCGAATCGAAGCTTTACGTTCCGCTCACCCGTCTCGATCTGGTCCAGAAGTACCGCGGCGCGGGCGAGGCGAAGCCGCATCTCGACCGTCTCGGCGGCGTCACGTGGGAAAAGACCAAATCGCGCGTTAAAGCCAAAATGCGCGACATGGCCGACGAGCTGCTGAAGCTCTATGCCCAGCGCCGCATGACCAAGGGCTTTTCGTTTTCTGCCGACAGCAACTGGCAGCGCGAATTCGAGGATGCCTTCGAATATTCGCCCACCAAAGACCAGACCTCGGCCGTCACCCAGATCAAAGCCGATATGGAGAGCGAGCAGCCGATGGACCGCCTGCTGTGCGGCGACGTCGGTTTCGGCAAGACGGAAGTCGCCATGCGCGCGGCTTTCAAAGCGCTCGGTGATGGCAAACAGGTGGCGGTGCTCGCGCCTACCACTGTTCTTTCGTTCCAGCATTACGAAACCTTCAAGCGCCGCTTCGCCTCCTTTCCGGTGCGCATCGAGCTCGTCAGCCGTTTTCGCACGGCCAAAGAAACCAAAATCGTCCTCGAAGATCTCGCCGCCGGCAAGGTGGATGTGCTCATCGGCACGCACCGCCTGCTCTCGAAGGACGTGGTGTTCAACGATCTCGGCCTGCTGATCGTGGATGAAGAGCAGCGCTTCGGCGTGCGCCACAAAGAGCGACTGAAACAGCTGCGTCACAACGTGGACGTGCTCACGATGAGCGCCACGCCGATTCCGCGCACGCTGCATATGTCGCTGCTCGGGCTGCGCGACATGTCGGTCATCGAAACGCCGCCCAAGGACCGGCTATCGATCAACACCGTCGTGGCCCATTTTCATCCCGACCTGGTCAAGACCGCCATCGAGCAGGAACTCGCGCGCCAGGGCCAGGTTTATTTTGTTCATAACCGCGTCGACACGATTTTTATGCGCGCCGCTTCCATTCAGGAACTCGTGCCGCAGGCACGCATCGGGGTGGGCCACGGGCAAATGGGCGAAGCCGAACTCGAAAAAGTGCTGCTAGGCTTTATGCGGCACGAATACGATGTTTTCGTCTCGACCACGATTGTCGAAAACGGTCTCGATATTCCGCTCGCGAATACGATCATCATCGAAAATGCGGAGCGCTACGGTTTGAGCGAGCTGTATCAGCTGCGCGGACGCGTGGGACGGTCGAATCGAAGAGCGTACGCGTATCTTCTCGTACCGGCCGATACGCAGCTGAGCGAAATCGCCCGTAAACGGCTGGCGGCATTGAAAGAATTCAGCGACCTGGGCGCGGGATTCAAGATTGCGGCGCTCGATCTCGAGCTGCGCGGCGCTGGAAATTTACTGGGCGGCGAGCAGCACGGCCATATCGAGGCGGTCGGCTACGACACCTATATCCGTCTGCTCGAAGAGAGCGTGCGCGAGCTCAAAGGCGAAGAAGTTCCGCTCGAAATCCACGCGACGCTCAATCTCGGGCTCGAGATCCGCATTCCACCCACTTACATCGCGGACGAGGCGCAGCGTCTGCGCTCCTACAAACGCATCGCGGACGTCACGGAAGAAGAGCGCGGCGCGCGCATTCTCGAAGAACTGGCCGATCGATATGGTCCTCCGCCTGAAGAAGTGCGCACACTGGTGCGCTTCTCGCTGCTCAAGAGCCTGGCCGAGCGCGCCGGAGTGGAATCGATGGAGCGGCGGCAGGGATTCGTCAATATCAAATTCCATCAGCAATCGAAAATCGACCCCTTCCGGCTCATGGCGCTGGTGCGACAGACTGCCGGTGCGCAGTTCACGCCGGCGGGCGTTCTGAAGTTGCCGGTCAATTCGGCGGCTAGTCCGGAAGCACTGCTTGAAGAGCTTCGCAAGACGCTTGTCGAACTTACGGCAGAGAGCGCTGTGGCGGTGAAGTGATGTGCTATTCGGGAGCCAGCCGGATCGTTTCCATACCGAGATCTAATTTGCGGGTATCGGCCCACATGCCCAGTTCGGCGGGCGATCTGGGGTCGGAATTCAGAAACTCGATTCGCAGTTTGCGATGCGCGAGGAGCGAGGGCGGCAATACGATTTTCTTTTGAACGGGAACATCGGTAATGATCCAGTCCGCTAGTTTTTGTCCGTCGACAACGACCGATTCTTCAAAGCGAGTATGCAGCCGGTTGATAAACGCGTGCGCCTGAATGAGGAGCACGAGATTAGCGCGCGGAACTTCGCTCAGCGTCAGCTCGATGGATGATTTCGGACCCACAGTCCACGAACCGGTCTCTTCTTCCCCGCTCCAGCCCTGTGCCTCATAACCGGCCGCATTGCCATTCTTGTGAAAATCGATAACCGAACCGATGGTATAGGGCGTCGCCGAGAGGTCGTATGGAGCCCAGGCGCGGGCGGTGAGATCGAGTCCGCAGACGCCCTGCGCGATGTTGTGGGCGGTGGCCCATTCTCGCACGTGTTGGAGATATGAGCTGTTGATCTCTTCCAGATGCCAGCCGGGCGGCTGCCAGCCGCTATAGCCGTTCATGGTCGGCAAATTGAAACGGCGCGCGATCAGTACGGCATCGAGCTGATCGACGTACCAGAGGCGGTCGCCCGGTGCGGCTTTGGCGAGAAAGAAGGAACGGCAAGTGGCAGGCGGCTGGGGAGCCCGGGCCAGCACGGCTACTTCGGTGGCGTGCGACATGCGGGCGATATGGTCGCGATTCAGTTGTTCGGCAACCAGCAGCAGCGCGAGCACCCAGAAGATGGCTCGCGAGCGGCGCCAGAGCCGCTCTGCCAGGAGGCACACAGCAAGAATCAAGAGGATATTTGTGACGTGGTTGAAGCGCGCAGGAGCACGGATCGCCGAGCCGCCCGGAACCAGCTTGAACACGAACCACCAAAGCGAGGCATCGCCGATCTTGATCGGCAGCAGGATATCGAGCAGGAATGCCAGACCGAGCCAGGCCATGAGGAAGCCGTCTCCAATGCTTCGATCGCGCCTGTGCTTTAGTCCCATAACGATCGACACGAGGCAAAGGAGCAGGATCAGCGGAGGCCAGCCGCTCTGCGCCTCACTCACCTGCATAGGCGCCCCCGTGACTCGAATGAAAAGACGATCGAGCGGATGGCCCCAGAGTCTGTTTTTGCCTCCGACGTTGAGAATGTCAAGCGGGCGGGCGCTATAGAGCAGGACCTCGCTGAAGAACCGGCCGCCTGTCTGTTTCAACACGGGCAAATACGTCATCAGGAACGGCACGATGGCGATTGCGAAACTCAAGGCCGCAAGCGCTACGAACAATTTCCTTTGTCGGAGCGCGTCTGCCCACGATCGGAGTGGCGCCAGAGCGCTGCCCGCTTCGAGCGATCGGATCAGCCAGGCGACGATGAGCGCCAGCCCGGCGGCCAGAACGGAGAACCATGCGATGTAGTACGAAGTAAAAAACAGCAGCCCGAGATAGGCGCCGAACACGACAGCATAGAACGCACGCCCGCGCTTGGCAGGTTCAGCGGCCAGGCGCCACGCCCTGCAGCCCAAGACCGCAAGCAACGGAACGCAGTTGACGACCACCAAATGGCTGTGCGACGCACCGATAGCCACCGAATACAGATTGGAGATGGTGAAGAGCACCGCTCCGAGCACGGCCGCCGGCATGCTGCTCCGAAGGCAGGAACGTAGCAGGCAGTACATGGAGGCGAATCCGACTGCTTTGAAAAAGATGAGCGTGAGCTGGAGCGAAACAAAGAGATCGAAACCGAGAGCCCGGGCCAAGGCGTAGGGCGGCCAGTACAGGAACATGGCATCGCTGTAGCCGAGCATGCCCGGAAGCGGCCAGAAGAAATTGGGCGACCGCATGTCGGCGCG
Source organism: Terriglobia bacterium (assembly GCA_021325235.1). Lineage (GTDB taxonomy): Bacteria > Acidobacteriota > Terriglobia > Bryobacterales > Bryobacteraceae > Bog-105. The sequence goes on along the minus strand of JAJPHN010000006.1, from coordinate 6,445 downwards.
CCCGGCGAAGACTGCTGACCAATGCTCAAGAATCGCGATCAGGATGCGGGTATCGCCGTTATCGCCATTGAGCAGTTGAAATCGAGAGAAGAGCGACTGGCGAAAGAAATAGACGGTCGACGCGATGGCGAGCAGAATGACGATGGCGGGCGCCGCCCATCTCGATCCGCCAGCGGCATTGCCGGGAGTCTCAACGTGCGCTGCAGCCGTATCGTGCAGCCTTTCCAACTGAGCCATTTTCGGGTACGCTCTTCAGACTAGCGGATAGGCGGCATCTTGCGCGAAACCTGCCGCGCGTCTTTGCCGTTTCACGATTATTGACCGTTTCACGATTATCGACCGTTTCCAGTTTGTTGCCATAATGAAGAGAATCCGTATGCGTAGATTGTTCGTGGCCGGCCTTGCCCTCGGTTCGCTCTGCCTTGCAGCCGACACGCCGAAACCCGAGGCAAAAATCGTCGATCAGATCGTGGCGAAAGTGAACGGCGATATCGTGAGTCAGGATGAAATCGCTCACGCGCAGAAGGAACTCGAAGCGCAGCTCAAGCAGCAGGGCGCCTCGGGGCCGCAGCTTTATCAGGAACTGCAGACACGACAGAAAGACGCGCTCGGCCACCGTATCGACGAGCTGCTGCTGATTCAGAAGGGCAAGGAGCTGAACATCAACGTCGATTCTGAGCTGAGCAAGTACATGGCGAATCTGCAGCGCGCCTCCGGGATTGCGGATACGGACAAATTTCACGAATATGTGCAGCAGCAGTCGGGGATGAGCTTCGAAGATTTCCAGAGTGAAGCGAAGAACAACATGCTGACGCGCGAAGTGATCGGCCAGGAAGTCGGCCGCAAGATCAACATCACCGACAAGGAAATTCAGGATTATTACAACGCGCACCAGAAGGACTTCATTCGCGAAGAGAAGGTGTATCTGAGCGAGATTCTGATCTCGACGCAGGGCAAAGATGCGGCGGCGGTCGCGACGGCCGAAAAGAAGGCCAAGCAGGTGGCGGCGCAGGCTTCGCGCGGCGAGCGTTTTACGGATCTGGCGCGGGACAACTCCGACGCGGCAACTGCCAAAGACGGGGGCGTCCTCGGCAGTTACAAGAAAGGCGAGCTGAGTGCGGAAGTAGAGGCGGCGGTCTGGAACAAACCGAAGGGCTATATCACGCCTCCGATCAAGCTGCCAACCGGTTTCGACATTTTCCGCGTGGATGATCACACCAAAGCGGGGCTGGCTCCGCTGGCGGATGTGAAGCCGGAGATCGAAAACATCCTTTATGGCCCGAAGATGGAGCCGAAAGTGCGCGAGTATCTGACCGATCTGCGGCGGCAGGCATTTTTGCAGATCAAGCCTGGGTTTACGGATAGTTTTGCCGCTCCGGGCAAGGACACGCGCTGGGTGGAAGTCGCGCAGCTCAAGCCCGAAACCGTGACCAAAGCCGAAGTCGAGGAGAAGACGCGCCACAAGCGGCTGTTCGGAGTGATTCCGATTCCGGGAACAGAGACGACTGTTACGGGTAAGAGCAGCTCGCGTTAAACGGCAGTTATGAAGTCGGTGTTTGTGGAAACGCTCGTCCCGAACGAGACGGTGACGGCGCAGTTCCTCGTGCTCTCCAAAGAAATCCGGCAGAAGAAGACCGGAGAGCCTTACCTTTCGCTATATCTGGCCGACCGCACAGGCGAGATCGAGGCGAAGATGTGGGACAACGTGGTGGAGGTGATGCACACCTTCGAACGGGACCACTTCGTCAAGGTGAAAGGGATCGCGCAGATCTACAACAATCGGTCGCAGTTTACGATCCACAAGCTGCGCAAGCTGGAAGATCACGAGGTCGCATTTTCGGATTTTTTCCCGTGCTCGGAGCGCAGTGCGGATGAAATGTATGGTGAGCTGAGCGCGGTTATTGGCGGCATCGGTAACGCGCATCTCCGGGGGCTGCTCGAGCTGATTTTTGCGGATGAGAACCTGCGCGATCTCTACAAGATCGCTCCGGCTGCGAAGAGTATTCACCACGCCTGCCGCAGCGGCCTGATCGAACATGTGCTTTCGCTGTGCGAACTCGGAAGGCTGACCGCGGCACATTATCCGGAAGTGGATCGCGATCTGCTGCTGACCGGCATTATTCTGCACGATATCGGCAAGGTGGAAGAGCTTTCGTATGCGCGCAGTTTCGGATACAGCTCGGAAGGCCAGCTGCTGGGCCATATTATTCTCGGGCTGCGGCTGCTGGCGAGTAAGTTCGAGAAGCTACGGGATTTTCCGCCTCGGCTGCGGACTCTGGTGGAGCACATGATCCTGAGCCATCACGGGGAGCTCGAGTTTGGCTCGCCCAAGATGCCGATGTTTCCCGAAGCGGTGCTGCTGCATCATCTGGACAATCTCGATTCGAAGATGAACGCGGTACGGAGCGCGATGAAACGCGACCGGCATGTGGAAGGCTACTTTACGGGCTGGGTTTCGTCGCTCGAACGGGTGCTGTTGCGGAAGGACGACTATCTGAACGAGCAACCGGCTGCACAGGCTGCGAAAGAGGCCGAGATACCGGCTGCGCCGGTGGAAACGCAGGGTCCGGCTGTGAGCGACGTACCACCGCGGACGGCGCCGCGAGCGCCCGCGGCACCTGAACGAAAACCGGAGGCGTCGAGACAGCCGATGAACACGCTTTTCGGAGACAAATTGCAGGCCGTGCTCGGCGACCGCAAGTAGCGGGTCCGCGCACACCAATCACTTCGCTCGGATGGTTATTCGAGGCGGAGAGCGGCGGCGGGATCGATGTGGCCGGCGCGGCGTGCCGGAATCCAGGCGGCGAGAAGAGCGGCGGCAAGCAGAACGAGCGCGGCGGTGAAGAAGACGGCGGGGCTGAGCGGACGCGTGCCGTAGAGCAAGCTAAGCATGGCGCGTGCGACCAGTGCGGCGGCTACAAGACCCGAGAGCAGTCCGGCGACGACGATGCGGGCCGTGCGGGTGAGCTCGAGCGAGACGATCTGATGCGCGGAAGCGCCGACAGCGAGGCGGATGCCGAATTCGCGAGTGCGGCGCGCAGCCGAGAGAGCGGCGGCACCGAAGAGACCGAGCGCGGAGAAGAAGAGCGCGGCAAAGGCATACCAGGCGAGAAGCCACGTTTCAACGCGCCGATTTAGGGTGACCGCGGAGAGCAGGCTTTCCATGGTGCGGATGTGGGTCACGGGTTCCGAGGAGTCGAGATGCCAGATGGTTTTCTCGATGGACGGGATGAGGCTGTCGGGATCGAGGGCGGTGCGGATCACGAAGTTGTGGACAAAACTGGCGTTGGCGGAGAGTTCGCGATAGAACTGCATCATTGGAGGCTTTTCGAGCGAGGCGTTGCGAATGTCGCCGACGACACCAACAACGGTGAGCGGCGGGTTGTCACCATCGGCAAATTTTCGGCCGATGGCGGATTCATTCGGCCACAGACGAGCGGCCATTTTCTGGTTAATGACGGCGAAGTTCGGCGGATCGTCGGGGCGGAGTTCGCGGCCGGCGATCAGCGGGATCTGCATGGTGTGGAAGTAATCGGCGTCGACGACGCGATATTCGGCGGAGGTGTTTTCGGGCGTTTGCGGGAGAGCTTTGCCGACGGCGCGGACGTTGCGAATCTCCTTATCACCGGTAAGCGCGACCGCGTTCACGGCAGAGGCGGAGACGACGCCGGGAATGCTGCGAAGAGCAGTTAGCAGCTCGCGCGTGTGCTGGAGGTGTTTGTCCTCGCTGCGCATGTTCTGCGGATTGAAGGACACTTCCGCCGTAAGAAGATTGCGCGGGTTGAAGCCGGGGCTTTCGCGGAGAACATTGCGGAGGCTGGTGAGCAGGAGACCGGCGGCGACTAGGAGCACGACGGAGATGGCGACCTGCGCGCCGAGAAGCAGAGTGCGCAGGCGATTGGTGCGGCGATCGGTGGTGGCGCTGCGGGTCTCGGCGTTCAGGCCGAAGTTGAGAAGGGAGCCGGAGAGCAGGATCTGGGAGAGTGCGCCGAAAAGGACGGCAGTCGCGAAGGCGAGCGCGACGAGGAGCGCGAAATCAGTCCAGCCGAAATGCAGTTCGGCGATGCGTGGAAGTTTGCTGGATGCGGCTGTGCGAACAAGTTGTAACGCGGCAAGCGTGATGCCGAGCGCAATGGCAGAAGCGATCGCGACCAGGGTGCCCTGCTCGAAGAGGCTTTGCCGAAAGAGCTGAAAGCGGCTGGCGCCAAGGGCCTGGCGAACAGTGAATTCGCGTAGACGGTGAGCGTTGCGGGTGAGGAGCAGATTGCCGAGATTGAAGAGCACGAGCGCGAGGAGAAGCGCGACGGCGCCGAGGAGCATTTCAAGGGCGGGGCGGAGGCCAAGCGACATGGTGTCCCGGAGCGGGGCGACATAGATGCGCAGCAATGGGAGCATGTGCTCGATGACCTCTTTGTACTGCGGATACTTGATCTCCTTTTCTTTAAAGAGATGAATGGCGACGGGCAGCATTTCAGCGGCGGCGCGCTCGGGTGAGATGCCGGGGCGCAAACGGCCGAGGGCGTAGTAGTTGAAATTGCCCTCTTCGAGGATTTTGGGAGTGATGTCGAAGGGTACCCAGAACTCAGAGCGTTCAGGCGCCCAGTTCATGATCTGCGAGGTAGCGGGGAGGCTCGGGAAATCGAAGGCGGACGGCATGACGCCGATCACGTTTGTTGCGACGCCGCTCAGACGGATGGTGCGGCCGACGATGTGCGGATCGCTTGCGAAGCCGCGGGTCCAGAGAGAGTGGCTGAGGACAATGACGTTCGAGTGAATGTCAGCATTCGTGAAGGTGCGGCCGAGCGAGGGCTGGATCTGGAAGACGCGGAAGAAGCCGGGGGTGACACTTGCGCCCTGGATCTGTTCGGGATGCCCGGCGGTTTCGATGTTGTAGGTTGCCGTGTCGATGAGCGCGGCGGACTCGAAGAGGCCGGTTTTCTGCCAGTTCTGGAATTCTTCGGCGGTGATGACAGACGGCGTCGAGCCGAAGACGGGAATGAACTGCGAGAGCACGACGATGCGATCGGACTGAGCGAAGGGCAGCGGTCGCAGAAGGATGGTGTAGACGATGGAAAACGTGATGGCGACGGCGGCGAGACCGAGAGCGAGCGAGGCGATGGCGGTGCACGAGAAGAACGGACTGTGCCGCATGCTGCGCATGGTCAGCCGCAAGTTGCGGAGGAGTTCGTCAGTAAGGTCGAGGCGGTGGGAGGTGCGGCACTCCTCGCGATAACGCTCGCGGGCGCCGAATTCGAGGCTGGCCTGGCGTTGGGCTGCTTCCGGTGACAGACCGGAGCGGATAAGATCGGCAGTACGGGCTTCGAGATGGAAGGCGATTTCATCCGACATCTGTGCCTCGAAGCGACGGCGGCGCAAGAGCGAGCGTAAATAGACAAACATGATCAGACCTCTGAGGCGCGGGCGCTGAGGGCGGTGGCGATCGCATCGACCAGACGCGACCAGCTTTGCTTTTCTGCTTCGAGCTGCTGGCGGCCGGCGCGGGTAAGGGAGTAGAACCGGGCTTTGCGCTTGTTGTCGGAAGTGCCGGAGCGAGCAGAAAGCAGTCCCTGACGCTCGAGTCGGTAGAGGGCTGGGTAGAGAGCGCCCTGCTCGATCGCGAGCGCGCCGCCTGAGATCTGCTCGATGCGGAGCAGGATGCCATAGCCGTGCATTTCGCCGAGAGAGACGGCCTTAAGCACAAGCAAATCAAGAGTTCCCTGCAGCAGGCCGGCGGGCTGTTTGCTTTTCCTATTCACCTTAGGAGAAGCGTAGCGCTGTTCTCCTAAACTGTCAAGGAGTGGGCCGGGCGAAGAAGACAGCCAACGCGGCGGCAACAAACACGAGCTGGAGCAAGGTGCGTGGGAAAAGCGCTGGAACGGGGTGGCCGGCGATGGTGAGCTGCCGGCGAGCGGCGTGGATGTTAGCGGGAAACAGCACGATCAGCAGAAGAGCGAGGCCGAGCGCGGCGTAGGGTGCGGTGCGCGGGATGAGCAGGCCGGCGGCGCCGAGCAGTTCAAGAAGGCCGGTGAGGGTGACGAGCGCGCCGGGTGAGGGGAACTGCGGAGGAACCATGCGGATCAGATCGGGGCGGCGTTTTCCCCAATGGGCAGAGGCGGTGAGCAGGAACATGCCGGCGAGCGAGAAGCGGAGCGCGGTCCACCAGCCGAAGGCGACGGGCAGGTGGAAGTAGCCAAGAATGCTCAGGAGAACGAAGAGCGAGACGAGAACCAGGAAAGGCGCCATAGGAACTCGATTATGCGCTAAAGCGCGATTGGGCTGTGCGTCGGCAGACCGCTCGCTTTGCTCGCGGCTCGGTTGGAGCGAATGAGCGGATCTGGGCTAGGCCGCTTGTTCGTAGGTTTCCGGATCTATTCCCAGGCGTTCTTCACGCAGGAGCTTGGCGTGGATGTATTTTCCGAACTGTTCGGGGTATTCGCAGCGGATG
>JAJPHN010000019.1 GCA_021325235.1 Terriglobia bacterium | reverse complement strand
GTCTCAACAAGGTGGCCGGCTTCGATCGGAATGGGTGGCCGGCTTCCGTCGGAATCGGTGGCCGGTTTGCATCGGAATCAGTGGCCGGCTTCCATCGGAATCCGCAGCTCACGCCGTCTCGACCGTCGGCCCCGGTTCGGCTTCGTCGGCCTTCGGCTTGCGGACGACGATCTGGGCGTCGTTAAGCGGCAGATAGTCGAGCTTCAGGAAGAAGCCTTCGCCGTCGCGGTGCGGCCAGGCGGCCCCGATCGCGCGCCAGTATTTTTGCTTGCCGTCCTGTGTGACGGCATAAACGCGGTGGCTGGGCAGGGTCGATGTCTTGCTCATGGTCTGTCTCCTGTTCGAGTTGTGAAGCCGCGACACGCGGCCTCGATGCGGTTCGGCCACGGCGGCGAGGCGACGCGGCCCTCCCCCTGCCGCAGGTCAAAAAAGCAAAGCCCTCTTCGCGCAGCGAAAGGGCTTCTGTCATTTTTGAGGGATGGGCCGCCCTAGTCGCGAGCTGACGTAGAACCCGCATGTCTTCGAGGCCGTTGCGGCGTAGGCGACAGGAGGGGACCCGGCGAGCGAGACGTGATGCCCGCCGCGTGTGGCGGGCTCGAGCGGCAAGCTTTGGCAAATGATGATCGGGGAGTTATGGGCGGCCGTAGGGTGCGGTACACTCGCCCTTAAGGCCTAGACGGGCTGCCGCAAGGGTGCGCCCGAGTCCAAGGCCTGGCGAACGACGAGGCGGCCTTGCAGAACGGCAGCATCAGACGGGCGATCCAGTGCGAGTTCTGCAAGCATTGGTACATCATGCCATGCGAGGACAACGAACAAGAAAAGTGTCCGAACATGATATGGCTGCGGTCCCAGGAACCCGCTCCGGCACAGCAATCTATTCGACACCACTACATCCCACAATTTTATTCGAAACGCTGGAGTGGTGAGGATTTTAAGATCACGGAGTTCAGCTGTCCCTACAAGACGCTGCAAGCCAAACAAGTGTTGCCCGTTCAAACAGGGTTCGCTGACCGACTTTACGAAATGAAGGGCCTCCCGGCTGCAGCCGCGCAAAGGGTCGAAGATGAGTTCATGAAACCGATAGATTCTGATGCGGCGGTTGCCTTGCGGCTGCTCGAAACCGGAGATTCCCGTATTCATACGGAGACCAAGTACCGCTTCGCCTGGTCGCAGTTCTTAATCACCCTTATGTTCCGAACGCCAAATGACCTGATAGTGTTGGCGGAGATCTTGACAGGCGATTGGGTCAGAGATTTTCCCATGTTCGAAAATAAATATCTCGCGAGCCGAAAACCGGATGACCCGGCCACGCTGCAGGACTTCATTGACCAGAAGGATCCGGATTTTATGGCGCGGTGGACGATTGATGACGCGCGCGCACTTATGGACCATGATGAGCTACTGCAGCTATTGAACAATCTGAGGTGGTTCGTTCTGACGACGGCACCGGACGTTCCTCAATTTCTTACATCTGATCGTCCTGTGGTCATGTCCGACATTTTGACCGCTGACGATTCCTACCTGTACTTGTCACTCGGTCCACATCGGCTATTTGTGGCTGTCACGAACGTGGCAGCCGAACAGCGCATCAAACGCTTCCCAACGGCCCAGTTGGTGGAGGAGACGAACAGGCTGATTACGCTACAAGCGGCCAAATATGTCTACGGAGCGGATAAAAAAGCGATTGAGTTCGTGGAGAAGTACTTCGGAAAGCCCGGACCGAAATCGCTCATGGAGCGGTTGAGAGATTATCGTAACGAAAAGGCGAAGGTGGGACAAAATCAAGCGGGCGGTAACGCCTGAAATGGCTGATGGCAATTTGGAATGTCGAATCTAAGAGGGCGGTTACGCCGCGCGCGGCATTGCACAGTCAGCCCCGCCGGGGGTAACCGGCGGGGCTGTTGGCGAGCCGATCAGCTGTGGGCGGGAGCGGGGCTTGCGTCCTTGCGGCGCCGAGACCGTGAACGCGGTGGCCGCTTCGCCCGGCTCCCCCGAGCGGACTCGAGATCTTCGCCGCCACGGACGACGATCGCCATGACCGCTTCCGGCTTCGAGAGCAGTAACTTGCTCTGATCATTGCCCTCGAGGTCGCGCCACTTGAGACGCGTGGCATAGGGCTTGTCGGGATTGAAGGTGTCCGTGGGCGAGAACGTCTCGACTCGGAACGCAATCGCCGGATTGACGGCGATAGCGTCCTCCGCCAGGACGCGGAAGCCGTGGGCATCCGCGAGTTCCTTTAGCGAGGTCTCGGCCAGCACCGTCTCGCGGTTGAGCAACACGACGCGGGCCTTGAACTCCTTCTCGGGTTTGAATTCCGGATTGCTCGTGGGGTCGAACGGCTCGACGAATGCGATCTGTTCGGTGGGCACAAGTCTTTTTCCGATGGTGATGACGTCCTGCATGATGGCCTCCAATGACAATGGTTGATGAAGGCTCCAGGTTAGCGAGGCCGCAAGGCGGCCTCGACAGAAACGATTGGGAATCTCCGGTATTGCGCTATTCGGGCAGCTGATGCGCGGCATCCCGCTTCGCGATCTCGCGGCGAAGCTCGCGTGCGATCATCAGGGTCACGCTCGCTTCGCTACCGTAGGGGCCTTTCACGACGTCTTTGCCGCCGTAGGTCCGCCAGAAGTACCAGCCCTTCATGCGGTGTTCGACCGTGAATTCCTTCAAGGCATAGACGCGCTTGACGTTCATCAGCATGAGCGTGTTCCTCGGCTTCCGATGTTGTGGATGGCTGGATGTCAGGCGGCGGCCGCCGCGGCGGGCTTCTGCAGACCGTGCAGGAAGTCGGCCGCGCGCTGCGCATGCGAGGCGGCGCTGAAGATCGCGCGCTTGTCGTTCTTCAAGACCTTGATCCACGACGCGATGTAGTCGGCGTGGTCCTCGCGAACCTCGGGGGTCAATTCGAGGTCGGCAGAGAGGAAGGCGGCGCCGAGCTCGGCGACGAGCTCCTCCATTGCGTAACCTTCGTCCCCGAAGCGCTTGCGCCCCAAGTCGCGGGCCAGGCGCGAGGTGTGCCGTGTCCAGTGCACGGTCTCGTGGGCGCGCACCGCGTAGTAGCTCTCGGCATCGCGGAAGAAGTCGATGCAAGGCAGGTGAATGTTATCGGTCGAGATGACGTAGCAAGGCTGGCTGCCGCCGTGCACGACGTTCGCACCGGTCGCGGCAAGAAACCGCTCGGCGCGGTCGATGCGCTCAACGGTCCCGGTGCGGGCGGCTGGCTGCGCGTGGAAATGGGCCGGCAAGCCGTCGATCTGCTCGACATTGAAGACGGTGTAAGCCTTCAAGAACGGGATCGCGTGTTCGGTCTCCTCGCCAGTGCCCGCGTCGGTCTCGGTGCGGATGATCTTGTCGGCGTAGACGACGAGACTCCCTGTTTCGCCCTTGCGGACGTGGGCTTTGAGGTCGAGCGCCTGCTTGAAGGTCATCCAGATCGGCGCGGCGTATCCATTCGCGACCGAGGCTGACCACAGCATCAGGACATTGATACCCTGGTACGGCATTCCGTTCGCGCGTAGGGGGCGCGTGATGCGCCCGGCGGCGTGCTCGGCGTTCCACGGTTTGAGCCACGGCCTGACGCCGCGCTCCAATTCCGTCACGATTTGATTTGTGATCCGCTCATAAACATCGGTCCGCATTGGCTGTCCTTCCTTGCTCGGTTGCGCATGCAACCGGCTAGGCCCGCGCCAATGAGCGGGGGTTGGCCGTCAAGGCCGACGGCGGGGTGAGGGGGATCACCCGCCCCCATTCTTATGGGGGCCGCGCTCTTCGCGCGGGTCTGTACGGAGCGCAGCGGAGGAAGACCGGGGATACGCCCCGCCGTCGCTTGCCTTGGCCTTGACGGCCTGGGGGCCGCAGGCCCCGATTTCAATCGGGCGAAATCGGCCGATGGTTCCGCAAATCTTGCGCGCGTTCGAAATGCGCAGACCGCCATCCAGAAGACATCGCGCGCGAGAGAGTGATAGCGATACGCCCGAGTCCTACCGCTACATCGAGCCTGCGACTGGCATAAAATTCACAAAGAAGTTACCCGACATCTGACACCGTCGCGGGCATTGAGGTTACGTGCGTGTGCCGCTCCGCGGAGCCGCCGGGAACGTCAGGGACGAACAGCAAAAGGAAATTGACTTCGCGACATTGCATCGCACAAAACGGGTGTTGTCGGCATGAGAGCGCCGGGAGCACACGTACCACAAAGGGGGTGTGAATGGATCCGAATATAAAGAGCAATGCAGATCTGAGCCTTGCCGACGACATGCTTTCGGGCGCAGAGGAGATTGCTGAGTATCTCTTTGGTGATCGTCGGCATCGCCGAAAGGTTTACTACCTCGCCGAATGCACGAAGATCCCGATTTTTCGACTTGGATCGTCGCTCCGGGCGAGGCGTTCAGTCTTGCTGAACTGGATTGAGACACAAGAAAATGCGTAGCGCCACCGCAGGAGCGAGCGTCGCGGCTTCCTAGGTCATGACTGACACGCGAAGCGGTACCGAATGCCTCAGGACAGGTGGACAATATCGCGCGAGGGATGGAAGCCCGGAGGGCCGAGACCGTGGGCTCGGTTTACGACAGCCCGGTCGGCGTAGCCGGACGCGCCCGTCTGAAGCCTTAGCCGAAACTTTCCAAAACCGGCCGCTCGGTGCCGGCGATCGGCGGGTGGATCATTCGGTTGCAATTGCTTTGAGACTCACTCTAGAATCGTGTTCCGTCCGGTCAGGGAGCCTGCTTGTACGCGTCGGGCCTCGAGCGCTATTGGGTAGACCAGCGTGCTCACCCTCGCCGGAATCGATGCCTTAAGTTCCAAACAGACGAGGGTGAACTCCTCACTTTTCCGAAGCGACGACTTTTCCGAGCTACAATAACGACGGAATCTTAGCCGCAAGCAGCCGTCCGGGAAAGAGGACATCCCACGAGCGAGAGTGATAGCGATAGGATGGGGGCCGCTCGCGGGCGGAATGCAGCGCCGAGACTGGTTAAGAGGGCATCCGCAGGAGCGAGGCGTTACGATTGCCTGTTTAACGACTTAAACGCGAAGCGGGACCGAATGCCTCCGGCGATGCGTACATTATCCCGCGAGGGATCGTCACCGAATGGCCGAGGACGCAGCGCGGCTTGGTGAAGCGCAGCGAATGGAGCCCGGCCCGGTAGAGCCGGACGCGCCATTATCACTGATCGTCGTCGAGATGTAGTTCCTGCGAGAATTTTACGGTCAAATTGCAGATGGCTTCAATCTTCTCATGCAAGTTGTTCAATTGCACGCGCCATTGCTCTCCAGAGATCGCAATCAATTCTTCTAAATCCACCTCACTCCCGCCATGCGCCGAGACATTCCTCAACCCTGAAATTTGCGAGGTCGCTTGCCTGACGAGCCCAGGCAACGTTGCAGGGGCGTTTGGAAGAATTTTTTCATATAAATCAGAAAACCACGTTAGATATCCGCGCTCGGGTGCGCGCGGCTCCTTGAAGTATTCTGGGAACCGCTTGCGAAGAACTTCTATAAAAGTCCTTCGCGTCGTTCTTTGAGGTAATTCCAGCGCTTGAACAAGCATAACCCTTGAAAATCTTTCCAACCGCTTGCAAAGGTGCGTCCATCGCTCCGCTGCGCGATCGGCATAGTCCTCCTTCTTTCGATTATCGATAACGGGAGAATTAAAGAGGCAAATACAACAGAAGAATTCCTGAACGTCGCGCCATATATCCTTGCGACGTTCGTGATCGGGAACGCCCTGAATGGTTCTTTCGTACTGAGTGAGCGATTCCGCCAACCTCTCAAGAAGCTCACGATCTTCTATGGCGAAGTCCGGATCAATGGCGAAGAGAGCTCGGGGGAGGGCTTCATGATCTGCGCGTCGCATGGACTCGGCAATTCCGCGAGTGGCCGTTCTCTTTATGGCTTTAGAAGCGTCATACGTTCTAGTGCCGATTCGGACGCCTGCGCTATCGGCCCAGCCCTGAAGCATTGTGAGAAAATCGTCGGTATCGAATACATCGCATTTAAGTCGAAACAAATAGTCAAATTCATCCCCGGCAATAGAATTTGTTTCTTGATTTTTATGTTGAATAGCAAAAATATCCCGAACACTATCTAAACCCATGACGCGCAGCGCAATAAAGTCGTTCAAACGAGTTAAAGAGCCCGGCTCGGTCGAAAGAAGAACATAGGCGTCGCGGTGCTGCGTTTCTCTTCCGAGGACCGGTACGGCCTCAACTCCGAGAAAGAAGAAACGGTACTTCTCAGGGATATGTGAAAGAGAGGCCGAAGGTAGTTCCGTAGCCAACCTTACAATTTCTTGAGCCGACCCTTGCGTATGCGCCAATGGAATAATCTGCGCAACCAAGCGACCCCATGCGGCATCGTCGAGGTCGGCTACCGGCTTACCCCTAAATTTCTTGATTCCCCGCGGGTCAATCAAGATTCGTAGGTAAGGCGCCTCTTTACGAACGTCGAATGCCTCTTCAAACTCTTTGGAAAGGAGACGCGAATAGGGGAGAGCGCCTTCTTCGGATAGCCGAGGAATAGTACCTTTTGCGCTAACCGACCACTCTGCGAGTATATGCAGTGGAACGTATCGGCGAATCAAAATATCCTCTATCCCTCTAACAAGACAAGCGGTGACGAAATCGATTTTGCCTTCGGAGAATATTTTCTCGATTTTCTGCATAGAGCGAGCGACGAAGAGCTCGATGACAATGCATTTTTCCATGGCACGAAGAAATGCTGGATGGAAAATTCCTCGCATTTTGTGAGTTGGTGCTGTCTCCACGTAGCTTGTGAGCGCACCGTCCTCTGAGAAGAGATATCTCTCATACGATTTGATGGGGAACATAACTCGTTTATCCGGCACCTCCGTTCGTCCCGCGATGTCCCACAATGTTGCTTCAAACATCAATACGCCTTGCCGCGGCGGCGGCAATTGGGTAACTAGGTCACGCTTTTCGGGGTTGGGGCCGAACAAGGCGGTCGCTAATCGGTTTTGATCGTTGCTTGAGTTGGCCAGTAACACGAGCCTTCGTTTTCCTCGGGTCAGGCGCACGTCGAACGCGGCAGCCCCCTCGAACAGGGCTGGCTCATCATTCAGCATGACAACGATATTAATTCCCTCATGGTCCCAATCGAGTAACGAGACGCGATCAACAGCATCGCCTTGTTCTCCAGGCTGCTCTTTGAAGGGTGTTAGATAGTCGCGGCACATGAAAACGCTAATCGTCACTGGCTCTCTGCCAGTCGGCTCCCACATTAGGCGCGCAATGTTGGGTCTTTCCGAATCGCAAAGAAGGATGCCGAGCTCTTCTTGAACGGGATCGTATTTGAAGATTTGAAGCGGCCTCGCTTGGTCGGGTAGATAAATCGGACAGATGTTGTGGCGATGCGCTTCGGGCTCGAGATTGAAGTATGATCCGGCGATGATAACGCAGCGATTGCGCGTCGCGAACTCTTGGAACTTAATTTCGGCATGAGCTTCGGGCGGAAGGCTGTATTCGGAAAAGACGACTACGTCGGGTTTTTTTGCAGCGCTTGCGGAGAAAAGTTGGTCCAGGACGTGTTGGACCTCTGTTATTCGCAAATCACGGGGAACAGGATCCCATTCGCAAACATGTGAAGTCTTCATCCAGTTAAGGGCTGGCGGCCTCAACTGGACGACGGCAAATACGATGGGGCGTGGCGCATCGAAATTGATGCGCTGCAAAACGAGATTCATTCTCGCATACCCTCGCGTCTGCGCCCTTCGCGTAAGGGCGCAGCTTAATACTTGAAGACGAGGGTAAGGCGCAACTGGAAGTTACGAGGCGAGTCCAGGAGCCGTCAAGGCTGAAGGTTGAACTCGGAGTTGTGTTGCTGTTTCCTGAGGCTTGAAATCCAGGCTCCTGCGATAACAGCATCGATGGGCATCTGGAGAGCCTTGAAGCAAGATTGCGCCGCCTGAAAAAGCGTAACGGCCTCCTTAGGGTCACCAGCGAACGACGAGTCGATTCCGGCTTGCATTAGCCGCCTCGCCTGTAGCAAACGCTTGCCTTGCGGCACGGCGGCCGCTGCTTTCGCAAAATCACTCACCGCCGGATCCCCATGAGATTGCGGGCCCGAACCGGGCCCTGCCCTCCTTATCGCGCGTTGTTTACGATCGGGCAAGTTCTTTCTAGGGAAAGTTCGAGCCATCGCCATTGGTTCCCACGAAATCTTTAATATTTCCCTAATCTTTTCAAGGGCTTGTCTTGGAACCGACCATGTTCCCTGACGTTGCCAGCCGCGCGGCGTCGTGGAGTTGCCGAGCACCTTCCTGACACATCACGAATCATATCGCGTGGCGTGCAGCTCCGCGTTGACCGACGTCAAATCGGAGACGAACATATTGTCCGCCTATCCGTAGTGTGTGCTGCCTGACACCGGGTTCATGGGAGATGGGGAGCTTCTGCGGGCGGCTCTCGGGCCTGCGGTCGGTGACACGCTATAGGGCGGATCCCCGCGCGGGTCGGCGCCGCGCCCGCTAGTCTAGCCATCAATGCGCAAAATGGCTCACAACCTCCGCTTATGTTGGTCAATAGAAGGGCCTCCCTGCGAGCGAGAGTGATAGCGATTTAGGCCGAAGGCCGCTCGCGAGCGGAATGCAGCGCCGAGACGGGGTTAAAAGGGCATCCGCAGGAGCGGAGCCGATGGAGACAGTTCCTCACAACTGACACCCACAGCGGACCGAAGGCCGAGACGCAAGGCGGCACGGGGAGCGCAGCGAGTAGAGCCCGGGCCAGCGAAGCGGGACGCGCCTAACCAGTCGGCAGGGCAAGCTTCAAGCAGGCATCCCGTACAGCGGGATCATCGCTCTCAACCAGCGTTTCGAAGTGGCGATGCTGGATGAACGCCTTCAAGAACATATCTGCGTCCCCTCCGACACCTCCGGCGTCGATCTCAAACGGGCGACCGAGAAGCTTCTCGTTGAGAATACGAACGAAGTCGGCGAGCGCTGTCCAGAATTCATCCCACTCCTGCCAAGATGCCATTCCGAGTGGCTTCCCGCTACGGATGGCCTCCCGGTCGGCATGGGCGCACAGCTTGTTGCGGGCTGGCCGGATCTTCTCGCGCAGCTTCTTCATGCGTTGCCAGGCCTCGTCGAGCAGGGCGAAAACATCCGGCTTGGACGCCAGGCTTTTTGTGAACATCTCGACCGTCAGACTCTCGTTGTTCCACCTGTCGGTGGCCGGGTCGGTAACGCGCGACGCCGAGATCACCGCATATTCCGCAAGCACCTGGGCCATGTCCTCGAAGAACAGGGGCGCTGTGCCGTGCATTGCCTTGTGCTCCTCTTCGGTGCTGTCCCGCAGGATGCGCGTGGCGAAACGAAACACGGAGCGGATGTAAACGCAGTGATCGGAGAAATCCGCAATTTCTTTCAAGGATGGCGGCTCCAGCTCGACCTCCTTGCCCACTTTCGCTTTCGCCACGGCATCGAAGGCCGTCCGGATGACGTCGCGCCAGAATGCCTGGTGCTCAGGCTTATAGAAGAGTGGATCGGTGAATTTGCCGCCGTTGGCCTTCTCCGCGGCTGCAGCGGCCGCCATCTCGATTTGGGCATCGGACGCCATTGCCCTCTCCCTTGATCCAGCCGGTCGGCCGAGCCGATATCACGTGGCCGCGGTAAGCTTGATGAAGTTGATTTCGACGTTGTAGTTCATCGCTTCAATTGCGCGGGCTTCCTCGCGCAGAGTGAGCTTGCTGAAAAACGGAATGTTGTTCGTGCCGTCGGGGCGTGGAAAATCCGCGATCTGGAAATCAACAGTCCAGCGTTTGGCAAGCGCATCCTCGAAGTCAGTGGCGGCCGCAGATCCATGGTGCCGCTTGACCGTCCTGATGGCGTTCTCCTTGAACCGCGGGTACTGGCGCATCATACGAGCCGAATTGCTGCCCTGCTTGAAAAAATGGCTCAGGATGCTCGACTGACGCGAACTCTTTTTGATGTGTATGAAGCGACGGCGCTTGATGTCGAGAAGATCGCACAGCTCGATACGCGAGCCCGGGACGTCATCAACCTGAATCAATTTTTGATCCATGAGCAGGTAGTCCGTTTCTGCAGCGATCTCTTCGTTGTAGGACTCCTCGGATTGATACGCGACTTTTTGCTTCCGGCCCGTGCCCGTGTAGATCTTCTTGAGGGGTCGCAGCTTCGTGTCTCGTCGGCCGCACAGTTCGGTAAACTTACGATCTGCACTCTCCTTGAACGCGGTGCTGATGCGGTACCATGACCCCTCGTTGAGGGCATATCGTTCGCCATCGCGTACGATCGATCCGACGAGGGCATTGCGGACCGACCAACGCTGAGGCGGCTTGCTTTCGTCGATGGAATAGGCGGCAACGATATGCTTCTTCAAATCATCCGCGCTGAGTGAAGGCAGTCGGTCACCGAGCTCGGAGGCATAGAGTGCAACCGATAGGTCGGCGTGAAACTGGTTGATGCCCGCATGCTCGAAGCGGAAGGAGCCGATGCTGTCGGGCATGATCGCCGGTATCGCGATCTCGAATTCATCGCTGCCGTCCCTGATCGCGCCGACCAGCTCCTGGTCGAGCTCGGATTCGACCGCCGGGTCGAGGACCGGTGAGAGGAAGTCGATGATGCCGAAGGCGGTTGACTGGTAGGCGCGCGACCGGAAGAGTGCCAGAGCCATTTCCGCTGCGGCAGGGACCTCGGCGAGCTCGATCTTTTTGGAGAACCGAAGTGATCTTGCGCCCGTGACCATGCTGGCGAACTCGTCATCGGCCGCACGACCGCTTACTTTCCGGATGAGGTCGAGGGCATCATCGAACCCGAAGGATTGAAAGTCTCTCTGGCCGGCTGCCTGCGCGGCATCGCGAATAGCGGCACCAATGTTCGAGCGCTCGACACCGCGTAGCTTTTCGTCACTAACCGCATTCACTGCAACTTTGAGGCCGAAGTCGGCTTCGGTTTGGGCGTCCTCGATGTAGACGTGTCCATAGGAGAAGGTGAGCGCGAAGAGAGACGCGGCCTTCTTGAACAAAACAATGGCGCACGGGCTCTGCGAAAACAGCTTTTCGGGAACAGTAAATGATCCCTGAAGCAGGTGAACCCATTTCGGCGTCTGCGGGAATCCACGGAACGTGTAGAGAACCGCGCCGTCGCCGAACTCAGCGGATTCGGAACGTGCGGCATTGCCACTGCGCAACAGGCTGCGCGCATTGTCGGTCAGCAAGGCATCGAACTCCGCCACATCAGGCTTCGCCAGATGGAGGCAGAATGTATTGAGCTTGGGCATCGCGGGCCCCGTCCTGGGGAGCCTGAACCATAGGTTGAAATCGCGGATTTGTTAAGGTGCTACAACGGTTCGTCAGGCGGCGATCATCGCCTCGCCCGGGCGGCGCGACACAACCAGCACTCTGCCGCCGATACCGGGTGTTTCTCGGACCACTTCGCGCCTATCGTGCGCAACGCGAAGGCCGGCGCGCGCGAGCTCGCGCTGGCGCGCTGGGGCAGGCTACAGCGGCAGGGCGACGTCATTCAGATCGTCGACGAGCACCTGACCGATCTGTCGCCGGACCTGAAGGGCGGCGACAATGGCAAGTATGCCAGCGGCCCTGATCGGCGGGATGGTCAAAGCGGCCGTGCAATCTCTATGACCAGGCCTACACGCGATACATTGAAGGTCAGTGCGCAGAATTTTCCGTAGGAACCTTTGATGGTTTACGTTTCTCGCTGCGTCGCTTTTTGAAATCCTCGAAACGGTCACGGAAAGAAAAGAGGTAATCGAGGATGGCATTCGTGAATTCCAAAATGTCCTTTGCGTCTGGCTGAGAAATGGACCGGCCTACTCCGTGAGCGGCCTCGTTGCCGGCAACCCGAAGCGTATCAGACCATTCGAATAGACGTTCATCGATCATATTTTTTTCTCTCATCTTCTTAAGAGAAGCTGCAAGCGCATTTTGCTTGACGCCGTGCGCTTCGCAGAGCCCCTCGAGCGTCTTTCGACACATGATAGCGGAAGCCGTATAGGCTCGAGCACGATAGCAGGCGCAGGCCTCTTCGAATGCGGCCTGAATTTCCGGAGGCGCATTCGGATTAACCCGTAGGTCACTCGGTGGGAACAGAGGGTAAGGTGTATCCCATTTGTCGCCCTCGACCATATTGCCGATGTTGGATTGGCGAACGAGGATGGGATGGCCGCACTGGGTGCATGCGAGCAGCGTGTAGAGCGTTGACGGACCTGAACCGTCAGACAGGCGCTCGAAACCGCCTCTTTGAGTGGCTTCGACGTGACATCGGCACGTAAGGCATTCGACGATCAAGGGCCGCGCTCCAGCAGGCGAGAAAAGAAATCTTGCGCTTCGGTCGCGCCAAGTCAAATCCGACTCTTAAGTCCGGCGGCCAGAACCTAGCAAGATCGATCTATTCAACGCCTTCACGGGATAGACCAAAACGAGGATGTTGAATTTCGTGTCGAATGCTTCGGCAATGCATTCATGCGCCTGGCCATTGCGGTCGGTTAGAGAGACGGTCGTGGGCCGCGTCATGCGGCGGCCGACGGGAAGGACCCGGCCGAGCGAGTGCTTGTGTGTAATGACTTGTTCAGACGGCTTGCCAAATTGATGTTCGAAGAGGGGAGAGACCTCGATACGGCGAACCTCGGCGCGCATGTGCCCCTCTTCGTCGAACGACAGCGGCTCGAGGATGTAGACTGCGCAGGCCCGGTGATGCGTCCGCGCGTACTCGCGGCAAGACGCATAGACTGAGGAGCCGAATTTGCCGGCAAGCTTCATCGGCGTCTTGATTTCGAGCTTATGATCGAGCGCCATTGAGGCATAGCCGTCGCCCTGGAACAGCACGAACCGCGCAAAATTGTTCGCCTCACGCTCGAACAGGTCTGCCGTTGTGGGGTCCAGGCATTTTTCGCAGTCCTGGAAGATGCGGTAAATCTTCCGGTGCGTCGGCAATTCGTGGTGTCCGGTTTCGTGCAGCTTTAAAAAATTTTGCTTCGACTCGTGCACCGTGTGGTCGATGTGAATCAAATGTTCATCGACGTCGCAGATGCCGAACACTTTTGAGATTGCGGACTTTAGCGCGACCGCCGCCTCCTCGGCCTTGCCGATCAGGTACTCCATAATGCGGCGCGGATCAAAAGCGCTCGCGGGTGCGATTTTTAGATTTGCGGCTTCGAGAATGACTCCGGTTGGGGTCGGGTACACGCCCCAGGCCGAAGCGCGGTCGAGACTGCGCCGTGCAGCGGCCTGCACGGCGCGCAGCTCTTCCGGTTCGAGAGTGCTGTCGTCGCTCTTAGCCACCGGTTCGTTTCCTGCTGCGTAGATATCCTAGAAATTTGACGAGTTCAGCTTCCTCTTCCGACGTCAAATTGTGGCCCGCAAAGGTCGCGACGCGTCCGTGCCGTTGCTCAGCGCCACTCCGCGAGCGTGTGGGCACAACAAAGCCGGCGCGCTCCATGAGCCCTTCGTACGAAATATCGTAGAGCTCGGCGAGCGCGTGGAGGATATTGGGACTCGGCTTTTTGATTTGATCCGTTTCGATCTGGCTCAGATAGGCGTTGCTGACGACCTTCTTTGTCTCGGTCTCAACGTAGCGCTGCGAGTAGCCGCGATCCTTGCGAATTGAGGCCAGATATTGGCCGAGCGTGAGCTTCGTGTCTGTGTCCTCATTCTTCTTTGTCATGACACCTGCTCCTCCAAAGCGCTGATTCAGTTCATCAATTTAACACCGAACGCCTAGAATGTCAAGCACGCTTGATATATGCTTGACACTCTTTGCATGCCGCGTTACCTTAGCTTTAGCAACCTGGCAATGGGGCCGGGGGCGAACAAGGATCAAGACTATGGATAATGCTGTTACGGCCGGGCAGGAGCCCGGCACTCACCCGAAGGGCGCCGGAACGCGCGAAGTGGGTTCCGACGGCAAGTTCTTCACCACGGTGAACGACGCCGAGGTGAAGTTCACCGAGGCAACCCCGAAGGGCGAGCACATCCTCGGCAAGGCCGGCCTGAAGCCGGCCGACGACTTCGTGCTGATCCAGCTGCTGCGCCACAGCAGCCGGTCGGTCGGGCTCGACGAGACGGTCGATCTGCGGGCCGAGGGTACGGAGGTGTTCCGCGCCTTCAAGTCCGATCGGATCTTCCGCTTCACCGTTAACGAGCACGGCTACGAGTGGGGCGTGGAGAAGATCCCGGAACCGGAGATCCGCACGATCACCCATACCCCGGAGGACGAGGTGCTGGTGCTCGACCGCGAGAACGGTGACGTCGAGCTCACGCCGACGGATGTCCTCGATCTCGGCGCCGCTGGGACCGAGCATCTGCACACGGAGAAGCGGCTCATCACTGTCTTCTTCGAGGGCAAGCCCTTCGAGATCCACCGGGGGATCTACACGACGGAAGAGCTCAAGCAACTGTTCGGCGTGAAGGCCGGCTACGAGCTCGAGGTCATCAACGAGCAGGGCCAGCTCATGCCGCTCAAGCCGGGCGCGAAGCTCCGCGTCAAGGAGGGCATGAAGTTCTTCGAACAGGTCCCGTGCGGAGGGTCCTCGTGAGCGACGCCGCACAGGAGTTTGCGGGCCTCAAGGTGATGCACCCGGCCGCCCTCCCCCTCAAGGAGGGCGGCCAACTGGTCGCCTTGCTGCCCGGCTTCCAATTCACCGCCGCGGGCTGCGCGTGCACGATGGACCTGCTCCTCGTGCCGTTCGCGCACTCGGGCTACGTGACGCGCCTCTTCTTCGAGCGGCAGATCGCGGGGCGCGGCTCGAACTGGAGATCGCATCGCGTGGTCGAGCGAAACTGGTGGGCGCCCTCGTGGAACCACGTGCCGACCTCGCTGCGCTGGACCCAGATGCTCCTTGCTCACTTGAGGGCTGTCGAATGAACATCCGGTTCAAGATCACGAGCGCGTTGCTCGCGGCGATCCGCGCCGACCTGCGGCGGCCGCACGCCTTCGCGCACGAGCGCATCGGCTTCATCGCCGCCGGGCTTGCCGCCGCGCACGACAACCTTCTCATTCTCGCGCGGGCCTATCGGCCGGTTCCCGACGACCAATATCTGCGGGACGCGAGCGTGGGCGCGATGATCAGCGCGCAGGCCATCCGCGCGGCCCGGCAATGGGCAATGGATGACCGCGCGGCGATCTTCCATGTGCACAGCCACGGCGGTCGCGGCGTTCCCGGATTCAGCGGCGTGGATAAGCGCGAGAACGCCAAGTTCGTGCCGAACTTCGTCGCGGTGGCGCCGCACGCGGTGCATGGCGCCATCGTGCTCAGCGACACCGCGGCCTTTGGCCAAGTGTGGCTCGACCGGGCATCACCTCAACCGTTCATCGCCAGCTTCAGCGAAGTTGGCGTGCCAATTCGCAACTGGAGGGCCGCATGAGCCGCCTTGATCGACAGAGCTTCCTTGGTCCAAACAGCGACGTGATCCTGAACGCCGCCACCGTCGGCTTCGTCGGTGGCGGTGGCGGCGGCTCGCACGCGGTGCAGCAGAGCGCCCACATGGGCATCGGCGGCTACGTCAATGTCGACCCGGACATTATCGAAGACACGAACACCAACCGGCTCGTCGGCGGCACGCTCGCCGACGTCGCCAGCAAGCTGCCCAAGGTCGAGATCGCCGAGCGGCTGATCCGCGGCCTGCAGCCCGGCGCGCGCGTTATCTCGGTGCCTGACGACTGGCACAAGGCGGCCGACGACCTCAAGCTGTGCGACGTCATCGTGGGCGCGGTCGATAGTTTTCGCGCGCGCGAGGAGCTCGAGCGCTTCGCGCGCAAGCACCTGATCCCCTACATCGACATCGGGATGGACGTCCACGACCTGGGCAAGAACGGATTCCTGGTGTGCGGCCAGGTGATCCTCTCGATGCCCGGCGCGCCGTGCATGCGCTGCTGCGGTTTCATCACCGACGAGCGCCTCGCCCAAGAGGCGAAGCGCTATGGCGCTGCCGGCTCGCGGCCGCAGGTGGTGTGGTCGAACGGCGTCCTCGCCTCGACGGCGATTGGGCTGATGACCCAACTCCTGACCCCCTGGCACCCCAACCCGCCCACGTTCGTCTTTCTCGATTACGACGGCAACAGGGGCACGATGACGCGCAACCCGCGCATGGACGTACTCAAGAACCACGTGTGCCCGCATCATCCCGCGGATGAAACCGGCGATCCGCTTTTCGATATCCGGACGCAGGCCTTCACCCCGCGGCCGGTGGCGAAGGCCAAGACTCTGCCAGGGGAACCCGTGCCCTGGTGGCGGTGCGCGTGGAACATGCTCACGGGATGGGCATCGTGAATCGGCGTCTCGAAATCGGCGGCCACGCGCCCGCCGATTTTTCGTCCACAGGTATTCCCTTGTTTTATATGGGAAATTCGATGTACTGGACGAGTCCTGATTCATCCTTTGAAAATTCGTCCACCGGCCTCTACGGTGGGCCCTTGCATTGCCCGTACCCCGAAAGTGACATGGCCCAGGAACTCAACAAGGCAGACATCGAAGCGGACTTCCTCAAATTGGCGCGCATCGCCCTGTCGGGCCGAACGCAAGACGTGCACGTGGTCTTGCGGCGGGCGGCGAAGCGCTATCACCCGGTCCAACCGCAGTTCGCCGACGCGCTCACGACGCTGCTGTACGAAGCGCCGTCGGTGGCCTCGCCGCTTCGCGGGCAAGCGGACGTGCCGCTGCCCGTCGATCTCGACTCGCGCCTTCACTTGATGAGGGTCGAAACCGAGCCTGTGCTCGACCATGAGCCGATTTTCACGCCCGAACTCGCTTTGCCCTTGATGCAAATCGTCGAGGAGCGGCGCAAGCCGCAAGCGCTTATCCGCGCCGGGCTCGACCCCACGCGAGCAGCGCTGTTCCTCGGTCCTCCCGGCGTCGGCAAGACGATGGCGGCGCGGTGGCTCGCGCGCGAGATCGGGCGCCCGCTCTTGATTCTCGATCTCGCGGCCGTGATGAGCAGCCTGCTCGGCCGGACCGGCACCAATTTGCGCCATGTGCTCGAATACGCGAAGTCCATGGATTGCGTTCTGCTGCTCGACGAGCTCGATGCGATTGCCAAGCGTCGCGACGACCATGGCGAGGTCGGCGAGCTTAAGCGCCTCGTCACCGTGCTGATCCAGCAGATCGATGACTGGCCCGCGTCCGGCGTCCTGCTCGCGGCCACCAACCACCCGGACCTGCTCGATCCGGCCATCTGGCGCCGGTTCGAGATGCATGTCGACTTTCCGCTTCCCGATGGTGAAGCCATCACGCGGTTCATCGGGAGTCTGCTGCATCCTCACTTTGCGGCGGCGGCCGAGTGGAGCTCGCTGCTGGCAATCGCCTTTAGCGGTCGCTCGTTCAGCGACATCGAGCGCGAGCTGGCGGCGGCGCGGCGCAGCGCCGTCCTTGGGGATCGGCCGCTTGAAGACGAGCTGGCGGGATTGTTGACCGGCAAGGCGATACCCAAGAGCCGCCGCATTCACTTGGCTAGAACGATTGTTGGCCAAGGGCTGCTCTCGCAGCGCAGGGCCGGGGAACTGACCGGCGTGGCGCGCGACACCATCCGCAACCAGAAGCCGCCGAAGAAAGAGAAGGTCAGGCGGAGAAAAACAAGAGGCACGTAATGCCAAAGCGCAACGTATTGCTCGGCAAAGGCGAGAACCTCGTTCGCGACATCGACGGAGTCCGGGGTGGCGCGCCGAAGGCGCATCCCTATTCGTTCGCGGAGGCCAAGTCCCGCTTGGCGCCTATGCTGAGCCGCGTCGTGACTGGCATCGATCAGTTGCCGGCGGCCGCGTGCCCCGACGACCAAGTCGTGGCGACGGTCACGCTGAATCCCGAATACATCGCCAAGTCCTACTTTCCGGAGAAGCTTTTCGAGTCTGTCGGCCTCCAGCCGGTCGGCAGCCGTCCGCGGCGTATCAAGCCCGAGAAACGCTCCAAGGGCCGCGAGCCGGAAGAGACCATCACGACCGAGTTGTTCGTCATGGGCCCGCGCACGGCCTTCCGCACCTGGCGCTCGGCGCTGCCATCATGGCACGAGGATGGGACTGGCGCGAAGGATCTGACCGCGATCGAGCGGATGGACGCCCCGAGCGCGCGCGACAAGATCAAAGGCAAGCTGCCGAAGTCAGGCGAGGTGGTGTTCGAGGTCGTCCTGCACAATGACGGCCGCACCGGCCAGCACAGCGTCGTCACCGAATTTCGCGATTACCTGAAGGGGCTCGGCATCGATCGGCAGCTCGATCGCCGGTTCGCCGCCG
The DNA here is from genome assembly GCA_021325235.1 of Terriglobia bacterium. Lineage (GTDB taxonomy): Bacteria > Acidobacteriota > Terriglobia > Bryobacterales > Bryobacteraceae > Bog-105. The sequence goes on along the minus strand of JAJPHN010000019.1, from coordinate 5,070 downwards.
GCGGGCTCTGCTTCGTCGAGCTGGACGCGCCGGCCGCCCTGGCGGAGCAGATTGCGACCTTCACGCCGGTGCGCGCCCTGCGGCAGATGCCGGGCTTGCGGATTCTGCGCCCGAGCTTCCGCTCGTCACGGGTGCCGATGGGAACGCTGCAGCTGCCGCCGCAGGGGCCGCTCGACCCGAAGATTCGCGTGGCGATCTTCGACGGCGGCCTGCCGAAGGGGCATCCGATCCGCCGCTGGGCGAAGGCGGTCGAGCCGCCCGGGATCGGCAATCCCCTCGACGACTTCCAGAAGCACGGCGTCGGGGTGACGTCGGCCTTCCTGTTCGGGCATATCGACCCGGCAAAGCCGTTACCGCGCCCCTATGCGGCCGTCGACCACTACCGCGTTCTCGACACGGCGCCCGGCCAAGACCCGCACGAGCTCTACGAAGTGTTGGGGCGCATAGACCAGGTGCTCGTCGGGAACCACTATGATTTCATCAATCTGAGTGTCGGCCCCTTGCCGCCGGTCGAGGACGACGACGTGCACGCCTGGACTGCCGTTCTCGACGAGCGCCTGTCGCGCGGGACGACGCTCGCGACCATCGCGGTGGGCAACCGGGGCGAGGCCCCGGCCAAGGACGGCCTCAATCGCATCCAGGTGCCGGCCGACTGCGTCAATGCGCTCGCGGTCGGCGCCTGCGACAGCCATGAGGATCCATGGCAGCGCTGCACCTACAGTTCGGTTGGGCCCGGCCGCAGTCCCGGCGTGGTCAAACCCGATTTCGTCGAATTTGGCGGGTGCCTCCAGCGGCCGTTCATTGTCTTGAATGAAGGTGCTGCAATCGCCCTCGAAGCGACCGAAGGCACGTCCTTCTCGGCCCCGTCGGTGCTCCGGCTCGGCGCCGGCCTTCGCGCGCATTTCGGCGCGAACCTCAGCATCCTTGCGATCCGTGCGCTCCTCGTTCACACGACCGAGGCCTGCGACTACCCCTGCGAGGAAGTTGGGCGCGGCCGCGTTGCCCGGTCGGTCGATGACATCATCTTTTGCGACGACGACACCGTGCGCGTGGTCTACCAGGGCGAGATCGCGCCGACGCGGTACATCCGCGCGGCCATTCCTGTTCCGCCTGGCGCGATCCCCGGCAAGGTCACGATCACGGCGACGCTCTGCTACCCGACGGGCGTCGATCCCCATCATCCCGGCAACTACACGCGGGCGGGCCTCGAGCCCACGTTCCGCCCGCACGACCAAAAGCGCAAAGATCCAAAACAGGCGCACCCTGACAGCAAGGGCTTCTTCGGCAAGTCGCAGAGCGGCCTGCTCGAAGATGATCTGCGGCGCGACGCCTGGAAGTGGGAGAACTGCTTGCACACGCGCGTCACCTTCATGGGCAAGACGCTGCGCAACCCGGTGCTCGACATTCACTACAACGCGCGCCAAGCGAGCCAGGATCACGCGCCGAAAGAGAAGCTTCCCTACGCGCTGGTGATCAGCGTCCACGCCAAGAACCTTGGCGATCTCTACAACCAGATTGTCCGCAAGTACGCCGGCAGGCTCGAAGCGCTGCGACCGGTCATAGAAATCCCGGTCAGAACGTGAGGCGCCGTAGCCCGCGAGGCGAGTGCCATTCGGTCCAGGATTTTGTGCCGCTTTGTGCCAGTTTTGTGCCGCGGAAATTTTAGAAGCGGTTGGTGTTCGGAGCCGAAAAACCCGGAAGTCCTTGGTTACAAATGGCTTTCCGTCGTACGGCCTTGGAGGGCCTCGTAACGCATGGAAAAGCCCGACACACCGGGCGCAAGCACCTGATCTGTCGGGCTTTTTTTGGTTGCGGGAGGTGGATTTGAACCACCGACCTTCAGGTTATGAGCCTGACGAGCTACCGGGCTGCTCCATCCCGCGGAAATCGGGTCGCGCGCACCGCGCGTACGCGCTATCTAGCAATCGAGGTGCGGCTTGGGAAGCCGTCCAGCCGGGGCAAATCATCATATTTTTCATGGTCTAGCGTCGATGATACGAGACCGGGCGATGAACCGGGATCCACCCCGCAAGGCGGATTCGGGGGCGGCCGCGCGGTTGCGCACGGCCTCGGGCGACCTCCTTGCGCAGGCCCGCCGCCAGATCGAGGAGCCGAGCGCGAACCACGCCACCGCGGTGCACGAGTTCCGCAAGGCGATGAAGCGCTGGCGCGCGCTGCTGCGCCTCTACGAGCCGCTGCTCGGCGCCGAGGCCGAGCAGCTGCGGGTCGAGGCGCGCGATCTCGCTCGCGAGCTGACCGGCTCGCGCGATGCCCGCTCGGCCCTCGATGCGCTCGCCGATCTCGTCGAGACGCCGCTGTCGGAGCGCACGCTCGCCACGATCCGGGCGCGGCTCGAGAGCATCGGCACCACGGCCGAGGCAGCGACGCTGACCGACGCGTTACGCGATCGCATGCGCGATGCGCTCGACCACGCCGCAACGGCCGCGATGGGCTGGCGGCTCGACGCGGTCGGCTTTGCAGCGATCGCGGACGGGCTCGCCGCCTCGTATGCGCGTGCCCGCCGCGCGATCCCGAAGGACTGGGCGAGCGCCGCGGCCGAGGAGCTGCACACGCTGCGCCAGCGGGTGGTCGTGCATCGCTACCAGATGGAGCTCGCGGTGCCGCTGTGGCCGAAGATCGGACGCGCGTGGGTCGGCGAAGCGCAGAAGCTGCGCGAGCGGCTCGGCCATCACCAGGATCTGGCGGTGCTGCGCGACTTCACGGCGCCGCGCCAGCCGCTCGCGCCGTGGCGCTCGCGGCTCGTGCCGCTGATCGAGGGACGGCAGGCCGAGCACGCCGCCAAGGCGGCGCGCATCGCCCGCCGGCTGTTTGCCGAAAAGCCGAAGGCTTTCCGCGCGCGATTGATGAACCTGTGGGAGAGCCGGCACTGAAGGGAGCGCGTAGGGAATGGCGACTTGCGAGTAGCGGGTGGGGAATTGGCGCCCGACACCAGTCCCACTCTACTCGCGAGTCGCCAGCGTTTGCTCCAGCCGATCGATGAAGGGCCGCTGGCCGGTCAGAATCTTCCGGCGCGCTTCATCGAGCGAGAACCACTCGGCGCGGTCGACCTCGGCAAACGTGCGCTTGCGACCGCTGCGTGGCGGCCATTCGATCTCGAAGCTGCTGGAGACGAGTGTTGCGGGATCGAAATCGCCTTCGACCGCCCACGCGCTCACGTGCTTGCCGCCTGGCTGCTTCACCTCGCCCAGAGGGACGAACTCGCCGCGCGGCTGCGCGCCGGTCTCTTCGGCGAATTCGCGCTGCGCTGCCGTAAGCGGCGCCTCGTCCGCCGCATATTCACCCTTGGGGATCGACCAGGCAGCAAGGTCCTTCTTGGCCCAGAAGGGGCCGCCGGGATGAACCAGCAGGACCGCGAGGCCGGCAGCACCGCGCCGATACATCAGCAGCCCGGCGCTGCGCCTCGCCATGCGCCTCGCCATGCGCCTCGCCATGCGCCTCGCCATGCGCCTCGCCATGTCACAGCCGGTTGATGCGGGCGATCAGGCGGATGGCGTCGGGCGGCGAGGCGGCGTCCGATTCGGCCTTCAGGCGAAGCGCCTCGCGTGCGGCCGGGCGCTCGAGGCACCGCCCGAGCCAGGCAGCGAGGCGCGGCGTCGCGCTCAGATCCATGTCGATCGCGCGGCTGATCACGGCGGCGACGTTGAGATCGGCGACGGTGAATTCGTTACCGAGCAGATAGGGCCGGTCGGCGAAAGCCTCGTCGAGCACCGCGAAAGGTTTGGCAATCACCTTGAGGGCCTCGGCTAGTTTCTGCGGATCGCGGTCCGCGGGCGGCAGGCGGATTGCGTGCAGCGACCAGATGTTGACGCCGCGGTCGACCTCGTTGAGCGCCCACAGACTCCATTGCCAGCATTTGGCCTCATCGCGCAGGTCGAGCGGATAGAGGCGGCCGCTTGAATGCTTCTTGGCGAGATAGAGCGTGATCGCGAGCGACTCCCACAGCACGAAGCCGTCGTCCTCGATCGCCGGCAGGCGGCCGTTGGGATTGACCGCGAGATACTCCGCCTTGCACGCGCCGGCGTCGCCGATCTCGATCGGCACGTGCTCGTAGTCGAGGCCGATCTCCTTGGCGACCCACAGTGCGCGGAACGCTCGCGTCCGAGCGATGCCGTAGATGCGCAATCGGGACATGGGCTCCCTCTGAGATCTGCATGATGTAAGGTCGAATGGCCGGCTGGCCTTACACCGGCCTATCGGCGTGCGCTAGGCTGGGTTCGGAGGAGCGCACATGCCATCGCGGGTGATCGTTCTCACGGGCGCGGCCGGCGGGATCGGGCGCGTCATGGCCGAGGCGCTGCTGGCGGACGGGCATTCGGTCGCGGCGGTCGACCGCGACGCGGCCGGGCTCGCGCGGTTTGCCGATGTTCCGGGCGCGCGCGAGCGGCTGTACGCGATTGCGGCTGATCTCACCGGCGAGGCCGGATGCCTGGCGGCGATCGCCGCGGCGCGCCAGCATTTCGGCGCCATCGACGCCGTGGTCAATAACGCGGGCATCGGCATGAGCAGCCTGCGCCCGGACGCGGAAGCGCGACATCCGACGATCGAGGAGCTCGGCGCCGGCGATTACGACCGCTTTCTCGCGATCTTCGTGCGCGCGCCGGCGACGCTCACGCGCGCCGCGCTGCCCGACATGAAGGCACGCGGATGGGGCCGGATCGTCAACAACACGACGAGCTATCTCACCATGCTGCGGGTGATGCCTTATGGCGCCGCCAAGGCGGCGTTGGAGTCGATGTCGGCCGTGTGGGCGAAGGAGCTCGAGGCGACCCGCATCACCGTCAACGTGCTGGTGCCTGGCGGCCCGACCGATACGCCGATGATCTCCGACGCTGCGGGCTGGCCGCGGGAAAAAATGCTGCGGCCGCAGATCATGGGGCGGCCGATCGCCTGGCTGATGTCGGAGGCGGCGGACGGCTTCACGGGACGGCGCATCACGGCGGCGGTAAGCATTCGGTGAGCACCGCGGGATCCTCACTCCTTTGAACGTTTGCGGGGAGGTGCGCGGCCGTCGGCTCGCAGGTCCGCGATGATCTGCTTCAAGTTCTCGAT
>JAJPHN010000037.1 GCA_021325235.1 Terriglobia bacterium | reverse complement strand
TGGATTTAGGTTCCAGCAGAACTGACGTTCTGTGAGGGTTCAAATCCCTCCATCCGCACCAAATAAATACATCTATTGCTTATACTTAGGGCCGCCTTGGGGCGAGCCTTGTCGTTTGTCTCCGGAATCGTCGTGCCACAATTCGTGCCACAATTTTTCCCACTCCGCGGACTGCCGCGCGCGCTCCTGTTCGTGGAAGGCCCGCATCTTGTCGCCCACCTCGACCGCGTCGCGTTCCGCGCCGATCGCGTAACGGATGTAGACCGCCTCCGTTAGGTGGCCACTGACCTGGCGCCCCATCGTGCGCGGGATGCCAGCGCGTTCCATGTTCCGGACCGCCGTACGCCGCAGATCATGAAACAGCAGCGCGGGCAGGTTCACCCGCTCACGCGCATTGTCGAAGGCGGTTCGGAAGCTGCGCAGGCGCGCTCCGTCCTTCTGGAAAATGTAAGGGCACGCCGGGTTGCGGTTTTCAAACGCCAGGCGCAGAAACTGCCGCATGTCCGAGTACACCGGGATAATGCGCTTTTTTTTGTTCTTGGTAATCGAGCCGGGCACCTCGATCACCCAGCGGTCCCAATCCACCCAGTCCCAGAGCAGGCTCAGCAATTCGCCCTTGCGGATGCCGGTGAAGTAGCTAAACACCCAGGGTGCTTGAACGTGCTGCGGCAGTTCGCGCAGCATCGTCCGGTAAACATCCTCCTCGACAAAGCCCTGGCGCGCGTTATCTTCGGGCAGGTTCGTGACCTTCGGCATCTTGAAAATGTATTCTTCCTCGATGCCGATCTTAAAGGCGCGCCGGACAATGGCGAGCTCGCGGTTGACCGTCGCATTCGCGGCGCCGGCCTGCAGCCGCGCATCGACATAGGCTGTGATATCGCGCCGGCTGATCGCAGTGGCATCGCGGTCGCCGAATATAGCGCGCAGGTGTTTCTCCAGGCGTTGTTGCGTAATCGCCAGCGAGTCGCGTTTCATCCGACGGAGGTCAGCGAGATGCAAATCGAAGAGCTTGTTCATCGAAACCGCTGGCCCATCGCGCTCTTCACGGTCGAGTTCGTCAACGAATCTGTCGAGCTCCCGGTCGGCGGCTTTGTCGTTCTTCGCCTCGACGACTTTGGTTTTTCCGTGATAGCGGAGCTGATATTTTCCGCTCGGCAGTTGCCGGAATGAGCCAGTGCCGTATGTGCGCTTTTTCACAGCGTTGATGATAGCCGACGAGCCCAGCTCCGCACAGTACTAGGACCGGCGTTTGCTTTCGTGAATCAGCCGGTTCAGGTCATCGATGTCAAAACGCAGCCGGCGGTCGTAACGCACCGGCGTAAGCTTTCCGTCGGCAATGAAGTTGTGCACTTGGTTGACGCTGACACCCAGGTACTCGGCCGCTTCGTCTATGTCGAGCACCTGCTTCCGACGCAGGCTGATCTTTGCAATCTCCTCACGCACTACACGCGCAATGGCTTCGTCGACGGAACCGCGAGTATTGTCTTCGGTCGCCCGGTTCACTGCAAACGCACTCATTTCCCTTCCCCTCTCAAACTGTTCTCTCCGACGACCACATACGCCGGCACCGCATTCGTGAATTTCGGCACCGCGTAGGCATGATTCCTCTGCCAGCTGGAGTCGATTGGCTCGGACCGCGGCGGAGCCGGTGGCGTGGGCATTTTCGGCAGCGGTCTCGGTAGTGGCGGCCAACCATTGATGACGCCCGCGCGCAACTCCTGCGCAATCTCTTCGACCCGCTCATGGCGGCGCGTCGCAAGGCGCCAGCCCAGGGCATAGAAGAATCCCGCAACCAGGATCAGAACTGTGATTTCGAGCATGCGCATTCCTCCTTTGCGATCGCGGCACCGCAGAAGCAGCAAACCACTCGAGCCGTGTGATCGGACAGATATCTCAGCGAGGAGGGCATCAGCACGACCGCTGTACCGCAACGCTCGCACCGGCGCGTGTAGTCGGCGCGCGGGTGATGCCAGTGCAAGTCCTCGAGCGGAATCGTGACCACGTATTCAGCAGCGCTCATTCGCTGACCTCACTGCGCCGCATGTTCAGCAGCATCCGCCGGCGTTCGAATCGCGAAACGTCGCGCCAGCCGATCAGATAACCGATGACCAGAGCGGCGACAACCATGGCCAGAAAGAAAACGCTCACGGCCTCGTCTCCGAGATCTCGACGGCAATGACCTTCTTGCCCTGGAGTATCGGCTCGTGCATCGGATGTATGTGCTGCCAGGCGTAGCCTGGCTTCTCGATCTGAAACTCATCGCCAAAACGAGCACGCGCGGCGTTCAACTCCAACTGCCAGTTGTCCTCAGTGATCCTGCGGCCGTCGAGATACGCGGCGAGTTCCGGCAATTGCTTGCGCACGATCGGCTGAGCAAACCGCCCTGCGCGGTGCAGTTGGTGCGTGTAGAGATTGTCGTCGAGAAACTCGTTGTAGAGCGCGTATAGCCGGTCGACGGACACGCACAGCTTGCCGGCGATCATCGTGATGGCATCGGCGCAGTTGATCTTCATGCGTTAGCCTCTGGTTCGAACACCGGCTGCACGACGCATCGCAACACCCATCGCTGCCTCCGGTCCCGATACGGAAGAAACGTCGCGCCACAGCCTGCTGGACAGCCGAATGTTTTGTAGCCTTCCGTGGTGTCGATCCCGAGCTCGCCTTCGCTTTTGCAACCCGGGCAGACGAAATCGAAGTACACCATCGTGCCCTCGTAACGTTTGGCTTTCACGCGCTCACCTCCCGCTTGCCGCCGGTAAACTTGAGCACGAGCTCATAATTACCGACACTTGGTTCCAGCTGCTGAATGCGATCGACGCTCCCAACGAGCGCGTTCCAGCCGAGTTCGTCCAAATAGTCGCGCATGGCTTCGAGCAGCGCTTTTTCTTTTCTCGGGTCGACGAGCATCGTGCCCTGTGTCTCGATGCGCCTGCTCACGCCTCCACCTCCAAATCGGCCGGCGAACAACCGACGCGAGCGCGAATTCTATCCGCAGCGATGTCGTGTACGTGCTGGACATGTACCGCGCCGCCTTGCGCTATGAGCTCCGTCATGGCTTCCCTGAACGTCTTGATACACCGCTCGGCCACTACCCGCTCGCGCTTGCGATTGTCTTCCACCCAGGGCATCATCAACCCGCCCAAGGTCGCCACATCGAGCGCCACCGCCAATTCGCGGTTGGCCCGCGCGAGCCGTTCCATGTCCGTCTGCGCCGAATTGAGCGCTTCGCGCGCTTCTTCGAGCATCTGCAGTACTCGATCCATGGCACGATCAATCGTCATCGTCTCCTCAGCCTTTCGAGCACATCCTGCAGCGCTTCGTCAGTGATCTCAAGCCTCACGGTTTTCTCCCTCCAGTACCGAAACCAGACCTCTAGCAACGCAAGCCGGGTGTCGTTGGTCGACGACGGCTTAAGCTTGAGCACCCACTGGCACGGCAAGTGCGTCATCACACCTCCTGCTGCGCCCGCAGCCGCCGTATCTCCGCGATCAACACCGGCACCGCATTCCGCGCCGCAATCAGCAGCTGCATCTCGGACGTCGGATAGCGCCCGATGGACCAGTCTCGATTCGCGATCGAGACCAGGCCCAGGCACACCGAGCTCTCGTCGTGGCCGGCGCGGTGCACGTTCCAGTGCCAGGCGTTGCCGACGCGAAAATCGCAGGACCACTGCCACGGTCCCGGCTGCGCCTTCGCCTCGAGCTCTTCCAATTCCGCCATCATCCGGTTGAGTTCCTGTTCCGGCAATCCCGCTCCATTCCTTCGCTTCACAACAGATCCAGCGCTTCGCGCAACGAGAGTGAGGCCGCCTGGGGCCCGAAATCGACAACGATCTGCTGATTGAGTTTGGCCATCGACTCGAGCCGATCGAGACGCACGCGATCGGCCCGCAGACCGCGCACCGCCTCCCGCAGCGCCTCCAGGTTCACCCGGTCGACACCGCCCAGGAACAGCTCGAGCACGTCGTTGTGCTCCTGCCGCGTGTAACGAAGCTTCGGCATGCGCTGCTATGGCCGCCCTCCGATCAGTCCCAGCATCCACAGCACGATCACGATCAGCAGGACAACACCCAGGCCGCCGGCCGGGTAGTAACCCCAGCCGCGTGAGTACGGCCAAACAGGCGCAGCGCCGGTCAGCAGCAGCACGAGCAAAATCAGCACAATCAGCAAAAGCATTTTCAGTTCTCCCCATGGGCCGCAGCTTGCGGCGGCGGCAGTGTTTCGGTTTGCGGCGGCTTCGGCGTCGTGGCGGCGCTGACCAAGCGGCGACGGCCCGGCCGGGACACCACTTTGCACGCGCAGCGGCGAACGCGAAATGGCCCGAGGTACTCCCAACCGCAGTTCGAGCAGCGAGCGCATATTCCGGGCTCGCTGACGCCGCTCGGCGCATAGCGGGGCACCTCCCACGCATCCGACTGCTTCGCGCAGTACTGTTCCCAGCCGGCCAGCACTTGCTGCGCATACTTGCGCGCGTACTCGGTCGCGCCGTCGATGGAGAGCGCGCGATGAATCGCCACATCGCGATCCGTCCAGACCGAGTACAGAAACCCGTTCACTACCAGGTCTTGGAACGTTCGGCCGAAGCCCTTCGGGCGGCTGGCTGCTTCCTCGGCCGCCATCACCGCGGCGAGCTGGTAGAGGCCAGCGGGGGTGGGCGCTTTTTCGTTCGCCTCCAGCCAGCGGTCGATCAGTATCGCGCAGTGGTCGAACCCGAGCGCGATCTTGAGCAGCGCCCGTACGAGCTCCTGCTGTCCAGCTTCGTCCGGGAAACCTGGCAGCCCGCTCAAGCGCAGCACCTGCCCGATGGCGAAATCTTCGGCGATCAATGCTTCCTCCCTGCTGTTTTTCGCTCGCTCCCATTCCCGCTCGCCGCATGTTCGGCCTCGGGCGGCGGCCGGCCCTTGAGCTCGGCCAGACGCGACTCAAGCCAGGCCGTCTTCGAGCGCTTGCCGGCAGCTGAGCCCGTGTGTACCGGCAGCGGCTGGTCGAGCCACATGCGATCGGCGAGAAAGTTTTTCAGCAAGTGCACGCGTCCCGACTGCCAGCGATAATCCTCGGCTTTCCAGCGCCGAATGCCGGCCAGAATTTCCTCGAGCACTTCCTCCGGGGCTACGCCGCGGCTCTCGGCCTCGGCTGCGATAGCGGCCGCGACATCGCTCGGCTTGACCCGTCCGCGGCCTGGCACCGGGTACGCTTCGACGATCGCCGCGAGCGCTTGCTCGTCGAAGCCGGGGCAGGCGTGGTTCCCCCCTGCACCCCCCTCCTGCGTATTCGTATTCGTATGCGAGTGCGTATTCGTCGCGCGCGCGAGAGAAAGCAATTGCTGACAATTGCTTTCAGATGTTTGCAGCACTCTCTCTCCGGGGTTGTTTTCCACAGGTTCCGGGTACTTGGTTCGGCTCCGTATGGGCTGGCCAAACTTGTTGATCTGTAAGTACCTTTTCCGCCCGACGCGGTATATGGTCAGCAGCGGATCAGGTCCCACAGAGCACTCGTTCAGGAACGCCTCGATGTCGCTAGTCGTGCGATCTGAACGCAGAGCGTACAATTTTCCGAGCAGAATTGCTGCGTTGGCTTCACAGCGCCCGTAGTCGTCCACGATCGACATCAACTTGCGGTAAAAGAGCTCGGCGGCCTCCGAGACGGCATTGACAGATTCGCTGTCGTTTATCCCTTCGCGCAGGATTCGGTTTGGCAAATCGCCGGGCCTCCTTTCCCAAGGGATTGATTCAGGCGCTGCAAATCACCGGCCTGTTCAAAACTGATCTGCTGCTGGCCCTGCACCCACGTTTCTGTGTGCAGCCAACCGAACAACTCTTCGTACTGGTCGGCAAAATCAGCGATGTTGTCCGCCTTCAGAACAACGGCGCCGCGGTGCGTTTCTCGATCGCGCCAGCGCTTCTGGTCCTCGCTGAGCTTGCCATACTTGGCGCGTTTCATCTCGACCCAGCAGGCGACTGAGAGGCCGCTGAACTCGGTCGGAAGGTAGCGGATGAACAGAAAGTCCGGAATGCCCGGCTCACCGCTCTGGAACGCGCCAGGCACGACGGTACGCTGCATGCGTATAGCGCGCCAGCCGCGGAACTCCATAAATCCGCGGATTTGCTTTGTGACCTCGGCTTCCAGCAGTTTCGCCGGCGACGGTGGGTGTTTCACTGCACGACTCCGAGCGAGGTAGTTTCAAGCGTGAGGTCTTGATATAAGCGCGCTGCGCGTGCGTGTTCTTCGGCCGTGAACTCCGGTATCGTTCGTTCCGCCAGCAGATGCGCGAACCGGGCCTGCAGCACGAAGTCAGCGACGGGGTCGTGCTCGCTACAGAACGTGCAAACGTCAGCAGTGGCCCAGCCGCACGTCATACCGGTTTCCATGTCGACGCACGCGTTGTTGTCTGTGCACCCGCAGAAGCGGCACTGGTTCATGGCTTCGACCTCATCCGCAGCACGCGCCGCACGTCCTCGCAGTCGCGGAAAAAGAAGCTCCGGCCCTCGCAGTTGATCTCGAGATTCGCGCGCAGGATCTGCTTGTCGGCATCGCTGAGATCGGCCGGGATCTGCGCGCGCGTGACGATGAGCGAGGAAAATCCGGTAGGTTGCAGGCAGGAGTCGGAAGGCTCAAGCCGAAGCTGACGCGGCATGCGGGGCTCCTTTCCGGAATCGTTCCGCTGATGGGCAGTTCACGAAGTGATTCACGCCATCGGCGGTATAGGGCGCCAGCTTGCCGTTGCAGTGGCGCACGAAAAACAGCAGCGCGCCACAGGCTTTGCACTTCCGGCTCTCCTCGGCTGTCAGCTCGAGAATCCGGCGCAAACGATCTTCGACAGGCGGCAGGTTCATGCTCTCGCTCCCGCCGCGGTACCATTCGCCGCCAGGTGAACGATCAGCCGATCGTCTTTCCGCAAATGCCCCTCCGTGACGAGCTGGCCGATCTGGGCTGAAATGCTGTTGCGATTCGCTTCGGGCAGGATCTTCTGAACGCGATCGGCCACTTCGATCGATGTGCCCGGATGCTCGGCTGCGACGGTGCGGATCGCTTCGCGAATGGTCATGCCGGTGCGTGGCCCCTTGCTTGCCGGCCTCGAAATCTGCCGCGCGACCTTTGCTTTCACCTTCTCCTTCGGCCCCGGTTTCTTCCGTTGGGGGACTGGCGCGGGCGGCTGTGCATCCGGCATTTCCATCAGCTCTCGAATGCTCGAGATCACACCCTGCAAGCGCTGGGCACGCTCCTCGAGATCGGCCAACACTTCGGCGTAGTCGATCATGCGGCGTCCTCCGCAACCAGCGTTCGATTCGGTGTCCCGAGCTGCTGCCAGTACGTCACGGCTTCGATGTAAGCGGACCAGTGCAGTTCCCGCCGAAAGTAGACGCGGCCTTTGCTGTCGACGGCCTTCAGCTCGTACATCGTCGGCCGCGGCTTCAAACCCGGTGGCAGCGGTGCGCCATGCAGCCGATCGGCGCCGGCGTGCCACGCCCGCTCGAGGGCTTGTTTGGTACCGGCGATCATCGCAGCGCACCTCCGGCGGCCACCAGGCCGGCCAGGGCGGCAACCGACAATCCAGCGCTCACGCCGAGCACACAGACCCAACGGCGCAGCGTTGCACAGCGCGCCTCGAGCGTGCGGTTGCTCTCGTGTATGATCCGGTTTTCAAACCGCAGCGAATCGATTCTTTCGAGCAGGTAGTGATTCCTCGAGTCGCGCAAGACCTGGTTCATCACGCTCGTCCTTTCTTTCGAATTGAATTTTGCTGATCCGCACTGCACTGCAACGAGTGCAGGTTTGAATGTCGCGGCCGTCGACGCGCCGCGGCCATCCGAAACTGTGCCGGCAGAACACTACCTGGCTCCGCTCGCCTGCTTGCCGCGCCCGCGATGCGTGATGATGCGCTGGCGCACGGCATCGGCCGACATCACCATTTGCTCCTCGGGCGGATACTCGTGGTTCTTCCTCGGGCGGGCTTCATCTTCATCGTTGTCTTCGGATAGTTCGCCCTGGAGCGGAATGATTTTCAGCTTCGATTCCGCATTTCCTACGGAGTTGATGAACGCGATCGCTGGATGCGGATCGCCGTGGTAGTTCAGGCGCAGCTTCAGCTTCAGCCGGCCCTCCTCCATTCGCTGCACGACGTATGAATCCGTTGAGTCGCCGGTCGCGATCTCGAAGGACTGCTTCAGCTCGGGGTGCTCAAAGAGGGCCCGGAACGCAGCGCAGCCGGTGTCGAGCGCCAGTGAGTGAAACCCTTCCTTAGGCGTGCCGTTCTCTGCGAAGACAAGCGACTTCACGCCCAGAACCTCGGCTGCTTCCTGCGAGAGCGACACGTGCGCGAGAATGCGGCTCTGCACTTTGCCGTCCTGCGTTTTGCAGTGGATCGAGTCAATTACAGCGTCACGAAAAATGACCTGATCAGAAAACATCTCTACCCTTTCGGCCTTCCTGAAAACTCATCCGCGCTCCCGGGAAACCGCCGGCGCGCAGCAGGCTGGCGCGGCGGAAAAGGAACCGATGGACGAACACCGGCCGGAAACGCGGGTGAGTGCTCAGGAAGGCGAGTCTCATTTGACTACCAACGTGTGTCCGCCGATCGCCAGGTCTGCACCCGGCACATCGACGCCGCTTTCGATCGCTTCCCGGATCGCAGTCTTGCTCACCGTGCAGCTGGCCGACTCGCTGGCCTTTTTCAGGTCGTGCCAAACCGGATCATCCTCGTCGTTTTCGAATTCGTCGCAGATGAGCTGCCAGGCCTCGAGCGGTAGCTTCACGACGACTGATTTGTATTCCTCGGGCACGAGCAACTCGTCGGTGATCTCGACCGATGCCGGTCTCGCGCGCAACGAGAACGTGACGGTCTTGCCTTCCAACTTCTTCGGCTTGCCTTTGGCATCCGTGCCGAGCGACTCGATCACGCTCTGCACGTACTGGCGCATGCGCTTGTGGGCTGCTTCGAAGGTGCGCTTGCGCTCGGATAAGCGCGCGATCTCGGCGTCACAGTTCTCGGCCTGCAGTTCGCAGTGACGCAGGAAGGCGTACACACGGTCGCGCTTCTCGACGGAAGCCTCGAGCGCAGAGGCGAGTTCCCGACGAAATTCGGCCTCCTGTTCCGGGGTGACCAGCGCTTCCGTATCGAGCAGCGACTCGAGCTCGTGCTCGAGCTCAAACAGCGATGGCGCCCGCGGTGCAAGGGCGGCGCTCATGCCGCACCTCGCTCAGAAACGCTCTCGGCGTACAGATCGAGCTGACTGCCTTCGCTCAGCTCGAGGGCTTTGTTGTACAGTGCCAGCACGCAGCGGCGCGCGGCCTGCATGCCCTTGAAGTGTTGCCAGCTGTCGACGCCATGCAGTCCGAGCACCTGGTTAAATGCCTCGTTGCCGGCTTCTTCGCCGAGCAGGCGCTGAAACGTCTGCAGGAAACCGCCGAATACTCGTGCGAAGCCGGGCTTATCGCTCATTTGCTTCCAGAGATCCTGGACCAGCTCGGGTACTTCAGAGTTGGCGGCCGCTGCCGGAGCACTCGCCGGCGCAGGTTTGGCAGATGGCTGCGGGTGCTCGATCGGTGCCGCGGCTGGCGCTTGCGCGCGCTCTTCGCCTTTTAGCCACTCGGCAAACGCGTCGAAGTCCTTTTCGCTCGGCTTGGCAATGACTTTGCCGGCGTACGCCGGGCAGCGAGTTTTGTCCGTGATCAGTTCGTTGTCTTCGTTCATCAGGCCCACGAAATCGAATTCGTACTCGAGGCCTTCGCGCTGCACCGGCGCCAGGCCGATTTTCACGCGCTGCTTCTTGCCGGTCCGCTCGTTGATCTGTTCCTCATACGCAGTCTTCGTGCGCATGGTGACGATGACGTGCATCGGCGATCCGATCATGCGCTCGAGCATCTGCCGTTCAACCGGACGAAAGTCCTTCCAACCGGCCATGTCATCGCGTGATCCCGATCGTTTGCGCGCCATATCGACGTACTCGAGCGCGCCTCCGGCACCCATCCAGAAGTGGGACATCGAATCGATCACAATCACGTCGTAGCCAGCCTGCTCGGCCGCATCGAAAGCGGCGAAGAAGTTCTCGGGCGAGTAGTTGTTCAGCTCAATGACGTCGAACTCGAACAAGTCGGCATACTTCGAAAGCGAGCCATGCTCGGTATCGATGCAAGCGACTCGCCCGTTCGGACCAGCCAGGCGGCGGGCTGCCTTCAGTGCGGACATGCTCTTGCCGGACCCTGAAGGGCCGATCAAAGCGAGCCGTCCTTTGGCACCGTACTTGACGGCGCGTTTAAATTGCAGATTCATAGTTTTTCCTTTTTGAATGAAGTAAGTAATGCAAACTCAGGCGGCCTTTCGTCCGCCCAGCAGCACCTGGTTCTTCGTCTCGGCGATCAGGTGCAGAATGCCCTTCTGGTTTCGAAGCGAGATCACGTCCCAGCCGGAGCTCAGAGCGTGAATCGCGATGTTCTGCAGGTGCAGCAGCAGCTCGCTATCGAACCGGCGTGCGATGCAGCGGTCGCACGCATAGCGCAGCTTCGATTCGTCGTCGCCGGAGATGACGGTCGAATGCTGTTCACAGAAGATCTCGTGACAGTACTGGCATTCGAAGCCGCAGTCTTCGCACAGCCACGTGCGCCAGCAGTTCGGCGCCTGGCAGTCGCCGACGACCTCAGAGGCAAAGGTCCGGCAGCGGCAGTCGTCGCAGGGATAGGCTTCGTCGAACGGCATCAGCGGCCGCCCTTCGACGAGCTTTTCAGTGCGCGCTCGACGGCCTCGAGGATGATCGCCTGCCGCGACGTTTCCCGCTCAAACGCCAGAGTTCGGATTCGGTTGTAGATCTCGATAGGAAACCGAACCTGCAGGTAACGGTACGGCGGGGTAGGTGCTTCCTGTGGTACATCTGGGTGGTGAACTAGTGCGCTCATTTGTTGTATCGCTAGTGCGGTATACAACTAGTTTCTAGCAAACTAGTTCGCTAGTCAAGGGAATTTTACACCCGTGTCCAACAGATCCCCGCAACTTATTGCATTTGAAGCGAAAAAAAAAGCCAAGCCGAAGAAGGAGCAGATCTCCTTTGCGCTCACCGGGCCCGAGGAGGAGCTCAAGAAGCGCTTCATCCAGGTTCTGGATCGGCGCGGGCTGGGCATCAAAGAGGTGCTGCTCCAGTTCATAGAGCATTACGTGGAGTTCGGCGGGGATCTCGTGATGCTGGCCGGCGAGGAAGCGAAGAAACTTGCTCACTCACGTGAAAATGTTAGTGAAGTCTCTGAATCCACAGACTTTCCACAAAGCGTCAACAATTTTTTGGCTGTGTGGCCAGAGATACTCAGTACGGTACGTACTGATCCCGAGTCGCTGCGAGCCTTTTTGTCCGTGGTCTTGAATGACCCGGCCATGCGCCAGATCGTAGCGCAGAGTCTAAATACTCAAGTGGCCGTACAGGCCGATGTCGAACATCATTCAGATGCCGGCGCCCGCTCCGCTGCGAGGGAGACGCCGGTCCGATCGGGCCAAAACGCCGACCGGGGACAAACCGTACGAGAGGATAGACGAGTTATGCGAAATGCTGAAGAGGCAGCAAACGCTTTGGAGCAAGAGCTTGACAGCTGGGACCGAAATCCTAGACGAAATTCGAAGCGAAATCGAAAGACTGGGTGAGGCATGTTCCCAAGAGAAGGTAAGACGCCGACCACCTGGATTCTCCGAGAGCTCCCGAGCTGAGGACGACAACGAAATTCGATCGTTGATGCAATTCGCCGGCTACGGGATGGCCAAAGTGGCTCTCGATGGAAAAATTTTAGTGTGTAATCCGGTCTTTTCGCGAATGCTCGGATACACGCCTACTGAGCTGGAGAAAATGACATTTGCAGATATCACGCACCCAGACGATGTGCAGCAGGATTGGGAGAACGTGCTGGAACTCATCAGCGGTGCCAGCGACTCGTACTGGATGCGGAAACGCTATCTGCACCGAAAAGGTAATATCGTGTGGGCTACCATTCAGGTCTGGGCCGTTCGGGATCGTGCTCGCCGGCTACGCTATTTCGCAGGGATTGTGCAGCCCGCTGCCGCGCATAGCAAGCCGAGGATCGTCGCGGGATGATTGAGGAAAAAGAACTAATTACTTGCAGCCTGAAAGTTGAGGAGTGTCTGCGCAATCTGGGCAGCCTACATAAGCGCTGGGGCTCAAATCTGGAGGAAAAGGCTGCCGTACTCGGCGAGATGCGTGCGACGGGCGCCGAACTCCGTCAGGCTCTCGGCGATTTCACGACCGAGCAGTTAGCAGCCTTTCACACCGATCCGAATTTCATTAAGAAGCCGGGGCGCGCCGATGATCAGGGGTTTGTAGACGCTGCACAGGGTGGGAAGTCATAGCGAAGGCAGAGGTTACGTTCGGGAGTACCGGACGTTGACGGCAGTCCGCATCGCGACTGTCAGTGCCCGATGTGCCAAGTCTTAGAGATTTCACACCTGTAAGGGCGAATCTTGTCTCGTTCGTCGGGCTTGGCAAGTTTCATGCGGCGACCGAGCGATTTCAACGCAGCCGCTTTTGATGCGTGGCAATCCTTACCTGTCTTGCAGGTTGGCATGTTGCGCTCCCTGAGATTTCAGGCCGAGCGGCGGAGTTTGACGACCGAGACCTGCACAGCCGCGTCCAGTGCCGCCAGGGCCCGAGTGTACTGCTCCGGTTTGCTCTGGTGATTCGGATCCAGCATGCGGCGAACGACGACCTCGCTGATCCGTAGTTTTCTTGCGAGCTTTACGTTCGAGATCTTCTGATCGTGCATCAGCTGGTAGAGTGCCAGCTTCGGTGCCAGATCGAGCGATACCGGAATGGCGCGTTGCCCTTTGCGTACCGGCGAGGGTGCAGGAATCTCCGCTTTCTCTTCCATCCGGTACTCCAACACGGCATTCAAGCAATCAACCGCCATGCGAAACGCGTCCTCATCGTCGTCGCCCTGACTGTTAGCTTCCGGAAAATCGGGAAATGAAATACTATAGCCCTTCTTTTCGGGGGAAAAAACGGCTGGATAGACCAATGATTTAGCTTTCATACAAATCCTTCTCCTCGATGCCGAGTTGTTTCAGAATGCCTTTGAGCGTTCCCGTTTTGAGCTCCGAGTTGGCGTGCTCAGGTATCACCGACTGCGCTTCACCGAAGTAGACCTTGCGGTGACTTCCCTTGGCTGCTGCGATCGTCAATTCAAGACCGCGCTTCTTTGCCAGCTTCTTCAGCTTGCGTAGAAGCTCGGTCGATTTCATAACTCTATTATCGTACACATCTGTACGAATCACAAATGAAAACGAGCGCGGTTCGGGTCAGATCTTCCCGACGTAAACCGTTGCGAGTGCCGGCGATCAAGCCGAAATTCGCAGAAAGTACTAGAACATTTCTGTGGAAATGTGTTTTACTGAACATGAACAGTAGTAGCGTTCCCCGCTTCCCCAAGGGCATTGGTGGTTGAGGCTTGGCGCCGGCTACAGGGCGTCTCATATCCGTTTTGTCTCTAAATCAAGAAGAGTTGCGCGCCGTTCTCGCGCTGCCTGATCATCCGGACGTGCGCCTGCTGGGTGGATCGGTACGTAGAGTTACCGCACAGCAGGCGCTCGAGATGGTGCTCCGCGGCCGCTATGTGCTGATTGGCAATCGCAAGCGTGTGCGGCGCATGCGACCACTCGAACCAGAAACTATCTGGGAACCCTGCTATCGCACCATCGAAGCTCCGGCGCTGCAGCCCTCGATTGAATGGTGTTGGAGCCTACGCTCTTAGCCGTTCTATTCGCGCTGCTGTTCGTCGTCATCGTCGGCTGGGCGCTCTACCGGATCAACTGACATGACTCTGCTCCAGGCCATCGCGCGCATGGAGGGCTGGCTCGAACCGGACTCGCTCTGCCGGATCAACCATAATCCCGGCAACATCGAGTACGGGCGCTTCGCGGTCGCGCATGGCGCTACGCGAGCGAACGGCCGCTTCGCCTATTTCCCGGACGACGAGACCGGCTTTCGCGCCATGTCGGCGCTGCTGCAGGCTCCGACCTACAAGGGCCTCACGGTGGCGCAAGCGATCCACAGATGGGCGCCACCGAACGAGAATGACACCGACCGTTATATCCAGCTGGTCTGTCAGTGGAGCGGCCATGCGCCGACCGACAGCCTGGCCGATGCACTCATGAACGATGTCTTCGTCTGAGCACATGCCGTCGCTAATCGATGTCCTCGCGCGGCTTTCCCCCGAAATCCATCAATTCGTTAAGGAGCACAAACACCTTATGGCAGATGTTTCTCAATTGACCACCGACCTGGCCAGCCTGCAGCAGGCCGTCTCAGACGACCAGGCGGCGATCGCTTCGGTCCAGTCGTACGCGCAGGCGCAGGCTGCGCAGATCACGAACCTGGAGCAACAGCTCTCGACGCTACAGTCGCAAGGCGGAGCGAATCTGGACCTCTCGTCGCTCGAGAGCTCGATTGCGGCGCTCAAGCAGCAGAACCAGGCGCTGCAGGCGATCGTGCCGGCGAACTCGAGCGCCGGAACACAGACGGCACCTGCGACCGGCACGACGGCCGCGACAGGCACCGCACCGGCCGGAACACAGACCGCGGCCTCCACGACCACCAACACATAATCGCTCCCTAGACCCTCTTCTCAGGGCCCGCTGATTCACTCCCGGCGGGCCCCATTTTTTGAAAAAGAATCAAAGTTTTTCAATTAAGTCGTTGAAAATGCGTGGTGGCGCACGGCTCGGTGCCGGTCGCAAAAAGGGCGTTCCGAGTCAAAAAACAATTGAGCTGCAGAATGCAGTCGCCGAGTCCGGCATAACTCCACTGGACACCATGCTTGAGGCCATGCGCCGGCATTACATTGAAGGCCGGTTGGATGCGGCGGCGGCAATCGCCAAAGATGCGGCACCCTATGTCCACCCCAAGCTTGCGGCAGTCGAGATGTCTGGGCCTGGCGGCACGGCCCTCATCCCTCAACCCGCACCCGTGATCAACGTGCAGTTCTTATCACCGGATGGCGAGCGGCGTGCCAGTTAATAACATCCAGTTTCCGGCGGCTTTCGAAGGCCTGTTCCAGCCGTCACGCTACAAGTGCTACTGGGGCGGTCGCGGCGGTGCCAAGAGCTGGGCACTCGCCCGGGCGTTGCTGCTCAAAGCCGTTGCCGGCCAGCTCCGTATCCTCTGCGCGCGCGAGCTGCAGACCAGCATCGCCGATTCCGTGCACCGGCTGCTGAGCGACCAGATCCAGGCGATGAATCTGGATCCGTACTTCGAAGTGGCCCGGAACTCGATCAAGAGCGTCACCGGCTCGGAGTTCCTGTTCAAAGGCATCCGCCATTCGGTGCAGGAGATCAAATCGCTTGAGGGTGTCGACATCTGCTGGGTGGAAGAGGCGCAAAGCGTCAGCGCGGCTTCCTGGGAGATCCTGATCCCGACGATCCGTAAGCAAAGCAGCGAGATCTGGATCAGCTTCAACCCGGTGGAAGAGAGCGACCCCACCTATCAGCGCTTCGTCCTTCATCCGCCGCCGGACGCGATCGTGCGCAAGGTCGGCTGGGAAGACAATCCGTGGTTTCCGGCCACCCTCGACGCCGAGCGCCGCTACATGCTCGAGCTCGATCTGGAAGCGTACGAGCACATCTGGGGCGGGCACTGCCGCAAGATCAGCGAGGCGGTCATCTTCGCCAAGCGCGTTTCGATCGAGGCCTTCGATACGCCGGACGGCGCGCGATTCTTCCACGGCGCCGACTGGGGCTTCGCCAACGATCCGACCGCACTGGTGCGCTGCTTCATTCAGGACGACTGCCTGTATATCGATCAAGAGGCCTTCGGCTACGGTGTCGAGATCGACGAAACACCGCAGCTCTTCGATTCCATTCCGACGGCTCGCTACTGGCCGATCAAAGCGGACTCGTCACGTCCCGAGACGATCAGCTACATGCGCCGGCGCGGCTTCAACATCATGCCAGCCGAGAAATGGGAAGGCTCGGTCGAAGACGGCATCGCCCATCTGAAGGGTTTCCGCCGCATTGTGATTCACCAGCGCTGCAAGCACTTGCAGGAAGAGCGCCGGCTGTATTCGTACAAGGTCGATCCGAAGACGCGCGAGGTGCTGCCGATTATTGTCGACAAGCACAATCACGGCTGGGACGCCATCCGCTATTCGCTTGACGGATACATCCAGCGCCGCGGCGGAATGGGTGTCTGGGCGCAATTGGCGAGCTGAAATGGGCAAGCATCGCAGCGTTCGCAAACCGCCGGCCCAAGCCGCTCCGGTGCCGATTGCCTCGAGCAAAGCTTTCGCGACGAACGACAGCTTCTCGAACTTTATGGCCGCGGTTGGCATCAGCCAGCCGGCATCGAACCAGAGCGCAACAGGAACCTACACCGCTGAATACATCTCGCGCTTTCGGCCGCTGCTCGACAATATCTACCGCTCGTCCTGGATCTGCGGCGTGGCGGTCGATTCGGTAGCCGAAGACATGACCAAGCGCGGCATCGAGATCGTTACCTCGGCCGATCCGGCGCAGGTGGAAGGCCTGCATGCCGCCTGGCGCGACCTGCACCTGTGGGATCAGATCTGCGACACGATCAAGTGGGGCCGGCTCTATGGCGGAGCGATCGGCGTCATGCTGATCGACGGCCAGCGCTTCGATACGCCGCTGCGTCCCGAGACGGTGGCGCCTGGCGCATTCAAGGGCGTGTATCCGCTGGACCGCTGGACGGCGCAGCCGGTGCTTTCTCTGCCGGTACGCGACTACGGCCCGGACTTCGGCAAGCCGATGTACTACGACGTGATGGCGGACAACAACGTCCTGCCAAATGCGCGGATTCATTACTCGCGCGTGATTCGCATCGATGGCATCGACCTTCCGTACTATCAGCGGATGACCGAGAACCTGTGGGGCCAGTCGGTCATCGAGCGCCTCTGGGACCGGCTGCTAGCATTCGATTCGACCACCCAGGGAGCGGCGCAGCTCGTCTACAAAGCGCATCTGCGCACCTACGCCGTCGAGAACCTGCGCGAGATCATTGCGGCGGGTGGACCGGCCCGGCAGGGACTAATCGCGCAGATCGATTTCGCACGCATGATGCAGTCGAACGAAGGCATCACGCTTATGGATGCCAAAGACAAGTTCGAGGCGCACAGCTACACCTTCAGCGGGCTGGACACGGTTCTACTGCAGTTCGGCCAGCAGTTGTCCGGTGCGCTGCAGATCCCGCTCGTGCGGCTCTTCGGCCAATCGCCCGCGGGCCTGAACGCGACCGGGGAAAGCGACATCCGCAATTACTACGACGGCATTCAGCAGCGGCAAGAGCACCGGCTGCGGTCCCCGATCAGCAGTCTGCTGCGGGTGACCTGGCGCTCGCTCTACGGTTCCGATCTGCCCGAAGGCAGCAATTTCAGTTTCCGGCCGCTCTGGGTGATGTCCGATGAGCAGAAGGCGCAGATCGGCAACACGATTACGCAGGCGGTGACGCAGGCCGAGAGCAACGGCCTGGTGCGGCGCGCGACGGCATTGAAGGAGCTGCGGCAATCGAGCCACATCACCGGGCTCTGGTCGAACATCACCGACGAAGAAATCGAGGAAGCGGAGAATGAGCCGCCGCCGGTACCCGACGGCATGATGCTCGACGAGAACGGCGAGGCGAAGCCGGCGGCGAGCGTGATCGGCGAGGATGACGAGGACGACGGCGACTCGACGAACGACCGCGCTTACAAACCGCGGCGGAGCTGGCGCGATCGTTTTCTGGCTCTGTTTCGCGATGAGGACTGGAAGGAGTCGGAACATCCGCGGAAAGACGACGGAGAGTTTACAGAAAAAGGCAGCGGGACCTCAGGCAGCAGCGAGCCGGAGCCGAGCCATCCTCTGGGACCGCTTTACCGTGAGGTTTCTGGGAAGCCGCACGAAGCCATCGCAAAATTGCTCAGTGAGAAGAAGGGCGCGGTACCGGACATCTGGGACAACCCGGAAGTGCCCACAGGAAAGATTGGACTGGCCTGGGGTGTGCCCGGCAACCCGGCGAAGAAGTGGCGGGGCGGTCACGGTCTTGCCCACATCATCGCCAAACACGTCGAAGCGCAACAAGACTTCAAGCTCGAGGACTTGCCGGACATGGTACCGAAATTGAAGTTCCTGCGAGTGGAAGGGGAAAACCGCCTGATCATGGAAACACCTGATCATCGAGCGGTGGTTTCGCTCGATTGGTACGGCAAGCAAGAGCACTGGCTCATTTCGGCCTTCGAGCCAAGAGAGTGAGGGCCGTGCCCATCGGAGGGACCCTATTGCTACCCCGATGCTCCGTAGAGGAAGCTTTTCGACTCCGCAGCTTCGGAACGGCTCAATTACCAGCGTAGCGTGATTTCGATCGCAATGGGACCAGATGCCGCGCCTGAAACGTCCGATCGCCCGACCAGTATTTTCCGGTCCCGAGCGCCGTTATGTGATTTCGCTGCGCAAGGTGGCCGACCAGGTCCTGACGCTGGTGCGCGGGTTCGATGTGACGGATCCGGGCGTGGTGCCGCGGCTGCGCAATGTGCTCGAGAAGTACGCATTGGCATTAGAACCGTGGGCTGAAGCAACGGCGGCGCGGATGTTGGCAGAAGTGAATCAGAAGGACCGGCAGAGCTGGCAGGTACTCACCGCGCAGATGTCACGCCAGCTGAGAAATGAAATCGATCAGGCGCCGACAGGACAGACTCTGCGCTCGCTGCTGGCCGAGCAGGTGCAGCTCATCAAAAGCCTGCCACTGGAAGCCGCACAAAGGATACAGGACTTGACGGTCGAGCGGTTATCGGACAGCCGCCGGTCCAGCGAGCTGGTGGCCGAGATTATGCGAACCGGCGAAGTGACCCGCAACCGTGCGAACACGATCGCGCGCACGGAAACCTCGCGGGCGGCTTCGGTGCTGACGCAGGCGCGGGCGCAGCATATCGGCTCGGAAGGCTACATCTGGCGCACCGCTGAGGATTCCGATGTGCGGCCGTCTCATCGGCGCATGAACGGGCGCTTCGTGCGCTGGGACCAGCCACCGAAGCTCGACAATCTCACCGGCCATGCGGGGGCGCTGCCGAACTGCCGATGCTATCCGGAGCCGGTGATTCCGGAGACTTAGAAAGTTCTCAGAAATGCCACGACACCGCCGAAAACGCCAAGGCCGAGCCAAAGCGTCCATCGCGCATGTCTCGTCCAAGCTTTCGCTGATTTCTCGTTAGGCTGCCAGCCCACTAGGGCGTCAATGGCACGCCAACTTGCATACGCGGCCGTTGTCAATGAGACCAGACAAAATGCAGTGATCCACCCGCTCCACACGGTATGACGGACCGACTTGTCGTAAACCGCGGCGATTGCAACGAGAGCACCAAGGGAGATCGTTCCCAGATGCTTGAGTGAGTCAACCCGTAGCTTTCGGATTTCTATTTCTTCCTGAGTCATATATGCGGTTTTATACTACCGACCAACTCGGGCCGAATCGACATCTTACGCCCGAGGGTTTTCTCGTCTGCAAGGACGTCGCGATCGGGCGGACGGGCGATATGGTCTACGCGCCGGGCGAGGTGCCGGTCGAGGCGGGCCCGGACGGCCTGATCCGCATCACGCGCGATGCCGACGCCGTTTTCCATGACGACACCATCGCCAGCTTCCAGGGCAAGCCGATCACGCTCGATCATCCGCCCGTTGACGTTACGCCGCGCAACTGGTGCTCGCTCGCCAAGGGCGTTGTGCAGCATGTGCGGCGCGGCGAAGGCACGAGCGACAGCCTGCTGCTCGCTGATCTGCTGATCACCGATCAGGCGACGATCGACGCGGTGCGCGACGGTCTGCGCCAGGTCTCATGTGGCTACGACGCCGAATACGAACAGCTTAAGCCCGGCTATGGCCGGCAAAGAAACATCATCGGCAATCACGTTGCCCTGGTGGAAAAAGGGCGTTGCGGGGAACGCTGCGCCATAAGAGATGGAGATAAAAGCATGTCTGCAAAAGCGAAAAAGACTCGCTGGACTGATTTCAAATCCCGCATTACGGCAGCGTTCAAGGCCCGCGATGAGGGAGAGCTGCAAACGCTGTTGACCGAAGCGCCGGAGCCGGACGATCCGACCAAAGGCGAAGCGAGAGAAGAAGACAGCAACGGGAACAGTTCCGAGAACGGCCTGGCCGCGAAGGTCGATGCCATTGTTGCTCGCCTGGACGCGCTCGAGGCGCGCCTGGGCGCAACTGTTGACCGGAAGGCCAAAGACGAGCGTAAAGAGTCCGAGAACGAGGAAGACGAGGACGACGACGAGGACGAGAAGGACGAGAAGAAGCGAAAAAAGTCCGAAGACTCCGCTTCCACTCGCGACCAGGCACCGTCGGCCAGCGAGATTCAAGACATCTTTGCGCGTGCAGAGATCCTGGCCCCCGGCATCAAATTGCCCACCATGGACCAGGCAGCCAAGCCGGCGGCGGTGCGCGATAGCCTCTGTGCGCTTCGCCGCCTGGCGCTGACGCGTTTCGTCGAAGGCGAGCGCGGCCGCAAAGTGGTGCTGCCGTTTTTTGGCGGGAAAGATCCGGACTTCAAGACGATGACATGCGATGCCGTGCAGGGCGTCTTCGTCGCCGCATCCGAGATCGCCAAGCGCGAAAACAACTATGAAGCTGCGTTGAGCAAGGACGCGATCGCGCAGACGCGCGCCACCACCAGCGCCATCGTCGAGATCAACAAACGCAACAAGGAATTCTGGAGCCGCAGTTAACCCGGCGGCAAGAACGCTGAACTCAAGGAGAACACAATGCCTGCATTTACCTTCCGCATGCCTGCCGGGATCCCGGGCATGCTCAACCGAACCGAAATCGCGACTGTCGAAGCACAGATTGTGATGCCTACGAATCCACCGACCGCCTTCGGCGTGCCCGTTGCGATCGATGCCACTGCTCTGCAGGTCCGGCCGATCGGCGCCGGCGATGCGGCTGCGGCCGTGTACGGCTTTCTGATCCGGCCGTACCCGTCGACTGGGAATCAGATTAACGAGCCCGTCGGAACCGCGACACCGCCGACCTCCGGCGTAGTCAACGTCATGCGCCGCGGCTATATGACGATCAAGCTCAACGGCACGGCCGCCGCCGTCAAAAACGCGCCGCTGTTTGTGCGCATTGCGAATCCGAGTACCGGAAAAGTGGTCGGCGGTGTGGAAGCGGCAGCCGATGGTACAAACACCATTCAGCTCTCGAACGCCTACTTCATGGGACCGGCGGACGCACAAGGCAACGTGGAGATTGCCTACAACATCTAGGCGAAGGCGCCCGGAGAAAGCAGCAGAAATTTCAGGACTGGAGACAAAACACAATGCTTACTTTCGATCGTCGTACCGTTGACTCTACCGGCGCTTTTCTGATCGGCGAACTGGAACGGCTGGATGCGACTATACATGAACCGCTCGTTTCCGTCACGTGGGGCCGTGACATCGACCTGCGCGAGGACGTGACCATCGGCGATGAGTTCTCGTCGTTCACCAATTCGACCTTTGCTTCGCCCGGCGGCATCAACCCGACCGGCAAGGCCTGGATCGGGAAGAAAACGAATGCCATCACGGGCGTCGAGCTCGACATCGGCAAGACAGCGAACCGGCTGCACCTGTGGGGCATGGAGCTGTCTTACACCATCCCCGAGCTCGAGAGCGCGGCACGCCTCGGGCGGCCCATCGATCAGCAGAAGTTCGATGCGATCAAGCTGAAACACCAGATGGACATCGACGAGATGGTGTACGTGGGCGACAGTTCGCTCGCTGTCACCGGGCTGATCAATTCGCCACAGGTGACGGTCACGACCGCGCCTACGGCGGGAACCGCCAGCCCGACCGGCAACTCAACGTCGACCCGCTGGGCCGATAAGACGGCCGACGAGATTCTGGCCGATGTGAATGCGGCGCTGACGGGCGCCTGGGCAGCCTCCGGCTGGGCTGTTATGCCGAGCGAGCTGCGCCTGCCCCCGCAGCAGTTCGGGCAGCTGGTGGCCACCAAGGTTTCGACTGCGGGCAATCTGAGCGTGATTGAGTACCTGAAAGTGAACTCACTTTCGAATGCGATCAATGGCCGGCCGCTGAACATCCAGCCGTTGAAGTGGCTGCAGGGTGCGGGCACGAGTGGCACGAATAACCCGACGCTGGCCACACCTGCGCCGGATCGCGCTCTCGCCTACACCAAAGATCGCAACCGGGTACGGTACCCGCTAGTACCGCTGCAGCGCACGCCGCTTGAGAACCGCTCGATTTACCAGATCACCACGTACTTCGGGCGCCTCGGCCAGGTCGAGCTAGTCTATCCGGAAACGGTGGCCTATCTGGACGGCATTTAGTCAAAACGATCAGAATGGAGGGAGCCTATGCCCAAATCAGCAGAAGCACGCGAAACAGACGAGAAAGAGCAGCCGCTCGCCGAAAAGCAGGCGGCTCTCGCGCATCTCGAGCAGACGGCGGCACATCATCCGCATGAAGGCGACACGGCCTCGCCCGTGCATGTCGTACATGCGGTGAACACGGTAAAGCCGCATCCGTTCGAAGGCCACACCGGCTCACCGCATGTGGTTCATCCGGCGACGAAGAAAGCCTGATGGTCACGCCCGCGTCCTTTCGGGCGGACTTCCCGGAATTCAGTGATACCAATCTGTATTCCGATGGAACCCTCACGTTCTGGATCAACTTGTCGGCCGCCCTGGTGAACGCGGACCGGTGGACGGACCTGACCGATATGGCGGTGGAACTGGCGACCGCCCATCAGGTTCTACTGGCGAATGCGAATCAAGCAGCCGCAGCGGGCGGGCAGCAGCCAGGCGCAACAAAGGGCCTGGTCTCGTCGAAGTCAGTGGGCGATGTCAGTGTGAGCTATGACCTGAGCAGCGCCACGCTCACCGATGGCGCGTTCTGGAATCTCACGCAGTATGGCGTGCGGTTCCTGCAGTTGGCGCGGATGTTCGGCTCGGGTCCGATTCAGCTGTAAGGGCGATAAGACCCGGATTCGACGCAGCAGCCAGGAGCGGGCACTCCATTCCAGCTACCGGACCGCAATACCGCCCTCCACATGAATGTAACAACGAAAGTCACGAAGGATAACGTGGGCGAACTGCTGCGATCCCTTCAGGAGCTGGCCAGGCGCGATGTGCTGGTCGGCGTAACCGAAGAGCGCAGCGATCGGGATGATCCGGAGGCGGGGACGCTCGGCAACGCCTCGTTGGCCTACATCCACGAGCACGGTTCGCCAGTGCAAAACATTCCGGCGCGGCCGTTCCTCGAGCCAGGCATCCAGGCCGCAAAAGAGAGAGTTGCCGGCATGTTCGAAAAGGCTGCACAGGCGGCACTCGACGGCAAAGAGGCGGCTGCGGTGCAGGCGCTGGACAAGGCCGGGCTGATAGCACAGAACACTGTGCGCGCGCGCATCACGTCCGGCCCGTTCGCGCCGCTCGCGCAGGCAACGCTCGCCGCCCGCCGGCGCCGCGGCCGAACCGGGACGAAGCCGCTGATCGATACCGGGCAGCTGCGCAACTCGATCACGTACGTCGTTCGCGAAAAATAGTTGCGCCTGGCGTTCAAACTCGGCGGCGATCCGCTGCTGCATCCGGTCGAGGCTGTCATAGAATGGCGCACAAACTCGCAGGTATGCCATGCCGAACTGCTGTTTGCAAACGGTGAAACGTTCAGTACCGAGCTCAGCGTGGGCGCCCGTTATACCAACGGGAGCCAGCTCCTGCCCGGGCAATGGGAGTGCGTTGAGCTCGGGCCGCTCGATGAGGACGCCATCCGTGAACGCTGCGACCTGCTGCGCGGGCGCTCCTACGATGCGCTCGGCCTGGTTGCCTATCTGCTCGACTGCAAAGACCCGGATGCGCGCGAGCGATCGTTTTGCGCCATGCTGTGCGTGCAGATCCTGCAGCAGGCAGCGAATGTTTTCCGGTTTGCCCAGCCGTCGGTCATCTCGCCCGGCGAGCTGTATCTGATGGCGAAGGCGCGCGAAGAGGCCCTGCTGCAACGACCGGCATGATCGACCTGAGCGATATCGTCAGCGATCCGGAGTTTGCTCGTCCGTTCACGATCAACCGCTCAACCGGGCAGTTTGCGCTAGGTGGATACCAGGCTGCGGTTCAGCAGATACAGGCCGTCGGCGTCATCCGGCCGGCCGGCGCCCAGGATATCGAGATCGTGCCGGAAGGCGACCGCACACTCGGCATGATGACGTTCTGGTCGGCGACGGAAATGAACACGACGAGTGCCACCGGAACGAGCGACGTGCTGACGTATCAGGGCATCGATTACCGCGTGCTGCAGGTGATGCCATCGGGCGACTTCGGTTACTGGAAGGCGATCGCGGCACGCAAGAGCGGCGACTAGCGGACCATGGGAACAACTTCGACATTCCCGAACCAGCAGACGCTTGCCAGCACCGCGCTGACGCCGGACAGTCTGTTGACCGTGCTGCAGAAGCTGGTAGCACAGATACTCGGCTTCAACCCGACAAGCAATACCGATGCCGCGTACAGCTCAGTACGCGTCGAATGGCCCGAGGAAGGCCAGCCCGGCTTTACGATCGACTCCGATTACGTCTTTCTGCGCGCCACCGAGGACGACGACGATTACGCACACCTGCGCGACACCAAGTACGCGACCAACGATCAGCAGAGCGTCCGGCTGACGATGACCTATATTCGCGTCTGGCGCGTGCACCTGACGTTCTACGGGCCGGCCAGCTTCGATCACGCCCGGCTGGTCGCGGACGCGATGTTTCTGGACTGGGTGCACGATGCGCTGGCGGCTTCGAGCCTGTTTCTGATCACCGATTTTGCGCGGCCGGTTTACGCGCCCGAACGCTTCCAGGGCCAGTGGTGGAAACGCACGGATCTCGAGCTGCGCTTCAACGAGCGTGTCGTTGACACACTGATCCTTCCGTCCATTGCGAGCTCCGAAGTACTCATCTACGATGCCGCGGCCAAGCTTGCTGATTTGACCATCACCTAAGACTTCAGAGGAAAACGTATGCCCACAACTCAACCGCTTTCGGTTGTCGTCAATGTGGCGGTTACGGTCGCGCCCGTCGCAGCCGCCACGCCAACCTTCAATCAGGGTCTGATCGTCGGCCCATCGACTGTGATTCCGGCCTCGCAGCGCGTCCGGCAATACACCAGCTTGGCGGCGATGCTGTCGGACGGCTTCACCGCAACGTCGCCGGAGTATCTGGCAGCGCAGCTCTATTTCGGGCAGACACCGACGCCGCAGTACCTGTGGGTCGGCCGGCAGGATTTGACGGTGCCCGAGACGCCGCTGCAAGCGCTGCAGGCCTGCCGGGCTGCGTCACCGAACTGGTGGGCGTGCCTGGTCACCGATGCCGTCGCCGCGGATCACGAGGCCATCGCAGCCTGGATTCAGGCCGCTACGCCGCAGTCCTGCTACTTCTACACGACTTCCGATGCTAACGTGCTCTCCGGCGCTACGGGTAACGTCGCGTCCGTGCTTCAGGCGGGCGGTTACTCGCGCGTCTTCGGTGTGTACTCGACCACCCAGGGCGGCGCGGCGCCGAACAATGCCTATGCCGCAGCCGCTGCGATGGGTGTCGCGATGGGCAGCAACACGGGCCTGGCGAACTCGTATTTCACGCTGAAGTTCAAACCGCTCACCGGGGTTGTGGCGGAGCCGCTGACGAATTCCCAGATCACCGCGCTCGAGGCGCTGAACATCAACCTGTACCTGTCCTACGCCAATACGTACACGTGGCTCGAGCAGGGCCAGGTGGCCAACGGCCAGTATCTGGACGAGATTCTGAATCTCGACATGCTGAGCTCCGATATTCAGTACAGCCTGGTGAACCTGCTGATCAGCCAGCCGTCGATCCCGCAGACGAACGCCGGTGAATCGCAGCTGATCGCAGCCGTGCATCAGGCGTGCGACAACGCGGTCAGCCGCGGGTTCATCGCGCCAGGCGTGTGGGAAGGTCAAACGATTCTGAACCTGTCGGCCGGAACCGCGCTGCCGAAGGGCTACCTGGTTCAGTCCGACACGTTTGCAAATCAGTCCGCCGGGGACCGGGCCGCGCGGAAAGCGATGCCAATTTATGTGGCGCTGATCGAGGCGGGCGCAATGCACTCGATTACGGTTGGCGTGTACGTGCAGAGGTGAGGTAAAAGCAGATGACAACTTACTCTTTCAAAGACCTGACCGGCGCATTCGTTCACCCGCTCGTCGGCAGCTACATCCTCGCGGGCGGCAATGTCGGCCTGGGCCAGATCACGATCACGAACGCGACCGACCGCACCGCGCACGACACGGCGGCCGATGGGTCTGTGATGGTCTCATACATTGCAGGCGACAGCGGTGCCGCTACGATCGAAGTGCAGCAGACCAGCGATCTGCATTCCTTCCTGCTCGGCTGGTTCAACCAGCTGAAGACCCTCGCCGACTCGGGCGACGTCAGCCTATGGGCCGCGGGCGTGCTCTCGCTGCGCAACCTCGAGGACGGCACAGTGCATACGCTGACCGGCGTTTCGCCGTCGAAAGTGCCCGATAAGGTCTATCAGGCGCAGGGCCAGCGCGTGACCTGGAACCTCATGGCTGCCGCGGTGATCAGCGAATAGCGAAGCATGCACGAAGCGACAAAAGACGTAGAGGTGAAGGGCGCCCGCTATCAGATTGGGCGTTTGACGGCGCGCGACGGAAGCTGGATTCTGCTGCAGCTCACGCCCAAGATTTCGAAAGCCATGCAGCAGGTCCGTGAGGACGAGCCCGACACGTTCGCGCTCGCATTCATCAGCAGCGTTATCGAGGAGATCGCCCAGACTGACGAGGACACGTTCCGGCGCATTCAGGAGCATGCGCTCACGGTTTGCCGGCGCTACGAAAAAGACAACGTACCGATGCCCGTGTTCTTGGCGGGCCGGGGTTTTGCCATCAAGGAGCTCGAGTACGACCTCGTCGCCGTCATGGCGCTGACCTGCCACGCGCTCATTTTCAATCTCGCCCCTTTTTTTACCGAAGGCGGGTTTCAACAGATGCTGTCGGGCCTGAGCCCGGCTTCGAACCCTGCGCCTTCGCCGAACTAGACGGCTTTGCCTTCCGGCCGGTGCTCGCTGGCATCTGGCGGCACCATGAGGTTTTCGACGGCACGTATACCTTTGTCGATCTTCTCGATGCGCACGAACTCCTCGATGTACAGCAGGAAAACGAACGCCGCTCGGCGGCCTGGCATCACCGGCGCCAGTCCCTCCCGTAGCCTGCACGCATAAATGGACCCAAACGTTCTTCGCAGCTACCTGGTCTCGCTGGGCTTCCAGGTCAACCAGCCGCAGCTTAATCAGTTCAATACTGCGCTGAAGCAGGCGGCCTCGCTCGTCGAGGGCCATACCGGCCTCATCGCCGGGCACATGCTGAAGTGGCAGGCCGCCATAACGGGCGCGTTTGCTGCGGTCAGCACGGCTGTTCTCGGCCTGGCCGATCATGTCGCGATGGCCGATCAGGAGTATCGGCTGTTCGCCCTGCACATGTTCACGTCGCAGGACACGGCCCGCAAGCTGACAATCGCTACCGACGCGCTCGGCGTTTCGCTCGAAGAAATGATTTGGGACCCGGAGCTGCGGGCCCGCGCCGTCGAGCAGTTCGAACTGATCGACCGGCTGCAGCAGCAGCTGGGCCCGGATTTTGAGGACCGCATGCGACGCATCCGCGACTTTCGCGGCGAGCTCGGGAAGCTCGGCACCGAGATGAAGTTCCTGTCGATGCAGTTCGTTTCCGCGCTGTTTGAAAAGTTCGGCACGACCATCGACGACGTGTACGCGAGGCTGCAGCAGTTCGGCGCCTGGCTCGCCGAGCACATACCGGACATAGCCGATACGGTCGCCTCCGAGCTTGTCCCGGTGCTGAAGGATACCTGGCTCATCGTAAAATCGCTCGGCGAGATGTTCGGCATCGCCGCGCAGGCCTTCGTCAATCTAGTGGCCGAGTTTTCAGGCGATGACTCGATCCGCGGCACCGAGTTAAGCTTTCATAGCCTGGCCGGCGCGCTCGAGCACGTCGTGCATTGGGCGGCCGAGTTCGCGCAGGCGATGACGCTTGTGGAAAAGATCGTTCTGCATCTGGTAAGCGCCATAAGCTACGCGCTGTTTGGGCATTTCTCGAAAGCGTTCGGCGAGCTGAAGGCCGGCCTGGGTGATCTGACCGGCGAGGCCGGCGCGATCCTCGGCGCCATTGGTGGCAGTACGGGCCTGGGCGTGGCGGGCGGAACGCTTGGAACGATGGCCGGCGCCGCACTCGGCACGATGCTGTTCCCGGGTGCCGGCACGGCGGCGGGCGCGGCGCTCGGCACCCTGCTCGGCGGTATCGGCACAGCCGCCGGCGTAGGTGGCGGCGCGATCCTTGGCGGCGCGGCCGGCTATGGCGCAGGACGTGCGCGCGAGGCCCTGCTGCCCGGCCTGTCAAACCCAAGTGACCTTGAGCCGATGCGCGCCACCGAGGCGATGCCGCTGCGTGAAATGGGAAATGCTGTGCGCGAGTACCGCGATGCCATCATCCGCGAAGCGCAGGCGGCCAACATCGACCCGCGCGTAGCGCTATCAGTCGGCCTGCAGGAGAGCGGTATTCGGCAGTTCGATAGAGCCGGGCGCGTGATAGCGAGCAACGCCGGCGCCCTCGGCGTCATGCAACTGGAGCCGGGCACCGCCCGCGACCTCGGCGTCGACCCGAACGACCCTTATCAGAACATCCACGGAGGCGTTCAGTACCTCGCGCAGCTATACCGGCGCTACCAGGGCAACTGGCAGGCGGCGCTCGAGGCGTACAACGCCGGCCCGGGGAACGTCGACGCGGCCCTGCGTTACCACCGGTCCCTGCGCGGCGATGTCGCCGGCTACGCAAGCAGCGTGCTTGGGCGGGCGCAGCAGATCGATGTAGGCGGAATAACCGTGCAGATTTCGCAGCCAGGCGCAACGCCCGAGCAAATCCAGCAGGCGACCCTCGAGGGCGCTGTCCGCGGCGTGCGCCGTGCGCTGCAGCAGCAAACGCAACTCGACCTGGCGCAACTCGCGCCGGCGCAGTGACACGATGGCAACGTTTTTTGCACTGAACCAACTCACGCCGCTAGTCGGGAAAGTGATGGGCTCCCTAAGCGCGCCGCAGCCCGGTAACGGGCCCTACCGGCCGGCGGCCTGGCATCAACCGGCGCAGACGGCCATTACTGTTCCTGGAACGGTCCAGCCGCCGCTTCCGGGCCCGCCGGACATGTTCGGCAATCCCACGGCGCCTACGGCGGCCTTTCAGGACCCGCCGACCGTGTATGTTTTCGACGCGATACTGCACGCCGAGCATGCGCACGAGCTGCGCCGCACGGAGCATCCGGTGCAGACCGGCGCCAACATCACCGATCATGCGTATAAATTACCGGCGCGGGTTGTGCTCGAAATCGGAATGAGCGACGCGATGGACAGCTACCAGCCGAACGGCTGGGAGAGTGCCTCGTCGAAGTCGGTCGCGGCGTTTCAAACGCTGCTCGACCTGCAGCGGTCGCGGCAGCTCGTAACGCTTACAACCCGGCTCGCGACCTACGAGAACATGCTCGTCGAAAGCGTTTCGGCTACTGATACGAGCAAAACGCTGTACGGGCTCCGGGCCACTGTTACCTTTAGCGAGATCTTCCTAGCGACCGCGACCGCGACGAGCTCCGGGATTGTATCGGGCGACATTATCGACGGAACTGCCTCGGGCCGCCCGGCCGCGACCGTACAGTCGGCAGCCGGCACAGCGCAGGCGCAGCCCGTGCCGGGCGCCATCGAGAAGCAGAACAATGTGGCCGCGACGAGCTATCCGAACGTGCCCTCGATGCCGGCTATTCCGGGCGCGGGCTCGTGGTCTAGCTTTCCGGTTTCGAGCCTGTCGAAGCTGTTTTCGTAAGAAATGGATCAAGTCATTCCGCTCACATCGGCGCCGAACCAAACCCTCACGGTCGCGCTCTCGATCGACGGCGGAACCGTAACGCTTCGGTTGCAGTTGCGCTACAACGAGGTGGCACGCTATTGGGTGATGACGATCAGCGACCGGCTGGGAAACCTGCTCGTTGACTCCATTCCGCTCCTCACCGGCTTTTATCCGGCGGCGAACCTGCTGCAGCAGCAGCGGTATCTGGCGATCGGCAGTGCTTACGTCGTGAACGCGAGTGGGGTGGCCGCCGAGTATCCGACCTCGGCTAACCTGGGCTCAGATTTTCAACTGATTTGGAGTGACACGCCGACTGTATGAGCGCCGCGGTGTCGGCACAGCCTGCCTTTTTCGGTCGCGCCTGGAAAGTAACGATCGATACGCAGGCGGGCGACCACATCGTTGTTTCCAACAGCGCCTGGGAGAACGAGGCGCTGCGCGTTTCGTTCTCGATCGAACGGTCACCGCTGCCGATCTACTGGTGCGCCGATATCGAGATTTACAATCTGTCGGTCGCTGCCGGCCAGGCGTTAGGCGCGGATGCTCCCACGGCGCAGACGGGCCGGGTGGTAGGCAACTTCGGGCCCACCTTCACGACCGCTATTCAGAAAAGCGACCTGGTAACGATCAGCGCCGGCTATCAGAAGTACTTCAACCCGGATACGGACCTGATTTGGCGAGGGCGCGTGTTTCAGGTGATGTGGGAACGCAACGATGCGACCGAGCTGCGGCTGCGTCTGCGCTGCCTGCTTGGGCTGTACGAGGACGAAACGACCCAAATCAGCCAGTCCTTCGCGGCAGGCACGACGCTTGCGAGCATGGCGCAACAGATCGCGACGGCGGCCGGCATGGCAGTCGAGTACATCGACCCGTCGCTGAACTCCGTGGCCATTCCGCGCGCGCAGTCGGTTTTCAACCGCCCGTCGTATCTGCTCGCGCAAATCGCCGCGACAAAGAAACTGAACATGTGGATCAGTCCCAAGGGCCTGAACTTGCGATCGCTCGTGCCGCGGGCGACGACGCCGGATATCGTGTATGCGCCGCCGATTATCACTAATCTGCCGAACACCCAGAGCTCGACCGGCTTGACCAAGCAAACGCTCATCGGCGCACCGCAGCAAACCGAACTCGGCGCGTCGTTCCGGGTGCTGCTCGATTCACAGCTGGAGCTCGGGCAGCTGGTGAAGCTCGATATGTCCGTCGTTCGCATGATGGCTAAAATGCCGGGCCCGACGAGCGTGCCATCGCTGCTCGATCAGGACGGCCTGTTTATCGTCGCCGGCCTGCGGCACGTCGGCGATACGCGCGGAAACGATTGGCATACCGAGGTCGAGGGAATCACGCCTGAGTATGCGCGCATCTATCAGCCGTTGATGGGAGCCACCGGATGAGTACGACGCAGGGCTACGGCCTGACGATCTCGGAGCGGATCGGCGCTTCGCCGTCGCGTTTTCATAAGCTCGAGGAGGCAATCAACCGCCGCCTGCGCGTGGCCATCCCGGGTATCGTGCAGTCGTTCAACGCCGCAAAGCAGACGGTTACGGTTCTGCCGGCGCTGAACGAGGAGGTCCGGATCGGCGGCGTGCCGACCAAGCGCCCGCTTCCACTGCTCGCCGATGTTCCCGTCGTGCTGCCGCGCGCCGGCGGGTTTACACTGACCCTGCCGATAGAGCCGGGCGATGAGTGCCTGGTTGTTTTCGCTGATATGTCCGTCGATTCCTGGTGGCAGCAGGGCGCGGGCTCGGCCGGCGCTTCGCAGCCGCAGGATCAGGCAACGACCAGGCGTCATGATTTATCCGATGGCTTCGCCATTATGGGCTGCTGGAGCCAGCCGCGCGTGCTGCCGAGCTACTCGACGAGCTCGGCGCAACTGCGCAAGGACGACGGAACGGTGAAAATCGATGTCGCCGCGAATCAGGTTACAGTGACGGCGCAAACGGTCCAGGTGAATGCATCGGGCCAGGCTACCGTCAGCGGATCGACCGTGAACGTAACGGGCAGCGCCCAGGTGAATGTATCGGGCAGCGGTAATACGATCATCGAGGGCCGCAACTTTCTAACGCATACGCACTCGGGCGTGCAGTCGGGCGGATCGACGAGCGGACCGGTTGTTTAGTACTACTGCCTCAGCCGGCGGAACTGGCACCGCAGGTATCCAACAAACCAGATGGTCGAACCCCAAACAGGCGCGCCGATGACCAGCCAGACGAAGGGAGCGGCGATTTTGCCGGCAGCGAGCGCGATGACCACAAACGGCAGAAAGCAGAACCAAAGGCACCAGCCGACAAACAGCCCGAAGCCGATCGTGAAAAGCAGGCCGGTGGCCAGGCGGGCGGCGGCTACACCTGTAGCAACGCCCACCGAGGCGCCAAAGCTGAGGCGAGCGGTTTCCATCGTGCTCATCGAGCGCAGCTCGTTCAGCAGCGAGGGCTGGCGCGCCGGCTGGGCCGGATCATAGATGTACTTCGGGAACTGCTGTGGCTGAGCGTCGCCGGGCTGGTTCCCACCCGGCGCATCCCAACCTCCGCGCGGCGTAATGAATGACATGACGTCTCTCTTATCGCTCATAAACAGGCAGTTTTGAAATAGGGCTTTTCCGCCTGCAGTACTAGACCATCGATGGCATACATCCCTCCGTACCTCGGCTCCTCCGGCTTGTCGATTCCGGCCTATGCCGATATCCTCAACGACCTGCTCGGCCAGTTCCAAACCATCTATGGGCAGAACGTGTACATGGGCCCGGACTCGGCGGACTACCAGTTCATCAGCGCCGTTGCGCTGAAGATCTCGGACACGATGCAGGCGCTGCAGCTGGTCTATAACGCGCGAGCTCCGCTGACCGCGATTGGCGCCGACCTGGACAGCATCGTCAAGCTGAACGGCCTCACGCGTAAGGTCGCTTCCTACTCGACCTGCCCGGTAGTCATCACTGGAACGACCGGCACGGTGATCACAAATGGCGTCGTCCGGGACGTAAACGGATACACGTGGAATCTGCCGCCGCAGGTCACGATTCAAACCGGCGGCACCGTGACCGTCACCGCGACGTGCTCGACCTCGGGCAACATCAACGCGGCGATTGGGCAGATCTCCATCATCGCTACGCCCACCGCCGGCTGGACTGCGGTTACGAATACCGTACCGGCTTCGGCCGGTCAGCCGATCGAAACCGATGCACAGTTGCGCGCGCGCCAGTCGCTCTCGGTTGCCCTGCCCTCGCGTAGCATGCTCGCAGGAACGCAAGCCGGGATCGCGGCCGTGCCAGGCGTCACGCGTTACAACATCCTCGAGAACCCAACGAACGCGACCGACAGCTATGGCAACCCGCCGCACTCGATCACGTGTGTGGTGGAAAACGGCACGGATGCGGCGGTCGCGCAGGCGATCTACAACAACCGCTCGATCGGCTGCTACACGAACGGCACCGATACCGTTACTGTCACCGATCCGTACACCGGCGCGACGATGCCGATCAGCTTCTATCGCCCGACCTACGTGCCAATTTACGTCACGCTGAATGTTCACCCGCTCGCCGGATATTCGTCATCGACCGGTGCGGCGATCCAGACGGCGGTTGCCAATTATCTGAACAGCCTGCAGATCGGTGAGTCCATCACGATCTCGGCGCTGTATGGGGCCGCCCTGTCTGTCATGCCGAACCTGTCGCTGCCGATGTTTTCGATCAAAGGTCTGTTTGCCGGTACCAGCCCGAACCCGACAACCTCGCTCGATATTACGCTGCTGTTCTATCAGGTGGCGAGCGGTTCGATCGGAAACATCTCGTTGGCAATGGTCTGACATCATGTCGGCACCCTATCCCACGACGAGCTACTATCTCGGGCTGATCACATCCGAGTACCAGCTTTCGCCGAAGTTCCTCGCCTGGCTGGCCGCGCCGCTTTCGCTTCTGCAGGATGCCTCGATCTGCCTGGATTCGTTTACGGCCGGCTTTGATCTGGATACGGCGATCGGGCCGCAGCTTGACGTGCTCGGTCAGATCATCGGACAGTCCCGCACGGTAGCCTTCCAGCCATCGAACAACATCAGCCCGACACTCAACGACGCCTCGTATCGCATTCTGCTCAAGGCGCGCATCGCGCAGAACCAGTGGCAAGGCACGATTGACGAGCTGCAGGGCATCTGGGCGCGCCTGTTTCCGGGCGGCCAAATCAGCGTGATCGACTCGCAGAACATGAGCGCGAACGTCATTCTGACCGGCGCGTTCACGTCGATCATGATCGACCTGATCGTCAATGGCTATATCGTCCCGCGGCCCGAGGGCGTGCTTTACAACTACCTATTCCCGGTTCTGCCGGCCTTCGGCACGGACCAGAACACGGCATATATCGGCGGGCCCGATCGCGGCCACCTCATCTAGGGAGCTTCCATGCCAGGCAGCAGTAATTTTCAACAGTGGAATCCGAATGCGAATAACCAGGAGACCGACGCCGCCTATACAGCCGATGCGCTCCGGACAAATGGCGCAGCGAACCCTTCGATTCTGCCGTCCATCACGCTCAACAAGGTGCTGTATCAGCTGTCGACGTTCGTGGCGGCTCTCGCGCAGGCGCTGTCGTCCAAGGGCTACACCGTCACCGATGCGAATCTGAACGCACTCGCGGCCGCGCTGGCGGCCATCATGACGCAAGCCGATATGGTGCCCTATGCGCCGCTCGCGAGTCCTGCTCTCAGCGGGACACCGACTACGCCGACGCCGCCCGCGGGCGACTCGAGCGCAGCCATCGCAAACACCAGTTGGGTCGCGGCCTCCTTTGCGACACTCGCCTGGGTACTCGCGAACTTCGCACCGCTTAACAGTCCGCAATTCCAGGGCACGCCAGGCACGACGACGCCAGCCGCAGGCGACAGCAGCGGGCGCATTCCAAACACCATCTGGGTGGCGCAAAACTTCGCGCCGCAGACAAACCCTGGCTTCAACGGCCAGGTGAACATCAACGGTACAGCCGTCATCAATGCGCCGCCCAACGGTGATAACAGCAACCGCGTCACAAACACGCAGTGGGTCACGACGAATTTCGCGCAGCTGGCTCAGTTCCCGAATTCTCTCAGCCAGAACGGATATCAGAAGCTACCGGGCGGCCTGCTCATCCAGTGGGGCACCGTCGCGGTCCCGAACTCCGGCTCGATCACGGTGAATTTCCCGGTCCCGTTTTCCGCCAACCCGTTCTGCATCCAGGCGACCGATAACGGCACGGCCGGCAACAACAGTGACTACATCGTTTCGGCGGGCCTGGTGCCGGCCAATCCGACGACGCAGTTCACGATTTACGTGAAGAATCAGTCGGGCAGCTATATCGGGGCCTCGGTTGGCTGGCTGGCGATCGGGCATTAAGGCGTGGCGACCATAACCTATCGTCAGCTCGATGCCAATGGCGACCCGATCTGGGGCCAGGGCCAAGCGAACTTTCTCAGCGATCTCGCGGCGGTTGCACAGGCGATCGGAACGCGGCTGAAACTGCTGCAGGGCGAGTGGTGGGAAAACCTGAATACCGGCACGCCGATTTTCCAGAGCATGCTCGGCGTGGGCGGCAGCGGCAAACGCCCGAACGCGATCGCGCTGCTGATTACGCAGCGCATTCTGACGACGCCCTACGTTGAGGGTGTGTCGAATGTGGCGACGAGCTACAATCCGGCGACCCGCGCCTTCCAGTTCTCGTGCCAGGTGGAAACGCAGTTCGGCACGATCACTGTGACCAATCAGCCACCCGCTTCGCAGACCGCGCCTCTGAAACAGAGCGCGATGGGCACCGCCGCGGCTTTGGTGAGCAATTGGAATGCCGCCGTTTGGGACGACTTCCGGTGGGGTTAATCGAGATGGCAAACCAACAAAAGACTTACGAGTTCTCGGAACGGGAACGCGCGCATTTCGAGCGCTACCGTGTTCAGCTGCAGGCGATCGCCGGCTCGCTGAATCACGACATCGAGTTTATTTGCATGCAGCAGGGCCTCGAAGGTCCCTGGCAGCTGAAGCCGGACGGCTCGGGCCTGCAGCCCTTCACGCCGCCGCAGCCGCTGCCCACGAGCGCGCAGCCGCAGCCCAACGGAGTGACCGCACATGCCTAGCTGGCCGAGCGTATCGTCGCAAACGCCTGCGCTCGCAGCGCAGTACAACGCGTTGTCGGCTGCGATTGCCTCGTGGCTGGGCCCTGTCAGCGCCGCCGGCAATCTGCTGACCGATCTGCCATCGGCCGGTCTGCGGACGACGAACGCGAGCTGGCAGGAGTTTCAGGTCGCAGCCGTCGCGGGTGCCAACCAGGCGGCCGATACGTTCCAGATTCAGTACAACACCCGCACGAATCCCGCCGGCTCCGATTCGTGGTCCTCGGTCCTGAGCGTAGCGGCGCAGACGGGCGCGCTGAACGTCGCCGTCGGCGTAACTTTTGGCTCAGGGGCGCTGTTCCTGGGCGCGGCGAATTTCAACAGCACGGCTTCGTTTCAGGGCCTGGCCTCCTTCGGCGCGGCTTCATTCGCGGGATCGGCGACGTTTAACGGGCCGTGTTACTCGAACGCAAACTCGCCCGAGTACTTCACAACGGCCAATGCGTCCTGGCAGGAGTTTCAGCTCAGCACGTATAAGGGCGCGGCGGCCGCAAAC
The DNA here is from genome assembly GCA_021325235.1 of Terriglobia bacterium. Taxonomy (GTDB): domain Bacteria; phylum Acidobacteriota; class Terriglobia; order Bryobacterales; family Bryobacteraceae; genus Bog-105. The sequence continues at coordinate 7,358 of JAJPHN010000037.1, read as the reverse complement.
GACCTGCTGCAGTTGCAGTACAACACCCGCTCGAGCTCGGGCGGGACCGATAGCTGGACCAACGTGCTGAGCATCGCGGCGCAGACCGGCGCACTGACGATTACGCCGGCGACCACCTTTCAGAGCGGCGTCAATCTCGCGAGCTTCGCGGTTTCAGGCGCGGCGGCCTTCTCCAACCCAGCCTCGATTTCCTTCGGCTCGAATTTCCAGACCTGGACACCTACGGTGACAGGCAGCGGCTCGATGACGGCCTCGAGCACGACGTTTCAGAGCGCACAGTACTGCCGCATCGGTCCGATCCTGGTCTTCAGTCTGCAGTTCTCGACGACACTTGGCGGAACGATGAGCTCCACCCTGAACGTGACGTTGCCTGTATCGACCGTCGGTCCCTACGTGTGGCTCTACGCGGGTTATATTCCGGGCGCAAGCGGTCCCTGGCAAAACGCCGTCGCATTTGCGAATAACGCGGCCACCAACACGATTTCGATTTCCATCAGTGGCGGCGCGAATTTCACGGCGGGCACGGTAAATGTAATTCTTGCCGGCTGGGTTCGCGTTGCCTAACGAAAGACTTCTATGAGTACAACACCTTCGTCCACGCCCATCATCACTTCCATTCAGGCGACTATTCAGCTCACGATGCAGCCGGCCAACGTCGTCGATATGAACACGCTCTGGCTCAGGCAGGCGGGCGGTCCTGTGGCGATTCTCGCGCAGGCGGTTGCAGATCAAACCGCCACCAGTCTCGTTTTCGCCGAACCGGCTGCACAATCGATCGTCGGACGCACGCTGCTGATCGATAACGAGCCGGTCATCGTGACGGCTCTGAGTGCGGACGGATTGACAGCTACCGTCCAGCGCTGGCGTGCGGCGTTCCCGTTCATGCAGATGCTGCCGTCCGCACCCAAGGATGCACATGCGGCGGGGGCCGGCGTCCTGCTACTGCAGTACAACACGCCCTGGGACTACATCGCGCAACGCTATCTGCTACCCGCTTTCCAGCAGGACGTGCTGGCGCTCGGTCCGCTCGCCGCGACCTTCGGCACGCTGGCATCCGGTGCCCTGGCGGTGGCTTAGGAAAACGACTCCATGCTCGCGAGATTCTTACGGGGCGCGGCCCTCGTCTGCCTTGGCGCGCTCGGCGCGTTTGCGCAGCTCGTTACGGTTACCGCTTCGAACATAACCGACTCGACCGGAACACCGATCAACGGCACGATCTATTTCCAGCCGAGTTCGAGCAGCGGCGGCCCTATTTCGTATCGACTCGTCGGCAAAGGTCAGGTCACGGCGCAGACGGTCAGCGCGCCAGTTGTCAACGGATCGTTCACGCTGCAGATCGCCGACACAACGCAGACGCAGCCAGCCAACGTCTGCTATCGCGTCTGGGCGACCGACAACCTGCATCGGGTCGTAATCGGTTCACCGCAGGCGTCGACGAACTCGGGCTACAACTGTGTTCAGGTATCGCCGGCATGGTGCGTGAACGGCACCTGTAGCTTCGACGCCTATCCGCCGAACCTGCCAGCGCAAGCTATTGTTCAGACCGGACCCCAGGGACCGCAAGGCCCTCCGGGTCCAACCGGTGCGACCGGTCCGGCGGGTCCTGCCGGTCCAACCGGGCCCGCAGGTCCTGCAGGTCCAGCCGGCGCGAACGGCGCAACAGGTGGGCAAGGGCCGCCTGGTCCGACCGGAGCCACCGGCGCACAGGGGCCTCCTGGCGCTACGGGCGCGATCGGTCCGCAAGGGCCAACGGGTCCGGTCGGAGCCACCGGACCGCAAGGTCCCGCCGGGCCAACCGGTGCGGCAGGAACGAACGGAAATACCGTCTGGAACGGGACCGGAGCACCCGCTTCGGCGCTCGGGCAAAACGGCGACTTCTACATCGACACGACTGCAAACAAACTCTATGGACCGAAAGCGTCGGCCACCTGGCCGACAACTGGCGTTTCGATGATCGGCCCGCAGGGCGCGATAGGCGCAACCGGTGCACAGGGCCCAGCCGGGCCGACCGGCGCCACAGGTGCAACCGGTCCAGCCGGCGCGCAGGGACCAGCCGGCACCACCGGTGCGACCGGGCCTGCTGGACCGACGGGACCAACCGGAGCCACCGGAGCAACCGGGCCTGCAGGGGCGAATGGCAACACGCTCTGGAACGGCCCTGGCACGCCCTCCGCCGCGCTCGGGCAAAACGGCGATTTCTACCTGAATACTTCGACCAATGTGCTGTACGGTCCTAAGGCATCCGGCGCCTGGCCAGGCACAGGTGTGTCGTTGGTTGGTCCGCAGGGAGCGACGGGAGCAACAGGTGCAACCGGCGCGACTGGTCCGCAGGGGCCGGCCGGCGTGCTGAATACGGCAAACGATACGAACGTGACGGCGACGCTCTCGAGCGGAACGCTGACCATGGGCTGGCAGAACGCGCTCGCCAAGTCGCGGCAGTATTCGAACACGGTTTACACCGACCAGGCCGAAACGTTCGGTCCTTACCTCTACGACTTTTCGACGTCTTCGCTGCGCATTCCGAACGGCTCGACGAACCCGTCGACCTGCAGCGTCGGTCAGCTGTTCTTCAATACGGGCGCCACGGCGGGGCAGAACCTGTACGAGTGCACCGCCACCAACACCTGGACGCAGGACGTCAATGCCGGCGGTGGGACCTCGATCACGTACGGCGCAATCTCGGCGATTCCATCAACCTGTACCACCGGCGCGATGTACGTCATCACCAGCGGCAACTTCGATCCGGCCATCTGCACCGCCACGAATACCTGGACGTACTACTACAACCATCGACCAGTGATTCCGATGTCGAAGCTCGGCCTGACGGCTGGCGGAACGAGCGGCCCGACGCTCACGACGACCAACGGATACGCGGTCATCAACGCGCCGATCGGCGGCTCCGCGAATTTGTTCCTTGCCTACTGGACGGCGCCGGCCACCCCTTACACCGTCACGCTGCCGTTCTGGGTCTCGCCCATCATGGACAACGGCAATTATCGGCAGTGGTTCTTCGGCTGGAGCGACGGTTCGATCGGCTATCAGGGCCTTCAATGCGGAACCGGCAACGGGTCCTATAGCTCCGCGGTCGGCTGCCGAATCATGGGCATGACCATGACGGGCCTCTACAACGGAACGGTTGGCAACATAAACCTGACCTGGATTAATAGCCCGAATGACGTGCGGTACGTGCAGCTCAAAAATGATGGCACGACGCTCACCGTGAACCTCTGCGCTGACTACGATAACTGCGTCCTTTTCGGCAGCGTCACGGCGAGCGCGTATTTCACGAGCGGAGCTCCGACGCGGCTCGCCATCGGAGCGAACGACCAGGTGAGCAGCGGAGCGGCTCTCGCTTTAACAGTTATCGGGCAGCAATAGGAAAGGACTTATGGGAACGACCACAATTCTCGCGACTCAGCTGATCGATCAGGACGGAACGCCGCTCCAGGGCTCGATCTACTTCGGCTGGCAGATTAACCTTCCAATTACGAACGGAACGATAAACGGCACCGCCGAAAGCGACACCTATGATCCGGTGTCGATCAACAGCAGCACGTACGAGAATGAGCTCGTCCAGCTGCACAACATTACGCTCGAGGACGGCGGGACACTCCAGCTCGATGAACTCGTGAACGGTCAATGGGCGGCGAAGGTCGGCTCCGGGTGGATGCCGCTCTCGCAGAATGACGAAGAATACATGCTGGTCGTGCCCGGCGGGCCGGTCACGCTTCCGGCCGTGGATGAAGATGCGCGCGAGCTGAAGATCGTTAACTCTGGTGCAGCTACGAGCCTCAGCGCGCCAGTGCCGATCGGCAATGCAGCTTCACCGGCTCCAGCGAACAGCATCGCTCTGCCGGCGCTCGCGTGTCTGTGGATCCGATACCAGCAGTCAACGAATAGCTGGCGCGTGCTGAGTCTGTCGACGTCACCGCAATAATGACCACGTTCCGCTGGAAACTGGATTCGCCTGACGGCCACATCGTCTGCACGCTGGTGGTCTTTGCCATCGGCTGTGCGCTGTACGCGTTCCACTACGATTACGGCAAGGAAGTGATGGCTGGCGCGCTCGGGAGCCTCTGGACTCTGCTGCAGCTACCGAGAAGCGGGTCCTACAACTTCCGGCCGGAAGTCGTGAATCAGGCCGAAACGATCACGGTCGCGCCCGAGAAGCAGAAAGCCGCGGATTGAGGTTTCCGCGGCGTCCTGAGTTACTTGTGATGTTGCAGAGCGAGCGCAATCGCTACTGCGACCGCGCGCGAGACGTGGACCAGAATGTCGATGACGTGGTGCATCGTTCCTCCTATTACTTGGTTTTTTCCGCGAATTTGATGGCTGCCTCGACCTGATCGAGCTGGGCGTGCGAATCGGTGACCGCCTTCATCTTCACGATCTCGTCGTGGTCGGCGGCTATCTTTGCCTCGAGTTCCTTACGCAATTCGGTGCGCTCCTCGGCCGCGGTTTTCTGGTACGCGATGATCGTATCCATGCGAGCGCTCATGTTCGCCATCTTGGTATCGGCTTCGGCGATTTTCCCGCCGCCGCCCCAGGAGACTTGAGCGACTAGCCACACGAGCCCGAGGGCGCTCACCGCGCCAATGCTCATTTTTGAAAGATCCTGCGGCATACTCATGCGACTTTCCCATGAGAAGAGTGGCGCGAGAGTCGATCAAATCCCGACGAGTATTTTCTGACCAGCTGATTCCGCTTCGGGACCCGTATTGGGAGTGAGTGTTAGGCCTAGGCAGCCGGGGCGCTTGCATTCACCGAGCGCTTCGACTTCGAAATGCTGTAGGCGAGTTCGATCGCGAGGTTTAGCAGGCTCGAGGCCACGCCCTTCGGCGCGACTGCCTGCAGCGCGAACTGCGCGACATTCCGCCACAGATCCGCAGCCGGTAACGCGGCGAACGAAGACGCTGCCGTTTTCACGCGCGCCAGGTCCGACTCGTACTTCGTCAAGAAATTCTCAACCGCCGCGACCGTTCCCGACGGGTTCGCGGCCGCGGCCGGCTTCAGGTCCGTATCGATTTCCGTCACGATCGGCTCGGCCAGCTGGACGAAGCTCGAGGCGTCGTGCAGGACCTTTTGTGCGATATCGCTGTCCTTACCGAACACGGACTTGAAAAAATGATCGATCGCCGACCAGAGGCTCATACTGCGATGGTAGGAGCGGCGGAACACTTTTGCAAGGAAATGTTTGGAATTATCCGAGTTGCTCGGCCTAGAGAAGGCCTTTCGTTCTCAGGATTTTGACATAGTCTTCACGCGAAAGCGAACAGCCGATCAGTGCCGCAAACTCAGTCTCATTCACTTTCAGCTGTTGACGGATCAGATTTGCTGGCAAATCCTTGTTTCCGTGAGACCGCTTCGTGCGTGCGATCACTTTGCCCTCGTATTCAAACCAAGCGAGTCGATCTCCGGCGTTTCGCACTTTGAGATCTAATTTGGTTTCAAGACGACGGAATTCGTGAACCTTCATTCAGAAGGTTCGGGGTTGAAGAATGTCTTCGTATCGTGAAAGCTGATGCTTAAGATCTGAACCCAACCGGTCTTTTTCTTCCGTCAATGCGAAGAAAGATTCAGTAAGAGTACGACTAAGATCTTCAAGTGCGAGCTGAGGGCTATCCCCCATTCCAAACTCTTCCAATTCTCGACAGTATGCCACGAATGCTCCAGCGTCTTTGAAAAGATCTACTTCGATCGGTCGCTTAAATCGTAATCGACCATCCGTCAAAGCAGCATACTTAATTTTTCGCGGAAGTCTCAGAACCGATTCATCATGGCTGACGAAAAGGCGTACTTCCGTGGTCGTAGGACCAGGATTGATTTCGGATGTTCCTGAAGGGGAAACTCGAGACCTCTCAGCTACTGCTGCCATAGACCTTATAAGCCTTCCTGCTGTGGAGCCACACTCACGTTGAAAGAAGCGTGGCCGACGTAAACTCCGTCGGCATGGATCTGAATGTCATATCGACCTGGCCGGTCGAATTGTAGATACAAAAAGTTAATTGCGATCTCGAACGCCTGCAGACGGGAAGGAACACTGCCCTGCATCGTACCCTCAAAGACTCTGATTTCGTTTCCGTCGGCATCAGTTGTTGAGATCCTAACGAGCAGCGAATACTCACCTTCGCCATCCGCAAGCCGTGCATAAATGCCGAGTGGAAGACCGATCGGAAGAGCTTGGGCTTGAACGTTATCAAAGATTCCGACCAGTGTTTTCTTTCTAGTTCCAACCTCTTCGATGACCTTTTCGCAAATCAAGATTGCTGAAAGCGAAGGAACCGGGTTCGACAATCAACAAGTGTAGCTCTGGCCGCATGAACTTTGCCGTACTCTCAGTACCATTTGAATCGAGGTCCATGCATTTCAACCACTTACCAGTGACGCCGAAATCTGGAATCCTCGTGACCCACAATTTTACGTATGCACGTCCAGGGCCAAAGCTGCCCTGATTTGCGATAACTATGCTTCGGGATTGTGGCCATCTGGGGAGCGATCTCCCCGGCGGCGCTTCCACTCTGACCGGGCTTCGTCCAGCTGCGTCACAAACTCTGGCCGCGGCAAGCCACCGGAATACGCCTCCGGCGAGCTCATGTAAGCAGCCGCTCGGCCGAATCGCTTGAGCTGGTCATCATCCATCCGCTGCAGCCGGCGCCGAAGCTCTTCGACATCATCTGAGCAAAACGCTATCGAGGCCGGCATACGGGCTCAGGACTGCGCAGCTTTTCCCAGTGCGGCGATCGCCTCCTCAATTTTCGACGGCGCCACCTTGGCGAATACCTGTCCGCACTCATTGCAGACGAGCTCAGCGGTACCGCCCTCTTCGCGCACCGCAAGGCAACCGGGACAGTCGGAATTCCCCAGATCGACGTGGCAGATGGTCGGATAACCCGGCTGGAGCGGCGGCCCTTGTTCGCTCACAACACGAGTATAGGCAGACCCGATTGGAGTGTTCTGGCGCTTACGAACAGGACCGTGTACAAATGTTCTAGGTACAAACCGGCGTGAAGCTCGAGTGGGGAAAGACAGAAGTGCTGCTGGCGCTCAGCCGCAGCGAGTGGGACACGCTCTTTCGCCTGCTCGTGATCGGTGTCAAGCGCGCCAGTCTGCAGGATATGTCGATCGAGGAGTGCCGCCGTGCTAAGACGTTTTGGACGCGGCTGAGTGAGGAATATAGGCGGGTTGAGACACGATTGAAAGCCGCGCAAGTATTAGACAGCAGCGACTAGCCATGCCACAATTCGTGCCACAATTTTCTCCGGCCTGTGGTGTTCGGTGGAAATTAAGATCCCGTAAGCTGTTGATTTTCGGTCGTAGCTACCCACTGAAAACCAGTCTGTTTGGATTTAGGTTCCAGC
>JAJPHN010000048.1 GCA_021325235.1 Terriglobia bacterium | reverse complement strand
TGAATCAGCTGATGCAGATGTTCGGCGAGCGACTCCAACTCGCTTCCGTCGACTCGCTCTGACTGTGACCTGGCTCCGCCCTCTTACACAGTTTTCGTTACAGTCTCATCGCCTGACGCCGACGGAAAAAAAGTATCTCCGTGCTATGGCCGAGCTTGGGCCCGGACCTCATCGCTCCGGAGATATCGCGGAGGAACTTGGGCGAACTGTGAGTTCACTTGGGCCGACCCGCGCCAATCTCATTGCCAAGGGGATGATCTGGAGTCCAACGCATGGAGACACATCGTTTACAGTCCCCCTTTTCGACGAGTTTATGAAACGCATAATGCCCGGTGAGCAGTGGAGAAATGTCTCAACTGAGAGCTGATCGATATGTGCCGCCGTGCTCAAGAACGTCCAGAGCGGGTTCCTGAGTTCTGAGAACCTATCAAGTCGTCCGCGACCGTTTTACGCACTGGCGTTACTTGGGCGTACCACCGAACAGCCGGGCCGCTGCTTGATTCTTACTTATATCGGCAGCGCCAAGCACAGCAATGAGTACCGGACGTATCGCTCAATGCCCTTCCGCTTCCAAAAACCGTTCCGCTTCAATCGCGGCCATGCAGCCCGCGCCTGATGCCGTGATGGCTTGACGATACGTCCGGTCCTGGACGTCGCCGGCGTGGAAGACGCCTTGAATGTTCGTGCGGGCGCCGCCGTGGCTGATGATGTAGCCGTCGGGGTCGAGGTCGAGTTGGCCGACGAAGGGCTGGGTGTTGGGGATGTGGCCGATGGCGACGAAGAAGCCGTCGACGTCGCGGTCCCAGGTTTCCCCGGTTTTCACGTTTTTTAGTTTTACGCCGGTGACGAAGCCTTTCGAGACGTCGTAGATGTCTTCGACGACGGTGTTGGTGATGAACTCGATCTTCGGGTTGTTGCGGGCGCGTTCGAGCATGATCTTCGAGGCGCGGAAATTGTCGCTGCGATGGACGAGCGCGACCTGCTTGCCGAAGCGCGTGAGGAAGTTGGCTTCTTCCATGGCGGAGTCGCCGCCGCCGATGACCATGATCTGCTTGTCGCGGTAGAAGAAGCCGTCACATGTCGCGCAGGAGCTGACGCCGTAGCCGATCAGCTTCTGTTCGTTGGGCAGATTGAGCCAGCGGGCGGAGGCGCCGGTGGCGATGATTAACGTGCGGGTCTGGATCTGCTCGCCATCTTCGAGTTCGAGCGTGAACGGGCGCTTGCTCAGGTCGGCTTTGACGACGCGGCCATGGCGGTATTCGGCGCCGAAACGCTGGGCCTGCTTCTTCATGTGGTCGATCAAAACGGGGCCGTGGATGCCTTCGGGGAAGCCGGGGAAATTTTCGACTTCGGTGGTGATGGAGAGCTGGCCGCCGGCTTCGTGCCCTTCATAGACGAGCGGTTGCAGATTGGCGCGGGCGGTGTAGATGGCGGCCGTGTTCCCGGCGCATCCGGAGCCGAGAATGACTACGTTCTGGAGATTGTTCATTCGTTTCTATATTGTGACTGGCGGTGCGGGACGCACCGCTGCGGACGTGGACGTCCGCCCCACGAATCCGGGTTAATGCAGGAAGTAGCTGGCGATGTGAAACGCCAACCATGAACCAGAGTACGCTAAGGCCAGCATGTAACTGAACTGGAAGAGGGGCCAGCGCCAGCCGCCGGTCTCGCGCTTGACGACGGCGAGGGTGGAGAAGCACTGGAGCGCATAGGCGAAGAACACCAGCAGCGCGATGGCGCCGGCGGTGCTGAGGTCCTGGTGGATGGCGGCTTCCAATCCATGCGAAGGCTCCCCGATTGCTTGAGTCTTCGCCGCGCTGGAAACCGCGGGCTCATCTATTTCGACGCCATAAATCGTGCCGAGGGTTCCGACGATGACTTCGCGGGCGGCGAGGGACGTGATGAGGCCGATGCCGATCTTCCAGTTGAAGCCGAGGGGTTTTATCGCGGGCTCGATGGTTTTGCCGATGCTGCCGGCGAGGCTGTGCTCCAGATCCGGCGCGTGGCCGTTGTGCAGAGGCAGATGCGCCAAAACCCAGATGCAGATCGCGACCAAGAGGATGACCGTTCCGGCGCGGTGCAGGAAGACCTTGGCGCGGTCAACCAGACGCAGGCTGAGCGAGCGCACGGTGGGCCAGCGGTAGGGCGGCATCTCGAGGATGAAGTTGGTATCGCGGCTTTTGAGGATGCTCGATTTGAGCACCCGCGCGATGACGACGGCGGTGAGGAAGCCGAGGATGTAGAGGCCGAGCATGATGGCGGCCGGGAGCGAGAGGAAGTCGCCGAGGAGCTTGCGGTTGGGGATGAAGGCGGCGATGAGGAGCGTGTAGACGGGCAGGCGCGCGGAGCAGGTCATGAGCGGCGCAATCATAATCGTCGCCAGACGATCACGCTTGTTTTCGATGACGCGGGTGGCCATGACGGCGGGAACGGCGCAGGCGTAGGCGGAGAGCAGCGGGATGAACGACTTGCCCTGGAGTCCGAATTTGGCCATGGTGCGGTCGGCGATGAGGGCGGCGCGGGCGAGATAGCCCGAGTCTTCGAGGATGCCGATGAATAGGAAGAGCAGGAGGATTTGCGGCAGGAAAACGACGACGGAGCCGACGCCTTTCCAGACGCCGTCGACCAGAAGCGAGCGCCAGGGGGAATCGGGGAGGACGTGGGTGAACCAGACGCCGGAGGAGGCGACCGCGTCCTGGAGACCGTCCATGACGGGTTTGGCCCACGAAAAGATGCTTTGGAAGACCGCCATGACGACGGCGAGGAAGATCAAGGGGCCGGCTACGGGATGTAAGAAGACGGAATCGAGGCGGCGCGTCCAGAGGGGCGGCGCCGGGGCGCGGTAGGAGGCGCGTTTGCCAAGAGTGGCGGCCCACTGGCGGCATTTCGGGACGTCGTGGAGAACGGGCAGTTCGATGCGGGGCGGCGGCGAATTGAGCCGGACGGCGGTGCCGATCAGGAATTGCTGGATACGGTCGATGCCGGTGCCTTTGGCGGCGCTGATCAGGGCGACGTTGCAGTTCAGCTCGTCCTGCAGCGCGGTGATATCGACTTTTCCACCGCGGGCGGCGAGATCGTCGGCCATGTTGAGGAGCACGAGAGTGGGCAGGCCAAGGTCCAGAATCGGCGCGGCAAGGACGAGATGGCGGCCGAGGTTGGTGGAGTCGAGGATGAGGACGACGGCGTCGGGTTTGGGGAAGTCGGGGCGGAGGCCTTTGAGGACGTCGTGGGTGACCTGCTCGTCTTCGGCGCGCGGATGGAGGCTGTAGACGCCGGGCAGGTCGACGAGGAATACTTCGTGATTGTCCTTGAGTTTGGCCTTGCCCATGCGGTGCTCGACCGTGACGCCGGGGAAGTTGGCGACCTTCTGGCGGAGACCGGTGAGGCGGTTGAAAAGAGTCGACTTGCCGGAGTTGGGCGGACCGACGATGGCGACGATGATGGGGCGGTCGTGGGGCGCGCTGGGCGGACGGATCGAAGGATTGGGGAGCAGACCCGCGCGTGGCGTGCCGCCGTGGCAATCGCTCATGACAGGACACTCACGATAAAACCACGAGATCGCTTTCGGGATGGCGACGGATGAAGAGCTTCGCGGCGGTCTCGTGACGCAGGGCGACTTCGGAACCATCGACGCGGAAGACGCGGGGGCCACCGCCGGGAGCGCGTTTGCCGGGGACGACTTCGGTGCCAGGGACGAAGCCGAGTTCCATGAGACGGCGGGCGATCGGTTCGGGCAAGTCTAAGTGATCCAGGATACAGCGCTGACCGGTGGGCAGTTCGGCGAGGGTGCGGGCGTGGTGGTGGTGAGCGCGGTGCTGGACGGGTTTCTTGCGGAAGGTCACGATATAGGACCCTTTTGGTATCAATTTAGCACGAGCGGGCGAGAAGTGACCCGGTTGTAACTATTTGAGGCGCGCGAAGCGGCTCAGGATGCAGAGGAGACGGCCGGTAGCCGCCCCGGCGGGCGGCCGCGCTCGGCTGGTGAGGGCGTCGCCGTGGGGTCCACAAGGGCAACGATCTCGGCATGATAACCGGATTGAGGATCTCCGGGATGAACGGCGGTGATGTGCGCGATGGAGAGTTCGCCCTGCTGGCCGTTGAAAACGCCGTCTTCAGCTTGTGTGGTCCGGTGGATCTTGTGGCCGGTGTAGGGCGGCATCGACATGAGCTTCACGGCCAGGTCTTCAGGGAAGAAGATCTGTCCGGTATGGGATGTGTGGCCCGCGTCATATGTATGGTTCGAGACCGAGCCACCCAGACGCGCTTTGAAATGGATATGGTTGGTGCGGCCCATATAGAAGCCGGGAACGATGGTCTGGAACGAAACCGTGCCTTGCGCGTCGGTGAGCTGAATGCCGCGCAGGAACGTAAGCTTGTCGGTGGGGTGGTTCATCGGCGGCGGGCCGAAGCCTTCGGGCGGCCCGGGGCGGTTGCCGGGATGCTGCGGATCGAAGCCGGGTGGCGGACCGGGAGGTGGGCCGTCACCGCGCATGCCCGGCGGCGGACTGCCGGGACCTCTTGGATTTTGTTTTGTGAATCCTGAATAGAGGCCGAGAGCGTCACAATGCCAGATGTCGACGGCTACTTCGGGAAGCGGTTTGCAGGTGCGAGCGTCCACAATGGCGATGCGAAGCGAGAGTGGAACGCCCGGCTTCGTTTCACGAATATCGGAGCGAAGAAGCTCTCCGGCGACGTAGTAGGGACCGACCTCCTGCTCCGGACTGAGTTGGCAGACTCCTGTTTCCGAAGCAAATCCGAGGTCACGGGCAGCGCCCCGTACGCGCAGAGCGGTTGCCAGCGCCAAGCCGGACGAGACAAATCGCCGGCGGCTGAAGGATCGGGTGAATTTCATCCTCTAATAGAACATCCGAGAGAGGCGCTTTTCAGGGATTAAAGAATGAGACAATCACGGGCAACTTGTATGCGTGGTGTAGCGATAGCAGCTGTTTTGCTGATGGGATGCGCGGCGCATTCGCAGGATCTGGCGAATGCGGCCGAGCAACTGAACGGGCTGAGCCGGGCAGTGGAAGCGTTGACGGAGCGCGTATCTCCAAGCGTGGTGCGCATCACGGCCACACGTTTCGGTGCCGAGAACAGCGACAGTGGACACACGGACGTTGTGCTTGGAAAACAGCAGAGCATTGGTTCGGGCGTGGTGATCGCTCCGGATGGGTACATTCTGACGAATGCGCACGTAGTGGAGGGAGCGCAGCAGATAAGAGTAGACCTGGTATCCGCGGGTGAGCAGAATGTTTCCGAGGTGCTGGCGCGAGCCCGTTCGCTGCCGGTCGATGCCGGAATTGTCGGCGTTTTTAAAGAGGGCGACCTGGCGCTGATCAAAGTGGCGAAGACGGGCTTGCCGGCGCTTAAGTTTGCCGATTACGACAAGCTGCGGCAGGGACAGGTGGTGTTTGCCTTCGGGAGCCCGCAAGGTTTGCAGAATTCGGTGAGCATGGGAGTGGTGAGTTCGATTGCGCGGCAGCCCAATATCGACAGCCCATTCCTGTATATACAGACCGATACGCCGATCAACCCGGGCAACAGCGGCGGACCGCTGGTAAATGCGGCGGGCGAGATCGTCGGACTGAACACCTTCATTCTTACGTCGTCGGGCGGGAGCGAGGGCGTGGGCTTTGCGATTCCGAGCCCGCTGCTCGAGTGGGTATCGGCGAGCATGCGCAAGTACGGGCATGTGCACCGGTCATCGGTGGGAATCGGTGTGCAGACGATTACGCCGGTACTAGCGCGAGCGCTGAGTCTGCGGCGGGATGCAGGCGTGGTCATCAGCGATGTGGTTCCGGGCGGGCCGGCGGAAAAGGCCGGCATGAAGCTGAACGATATTCTGCTGGCGGTGGACGGACGCCGGATCGACAGCGTGCCGGCGATGATGGGCTTTTTCTTTCAGCACGGGGGCGGAGAACATGTGCGGTTCGATGTGCTGCGCGGAGACGAGAAGCTGAACTTCGATGTGGTGACGCTCGAACAGACCGATGATGCGGACCGGCTGGCGGATATGGCGGATCCGGTGAAGGGGCTGGTAGCGCAGCTCGGCGTGCTGGGCATAACGGTGGATCAGCAGATTGAGGAGATTATGGGTCCGATGCGCCTGCCCACGGGTATCGCTGTGGTGGCACGTGTAGAGAGCTCAGGCATGAATTGGGGTTTGCAGGTGGGCGACGTGATTCATGCGGTGAATGGCAATTTCGTGTATAAGGTTGAGGATCTGAAAGCTGCTCTGGCGAAGCTTGCGGCGGGAAATCCGGTGGCGCTGCTGGTGGAGCGGCGCGGGACGCTGCAGTATTTGTCATTTGAGTTGTGATTAGCCAAAATGGTCATCCAAGTATGAAGGCCACAATCGTGACAATTCATGAGGCCAAGACAAACCTGTCGGGTCTGATTCGGCAGGTCAGCGACGGAGAAGAAGTGATTATCGCCCGGGGGACGCAACCCGTGGCCCCGCTTGTGGCTATTGTTGGCGGTCGGAATAAGCGCGTGCCTGGCTCGCTCAAGGGCAAACTGAGCGTCGGCAAAGAATTACGAACACGGCGAACACCATTCTGGTGAGTGCGGCGTCTGCCTGGAAGATGGCAACCAAAGTGAGGCTCCCGAAACTTGCGGTGCGCGCATCTGGTAGGGGCTGGTTTCGGGGAAGGCGATTGCTCTGCTATCATGCTCGTGTGCTGCGGGACAGTGGCTCGCAACATCCTCCGGTGAGTGAAGCGGGCGGGGGATATACCCGGCAGGAAGTTTGCCGCCTCCTCAAAATCGAAAATCGTCAATTGCGTAGCTGGGAACGGCAGGGGCTGGTGCCGGAAACGGAGCAGTATGCCTTCTCGGACCTGCTCGCGCTGAAACGGCTGGCGCGGTTGTACGCCGAAAAAGCGCATCCGCGGCGCGTGCGCGAGGCTCTCGACTCGCTGCAGAAATTCCTGCGCGATTCACCACATCGTAATGAAGATGTGCAGGTCTATAAAGAAGGCCGGCGCGTGCGCATTCAGATTGGTAAGCAGAAGCTCGAGCCCGAATCGGGGCAGATGCTGTTCGATTTCGCGGAAGAAGAGATCAGCAAGCTGCTGCAACTGCCAACTGTCCCGAAGAACAGCTCGGCGATTGCCGAACGAGTGAAGAATAAGCTCGAAGCGGATCGCTGGTTCGAGCGCGGACTCGAGTTAGAGCAGACGGGCGCGCCCTACGAGCAGATCATTGAGGCGTATCAGAAGGCCGCGGAGCTGGATACGCAGTCTGCGGGAGCACGAGTGAACCTAGGAACTGTGTTTTTCAACGGGCACGCCTGGGCAGATGCGGAGGCTCAGTACAAAGCGGCGCTCGCGATCGATCCTGATTATGCGCTGCCGCATTTCAATCTGGGCAACTTGTATGACGAGCGCGGCGACTATATGAACGCGGTGCATCATTATCGCGAGGCGATTCGCATTCATCCCACATACGCCGATGCGCATTATAATTTGGCGCTGCTCAGCCAGGGCGCGGGCGATGTAATGACAGCCGTCAAGCACTGGCGCGCGTATCTGAAGCTTGATCCGAACAGCACCTGGTCGCAGATTGCGCGGCGGGAATTAGCCAAACTCGAGAGCGCGACCGTGCTGCCGGGAAAACGGCCGGTGGCGTTGAAACCGCAGCTGGTCAAGAGCGAGCGAGTTTAATCATCCTTTGACAAAGATAGCGGCGGTGGTGCTGGCGGCGGGCGCGAGCACGCGTATGGGGCAGCCGAAACAGCTGCTCACGTTTCGTGGGAAGACGCTAGTAGAGCACGTGGCGCGCGAGGCGTTGCTGGCGGAGTTTGAGCCGGTTGTCGTTGTGGTGGGAGCAGGTGCGGAAGCGGTGCGTGCGGCTGTTGCTAATTTGCCTGTTGCGATTGTCGAGAATGAGCAGTGGGAGAGCGGCATGGGAACGTCCATCAGTGCGGGTGTGCGCGCGTCACCCGGATGCGATGGCGTGGCGATTTTGCTGGTGGATCAGCCGCTCGTGACGGCGGCTCATCTGCGCGAGATGCGGGGTTCGTTTTGTGGAGATATCGTGGCGGCGCGTTACAACGAGCGGCTGGGCGTGCCGGCAATTTTTCCGAAACGATTGTTTGGAGCATTGACGGAGTTGCAGGGCCATGAGGGGGCGCGATCGTTGTTGCGTTCACCGGATGAAAACGTGATTGCGTTCGATTTGCCGGAGGCGGGTTTGGATGTGGATACTCCGGGGGATTGGCGGGCCGTGAGTTCGGCGTAAACCTCTGGAGCGAATTCAGGCTTCTTTGGTGCTGGCGCTGTAAAGCTGAAGTCCCAATGCTGGACGATGATGAGTTCGAGCGCGCTCTTACTGCGGTAAGAGAGCACCTCGGGCGCGGATTTGTGCCCCCTGCATGCAACGTGTTGAATAGCTCAATACCGGACCTACGTTCACGTCTGTACGGGCGTTGAGTTGAGCAATTACTCGGTCGCCACGGCACTGATTGTGACGTAGTAGCCGTCGGGATCTCGGAGGGAGAACTCCTGTGTCTGAGTATTCGGATTTGTGTGCGGTTCCTCTTCGAGTTCATTAATGAGAGAGCGGGCTCTTTGAAGCGCCGGCTCGAAATCGTCGACACGGAAGAAGAGCAAGAGGCCGTTGCCGGGTCCTGCTCTGTCGGGGCTTGTCAAAGAGGGATGCTCGTGAGTGTTCCATTTGTGGAGGCAGAGCAGGACAGTGCCGTCGTGGTCGAGGATTTGGCCAAAGTAGTCGTGGGCCGGGTGTGCGGAGGGCAGGCCAAAGAGCGCCGAGTACCACGCAAAGCTGCGTGGGACGTCGTGTACTCCGATGATGGTCCAGAGGCGTTTCATTGCGTTTGTCGTTTCTTTTCACTGCGCGATTCCGGCGAGTTTCTGCACGGTTTGGAAGGTGTCGCTTGCGGAGGCGGGTTTGTCGGGACGGTAGCGTTTGACGCGGGCGAAACGTAGCGCCAGGCCGCTCGGGTAGCGCTGGCTGATCTGGATTTCGTTGAAGGCGATCTCGACCACGATCTTCGGCTCGACATAGACAGTGTATTTGTCGCGCGCGATTTCGATTTTTTGCAATTCGGCGGTTTGCCAGGCGAGCATTTCGTCCGTCAGGCCCTTGAAGGTTTTGCCGAGCATGGCGAAGCCGCCCTTTTCGATATCGCGCGCCCCGAGGTGGAGATTGCTGAGCCAGCCCTGACGGCGGCCGTTGCCCCATTCGGCGGCGAGGATCACGAGATCGAGCGTGCGCGCCCGCTTAATTTTGAGCCAGCTCTGGCCGCGCGCTCCGGCTGCGTATGGGGCGTGACGCGATTTCGCCATCACGCCTTCGTTGCCGCTCGCAAGTGCCTGATGCAGAAAATCTTCGGCGCGGTCGGGACTTTCGGTTTCGAGATGCGGCACGAGATTGCGCGTCGGAGTGAGATTCGCGAGCTCGTGAAAACGATGGGCCTGCGGATGATCGAGGAGCGAGGCGCCGTCGAGATAGAGCAGATCGAACCAGAATGGCGTCATCGGCAGTTCCTGCTGCAGTTCGTCGACGTTCACTTTACGGCCGAAGCGGCGCATGGAGACTTGAAACGGCTGCGGGCGCCCCTGCGCGTCTAGGCTGAGCACTTCGCCGTCAAGAATGAGCTCGCGGGCAGGCAGAGCGCGCACCGCCTCGACGATCTCGGGAATGGCAATGCTGACGTCGTTGGCGCTGCGCGAGTAGATGCGAACTTCGTCGCCGGATTTATGCGCCTGTACGCGCGCGCCGTCGAACTTATATTCGAGCGCCGCTTCACCACCCAGACTTTCGAGCGCATCCGAGACATCCTCGACGGTTTGCGCGAGCATGGGCTGCACGGGGCGGAAGAGCGCGATCTCGTACTGCTGCAGACCCGTCTCGCCCTGCGACATGGCAGCACGGGCAATGGAGGCGACACCGCCGCCCATCATGGCTGCGCGGCGGATGTGCTCGAGTGAACTGCCGGATGCACGCGCAAGCGCTTCGAGCATGATGCCTTCGAGCGCTCCTTGCCGCAACTCGCCAGCGAGCAGACCGGACAGGAATTGCGCTTCTTCGCGGGTGGCACGGCCGAAGAGCTGCTGGAGGGCTTCGCGTTTGCGGGCATCGGAACCAGCGCCGCGGATGGAAGTGAAATCCTCGAGTGCGCGATCGACCTGGAGAATTTCAAGCGACGCATTGGACGCCGGCTCGCCGATCGAATTGCGGAGCAGCGCGTACCCGATGCCGATCCGGCCCTGACGCGTGGCACCAGAGAGCCAGGCGACAGTGATTTCGACTTCTTCCGGATTGAGACGCTTCAGCAGAGCCGAGAGCAGATCGATCTTTTCGAGACGCTTGCTGGTGGCCGCAATGCGGCGCGAGGTCTCGACCACTTCGGCGAGCAACATGACGCGATGTTAACGGAACTGCTCGTCTACTTCGACGCGATAACCCGAGGCAAGTGCGTTGGTCTCGTTGGCCATGCCGACGATTACCATGAGCTCGCCAAACATTTCCTCCGTCATTCCTTTCTTACGTGCCGAAGCGCCGTGGGAGGCGACGCAGTATTCGCACTGATTCGTCGCGCTTACGGCGACATATATGAGCTCTTTGGTGAGCGGATCGAGTGCGCCCGGACCCATGATCTGCTTGATACTTTCCCAGGTGCGACGCAAGGTGACGGGATCGCGCGCAATTGTCTTCCAGAAATTGTTGATGGTGTCCGTTTTGCGCGTGGCCATGATGTCGTCATAGACGGCGCGCACTTCGGGGCTGGCATCGGTGTATTCGATGAGTGGAGTGGGCATCACTACGATTGTCCGATGAGAATGCCGGCGACGAAGACAAGGACACCTCCGACGATGACCTGGAGCGCGGCACGCAGGAGCGGAGTATCCATATAGTGCTGGCGAATCCAGCTGATGGCGGCGAGTTCGGCGACGACGACCGCGATGGCTATCCCGGTAGCGAGACGGAAATCGCTGATCAGATATGGAAGCGTGTGGCCGATGCCGCCGACGAAAGTCATAGCGCCCGTGACGAACCCGCGCAGCAGCGGGGTGCCGCGGCCGGTGAGCGAGCCATCGTCGGAGAGACCCTCTGCAAAACCCATGGAAATGCCGGCGCCGACCGAGGCAGCGAGGCCGACGACGAATGCGTCATGCGCGCGGTGCGTCGCGAAGGCTGCGGCGAAAAGCGGAGCGAGAGTCGAAACGGAGCCGTCCATGAGGCCCGCCAAGCCGGGCTGCACCACTTGCAGTACGAACATGCGGCGCTGCGCTTCTTTTTCGCCTTCGCGCACGTCGGGGGTGAGATGCTTTTCCTGCATCGCTTCGGCCGTGGCGGTGTGTTTAGCTTCGGCTTCGGCCAGATCGCCCAAAAGTTTGCGGGTAGACGCGTCGGAGGTGCGCTCGATAGCGCGCTCATAAAAGCGGCGCGTTTCGAGCTCGAGCGATTCCACGCAGCGCCGCACAGCCTCCGGACCGAGCGGGCGATAAAGCCAGACGGGCGGACGCGAGACGAAGCCCTTAACATCCTGCCGCCGGATCAGCGGGAGTCGCTCGCCGAAGCGCTCGCGGAAGAGCTCGATGAGCTGCGCGCGATGATCCGACTCCTCCTGCTGCATCTCTTCCAGCAAGATTGCCGTCGCCGGGAAATCCTGCCTGAGAGCGTCGGCGAACTCGCCGTAGATGCGGCCGTCCTCTTCTTCAAGCGAAACGGCCAGCGCGAGGATTTCCCGCTCGGTGAGATCGCTGAAGTCCTTGGCCATCCACCCTTTACTTTGCCAGTTCGACGGTGCAGAATCTGCAGCGGCGGGCAGCGATGGGAATTTCGCTCAAGCACTCGGGGCAGATTTTGGTGGTGGGGTCGGGCGGATGCTCACCGCGCTTGATGCGAGCCATCAATTTGTTCACAGGCAGCACGACGAAGAAATAGACAGCGGCGCCGATGAGCAGGAAAGATATCAGCGCGTTGATGAAATCTCCGATCAAAAATTTGCTGTTGTTGATGGTGAAGGCGATGCCCGAGAAGTCGGGTTTGCCGACAATCGCTGCGATGAGGGGAGTTAATAGATCCTTGACCAGCGCCGTAACGACTGCGCCGAAAGCCGCGCCCATGACAACCGCCACCGCGAGGTCGAGCACATTACCGCGCAGCATGAATGCTTTAAAACCTTTCATGGCGTTCTCCTTGGTTTTGTTATCTTAGCGCCCAACGATTCAGGGCGGCAGATGGGTGGCACTTTGGCGGCTTGAGCGAATCTTCGAACGGCAACGAGAAAGATCGTCAAGCGGCAGGTGTATCCGTTTGTGCGGCTCATCGAAGCAAGAGACACGGTGTACACGAAGCCAGCCGAGTTAATCGCCGAAGTCCGTGAGAAAATCGAGCACGCACGCCGCCTTATCATCGACCTCGCTAGACGATTTTCGAAATAATCAGACCTATTCAGGGGAGGGAACCGGATGGACTGGCATTTCGGGGCTGCAAACGCTAGTTGCGGAAGAGGCGAGGCGCAAAGTCGTTCAGATCGCGTCGCCAGGTCTGCCATTCGTGTGCGGTCCCGGGCGATTCATAAAAGATGTGTTCAACCTTCGCTTTGTCCAAAGTGCGATGAAGCATTTCAATTCCGGCTTTCATCTGAGCAGGCTCGTCCGTTCCCACCCCGATCCACAGCAGATGCACTCGCTTGGCGAACGCTGTCGGATCGGCCAAAGCACCGTTGTATGCCGTCTTCGTGTCGAAATCGTTGTTGCCGCCCGTAAAGGGATTCAATGCACCGCTGAACCCGCCGATGTAGGAGAACAGTTCGAGATGGTCGAACGCCACATGGAACGTTTGCATGCCACCCATCGAAAGGCCCGCCATGGCGCGATGATCGCGGTCCTTGAAAGTGCGGTAGGTCGAGTCGATAAACGGAATCAAAGCCTGCGTCATATCGTCCTCAAATGCAGACATCATGTCTTGCATCGCTTTCCTCATCTCCGGTGAACCAAAGCCCTTGCCCGCGAGATCAGGAGCGGGCTGACCCGCGCGCCGCGCATAGCCGTTTGCCATCACGATGATCATCGGCTTCGCCTTTCCGCTCGCGATCAGGTTATCCAGAATGAAATTCGCGCGCCCCTGCCGGATCCATCCTGTTTCGTTCTCGCCTCCACCGTGCTGCAAATAAAGAACCGGATAGCGGTCCTTTGGATGCATATATGGACCCTGCCTGTATTGCAACCTCGTTTTGATCAACGGTCAGAATAAGACTGCGTGCATATATCCGGCCTCGAAGTTGAGGGTCGTCACCCTCGGGCCC
>JAJPHN010000031.1 GCA_021325235.1 Terriglobia bacterium | reverse complement strand
CGAACGATTGCTCTGGAGATTCTTCGCGACCTCCTTTCTTCACCGAGCTGATAAATCAGATCGGCGAGCGCCTTTTCAGGCAGTTCGTTCACCAGATCCGCGGCGGTCAGCTCCTGGCTGCGGTCCATTCGCATATCCAAAGGCCCATCCGCCTGAATCGAAAACCCGCGTTCCGCAGCACTCAACTGGTACCGGCTCACACCCAGATCGGCCAGCACGCCGTCCACCTGCTCGACACCGCAACTCGCCAAAGCTTTCGGCATCCAAGAGAACGGCCCGTGAAAAAACCGGATCCGCTCCTCCAGATCCCGCGTACTCGCCCTCGCCAATTCGAGCGCTTCCCGATCCCGATCGCACGCAATCACGAAGCCCGTCGTCAAGCGCTCCGCAATCGCCCGCGTATGACCACCCAAGCCCGTGGTCACGTCTACATAAATGCCGTGAGGTTGAATCGCGAGATATTCGAGCGATTCTTCGAGCAGAACCGGCACATGCCACGGTTCGCCCTGCATTCCCAATCCCTAGCGCAATCCCTTTTTCTCGAGCGCCTTGAGCTTGCTCTGAAGATCGGTCTTGGCCGCCTCCAGACGCTGCCCGTACACCTTGCTCCCAAACACCTCTACGCGCTGCCGGTAGCAGACCAGATGCACATCGTCCTTCTCCAGCTCCAGCTCGCGCCGCAGAGTCGTCGGCAACAGCACCCGCCCCTGCGCATCAATCTCCGAATCTTCCCCGTAGTGATTCGCCACAAACGCTACATCGGCTCGCACGTCGGCATCCTCGCCCGGCTCCTCCAGCATCTTTTCCGTTTCTTTCCACACCGAAATCGGATAGATTAAGGCTGTCGAAGTGTTCAGCGTCGTAACAAAAACCTTTTGCTCACCCAACGCACCGAAGTACTGCGCCACCGCTGCCGGCAGCTTCAAACGGCCCTTCTCATCCACACGACCGCTGAGAGTCCCGCGCGGGGCCTCGACCAGCTCTCGAGGATGCTCTTGACCGTCCACTTCGAACCACTTTCGGCCATTTCAGACCACTGAGTCGATAGTTACACGTACTCCAGGTGAATGCAATAGTTTTGTTCAAAGATTTTTCTGTAAGTGTCTGATTTCGCCTTTCTTACGCCATGCGGGTACGCTCAGTACGCCTCCGCCACTTCTGCTTCGTGGTGTTCCGCTGGTCGCTGGATTGCCGTCCGGGCAAACGGGTTTGTCATGCGGTTGGCCGAAAACCACCAGCCCGGTGCAGTGCAACCGCGCCCGATGTTGCTAAATGCATGAATTTCTGGCCGTTTTCGCTGGCATGTAGCGTGCACAACATCCGGCGAAGGTTTGTATAACCATGGCAACTCACTTTGATTTTTTCCGCCGGGCTGCAGGTCGGGCTTTCCTAGCGGCAGCAGTCGCGGCGGTCCCACTGGCTTATGGACAGAACGACACCAATTCGTCCGATCCGGCATCGCCGCCGGATGCGAGCGCATCGGCTCCGGCCCCCGATTCCGGTTCGAATGGTGGTTGGAAACGGGTCGGCGATCACTCGTCGGTTTACAACAGTGATCCAAACGGACCACCTGCTCAACCGGCGCCGGCATATCCCTCGAGTTCGAACGGACGTGCGTCCTATCCTGCCATTGGCGGGCAGGATTCACAGACTCCGGCTCAGAACCAACAGCAGCCAGCTTATGCGCCACCACCGATTCCGGCGCAACTGACGGTGCCCGCCGGCACTTACATAACGGTTCGGATCAACCAGATGCTCTCATCGGATAAGAACCAGCCGGGCGACGCCTTCACGGCTTCGCTGGTGCAACCGATCGTGGTGAATGGGGTGGTCGTTGCCGAGCCCGGACAGACCATTGGAGGCAGGGTCGCAACCGCCCAGCACCATAGCTCGGATCAGCCCGGCCGGCTCGGTCTGGCGCTCACCGATCTCACGCTCGTTGACGGGCAGCATCTCACGGTCAATACGCAGTTTGTGAGCGTACGCGGCGGCACAACTCCCGGAGGTCAGCAGGCCGGCACGGTGGCAACGACGACTGGAGCCGGAGCTGTTATAGGAGCCATTGCTGGCGGCGGCTCGGGTGCTGCGATCGGGGCGGGTGCCGGGGCATTTGCGGGCTTACTGGGCGTACTTGTTACGCGCAATCACGCCAGCGTCATCTACCCCGAACAGATTCTCACTTTCAAGCTCGAAACGCCAGTGACGATTTCGACCGTCAACAGCAGCCAGGCTTTCCGCTATGTACAGCCGAACGAATACGACCGTCCGACTTACCAGAACGGCGGCCCAAACCAGTACTATCAGAGCGCCGCTCCGCCGCCTCCGGCTCCTGTTTACAGCTATCCGTACTATGGGCCGTACTGGGGTTGGGGTTATCCATACTACTGGGGCCCGTCGGTGGCCTTCTATGGCGGATGGTGGGGCGGACGGGGCTGGTATGGCCCGCATTACTATGGCGGATTTCGCGGTGCATACCGCGGCGGCTTCCGGCGTTAATCATCGGTCGATGGTGAGTACAATCTTGCCGATGTGCTCACCGCTTTCCATCCGCTCGTGCGCGCGCCATGCTTCCTGGAGCGGGTACACGCGATCGATCGCAGGACGAATGACCGTCTTCGATGGCAGCAGCGGCCAGACTTGTTTCAGCAGCCGCGCTGCCACTTCGCCTTTCTGGGAGGGCGTACGTGCTCGCATCGTTGAACCCATAATCCGCGCGCGCTTCATCATGAGCCGGCCGATATCCAACTCGGCTGTGCGGCCGCCCTGCGTGGCGATGATCGAAATGCAACCCTCGAGTGCCAGTGCGTCCAGATTGCGAGCAAGATACGCCCCGCCGACAAGGTCCAGCACGACATCCACACCGTGACCGCTCGTGAACGCCCGCGCCGCTTCCACGAAGTCGCCCTCGCGATAATTGATCGCCGCGTCGCTGCCGAAATCACGGCAGGCCCGGCATTTCTCCTGGCTGCCTGCGGTCGCGATCACACGAGCGTTCCAGGCTTTGGCCAGCATGATCGCCATACTCCCAACGCCACTTGTTCCGCCATGAATCAGTGCGCTTTCGCCGCTCTTCAGACCGGCGCGCGTGATGAGATTGTCAAAAGCAGTGAAGATGTTTTCGGGTAGAGTGGCTGCTTCGATCTCGGTCCAGTTCTCGGGAATCGGCAGCACCTGTTGCTGCGGTGCTACACAGTATTCGGCATAGCCGCCCCCAGCCAGGATGGCGCAAACGCGTTGCCCGGGCTGAATATTTTGCACTCCGGGCCCAATGGATTCGACGCATCCCGCCACGTCCAATCCGGGAATATCGGATGCGCCCTGGGGCGGGGGATATTTTCCCTGGCGCTGAAGCGTGTCGGCACGCGCGACTCCTGCGGTACTTACCCGGACGAGCACCTCACCGGCCGTCGGCTCCGGTCTGGGGCGCTCACAGATTCGCAGAACTCGGGGTCCGCCAAACGAGCTGATTTCGACTGCTTTCATTCCGCGTCTTAGACGCGCTTTCGGCATGAAAACTGCATACAATATTTGCGGTAGAGGAGGATGGCGTGATCCGAACAATTGCCATTGAGCGCGAATTCGGCAGCGGCGCCGGAACAATTGCGCGTAAACTTGCAGATCGCCTGGGATGGACGATTTGGGACGAGAAGATCACGCAGGAGATTGCCAACCGCCTGCATTGCGATGTGAAATCGGTGGAGAAATGCGAGCAGAAGCCCGACTCGACTTTTTACCGGCTCATGAAAACGTTCATGCGCGGCAGTTACGAGGAGCGCTACTCGGGCTCAGGAGGCGAACTGCTCGATGCCGAAAATCTTTCGCGAATATTCGAAGAGATGGTGAACGAGATAGCGGACCGCGGTCCCGCAGTTATCGTCGGACGCGCTTCTACATATTTCCTGCGCGAGCGAGAAGACCATCTAGCGCTGTTTCTTTATGCCCCGTATCACGAGAAGATGCGGCGGCTGCTCGAACTCGGCAAATCAGAAGAAGAGGCCGAACGGTTGCTCATGCATGTTGACACCGACCGCGCAGCTTTCGTTCAGCGGTATTACGGAAAAACGTGGCCGCAGCGCGATTTGTACCATCTGATGATCAACTCGATCATCGGAGATAACGCCGTAATTGATCTCGTGCTGCGGAGTATGGAGATCCTGAACCAGCAGATTTCGAATAAGTCGGGAAGCGGTGCAGTGGAATCGTATATACATTCGCGATAGAGCTGTGCTCAAAACTGCCCGAATCTATCGAGCAGGAACTTTCCGGGCACGTTCTCAAGTCTGAGGCGCCGTGTGTCGCTGCTTTGGCGTCACGTGCTCACCGCTTGCAGAATGCCATTGTTGAGCCTGGGGGCTGAAATGGGTTGGAGGCGCAGAACGCATTCAGGAAGCAGATTGCACCCAATGCGCCGAATACCCATGCTGGTGCTCTCGGCCTCCAGCTGAGCTGGCAGCATGTCGATTCAGTTCGGCCCGTTCCTAAATCGCTGCTCTAAGTGAGCTGGTACCAGAGGCCGGCAGAGCGATCCGCTTATCATACAGCTTGGCGTCTGACCACGGGCGCAACAGATCGGATACGATGACCATTAACTCTCACGTAGCCAAAAGCACGGTTGTCGGAGCACTCGGCGGTCTGCTTTTCGGCTTCGATACAGCAGTTATTTCCGGCACAACCGCGGCTCTGACGGCAAAGTACCATCTTTCACCGGCAATGCTCGGGATCACAGTGTCGAGCGCGCTCATTGGAACCGTAATCGCTGCTATGATGGCGGGCATTCCTGGACAGAAGTTTGGGCGCAGGGACAGCTTGCGAGTGATGGCGCTGTTTTACGTCGTTTCTGCTGTCGGTTGCGCGCTCGCCTGGAACTGGCCTTCGCTGATTTTCTTTCGTTTTATCGGCGGCCTGGGAATCGGTGGATCCTCAGTGCTGGGCCCGATGTACATTGCCGAAATTGCACCTCCGGATTGGCGCGGCCGGTTGGTTGGCTTCTTTCAGGTCAACATCGTTATCGGCATTCTACTCGCATACGTATCGAATTACCTCATCGGCGCGATGCACTTCGGCACGAATGACTGGCGGTGGATGCTGGGCGTCTCCGCAATACCGGCGTTGTTCTTCCTGCTTATGCTGTTCTTCATTCCGCGCAGCCCGCGCTGGCTCGTGATGCAAAGGAGGCTGGACGAAGCTCTGCATGTCCTCCGGTTGATAGGAGTGCGGGATGCAAAGAAGGAGCTGGACGAAATCGCGGCATCGGTCCATCTCGAGCGCTCTACGGAAGATGTTCCGTTGTTCTCGCGGCGATATCGATTACCCGTCTTCGTCGCACTGACGGTAGGCATGTTCTGCCAGCTCTCCGGAATCAATGCAATCCTTTACTATCTGAACGACATTTTCAGCCTGGCGGGCGCCAGCCGGGTTTCCGGCGATCTGCAGGCCGTCGCAGTAGGTGCCATGAACTTGGTGGCGACCCTCGCGGCCATGTCGGTCATCGACAAATTCGGCCGCAAGAAATTGCTGCTGACGGGAACGGTCGGACTTATCTTCTGCCTGGCTGCGATTTCCGTGCTCTTTCTGACCGGTACGCACCTGGGCTGGTTGGTTTGGCTGCTGATGCTCTACATCGCCTGCTTTGCGATCTCACAGGGCGCAGTCGTCTGGGTCTATCCGGGCGAAGTTTTTCCAAACCGCGTGCGCGCGAAAGGGCAGAGCCTGGGCAGTTCGTCCCACTGGATTACGAATGCGCTGATCTCGCTCGTGTTTCCCATAATGGCCAAATCATCGGGTGCCTATCCGTTCATCTTTTTCGGTGCCATGATGGTACTCGACTTCTTTCTCGTCCTGTTTTACTATCCCGAGACCAGCGGCGTTTCCCTGGAAGAAATGCAGTACCAGCTCGGCCTCGATTAGCATTAGCTAAGGAACGGATTATCTCGCTGCTCGAACGTCCTTTTCGGAGGGTAGTTTCGTGACATCCCATCCGCCGCCCAGTGCGGCAATAAGCTGAACGCTGGTGGTCATCTGAGAGGTGCGTGCGGTAACTTCCGAAAGCTGGTTACTTAGGAGCGTGTTTTGAGCCGTAAGAACATTCAGGTAAGTATCGACGCCAGTCTGATACCGCGCAACCGCGATATCGCGATATTGGCGTGAGGACTCGATTGCTTGTTCCTGCTCGCCCAGTTGAGCAGCCAGGATGCGAGTTGAGGCCAGGTAATCCTCAACTTCTTTAAAAGCATTCAGCACAGTCTGACGATAGGTGGCGACGTCCGCGTTATACTGTGCCTCGTACTGTTGAACGGTTGCACGTCGCGCGCCGAAGTCGAGCACTGTTTCCGAGACGCTGCCGCCGAGCGACCAAAAACGTGCCGGCCAGCTCAGCAAGCTACCGATAGAACTCGTCTGCGTGCCTGCACTTCCTGATAATGATACCGTCGGATAATAGGCAGCTTTTCCGACGCCGATGAGCGCGTTCGCCTCGGCCATAGTTCGTTCAGCCGCCGCGATATCTGGGCGCCGCTCCAGCAACTGCGAAGGAAGCCCGGTCGGGATCGCGGGCGGTTTCGTATCGAGGGGTCTTACTGCGATAGAAAAGTCACTGGCCGGCTGACCGATCAACAACGCGATGGCGTGCTCATACTGCGCTCGTGCAATTCCGATGCTGGTTGCATTCGCGCGCGCAGTGCGCAGGTTGGTTTCGGCCTGGACGACGTCCTGCTGCGAATTAATACCCGTTTCGACCAGCGACTGAGTGAGCTTCAGCGTCTCTTCGTAGCTCTTTACCGTTTCGTTGTAGATCTGCGCGAGCGCGTCCTGACCGCGCAGCTCGAAGAAATATTCGGCCAGACTGGCCTGCTCGCTTAATCGCTCGTTGGCAAGATTGGCTGCGCTGACCTGGGCCGCATTTGCATATTCGCGAATGGTATTGCGAATACGTCCGAAGAGATCCGGCTCCCAGGACACATCCAGCGGCAATTCATAGCTGCTCTGGCTGATCGAGTTGCTGGCGCGAATCGTGCTGCCCGGTCCGACCGCTGTGTGAGTGGCCGAGAAGCCGACGCTAACCGTTGGGAACAGACTCGATCGCGCATTACGAACCAACGCGCGAGCAGCCATGTAGTTCTGGAAGGAAACGGCGATGTTCTGGTTGTTGCGATTGAGCCGTTCTTCCAGGCTGTTCAGCTCGCTATCCCCGAAAATGGTCCACCAGTCGCCGCGAATAACACCATCGCGGGGTTCGGCCTCCTTCCATCCTTCGCGGGCGCGCGTTTCGGAAAGCTCTTTGTAAGAAACGGGCGTGGCAACGGATGGCTTTGAATACTTCGGACCGACGGTGCAGCCGGCAAGAAAGAGGGCGAGCGCGAGGCCGGTTATCAAAGCAAGTTTATTGAGCTCGAAAAGATGTTTCATGAAAATGCCTCCAGCGGTGCCGTTCCTTCATAGCCCCGGACGCGTTTGAAACGCAGTCGCAGCCGGTCAAGGAACAGGTAAACGACCGGAGTGGTATACAGAGTCAGCACCTGGCTGACGATCAGGCCGCCAAGGATGGTCAATCCGAGCGGACGCCGCAATTCGGAGCCGATGCCGGTGCCAAAAGCGAGCGGAACCGCACCGAAAAAAGCGGCTGCGGTTGTCATCAGAATCGGGCGGAACCGCATCAATGAAGCACGGAAAATCGCCTGCTGCGTGTCCATCTTCTGCTCGCGCTCTAGTTGCAGCGCGAAGTCGATCATCATGATCGCGTTCTTTTTCACAATGCCGATCAGGAGAATGATTCCGATGAGGGCGATGATGTTGAGATCGGAGCCGAAAATCATGAGTGTGATCACGGCGCCGAGGCTGGCCGAAGGCAGCGAAGTCAGAATCGTGATTGGATGAACCAGGTTTTCATACAGAATTCCCAGGACGATATAGACGGCGAGAATCGCGGTCGCGATCAGCAAAGGTTCGCTTTTGAGCGAGGCCGTGAACTGAGCCGCCGTACCTGAGAATGTTCCATGCACGCTCTTGGGCATGCCCAGCTTTGCTTCAGCGTCGTGAACCAGAGCCGTTGCCTGTTCGAGCGAAACGCCGGGCTGCAGGTTGAATGAGATCGTCGAAGACGGATACAACCCTGTGTGACTGACCGATAACGGACCAGTGCGGCGCCGCAGGCTGGCGATGGCCGGTAGCGGAACCGCGCCATCGGTGTTCTGAACATAGCTTCGGCTCAGCACTTCTGGTGTGGTGGTGTATTGTGGCGCAGCTTCCAGAACCACGTGGTACTGGTTCAGCGGTTTGTAAATTGTCGATGCCTGCGCCTGCGAAAACATGTAGTTCAGAGCATCATCAATGGTTTGCGGCGTGAGGCCCAGGCGCGCGGCCGTTACGCGATCGTAAGTCAGATACGCCTCCAGACCGCCACTTTGCAGATCGGAGTTGACGTCCACGATCTCGGGAATCTTCTTCATGGCGCGGGTAAGCTGGGGCGCCCACTTCTTCAGATCATCCACCGTGTCGCCCTGAAGCGTGTATTGATACTGCGAGTTCGATTGACGGCCGCCGATTCGAATATCCTGCGCCGCCATCAGAAACACTTGCGCCTGCTGGATACGCATCAGCTTGGGACGCAGCCGGTTGACGATATCGGTTGCGCTGACGTGCCGTTGTTCAAGCGGTTTGAGCGCTATGAAAATAAAACCGCTGTTCGAAGATCCCTGACCGCCAGTAAATCCGACTACATTGAGAACACCGGGATCGGATTTCACGATCCTCACGGCCTGCTGCAGCGCGGTGTTCATTTTCTGGAACGAAGCATCCTGCGGACCCATCAAGCCGCCCATAACGACGCCGGTGTCCTGCTGTGGGAAGAAACCTTTCGGAATTCTCACGATGTAGACAACGTTGAGCGCCATGGTGATCAATAACAAGAGCAGGACCGCTGCGGCATGATGGCCGAGCACCCAGTCCAGACTGACCTCGTACATTCTCAGAAGTCCGTTGAAGGCGCGCTCACTGAGCCGGTAGAGGCGGCCGTGCGTGCTTTTATAAGCGGGTTTCAGGATACGTGAGCAAAGCATCGGGGTGGTTGTCAGCGAGAGCACCATCGAGATCAGAATCGCGATGGAAAGCGTCATGGCGAATTCCCGGAAGAGGCGTCCGAGGAAGCCCTGCATCAGTAAAATCGGTATGAAGACGGCGATCAACGAGACCGTGATCGAGAGCACCGTGAAACCGATCTCTTTCGAACCGCGCAGCGCTGCTTCGATCGGCGGCAATCCACTCTCGAGATAGCGCGCAATGTTCTCCATCACTACAATGGCGTCGTCAATCACGAAGCCCGTCGAAATCGTCAACGCCATCAGCGACAGATTGTCGAGCGAATAGCCGAGCAGATACATCGCCGCGAAAGTCCCGACAAGAGAAACGGGAACCGCAATACCCGGAATCACAGTGGCTCGCCAGTCGCGCAGAAAAACGAAGACTACCAGAATTACCAAACACACCGATATGCTCAACGTTTTCTCGACATCGTGCAGTGAAGCGCGAATAGTTGTTGTCTGATCGAGAATGAGCGTAAGTTTCTGGCCCCGTGGGATCGATGCCTTCAGTTCCGGCAGCGCGGCTTTGATGCGGTCGACGGTTTGGATGATGTTCGAACCCGGCTGCTTGAAGATGATCAGGTCGACCGATATCTGACCGTTCACGTAACCGGCCGAACGACGGCTTTCGGTACCGTCGACCACGTTTGCAACATCCTGCAGGCGAACCGCGGAACCGTTGCGATAAGCAAGCACTAGCGGCCGGTAATCGCTTGCCTTGTTGATCTGATCGTTGGCGTAGAGATACGTTACGGTCTGATCGTTGCTCAGCAGGCCTTTGGGTGAGTGCGCATTTTGATTCCGAAGAAAATTTGCCACATCCGTCAGGCTGAGCCCGTAATGATGTAGCTGATAAGGATTTGCTTCTATGCGGACGGCGGGAAGTGTTGCGCCTCCAAGAGTTACTTGCCCGACGCCTTGAATCTGCGAAATCTTTTGCAGGAGAACGTTCGAAGCCGTGTCGTAAAGATGACCCGCATCGTAAACGTTCGATTCAAGCCCGATGATTGCGATCGGAGTATCCGCCGAATTCACTTTCCGATATTGGGGATTCATCGGCAAATTCGAGGGAAGATAGGTACGCGCCGCACTGATTGCAGCTTCAACATCGCGTGCAGCAGCATTGATGTTCCGATCAAGATCGAACTGCATGGAGATGTTCGCCGAGCCCGTGGAGCTTTGCGAAGTCATCTCGGTAATACCGGCAATGTGACCCAGTTGCCGCTCGAGCGGAGTGGCCACAGCAGACGCCATCACGTCCGGACTTGCGCCCGGGAGCGATGCATTGACGAAAATGGTCGGCGAATCGATCTGCGGCAGGGGCGAAACAGGCAGCACGATGAAGGCCAGCGCGCCTGCTATCGCAACTGCGGCAGTCAGAAGGATGGTAGCAACGGGCCGTTTGATGGCCGGTGCAGAAATGTTCATGACTGCTCCGCTAACGGCAGCTGCATCGGATGCGCAGCCGGCCCGCGCTTGAATTTCTTACTGAGGCGATCGAACCAGATGTAAATTACGGGTGTCGTGTACAGCGTGAGCAACTGGCTCAGCAACAGACCCCCGACCATCGAGATGCCGAGCGGACGCCGCAGCTCCGCACCGATTCCGGTCCCGAGCGCAAGCGGTAAACCGGCAAGCAGCGCCGCCATCGTGGTCATCAGAATCGGCCGGAAACGAAGCAGGCTGGCCTGGTAAATTGCATCTTCCGGATTCTTGGCTTCATTGCGCTCGGCCTCGAGTGCGAAATCGACCATCATGATGCCGTTTTTCTTCACAATGCCGATCAGCAGCACGATGCCGATGATTCCAACGATGCCGAGATCCTGGTGGAATAACATGAGCGCGAGCAGCGCGCCTACGCCTGCCGAGGGCAGGGTCGAAAGAATGGTCAGCGGGTGGATAAAGCTTTCATAAAGCACTCCGAGCACGATGTAAACGGTCACCAGCGCCGCTAAGACCAGCAGCCCTTCGTTGCTGAGCGAGTTGCGGAAAGAAGCTGCCGTTCCCTGCCAGCGCGCCTGCATGGCAAGCGGAAGACTCAAGTCTGCTGTGGCTTTATCAACGGCGTCAACGGCCTGGCTCAACGATGCGCCCGGCGCGAGATTGAACGAGATCGTCACAACCGGAAACTGCGATTGATGATTGATCGTGAGCGGTGCTGAAGCTTTGCGGTAACTCGCGAAGGCAGCCAGCGGTATTGGTTGTGCGCGACTCGAGGTGCTTGTTGACCCTCCTCCTCCACCCCCGCTTGCCGCGCCGGCAGAACCAGCTGCGCTTGTCCCGGCGCTGGTTGCAGCACCCCCAGCGCCTGCCGCGCTGTTGCTCGAATTCAGTGCAGTGCTCGAAGCCGTAGTGGAGGTCGATATGGATTGCAGCACCGTAGGATTCACCGCTGTGCTCGAGAGCGCGGATGTGAGCGTACTCGTGCTGAGCTGGCTCGCGGCAGTTTGACCGGAGGCCAATGTGGAACTGGCAGTCGCCACACTTCCCACTCCCGAAGTCGATCCCGGACTCAGTTGTGTTGAGCCTCCGCCCGCTGCGCCTCCGGCGCCCGCTCCCGAAGAAGATCCCATCGTCCGGCTTGCTGCCTGAGTCGAGCCGCCCGAAGCCTGAAGATAGATGTTGTCCAGATCGCCGGGCCGCGTTTGCAATTTGGGATCGGCTTCCAGAATCACGTGATACTGGTTCGTTTGCGTGTACAGCGTCGTGATCTGGCGCTGGCCAAAGGCATCGTACAGCGTGTCGTCCACTGTCTGCGGATTGATGCCGAGCCGCGACGCAGTTACACGATCAATGTCGATCTGGATGGCGTTACCAGAGGGCATCTGATCGGTTGCCACGTCTTCAATCTGCGGCAATCGCCGGAGTTTCGCGACGAGTTTGTTTGTCCAGGTATTCAGCTCCTCTTCATTCGGATCTTCCAGCGTGTATTGAAACTGCGTCCGGCTGACGCGATCCTCTACTGTCAGATCCTGCACCGGCTGCATGTAGAGCTCGATGCCGGTTACGTGTTGCACTTTGGGCTTCAGTCTGCGGATCACGTCGCTGGCCGAAATCCGGCGCTGCTCGAGCGGTTTCAGGTTGATCTGCATGCGGCCGCTGTTCAGAGTCGTGTTTGTGCCGTCGATGCCGATAAAAGAAGACAACGAGTCGACTGCGGGATCCTCCAGAATGATGCGCGCGAGCGCCTGCTGGCGAATCGACATGGCGGCAAATGAGGTCGCCTCGGGCGCCTGCGAGATCGCCTGAATCACACCGGTATCCTGCACCGGGAAAAAGCCTTTGGGAATGACGAAGTAAAGATAGACGGAGAGCACCAGCGTTATCGCCGCGATCAGCAGCACGACAGGCTGAAATCGCAGCACAAAGCGCAAAGTGCGTCCATAGAAGCCGATAATGCGATCGAAGACATGCTCCGACCAGCGATAGAAGCGACCCTCGGATCCTTCCGGCGTGTGACGCAGCAGGCGCGAAGCCATCATCGGCGTCAGCGTTAAGGAGACCACCGCCGAAACCACGATCGTGACCGCCAGCGTGACGGCAAATTCCCGGAAGAGGCGACCGGTAATGTCCGTCATGAATAGAAGCGGAATCAGCACTGCAATAAGCGAGATCGTGAGTGAGATGATGGTAAACCCAATCTCGGAAGCACCCGTGAGAGCCGCCTGAATCGGCCGCATTCCCTGCTCGAGATAGCGCGAAATGTTTTCGAGCATGACAATCGCGTCGTCGACCACAAAGCCGGTTGCAATCGTCAGCGCCATCAGCGTGAGATTGTTCAGGCTGTAGCCCAGTAGATACATGACCGCGAAAGTTCCGACGAGCGAAAGCGGAACCGCGACGCTCGGGATGATGGTTGCTCGCAGGTTGCGCAGAAAGAGAAAGATGACCAGCACGACCAGTCCGATCGTCAACGCCATTTCGAACTCAACGTCGTCGATCGAGGCACGAATTGTCGTAGTGCGATCGGTCAGCACGCTGACTTTGACCGAAGCCGGAAGACTCGTTTCGATTTGCTTCAACTGCGCTTTCACCGAATCCACCACCTGAATCGTGTTGGCATTCGATTGACGCTGAATGTTAAGGATCACGGCCGGCGTGGTGTTCATCCATGCGGCCAGGCGCGAATTTTCGACCCCGTTGAATACCCGTGCAACATCGGTCAGCATCAGCGGCGCGCCATTCCGATACGCAACGACCACTTGCCCGTACTGGTTGCCCGAGATGATCTGGTCGTTGGCATTGATCGTGTACGCCTGCTGCGGTCCGTCGAGGTTTCCTTTCGCGCCATTGACGCTTGTGCTGGTGATAGCCGTGCGAATGTCCTCTAGGCTCAGTCCATACGAGGAAAGCGCCAGGGGATTCGCCTGAATGCGCACCGCGGGCTTCTGACCGCCCGAGATGGAAACGAGTCCGACACCCTTAACCTGCGAAATTTTGGGAGCAAACCGGGTGTCCGCGAGATCTTCCACTCGATCGAGGGACATGCTCTTCGAGGTCAGCGCCAGCGTCAGTACGGGTGCATCAGCCGGGTTGGTCTTGCTGTAAACCGGTGGCACAGGCAAATCATTCGGCAGATAGCTTTGGGCTGCGTTGATGGCGGCCTGCACTTCCTGCTCGGCGACGTCGATATTGATGTTGAGCGCAAACTGCAGAACGACGACCGACGCACCGCCGGAACTGGTCGACGTCATCTGCGAGAGACCCTGAATCTGGCCAAACTGTTTTTCCAGGGGACCTGTCACGGTCGAAGACATGACCTCGGCGCTTGCACCCGGATAGAGTGTCTGCACCTGAATGGTCGGATAGTTGACCTCCGGCAACGCGGAAACGGGAAGCTGCAGATAGGCTACGAATCCCACGAGCAGGATGGCAGCCATAAGCAGCGCCGTCGCCACGGGCCGCAAGATGAATAAGCGCGATGGGCTCAACGCGAAGCTCCCGTGAGGTTTCCGGGCTTGCGGTTAGTAGGCGGAGGCTCGCCTGGACCGGCCGGCTTGCCGCCCGCGGCCGGCGGTCCGCCAGGTCCCGATCCTCCTGGTCCAAAGGGAGGAGTGCCGCGTCCGGCAAGCATCACCTTTGCTCCGTCCTGCAGGCGGTCGAAGTTGCTCGAAGCGACCAGCGTGCCCTGAGCGAGTCCCTGCACGGCCGATTCGTCATTGGCTTCGTTGGTTACCGTGACGTTCTGCAGATGAACCGTGTTGCTGGCGCGGTCGACAACGTACACAAACGCCTGCTGACCGTTGTACTGAATCACCGATGTAGGCAGAACCTGCGCCGCCGGCAGCGTATCCACGAGCAGGCGCGCATTGACAAACTGATTTGGGAACAGCGAGCCGTTCGGATTGCGGAAGCGCGCTCGAAACTTGACGGTGCCGGTCGTGGTATCGATCTGGTTATCGAAGGCCAGTAGCGAGCCAGCGGCGATTTCGTGATTCTGCGCGCGATCGAACAGATTCACTTTCATGGTGTGCGCGCGCCGCAGCTGATTCTGCACACGCTGCACATCGTCTTCCGGAATAGAGAACACAACCGTGATCGGATCAAGCTGCGTAATCACCGCGAGCGTGTTCGAGGCGCCTGAAAATATTGTGTTTCCGGGATCGACCAAGCGCAGCCCGATGCGGCCCGTGAAGGGTGCCACAATGTGGCAATACCCAAGCTGCACCTCGTAGTACTTTACCGATCCTTCGTCGTTCTGGATGGTGCCCTGATACTGCTCTACTGTGGCCTGCTGGTCGAAAAGCGTTTGCTGCGCGATTGCATTTCGCTTCAGTGCGTCTTCATAGCGTTTGGCGTTGACCTGCGCCTGATGCAGCAGCGAGCGGTCGCGAGCGAGCGCTCCGCGCGCCTGGTCCAGCAGCGCCTGATAGGGTCTCGGGTCCACTTCGATCAGTGACTGACCCTGCTTCACGATCTGGCCTTCGGTGTAGTTCACGGCGAGCAACTGCCCGCTCACCTGGCTGTAGATGCTCGCCGTACGTTCGGGTGTAACCGTCCCAATCGCATCGATGAAAACACTCATTGGCTCGGTTTGAACGGTTGCCGTTTCGATGGGTGTAGCGGCATTCGGTCCGCCCAAACCTGCTCCAGGAGGTCCGCCGGGACCAGCAAATCCGGGCGCCGCCGGACCCTGTTTCTGCCGTAGCCATAACGGCACGAGGAGAGCCGCCGTGATCAGCAGGACCAGCACAGCCGCGAGCCACGCCCGTCTCTTTGGCTGCGTGACTTGCCGCGACTTTTCTTCGACCAGCGTTCGGTTTGTTTGCTCTATCGGCTCGCTCATAGCGTGATCAGCTTCATGACGGAGGGATTCACAATCTCATTGCACGATGAAACTCGGTAACGCGCAGTCACGATTTGTAACGATCTGTAACGATCGCGTACACGGCTGAAATAGTTCTTAAAATGAAGCAGAAATGGTGCCGAACGATGAGCAAAGCCACGAAAAAAGCAGTAGCGAAACGGTTCTGCTCATCGACGACGATACCGAGTTATGCTCCATGCTGCAGGACTACCTGGGGCGTCACGGCTGGAAAGTGACGGCGCGGCACAGCGGTCAGGCCGGGCTCAAAAGCGCGCTTGAGGATACGTACGGCATCATTCTTCTCGACGTAATGCTTCCCGATATCGACGGTTTCGAAGTACTCCGCAGACTGCGTGCACAATCCGCCATTCACGTCCTGCTTCTGACCGCTCGCGGAGATGATGTGGACCGCATTGTCGGGCTTGAGTTAGGCGCAGACGATTATCTTCCAAAGCCCTTCAATCCACGCGAACTCGTCGCCCGCATGCGTGCCATCAGCCGGCGCGGTTCTCAACTCGATCAAACGGCTTCATCCCGTGCAGCGGCCGGGTTCTCAGTCGATAACAACCGCCGCCGGATCAGTTTTCGCGACCAGCCCCTCGACCTCACGGATATCGAGTTCCTGCTGTTGAGCAAACTGCTGCAGCGGCCATACGAAGTGGTTTCGCGCGAAGAGCTCACCGAAGACGTGCTGGAGCGGCCTTTCCGGCCGTTGGATCGCAGCATCGATATGCATGTCAGCCGTCTCCGCCGCAAGCTGGAAGCGCTCCGAACTTTTCACGGCAGCATTCGAGGCATTCGCAATTCGGGTTATAT
Organism: Terriglobia bacterium; assembly: GCA_021325235.1. Taxonomy (GTDB): domain Bacteria; phylum Acidobacteriota; class Terriglobia; order Bryobacterales; family Bryobacteraceae; genus Bog-105. The sequence goes on along the minus strand of JAJPHN010000031.1, from coordinate 185,302 downwards.
GTTTACACTCAACGGCGAAGAGCGCGCCTGACCCATGCGAAGCTTCTTCGTCCAGCTTTTCTTGTCGTTCTGGATCAGTACGCTGATCACCTTCGTACTCGCGGCAATGATTTTCCCGAGCCGCTTCCATGGATCCTATGAAGCAAACGTGATTGCTCTGGAAACCTCGCTGGTCGAACTGGGGCGCCTGCAAGTCTTTGCAGGCAATGTCGCCTGCCGCGGCCCGCAAGACGCGACCCTGATTGTTTTGGATGAGCACCAGCGCCCGGTTTGCCAGGGTAGTTTGCCAAAACCAGCTCAGCAGCTGGCCGCGGATGCTCAGCAGCGCCAGCAGGCTGAGTACGTGACGTCCGGTCGTCGCTCGATTACCGCGCAACCCTTTCGCGCCAATGGGAAAACGTACATCGCTGTCCTGATTACGCCTGCTCCTCCGCGCTCCTGGTTCCCTCACTTCCCGCCCTGGGTGTTACCCGTTTCGGTGCTGGTCACGTTTGTACTCGCTTATCTGTTAACCGGCCCGGTTCGAGCCCTGCGCGCTGCCTTCCGGCGCTTCGCGAGCGGTGACATGAGCGTGCGACTACCGGTGTCCCGAAGCGCGCTGCGCGATTTGGGAGGCGCCGACATTCGAACGCTCATGATCGATTTCAACGAAATGGCGGATCGCATTCAAGCGCTCATTGAAGCGCATCGAACGCTGCTGCGCGATGTCTCTCACGAACTGCGATCGCCGCTGGCTCGCTTGAACGTCGCGCTCGAACTGGCGCGCGAGGAAGCTCCTGACGCAAAGACTTCGCTCGATCGCGCTGAGCTGGAATCGAGCCGGCTGAATGCGCTGATCGGCGAGTTACTCTCGCTATCTTCCATGGAAGCTCTCCACAACCTTCCAACCCAGAAACGCATTTCGCTCGCCGACCTGGTGGACGAGTTGATGCCCGATCTCACCTTTGAAGCCGAAGTGCGCGGCTGCAAGATCAACCACCACAACTTCGGCGCCTGCTTCGTCATGGGCAGCGAGGATCTGCTGCGCCGTGCCCTCGAGAATGTCATCCGCAACGCGATCCGCTATTCACAGTCGGGCGCGGAAGTCACTATCGAAACGCAGCAGGAGGAAAGCAACAGTGTTCTGCGCGTCTCCGATACGGGGCCGGGGGTGCCCGAGGAGAGCCTTCACGCGATCTTTCGGCCCTTCTATCGCGTGGATTCGGCCCGGCAAAGCACGACGGGCGGCTTCGGCGTGGGCCTCGCTATTGCGGATCGCGCTATCGAGCTCCACGGCGGTTCGATACGAGCCTTCAACCGTCCGCAGGGAGGGCTTACAGTGCAACTTACATTGCCCTGCGCTGGCGCCGCGAATACGAATGCCGAACACAGCGCCGTCAGTCGGGAAAGATCGCGGACTCCTTAACGCACGCGTTATCGGCGCTCGGACAGAGCTCTGCTAAAAAGCGCGAGCAAACGGCTCCAGGCTTTCTCCGCCTGCGCTTCGTCGTAGACTCGTGAATCCCGCGGACACCAACCGTGCGCTGCCGGATATACTTCGATCTCGGCTGGCAGCTCGGCTTTCGCAAAGGTTTCGCGCAGCACATACTTGTCCTTCGGCGCGCGTTCGTCATCGTTTTCTGCAATCGCAACCAGGAACTCTGCACTGGCCTTCGCAGCCTCCAGATGCGGACTATTCGGCTTATCCGTCACCAGCCCCGCGCCGTGAAACGATGCAACCGCGCCTACTCGATCCGGAGCGGCTGCAGCAGTGCGAAAGGCGATCGCTCCGCCCATGCAGTACCCCAGTGTGCCCATCCGCCAGTCCTTCGCCACCGCATCCTGCCTGTCGAGCCACTCGACAAAAGCCTTCGCATCGGCCGTGTGCGTCTCTGCATTCAAAGCGCGTGCAAGAGGCCGAAGTTGTTCCGTTGGGGTTGCGCTGCCCTGCTCGGCCGTCGGCGCCTTCTTCATCCGATAAAACGGATTGACCACGATTACCGCATACCCCGCCCGCGCCAGCCGCTTCGCCATCTCTCGAAAGGCAGGTCGTAATCCGAAGATATCGGGCCACATCAAAACGCCCGGTGCGCTGCCTTTCGCCGGACGCGCAAAACAGGCGTCTGCTGATCCGTCCGGCGTTCGGATCTCCACATCAGACTCGATCAAAGGAACAGCTGCGGTGGCATCGTTCAAAGACATGGTCATCCTGTTCCTAGAATGACGCGGCTTTGTTTCTGGTTCTGATCAGCGGAATTTAATGCTCATTGCCAGCAGGCCTTTTGCCCGTTTCGAGCAATTCCACCACCAGCTTTTCGCGTGTTATAAACCATGCGATGCGGCGTCCGTCGAATGCTACGGCAGGACAGGGGCGCTGCACGATGGCTGCTTTGCGCGATTTGAAAACATCGAGGGCGTGCTCGATGTCTCCAACCTCGTAACAGAGATGATGCTGGCCGCCCCCGCGCGTCTTCAGAAATACGGCCACCGGTGAATTCTCACCAGCCGGTTCCACGAGTTCGATCTGTGCGCAGTTCGGGCCCGTCGCGAGGAACGTGACGCGCACTCGCTGCGTTGGGTCATGGAAGATCTGTCCGTCCCAGGTCATTCCGAGCGAATGCATAAAGCCTCGAATGGAAGCTTCCATATTTCCGACGACGTAACCAACGTGATGCAGCCGCATCGGGAACCCGAGCGGTTCGTGCTCAGGCGTCTCAGGCATTCACAGCCGTCGTTTTCAGGTACTCGAGGATCTTCGGAAACGAGTCGAGCTCACCAGCCATCTCGAGATCCATCGTGATCTGAAATTCTTCTTCAATCACGTTGATCAGAGTGATTGCCGCAATTGAATCCCAGTTTGCGACCGAACTCTGGCTTGCGTTCGGAATCTGCTCAGCCGGCAAATCGGGGAAAACCGTTTCGAAACACTTGATCAGTCGTGTTCTAATCTCATCCATTCAGAGTGACTCCACTTATTTCTTCTACGCGATGATACAGCGCTGGACAAACGCTCTCAAACTGCGCACGATCAATTCCAAAATCATTGTCCGGCAAATGGCCGAGCATGGTTCCGAAAAACTCCTGGGTCGGTCCGTTTTTCGCCGTCGGAGCAAACTTAAACTCGATCCGATCCACTCCGAAGCGATCGAACAGCCGCTTGAGTGTCTGGTGCTCGATTCGCCGGCTGAATGCCCGGCAGCTCATCACCCATGCGGAAATTTCAAGCCTGTTTACGTTCTGGCGCCCCTGCACGGCCGCAATCGTGCCAAGCGCTCCGAATTTGTCTTCGTATTTCACGCCAAGCACAAACGCTCCCGGCTGGACAAGCTTCTGCTGCCAGTCGGCTTCGGTCAGGCGAACTCCGTTGAGATTGAACTGATTTGTCTTGTTGATGAGCTCGAGCGTGCGGGCACTCGTGGCTGCGGTTTCGAAATCGAAGGTTAAAACAGCATCAATCGTTTTCAAAAAATCATCACTCTGCGCCGCACCTGATTCCGCCTGCTGCTGAAACTCGGCGCCTCGCCGGATGCTCTCGAGCCGTAGCGCATCTTCTTCGCTGAGCCGCGGCTTTCCGCAGAGATCGCGCAGGTTCCGCAGTAGATTCCAAACGCCCTGGTAATCTCCCACCGGGAATTGCAGACACGTAATCCCCGGGTGCGCTGCTGCCACTTCGGCCAGCTCCAGCGGCGTATCGTCTATAAACGCAACAGCATCGGCCCCTATATTCCACGCCTTCAAAATACGCCCGACCGACTCCGACTTAGGCGACCAATGTACTTCCACCGGGAAAATCTTTTCCTGCGCGCACAAGAGATCGTTGCGCTTGAGCGCTTCGCCGACCACGTTCGGATCGTTCTTACTGGCAATCCCAACCAGAATGCCTTCGTCAGCCAGCGCGGCCAGCAACTTTTGATAGAGCCCGTGCAGATAATATCGGCTCGCCGGGTCCCAACGCACAGCATCCGTCCCAATTTCGCCGACCAGACCGTTCCAGAAGGTGTTGTCCAGATCCGTAATCACACCCTTGAGAGGTTGCCGGGGCGCAAGATTCAAAGCCAGCACATCCGCCAGCTGATCCGCGTGCGCGATTGTGTAGGGGAAACCGATCAGCAGGTCCGATTTCAGATCGAAGCGGTTGCTGGCCGGCGAATGTTCATCCAGCCAGCGCCGGTTGACGACATTCAGCAATTTTCTACCTGCCACTCGGCTCGCAAAGTCCGAAAGTTCCCGCTCGAGCAGTAGTTCCAGCTGACCCGCCTGCCATGTGGACGGATGAAAAATCGGAACCAGCGGTAAAGTTGGCAAGGAAACCGCAACGGCCACATGCGGCGGCAGTTGTCCGATTGCCTGCTCGATGCGTCCAAGCATCATACGGGCGGTGTCGATCAGATCGGCCGCCAGCGTTCGTCCCCAGGCTGCTCCTTCGCGATAGCGCAACCGCGGATCAAGGTCCTGCCATTCGATCACAACTGCAATGGCTGCCGGATTGGAAGCACTTGCGATCGAACCTATGAGGTCGCCGAAAACTCCTTCTACTACGATTGCGCGTCTCTGGGGCATGCGCTGCTGCTGATGCGCCGCAAGAAGCGTTTTCAGATGCAGCGGGGTGAAGCTACAGGCGAGCTGAATTTGAAATGGGTTCGGCAGATCCTGGGCGGCGCGCAGGATCGCGAGGGATTCGGTAATCGTCACGCGTAACGAAAAGCTTTTTCTATTCTCGCAGGTGCCTGCGGCAGTCGTTTGAACCTGTTCGATTCCGCCTGCCTCAGATGTAGATGCGTTTCACGCGCGCGTGGATGCCGCAAAGAACGCTGTAGGAAATGGTGCCGGCCCAGCGCGCAATCTGCTGCGCATCGATGCTCGTATTTCCTTCGCGCCCGAGCAGCGTTACCGCTTCCCCTACTTTAATCTCGCTGCCCGTGACATCAACCGTCGTCAAATCCATGCTGACCGCGCCCACAATCGGAGCCAGCTTACCGCGCACGATCACGCTTCCGCGATTGCCCAGGCGATGTGGAATGCCGTCGGCATAACCGGCAGCAAGCACCGCCAGGCGAGTCAGCCGCTCCGTTCGAAACATTCCGCCGTAACCCACCAGAACACCCGCCGGCACGTCTTTTAGCGAAAGCACAGTTGCACGCCAGCTGAGCGCCGGCTTCACTTGCAAAATCTTTGGCGGGGCGTGTCCGCGTGCTGGCGAAATGTAGCCGTAAATCGCGTGACCCGGCCGCACCATCTGCTTCCAAGCGGGAGTGCGTCCATATGCGATGGGAATAGTGCTCGAGGCATGCAGCACGGACGGGCACAGATTCGCCGATCGTAGCTCAGCGGCCAGCTGTTCAAAATACTCCAGCTGCTCGTCTGTTTGTTCAGAAGTGTAATTGGCGGACGAGGCGAAATGCGTCATCAGCCCTTCCACTTCCACTTCGCTCGCCTCGCGAATCGAGGCCGCAATCTCGCTGGCGTTGTTGCGGACCCCGAGCCGTCCCATTCCGCTGTCAATCTTCAGATGGCAGCGATAGCGCACACTGCGCGTCACAGCCAGCCGGTTCAACTCCGCCAGATCGGCGAGCGAGTGAATCACCGGCGTCAGATCATAAGCCAGCATTGCCTCGCGCGTGAACGGTAGAAAGTCAGCCATCACCAGAATCCGCGCCTGGATACCGGCATCACGCAGCGCGATTCCTTCTTCCGTGTTGCTGACCGCCAGCCAGCGAGCGCCTTTCGCTTCGAGAACCCGCGAAACCTCCACTGCTCCATGCCGGTATGCATCCGCCTTCACTACAGGCATCACCTCGACGGAAGGTCCGACCGCGCTCCGGATTGCTTCGAAATTCGCTGCAATCTGCGCGCGCGAAACTTCCACCCACGATCGATATGGCATCGCCGTTGGCGGCGAGTAGGGTGGGCTGCGATCTTCTACGGCGGTCGATGCCGGATGCTTCATTTTCTGCGCACCAGAGTGGAAAGAAGTGACTCGTATTGCTGAGTTACGCTGTCCCAAGAATAGCGTTCCCGGATTCGCTCCATCGCGCGGCTTCCCATCGCTTCGCGGTCACCTGGAGCAAGATCCAGCGCCCACTGTAACTTTTCCGTGAGATCATCTTCAGAAGGCTCAAAAGCGACGGCGACACCTCCAGCTACTTCGGTGCTCTCCGGCACGTTGAGGTAAAGCACCAGGGCGCCTCGCCCCATTGCTTCGATCAGCGCCGGATGCGTGCCGCCAACCTCCGTTGCCTGCACATAAGCAGCACAGTGCGACTGCAGCTGGCGGTATCCTTCGCCGTAAACCGCACCGGGGAACACGATCCTCGGATCCCTGGTATTCCTCACCTCGGCTATATAGCTTTCTGCGTAGGGTGCATCTCCAACCAGCGCGAGTTTGTACTCCGTCTTGACTCTCTCGAAGGCTCGGCGCACAAGAAGCGCATTGTTTTCCGGTTCCATGCGGCTGACATACAGCACGTATCGACCCGGCGTGAGCCCGAGCGCTTCCACTCGATCGCTTGCTGGAATTTTCCCAACATCTGCGCCATAAGGAATAAAGGTCGAATTCTTACCAAATCGCTCCAGATAATACGCCCGTATTGTTTCGGCATCGCTCACGATCGCCGAAGCGCACCAGGTCGCAAGCCATTCCGAAACGAGGTACCACGCGCGCGCCAACCGGTTCCACTTCTTGCGCCGCCTTTCAATTCCATCTACATTCAGCGCTGTCGGTTTGCCGAAAAATCGGGGCCAGAGGGTGAAAATTGCATTGGCGGCATTGCAATACAGCACGACATCGTACTTACGGAGGAAAAGATCAGCAGTCGAGAGCGCGGTATGCGCAATGGTGTCGAGATACTTGTGGCGAATCGTCGGGAGATAACGCAAGTTCACCCCGCGGTAGACCAACTCGGCGTAGCGTTCGCGGCAGTACACGGTGACGTCGTGGCCGCGCTCGGCGAGGCGAGTCGAAACTTCTTCGGCGAAAGTCTCAAATCCTCCGTAGTTCGCCGGAATCCCTCGAGTCCCGACAAGTGCAATCCGCATTCAAGCCGCTTCTAGCGCTCTCCCCGAAACCAGGCGGCTATGTAGTCGTCGGTTGCACGTCTTCGCCGCATGATTTCGCGGCGCTTCTCGAGTGCGCTCTTTCTTATCTGCAAGATCCGCCAAAACGCCGGCAACGAACTCCATTCGCCGAGCAGACAACCGCCCACTACCACAAAATCCCGCGCCGTAACGGGCAGCCAGTAGCGTCGATAGAGATCAGGTGTCGTGTTCTTGATGCGCATCAGCCAGCGATTTTTCACTGAATGCATATTGATGAGCGGAGAAAGTTTGCCCCTCTTCTCCGGCACCACTGCGCGTACATGAAGGCCGACCGCGCTGGGAGCGTACAGGCATCGCCATCCGAATAACTGCGCGCGCCACGCTACATCGGCATCTTCGCGATAGGCGAAGAAATCCGGATCAAAAAATTCTCCCGCGATCGAGACGTCATCGATCATAGTCTTACGGTACAGGCAGGCAGCGCCCGTGCCTCCAAAGACATACTCTGGCCTGTCATATTGACCGCGATCCTGCTCGCCATTGCCTCGATCCAGATGGCGGAAGCTCGGCGTAAAGTAAATGCCCGTGGAATCGAGCAAGGGCGGCGAACCGAGCGTGAAATCACACGAAGCAGAAAGCAATTTTCCGCACACGCTGCCGATCGCATCATCGGACGCTGCCGCCGCCAATAAGGTGCCCACAAAATCTCCGCGCAGACGGACGTCAGGATTCAGCGTAAGTACCCAATCGGGCAAACGGGCCGCGGAGATCGCCTGATTCTGTGCCGCTGCAAATCCTGTATTCCTCTGATTACAGATAACCCGGACATGCTTTTCGAATGGCCGTAAAAGCGAAACCGTGTCGTCGCAAGAAGCATTGTCGATGACGATTACTTCCAGGGGCGCGTGCTCCTGTTGAAGCGCCTGCTCGAGACATCCACTTATATATTGCGCACTGTTGTAAGTGACGATCGTTATAGCAACACGAGCGCCGCTCATCTACTCCTCACGAGTGCAAAGTACAGCCGCCAATAGGAATCGAATCCGATCGCGCTTTGTAACGCGTATATCTCGCGCTCGCTGGCATCCATAACTGCTTCGACAGCTGCGGAATCCGGTAAGCTCTTCCGAAAAGATCGCCATAGCCGCAAGGCCTGCCATTTACCGCGAATTCCAGCCAGCAAGTGCCCCTGCTTAGCGGCTGCCAGCAGAGCCAGTGTCTGACCTGCGAGCACCTCCCACCACCAGCGGCGCAGGATTCGGCCGGGATAGTGTTTGGCAATCAAGAGAAGCTGATTTCGGGTGCTCAGGAAGTATACGCGCTTCGCTCTCTTGCCGTAAGTCGCTTTTCCCAAATGCACAGCGACGGCAGAAGGCTCATAGACACCACCGATGCCGGCTAGCGCGCAACGAATTCCAAAATCCACGTCCTCGTAGTAAGATTCAAAACGCGTTTCGAGCAGACCGACTTTCGTAAAGACATCGCGATGAAACATGACGGCCGTCATCGGCGCGAGAGCAATTCGCCGGCGCTCCGACCATACCCGTCCATCTGGGCGCTCATAGCCGCAGCGCCATGCGTATCCGGCGCGCGATACAAGATCCCAGCTGCCATCCAGCCGATCTTCCGTTCCCGATTGCAGCAGCTTTCCTACGGCAAACCACGCGCTCGTCTCGCCGAGCGCGGTAACGATGTTCCTTATCCAGTCCGGCCGCAGAATTACATCGTTATTGAGGATGAGAACCCATTCACTCTCGGCCGCGCCGATCCCGGCATTTACGGCAACGGCAAATCCCCGATTTTTGTCGAGTCGAAGATAGTCGGCTCCAAGCTCGTCTGTAACTTCGCGCGTCGAATCGGTGCTACCGTTATCCACGACGAGAATGCGATTGGGCGGCTGTATCTGTGCCTGCAGGTTCCGAATAACGGAGCGCACGAGATCTGCCCGGTTCCAGGTTGGGATCACGGCCGTTACGCGCACGGTTCCACAATACCGTTCCCGAGAAGCGCTGTCTTACGCTGGAATGCATGAAGCTCGCCTGCGCACTCGCTTTGAGCGCAATCCTGGCCGCCGCTGTATGGGCTGCCAAACCCTACACGTCGAGCATCGAGCCGGACCTCACGGCTCTCGATATCCCGGCCAATCGTGGTGCGGCCGCATTGTGGCAAAGTCTCCAGAAGCTTCGGACTCGCGCCAGTCTCATCATGATCACGGCCCATCCTGATGACGAAGATGGCGGCATGCTTGCCTTTGAATCCCGTGGGCTTGGAGCGCGTGTTGCGCTACTCACCCTGAATCGCGGCGAAGGTGGCGCGAACGAGATGTCTTCTGACTACTGGGATGCCCTCGGACTCGTTCGCACCCAGGAACTACTCGCCGCCGATAACTACTATGGCGTCGAGCAGTATTTCACGACCGTCTGCGATTACGGCTTCTCCAAAACTCTCGAGGAGGCAGAGCAGAAATGGACCGAGGAGCGCGTCCTGGGCGAAGCGGTACGCATCGTTCGCATGACCCGCCCTTTGGTTGTAACCTCGGTCTTTGTAGGCGGTCCGAGCGATGGCCACGGCAACCATCAAATGGCAGGTCTCATGGCCAGGAAAGTTTTCGAAGCGGCCGGAGATCCCAAACGATTTCCCGACCAGATCAAAGCAGGACTGCATCCCTGGACGCCACTCAAATACTACGCCCGCGTGCCATTCGACGCAAAGGCCGCGCGCGAACTGAGCTCGAACGTCACAATCCCGGAAGGAACCTATGCTCCGCTTTTGGCCGAAAGCTTCGTACAGTTATCGCGCAGAGGCTTGGGTGAACAGAAAACGCAGAACGGCGGCCCATTCATTCCGCGTGCTGGTGAGATCCCGTCTCCTTATCATCGCTTCGCCAGCCGGGTTCGGACAGCCGATCAGGAACAGTCGTTCTTCGATGGTATCGATACAAGTCTGATTGGAATCGCGGACCTGGCCGGCCAAACCGATCAAGCCTTTCTTTCAGATGGCCTGCAGGACATTACTCGCGCGGTCGAGCAAGCAACCGTAACTTACTCGACTCAGCAGCCGGAGCGTTGTGCTCCCGCACTTGCGCAAGGTCTGCATCGCACTGAGCAGCTGATTCGTCAGGTAATCCATAGTAATCTCGGCGATGAAGCTAAGTACGACGTTATACACGAGCTGCAGATCAAGAAGGCTCAATTCAACAACGCGTTAGTAGAAGCGCTTGGCCTCAGCATGCGCGCCAATGTTCATTCCGGGGGCCCGAGCAACCCGCTATTTGCCTTCTTCATGGGCGATCCCGATACGTTTCGAATCGCTATACGGGCCCAGCAATTCCAGATTCAGGTCAGTATTGCCAGTCAGGCGGAAGTCGTACTTAAGCGAGCTTATCTGGAATCGCCCGATCCGCATGCCTTCGAACTACCCGCCGTAGAGACAACGTCGCAGAAGCTTCAGCCCAACAAGAGCATCTCGCAGTTATTTGTTGTCCGCGTTTCGGATTCCGCCCCATTTACTCAGCCTTACTTCCGCCGGCCTTCTATCGAACAACCATACTACGATCTCGTCGATCCACAGACTTTCGGACGCTCGTTTGCGCCGTATCCGCTGTCCGCCTGCGTGGAGTTCGAGTACCAGGGAGTACCCGTCAAATTAGCGCAGGTCGTGCAAACAGTGCAGCACCTGACGGGTCGCGGCGTAGTTTATGAGCCGCTCGCCATCGCTCCCGCAATTTCCGTGCAGGTCCGGCCGCAGCGCGGAATTGTACCCTTAGGCGCAAACTCGTTCAATCTCTCTGTAACTCTTCACAGCAACACAAAGGGCCCGGCACAAGGAACCCTTCAGCTGCGATTGCCTCCCGGTTGGAAAAGTAAGCCGGCGACCGCGATATTTCAGACCTCAAAGGATGGCGAAGATCAGTCCATCAACTTCCAAGTCACTCCCGCGCATCTGTCTACTCGCCAATATGAAGTGCAGGCATTGGCGGACTATGCGGGGAAACAATATCAAGCCGGCTATGTCGTAACCGGATATCCAGATGTGTTGCCCTATTACTTATACCGTGACGCGACCTATTATGTTTCAGGCGCAGATGTCAGAATTGCACCAGGTTTGCGCCTCGCTTACCTTATGGGGACGGGCGATGAGATACCGCAGGCGCTCACCGAACTGAACCTCAACGTCCACAACTTGTCCGTCAGCGATCTCGCAGCCAGCGATCTCGCACAATATGATGCCATCCTTCTCGGTGTTCGTGCCTATGCCGCACACCCGGAACTCGCGGCCGTTAATCAACGTCTCCTCGAGTATGTAAGAAACGGAGGCATTCTGATCGTGCAATACAATACGCCCGAATTCGACCATAACTTCGGACCGTATCCGTACAAAATGGGCGAGGAGCCGGAGGAAGTTACCGACGAAAATAGCAAAGTCGTGCTGCTGAATCCGCAGAACCCTTTGTTCCAGTGGCCGAACAAGATTACCGAATCCGATTTCCAGGATTGGATCGAAGAACGCGGCTCTAAGTTCCTGACCAGTTGGGATCCGCATTATGAAGCCCTGCTCGAGACACATGATCCCGGGCAGGCGCCGCAGCGCGGTGGTTTACTGTACGCCAAGTACGGCAAAGGAGTTTATATCTACAATGCTTACGCTCTCTATCGCGAACTGCCCGAAGGTGTACCGGGAGCGTTCCGGTTGATGGCAAACCTGGCCAGTCTCGCCAAGAATCCACGGCGCTGAACAATGCCCGAACTGCCCGACATTGCTGCTTATATCAGCGCTTTAGAGCCGCGCATCCACAATCGAACCCTCCTTCGAGTACGCCTGGCGAGCCCCTTCCTGCTCCGGACAGTTGATCCACCTCTCGCGGCGGTCGAAGGGCGAGTCCTTCGACAATTGCGCCGGATCGGCAAGCGCATTGCATTTGGGCTCGATAACGATCTGTGGCTCGTGCTTCATCTCATGATTGCTGGACGGCTCCACTGGCGGCCTCCGGGCACACCGCTCAAGGGCCGTCAGAATCTGGCCGCTTTCGATTTCGAAAACGGCTCGCTTACTCTGACTGAGGCCGGTTCCAGGCACCGCGCCGCCCTCTATGTGTTGCGTGGCGGCGATCTGGACAAAGTCGATCCGGGAGGGATTGAAATCTTCCAGGCCAACGCGGCGGCGTTTCGCGATGCGTTGACTCGGGAGAATCACACGCTGAAGCGCGCGCTGACCGACCCGAGAGTTGTGAGTGGAATCGGCAATGCGTATTCCGATGAAATCCTCCACGCTGCCCAACTCTCGCCCGTCGCACAAACGCGCAACCTCACCGAAGGAGAGTGGCAGCGCCTGTACAGCGCCGCTCGAAGCACTCTTGATCTCTGGATCAACCGGCTCCAATCAGAGGCGCACGACAAATTCCCGGAGAAAGTAACTGCCTTCCGTAAAGACATGGCTGTGCACGGCCGTTACGGCGAGCCATGCCCGCGCTGTGGCGACCCGATTCTTCGCATCCGGTACGCCGATAACGAGACAAACTACTGCGCTCGTTGTCAAACGGGCGGAAAGGTACTCGCGGACCGCGGCCTATCGCGTCTGCTGGGCTCGGATTGGCCGCGCTCACTCGAAGAACTGGAAGAGCTGAAGCGCCATTAGAGCCTCCCTGCTCAGTCTTCGAGCATTTGTTTCCACGCTTCTTCATTGCGTCCAATACTGAGCTTATTGCCGGATCGTATAAGTGGCAGCTTTAGTAACTTAGGCTGGCGTTCGATGCGCGCGAGTAACTCGCTCTCGTTCGTTTTCAGATACTTCAGCCCGGCGTCCGCGTATCCAGCACTTTCCTTGTCAAGCAACGAATCTAACCCGAAGTATTCCGTAAACCGGTGTATCTCACCCGGTGCCATCGGCCGAACCTTGAGGTCGACGAAATGAAACTTGACGCCGCGCTCCTTGAAAAACCGCTCGGCTGCACGCGTCTCCTGAGAGTTCCTTACTCCAAAGATCTGAATATTTGGCACGCTGCTCTTATTGTTACGTGCGAACGAATCAGCGCGCAGAGAGCCAGATTCGCCAGGTAGTATCTACTGCTGCGTGTACAAGTGCCGATGCCGTAATACTGCCCGTTTTGCGAAAAGCCGAGCCGTAGAACCAGCCTGCAATGCTTGCAAGCACAACATAGCGCCAGTTGGGAAAAGGTGCATGCAGGATATGAAACAGGCCGAACAGGCACGAGACCGCCAGTTGTGCCCAACGCCAGTTCCGCCAGCTTGCTGCGAGCAGCGACTGCAGAAAGCCGCGAAAGAAAAGCTCTTCGAGCAGCGCAATGAATATGAAAATCTGAATATAGTTCCCGCCGAAGGCAAGCAGCCCGCTGAAGCGCGGATTCCAGCGCGTGAAGTGCAGCCAAAGGCTCAGCGGAATGGCAATCACGGCGAAATAGAGGAAGTTGAGCGCGGCCTCCCGGAGTATCTTCGCCGAGAGACGCAGCTTATATCCGAGTTCCGGAACGGGCCGTACGGTTGTCCAGGTCCATGCGGCAACCCCAATCAAGAACAGCCGGCTCATAAAGTCGAGGTTTACGGGAATACGCCAGATGTCGCGCAAAAATCCCGACAGCACAACGGAAATCAGCAGAATCGCAGCCAGACAATCCTGCCAGCAAAAGCGATTCAAGTCTTTGGGCGCTCGCCATGCGTAAAGAGCGATTAAGAACAACGGCACAGCAGCCAGTCTTAGCAGCGCGAGCACGTGGAAATCGCGGGTTCCGATCCCATAAACCACATATGGCGCGCAACAGAGCAGCCCCATCATCCGAAACCGAACCGAAAAGAACGCGGGAGCGAGTGCGAGGCCCAGAAGCAGTCCAAAGCTCAGGTAGATCGCGGCTGCTGCCTCCGGCCCAAGCGAATGTTTGACGGAGTAAGTGCGCGCCACTAGCAGAAAAATCAGCAAAAGCGCACCCAGCAGTGCGGCGAATGCGAAGGCTGGCGTCCGCGGCGGGGCAGATGCTAAGTTCACAACCCAATTTTCTATTGACTCGACTCGGCCTTTTCCGTTAGACTTGAATCTCCAAGGTTTGTCTCTTATGAGGACCACATCTCTCGCGAAACAATCGCATGACTGGTACGGCACCATCGCTGCATCAGTAGTCGAGATGCGGTCGCTTACCACCTGCCTCGGCTAATCAGCAGTAATAAGCTCTGAGCCTGTGCTCGCACGCTATACGCGCGCGTGGGTTCGTTCTTTCCTTTTCCCTTTTGGAACGAGGTTCCTATGTTATGGAAGCGTATTGTTGTCGAAAATTTTGAACGCCTTTTGCTACTTCGGGATGGCCAGTTCGACCGCATCCTCATGCCGGGCGAGTATCGCGTCGGAATCCTGCCGTGCCATACCATCGAAGCCGAGCGGCACGACGCGCGCAAACTCGTTTTCCGGAGTGTCTGGGCGGATTATCTCGTTCGCGAGCATCCCGAGCTCGTTAGCCGTTACTTCACATGCGTCGAAACAAGCGAAACTGAGATCGCAATGGTCTACGCAAACGGTGAGCTTTTCCGTGTGCTTGCGCCCGTCAGGAGATTGCTGTTCTGGCGTGGCATGGCGGACATCGTGGCGGAAATCGTGACAGTGATCGCGGGTCCTTCCGAGACACTGGAACGCCAGGAAGCGCCCGCGGGTCGATGACGTATATTTGCAGACATGCGCTTTGCTCTGCTGGTGTTGTTACTCGGCCCGTTTGCTCACCTCCTGCACGCGCAGTCGAATGTTGTCACGCTTGAGTCTCCCGATCATCGCTTAGGGGCCAAATTCGAGACCCTCAGTGATAACGCACCAGCCGCTCCCGGGCGGCTGGTGTACTCCGTTACTGTCGCAGGCAAACCGCTCATCGAGCGCTCGGGCTTATCGCTCGATTTGCAAGGTCAGCGTCCGCTCGGAAGCGCGGTTCGCATCGTGAACGCAACCCCCTCCAGCGTTGACGACAGCTACGAACTCGTCACCGGTAAAGTCAGCCGCGTACGCGATCACTACAACGCCGTGCGCATAGAATTGAGCGACGATCGCGGTATCCCTCGCAAGCTCATGATCGAGGCGCGCGCCTACGACGATGGCATCGCCTTTCGCTACGTTGTGCCCGATCAGACCGCCTTTCGAGAATTCCGGCTGAAAAATGAGAACACCGAATTCCGCATCAGCAAGGATGCCGAAAGCTATGCGCTGATTCTTCCACATTTCCGCACCATGTATGAAGCCGAGTTTCTGAAGCTTCCCGCCTCTGCGTTTGCTGGACCAAACGGACTCAGCAGAAGCAATGCCTTGATCGGTCTGCCGTATCTGTTGCATGTGCCGGGTGTCGCCTGGCTCGCAGTTACGGAGGCCGATCTGCATGGCTACAGTTCCATGTACCTGGTGAACAGTTCGCAAGGCTGGGGAGGTGCTGACTTCGTTTCTAAACTTGCACCGGGGGACGACCCCGATGTTGTTGTCGAAGGCACACTGCCGCATCATTCAGGCTGGCGCGTGCTGCTGGTTGGCGATGAACCGGGGCAATTGATCGAATCGAATATAATTACCAGCCTCAATCCTCCAAGTGAAATTCACGATACGTCCTGGATTCATCCCGGGCTGACCGCCTGGGATTGGTGGAGCGGCAGCGTCGGCGCCGATGGAAAGCCTTCATTCTCGACCGACACAATGAAATACTACGTCGATTTCGCGGCGCGTTCGCATTTCCCGTACATGCTCATCGACGCCGGCTGGTCCGTTCCGGGTGACATCACGAGAATGAACGGAAAGGTCGATGTGCCCGCGGTGGTTCAGTATGCGGCCGGGAAAAACGTCAAGGTCTGGATCTGGCTGCATTATCGCGAGGTCGACGCTCAGATGGAGCAGGCTTTTCCGCTATATGAACAATGGGGTGTCGCCGGGTTGAAGATCGATTTTGTCGAACGCGATGATCAGCGCGGTATCGAGTTTTACTACCGCGCAGCGAAGCTCGCGGCGGAGCATCACCTGATGGTCGATTTTCATGGCGCGACCAAGCCAACCGGCGTGGAGCGCACGTTCCCGAACATTCTCGGCTACGAAGCAGTCCTCGGGATGGAGCAGAACAAAGCGAACGCGCGCGACACGCCCGAGCACCGGGTTACTCTGCCCTTTACTCGAATGCTTGCCGGACGCATGGACTACACGCCGGGCGGTTTTGAAAATGTCACCCCGCAGCAATTCGAATCGCGCAGTCTGCGGCCCATGGTGATGGGTACGCGTGCGGCGCAGCTCGCCATGTACGTCGTCTACGAGGCACCGTTTCAGATGGTCTCCGACACGCCCAAAGCTTACGAAGACCAGCCCGCCTTCGCGTTCATCGAACACGCCCCTACCAGCTGGGACGAAACGAAAGTGCTAAACGGCTATCCGGGCGAATACATCACCATGGCTCGTCGCAAAGGTGAGGAATGGTTTCTCGGCAGCATGACGAATTGGAGCGGGCGCGAGCTGACCGTGCCTCTGACATTTCTGGGCACTGGCCGCTACACCGCTGAAGTCTACGCCGATGCGCCCGATGCCGGCCAGTATCCGAAAAGCGTCAGCATTCAGAAAAAAATCGTAGATCGCAACAGCCATCTGGACCTGAAGCTCGCGCCCGGTGGAGGGTACGCCGTCCGATTCGTGCCGGCCCGTTGACTCCGGCTATTCTTTTACCGAAGCAGCCATGGCGGCAGCGGGCGGCGCTACACCCAGCGCGCGGCAATCGGCATCCACCATTTCGTGCACCAGCTCGCGGAATGTTGTCTTTACGCGCCAGCCGAGCTTGTCGACAGCTTTCCTCGCGTCCCCAAGAAGTATGTTCACCTCTGCCGGCCGGAAAAGATCGGGATCTGTTATAACGTACTTTCGCCAGTCGAGCCCGGCGTACGAAAAGGCCGTTTCCACAAATTCCTCGACCGAATGCGTCTCGCCGGTGGCGATCACGTAGTCGTCCGGCTCATGCTGCTGAAGCATAAGCCACATCGCCTCCACATACTCGCGCGCATGCCCCCAGTCGCGCTTGGCGTCCAGGTTGCCGAGCCGCAGCTGATCCTGCTTACCAGCGAGAATCCGCGCCAGGGCGGAAGTAATCTTGCGCGTTACAAATTCGTATCCGCGCCGCGGCGATTCGTGATTGAACAGAATGCCGTTACTCGCGTGCATCCCATACGCCTCTCGATAATTGCGCGTCAGTTCAAAGCCGCAGACTTTACTGATGCCGTAGCTCGAGCGCGGATGAAAGCGAGTCCGCTCCGTCTGCGGCACTTCTTCCGCTTTGCCGAACATCTCGCTCGATCCCGCAAAATAGAACCGGCAGTGCGGCGCTACGTTTTTCACCGATGCCAGCAGAAAATGGGTGCCGTTGATATTCGCGTTCAATGTCGAGAATTCGTCGTCGAACGAATAACTCACGAAACTTTGCGCTGCCAGGTGGTAGCACTCGTGCGGTGCAACCTGCGAGACCACCTGGTAGATGCTCGCGTAGCTTTCCAGTGAGGCGGCATGCAACGTGATGCGATCGCGCACGGCTCCAAGGCGCGCGAGCCGGTGCTCGGGATCCTCGAGTGCCACGCGGCGCACAATACCGTGCACCTCGTAGCCTTTGGAAACCAGCAATTCAGCCAGATAGGAGCCATCCTGTCCTGTAATCCCTGTGATCAACGCCCTGCGTGCCATAAAGAACAAAATCTAGCATGCCCGCGCGTATGTCACGAGCGGCTCAGCTAAACTAGGCGAAACCTTTTCGGCCTGGGCAGGTTCCACCGCGTGCGCCCGACCGCATCGCCAACCAGCTGCCTCACAACGAGCTAAAGATTCTGGCGGCGGGCGCGGAGTGCTGAGCTATCCCCTCGGTTTAACCGATTCGTAAAATGGAGTTTCTCGCTTTCGTACTTCCTGAATGATTTCTTTTGCACAAAACTTTGAAGATGTTATGCTGCGCCGGGTCTTCCCCGAGCGCCGCGATGGATTCTACATGGACGTGGGCGCTATGGATCCGGTTCTGGAGTCGGTTACCAAGTTTTTCTATGATGAGGGTTGGTCCGGCGTGAACATCGAGCCGAATCAATTGTTTTACGACAAATTGGTACGTGAACGTCCGCGCGACATCAATTTGAGCGTGGCGCTTGGCGAGCATAAGGGTGAGCGGCCGCTGTATGTCTTCGGGGAGTACGGCATCTCAACTTTCGACCAGGGACATCGGGACCGCTTTGTCGAGCGCGGGTTTTCGTACAAAGAGGAGCCGGTCCAAATTACGACACTCGCTGCCGTTTGCGCCGAGCATGTTCGAAGGCCCATCGATTTCCTGAAAGTGGATTGCGAAGGTTGGGAGAAATTCGTGCTGCGAGGTGCCGATTGGGAGCGCTTCCGGCCCACCGTGCTGCTTGTCGAAGCCACCGAGCCGCTTAGCACGGTGCCGTCCTGGGATGACTGGGAGCCGTTTCTTCTTGGAACGGCTGGTTATCACTTCGTCTATTTTGACGGCATAAATCGGTTCTATATACCGAAGGAGCGACCCGAACTCCGCGCCTGTTTTGATCACCCTCCCAATGTTCTGGACGAGTTCCAGACCTACTCGGAGGTACGCGCCAAAGCGCGTTTGGCTGAACTCGAGCAGCAGACAGCGGCGCAACAGAGCCAATTCGAGCAGCGGCAGAGCCAATTCGAGGAGAAGACAGCGGCGCAACAGACCGAACTTGAAAGCTTGCGCACCCGTCTGGCGGAACTCGAGGATCTCGCGCATCGCCAGACTTCGGAGATCGACGCCAGTCGTAAGTATGTAAATCATCTGGAAGAAGAGCTGGCGAAGATGCGCCTGTGGGTTGGGCGCCTTTCTCAGGAATTAGCTGCAAAGCAAAAGCTCAGCGGTGGTCTTTGAGCTGTTCAGGCCTACGCGCCAGCTGTGCCGATCAGCTTGCCGCTGCGGCCAGGTTGCTTCTCACGGCAGGCTCCGTGCACCACTCGAACACCTGCTCCGCGAATCCGCTCCAGGTGGGCAGTTCCACTTCCGCCGCCTCAGCCGCCTTCTTCGCGGCATAACGGTCCTCCAGGAAATCAAGCACCGCGCGCCGCAGAACTTCCGGCCGTAGCGGGTCCACATAATGAACACCCGCGCTACCCAGCCGTTGCAGACTGGGCACTGCAAGCGAGGCAATAACCGGGGTTCCGAGCCAGAGACTTTCCATCGGCGGCAATCCGTAACCCTCAGCCACACTCAAATACACAGTCGCACGCGCATTTTCCAGCTCGCGGCGCACCGTGTCATCATCCGGGCTCGAGACGAAGCGAAGTCCCGAGTTCTTATCCGCTGCCATCTTGCGCACTCGCTCGGCGAACGTTCCATCCACCCAACCAATTTTCCCCACGAAAGAGAGCGTCAGGCCCCGGATACCGCGCAGCAGCGGTTCGAAGGCGTCCAGGATGAACCGATGGTTCTTTCGCGGCTCAATTGTGCCGAGCACAGTGAAGTTCATCGGCAATTTACTGCCGGAATCCTTCCTATGCCGCGGACCTAGTCCGTCGCTGCCCGGGGAAAACACGAATCCGCCGCGTTCTTTCGTTCTCTTCAGACGGCCGTAATAAACTTCGCGCGTTGCTTCCGATACAAACGCACAGTGTGGCGCGCGCCGGAGCACCCGGTAATACGAACATATCTCGATCAGCCAATCGGTCGAAAAAAGCTCAGGATGAGTGATCGGCAGCAGGTCGTGGATGATAAACCGATGCCGTTCCAACTCTTCCGAGCTCAAACTTTCCAGATACACCAACCGGCGCGGCTCCGTGATGACCTCCGGAACGAGCATGACGTCGCGAGTGGATAGCTTTATCGGCGTCTTCTCGCGAATAGCGGCGATTCGCCGGATTTCTCTAACACCCTCATCACTGGGATCCCGGAAATGTTTCCCGATGGCCTGCATCAGTTCCCCCGGGAGTGTGTAGTATCCGTCTTCGCCGAGCACAACCGGAGTAACAGCGCCACGCGGCAGGAATTTGCACAGCTCTCCTTCAACGCGCTGAATGCCCGTCGTGATCGGGTTCTTCAGAAACTCCGTCAGCTCAATGTACAAACTCATTGTGGATCGCTCCCCTTCGACACACCGCACCAGCGCAGAACTTCGTTCGCAAACGAGCGCCAGGTGGGCAGGTCTAATTGCGCTGTTTCCTCAATTTTGCGATTAGCGAAATTGTCGTCTCTGAAACGCTGGACAATTTCGCGCAGACAATCCGGATCGAGTTCTTGCGTGTATTCAATACCTTTGCGCGGTAATCGCTTGAGACTTGGGATCGCTCGCGACGCGATCACGGGTGTTCCCAGCCAGAGGCTCTCAACGGGTGGAAGACCATAGCCCTCTGCCGTACTCACGTAAATAGTCGCGCGCGCACTTGAAATGTGCTCTCGAACCAACCCGTCACTCGGGGCCGGAATGTGTTCAAAGGATGAGTTCGCGTCCGTCGCAAGCGAAGTGATCTCGGCCGCCAGATCCGGTTCTACCCAGCCAATCCTGCCCAGAAAAGTAAGCTGCAGTCCCGGAACTTTGCCAAGCAGCGGCCGGAACGCATCGAGAATTAGTCGATGGTTTTTTCGCGGTTCAATCGTCCCGACCACGACGAATTTGAGCGGCCGATTCCGGACGGGCGGCGTGCGAGGACCAAGCGAATCGGAGCCGAGTGGCAAAACCACGCCGCTCGTCGCATCCGTGCGCTTGAGCCGCTGGAAATAATCGTCCCGCGTCTCTTCGGAGATAAACCCGCAATCTGTCGCACGCGTCAGCATCCGGAAATATCCATAAGCATCCACAGCGCTGGCCGCAATGAAGTACTCGGGACGTGTCAGCGGCAGCAAATCGTAGACAATGAATCGAACCCGGCGCAGCTCGTCCTCTCTCATTCGGTTGAAGAACGCAACCCGGTACGGCGTATCGAATACCTCAGGAACGAGCACGTTGTCATCGCCGGAAAGTGTGATCGGTTTGCCATTTTCCGGTCTGCCGAGCTGTCGGATTTCCTCCGCCGCTGCACCGCTGCCCCGAATAAAAAGTCGTTTGATCGCATCCATCAGCGCGATTGGCAGCTCGCGGTAACCGTCTCTCTCCAGCCGGACAGGAACCACCCATCCGGCCGGTGCGTGTCTGCAGATCTCCCCCAAAACTCGCTGAATGCCGGTTGTTATTGGATTGCCAAGGAATTCAGTAAGGTCGATGTGCAGACTCATGCGCTCTGCAGAATCTCTCTTAAGCGCCGCGAATAGACTTCGAAATTGTGCGTTTCGAGCCAGGCAGCGCGCGCGTCGAGCAGATCTTTGTCAGTCAGCGGATCTTCTCGAAACGGAGCAAGTTCTTCTGCGATATGCAAAGGAGAAAAAGCGTCCGGTACAGTCCGCACGAAGTCAGGAGTTTCATTTGCCTCGGCGGTATCGATGGTGGTTGTACAAGGCAGCCCGGCGCTGACACAGTTGGCAACCGGTACCGAAACTCGTCCACAAGCGTAACTGCGCAATACGAGACCGGCATCGGCCGCGACGAAGAAATCGCGCTCAGCCTCATCCGTTGCCAGCTCTTCGCCGTAATGAATATAAGAGGCGACTCCGTAGAGCTTTGCGATGCGATTAATTTCCAGTTCGGAGTCCGTCGCATCGCCGATGAAATAAAGCTCTGCCGGTATGTTCCAGCTTCTGAGCAGATCAATCGCAAGCAAGGCAGCATCGCGGCCATTCGAGCGCTTTACCTTGCCGAAAGCGGCAATCGCGAAACAGTCTTCCGCAATGCCATATTTCTGGCGCAACGCCGCTTTGGCATCCGGCGTTAGCTCGCCACATCTGAAGTCCAGAGTAGGGGCGCAGTTCGTAACCGGAGCCTCGACGCCGTAGCGATCACGCAGGAGCCGCTGTTGTACTTTCGAATTCACGATCAGCGGGGCGGCCCGGTCGATTACCGGCTTCAGCAGCAGCGGCTCGCGCTCTCGCTCCTCTAGCCAGGCGTGGACTTCGCCGATCCCAACGCTGCGCCCAAGCAGTTTGGGAAGCAATTCGAGGAAACGGTGCTCACCCATGTGCGCCAGCAGCAGCCGTGACAGGCGAAAATCATGCAGAATGCACGGACCGCCATAACGATGGAAGAAACGATAAACACGCAGGTGCGCGCATGTGCCGTCCAGCACCGAGACGACCGCGTCCAGATTCGCATCGAGCAGCGGCTCAGGGCTTGCCTTGGCTTCAAACACGTCCGCCGCTTGGATGTCAGCCGGCTGCTCCTCGTTCGTATAAAGGCTCGCCTGGAAGGTGCCGTTCGCCGCCTCCAGCGCCCCTCTTGTGTAGAGTGCGGCTTCCGAGATATCGGGGGGATAAGCACTCAGGATCGCAATGCGGCACTTGCGCCCATGCGTCGCGGGAGCTACCTTTTCCGATTTCTCGAAGCGCTCCGCAATGGCCTGCCAAGCCCGCCCCCCGACTTCGGATTCGTGATACTTGGGCGCCAGATAGGCCTGGCGTTCGAGTAGCGACGCTCGTAAACTGGGGTTGCCAAGCAGCGGCTCCAGGCGCGCATAAAGCTCGTCCACGTCGTCTGACCGAAAGAGCGCTTCTTCCTGTTGAATAAGCTCCATGTGCGCGGCGCAGGTGGAGGCGATCACGGGACAGCGCGCGACAAGCGATTCCACTACCGGCAGCGAAAAGCCTTCGATGTGGGAAGGAGCAATGGACGCAATCGCGCCCGCGTGCAGGCTGACGATCTCCTCATCCGGCACGCTTGGGCGATGCCACAGGCCTTCTTTGGTATGAACTTCTTCTTCGAGTGTGTTCGGATAAAACTCGACAAAGCCCTTGCCGTACTCGTGGCCCGCGGCCTCAAGCAGTTCATCGCGATAGGGGCCGCTGTAGAACCCGAGCACCTTAAGCGGGATGCGCCGCCCATGAATCAGATTCAGCAGCCGGACGGCGCGCACGGCCGCATCGGTGTTTTTGCGCCGGTCATCCCCGCCGAAAGTAACGAAATACGGTTCCCGCTGCGCATACGGATCCGGCCACTCGCTTCGCGCCGCGCTGATGTCGTAAAGCGAACGCCGCACGCAAGAGCCCGTCACCCGGAACTGTTCGGGCCCAAGGTTCAGCAGCTCCGTCGCTCGCGCTGCTGTGTAACGCGAAACTGGCAGCAGCAGATCGAACTTCTTCAGCCGCGCCAGTTTGGCCATGTAGTCGATGCGCGTGGCGGGAGTGGGTAAGTAACCGGGCCAGTCGTAGGGAATGAAGTCGTGCAATACGGCCGCGTTGAAGACGGAAGGATGGTTTTGGAAACGCAGCCCGAAACGAGTGTCGTGGGTCATGGGCGAGCCGTCGAAATAAATGGCCGGAGCCGCGCCCAGTTTCACATTCGTATGCAAGACGATTTCATCCGCCAGCGAACGGAAGGATTCGGGTACGGCCGATAGTCCCGCATCCGCCAGCCCGACAACTCTGCATCCGCCCAGCGAACTCGCACGCAGCGCCCGTAACAGCGCCGCCGTGTGAAATCCAATTCCCCGCCCCTGGAAATTCTGGTCCTGTAACGGTCGAAAATCAGCGTATATGACCGGCTGCATGCGTTCTGCTTTGATCGTTGTTGCCCCAGGCAGCTTGCGGGTTCGGCTCGGTCAGCTTTACTTCCGGCTGGCGGTAAAGCGCTAAGAGCAACTGCTCGAGCGCATCCCACTGGGCATTATTCCCATTCTCAATGCCGTGCAGCCGGTCCTCAATGCTGTGCAGCCGGCCCTCGATCGTCGCGAGCAGATGGCGCTCGTGCTCGAGCTGCCGCCCGATACTCTCGAGCTGCGGGCCGATTTCCGCCAGGAAATACGCCTTGACTCGGGATATAAACCACCATAAAGGCCGCGCGACCACGGCGCGATAGAAGGGGCGTACGACGAAAACCCCTACCCTTTCACCGAAACGTAACATTTCTCACTCGTTTTAACAGGAATTTGCCTGGCATCCGGCGCTAGTCTCACCCCTAATGAGACCAACATTGATAGGTCAGAGGATAGCATAGCCCGAGCTGAATCCATTCGAATGCGCAACAGAAAATTTCAGCAGTCTAAATGCGCTTCTCGGCTGGGAAGAGGTGGTCGGCGCTAGCTCTTATGCTGTAATAAAAGTGTCTCGTTTGAATGGTGGAACAGAAGACGAACAGCGAGCGGCGACGCCGTACCTTCGATCGGCGTGTGCGCGAAGCCAAACTGCTCATGCGGGGAGCGGTCTCAACCGACCATCCCATCATGGCGCACATCATCCCGATCCGGCGCTGCAATCTTTCCTGCACTTACTGTAACGAGTACGACAATTTCTCCAAGCCGGTGCCGCTTTCCACTATGCTGCACCGCCTGGAACTGCTCGGCAATCTGAAAACTGGCGTGATCACGCTCAGCGGCGGCGAACCGCTGCTCCATCCCGAGCTCGACGATATTATCCGCGGTATTCGCCGCAATGCCACTCTGGCCGGCCTGATCACGAACGGCTATCTGCTCACTGCCGAGCGTGTCAAACGCCTCAACGATGCCGGGCTCGATTACCTGCAAATCAGCATCGATAACGTCATGCCCGACGACGTTTCGAAGAAGAGCCTCAAGGTGCTGGACAAAAAGCTCCAGGTTCTGGCCGAGCACGCCGATTTCCACGTCAATATCAACTCCGTACTCGGCGGCGGCATCCGCAACCCGGAAGATGCGCTCACGGTAGGCAAGCGCGCGATGGAGCTTGGCTTCACTTCCACCGTCGGCATCATTCACGACGGGGACGGCCAGTTGCGCCCGCTTGCGCCGCGCGAACGCGAAGTCTTTCTGGAGATGAAGACGTTCGAGAAGCGGCATTTCTCGCGTATCAATTATTTCCAGGAGAGCATCGCCAACGGCCAGCCGAGTAACTGGCGCTGCCGGGCGGGTGCGCGCTATCTCTACATCTGCGAGGATGGCTTGGTTCATTACTGCTCGCAGCAACGCGGCTTCCCCGCCAAGCCGCTTGAAGACTATACCGTTGAAGACATTCGCCGCGAGTACGTAACCCAGAAATCCTGCGCGCCCTTCTGCACCATCTCCTGCGTGCATCAGATTTCATACTTCGATTTCTTCCGCGGCGAGCAGACTCGGATCGTCGAGCCTGTACCCGAAGAGCAACTGGTTCACATCAAAGCCGCGCGAGCCTGAATGCCTCCCACTGCGCTGGCCGCCGATTCCGGCGTTAAACAGCACAACCCGGGATCCGGCCATCCCGAGCAGCCCGCGCGCTTCGATGCCGTTCTCAATCAGCTAAAGTCCGGTGGGTTGATGCAGCGCTTACATCTTCTTGCCAGCCGGCGCGCCACGGACGATGAACTCGCGCTCGTGCATACACGCGATTACATCGCGCTGGTTGAGGCCGAAGTTGCCGCGCATCGGACCGAACTGAGCACCGGCGACACGCAGCTCAACGCGCAATCCTCCGAAGCAGCGCGCCTGGCCGCCGGATCCGTGCTCAATGCCGTCGACGCGGTGTTCGATGGACACGCGCAAAACGCTTTCTGCCTGGTGCGGCCTCCCGGGCATCACGCCAGCAGCGCCCGCGGCATGGGGTTCTGCCTGTTCAATAACATCGCAATCGCAACGCGCTACGCTCAGCAGCGGCATGGTGCCGAGCGTGTTCTCATCGTTGATTGGGACGTGCACCACGGCAACAGCACCCAGGATATTTTCTATCGCGATGGCTCGGTGCTGTTCTTCAGCACGCATCAGTCGCCCTGGTATCCGGGCACCGGCGCAGAATCGGAAACGGGTGAAGGTCCGGGCGCCGGTGCGACCATCAATTGCCCGTTACCGGCCGGCACCGGTTCAGCAGCTATCTTCCAGGCTTTCCGCGACAAGTTGCTGCCCGCAGCCGAGGCTTTCCGTCCCGATGCAATTTTTCTTTCCGCCGGCTTCGATTCTCGCGTAGGCGATCCGCTCGGGCAGTTTCTGCTGACCGACGACGACTTTCGCGAGTTGACGAATCTTGTCTGCGACCTCGCATCCCGCCACTCGCAGAACCGGATCATCTCCCTTCTCGAGGGCGGTTACAATCTCGAAGGTCTCGCACAGGCCGCTGCCACTCACGTCCGCGCGCTCACGGGTAGCCATTTTGGGCCTGAGCTCAAAAGATTGGGCATAGCGTAGCTTGATAAGGCTGGCTCCCCGACATGGATTCGAACCACGATTAACGGCTCCAAAGGCCGCTGTCCTACCGTTAGACGATCGGGGAAGAGGTGAGCGCCGCAGACCGGCGGCTAGCGACGATCTTCAGTTTAGCAAGCAGTCAGTCCCGTCACCATTCCGAATAAGGCGTGCCCTCGAGTGACGTTTTGTCGGACCCGCTGTGTACGTCGAAAATGCCGGGTGGATTGCTGCTGCCGCCCACCGGCGTATCTTCCATCACGATCCGCCACGTCCCGTCCGAGCCTGTCATAGGATCTTGCGGTATCTGCCGGAGATAGCCTTCCGTCACCAGATCCGAGAGCGACTCCGGCGCCTTCTGCTTGTCGATCGTGTACTCGTCAATCATGCTGCGCAAGGTGAACAGGTTGTTGCGCAGCACGCTCTCTTTCGCGCGCGTAATCGATTTCTGATAAATCGGCAGCGCAATGGCGAGCAGCACCGATATGATCGCCATCACGACCATCAGCTCGATCAGCGTGAAGCCGCGCTGTGCCTTCCTGAGTATTTGCTTCACGTCGCGCACCACCGTCACCACTCCGAATACGGCGTTCCGTCGCTCGCTTTATCGGTCGTCTTCGAATAGACATCGAAGACATTCTGGCCGCCCCAGGAATCCGATTCGGGCTCATCCTGCATGCTGCGCTTGCCCCAGTCGGTTTCGCCCGTCATCGGGTCTTTGGGGATGCGCCGCAGAAATCGTACTTTGCCCGTGTCCTTGCCGGTACTGATCACGTTATTCAGTTTCACGCCCTCGACAAGCACCTCGAGCGACGGCGGATAGCAATAGGCATCCGGTCCGGAAGACTGAATTTTGTTGGCGTCGCACATGTCTTTGTACTTGTCGATAGCGGTCCGCATTTCATCCAGATCGCGCAGCAGCATCTTCTCGCGCTGGCGCCTCACCTGGTAGCGAGCCATCGGCACGGCCATGCTGGTCAGCACGGTCAAAATCGTAAACGCGACGATCAGTTCAACCAGCGTCAGACCGGCTTGCGACCTGCGGCGTCCCCTAAGCGCCGCCTCTGTACTACGAATCGACATCTACTTCCAACTTACTCACTTCTAATGCGGCTGGGCCGGTTGCGGCTGGGCCGGTTGCGGCTGAGCCGGTGCCGGCTGAACAGGGTTCGGGTTCACGGGTGCCGGCTGGGCAGGCCCGGGTGATGGGAACGGCGCGACCGATGTTGCGGGTACAGCGGACGTAGTGGCCGGCTGCGTCCCCGGAACCGGGAACAGCGGCCGGATTTCGTTCGGATTAGCCGCATGTGGAATGCCGCTCGCCGGCCCGCTCGGGGTGGGCAGCGCCGTTTGCGGTGGCTGCTGTGAAGGCTGCGCACTGCGCTCCACGCGCGGCACACGCTCTGTACCCGCGTATACGCCGGTGTTGGCCATATCGCCGTAATCCGGAGCGCGAATAATGTGCGGAATCACCGCAATCAGAATCTGGTTATCGACCTTCTTGGTTGCCCTGGAACCAAAGATGTAGTTCAGCAGGGGCAGATTGGTGAACCCCGGCACGCCGCTCAGAGTATTTTGATACTCCTGATCCGACAGGCCGCCCAGGATACTCACTTCGCCTTCCTTCATGCGAATTTCCGCTTCATCGATCTGCTGTCCCACAACCGGTTCGCTGATTCCCGCGATCGTCACGGTATTGACTTCATTTGAGAGCTCGACGCGCACGTGCATGAAGATGTCGTCCGGACCGCTGACGTGTGGCTGGAAATCGATCAGCGTACCGATTTCCAGCTGCTGGAATTGCGTCGTGGCGTAGGGAACCGAGCCGGGTGTGGCGACAGCGGAGTTCAAAGAGCCCGATACGTAAGGAATCTTTTGCCCGATTTTGAGCGATGCCTTGCCTCCATCAATGGCGCGCAGCTGAGGGCGCTGCAGAATATTGGTGCGAGCGTCGTTCAGCAAGGCTTGCACCACCGTGCTCGGCAGTGTCGTTGAATAATCCGCGCTCGAGAAGCGCCCCAGCTGAGAGATCGTGACCTGGGGCGTGGTCGTCGTGGAGCCTGAAGTGGAACTCGAGCTCGAGCTCGAACTGCTGCTGCCGGTCTGGCCTGTCGGCGTCGGACTACGCGGCGTGAAATTAAGCGGCATACTTAATCCGCCTTGCCCGAGCAGTGCCGCGCCCAGCGTCCGGTCCACTTCCTTGTTCACCGCCATCACGATCACGTCCATCATCACTTCGGGTTTCGGACGATCCAGATCGTGCACCAGCTTTTCGACCAGTGCGATCGTATCGGGCGAACCGCGCGCGATGATCGCGTTCTGCGAAGTCACCTGAAAGACGTTCGACTGCATCTTCGCGCCCACTCGCACGCCGTTGAAGATCTCTTGAAATTCCGCCGGCGTGCTGGCGTTCTGGATGTAGAAGACCTTGACAACTTCGTCCTGATACTCCTGCCGCTTCTGCTCGCCCTCCTGCGTCACAAAGATCGTATTCCGGCTGATCGGCTTCCAGAACGTGTGCGTAATCAGCGCAACGTAGTTGAGCGCTTCCTCGATCGTGACGTTGTTCAGATCGAGATTGAACGGAGTGCCGGTGCCGCCGCTTGGATTGAGTCCGGCGGGATCGAGCAGAAGGTTCAGCCCAGCCAGTTTGCAGACGCTCTCGTACAGCACGCGCGCCGGCTGGTTGTTCACCTTCAGACTGCTGATCTGAGCCGTAATCGGTTCGAGCTGTGGCGGACCCTGCAGCGAATTGATCCGCTTTTCGATTTCCATGCGGGCGCGTTCGGCCGGCGTATAAATCGGCGTGCCGGCCGGCGCCTTGGCGCGCTCCTTCAGCATGGCCGTGGTAGTACGAATCTCCTGCAGCGCAATCTGCGAGCCCGGATCCGCTAAGTACGCCTTCTGAAACTGAAGTAGTGCCTGATCGAGTTTCTGCGCTTTGAGCAGCTCTCGTCCGGCCGCAATCCGCTCCTGCCCTGCTTTGACGTGGATCCGCTGATCGTAGAGGAGGTAATTGGGATCCTTCGGGTCGGCCGCTACCGCCTGGTCATAGAGCGCCAGCGCGCTGTCCCAGTCCTTTTGGGCCTCTGCTTTCTGTGCTTCTTTGAAGAATTTGTCACCCTTGCGATTGTGCGCCGAAGCGGGCGTGAGCCCTACCAATAATGCCGCGGCAACCGCCGCAACCAGCCGTAGCGTCCGTAAATACTTCACCTTACAGGTATCCAGCTCCTGCTCACAAATCTTCGCCGCGCCCCCAATGCGCAACGATTTCCAAACTCTTCGCCCACCCCAGGTTTTGCCGCCCTCGCGAGGACAGACTCCTCCTGGAAAGACTGTTCCCGCCCTGACGATTTACTCTCGCGGTTCGAATTCTAGACGCTCCGAGCGCCCCGTGCGTGCAGAGTACCGGTAGCCAGAGTCCACAATAGAAATGGCGAACCTCTATTGTCTCAGGCCCTAGCCGGGACAGCAAAATCATGGCAGACACACCCATCAAGATCCTGAGCGACAACCGTTCTGCGGGACACAACTACCATCTGCTCGAGCGCTACGAGGCCGGGCTGGTGCTGACCGGCACCGAAGTCAAGGCTGCCAAGACCGGCAAAATCCAGCTAAAAGAAAGCTACGCCGAGGTCAGTGAAAACGAAGCCTGGCTGATGAACGCGCACATCAGCGAATACTCGCACGGTAACCAGATGAACCATCCGCCCGTGCGAAAACGCAAGCTGCTCCTGCATCGCTCCGAGATCGAAAAACTGCGCTCGGAGACGCGCGAGAAAGGACTGACCATCGTCCCCACTCGCCTCTACCTCAAAGACGGGCGGATCAAGGTGGAGATCGCAATCGGCAAAGGCAAAAAATTCCACGATAAGCGCGAGGCGATTCGGGCCAAAGAGATGCAGGCCGAAGCCAAAGCGGCCATGGCGCGCCGCAATCGGCAGTAGCGCGGCTCAGGACAGAGGAGCGCGCTCGGCTACAAACGTAATCTCCATGTCGCGTCCCAACCTCGCGAGCTGTTCGACAAAATTTCTCCGGAATGGCAAACGCCAGCGCGAGACCGCCGGCCGCAACAGGTAAATCTGCGTCACCCTCTGCTGGCGCGCGAAGTCGATCAATCCTTCAGCGACGTTTTCCGCTTTGATCACATGCGTGGGAACATGCAGGTTCCGGGCGAAATTCATGTTTTTTTCAAGCGCGGCGCGCTGCCGCGGCGATAATTCGGCCAGCTCCTTGCCGCAGACCGCAACCGCAATGCACTCGCCTTTCAGATGATCGGCCACTCGCTTCCCCCGCCGAATCAGCGCGGCCGCAGAAGGCTCAGGCGTTACATAGACCAGCACGCGTTCGGTTGAGCGCTGCGGCGGCTCTGTCTCGGGCGCCGCAGGCGACAAAGGCTTCTCTTCTGCGGCGAGAGCCTGGCGCGATTCCACCTCGAAAGCGGTTTCGCGCAATGCCAGCTCGCGCAGAGCCACCAGCGTCGATTCCTTGAAAAAATTCTGCTTGGCGCGCTCCACCTTTTCGCCCTGGTAGACGGCGCCGCGATCAAGCCTGTTAAGCAACGCCCGTGGCGTGAGATCGACCATCACCACTTCAGCCGCCTGCTGCACCACCCAGTCCGGCACCGTCTCGCGCACCCGGATACCCGTCATGCAATAGACCTGGTCATTCAGACTCTCCAGATGCTGGATGTTCACCGTCGTGAGCACGTCAATCCCGGCTTCAAGCAGCAGCATCACATCCTGCCAGCGCTTACCGCGCTCGGAACCAGGCACGTTGGTATGCGCGAACTCATCCACCACGCAGACCGTCGGTCGGCGGCGCACGATCGCCTCCGTGTCCATCTCTTCGAAGCGCGCCCCGCGATACTCGATCACGCGCCGCGGCACGACTTCCAGGCCTTCGAGCAGCGCAATCGTGTCGGGACGGGCGTGTGGCTCAAAATATCCCACCACCACGTCCACGCCTTCCCGCCTTAGCTGCTGCGCCTCGGTAAGCATCTGAAATGTTTTCCCGACCCCCGCCGCGTAGCCGAGAAAGATCTTCAGCTTGCCCGTGCGGGTCGCCTTCTCGCCGGAAATCGCATCGGAATCGGCCGGCTCCGGTTCAGTGCGGAAAGAGCTTGACATCCATTCCTTCAGCTGCCCGAATCAGCCGGTCTACCGTTGTCTTCGTCAGGCGTGCGCGCCAGCTGCCCGAAAGGCTGTGGCCGATGAAAATCTGCGTGATTCCGTGTCGATGCGCGAAGCCGATAATCTCTTCCACCGTGTCTTCCGCATCCAGCAGCTCGACCGGAATGCCTTCGCGCCGCGCAATCTCCAGGTTGCGCTCGAGCGCGCTCTGATCTTCCGCGGAAAGATTTTCCTCTCCGACATAAACCACAAACAGCTCGCCGTGAAAACGGTCCCGTACCAGCTGCGCCCGCCGGATCATCCGCTCGGCGTTCACTTTCGGGCTGATACATACAAGAATCCGCTCCTGCGTGCCCCACGACTGTGTCGCGCCATTGCGCTCCAGATACGATTCCAGCTGCCGGTCAACCACGTCGGCGGCAAGCAAAAGCGCGATCTCACGGAGTTGCGAAAGCTTGTGCTGCTGCGTCGCCGCATTGGGCTGCGCATCGGGCTCGTGACTGCGGGCCAGCGGGAACTCGGCCGGAGCATCCACCACCACAATCTCATCGGCACTGCGTAGAAACGCTTCCGGTACGCTGACGTTCACGCGCTTTCCACGAATCGTTTCCACCTGCGCCCGGCGCTCGTCTACGTACTGCAGATTGATGGTTGTGATGACCGAAATACCGGCCGCGAGCAACTGCTCGACATCCTGCCAGCGATGCGCGTTCCGGCTGCCGTACGGATTGTCATAGGCGAGGCCGTCGACCAGGCACACCTGCGGATGCCGCCGGAGTATGGCATCCACATCCATCACCGGATTGCCCTCGATCATCTTCAGTGGAATGATCTCGAGATGCGCCAGCAGTTTCATCAGCTCGGGTGAAATTTCCGGCTGGATCGCGCCGACCACCACGTCCTGGCCGCGTTCCCTCCGCCGCCGGCCTTCGTCCAGCATCTGATAGCTTTTCCCAACCCCCGAAGCGTAGCCGAGAAAGACTTTCAGCCGCCCGGTCTGCGCATATTCTTCCTGCGCCTCAACCTGCCGAAGCAGTTGTTCCGGTGTCGGTCTGGTGGCCGGAGTACCCAATCGATCCCCTTCGCAGCTCTCAGTCTAACGGCGAAACGCACCCGCCTGCCGCAATCCTTAGCCTGCCTTTAGATCGCCCTGAGACAACCTTTAGGGGTTTCCAATGACTCCCTCCTGCAACAAACGTCCATCTCTACACTGGTGATTGGCAGGCTCGAACTCCTTGCGCCTCTTGCGCATACTTGGGGCAATCGCACTGGTTGCGCTGGTCACCGCCGTCGACCACTGGCTGCTCCACGTTAATAGCTCTACCGCCGCGCTTTCGTATCTCCTGCTGATTCTCGGAATCGCCACGCGTGCCGGGCTCGATGCCTCGGTGGCAGCCTCCGTAGCCAGCATGTTCGGCTATAACTTCTACTTTCTGCCGCCAATCGGAACTCTGACTATTGCCGATCCGCAGAACTGGGTGGCCTTATTTGTCTTCCTGATCACGGCCATTACGGCGAGCCATCTCTCCGCGAGTGCGCAGAAGCGTGCCGATGAAGCCAGCGCGCGGCGGCGCGAAATGGAGCGGCTCTACGAATTCAGCCGCGCCCTCATGATCGGCAGCGAGCGGCCGCTTCCCAATCGCATCGCGCAGGTCGCGACCGAGCTCTTCGATCTGCGCGATGCAGCGTTTTACGAAACCGAGAGCGACACGATCAGCCGTGGCGGCAGCGCTGATAGCGCGCTCACCGACGATCTGCTCAAAGAAGTGGCGCGGACGGGCAAGGACTGGCACTCGGCTGCCGGCCGCATCGCGGTCGCTCCGGTCCGTCTCGGCGGGCGCACGCTCGGCAGCTTCGGCTGGACCGGCGCGCAGCTCTCCGATGCAGCTCTTTCCGCTGTAGCCCAGCTCGCCGCCATCGCCATCGAGCGCGCCCGCGAGCAGGAGATCGCCAACCGCATGGAAGCCGCGCGTCAGAACGAACAGCTCAAGGCAACCCTGCTCGACGCTTTGGCTCATGAGCTCAAAACGCCGCTCACTTCGATTAAGGCCGCGATCAGCACCATGCTTTCGCAGGCTGCGCGCCAGGACGCGGACCGCGAATTGCTCACTGTGGCCGATGAAGAAGCAGACCGGCTCACCCGCCTCGTCAATGAGGCGCTCAAAGTCGCTCGTATCGAAGCAGGCGAGCTCAAGCTCCATCGCCAGCCTTGCCCGGTTTCCGAGCTGGTTTATGCTTCACTCGACAAACTCCGCGCGATGGACGACCTGCGCAATGTACAAATGAATATGCAGGCCAACCTGCCTGACATCGACATCGATGAAGAACTCGGCGAACTCGCTCTCCGCCAGCTCATTGAGAACGCGCTCAAATATGCGCCGCCGTCCTCCGCGATTCGCATTTCAGCCGAGAGAAAAGACGAGCAATTTGTGGTTCTGCACGTTGCCAACGACGGTCCCGGCATTCCACTTTCCGAACAGGAGGCGATTTTTGAAAAGTTTTACCGCTCGCGCTCGGTTCGCGATCGCATTCCAGGCACCGGGATGGGCCTGACCATCACCCGCGAAATCGTACAGGCGCACGGCGGCCGAGTCTGGGTCGAGAGCGCTCCCGGCCTCGGTGTACGCTTTTCCATGACGCTACCCGTGACACCGGCATGAATAACGCCAGAATTCTTGTGGTCGATGATGAGCCTCAGATCCGGCGCGTGATGCGCACCGGGCTCACCGCGCAGGGCTACTTCATCGATGATGCCAAGTCCGGCGACGAAGCTCTCGGAAAACTTCGCCAGGCCCGTTTCGATCTCGTGCTGCTCGACGTAAACATGCCCGGCATGAGCGGCCTGGAGACGTGCCGCGAAATCCGCGCCGTTTCCGATGTCGCCATCATCATGCTGACCGTCCGCAACAGCGAAAACGATAAAATCGCCGCACTCGATGCCGGAGCCGACGACTACGTCACCAAGCCGTTCAGCATGCCCGAGCTCTGGGCGCGGATCCGCGCCAATCTGCGCCGCGTACCGTTAGCTTCGGCTACCAACACACAGGTGCTCGTCTTCGATCAGCTCGAAATCAATCCCGCTTCCCGCCAGGTGTTGGTAGGCGGCCGTGCCGTGCGGCTCACGCCGAAAGAATTCGATCTTCTCTATTACCTCGCTTCCAACGCCAACACCGCCATCACGCACGGCAAACTGCTGCAGACCATATGGGGCCCCGATTATGGCAATGAGGTCGAGTATCTGCACGTTTTCATTAACCAGATCCGTAAGAAAATCGAAGAAAATCCGAGTAAACCGCGCTTCTTAATCACCGAGCCGCGCGTCGGATACCGTTTTGCAGCCCCGCCTTTAGTGAATCCTTAGTAGCGCTTAAGGACATCCTAAGCGTTCCTTCCCTAGGCTGGTGAAGGTAGAGGACGCTGTGGAAGTCGTGATTACGAGGGCGCGCGAGAACGAGCAAATCGTTCCTGCGCTATCGGAAAAAGAACCCGCATTCGAGGAAAATTCGAGCGAAGAACCACTTCCCATTACGGTTCTCTTCACAACCATCGAAGCAACTTTGCCGGCGCTGGAAGAGGCGCACCAGCTGGCTCGCGGCCTTGGCGCACAGATGCGCATTCTCATGCCCCAGGTTGTTCCGTACACTCTGCCGCTCGACCGTCCTGCCGTTGACCCCGCATTCCGCGTCCGGCAATTATGCGGCTCGCTCTTCGATCCCAGCATTTCGGTGCGCATTGAAGTGCATCTCTGCCGCGATCTCGAAGCCGCGGTTGCGGGCGCGCTCAGGCCGGGCTCGCTCGTTGTCATGGGCTGCCGCGCGTGTTCCTGGCTCGGGCGTGAACGATCGCTCGCTCGCAGCCTGCGGCAGAGCGGGCATCAGGTCATCCTAATTTCGAACCGATAGAAATCTATGTTGCTGGATCTTTTTTATATCGCCGTTGCGCTGATCTTTTTCGCGTTGTGCTGGGCTCTGACGCGAGCCTGCGACCGGCTCTGACACGAGGCTCGTTCCCATGGACTACATCATCGGCGGCATCGCCACCATTCTGCTTTTCGCGTACCTGATTTACGCGCTGCTCAAACCGGAGAAATTCTGATATGACGGCCAACGGTATCGTTCAGATCGCGGTCTTCTTCCTGATCATTCTGGCTCTCGCAAAACCGCTCGGCACTTTCATGGCCCGCCTTTTTGAGGGCAAGCGCACATTCCTGCATCCGCTGTTGCGCCCATTCGAAACGCTGACTTACAAATTGATCGGCATCAACGAAGCGCAGGAGCAGCGCTGGACGCAATACACCGCCTCGCTGATTGCCTTCAGCATCTTCAGCTTCTTGTTCGTGTATGGGCTCCAGCGCCTGCAAGGAGTGCTGCCGCTGAATCCGCAAGGCTTCAACGCCGGTAACGTCTCGCCGGACCTGGCCTTCAACACCGCTGTCAGTTTCGTGACCAACACCAACTGGCAGTCGTACTCGGGCGAATCGACTCTGAGTTACCTGGTGCAGATGGCGGCGCTCACCGTTCAGAACTTTGCCTCGGCCGCCGCCGGCATCGCCGTGGCCATCGCTCTCACGCGCGGTTTCGCCCGGCAGCAGGCCAAGACCGTTGGCAATTTCTGGGTCGATCTGACACGCGCGACTGTATACATTCTGCTGCCGCTCTCGCTCCTGTGCGCCCTCGTTCTCTGCTCGCAGGGCGTCGTGCAGAACCTCCATCCGTACACCACCGCTCAAACCCTGGAGGGCGCAAAGCAGGTGATCGCGCAGGGTCCCGTCGCCTCACAGGAAGCAATTAAAATGCTCGGCACCAACGGCGGCGGTTTCTTCAACGCTAACTCTGCGCATCCCTTCGAAAATCCCACACCGTTCACAAATCTCCTGCAGATGGTGATGATTTTCGCGATTCCCGCAGCGCTGGCTTATACCTTCGGCTGCATGGTGGGCGACCGCCGCCAGGGCTGGACCATCTTCACCGCCTTCTCCGTTATGTTTCTCGCCGGTGCGCTCGCCTGCTACTGGGCTGAGCAAAAA
This sequence comes from Terriglobia bacterium, assembly GCA_021325235.1. Lineage (GTDB taxonomy): Bacteria > Acidobacteriota > Terriglobia > Bryobacterales > Bryobacteraceae > Bog-105. The sequence continues at coordinate 148,984 of JAJPHN010000031.1, read as the reverse complement.
GGTAATCCGAACTTCTCCAAGCTCGGCGTTGAGACGCGCGTCACAGCCGGACAGTCCGGCGGCAACATGGAGGGCAAAGAGACGCGCTTCGGTATCGCCGCCTCCGCGCTCTTCACCACGGTCACCACCGATGCAAGCTGCGGCGCCGTAAACAATGCGCACGACAGTCTCACTCCGCTCGGCGGACTCGTGCCGCTCTTCAATATGCAGACCGGCGAAGTTATCTTCGGCGGGGTCGGTGCCGGCTTGTACGGCATTCTGCTCTACGCCATTCTGGCGGTCTTCATCGCCGGCCTCATGGTCGGCCGCACGCCCGAATATGTCGGCAAGAAGATCGAAGGCAAAGAAGTCAAAATGGCGATGCTCGCCATGATTGCCACCGCTTTCAGCATTCTTGTGCTGGCCGCCATGTCGTCGGTCATTTCGTTCCCCTCGCCCACCAAGGATGCTAAGGGGCAGGCCGTCGCCCACAGTTACTGGAATCCGCCCGGCGCCGCCACAGCCAACCTGAACAACTCCGGCGCGCACGGCTTTACCGAAAATCTCTACGCCTACACCAGCGGCACCGCCAATAACGGCAGCGCCTTCGCCGGCCTCAACGCCAACACGCCTTGGTACAACCTGACGCTCGGTCTGGCGATGCTTATGGGACGCTTCTTTTTCCTGATTCCGCTGCTCGCCGCTGCTGGCAGCCTGGCCGCGAAGAAAAAAGTCGCCGAGACGCTCGGAACTTTGCCAACACACGGGCCGCTTTTTGTCGGCCTGCTGGTCGGGACAGTGCTGCTGGTCGGAGCACTGACCTTCTTCCCGGCGCTCGCGCTAGGACCGATTGTGGAGCATTACCTCATGTTGGGCGGCAAGCTCTTCGCCTTCGCCGTCTTTCCGATCTGGAGCTGATGTATGTCAAGCGTAGCTAGTGCACCTCCTCCTCGCCTGTCCAATCAGGATTCGACTTCGCTCTTGCCGAATAAGCTGGCGCGTTCCCGGCCGCTGTTCGATCCCGAGATCGTCCGCCGCGCGATCCTCGATTCCTTCCGCAAGCTCAACCCGTTCACGCTTGCCAAAAATCCCGTGATGTTCGTGGTCGAAGTCGGTGCGGCGCTCGTTACTCTGTTTCTGCTGCGCGACGCCTTCAGCAAAGCGCAGGGCTCGCTCGCTTTCGAGCTTCAAATTTCGCTGTGGCTTTGGTTCACCGTTCTGTTTGCCAATTTCGCCGAGGCCATGGCGGAGGCGCGCGGCAAGGCGCAGGCCGACACGCTACGCAAAACCAAAACCGATTCGATTGCCAAACGCCTTCTCTCGAGCGGCAAAGTGGAAACCATCTCGGGCTCGAAACTGCGCGCCGGCGATATCGTGATCGCCGAAGCAGGCGACATCATCGCGGGCGATGGCGAAGTGATCGAAGGCATCGCCACGGTTGACGAATCCGTCATCACCGGCGAAAGCGCGCCCGTCATCCGCGAGTCGGGCGGCGATCGCAGCGCTGTTACCGGCGGCACCCGTGTGCTCTCCGATCAGATCAAGATCCGCATCACCTCCAATCCCGGCGAGACGTTTCTCGACAAGATGATTGCGCTTGTGGAAGGCGCCGAGCGCCAGAAAACACCCAACGAGATCGCACTCAACATTCTGATTGCCGGTCTCACGCTCATCTTTCTGCTGGCCGTAGCAACGCTCCATCCTTTCGCCGTTTACGCCGTCTCCTCTGCCGGTTCGGGAATGGTGCCCACCATCGCCGTGCTGGTCTCTTTGCTCGTCTGCCTGATCCCGACCACCATCGGCGGGCTGCTCTCCGCCATCGGCATCGCCGGCATGGATCGCGTCATGCAGCACAACGTGCTCGCGATGAGCGGAAAGGCAGTGGAAGCCTCGGGCGACGTCAACACTCTCCTGCTCGACAAGACCGGCACCATCACGCTCGGCAATCGCCAGGCCGTCGAATTCATCGCCTTCTCCGGTGTCACCGAACAGGAACTGGCCGACGCGGCGCAGCTCTCGAGTCTCGCCGATGAAACCCCTGAGGGCCGCTCTATCGTCGTGCTCGCCAAAGAAAAATACGGGCTGCGGGGACGCGAAGTGGCCGAGCACGAAGCCCATTTCATCCCGTTTTCGGCTTACAGCCGAATGAGCGGTGTCGATATCGACGGCCGTCTCTTACGTAAAGGCGCAAGCGGAGCTATCGCGAAATTCGTCCAGGAGCTCGGCGGCACTCTGCCCGCCAGTTTCGAACAGGTTTCAGACCGCATTTCGCGCACCGGAGGCACACCGCTGGCCGTCGCTGATGGACCCCGTGCCCTCGGCATCATTCATCTCAAAGACATCGTTAAAGGCGGCATGAAGGAGCGCATCGGACAGCTTCGGCGCATGGGCATCCGCTCGGTCATGATCACCGGCGATAATCCGCTGACCGCCGCCGCCATCGCGAGCGAAGCCGGGGTGGACGATTTCCTTGCGCAGGCCACGCCCGCCGACAAGCTCGAGTACATCAAGCGTGAACAAGGCGAAGGCCGCCTGGTCGCCATGACCGGCGATGGCACCAACGACGCTCCCGCTCTGGCGCAGGCCGATGTCGGGGTCGCCATGAACACTGGCACCATGGCCGCCAAGGAAGCCGGCAATATGGTCGACCTCGATAGCAATCCAACCAAGCTCATCGAAATCGTCGCCATCGGCAAACAGCTGCTCATCACCCGCGGCGCGCTCACCACGTTCTCCATCGCTAACGACGTAGCCAAATACTTCGCCATCATTCCGGCCATGTTTATGGCGACCTATCCGGCCCTCGCCCGCTTCAACATCATGGGCCTGCACACGCCGCAAAGCGCCGTGCTCGCCGCCGTCATCTTCAACGCGCTCATCATCATTGCGCTCGTGCCGCTGGCGCTGCGCGGCGTGAAATATCGTCCTGTCGGTGCCGCCGCGCTGTTGCGGCGCAATGTGCTCATCTACGGGATAGGCGGCATCATCGTTCCTTTTCCCGGTATCTGGCTCATCGATCAGCTGCTCGCCATGCTGCATCTCGCCTAACGCAAGGAGACAACGAAAATGTTCCGACAATTCATGCCCGCGCTTCGCATGACCGTGCTGCTGACCGTACTCACCGGTCTCATTTACCCCGGAGTTGTCACCGGCATCTGCCAGGTTCTTTTCAAGAAGCAGGCCGACGGTAGTCTGCTGGCGAGAAATGGAAAAGTCATCGGCTCGGCACTCCTCGGGCAAAACTTCGCCAAACCCGAGTACTTTCATCCGCGCCCATCGGCGGCAGGTAACGACGGCTATGATGCGACTGCTTCCAGCGGTTCCAATCTCGGTCCCACCAGCCAGAAACTCTTCGATCGTATGAAGACGGCCGCGGAACAATTCCGCAAAGAAAATCCGGAATACCTCGGGACCATCCCCGCCGACGCGCTCACGGCATCCGGCAGCGGCCTCGATCCTGATATCAGCCTGGCAAACGCTCAGGCGCAAGCCGCCCGTATCGCACGGGCTCGCAACGTTCCCGCAAGTGCGATTGCTTATCTCATCGAAAGCAATAGCAAAGGCCGCGATCTCGGCTTTTTGGGCGAACCGCGCCTCAACGTGCTCGAAGCCAATCTCGCTCTCGATCGACAGTTTCCGGCCGAGCCGGTCCAGGTAAAGTAACTCAGCGTGAAATAACTCAGGCCGTGATCATCTCGGCTGCGCTCTCGCCGATCTGCTGCCGCCAGAGTGCGTAATACAAGCCCGTTCGTGCGACCAGCTGCTCGTGCGTACCCTGCTCCACGATCCGGCCTTTCTCGAGCACGTAAATCCGATCCGCATGCATCACCGTCGAAAGCCGGTGCGCAATAAGTATGGTCATCACATCGGCTCGCTCTCCCACCGAGCGGATCGTACGTGTTATCTCTTCTTCAGTGATGGAGTCGAGCGACGAAGTAGCTTCATCGAAAACCAGCAGGCGCGGGTTGCGCAGTAGTGCGCGCGCAATTGAAAGCCGCTGCTTCTCGCCGCCCGAAACCTTCACGCCGCCTTCACCAATAAGCGTATCCAGACCTTTGTCGGCGCGCGCCAGCAGCGAATCGGCAGCCGCCCGGTGCAGCACGTCCAGGCACTCGGCGTCGGTGGCATCAGGCCTCACGAAAAGCAGATTCTCGCGTATGGTACCGGAGAAGAGTTGCGTGTCCTGCGTAACGAAGCCGATCTGCGCCCGCAGTTCGTCGGGATCGATGCGATCCGACGGAATCCCGTTATAACGAATCAAGCCTTCCGCCGGTGCATAGAGCCCGACAAGCAGTTTCACGAAAGTGGTCTTGCCCGCGCCCGACGGCCCAACGAACGCAACCGTCTCCCCGCGCCGCATCTCGAAATTTACGCCGCGCACGGCGGGCCGGTTCGCAGACCGGTGCTGAAAGGTGACGTTCTCAAACTCCAACGTCTCTACTTTCCCGAGCGGAACCGGCGTGCGCGGCTTCGGCTCCGGCGGAATCTCCAGAATCTCCTGCAGGTTGTTTAGCGACGCTTCCGTCTCGCGATAGATGTTGATAATGTTTCCCATCTCCTGCAGCGGACCGAAAATGAAGAACGAATAAATGAATAGCGAGAAGAACTCGCCGACCGTGATGCGCTGCGTGAAAATCAGGTACAGCATCAGGAACAGAATGCCGGTGCGCAGCAGATTCACGCATGTGCCTTGCAGAAAGCTCAGGCTGCGCAGATAGCGGACTTTTTTGAGCTCGAGTTTCAGTATTTTGTCGGTCGTGTTGTTCAGCCGTCCGATTTCCTGGGTCGCGAGGCCCAGCGTCTTCACCAGCTCGATATTGCGCAGCGATTCCGTGGTTGCTCCAGCCAGCGCCGTGGTCTCGGCAACGATCGTCTTTTGAATCGCCTTGATGCGCCGGCTGAGAGTGGAGCTGAGGATAGCCAGCACGGGCACCGTCAGCAGAAACGCCGGCGCGATGATCCAGCAGACGCGAATCGCATAAATCGTCACGAAAACGACACCCACTGCTGCCGTGAAGAGTATGTTCACGAAGGCCGTAATGAAGCGCTCGACGTCGTTCCGGACTTTCTGCAGCTTCCCGAGCGTTTCGCCGCTGCGCTGGTCCTCAAACACCATGTACGGCAGCGACAGCGAGCGCTCCACGCCATCGGCATACAGCTGCGCGCCCGTGCGCTGCACAACGACGTTCACATAGTAATCTTGAAAATTTTTCGCCACGCGCGACACAAACGCCACCCCAACCGCCGCTCCCAGCAGCAGGCTCACGCCGCGAATAAATTGCGCGGTCGTGTATTGATGGAATCTGGTGGCGTAATTGTCGATGATATGCCGGAAGATAAGCGGATCGAGGAGCGAAAAGATTTGGTTGACCGCAGCGAGCAGCAGGGCCAGCACGACCAGTGTCCAATGCCGCCTGAGATAGAAGAGCAGGAGAGCCATAGAATTCGCGCCGCCTCGCACCGGGCCAGATACCAGGGTAAGCAGCTTCTTTCTTTGATGCTGGCCATCTGCCTCCCGGCTGCACTTCTTTATATGAGAATCGTTTTGGGCGTCACAGCCAGCGAAACGCCCATGCCGCGCGCCCAGTCCGCCGTCCTGAACCGGTGGGCCGCCGTCATGCTCGTCTTCTTTTTCCTCGCTCAGCTGATCGCCGCCGCCTACGTTCAGCGCCTGTTTCCCAGACCCGCACACCGGATCTGGACCGCGCTTCAATACATCGGCGTGCTGCTCCTCTGCATCCTGTTCTCGCTGACGGGTGCAATCGTGCTCGAAGCCTTCGGCTGGAATTTCTTCCTTCGCGTCTCGCGGCCCTGATAACAACCACTCGCTCAACGCGGTACCCTTCCCCAGTGCGGCCCCTTCGTGATTCCATCCGCCTGACTCTGGACGGGTGCTGCGATCACCGCGCAATTCCGGCCGACGAGGAATTGCATCGCCATGCGGTTGAGAACCTCCCGACGGGCCGATGCCCTGCTCACGCCGAACTCGTGCGCGGCAATCTGGAGAAAGCTGTTCGGCAGCTCAAGCGAGAGCCGGGTAAAGGATTGCTCACGGGAGGCGTAAAGCTACCGCTCGCATTAGCGGAGCTGCGGTTGATCGACGAGTACGAGTTCGTTGTGCACCCTCGCCTCGCCGGTCACGGCCCAGCCTTGTTTGCCGGGTCATCGAAACACGTCGATTTGAGACTTGTAAATCGGCAGATCTCGGACTCCGGAGCAGTGGCCATGCGCTATGAGCCGCGAAGCTAGCTATTAGAGTTACGAACCTGCTCAGCCCGCATCACAACACTGTCTACCTAGTGTTGATGCGGTAGATCACCTTTCGCTCGTAACCGAGCGCAATAGATCGTGCGTCGAAAACACTAGAATGAGTTTCCTTCGTAACTTTCTGTTACTCGGCTGTATTGCCGGAGTTACTGTCACTTGTGCCAGTGCGCAATCCGACTTAGATGTGTTCTTCGGAGTAGGAACGGCTACCGCTCCCTCGAGTAACTCGCTGATCGACACGTTCCAGGACGGTAATCTCTTCAGCACACCCAAGATGGCCGGCACCTTTGGCAAAGTCGGCGGCGATATTCTGATCACTCCCCACTTCGGTATAAATGCCGAAACCGATTTCCGCTTCAAGCAGGGCGCTTATGCCGGGTTGAATTACCGCCCCATCTTCTACGATTTCAATGGTGTCTGGCTCCCGTTTGGCGACCGCTTGAAACGCGTCGTACCTGAGCTCGAAGGCGGTCTGGGTGGAGCGAGTATCAAGTTCTACTACTCCAGCTCCTATTGCGATGCATTTGCCGGCTGCTCGACCAGCAATCAGTACATCGAGAGCTCCAATCACTTCCAGCTGCACATGGCGGCAGGCGTGCGCTTCTACGTTACGCACCATATCTTCATCCGGCCGCAGATCGACGCGCATTGGGTAAATAACTTTTACCAGTTCGGAAGTAACTGGGTGCCGGAATACGGTGCATCGGTAGGCTGGAGTTTCGTTTCGCATTAAGCTCAGCTTCTGCCGCTTGTCCGAATCTGTGTCATCGGATGACCTCGTGGGACAATCTGTGGCAGATTGTCCCTGCGCCCGCTGAAGATCGTGATACCGGGAGGAACCGGGCAGCTTGGCCGCATACTGGCGCGGCACTTTCATGAGCAGGGCCATCGTGTCAGCGTGATCGCCCGGCACGTGACACAAGCCGAGTGGCCTGTCGTTCCGTGGAATGGATTTGAGCTGGGCGACTGGGCTTCAGAAATCGACGGCGCCGACGTGGTCATCAATCTCGCCGGACGCAGCGTCAATTGCCGCTACACGCCCGCTCATCAGCGCGAAATCCGCCACTCTCGCACCATCACCACCGGTCTCGTCGGACAGGCGATTGCCCGTGCCGCCAAACCTCCACGGCTCTGGCTCAACGCGAGTACGGCAACTATCTACAGGCACAGCCTCGATGGCGCGATGGACGATGTCACCGGCGAGATCGGTGGCCACGAGCCCGATGCGCCCAGCCGCTGGCGTTTCAGCGTCGAAGTCGCCCAAGCCTGGGAAGCCGCGTTGTTCGCTCCGGAACTCCCTCATACCCGCCGCATCGCCATGCGCACTGGCATGGTCATGAGTCCCGATCCCGGCGGAGCCTTCGATACCTTTCTGCGTCTGGTCCGCTGGGGTCTCGGCGGCAGGATGGCTTCCGGCTGGCAGTACATCTCCTGGATCCACGACGTCGACCTCACGCGCGCCGTCGAGTTCCTGATCGAGCACGAAGAACTCGCCGGTCCTGTGAATGTAACCTCGCCCAGCCCCCTCACCAATCGGCGCTTCATGAGCTGCCTTCGCGCGGCCTGGTGCACCAGCTATTTCGCCATCCCCACGCCCGCCTGGGCTCTCCCCATCGGAGCCCTCCTGCTTCGCACCGAAACCGAGCTGGTGCTCAAGAGCCGCTACGTCAAGCCGCGCCGCCTGTGCGAAGCGGGTTTCGATTTCCACTTCCCCAACTGGCGCGGCGCGTGTCAGGATCTGGTAGCCCGCTGGCGCGCCTTGAACTCGATTGAATAAGATACCGACGCGCCTGCCGAACGCATAGCCCCGCCTCGCTCCTGCGGCCTGAAACAGCATTGCTATTGTTGGTGAAATGCGACTCTATCTGAGCCTGCTTGCTGTCTGCTCGGCAACCGTGCTTTTCGCGCAATCCGACGAGAATTACGTCAAGGCGCACTACACCAAATACGAATTTCGCATTCCGATGCGCGATGGCGTCCGTCTCTTCACAAGCGTCTACGTGCCCAAAGATCAGTCGCATTCCTGGCCGTTCCTGATGGACCGTACGCCCTACTCGGTCGCCCCCTACGGAGAGGATCAGTACAAGAAGGAACTCGGGCCCAGTGACGAATTCGAAAAGGCCGGTTACATCTTCGTCTATCAGGACGTCCGTGGCCGCTACATGTCGGAAGGCAAGTTTCTCGAGATGACCCCGCACATCGATCACAAAACTGGTCCCCACGATGTCGACGATTCAAGCGATACTTACGACACCATCGAGTATCTGCTCAAGCATGTGCCGAACAACAACGGCAAAGTGGGCATCTGGGGCATTTCGTATCCCGGCTTTTATACCTCCGCCAGCATCATCGACTCGCACCCGGCAATCAAAGCCGCCAGCCCGCAGGCACCCATGACCAACCTCTTCGAGGGCGACGACGCCTATCACGGCGGAGCCTTCATGCTCGCCGCCAACTTCGGCTTCTACACGTCTTTCAAGCCTTTCGCAGAGCCGGCCCAACCGAAGCGCCACGAATCGGAGTTCGAAATGGGCACGCCCGATGCCTACGCCTTCTATTTGAAAGCCGGCTCGCTCGCCGACATGGAGAAAAAATATCTCAAAGGCTCGAATCCGCTGTATCTCGACCAGATGAACCACGACACCTTCGACTCCTATTGGCAGGCCCGCGACCTTTCACAGCACATGAAAAATGTGAAATGCGCGGTGATGACCGTCGGCGGCTGGTTCGATGCAGAGGATCTGGCCGGACCCTGGCGCACCTGGCGCGCCATCGAAAAAAACAATCCCGGAACGCCGAACACCATCGTGGAAGGACCATGGGTACATGGCGGGTGGGCGCGCAGCACGGGCGACCGTCTGGGCGATGTCGAGTTCAATGCCAAAACCGCCGAGTGGTTCCGCAAGGAAGTCCAGCTGCCCTTCTTCGAGTTCTATCTGAAGGGCAAAGGCGCGGTCCCGCCCGAGGCCCTCATGTTCGAGACCGGAACCAACGTCTGGCGCAGATATGATCAATGGCCGCCGAAAGGTGCTGAGCCTAAAATGCTCTATCTGCAGCCCGGCGGCAAGCTATCCTTCGAAGCGCCTAAAGCCGATGCGCAGGCATTCGATCAGTACGTGAGCGATCCGGCCCATCCCGTGCCGTTTACCTCCTACACCACCGACACCGTGCCGCAGCGCTACATGGTCGATGATCAGCGCTGGGCCGCCCGGCGCAGTGACGTGCTGACCTACGAAACCGATCCTCTCACCGAAGACGTCACGATCGCCGGACCCGTCTCGCCCAAACTCAAAGTCTCTTCCACCGGCACGGATTCCGATTTTGTCGTAAAGCTCATCGACGTCTATCCCGAAGACTTCCCCGACGCGCCCGAAACCAGCTCCGGCAACAAGCGCATCTTGGGTCAGCCGCCGCTTCACATGGGCGGTTATGAGCAACTCCTGCGGGGCGAACCCATGCGCGCCAAATTTCGCAACTCCTGGGAGAAGCCGGAGCCGCTCGTGCCCGGCAAAGTGACCGAGGTCGATTTCGAAATGCCCGATCTCCACCACACGTTTCGTAAAGGACACCGCATCATGGTGGAGATCCAGAGCTCCTGGTTCCCGCTCGTAGACCGCAATCCGCAGACCTTCACTGATATCCCGCATGCGCGGCCCGAGGATTTCAAACCAGCCACCGAACGCGTATATCGAGGAGCGAATGCCGCCAGCGGAGTCGAAGTTCTGGTCCTGCCTCAACCGTGAAGTACTGAACCAAAGTTGACAATTTGTTGCCCTTACTCGCAGAGGGGCGGTAAGAGTGCATACGACACTAAAATGCGCTATTTGCTTCATTCTGCGTCGCAGCTAACCAAATCGCGATGCCGCCTGGTTTAAATTCCGGAAATTCCTTATAGTTTCCGCCGTAAAATGCGCCGCAATTGCACCGGTACGGTTAGCTCCCCTGTGCCTTGCAGCATTCGCGTTCTGACCCCAAACTCGATTCATGCACGGCAAACAAGCGTGCTGAATTTCTTTCGGAGGCTAGTACGCAAATGCGTTTTTCTAAAGCTATTCTTATCGGGGCAGCCAGTCTGATGCTGCCTCTTCTCGGCCAGGCCGACACCGTTTCTTCAGATCCTACGCTGATGGTCGGTGGCCTGACCTTTAACAATTTTTCCTGCATCTCCACGCAACAGGGTCCGGGCGCGATGCCGACCACGTGTGGCGGTATCGGGGTGCAGACCATCACCCATCCGGCAACTGGTATTCAGTTCTCCAGCACCTGGGCAGCGGGTTCGCTCTTCTCCCCGCCGTCCGCCGATGACTCAACGATCGATTACCACGTGAGTGCCTCGGGCTCTTACATCAACAAAGTAGGGTTATCGTTCGACGGATGGTTCCAAGGCCTCGCCATTTCTTCGGTTACCGAAAGCGTTTTCGACAGCAAGGGTGATATGGTCGGCTACGCCAAGGTTGCCTGCGACCTCGCTGGCTGCAGTCGGACCGATACCATCACGCTGAACGGCAACTACAGCGATCTGTATATCCAGAAGGACATCAACACGAGCAGCTTCTTCATTGGTTACGCTCAGACCAGCAACATCGACCAGACCTTCGGAACGGTTCCCACTCCTGAGCCGGCTTCGATCGCCATGCTCGGTGCAGGTCTCATCGGCGTGGCCGGTCTGCTGCGCCGCCGCGTGAAGAGCGCCGCTGTGAAAGCGTAAACCGTAGTCCATCCCTCCAGGCTCCGTAAAGAACGCCGCCGGGCCAAAAATCCGGCGGCTGTTTCTTTTTCCACGATCCGAAACTTCCATGAATCCGCTCGTTTCAACTTCTGTACTGGAGCGAAATAATCGCCTGTTACCCGTACTCCGCGATACGGAATAGCCGGCCAACATCGCGAACTGCACAATTTCCGCACGAATTTCGCAATGCGTGATTTAAAAGCCAGTCCATTCATCCCACACCATGACAAATACAGCAAACTACCCGCCCAAAACAGCAGGCATTTTACTGGTACGTCTAGTTCCGCTGTAGCTTGCGCATGCATGAGATCGGCAGCGACACTCGATTCATGCGCGCCGAAAAGCGGGCTCATTTTTTATCGGAGATTCTTTCGCAAATGCATTTTTCTAAAGCCATCATCTTTTCGACGGCGGCTCTCATGCTCCCGCTGCTGGGACATGCCACGCCGTTAAATCAACTTTCCAAGGGAGGCAGCCTGTCGATCAGCGGTCTGACCTTCGACAATTTCCAGGCGCAGGTGAGCCATCAGGGCTACGCGGCTCCCACCAACAAAAAGGGGATCGATGTTGCAGCGGTGAGCGGTCTTGGCAATGGCATCCGCTTCTCGAGCGACTTCATCGCCGACGTTCCGGCTGCCATCGCAAAAAAAGATCCTTACTTCGTCTCCTACGCCGACCTGTCGGTTAGCTTCGACGTGAAGTCCACCACCGGCATTGACCAGATCGGCCTCGATTTCGATGGCCATGCCACGGGCTTGTCCATGGCGGGCGTGGATGAAATGGTCTTCGACGGCAACGGTCACTATCTGGGTTCGTTGTCGGTGGGATGCTTCGGGCAGGCTTTCGGGGGCGGCTGCCAGGATACCGACACGCTTAGCTTGCATGGTCTTTACAACAATCTCTACATCATCAAAGACATGGGCGTCACCAGCTTCGGCGGAAACGCGGGCTTCAGCTTCGTCGATCAGGTCTTTGGAACCACCGCGACACCTGAGCCGGCGTCCTTTGCCCTCATCGGCGCTGGTCTGATCGGTGTCGCAGGGCTGCTGCGCCGCCGCACAAAGAACGCTCAGGGCAAGTAAGAGTCGACGTTCTGGGAGGAGGATCAGGCGCCGGGAGATCTCCGGCGCCTGTCTGTTGCAGGAATCGCAGGAAAGAGAGCAGATCGCAAAGTCGTATGGATCAGTGGATGATAGATGCTATCGCGCGCGAACGCGAACAGCTTTGCGCCTCGGAAGAACGGCTTCCGCAGTGGCTGGTTGATTCCTTAAATCGCGAACAGCAAACCGCGCACGCGTGCGCTCCCGTAAAGCCGGAGTTTTCCGCTTCGGGCGAATAAAATCAAGCGCGGAAAGCCCGCTTCTCTTCGCCTGATCAGAGAGCGAAACCAGCTCCTAGTCGCTGTTATACTGCGGTTTCGCTGCGATGAGAAAAAAAGTCACGGTCGTAGGCGCGGGTAATGTAGGCGCCAACACGGCCCAGAAAATTGCCGCCAAAGAACTAGCCGATGTGGTCCTGGTCGATGTCGTCGAAGGTGTACCGCAAGGCAAGGGCCTGGACATGCTCGAGTCAGCCCCCGTCGAGGGCTACGACGTCCGCATCACCGGAGCAAACGGCTACGACGAAACAGCTGGTTCCGATATCGTCGTCATCACCGCCGGTTTCCCGCGCAAGCCGGGCATGAGCCGGGACGATCTGCTGCTCGCCAACTACGAAGTCGTCAAGAGTGCAACCGAGCAGGCCGTAAAACAGTCGCCCAATGCGATTCTGATCCTGGTCACCAATCCGCTCGATGCAATGTGCTGGACGGCCCTCAAAGTTTCCGGTTTCCCGCGCGAGCGCGTCATCGGAATGGCCGGCGTGCTCGATACCGCGCGCTTCCGCACATTCATCGCTGAAGAACTCGGCGTCTCTTTCGAGAACGTAACCGCCATGGTGCTCGGCGGCCATGGTGACACCATGGTTCCGCTGGTACGCTTTACCAACGTCAGCGGCATACCGCTCTCGGAGCTGACCGATCAAGCCACTATCGATCGCATGGTGCAGCGCACGCGCGACGGCGGCGCTGAAATCGTCAAATATCTGAAGACCGGCAGTGCCTATTACGCTCCAGCAGCTTCTACCGTCGAGATGGTCGAGTCCATCCTGAAAGACAAGAAAAAAGTGCTGCCCTGCGCCGTCTATCTGCAGGGCGAATACGGGTTCAATGAGCTCTTCGTAGGCGTGCCCGTCAAGCTCGGTAGCAAGGGTGTCGAAAAAATTTACGAAATCAAGCTCGATGAAGGCGAAAAAGCCGCGCTCAAAAAGAGCGCCGATGCAGTGGAAGAGCTCGTCTCCGTGCTGAAAAAGCAAGCGAAGTAGGCGCGCGGTCGATCGCAACGATGGCCACCCGGAAGTCTGCGGGACGAAAGCGCGCGCCGGCCGCGGCCGCGCCCCGAATTGACGAGCGTTTTGCGAATTTCCGCATGAAACTCGCAAAATCGAATATTCATCGCTGGGGTGTCTACGCCGCCGAGCCGATCCCGGCCAATCGCAAGGTCATCGAATATACCGGCGAAAAAATCAGCCGCCGCGAAACCAAGCGCCGCGCCGAATCGAACGACCTGATCTATCTCTTCACCCTCGACGATTACTGGACCATCGACGGCTCCGTCGGCGGCTCGGGAGCAGAATATATCAACCACTCCTGTGAACCGAATCTGGCTTCGCGGATTATTCGTGGCCACATCCTTTACTACAGCGTGCGCCCCATCCGCCGCGGCGAAGAGTTGACCGTCGATTACTGTTTCGATAAGAATGTGCAGCGTGTCATCTGTAAATGCGGCTCCGCACGCTGCCGCGGCACCATCAATCTCCTGAAATAACCGGGCGCTGCACCATCCGCCGGACCTGATCCGCTGAAAGTTCTAAGCCGATCTCCATCTTTACCCGCGCCTTCAAAACGACTACATTTGCAGGAGCAACGATATGCCACACATTGCTCTCACCGAAGGCGTCCCCGGTATTCTCGGCCCTATGCTGTTCCGCCCGGAAACAGCGAAGCCGCTCAATGAACTGGCCGAAATTCTGCTTCGTGGACCCAGTACGTTATCACCAGGCGAGCGCGAACTGATCGCCACTTACGTTTCCTCGCAGAACGATTGCTACTTCTGCCAGACTGTTCACGGCGCGGTCGCGGCACACCATCTCGGCGGCGATGAAGCGCTGGTCCTCACCACCAAACGCAATCCCGAAAAAGCTCCGATTTCGGATAAGCTAAAGGCGCTTCTCGCAATCGCCGGCAAAGTGCAGAAAGGCGGCAAGCATGTCAGCGCTGCCGATATTGAAGCGGCCCGCAAGCAAGGTGCAACCGACCTCGAGATTCACGACACGGTCCTGATCGCCGCTGCCTTCTGCATGTACAACCGCTATGTCGACGGCCTCGCCACCTGGGCGCCTGACGATCCCGAGCTATACCGCCAGCAGGGAGCACGCCTCGCTACGGAAGGCTACGCAGGTTCCGTCGATCGGCTCGCCGGCGCAGCTACGGCCCACGGCGATTAAACCACCCAAGCGATATGCCGCACATTCCGTTGAACGAAACGCTGCCCGGTATCCGTGCGCTGTTCGATTTCCGCCCCGAAACAGCTGCGCCTCTGTGCCGCTTAGCCGATGTGCTCCTTCATCAATCGAGTTCCCTTTCGCGCGCCGACCGCGAGCTCATCGCCACTTACGTATCAGCGCTCAACGATTGCCGCTATTGTCAAACCGCTCACGGCGCGATCGCGGCTCATCATCTGAATGGCAACGAAGATATCGTCCTTCAGGTCAAGCGCGATTACTTATCCGCTTCGATTTCCGACAAACTGAAGGCGCTGCTCGCCATTGCCGGCAAAGTTCAGCAGGGCGGCCAGCACGTATCTGCCGTTGATGTTAACCGGGCGCGGCAGGCGGGAGCGAACGATCACGAGATTCACGATACCGTGCTCATCGCCGCTGCGTTTTGTATGTACAACCGCTACGTAGACGGCCTCGCGACGTGGGCACCGACGGACCCAGCCAGCTATCGCGCACGCGCCGCAGCCGTTGCCGAGGGTGGATACAATCGCATTCCTTCGGATATCCAGGCGCAAGTGCAAACCGCGAAGTCCACCACCGCCTGGAAAGTATGACCGGCTCTATGAAACCGATGCTTCTCTCCGAAGTCGAGCACAATCCGCAACCGAGCCCGCACACCGATCTCATTCGGCGCATGCAAACGAGCGGCGCAGAGTATCCGCAGATCTGGCACCTGTTCGCTTTCCGGCCTGCCGCCACGGACCATCTGAGTAAGTTTACCCAGGAGATCATGCGCGGCGAAGCTCCTCTGAGCGCTGGAATTCGCGAGTTGATCGCTGCCTTCACGTCGTACCACAATGACTGTCCGTTTTGAACGAAGTACCACGCTGCAGTTGCAGCGGAATTATTGGGATCCGAAGAGCTGGTCTGGGACGTGCTCCGCGATCTGGAAAACTCCGCACTCTCCGATCGGGAGAAAGCACTGTTCCGGTTTATCGCCAAAGTAAATCATGAGTCACCCACCATCGCGCCCGCCGATATCGAGCAGTTGCACGCAGCCGGCTGGAGCGGCGACGCCATTTATTACGCCATTACGGTCTGCGCGCTTTTCAACTTCTACAACCGCTGGATCGATGCCGCCGGGGTCCACCCGATGTCCGACGAGGCGCACCGGCAGTTTGGCATCAGAACCGCCGAGCACGGCTACATTCGCAAATAGACCACTTCTATAGCACTCATGACCATTCCCACCGAGCCGATTGGCAGCATTCCACGTCCGCAGGCCTTGATCGACGCCCGCCACAAATGGGAACAGGGCCAGCTTTCGCGAGCTGATCTCGAAGAAGTTTCCGCACGCGCCTTGAGCGATACCATCCGGCGTCTCGAAGCCACCGGCTCTCCCGTCATCAGCGACGGCGAGCAGACGAAACCAAGTTTTGCAACGTATCCCATCGACGGCGCGGCGAACATCGCACCCGGCGGAGTCACGATTCCGTTCGCAGACGGTCACACGCGCCAGCTGCCGCGTCTGACTGAGGGCCCGTTTCGTTACTCCACCTACGCCGTTTCGTATCTGAACGCCCCCCGTAAGCTCACTGCACTCCCCGTCAAGCAGGCCGTGATCTCCGCTTCTGCGCTCAGCCTGCTCTATCCCGCAGAAGGAATTCCCAACTACTCGCGGGAACAGTTTCTCGCGGACCTGGTGAACGAAGCGGAAAAGGACGTCCGCGCATGTTTAGACGCAGGAGCCGAAAAGGTGCAGATCGATTTCACCGAAGGACGGCTGGCGCTTAAGCTCGATCCCTCCGGTGCACTTCTGGCGCAATTTGTGGCATTGAACAATCGCGTACTCGAGCGCTTCTCCGCCGAGGAGCGGCTGCGTCTCGGTGTTCATTCCTGCCCAGGAGGCGATCGTGACGCGACACACAGCGCCGATGTCGACTACGCCGGCCTTCTGCCTGTCCTCTTTCGTCTCAACGTGACAAATTTCTATCTTCAGCTGGCAAGCGAACCCGATCGTGAACGCGTCCTGAACCTGATCGCCCGCACGATGCAGCCGCATCACCGAATCTTCGTCGGCGTGATCGATCCCATCAGCCCCAGCCTCGAAACGCCCGATGAAGTCTGCGCGCGCGTCCTCCAGGCCGCCCAACACATCCCGCCGAGCCAGCTTGGCACCACCGACGACTGCGGTTTCGCTCCGTTCCTGGACGACACCTCCACTGCGCGCGAACTGGCCTTTTCGAAAATCGCCGCACGCGTGAAAGGTACTGCGCTGGCCGCCGCACGCCTGTCTCATTAAATCCGCCCGGAACAACCTCGCGCGTTCCGCCCGCTATCGTGAAGTCATGGCGAACGCGAAAGCATACTCGGCAACCAGCGCCACCTCCCCGCTGGCTGCCACCCAAATCCAACGCCGCGAACCTACCGATCGCGACGTTCAGCTCGAAATCCTGTTCTGCGGCATCTGCCATTCCGATCTGCACGCCGTCCGCAACGAGTGGAACGAGTTCATGCCCACTCAATATCCGATCGTTCCCGGCCACGAAATCGTCGGCCGCGTGACCAAAGTGGGCTCAGCTGTGACGAAGTTCAAACCGGGCGACCTCGGTGCCGTCGGCTGCATGGTCGATTCCGACCGCACGTGTCCCCGTTGCCGCCGCGGGCTCGAAAACTTCTGCCCCAACATGATCCTCACCTACAACTCGCCCGATAAGCATCTCGGAGGCGTCACCTACGGCGGCTACTCGGAAAGCATCGTCGTCGACGAGCATTTCGTGTTGCGCGTTCCGCAGAATCTCGATCTTGCTGGCGCCGCGCCGCTGTTGTGCGCCGGCATCACCACCTATTCGCCCATGCGGCACTGGGGCGTGTCCGAGGGCAAGAAGGTCGGTGTCATCGGGCTCGGCGGTCTGGGACACATGGCCGTCAAGTTCGGTCACGCGCTGGGCGCGCACGTCGTCGTCTTCACCACCTCCCCCAGCAAGAAGGAAGATGCGCTGCGCCTCGGTGCCGACGAAGTCGTCCTCTCGCGCAATGCCGACGAAATGAAAAAGCACGCCGGAAGCTTCAACTTCATCCTGGATGCTGTTTCGGCCGATCACGACATCCGTCCCTACGTCAACCTGCTCGATCTCGACGGCACTCTCACACTCGTGGGCGCGCCTCCCGAACCCCTGCGCGTCGCTGCTATGGGACTGATCTTCGGACGCCGCAGCGTTTCCGGTTCCGCCATTGGTGGCATTCCCGAAACACAGGAGATGCTGGATTTTTGCGGGCAGCACAACATCACCTCCGATGTCGAGGTCATTCCGATTCAGAAAGTGAACGAGGCCTACGACCGGCTGCTCAAATCGGACGTCAAATATCGCTTCTCCATCGATATGGCGTCCCTCAAACAAAAGTAAAGACGCTATCATTCACTCGAGTGGTAACCAGAGCGGGAGTTGGGAGAGTTGTTTTCATCCTCGCTCTCGCGCTCCCCTTCAGCTTCCCTGCACTCGCTGATTCAGCAGTTGCCGAGATCACCGCCGCCATTCGCACCGGACAATTTGCGCAAGCCCGCGATCTGGCCGCAGCCGCTCTGAAAACATCGCCCGGCGACCCTCGCCTCTGGACCCTGGCTGGCATTGCCGACGAGAAGCTCGGGGACGCAACCCGCGCCCTAGCCGATTACCGGGGTGCTCTCAAAACCAACCCGCGCTACATTCCCGCTCTCAAAGGTGCAGCAGGCATCGAATATAGAACGGGCAGCCCGGACACCCAGCAAACTCTTGAGGGCATACTCGCGCAGCAGCCAGCCGATGAAACCGCCCACGCCATGCTCGCCGCTCTTGCCTTTCGTCGCCACGACTGCTCCGCCGTGCGAACGCACTACGCTGCCGCCCCGCACGCGATTCGGTCTGAGCCCGCGGCGCTCACCCAATACGCCCAGTGTCTTCTCGAAAATCATCAAACTCGCGAGGCTATCGAAGCGCTCGAGCAAGCCAGCCAGCTTCGCGCCGGCGATCCCGTCGCCCGCTACAATCTCGCACTCGCGCAGTACCTCGCCGGTGACCACACCGCCGCTCTCAGCACGCTCGCGCCTCTGCTCCAAAATCCCAACCCCGAGCCGCGCGTCCTCGATCTCGCATCGGCTGCCTACGAAGCATCCGGCGACACACCCAAATCCGTCGACCTTCTGCATCGCGCCATCGTCGCTCAGCCCGATAACGCGCTCCTCTATTTGCATTTCGTCGATCTCTGCTTTACCCACCGTTCTTTTCAGACCGGCATCGACATGGTGACGGCTGGAATTCAGCGCCTTCCCCGATCCGCCAAGCTCTACGCCGCACGCGGCATTCTGTGGGCGCAACTCGGCAAGTACGACAACGCCGACGCCGATTTCCGCCAGGCCGAGCAGCTCGATCCGCGGCAGGGCTTCAGCTCGCTCGCCCAGGGCGTGAGTGATTTACAGAGCGCGCACTTCGATCAGGCACTCGCAACTACCGAGGCGCAGATCCGCAAAACACCCAACGATCCGTTCCTGTATTACCTCAAAGCGCAGGCCCTCTATAGCAAAGGAGTCGAACCCGGAACGCCCGCCATTCGACAGGCCATCGACGCCGCCGAGCACGCCATACGTCTGCGTCCGAACTTTCCAGTCGCGCAGAACCTGCTCGCCACTCTATACCGCAAAAGCGGTGAGCCGGAGCGAGCTCGCAAGCTACTCGAATCGGTTCTGGCGGCCAATCCCAACGACCAGACCGCGCTCTATCAACTCAGTCAGCTCGAAAAAGCCGCCGGCCGCATCGAGCAATCTCGCGCGCTGCTGAAGCGCCTCGGCCAGGCAAAGATTAACGCTCAGGAAGAAGCCGCAAAAGCAAGCCGTTATCAGCTCGTCGAATCTCAAGCCGCCCCGAGCTACTGACACACCGCTTCCCGGCCACCCGCCGAGCTGTGACTGGCGCGCCCGGAGAGGCTCGAACTCCCGACCTAATGATTCGAAGTCATTCGCTCTATCCAACTGAGCTACGGGCGCGCATCCGCCAGCTACCACTCTCCGCGGCTGCCTCGGCGTGCTTCCAATTATAAGGGTGCGAAAATCCAGATAGGCGTCCCGCTCGCGGGCTTCGCAGCATGGAAACGGAGGTCAAAATTCGCCTCGCCGATCGTCACGCTCTCGAGCAGCGCCTCGCCGGCTCAGGCTTCCGCATCAGCGCGCCGCGCCAGTTCGAATCGAACGATCTCTACGACACCCCGGACCGCTCGCTCCGCAGCCGCGAAATGCTCCTCCGCCTTCGCCAGATCGGCGGCCAGTCGAAAATTACCTGGAAAGGCCCTGGCGTCGCCGGCCCGCACAAGAGCCGTCCGGAGCTCGAAACCACTCTCGGCTCGGCCGAAACCGCCGGGCAGATCTTCGAGCAGCTTGGTTATCAGCGCGTCTTCCGCTACGAGAAGTATCGAACCGAGTATGAGAACGGCCGCCAGCACTCCGTCGTCACCGTCGATGAAACACCCATCGGCGATTTCATGGAAATCGAAGGCGAAGCCGAATGGATCGACTCCACCGCCCGCCAGCTCGGCTTCTCCCACACCGATTACATTCTCGACAGCTATGGCAAGCTGTACCTGGATTACTGCCGCAAACTCGGCCGGGAACCCGGCAATATGGTCTTCGCATCTCAATAAACAATGGCCGAAACACTAAGCGCCGGAATCGCCCTGATCGAACGTGCTGCTGCCGATCTGGCGCGCGTGCGCCAGGAGATCGCACATGTCATCGTCGGCCAGGACGAAGTGATCGAAGGCGTACTCATCTGCCTCATTGCCGGCGGCCACGTCCTGCTCGAAGGCGTCCCCGGCCTCGGTAAGACTACCCTGCTGCGCACCCTCGCGCGCGTGCTCGCCCTCCAGTATTCGCGTATTCAGTTCACGCCCGATCTCATGCCCGGCGACATCGTCGGCAGCGTCATCATGGACGACGAGCACGGCCATAAAACCTTTCGCTTCCAGCCCGGCCCGATCTTCGCCAACCTGGTACTCGCCGACGAAATCAATCGCGCTACGCCCAAAACGCAATCCGCTCTGCTCGAAGCCATGCAGGAGCGCACCGTTACCAGTGGCTCCACCACGTACACACTCGAACCGCCCTTCCTCGTCATGGCCACCCAGAATCCGATCGAAATGGAAGGCACCTACCCGCTGCCAGAAGCCCAGCTCGATCGCTTTCTCATGAAGATCCTGGTCAACTTCCCTTCCCGTGCCGACCTGAGCCGTATCGTCGACCTCACCACCAAGAGCGACGAAACCGAATTGCGCCAGGTCCTCGATCGTGCCCAGATCGCCGAGCTCAAAGCAATCTCGCGCCAGGTGATCGTCGCGCCTCACGTGCAGGACTACGCCATCGAGCTCATCATGGCCACCCAGCCTGGCATCAAAGGTTCGCCCGAGATCACCAACAAATACATCCGCTACGGCAGCTCTCCACGCGGCGCCCAGGCTCTCATCGAATGCGGACGCGTCCTCGCCCTCATACGCGGCCGTCTCAATCTCAGCCTCGACGATGTCACCGCCGTCGCTCCCGCCGTCCTGCGCCATCGCATCATTCTTAACTTCGATGCGCATGCCGATGGCTACACCACCGAGTCCATTCTTCAGAAGATTCTTGAGAACGCACAAAGCTAGCCCGCTTCAGCTGCTCTCGGAATAATCTGATCCCTTCCGGCCTAAAGCCCGCCAGCCTCTCTTTCGCCGCTTTGTTTCGAACCGGAGCACGTGTTTCACTTCGGAACCGCCCCTCCAACCCGTTGCGTTTCAGAACGAATCAAAACCTGCTTTTCCGCCCCTCTCCAGAACTCTGCATTTCGCCGTAAATCTTTTGACGTCAATCGTTTGACACTGTCAATCCGGTGACGGTGCGCCCGTTGCTTTTATTCCTGGCGAAGCCGACAAGGCAACCCCAGGAGATATCAAAAGTGACTGCCACCCAGCTCAAGACCTCGACCCCCACCACCGAACAGAACGCCCAGCGCGATGCACTGATCACCGAACATCTGCATCTGGTGACCGCCATCGCCGCCCACGTTCAGGGTTCGATTCCGGTGCATATCGAGCTGGACGATCTGATCCACGCCGGCACCATGGGCCTCTTCGACGCCGCCACCAAGTATCGCGACGATAAAGAAGTTGCCTTCGCCAGCTACGCCAAGCATCGGATCCGCGGCGCCATCATCGACAGCCTCCGCCAGCAGGACTGGGCTTCGCGCGACCTCCGCAAGCGCTACAAGCAGATGGAAACCGTCACCATCGAGCTCACCACCAAGCTCGGCCGCACTCCCACTGAAGCCGAGATCGCCGGCGAAATGGGTCTTTCCACACGCCGCTGGCAGTCGCTGATGGTTGATTTCCGAAGCATGAATGCGGCGGCAACTCAGAACCACGCGCACGAAGACGAAGAACAGATCACGCCCGAAATCCCCGACTCTGCCGCGCACTCCCCCGAGCGCCTCTTCGCCCGCGCTGAATTGCGTTCCAAGCTCGGCAGCGCCATGAGCGCTTTGCCCGAAAAGTATCAGGTCGTGGTGAAGATGTATTACATGCAGGATAAGACCATGAAGGAAATCGGCACCGCGCTCGGCGTCAACGAGAGCCGCGTTTCCCAGATCCACAAAGCCGCGCTCGAGAAGATGCAGGCCGCCTTCGCCGGAGCCGGCATCGCCTCCGCCGCCGCGTTTTAATCACCGAACAAGCGGGCGTTCACGTCCGCCACAGGTGCGTCCCGCACCCGCCGGTTTTCGAAGCCCCAGGGCGAGGTAATGTTAAGGGCTCGCCCGTCGCCCTGTTTCTACTAGATGACACTTACTGCCGGTATACTGAGGTACGGAAATGAGCGCTCCGGCTACGATTCGCGGACGTTACGAAATCCGCGAAATACTGGGCCAGGGCGGCATGGGTGTCGTGTATGCTGCCTACGACCGAGTCGTCCGCCGGCTCGTCGCCGTCAAGACCATCCGCGACATCCCCGATCCGCTCGCCCTCGAGCTTTTCCAGCGTGAAGGCCAGGTTCTCGCCGACCTCAGCCACCCCAATATAGTCGAAATGTTTGATATCGGCGAGTTCGCCGACGACGGTTTTACCAAGCCCTACTTCGTCATGCCGCTCCTGCGCGGCGCTACGCTCGATCAGCTCATGCGCGCTCACGACGGCAGCCTGCCCCCGAGCCGGTCGATCGATATCATCAGCCAGGCCTGCCGCGGACTCTTCGCCGCCCATGAAAGCGGCCTCGTTCACCGCGACCTCAAGCCCAGCAATATCTTCGTCCTCGATGACGATTCGGTCAAAATCATCGATTTTGGCGTCGCTCATCTGCTCACAACTGGCACCACCTTCGGCGCTAAGGGCACCCCGCACTACATCGCGCCCGAGCAGATCGAGGAAGGCGGCGCATCTCCGCTCTCCGACCAGTTCTCCATGGCCGTGGTCGCCTATGAGCTGCTCGCCGGCAAGCTGCCATTCCCGGGCACTTCGGCGCGCGAGATCGCGCGTTCCATCCTGAACACCGTTCCGGCGCCCGTCTTCGAGGCGAATCCCGCCATCAGTCTGGCCGTTAGTCAGGTCATCGCCAAAGCGCTCGCCAAAAAGCCCTCCCATCGCTTCGGCACCATCAAGGAATTTTCGGACGCTCTGCAACGCGCCTTTCTGCAGAACAAATCGCTCACCGTGTTCGACGAAAAACTGCTGCTGCCCCGCATCGAACGCGCCGAGCGTGCGCTCGCGGCCGGCGACATCACTTTCGCCGAAGAGATCACCGCCGAGCTCGAAGACGAGGGTTCACTGCACGCCGGCGTCGGCGGTCTGCGCCGCAAAATCGAAGCCGAAAAGCGCCGCTCGCGTGTCGACCGCCTGCTTACCGAAGCGCGTCACCGTCTGGGCGAGCTCGAATACTCCCTCGCGCTCGAGAAGGTCACCGAAGCCCTGCGGCTCGACGAAACGAATCACGCCGCTCAGGAGCTGCGCGCCGAAATCGAGAACCGGCGCGATGAGCGCCGCATCGAGCAGTGGCTCGAATTCGCCCGCCGCAGCCGCGAAGCGCACGATTACGAGCGAGCCCAGGAAAATCTCACCCGCGTTCTCCAGCTTCGTCCCGCTCATGCCGACGCCAAACGCCTCGCAGCCGAGCTCAAAATCGAAGAAGCCGATTACCGCAATCGCTGCGAAGAGCGCGATCGTCTCTATCGCAGCGCACTCCACGCTTGGCGCGAAGGCGATCTCGCCATTGCCCTCGAACGCCTCGAACGCGCGCTTCAGCTCGATGGCGACAATGGCTCGGCCGAGCTCAAAGAAAGTCACGCCAAGCTGAAGCAGGAAGTCGAAAAGCTCAATAGCGCGGTCGCCGAAATTCGCGATCTTCTCGCGCAGGGACAAGCCGGCGAAGCACTCGCCGCCTGCCGTGGCTGGCTGCAGAAGTATCCTTCCCAGCCGCTCCTCGAAGCCCTCCGCCTCTCGGCTCTCGATCAGCGCCGCAAGCAGTCCGCTCGCTATCTGGCCGATGTCGAGGCGCGCGCTACCGCTGAAAACGACCTCGACCGCCGCGTCGAATTACTCGAAGAAGCCGAGGCGCGCTATCCCGACGAGCAGCAGTTTCACCAGGCGCTCAGCAGCGCTCGTGAGCATCGCGATCTCGTGCGCCGCCTCGAGCGCCGCGCCGCCGATTTCGAGAAGGCTCACGAATGGAACGGCGCGCTCGAGCAGTGGAAACTGATCGGCGGCATTCACCCCGCCCATCCCGGCCTCGCCGAAAATATCCAGCGCCTCCAGAAGCGCAGCGAACAGCATAGCGAAGCCGAAGAGAAAGCCCGCTGGGTTCGCCGCATTGATCGCGAGCTCGAAGCCGACCGTGTCAGCGCCGCTCTCGGTCTCATCGCCGAAGCCCGCCAGCGTTTCCCCGGTGATGCTGAACTCGACGAGCTCGAAAAGCTCGCTGCCCAGCGCAGCGCCCGTCGCAATAAGAGCGAGGAACTGCTCGTCCGCGGCGACCGGCTCTGTGAACAAGGCGAACTGCAGCCCGGCATCGCAGCTCTCAAACAGGCGCACGCCGAGAATCCAACCGATGCCGCCCTGAGTTCGCGGATCGCCCAAATCTTTCTTCGCGAAGCGCAGCGCCGCGTCGACCCCGACCCCGATGCCGCCGAGCAACTCGCCCGAGAAGCAGCCGCTCTCGACCCCAACACCGCCGGCCTGCGTGAAGTAGAGCGCAAAGTGGCCGACCATAAGCGCGAGGAGCGAGTCTCCGCCGTCCTGGCCCAGGCGCGCCGGCATCAATCGGAAGGTAATCTGCCCGCCGCCCTTGCTGCCGTGCAGGATGGTCTGTCCGCTTATCCCGGCGATCCGCGCCTCGACAGCCTGCTCGGCACGCTCAACCGCCGCTTCGAGCAGAACCGCGCCACCTACGAGCGCGAAGCCGAAAATCTGGAAGAAGCCATTCGCCGCAGCGGCACCCCGACCGAAGAGCAACAGCAGCGCCGGCTGCTTCTCGAGCGGCTTCTTGGACGCCCTCGCGCCGCCGCCGTCAAGCCCGAGAGTCCCCGCCCCAATGGCAAGGTTCCCGCTATTCCCGTTCCGCCTCAGCCGCAAGCCGCCCCGAAACCCAAAACTGCCAAACTGTTTCTCTGGGCCGGTGGTGTAGCTGCCGCCGCCGCGGTGCTTTCCGCGGGCGTGCTCCTGCTTCATCAAAGCTCGCAGCGTCCCAGCGCCGTTCCGCAGCGCGCTGTCGCCCTTGCTCCGCCGCCCGCCAAAACCGTTCCCGCACCCCCACCCGTTCCTTCCGGACCTCCGCTCCTCGTGCGAGTCGATAGCCCCGACGACACCGTCAGTATCAACGGTAAACCGGAAGAACCACTCTCAGCCAATTCACTCGATCTCAACACGCTGCCCGCCGGAAAGCAGCAACTCGTTATCAGCGCGGCCGGCGGACGCAGGGCATTTTTCGATTTCGACTCCGCCACCTCCAGGGTGCTCCCGCCCAAAGTATCCGGTAGAGGGCTGCTCGCCGTCTCAGCGCACATCGAGCCCAAGACTCTCACCCTGCTGAGCAGCAATCCCATGCTCGCCGCCTCCGTCGATCAGGGTGGCTGGCGCAGAATCGGCTCTGGTGCCCGCTTTGCGCTGCGGGGCAGCGGACCCCACCTCGTAACCTTTGCTTATGGTGCCGATAACTGGTCCATTCCGCTCGCCGCCACGCCCTCCGACAGCTATTTGGCCATGGCACACGCCCTCAGCGGCGGCTCGGTCCTGATCAATGCAGGCGTCGATGATGCCGATGTCTACATCGATGGCGTGAAACTTCGCCGCAAAACCCGTAACGGCTTTCTGCGCGTCGGCAATCTTCCCCCGCATACGTATTCCCTGAAGGTTGCCAAGCCTGGCTTCGAGGATCGCACCGGCAATTTCACCATCACCACCGGTAAAGAAGTGGCCGTGAATCTGCCACTGAGCGCTCAAACACCGCTGCCTGGATCACTCCAGATCAGCAGCGGAACCCCCGGAGCGGAGGTGAGCGTCGATGGTCAGCAAGTCGGGCAGCTCGACGCAGCGGGCGCACTCGGCCCGCTCAAACTCGCCCCCGGCAAACACGAGATCGCATTCAGTAAGCCGAAGTTCACCGCCAGATCTCAGAGCTACACGATCGGCTCGGGCCAGAGATTACAGCTCGAGAACGAGGCGAAACTCGAACGCAGCGCGGAGCCTCCAGCCACGCTTCGTTTCGCGCTCACGCCGGCCCATGCCACTGTTTCACTGAAGAACGCCGCCGGCAACGTCTCCCGGGCCCACGCCGGCGAAGCTCTTTCGCTTCCCGCCGGCAGTTACGAAGTCAGCGTCTCCGCTCCTGGCTTCGTTTCTCGAAATTTGACCATCGACCTCGCATCCGGTGAAACCAAAGAGCTGCCCGTAAAGCTCCTTCCCGCCGTCGAAGAGCGCCACCCCGCTACCGACATCCTCGCCGGCTGGGAAGACGTCGGCAGCTGGAGTCGTGAGAACGGCTATGCGGTTCGCCGCGGCGGTGGTATGGCCTTCTACGGGCGCACCAATCTGACCGGCACCATACATTTCGACGCCGAGCTCCGCAAAGGCAAGCGCCTGCAGTGGTTTGTTCATTTCAAAGGCCCAGAAAATTATTGCCACTTCGAAGCCGACAAGCAGCACCTCTCTCGCAACGCCATCGTGAACGGCCGTTCTATCGATTCCGCCCGCAAGGAATACACGAGCGGGAACGGCAAGGATTTCTCGGTCGAGATCATCATTCGAAAAGGTACGATCATTCATCGCATCAACGGCCAGACCGTCGATACCTGGACCGATCCCCAGGTCGATTTCGCCGATGGCAGCTTCGGCTTCATCGTGCCGGGCCGCTCTTCCGGCTTCCCGCTGATCGGCAATAACGAGATCGCCCTCCGCAGCTTCTCCTTCAGCCGCGCGCAGTCCGCCGGTCACCTCTCGGAAAACATTTCCGGCGGCCGCTGAACCCGTTCGCGGTAAGAAATACAACCCCGCCTCTCCTGTAGCCCGAAAGACGGGCGTAATAGCCCTGTGGTTCTTGGAGTGCAAGTAATTCCGGTATGGAACCGGGAGCCGATGTAACACGCATACGGTCGCGGTATCTGGTGCACGCGATCCGAAGAGTTCGCCGTTTGGCTCAAAAATCGGAAATATCCGCCCGCCGCGCCGCCGACGAGTTGCGCACCTACTTCGAATGGGTGAAAGACGCTCTCCCGGCCGAGGATAAGCACCGCCTGCTCCGCGAGATACAGTGTCTTCCGGGTTGCCGAACACGCTGACCGCCTGCGGGGAGCACCCGCGAATGTGTGTAACATTCGTTCGCTGACCGCTTTCTAGCTGAATAGAGCTTGTCGTGGGCAGCTTCTTTCAGCTCGTCGGACCCAACCAGGCGGTCCAGCTCTTCGGCGTGAAACTGGTCGGCGTCAACGCCGTCACGGCTAAGAAGCTCCTCTTTTCGGCCGTCTTCGTCCTGATCGTCTACCTGATCGGTCAGCTGCTGCGCTGGATCGCGCGGCCCAACGAGCGCGACCACCACAGTAAGCGCATCGTCTTCTGGACTCGCCAGGGTATCTCGATCACCACCACCGTGCTGATCGTCATCGGCCTGGTCTCGGTCTGGTTCGACAATCCCGCCACGCTCACCACCGCCGCCGGCATGGTCACTGCCGGACTCGCCTTTGCCCTGCAGCGCGTGGTCACGGCTTTCGCCGGCTATCTCGTGATTCTGCGCGGCAAGTCGTTCAGTGTCGGCGACCGCATCACTATGGGCGGCATTCGCGGCGACGTCATCGAGCTCAACTTTTTCCAGACCGTCATCATGGAGATGGGTCAGCCTGCCGAAGGCGATTCCGGCGATCCCATGTGGGTGCAGGCGCGCCAGTACACCGGCCGTATCGTACGCGTCACCAACGCCACCATCTTCGACGAGCCGATCTATAACTACACGCGCGAGTTTCCTTACATCTGGGAAGAGATGCGGCTCCCGATTCCCTACACTGCGAATCGCGAAAAGGCGGAACAGATTTTGCTCGAGGCCGCCCGCCGCCACACCGTCGAAATCGCCCGTATGAGCCAGGGCGCGCTCCAGGAGCTCGAGTCGCGCTATGCCATGAAGCCGAGCGAGCTGGAGCCGCAGGTCTTCTGGCGTCTGACGGATAACTGGGTCGAGATGACCGTCCGCTTTATCGTTCCCGATTACGGCATTCGCTCGATCAAAAGCGCTATGAGCCGCGAAATCCTTAAGAGCTTCGATGAAGCGGGCATCGGCATTGCCTCCGGAACGTATGAGGTGGTTGGTATGCCGCCGCTCAAGGTCCAGCTCACGGCGCAATCGTAAGGTCGTTGCGCACTTTGGCTACTCCCGGCACAGCCGCCGCCGCGTTCCCTGCTGCCGTCTTCTGATCCGTCGACGCAACATGACCGGTCAGAGTAACTTCTCCGTCCGCCGCTGCGACCGAAATGTTTGTCAAACTCGACGCGCCCAGATCGTTCGCCAGCCGTGCTT
The DNA here is from genome assembly GCA_021325235.1 of Terriglobia bacterium. Classification (GTDB taxonomy): domain Bacteria; phylum Acidobacteriota; class Terriglobia; order Bryobacterales; family Bryobacteraceae; genus Bog-105. The sequence continues at coordinate 120,431 of JAJPHN010000031.1, read as the reverse complement.
TCACTTTCGCTTCCAGAGCAGCGTGATCAAGTTTCACTGACGCCTCCGCGCCCGCCTTCTTCAGATCCTGCTCGCCGCGATGCAGCTTTTCTTCCGCCTGCGCCGAGTCGTTCGTCTTGATGTCGGAGGCAACCTGATGCGCCTGCTGCTTCGCTTCGTGCGCCAGGTTTGAAGCTTTGTCGTGCAGCTTCTCGCGGTCGCCATGCGAGCAGGCGTTCACCAGCAGTAGCGATGCGAAAACCGCTAGCGGAACAAGTGTGAGGCGCATTCCTCGATTATCGCCATTCGAACCCGCCGTTCAAACTTTCGTACTGTGCATGTCGAGTTCTGTGCGCCTCCCGCGGCTCTCTCCGAATTCCCCGAGAGTTATTTATTTCAACAAACACTCAAATTCCGAGCCTCTTTGCCGATAAGAATCTCGAAGACTGATCTATGAACCTGGAACTGACACGGCGTAAAAAGACCGTAGCTATTTGTGAGACACAGCCGTTGACCGTATTCGGGCTCGAGCACCTCCTCGCTTCTACCGGCGATCTGGAATTCGGCTCGGCACACGCCACTCCCGCCGAATGGCGAACCAGCGCTGATGCCGCTCGCACGGACATCCTCATCATTGATAAGGGACTCGGCGCCAAGCTGGTTCTCGAAGCTCTGATGCAGATGAGCAGCGATGCCGCCGAAGGGCGATTCCGCATGCCGTATGTCGTCGTCTGGGGCATGTCCATCACCGAAGCCGAAGCGCTGCGTTTCCTGCAAGCCGGAGCCAGAGGCATCATCCGTAAGTCTGCTGACAGTGGAGCCGTGCTCGCGTGTCTGCGATCCGTCGCGCAGGGCCGCAGCTGGATGCAGGATTCCGTCTTCCGCGATGCCATCATCCCGGAAATTCAGATCCGTACCGAGCTCACCCCCCGCGAACACCAGGTCATGGAGCTGGTAGAGCAGGGCTACAAAAATCGCGAAATCGCTCAGGAACTGGGTATTCGCCCCGGTACGGTGAAAATCCACCTGAAACACATCTTCGAAAAAACCGGCGTCCACGGCCGCCACGGCCTCGCGCTGAACGGACTCCGCCAAAAGGGCATCGTCTCCCTGCTGGCCTCATAGGTTGGCTTTGAATTTGAACTGGCTTTGAATTTTCAGATCTCTGCCAAAGTTCGGTTGGGTTTGAATTTTCAACTACCCTGTTTGCGCAAAGCGCAGTTGACTAGAGGCGAAGAATAGGCGAATATACCTGCAGGAGAGGCATTCTCATGCAGGATCTCGTCCGCCTCGTTGGCATCGCTCGTCTGGCCGCCGAGGGTTCGCTGCTGGCCGAAAAGCGCCGAGTCGAATATCGGAGCCTGCCCACCCGTAGCTGGCTGAACCGCTGCGATTCCCGCCGTGTGCCCTTCGACTGGACCATCAACCCCTACCGGGGCTGCGAGTACGGTTGTAAATACTGCTACGCCCGCTTCACTCACGAGTTCCTGGAGAAGGAAGAAGCCGAGGCTTTCGAAACCGAAATCTATGCCAAAGAGTGGAATCCGGCTCAATTTCAAAGCGAATTGCGGCAGGTGAAACCGGGCCAGGTGATCGGGGTCGGCACTGCGACGGACCCCTACCAGCCGGCTGAGCGCAAATTCGGTCGAACCCGTGCCGTCCTGACAGCACTGCAGCGCATCTCGGGCATTTCGCTCTTCGTCACCACCAAATCGGACCTCGCCGCGCGCGATGCAGATCTGTTTCGCGCGATTGCCGAACGAAATGAAGTGCGGGTTACATTCTCGGTCACGACGGTCGATGCGAAATTGGCGAAACGAACCGAACCCTTTGCTCCCCGCCCCGATCTGCGCCTGAAAGCGGTTCGCGCACTGACTGAGGCGGGCGTTTCCGCCGGCGTCATCGCCAGCCCGGTGCTGCCCTGGATCACCGATTCCGAAGAAAATCTGGAATCCGTAGCGCGAGCTGCGAAGGAAGCCGGGGCCGATCAGTTCGGGGCGAATGTCTTGTTCCTGAAACCCTGCTCGAGCCGCGTCTATCTGCCTTTCATCGAAGAACAGTTTCCGGCGCTCGCTCTTCGCTACCGGCAGAGCTACGGCTCCAACGCGTTTCTCAAGGGCAGCTATCCCGAGATGATCCGCGAACGCATCCAGCGGATTCGAGAACGCGTCGGGATCGGGCAGCGCGATTTTTCAAGAACGAACCCGCCCGCGCCAGCCGGCTCCCAACTGCTGCTGTTCTAAAACAGCAGACCCGTAGATCTTCGAGCCGGCTTCGATACACTAGCGCCCTGGAGGTAACGCGACGATGTACGACATGAAAAATCTGGGGAAACTCAAAACTCTGGATGCAAATGCTCCGGAGGGCATGAAGGCGTTCTGGGCGTTCGATAAGGCGGCTATGGCAGCCGGCGCTATCCCGGTGAAATACAAAGAACTGATGGCGCTCGCGGTGGCCTTCACCACCCAGTGCCCCTACTGCATCGAGATTCACGCGAAGAGAGCGCGCGAGGCTGGGGCGTCGGACCAGGAACTCAGCGAAGTGGTCGTGATTGCGGCGGCGCTGCGTGCCGGAGCGGCCATCACCCACGGCACGCACGCGCTCGCCTGACCGAACCGACTCAGAGCTTGACCGTAACGGTCTTGATCTCCGAGTACTGCTGCAGTCCGTATTCGCCGAGCTCGCGGCCGATGCCGGATTGCTTGAAGCCGCCGAATGGCGCGGCCGCATCGAACACGTCGTAGCAGTTCACCCAGACCGTACCGGCACGAACGTTATTCGCGATATTGTGCGCTTTACCGATATCGCGCGTCCAGACCGCCGCCGCCAGACCGTAAATCGTCTTGTTGGCGCGCTCGACAAGCTCGTCCATGTCTTTGAACTTCAAAATGCTCATGACGGGACCGAAGATCTCTTCCTGGGCGATCTTCATCTCGTCTTTCACGTCGGAGAAGACTGTCGGCGCTATGAAATAGCCGCGCTCGCCAACGCGTTCTCCGCCGCACATCAGCCTGGCGCCTTCCTGTTTGCCGGATTCCACATAGCTCAGCACCTTCGTGAACTGATCGTTATCGACCTGCGGGCCTTGTTCTGTCTTGCGATCGAGCGGATCACCCACTTTCCGGCGCTTGGCGCGTTCCGTACTGCGGGCTACGAAGTCGTCATAGACCTTCTCCTCCACAAACACCCGCGATCCGGCGCAGCAGCACTGGCCCTGATTAAAGAACAGCGCGAAATGGGAGCCCTCCACGGCTTCATCCATATCCGCGTCGGCGAACACAATGTTGGGGCTCTTGCCGCCGAGCTCGAGCGTGACGCGCTTGAGGTTCGTTTCCGCGGCAGCCTTCATGATGAGGTGCCCGACCTCGGTTGAGCCGGTGAAGGCGACTTTGTCGATATCCATGTGGCGCGCAATCGCTCCGCCCGCCGTCGGGCCGTAGCCGGGCAGTATGTTCACAACGCCCTCCGGAAAACCAGCCTCCAGAATCAGTTCACCCACTCGCAACGCGCTTAATGGAGTCTGCTCTGCGACCTTGAGCACAACCGTGTTGCCGCAGGCCAGCGCCGGCCCGAGCTTCCAGGCTTGCATCAGCAGCGGAAAGTTCCAGGGAATGATCTGCCCGACGACGCCAACCGGCTCGTGCCGCGTGTAGCAGAAATAATCGCCGTTGACCGGAATGGTCTTTCCCTGCACCTTATCGGCCCAGCCCGCGTAATAGCGATAACAGGCGATGACGAGGGGCAGATCGGCGGTCCGGGCGACGTGCTGCGGTTTGCCGTTGTCGAGCGATTCGAGCGTTGCGAGCTCGTCGATATTCTTCTCGATCAGATCGGCCAGGCGATAAAGAAGCTTGCCGCGCTCGGCAGCCGACATGCGCCGCCAGGGTGCTTTGCTGTGGAATGCTTTACGAGCTGCTTTTACGGCCAGATCGACGTCCGGCGCATCGGCTTCGGCGACCTTGGCTAACGGCTCGCCGGTCGCGGGATTGATGGTTTCAAACGTCTTGCCGGAGACGCTGTCCACCCATTTGTTATCGATCAGGATTTTCGTTTGACGGATCAGCGATTTGGCCGCATTGGGCTCGGTAAGAACAGTTGCCATGGTTCTCTTCCTTCCGGCAACATCATATGCCAAGGGAAGCGAGCCGATCCCGGAATGAAACTCGATATCATGACTGGCATTCGCCGGAGGTGGCGGAATGAGACAACCCTATTCAATGGTCCTGTTTGCCGGAGCCGTCCTGCATGCCGGGGCTTCGATCAGCCTTGGCCAGCAACCAAACCTCGCGACGCAGCGTGAGGCGATGAAGAAGCTGGGTTTTCTGGTTGGAACCTGGTCGGGCGAAGCGAAGGTAAATCCCGGCCCAACGGAAATGAAGCTGACGCAGACAGAGAAAGTCGAGCTCAAACTGGATGGCACAGTGATGCTGGTCGAGGGAACAGGACGGAACCCGAGCGGCGAGATTGCCTTTCAGGCGCTCGCGACCATCGCATACGACGAGGCCACTTCGACCTATCGCTTCCGAGCTTACAGCGGGGGACGATACCTGGATACGGAGCTCCACGTTTCAGCGAACGGATTCAGCTGGGGTTTCGAGGGAGGCCCAACAAAGATCACCAACAGCATGGAAGTCAACAGCAAAGGCGAGTGGGCAGAGACGACCCAGATGACTGCAGGCAATTCTCCGCCGCGAACGCTGGTGGAGATGCTGCTGCATCGCGTGCCGTAGGACGGTCCGGTACCGGTTCGAAAAGCAGTAACTCGCGTCAGGATGTCTTTACGCGCTTCCATTTCTTGCCGAGCCGCACGACCAGCGTGCCGTCGGCAGGGCTGAGCAGCAGCTCTTTCTGGATGTTGCCGTTGATCTCCACCGCTCCCGCCTTGATCTTGCGCGTCGCATCCGTCACGCTCTCGGCGAGCCCTACGGCGGCCAGCAGTTTATCCACGCGAATACCCTTATCCGTTTTCGCGAGTGGCGGCAGCTCAACCGTTTCCGTGTCGGCCGGCTCAAGGCCCTGACGCACTTCGCGATCGAATGCCTCTACCGCCTGATCCGCCTCTGCCTGCGAATGAAAATCCGCCACAATGCGGCGGCCGAGTTCCATTTTCACCTGCATCGGATCCTTCGCGCCGCTCGCAACATCGCTCCGCAGCCGCGCAATCTCGTCCATCTGCAGATCCGTCAGCAGCTCCCAGTAGCGGTACATCAGCTCATCGCTGATCTGCATCACCTTGCGGAACATCACCTTGGGCGGCTCGGTAATGCCGATGTAGTTGCCTTTCGATTTCGACATCTTCTCGACGCCGTCCAGCCCTTCGAGAATCGGCACCGTCGCCACGATCTGCGCTGCTTGCCCGTAATCCTTCTGAATCTCGCGACCCACCAGCAGATTGAAAGTCTGATCCGTGCCGCCCATCTCGACATCGCACTCGAGCGCGACGGAATCGAAAGCCTGCGAGAGCGGGTACAACAGCTCATGCACCGAGACCGGCACGCCCTCTTTGAAACGCTTGCTGAAATCATTGCGCTCGAGCAGCCGCGCCACCGTATATTTCGAGCAGAGCCGGATGACGTTCTCAAACGTCAGCGGCTCGAGCCATTCGCTGTTGAATCGAATCTCCGTCTTTTCCGGATCGAGGATTTTGAACACCTGCTCGCGGTACGTTTGCGCATTTTTGTTGATCTCGTCGCGGGTCATCGGCGGCCGCGTGACGTTGCGTCCGGTGGGATCGCCGATCAGTCCCGTCATGTCGCCGATGAGAAAGATCACGGTGTGGCCGAGATCCTGGAAATGCTTCATCTTGCGCAGCAAAACCGTGTGGCCGAGATGGAGATCGGGCGCAGTCGGATCAAAACCAGCCTTCACCCGCAGCGGGCGATTCTCTTTAGCGGCCGCAGTTAAGCGTTCGCGCAGATCCTCTTCGCGAATCAGTTCGGCGAGGCCCTTCTTCAGATACTTGAGTTGTTCGTCGACCGGTGCGAAACCCACATCCTTATAATGACGACATGAAAATCGCCGCGCTGCTGCTGGCAGGCGCTACCATCATGTCCGCCGCTTCCCACTTCGACAGTCTCGTCGACCGATATTTCGACGAAAGTTTTGCTTTGCAGCCGAGCCAGGCAACCGCGGCCGGTTTCCATCATCCCTACGATGCGCAGTTGGAGGATTATTCGCGCGCAGGAATAGAGAAACGCATCGCGCTTTCCGAGAAGTACCTACCGCTTTTTGAGAAAGAGCCACAATCGGGCGACCGCGACTGGATGATTTCGCACCTGCACGCCGAGCTGGTGAATCTGCGCGATATACGCAGCTGGGAAAAGAATCCCGACGACTATTCGAGTGGGGTGACAGGTTCCATTTTCGGATTGATCAGCCGAAAATTCGCTCCCCCCGAAGAGCGCTTGCGTGATGTGATTGCGCGCGAGAAGCAGTTTCCGCAGGTCTTCGCAGCGGCGCGTGCAAACTTGAAAAATCCGCCGCAGATCTATACCGAAGTAGCGCTCGAGCAGTTGCCGGGCATCCAGTCATTTTTCGCAAACGATGTGCCGGATGCGTTTAAGGACGTTACGGATCGGGCTCTATTTGACGAGTTCAAACAAACGAATCAGGCCGCGATCGACGAGTTGAAGCGCTACGAGCAATGGGTGCGGGCCGATGTGCTGCCGCGCTCGCATGGCGATTTTCGCATCGGCGCCGAAAATTACCACAACAAAGTGAAGTATGAGGAGATGGTCGATCTGCCGCTCGATCGGCTACTGCAAATCGGCTACGACAATCTGCACGAGAATCAGCGCAAGCTGGTCGCTTTATGCAAGTCCATCGATCCGAGCAAGACACCACAGCAGATCGCCGCGAAATTTGAGCAGGACCATCCCGCGCCCGATCAGCTTTTGCAGACGTTCCGCAACACGTTCTCCGGCCTGATCGATTTCATCAACGAGCACCGCATCATCACCGTTCCTTCCACGATACGGCCCATTCTCGAAGAGACGCCGCCGTTTATGCGCGCCCTGACTACTGCGTCAATGGACACCCCGGGTCCGTATGAGAAAGTTGCCACCGAGGCGTTCTTCAACGTCACGCTGCCCGAAAAGAACTGGCCGCACGAGCGCGTCGAAGAATTCATGACAGCATTCAATCGCGGCACAATCGAGAGCACTGCCATTCACGAGGCCTATCCAGGGCATTATGTGCAATTGCTGTGGTTCCAGAAAGTGCAGTCGAAAGTTCGCAAACTGATTCAGTCGAATTCGAACGTGGAAGGATGGGCGCATTACTGCGAGCAGATGATGATCGACCAGGGATATGGCAAGGACGATCCGGAATTGAAAGTCGGCCAGCTGCTCGATGCTCTGCTGCGCAATTGCCGCTACATCGTCGGCATCGAAATGCACACCGGCAAGCGCTCCTACGAGCAGGGAATCGAATTCTTCATGAAGGAAGGCTACATGTCGCGCGATTATTCGACGCGCGAAACCAAGCGCGGCACTTCGGATCCGACCTATCTTGTTTACACGCTCGGCAAACTCGAGATCATGAAGCTGCGCCAGGATTACCGCGCCAAAATGGGCGATAGGTTCTCGCTCGAGCAGTTTCACAATACGTTTATGCAGCAGGGCGGAGTGCCCATCCGCCTGATCCGGCACGCCATGCTCGGCAACGATTCTCCGGTACTCTAACCCGGAACACCAATCATCGGTAACCTCGCGCGAGCAGGTACTTTGCTCCACTCTCGAAGGCCGCTGCGGTGGGCATCGCAAAGCCAAACGCGTTCGCCAGACGCGCGGTAATGTTGAAGGCAAAACACACGGCCAGCGCATCCTCGATCTGCTCGCGCGAAACACCGCTCGCGAGTAAGGCGCGCATGTCGTCCGGCGTAACCGAGTGTTCGCGAGTCAGCCTTCCGAGCATCCGAAGGGTAGCGCGCAAAGCGTCTTCGATGGGTGCAGATTCCAGATCCGACAGCACGGCCGCTATGCGGTCCCGATCTTGCGAGGCTCGTGCTGCCACAGCCGAATGCGCTCTCGTGCACCACTCACATTGATTGCTTTTGGCCACGAAGGCTGCCATCAGTTCACGATCAGCGATCGACCACGTTGATGGTCCGCGCATCGCCTCGTGCGTAATCTCCTGTAGACGAAGAAAGTCCGGCCGGTACTTTGCGAGCTTGATCACATCCAGCACCGGTTGCCTTGAAGCTATGCGAATCAGCGCAAACAGTACCTTCGTTCCGGCGCTGTGTCCGTGATCCAGGATTGCGAGGCGCATGCTTACTCCTGATCGGCTGCGGCATCGAGCGCAGCGAGCGCCGTGTCATACTGCCGCGCGGCTTGGCCGGTCGCCGCACACACGATCAGCTCGAAGAGCTGATCTTCGCTCCGGCCCGCTGCCTTTGCACCCGCTATGTCTTCGTCCGTGATCTTGTAGGAACACTTCGCAACTTTATCGACCAGACTTGCTAGCGGTCCTGCCAGTCCGGCGTTTGCAAAAGCGGCGCCTCGTTCTGTGGCCAATGCGTGTCCGGGGCCTTCCAGAATCCATTGCACGAGCGCCATTCGTGCTCTCTTAATATCGGCCATCCAAGTTTTCCTTTGTCGCTGCCGTTTCACAAAGAGCTTCTCACGATTTTGCGAGAAGCGGCGAGCGCGCCTGTATCCTGTGGTTCAGATGCACTGGCTCTCGCTCCACTATCTGCTCCTCCGCCACGGGTATCTGTTCTTGTTCGTCTATACGCTCGCGGTGTCCGCCGGACTGCCGCTGCCCGCCGATCCAGTGTTTCTGCTGATGGGAGCAACTATCGGCAACCATCAGAATCATTTCGTTTCGTCGCTGCTTGCGGCTGTGATCGCGGCCGTCCTGGGCGACACAGTTTGGTATGAACTCGGACGCCGGAAGGGCCGCTCGGTCCTGAAGTTATTGTGCAAACTCGCCCTCGAGCCGGATACCTGCGTGAGAAAGACCGAAACCGCTTTCGGCAGGCGCGGCGCGGGCGCATTCTTGTTTGCAAAATTCGTGCCCGGGTTAGGGATCGCTTCAGCCTGCCTTGCCGGCGTCAGTAAGTTGCCGTATGCGCGTTTCTTGCTCGCCGATGCCGCAGGATGCACGCTCTGGATCAGCTCGTATCTCCTGCTCGGCCGCATCTTTCACCGCCAGATCGATGCACTGATCGCAGCTCTGGGATTGTTCGGCCGCCGTGCTGGCGTATTGTTTCTCGCTCTTATCGCCCTGTACATCGGGTTCAAGTACATTCAGCGGCGCCTCTTCTTCCGCAAGTTGCGCATCAATCGCGTCACACCGCAGGAAGCGCGCGCTTTACTCGAAGCTGCCGAAGCAGTGGCAGTCATCGATCTTCGGCACCCGTCGGATATCGAGCGAGAGGGATTAAAAATTGCGGGCGCGCGAATTCTGCGGCCTGAAGAGCTTACCTCGCGCTCGCACGAAATACCCGAGAGCCAGCAGATCATTCTTTATTGCACTTGACCGAACGAGGCCACCAGCGCCCGTGTGGCGCTGCAGCTCAAGCGCGCCGGAATCCATCGAGTGCGTCCTCTTGCGGGCGGATTCGAAGCGTGGCGCGATCTCGGCTATCCTGTCGAACCGGTCAGCACGCCTGCCGCCACTGACGGATCGCTCGCGCTTCCGCAGAGCTGAGTTGTTTTTTTATTCGCTCTTGTCCAGACGAAACGCCACCAGACTATCGCCGGCTCCGACCACCACGTACTGTTTCCCATCCAGCTCATACGTAATCGCGCCATTCGTCTGATTTGCGCCGATACCGGCGTGCCACAGCGTCTTACCGGTGGCCGGATCGAGAGCGATGAAATGCGCGGAGCTGTCTCCGGTAAACAGCAGGTTGCCTGCCGTGGTCAGCAGTCCCGGCCCCATCGAGCCGATATCGTGTGTCCACTTGATCTCGCCAGAGCGATAATCGATGGCTTTGATGGTGCCAGGGAAATTGAGAAAATCGTCGCGCCCCGCGAAGCCCTCCGCTTTGCCTTCCGCGGTGAGATAAAAGACGCTGTAGCTTTGCGAAGCCACGACATAAAACAAACTCGTCTCGGGATCGAAGGTTGGCGCAAACCAGTTCGAGGCTCCGTTCGAGCTCGGGGAAACGAGCGTGCCGTTGCGCGCTGGCTCCTTCTTCGGATCGGGAATCGGCTGTCCCTTCGCGTTGATGCCCATGCTCCAGTTGCTCTTGATGAAAGGAGCAGTCAGCAGATGTTCGCCATTGGTGCGATCCAGGACAAAGAAGAAACCATTACGGCTTGCCTGTGCGAGCAGCTTGCGCGGACGACCCTGAAATTCGGCATCGAACAAAATCGGCGTCTGCACCGCATCCCAATCGTGCGTATCGTGGGGCGAGACCTGGTAGCCCCACGCCATTTTGCCCGTATCGACATTCAGCGCCACGATGGAACAGGTCCACAGATTGTCGCCTTTACGCGCCTCGCCCGCGTGCACCGGATTGGGATTGCCGGTACCCCAGTAGAGCAGGTGCAGTTCGGGATCGTAGGTGCCCGTCATCCACGTCATTCCGCCGCCATGACTGCGCGCATCGTCGTTGGGCCACGACTCCGAACCGGGCTCGCCTTTGGCCGGCTCCGTATTCCAATGCCACTGCACTTCGCCCGTCTCCGGATCACGCGATTCCAGATATCCCGGATTATCCAGCGAATCGCCGCCCACGCCGGTAACGATGTGATTGCCCACTACGAGCGGGGACACCGTGCAGAAGTACTCCAGCTTCACGTCTGCAATCTGCTTGCGCCAGCGCTCTTTTCCATCTTTCGCATTGAGCGAAATCAAATTGCAATCCGGAGTTTCGAAATACAGCCAGTCGCCCCACATCGCTACCCCTCGCTGGCCGATGTGTCCGCCCTCATTCGGCGGATATTTGAAATGCCAGATCTCGCGCCCACTGCGCGCATCCACCGCCCAGACGTTGTCCGGCATCGTGAAATAGAGCACGCCATTGACTTCGAGCGGGGTCGATTTGATAACTGCGCCGAATCCGCCGGCGCCGTAGTTCGTCGCATGATAAACCCAGGCGGTCGATAAGGCAGCGACATTCGACGAATTGATCTGCTTCAGCGGGCTGAAGCGCTTCCCCGAGTAATCGCCATTGTAAGTCGGCCACGAGCCATTCTGGCCTTTGAGCAGCGCATCGGGCGGCAGTTGCTGAGCATGTTGCGCGAGTGGAGCGAGCAGCACCAATGCCAGTAGAGCGCGCTTCATTTCAAGGTCTCCAGGTAAGCAAGCAGATTGTGCATGTCATCGTCTGTGTACTTGGGTAGCAGCGCCTCGTGCGCGGCCCGGGGATCCTGTACGTCCACTTTTGCGGTTTCGCGCGAGAACGAACGGTACCAGCCGGCAGCATCGTGCAGCGAAACGGTGAATTCATCGATGTGATCGAGCGTTCCGCTCACCTCCTCGCCCGATGCGGTGTGCACGGTCACCTTGATCGGCGCCGTCTTGACCGCTTTCCCGAGAAACATATCGATCAGATTCGGGGCTGGATACAACATACGCCGCTGCAGTTCCACGGCCTGATACTTGGTAGCGATATGCGCCAGATCGCCCGAGGTCGAATGACAGCTCGCGCAGTGCCCCTCGCCCTTGAAGAATTCCGCTCCTTTGCGCGCGTCGCCGGTCACCACGTCGCCGATCTGGTAAGCAAAGCGGTTGGTCACATCGGCTGCTCGCGAATGCAGAAACGTCGAGACATCTGCAATCTGATCTGTTGTCAAGGACGGGAAGGCGGGCATGCCACGGTCGGGGCGTCCGTTGTGAATCACCGGACCGATCGTATCGCCTTTGTTGTCGTGCAGCACCAGAGTCGATCGCACCAGGTCGGGCCCGCTCTTGCCATGCGCATCGTTGCCGTGACAAAATCCGCAGGTCGGCACGAAGATTTTTCGCCCGCGATCGACTGCGGCCTGATCCAGCTTCGGGCCACCCATCAAATTCGCCAGTGCGTTTTCCGTTTTTTCTTTCTGCGTTGGATCCTTCTTTTGTTGCTGCGCGTTCCTCTCTTTTTCCGCGCCCGCTACCTGATCGGCCTGCGCTGCGCTTAGCGACACGGCTAACAGCAGAGCGCTCAATGCGCGAACAAAATGTGCCTGCCTCACTCGTTGGTCTCCTTCACGCCTGCAGGTTCTTCAGGTAATCGTAATCTACTTTGATTGCTTCGAGCGCGGGCATTTCAGTGAACGGCGGCTCCTGCTCTACAAACAGGAATTCGATCTGTCGCGCCTTTGCAGTCTGCAGAATTTTTCGGTAATCGATGGCGCCCCGACCCAGTTCGGTCGGCACCGGCGCATTCGGTCCCTTGCTCATCAGGACGGTGGTGGGCGCGAAGCCCTTTTTGAAATCTTTGATGTGCAGTAGGCGATAGCGATCCGGATATTTCGTGAGATACGCCACCGGATCCTTCCCGGCTACGGTCATCCAGCCGCAATCGAGTTCCAGCTTTACTAGCGCCGGATCGGTCAGGCGGAGAAATTCGTCGTAGCCAGTTGTCGCGCCATACGATTTGAACTCGAAGTTGTGGTTGTGGTAGCCGAGTTGCAGCCCGGCCTTCTTCACCTGCTCGCCGACTTTATTGAACTGCTCGGCGTTCCACTTCCAGTCGTCGAGCGTCAGTCCCTGCAGCACCGAAAGAAAAAACGCCATCGGATCGGGGTTCTTTGGAAAGCGCGAAGGATCCGCCACCCAGGGCACGGTGACGATCATATATTGCTGCCCCAGTTGCTTGGCCGCTTCGATGTTCTGATCGAGCTTGCTCATCAGATCCTGCAGCAGATAGTGGCCGGACGGGTTAGTAAGCCCGACATCGTCGAGCCCTTTCTTCAGATCCGCCAGCGGCACCTTCGCCATGGGCGACAGCTCCACCGTTTGGTAACCCACGGCCGCGACGCGCTTGAGCGTGCCGAATGGATCCGCGTCCATCTCTTTGCCAACCGTGTACAGTTGGAGCCCGATCGGTGCACTCGTTGTTTTCGCCATCATGATGCCGCTCCTGTGTGCGGCCGGAAGAGCTGCCGCCAGTCCTGCCGCTTTCAATAGTTTTCTGCGCGAAATCTTTGTTGCATCCATGATCTTCAGGCGCTCCTCTTTTGCCTGTTTACCGTCCGGTTCATACGCGGCCCCGCGAAGCGCGCCGGCAGATCCGCTTCAATTCCGTCCAGAATCCACTTCAGCGCGCGCTCGAATCCCTCGTCATCCGGAAGTTCGGCGCCAATCGCCACGAACCGGGCGACATTCGGGAAATTACCCGTTTCGAGGACGGCGCTCGAAAATCGGGCTGGCACCAACTGGCCGCCGTTCTTGCGCGAAGCTACCGCGGCCTGTCCGGTTTCCACCGCCACAAAGCCATTGACAAAGACAAATAATACGCCCAGCGCACGCGTTGCCGTTCGTATGTCGAACCCGAATCCACATAAGCCGCCGAGCAGATACTCGAGCGTTCGAATACACTCGGGGCCGTACTCGGGATCTGCTGCTCGCAGCGCACTTGCCCAGGGATGCAGTTTCAGCGACCGCCGCGTCTCGCGCGCAAAGTGGACCAGCGTGCTCCGCCAGTCCTTGAAGGGTCTGTCCGGGTATTCAAATTCGGCGCTCAGCGCGTCGAGGATCAGGTTCAACAGATCGCGCTTGCTCGGAACGTAATGATACAGCGCCATCGGACTCGAACCCAATTCGGCGGCAATCCTGCGGATTGAAACAGCTGGCAGGCCATGCTTATCGGCGAGACCAATCCCGGCCGCTACAATCCGCTCGCGCGTGAGATCGTTGCGCTTCGCTTCGCGCAGCCTGTCCCAGGTTGAACTCGATCTGCTCCGTTTTCCGGGTTTATTTGACGCGCTCACTTTTCGAATGATACAGTGTACATGATTTTCGTACGGTGTACAAATACTGTTTTGCAGAGTGAGCGGCCGTGATCCGAAAGATTCTGAAATGGCTGCTGCTGACCCTCGCCGCGGTGGTCCTGATCGCGGCCGTCTACGGCGGCATCGTTTTCCATCGCGTCTATTACGGACGGCATGTCTACGAAACCATTCCGCCCGGTTTGCCCTCCCAGCCGGCACATCCAGCCATTCTCATCTTTTCAAAAACGAACGGATTCCGCGACGACGACGCCATCAGATCCGCCAACCGTGCCTTGGCCGCTATCGCAACATCGCGCGGCTGGTCGACATTCTTTACCGAAAACGGAGCCGTTTTCAATGCAGGCGATCTCGCCCGCTTTGACGCGACCATTTGGAACAATACCAGCGGCGATGTGCTGACAAGCGCGCAAAAGCAGGCGTTTCGCCGGTACGTCGAGAATGGCGGGGGCTTCGTCGGCATCCACGGCGCGGGCGGAGATCCACGCTATGAATGGCGCTGGTATGTGGAAACCTTGATCGGCGCTCAGTTCGAGGGCCACACTCTGCATCCGCAGTTTCAACGGGCGCTGATTCGCATCGCTCAACCGAACGACGTCACGATGCAGGGCCTTCCCGCGGAATGGAGCCGCGTGGACGAGTGGTATTCGTTCGCCAACACACCCGCCGCACAGGGCGCGAAGGTTCTGGCGGTTCTGGACGAGAGCACGTATGAACCGAAGATGTGGTGGAAAGACATTCGCATGGGCAGCCACCCGATCATCTGGAAGCACTGCGTCGGGAAAGGCCGCGCGTTCTATTCCGCGCTGGGCCATTCCGCCGTTACGTATGACGAGCCTCTGCATCGCAGAGAACTCGCCAACGCGATTGCCTGGGCCGCCGGTTTGACGGGCGATAACTGCGCTCCGTGATCCTCAGGAGACTGCCGCTTCTTCCGCGCGCTTCTGCTCCGCCGTGGCGGCGTTTGCTCTTCGTCTGAGACTTGCCGCCAGCCTGCGGACCGATAGCGCCAACCCGGTGCACACGAGCAGGCAAGCCCCCAAGGAAACCAGCATGGCAATCGCTTGTCCCGCCGCGCCGTACCACTCGCCGGTATGGCCGAAGCGCACAAACGCACGCCATCGCTGCCCTCGGCTTCCGTCCGTAAATCGGGTAACTCGCAAAACCGCGCCGCTCTCGCGATTCAGCAGATATTGGCTACGTTTTTGCGGCTGCCCTCCGCTGCCCGTGTCGACTTGCACCGGGATCGGCGCGTCACCGTCCCTCGGCAGGTTCAACGTGATCGTGCGCCATGCCGGATCCAGCAATCGCGCAACAGCCATCAGCCGGTCGTAATCGAAATCGCTCGCTTCTGCGCCTCGTGCGGGCGATTCGTCTCCACGATGCCCCGCCGCAGGCGGCTTCGAGCCGCTTAGTTGAAACAGCAGCGTGTTCGCCCACTGAAACGACATCACCACGCCCTTCAGCAGAATCACGAGCAGCGGGACAGCACACCAGATGCCAAGAACGTTGTGCCAGTTCCAGTCGCGCGCGCCTTACGTGCAGACACCGAATCGTCGCGCTCACTACCGAAGACCAACACTCCCTACTGGCTCGCAATGCTCACGGCGGGCGTCTTCGGTACGGTTGTGGGGACATATGCGAGCACGCTGCCGGCGAAGGCGTTGCCTCCATTGCGCGCTCACGGCGGTGCTTCTCGGCGTGCTCTTCGTCGGACGGGGCCGCGCTGCACGGATTATTGCGCTCTACTGGACAACTGTCGCCATTGCTCGCACGGCCGGCACCGCTATAGGCGACTGGATCAGATCATCGAGGAAGCGCGCGCCATCGAACCCGCCAACCTTTCCGCCCGGCTCTCAATCCCTGGCTCGGGCGATGAACTGCAGCGGCTCTCGGAAACTCTCAATCACATGCTCGCCCGCGTCGAACAATCCGCTCGCGCGCGATGCTGCGCTCGCACCCTCACCTCACTCTCTTGCATAAGAACAAGCGCGTGCGCCGTTCTTCCGGGCGATCACTTCGAAGCGTTCACAAAGCCGATCGATCTTTCGCATCAGGCATAAGTTCAATAATTGTGCAGATGAAACAGAATGCGGCAAGCGGAGTGCGGGTGGGGCTGTTCAGTATCGGCCTCGAGACCTACTGGCCTCAGTTCCCCGGCTTGCAGGATCGCCTCCTTACTTCGAACCGCCGAATTGCCACGCAGCTCGAATCGAGCGGTGTTGAGCTTACCAATCTCGGGCTTATCGACAATCCTGCGAGAGCGCGGCAGGCGGGTCACCAGTTTCGAGCGGCCGATGTGGACCTGATCTTTCTGCATGTCTCGACTTACGCGCTTTCGTCGACCGTGCTGCCCGTTGTTCGACGCGCAAGAGTGCCCGTGATTATTCTCAATCTCGCGCCGGGCGATGCGATCGACTATATGGCCTTCAACCGGCTCACGAGCCGCCGTGAGATGACCGGCGAATGGCTGGCCTGGTGCCAGGCATGCCCGGTCCCCGAAATTGCAAATGTCTTCCGCCGATCCAACATTCCCTTTTTCGAGGTGACGGGCACCCTCGACGAAGCATCGGTCTGGAACGAAATCGACGGCTGGGTGCAGGCCGCGCGCGTTGTTTCGAGGATGGAGCACAATCGTGTGGGACTGATGGGTCACTACTACGGCGGTATGCTCGACATCTACTCCGATCTGACACTGCACTCGGCGGTTTTTGGCTGCCATTTCGAAATGCTTGAGGTCGATGAGCTCGCCGCACTTCGCCGCGACGTGAACGCCGCCGACATCGCCGCGCGTGTGGCGCATTTCCACGACGTCTTCGACGTGCAGCCCGACTGCCCCGCATCGGAATTGGAGCGGGCGGCTCGCACATCAATCGCCCTCGATCGACTGGTTGCTGAACATGACCTCGGATCGCTCGCCTACTACTATCAAGGCTCCGGCATCGCAGAAAATGAGGACGCCGTTACGTCCATCATCCTCGGTACGAGTCTGCTGACCGCGCGCGGCATTCCGGTGGCCGGCGAATACGAAGTAAAAAATGTTCAGGCGATGAAGATTCTCGATTGCTTCGGGGCCGGCGGCTCGTTCACCGAGTACTACGCCACGGATTTCGAGGACGATGTTGTTCTCATGGGACACGACGGACCCGGCCACATTGCCATCGCGCAGGACAAAATCAAAGTTTGCCCGCTGGAGGTTTACCACGGCAAAATCGGCCTCGGGCTCTCAGTCGAGATGTCCGTCAAAAACGGCCCGGTCACTCTGCTTTCCGTGGTCGAAACCGGCACGGGGACGCTCGAGCTGCTTGTCGCGGAAGGCGAATCCGTGCCCGGCCCGATCCTTGAAATCGGCAACACCAACAGCCGGTACCGTTTCCCGATGGGTGCGCGCAATTTTATTCAGAACTGGAACGCGCATGCTCCCGCGCACCACTGCGCCGTCGGCCTTGGGCACGTGGCACCCACACTGGAGAAATTCTCCGCCCTGCTCGGAGTGAAAATTCACCGCATATGCTAATCGAACCCAAACTCAGCTCGCGCGCAGCACTGCTTGTCTTTGTATCGCTGGCGTGCCGCCCCGTATGCAACGCGCAAAAGGTCAGCGTCGCGTGGGACAAGGTCGAGCGCGTCTCCAATACCACGGCCACTCTGCAGGTCGTTGTGAATCCGCCGCTGCGCCCCGGCTCAGCCATCCATGATCGCGCCTTCGCCGAATTGAAAGCGCTCGGAGCGGACTACGTCCGCTATGTGCCCTGGCTGCCCTATCCGAAGCTCGCCGTAGCTGAACTCGAGCCGCCATCGGAGGACAAAACTTCCTGGGACTTCTCTCTCATCGATCCCATGACCATCGATTTCTTCAGAGCGACCGCCGGGCACTCAACGATTCTCAACTTCAGCACCATTCCGGCCTGGATGTTCAAGACTCAGAAACCGGTCGCGTATCCGCAGGATCCTGACGCCGTTACATGGGATTACACGCAGGGAACCGAGCTTCGCGATCCCAGCATGAAAGAACTAAGCGGCTACTATGCGCGCCTGGTCAGCTGGTACGTGAACGGCGGCTTCACCGATGAGCTCGGCAAGCGCCACGATTCCGGTCACCACTTCGAGATTCCGTACTGGGAAGTCTTCAACGAAGTCGATTTTGAGCACAATACAACGCCCGAACAATACACCGCGCGCTACGACGCTGTGGTCTCAGCCATTCACAAAGTCTCGCCGAAAACCAGATTCGTCGGCCTCGCGCTTGCCATGCCGTCGCTGCGTCCGGAGATGTTCGAATACTTCCTGAACCACAAAAACCATCAGCCCGGCATTCCGCTGGACATGATTTCGTACCATTTCTACGCCAGCCCGGCCCCGGACGAAACGCCCGAAGTTCAGCAGTACACGTTCTTCGCCCAGGCCGACGGTTTTCTCAACACGACCCGCTACATCGAGCAGATTCGCAAGCGCCTGTCGCCCGAAACCCGCACCACGATCGACGAGATCGGCTGCATCTCGGCCGACGACGGCGAGCAGGGCAAACCCGGTCACGTCACCGCGCCCATTCCCGATTCTTATTGGAATCTGTGCGGCGCAACGTACGCTTATGTCTTCGGTAATCTCGCGTCGATGGGAATCGACGTGGCGGGCGAATCGCAGCTGGTTGGTTATCCGACGCAGTTTCCCAGTGTCACCATGCTCGACTGGAACACCGGCGCACCCAATGCGCGCTTCCGAGTGCTTGAATTGCTTACGAACAACTTCGGTCCCGGCGACAAAATCGTAGCCACAACGAGTAACGCGTCCGAGTTATACGCGCTGGGCTTCTTAACTCGAAACGGCGACCACAAATTGCTGCTGATCAACAAACGTGCACACGATCTCGCCGTCACTCTTCCGCAGAAAGCAGGGCAGATTCAGTCGGTTGATCTCACGACCGGAGGCGGACCGATCGCAAAGCAATCCGTCGACACCGCTCAGATCACCTTGCGTCCCTATTCCGTGACCGTGGCGACGATCCAAAAGTGATCGCATTTCGAGCCGCCAACGCATTGGGACTCTAAGTGAACCATCTCTTCCTTTTATCGCCGGTCTCCTCGGATTCTTTCAGAACATTTGGCACCGGCGCCTTCGAGGGTGCGGTAGGAGCGGGCAGTCCCATCTGCTCAAACTCCTGCTGCACGAACTCAAGCACTCGCTGCAGACTCCGACTCGTGTCGATCAATCCCGCCTGAATCGTCTGGAGTCGGGCCGCCTGATGATTGACGAGCAACTGAACCTGCGTCTTCTTCTTATTTTCGTCGCTGATCGCGATCCATTGATCCCGGATCTCGCTGTCAGCCCGTTTCAACGTAGCCAGGCACTCCTCGAGCAGAACCGTCATCTTGCCGCGCTCTTCGATCGCCTGCTCGCGATCTTCGTTCCGCACCCCTATCCGGCGCTCGTGCAGAAGCTCATCCACGAGTACCTGTCCTTCAGCGGAACCGACCACCTCAAACCCCACCAGTTCCTCCCAGCGGTACATCGCGATCAGGTGATTCTGCTCGTCATAAAACCAGAGTCTCTTCAGACCCAGGTTCACTTTATCGGCCCGAATCGTGGCCGTACGTGGCTCACCGCCCTGGAAAACCACTCGATATTCCGTCATACCTCCGATTCTCGACAACATGCTCCGCGATTGGAAGTACCGAGCGTACCGCTCGCTGAAACCTGTTCCAAACGAGACCGTCCAGCCCGGTTGCGCTGTTACACTGATGAATACCTTCGCTTGAGCACTCCCGCCACACACAACGGCTTCGATGAAGCTTCTCTCGTCGCGCGCGCCAAGGCGGGCGATGCGAACGCTTTTTCCGAGCTGGTGCGCCACTACGATCGCCGCGTCTTTCGTATGGCCAAGCAGATCACGCAGAACGACGACGACGCGGAAGACGTGCTGCAGGAGGCGTTTCTAAAGGCCTACACGCACCTCGACGACTTCCAGGGCAATTCCAAGTTCTACACCTGGATCGTTCGCATCGCCGTCAACGAAGCTCTGATGAAGCTGCGCAAGCGCCGCTCCGACCGGTCGGTCCCGCTCGATGAGCCGATCGACACCGGTGAAGACGAGGTGGCCCGCGAAATCGCTGTCTGGGACGAAAATCCGGAAGAAACCTACTCCCGCGAAGAGCTGGCCGAACTGCTCGATGAAGCGATTCAAAGTTTAAAGCCCGCCTACCGCACCGTTTTCATTCTGCGCGACATCGAAGAACTGTCGATCGAAGAGACAGCCGAAGCGTTGGGATTGTCTATCTCGGCCGTGAAAAGTCGGCTTCTTCGGGCGCGTTTGCAGCTTCGTGAAAAGCTGACTCGACAGTTCAAAAGAAAGGGGGATGACGCGTTTGCTTACCTGTAAGCAGTTTTTGCGGGATCTGAATGACTATCTCGATCAGACACTCGATCCGGCAACTCTCGAAGAACTGCAACGACATGTAAACGAATGCCCGAACTGCTGGGTCGTTTGCAATACCACAGAGAAAACGCTGAAAGTCTTCAAAGGTTTCGAGCCGCAGGCAGTGCCCAAGGATATTCAGGACCGCCTGATGGCCGCGATCGAGAAGAAAATGCAGGAGGAAGGCCCCTGCTGCAAGAAGAAACATCTGGCGAAAGAGTAGCCATCGGGCTGGCTCTGTCGCATGAGGCCAGGTCGCCTCTTCTCCGTTTGTTCTCCCGGCGAAGCTGTCTGCAAGCCGTGATCCTTGCTCCGGTTTCCGCTCTTTTGAGGGCTCAACCCGCCGCGTCTGGCGATCCCTGGAGCTCCGATCAGCTGCTCCAGCCCGCCGATCTCGCCGCCTCTCTCAAAGGTGCCTCCCCGCCGCTCGTTATTTGCGTCGGTTTTCCGGTGCTCTACCGCCAGAAACACGTCGCCAAGGCTCTTCTAGCCGGTCCGGCGAGCAAGCCGGAAGGCATCGAGCGCCTGAAAGGATTCGTCGCGGCCACGCCCAGGAATGCGAATGTCGTGATTTACTGCGGCTGCTGTCCTATGCCGCACTGCCCGAATCTGCGCCCGGCCTTTTCGCTGCTCAAGAACTCCGGTTTCGGCAGCGTCCGCGTGCTCAATCTGCCCACAAATTTCCACACGGATTGGGCGGCGAAAGGTTATCCGGTCGAATCCGCTATCGCGCCTTCGACCCCAGCAGCTGGTTGAAGCGCCGCTGCTGTTCCGGCGTCAGCGTCTGCAAAATCTGCTGCTTGCCGACCGCTGCCGTGTCCTCGCGCTCGTCTTCGATGTTCTGATAAAACTTGGCGTAATCGTCCAGGATCTTCGTGATCTGCTGCTCCTGCACAGGCGTCAGGTTCAGCTTTTCTTTCAGCACGCCAAGGCCGAAACTGCGCGCCTGCTCAATGACGGGCGCTTGCCGCGGCGGATCCATGTGCGCATGCAGCACCCCGCGCGTGATGACCGCGCCCACGGCCACTCCGCACAGGAAAATGACCGCAAGCGTGGTCAGTACCTTCGGATTCGACCACGTCACTTCGGAGTGCCGCAGCATAGCGCGCGGAAATGAAGCCGGTGTTGCTATTGGATTTGTCCCTGACTTGCCGGCCGCAGGTGAACAGCGAAATTCTCGAGGACCGCATCCCGCTGTTCGGTCTGATCGCCCATCACCAAGGCGTCATAATGCGCCTTGCCGTTCAGCGCAACCGCAGCCGTATCCACCCGGTTATGCTCGCGCGATTCCTGCGTGACCACGTACGTTCCCAGCACCACCGCAATCGTCAGCGAGGCATAGGCCAAGCGCCGGCTGAACTGAGATTCGACAAAGAACGACCAGAACGAGCCGATCTCGCTCTCTTCGATCCGCTGCATCACCCGCGCATAGAATCCGGCCGCAGGCTCCATCTCCGGACCGCGCAGCGTGCCCAACAGGCTGGACTGCTGCTTCATGGCATCCAGCTCGCTCGAGCACTCGGCGCAATTCGCCAGATGGCCCGCCACGCTTGGATAACCCCGGTCCCTGAGCAGATCTTCTAATCGATCCCGGATGGGTTCGTGCATAACTCCCTCAAAAAAACTTGGTACTGCTCAACGGATCTTATCGGCTCTTCTGGCCTGTCCGCTTCTCCCAACTTACACCCGATCGACCTTCGTTAA
The DNA here is from genome assembly GCA_021325235.1 of Terriglobia bacterium. GTDB lineage: Bacteria > Acidobacteriota > Terriglobia > Bryobacterales > Bryobacteraceae > Bog-105. The sequence goes on along the minus strand of JAJPHN010000031.1, from coordinate 98,447 downwards.
AAGCCTAAAGTGAAACTAGTAGCGGCGCCTTTTCCAGCCGCTGCGCAGCTTTGAGCAGCTTCTGGCGCGCCCGGAACAGCTTCACTTTTATCGTGTTCTCGTTCATGCCGGTCATCTCCGACAATTCTTCCACCGAATGTCCTTCCACTTCCTTCAGCAGAATCAGCGAACGGTCTTCTTCCGAGAGCTTTTTCAGAAGCTTCAGAATCAGATCGTGCTGCGCCAGCCGGTCGTCCACGCCCGGCGCCTGGTCCGTGGCCGGCTCCGTATTCTCCATCCGCAGCGATTCGTCGGAGGAAAAATCGCTTTCGTAAACCAGCTTCCGCACGCGTTTCTTGCGGAGGTAGTCATAGCATTCGTTGACCGTGATCTTGTAGATCCAGGTCAGCAGCGAGCTCCGAAAATCGAAGTTCTTGATGGAAAAGTAAATTTTGGCGAAGACCTGCTGGGCGATGTCTTCGGCATCGTTGCGGTTGCGTAAAATGCCGTAAATAATAGAAAAAACTTTGGCCTGATAGCGCTCCACAATTTCCCGGAACGCCATCTCGTCCTGTGCCTGAACGCGCCGGACGAGCGCCGCCTCATCGCTGCTTCTGTGATCCACTTTGGCCTTGACGTGCGCGGCATCGCCCGCTACCGCCGGGAATGGAAGGCTCACACTCAGCCCGTTCATACGACGTTTCCGACGTAAGAACGTCCCGGCCGGTTGCAGATAGTTTCGAAAGCATCCTTTGTCTAAGGGTTGCATCAAAAGGATGTAAACTAACAGTTGGATCGGCCCTTTCCGCCAGAACCGGGCGAAATCGGCACTCCAACTGCTCAGGAGATCTCAGGAAGAAATGATTCAGCTTACCGAAACCGCCGTCAGCAAAGTGAATGAAATCTTGAACATGCAGGACCCCAAGCCGGCTGGGCTGCGCATTGCGGTGGTGGGCGGCGGGTGCTCGGGCTTCAGCTATTCGATGGCCTTCGAGAACCAGCCCAACATGCTCGATAAGACGTACAATTTCGGCGACCTGAAGGTTTTCGTCGATCAGGCCAGCATGCTCTATCTCGACGGCGCCGAAGTTGATTACGTCGAAACGCTCGAAGGCTCGGGCTTCAAGTTCAACAACCCGCACGTGAAGTCCACCTGCGGCTGCGGCAGCTCCTTCAGCGCGTAAGCGACTGCCCTGGTTTAACCGAGCTGATCACCGAACAGCAGAACTCCGCCTCGCTCGCGATCGATTCGCTGCCGTCCCTGGAAATCGTCCGTATCATGAATGCGGCCGATGAAGAGGTTCCGCGCGCTGTCGAGCGCGAGCTGCCCCACATTGCGCGTGCCATCGACGCCATTGTCGAACGGCTCGAGAACAACGGCCATCTCTTTTACCTCGGCGCCGGCACTTCGGGCCGGCTCGGCGTACTCGATGCCTCCGAGTGCCCGCCCACTTTCCAGACCCCGCCCGAGCTGGTCCAGGGCATTATCGCGGGTGGTGATCGCGCTCTCCGGCACTCCATCGAAGGCGCCGAAGACAGTCCCGAACAGGGCAAACGCGATCTCCTGGACCGTGGTTTCTGCTCGAAAGATGCCCTGGTCGGCATCGCCGCCAGCGGCCGCACACCGTACGTGCTCGGCGGACTCGAACTCGCTCGTTCTCTGGGCGCGATTGCCATCGGTTTGAGCTGCGTGCCCGATTCCGAGGTCGCCCGCGCCGCCGATATCGCTATCACTCCCGTGCCGGGACCCGAAATCGTCACCGGATCTACTCGCCTGCGAGCGGGCACCGCCACCAAGCTCGTGCTCAACATGCTCTCCACCGGCGTCATGATCCGCCTCGGCTACGTCTACGGCAATCTGATGGTCAACGTGCAGCCGAGCAACGTGAAGCTGGTCGACCGCGCGCGCCGCATTGTCGCCCAGATCGCGGACGTCTCGTACGAAGAAGCCACCCGTCTGCTCGATCAGGCTGGTTCCGTGCGGATCGCGATCCTGATGCATAAGCTCAACCTCACCCGCCCGGAAGCCGAAGCCCGTCTGGCCGGTGCCAGGGGCCGTCTGCGCGCCGCCCTCGCACCTTCGCTGGCATAGACCACATCTTCCGGAACATAGCCAATCGAAAACTACGCCGCTGTGGAAGAGAGCATGCAAATTGCTGACGGGACCGCCACCTTTCGCTATCCCGGTTACCTCCGATACGGGTTTCGCGGAAGCCTGCCAGCGATAGCTCTCATTCTTTTTCTGTTTTCGCTCTCTCACGGTTGGTCCGCTGCGAATTTGCTCTTCGGCGTCTTCTGTGCAGTCGCCGGCTTCTCCTGGTGGCTGCTCTTCAGACGCTATGGTTTGAGCGTAACGGTGGAGAGCGAGGGAATCCGATTTCTTCGCGGAAGGACGTCGACATTCGCGAAATGGAGCGCGTTCTCTGCTGTTCAATTTTCAAGTTCCGGCGTTTGGTTGACCGCCAACGGCAGACGATGGTACATTCTGTCTGACCTGGCCGGCTGGGATCAGTTCGAGCGTCTACTGCGGGATCACGCTTCAGCCGAGGCGTTAGCAGCTTGGCTGATACCGCCATTTCGCGTCCGAACAAAATGGACCGGCTTATTACAACCGCTGGTTATTTGTGCAGCCTCGCTGATTGCTGGCCTCAGCAAGTTAGCGGCCGGGCAATGGAAACCGGCTCTCGTCATGCTTGGTGTGGCAGGTCTGTTTCTGTTTCTGCTGCGAGGCGCCGTCCTTTGGTATGGGTTCGAGCAGCACGCGCTCGTCATTCAGCGGCTCGCGGAGCGCGAGCGCTACTCATGGAGCGGACTCCAGTTCGCAACGGTCAAAGAGAAAGCGCTCGTTATGTCATTCGCGGGTGGAGCGCTGGTCGCGATTGATGGAACGCAGATTACCCGGCCGGTAGAAGACATCTTTCTTTCGATGGAGCGCGTTTGGGCTAAACGGGCGGGCTGTGGGGCGCATGATTCCCACGCCGCCAAGCCAGTCTGGTCCTGGCCTGTTGGAGCGTTCTGGTGGACGATCGTTCCCTTGCTAGTACTGGTGACGTTCCCTGCGGTGATGGCTGGCATTCGCGCCCGGCTTGGCACGTCGGCGTCTGCGTGCGAAAGCGCACCTACGCCAGAGGGGCCCTGCCTGACTCTACATCACGTGCGAACGCTCCTTCACGTCGACATCGCCGTTCTCATTTTTGTGTTTGGTTTGGCGGCCGGAATTCACTGGACGGGCGAATACTGCAACCGCCATCGCGAGAAGCTACTGACCTTTTTTCGTCCACTCTCGTATTGGCCATCGTCAGCACGATCCTGATTGTCGCCACACAGAGCGCGCTGCTCGCGGCCTTACTCTACTATGTGCCTCTCGAATTCGGAGGCATCAGGCTCTCAGGTCTGCTGATAACAGTTGGCCTCGCATTCGTCATCGGCCTTTATCATCTTGTGCGCCACACGTTAGGCGCGATTCGTCCAGCCCATGTGGAAGTAGATGCTATTTCAGTTCTGCCAGGCGAACAACCTGGTATGTGGCAGCTTGCCACCAGCGTCGCGCGGGAGTTGGGCGCTCCGTTGCCGGACAACATTTTGCTTGGCCTCGAACCAATTACTTTGCTACCGAGTCACGCATCGAAATGGATGGCTGCAAGGCGGAAGGATACTCCTTATATATTTCCGTTCCCGCTACGCGCATGATGACGGAAGGCGAGCTTCGCGCGATCATCGGCCATGAGTTCGGTCACTTCCGTGGTGCCGACACAGGCTTCACGAAACGCTTTTTCCCGCTCTACAATTCCGCCGCGAAGGCGCTCGAAGCAATGGCGCATGCAGATGGATCCTGGACTCTCTTACCGGCCATCTACATGCTGGATTTCTTTCTGGTCAGCTTCGGCAAAGTGCAGTCGGCGTTGAGTCGTGACCGCGAGTTCCTGGCGGACAAGGCTGGCGCAGAGGCCAGCTCCGCCGTCAATCTCGCGTCCGCGCTGGTGAAATTGGAGATCTTTGGGCCAACTATTTCGACGCTTGTACAGGAACGCGTCTACACGGATCGTACCCCAGAGCCGCTGGGACAACAAATACCTTCCAGCTGGCCACCGGTCCTTCCAGACTCGCTTCTCGAGGCGCAAACTCCGCACCCCTTCGACTCGCACCCTACGCTTGGCAGCCGGCTCGACAAGTTGGATGTTGATCTGGAAACTGTGCTCCTGACGCCTATGGCCCGCGGAGCCGTTCACATCTTGCAAGCTCCTGATACTTTGGAGGCTCGCATCATCAGCAACATGCGTGCGCAGTCGGACGCCGCCTCGTGGTCGCGCAAATTTACCTTTATTCCCAATCGGCAATCGAAACAGCCGGCCGACTAATCAATCACCTTTCACCGGCTCGAGCCACAAGCCGCTGCAGATACTCCTTCGCCTGCAGATCGCCTTCGCGCGGCGCCCACCGTGCGAAATCTTTGTCGTTTGCAGCGGAGTACGGCCCCGGTTTTACCTCGAAGCAGACCGCGTATTCGCTGAGGACCGCAATCGTGTGCCAGACGCCCGGTTGGATGTCGATGCCGAGCGGATCGCGGCCGAGCCGGGTGCAGGTGCGTACCTGGCCGGCATCGTCAAAGGTGAAGAATGCCGCTTCGCCGCTGAGAATCACGAACGATTCACTCTTGGGCGGATCGAGATGGCGGTGCGGGGCAACGTAGGTCCCGCGCATCATGACGTTCAGGAACCGGTGCGGGTTGTCGTCCATCGACCGATGAAAATTATGGTTGATGCGCAAACGCGGCGAGTGCCGGGCGGATTCGATCAGTCTCTCGAAAAGCTGCGAATCAAGGAACTGAATTTTCCCACTCTGCTGCATATCTAGAGGATATTGACCGCGCGAGCGGCCACGAGCGCAATCGTGCCGAGTGAAATCACGCTCTGAATCATCATCAGGATTTTGGCCCAGCGGGACAGCACGGGCACGTCGGTTGGTGAGAACGCAGTGCTTGTGTTGAATGCCAGAAACAGATAATCCACAAAGCCGGGTTTCCAGCGCTGCTGCCGCGCAGCGAGAGACGGCGGCAGCATCATCTGCGGAAACAGGAAATCGCCCTCGGTATGAAACGCGCGATCGGCGCGTGCATTCGGCCCTCCGGCATCGAGCCGCCAATACCAGGATGCGAAAACCAGGATGTTGGTGAACCAGAGCGCAACCGCGCCGCGCAGCAACTCGGGTGCAGCCTGGCGTTTCTGCAGCAGTCCCGCGATCAGCAGGGCGAGCGACCAGATCATCGCAATCGTGATCACGGCGGACAGCAGCAGGCCGAGCACGTAGTTCAGGCGCGAATAGCCAGCGCGCCGGGCGGCCATCGCCGGCACAAGCAGAAGCACGATCACAGCAGGCAGGAGCCAGCCCGGACCAAGCGTGAGAGGGTCGGGCATGGCGTAGTACAAACCGCCCACTGCCAGCAGAGCCAGCACCGCGCTCCAGCGCGGATCGTTGGAGCTTTCGTTATCGGAGCGCACGTTCAGCATGAGTGTACAAGGACGAGCGCTCCGCATCGCTATCATGGGCGGGTGTCCGCGAAGATTCTGCCAATTGTTCAGGTAGGCGAGCCGGTGCTGCGCCAGCGAGCTCGCGAACTCACAGCTAAGGAAATTCAGAGCCGCGAGATTCGCGAGCTAATCCGCGACATGCGCGAGACGATGTACAAAGCGCCTGGCGTGGGATTAGCCGCGCCGCAGATCGGACGCCCGCTGCAGCTGGCTGTAATTGAAGACAAGGCCGAGTACATGAAAGACGTGCCGCCAGACGTGATACGCGAACGCGAGCGCCGGCCGGTTGCGTTTCAGGTCCTCATCAATCCTCGCATCACCCTGCTCGATCAGGGCGAAGCCGAATTCTTCGAGGGCTGCCTGAGTCTGACCGGATTTACGGCCGTCGTGCGCAGGGCGCGAGCGGTGCGGGTGGAGTGCCTGGATGAGCATGCCTCGCCGCGGGTGATCGAGGCCTCCGGTTGGTACGCGCGCATCCTACAGCACGAGATCGATCATCTGCAGGGGACAATTTACATCGACCGCATGCTGCCGAGGACGTTTATGTCGGTCGAATTGATGAACAAGAACTGGAGCAAGCTCCCGGTGCAGGAAACCTTGAAGCAGCTCGATTCGTCCCGGCAACCCTGACTCAAGCGTCAGTTGGCGCGCTCGGTTACGTCATCCGGTACGCCGCGTACAACGCGCAAGGTGCGGCTCCAGCGCGTGCGGGTGAAGAAATGCTCGCCGAGATCGATGGCATGCGCGATCACCGAACCAGCCGACTGCCCCATCAGGTCCTGCGTCGAAGCATCATACGACCAGTACACGAGAAACGGCTTGCCCATCAGGCTGTCGCGCGGAACAAAGCCCCAGTAGCGGCTGTCGGATGAATCGTCGCGGTTGTCGCCCATCGCGAAATACATGCCGGGAGGCACAATCAACTCGCCGTTCACAACGTTTCGCTCGAGCATCTCGCGCTGGCGCTCCCTGGCTTCGGGCTGCGCGACCGGCAGGCAGCATGCGCCCGGGAAATTGTCGAGCGCCGCGACGTAGCCGGGCTGATGAATAACGTACGGCTCATACAGACGGATGCCGTTGCGATAGACCGCGCCCTGCGTGATTCGAATGTGATCGCCCGGTGCGCCGATCAGCCGCTTCACGAGCGTCTGGCTGATGTCGGGCGGATAGCGGAAAACGATGACATCGCCGTGTTTCGGTTCGTCGAAGGGAAGCAGATGCCGGGCGAGGCCGCCGGCGGGCGAGTACGCCAGTTTGTCGACCAGCACGTGGTCGCCAACCAGCAAGGTATTCTGCATGGAACCAGTCGGGATCACGTACGGCTGAGCAATGGCGGTGGTTGCGAAAAGCAGTACCAGAACGTATCCGCTCCATTCGGCGATGGATTTGTGGAGTTTTCCCGGTGTTTTAACGACGGCTTTTGGGCCTGTGCGCGGCATACGAAAGAAGACGTTGCTGTAAACCGATTTGTTCAACCGACGTCGTTATGGTTGTGGCGAAAGCGTTTGGCAGCGTGCTGGGTTTCTTTCTTTGCGGCGCGCTGCTCTCCGCCGGCCCGCTAAAAACCGGGAAACTGAAGCCCGGAGCAAACCCGCCGAATTATGCCGCGTTCAACCGGCCGCTTTCCGAAGAGGATCAGCTGCGGCATGCTTTGGACCGGCTGACCTTCGGTCCGCGGCCCGGCGATCTCGAGCGGCTCGATCAGATGGGCCTGAAAAGGTGGCTGGATGAGCAGCTTCATCCCGAGAAAATCGCCGAAAATTCGCTGCTGATCGAAAAGCTGAGCCCGCTCACCAGCCTCAATCTGGCGCCTCCGCAGACATACGCTCTGTATGAAAGCGAGAAGAGCGCCGGTCAAAAAGGTCCGAACCCGGCAGCGCGCGATTTGATCGATGCGAAGATTTTGCGGGCCATCTATAGCAACCGGCAATTTGCGGAACTGCTCGACGATTTCTGGTTCAACCACTTCAACGTGTTTCTGAACAAGGGCGCGGATCGCTATTTTCTGGCTGTTTATGAGCGCGACACCATTCGGCCGCATCTGTTCGGGAAGTTCTACGATCTGCTGTTGGCTACAGCCGAGAGCCCGGCGATGCTGTTCTATCTCGATAACTGGCAATCGGCTGGTCCCGATCTGGCCGTGCGCGCGCCGAACAACAAGCGAGCGCGCCGCGGCTTAAATGAGAACTACGGGCGCGAACTGCTCGAGCTGCACACGCTCGGTGTAAACGGCGGCTACATGCAGAAAGATGTGATCGAAGTCGCCCGCTGTTTTACGGGCTGGACGATTCGTCAGCCGGGCAAAGGCGGCGAATTTTTTTATAGCGACCGGCTGCACGATAAAGGCGCGAAGGTTGTGCTGGGGCATGTCATTCCCGCCGGTGGCGGGATGAAGGATGGCCTCGAGGTACTTGAAATTCTGGCGCATCATCCGGCTACGGCGCACCACATTTCGCTCGAGCTGGCGCAGCGATTTGTCGCCGACGATCCGCCGCCCTCGCTGGTAAATCGCATGAGCGAGACCTTTCTGAAAAGCGGAGGCGATCTGCGCAAGGTGCTGCAGACGATGCTCAAATCGCCTGAGTTCTGGTCCGAAGGCGCGTACCAGGCAAAAGTGAAGACTCCCTTCGAGATGGTAGTGAGCGCCGTACGGGCGGCGAATGCGAACGTCGATTCGGCAAACGCGCTTGCCGGACAGATACAGAAATTAGGGGAGCCGCTCTATCGAAAGATCGAGCCGACGGGTTACTCGAGCGCCAATACCGAATGGATCAATTCGGCCTCGCTACTCGACCGCATGAATTTTGCGCTGGCGCTGGCGCAGAACCGTGTGAAGGGCGTCCATGTCGATACCGGGAGCTGGGAATCGCAGCGCGATCCGCTGCAGGTGGCGCGTTCGATTCTGGGAGCGCTGCCGGGCGCGCAAACGGAAGCAGCTATCGAACAGCAGGGTGGGGCGCCAAATATGGTCGCGGGTCTGACGCTCGGATCGCCGGAGTTTCAGCGCCGATGAAATAAGCCCGCGCGAGCGAGCGATTTGGAGAATTTGCAGATGCCTTCGCGTAGAGTTTTCTTGAAGAATTCAGCACTGGCCATGTTCGGCATTGGTGTGGTGCCTGGCTGGTTGTCTCGCGCGGTTTACGCACAGGAGACGCCCGGCACTCGCAAGAAAGTACTGGTGGCGATCTTTCAGCGCGGAGCAGTCGATGGGCTGAATGTTGTAATTCCGCACGGGGAGCAAGCCTATTATGCGCTGCGTCCTTCGATCGCCATCCCCAGACCCAACGGCAGCGGAACAGGCGCAATCGATCTCGATGGATATTTCGGCCTGCACCCGGCGCTTGCTTCGCTGAAGCCGCTCTGGACGGCGAGACAACTTGCGATCGTGGAAGCGGTTGGCTCGCCCGATCCGACGCGCTCGCATTTCGACGCGCAGGACTACATGGAATCAGGCACCCCAGGCATAAGAACAACTTCGGTGGGATGGCTCAACCGCGCATTATGTGCCGAGCCTGATGCTTCGCCGGTGCGAGCAGTCAGTTTGACGCCGGATCTTCCGCTGAGCTTGCGCGGACCGAATGCGGCGGTGGCGGTGGGAAGCATCGGAGATTTTCAGATCCGCGATACTCACGCAGCAAGCGCCTTTGAAGCGATGTATGGATCCTCTCCCGATCGCGTCATGAACGGCACCGCGCGCGAGACATTCGAGGCCATGCGGGTGATGCAGTCGATTGAACACATGCCGGACGCGCCCAAGGACGTGTCGTATCCGAAAGGACGGCTGGGCCAAAGCCTGCGGCAGATTGCGCGTATGATCAAAGCCGACGTTGGCCTGGAAGTCGCGTTTACCGATGTTGGCGGCTGGGATACTCACGTGAACGAAACGGGTCCGGAACCGCACACCGGTCAGCTGGCCAATTTACTGCGCGATCTCGGCGATTCGCTGGCTGCCCTCTCGCGCGATCTTGGCGATCGGATGGAGGATGTCACAGTCGTCACGATGTCCGAGTTCGGCCGTACCGCCAAGGAGAATGGAAACCGCGGCACCGATCACGGGCACGCTAATGTCATGTTTGTGCTGGGCGGCAATGTGCGCGGACGCCATATTTTCGGGCACTGGCCGGGCCTCGAACGCGAACAGCTTTATGAGGGCCGCGATCTGAACGTCACCACGGATTTCCGTACGGTGCTTTCGGAGCTGGTCGGCAAGCAGACGGGCAATCGCGAGATCGCGCGCGTGTTTCCGGGCTTTCGTCCCCAGCCGCCGCTCGGGATTCTGGTTTAACTTGGGGCCGCGCTGGCGAATTTCCAGGCGTCACTCACAATGCGGTCCAGATCCGCTCGTTCGGGTTTCCAGCCGAGTTTCTCTTTGAGCCGGGTGGGGTCCGCAACGAGCCGCGGAGGATCGCCTTCGCGCCGCGGGCCTAATGTGAAAGGCACCTTTTTACCGGTTACGCGCTCGACTGCGGCAATCACTTCTTTAACCGAATGCCCCTCGCCTGTACCGACGTTAAATACATTCGATTCACCGCCCGCCAGCAGACTCTCTATCGCCAGAATGTGCGAGTGCGCAAGATCGCTGACGTGTATATAGTCCCGGATGCAGGTGCCGTCCGGGGTGTCGTAATCGTCGCCGAAGATCGTGACTGGCTTACCGGTGACAACCGCCTGCAGAATCAGCGGGATCAAGTGTGTTTCCGGATCGTGGCGCTCGCCCAGTCCGGCCTCAGGCTCGGCTCCGCACGCATTGAAGTAACGCAGACAGATACTGCGGAAATCGCGATATCGGTCGAGCCATTGCAGAACTTTCTCGACCATAACCTTCGATTCGCCATAAGGATTGATCGGTGCAAGCGGCTCGGTTTCGGCGATGGGAACGCGCTGCGGCGTACCGTAAGCGGCCGCTGTGGAGGAAAAAACGAGATACTTCACTCCGGCCTCTACCATGGCTTCAAATAAGGAAATCGAACCGCTGACGTTGTTCTCAAAATAGACTTCGGGACGCTTGGTCGACTCCCCGACAGCAATGTACGCCGCAAAATGAATCACGGCATCTACGCGCTGCTCTTTGAGAAGCTTTACTAATGCGCCCTTATCGCGCGTGTCGAGCACATGAAGCAGTCCGCTTGGTACAGACTCGCGATAACCGCGCGATAAATTATCGACCACGACCGGCTCATGGCCGCGCATTTCAAGAGCGTAGCGCGTAACGGAGCCGATGTAACCGGCGCCTCCGGTAACAAGGATTCTGGCCACGATTCCGAGTGTAGCCGAACGGTGAAAGATGTCCGCGTATCATCCTGAGAGCAGATGCCGTGGCTCGAGCTGAGAGATGTCGGGAAGATTTATCGAACGGCAAGCGAGCAGGTTGCCGCGCTTGAGCACATCTCGCTGGCACTCGATCAGGGCGATTTTGTCGCGCTGACTGGCAAAAGCGGCTGCGGCAAATCGACTCTTCTGCATCTGTCCGGGCAATGGATTTTCCTACCTCGGGAGAAGTGTTGCTCGGCGGCCAAAGGACAACGGCTCTCAACGATCGCGAGCTGACGCGGTTGCGGCGTGAACAAGTCGGTTTCATCTTCCAATCGTTTCAGCTGTTGCACACCTTGACGGCCGTGGAAAACGTCGAGCTGCCGCTGCTGCTTGCGGGGCAGAAAAATGTGCGGTCGCGCGCGCTCGACCGATTACGCTGGGTCGAAATGGACGCGCTCGCGGACCGCCTGATTCATCAGCTTTCCGGAGGCCAGCAACAGCGCGTGGCCATTGCGCGCGCACTGGTTCATTCGCCCAAACTGCTGCTGGCCGATGAACCCACCGGGAATCTCGATAGCGCGACCGGCGAGGTCGTACTGCAGCTTCTACAACGGAGTGCTCGCGAATTCGGCGTTGGCGTGATGATGGCGACGCACAGCGCCGAAAGCGCCGCTCTCGCGCATCGTGTTCTTCAACTGCGCGATGGGCGGCTCGAACGCGCCCTGGCACCTCGATGAGCGCTTTACTTCTCTTTTGGCGCCTGCTGGTCCGGCCATTGGCTCAGGAACCGCTGCGCACCTCGCTCACCGTACTCTCCGTGGCGCTGGGCGTGGCGGTAGTGGTCGCGATCGATCTGGCGGGCGATGCGGCTGCGGGCAGTTTTCATTCTTCACTCGAATCTCTTACAGGCAAAGGCGATCTGCTGATCACGCAAACCGCCGGCCTGGATGAACATCTGCTTGGCCGGCTTGTCGAACTGCCGTATCCACTTGAATTTCAGCCCCGTATCGAGGCATTCGCGACCGTTAACGGCAAAGGTGAGGCGCTGCCCTTCATCGGTCTCGATCTGATTGGGAACGGCCAGGCTCGGATAGGTTCGTTCGGCAACTTCGAGAGGCCGATCTGGGCTGGTGCGGCACTCAACTGGCACAACGGGCAAAACGTCCGTCTGCTCATCAACGATGTCCTGACCGATTTCACCGTGGCGGGCGTACTTCCGGGCGAAGAGAACAACGTGATTGTCACTGATATCGGGCTGGCGCAGACGATCACGAAGCGCCTCGGGCATCTGGATGCGATCGATGTGAAGCTTCCCTCGAGCGGATCCGTCGATTCCTGGCGTCGTCTCCTCGAAAAGCAGCTGCCACGGGGAGTGCGTGTTGAGCCGCAGGGATCGCGTACCGATGAGAATCGGAAAATGCTGCGCGCCTTTCGGTGGAACCTGCGCGTGCTGAGTTATATCGCGCTGGTAGTCGGCGCATTTCTGATTTACAACACGATCGCGATCTCGGTTGTGCGCCGCAGAAATGAGATCGGCGTCGTTCGCGCGCTCGGCGGAGCACGCGAATCGATTCTGTCCGGTTTTCTGGCCGAAGCTTTATTTTTTGGTTTTTGCGGAAGCGTGCTGGGCCTGCTGCTCGGTCGCGCGCTCGCTACGGGCGCGGTGAAGCTTGTTGGCAATACGGTTCAGGCGCTCTATGTGAGCAGCCGTCCGGCCGCGGTTCATTTCAGCCTGGAATCGATTGCTGCTGGTGTGGGTATGGGCCTGCTGGTTTCTGTCATCGCAGCGCTCGCGCCGGCAGTTGAAGCCGCGCGAGTTCCCCCACTCGAAGCGATGGCTCGCGGCCGCGAGGAATTCAGCCGCCGGCAGGGAGCGGGCAAGCGCGCCTGGATGGCTCTACTACTCTTCGGCGTGGCTGCGTTGTTCACACGTTTACCTCCGATACAAGGACAGCCGGTTTTCGCTTATCTCGCGGTCCTGTTTCTGGTAATCGGGACGGCGGCTGTCATTCCCGAGATACTGGGCGCCAGCGTACGCGCGAGCCGGCGCATGCTGATGCGGGTGGCAGGCGTGGAGGCGTTTCTAGCGGCACAATCAATCGAAGCGGCGCTCGGGCGCATGTCGGTACTTACGGCCGCGCTTGCCACGGCTGTAGCCATGACCGCCAGCGTGGCCATTATGGTGGGCAGCTTCCGCGAAACGGTTGGCGTCTGGATGGCGAGCTCGCTCAAGGCGGATTTCTATCTGCGACCGGCCGGTTCGGCCGCTGCCGATCAGCATCCCACCATGAATCCCGCTATCGCTGACGACATTGAAAAGCTGCCTGGCGTTGCGGCCGTCGATCGTTTTCGCGCCTATGCGATTTCTTACGACGGCATGCCGGCAACACTGGCCGGCGGTGAAAGCAGCCGTGTGCGCGATGCGGGCGCGACTCGCTTTCTTCCGGGTGAAAATGGACGCGCCATTCTGGACAAGTTACCGACCGGAGACTACGTGGTAGTCAGCGAGCCTTTCGCGAACAAGCACAAAATCAGCCCTGGCGATGAGCTGCAACTGCCGATCGCGGGAGGCGTGCGCACGTTCCGCGTGCTTGGCATTTACTACGATTACTCGACCGAACGCGGGTTTATAGTACTCGATCGTAAGACTCTGCTCAAGTATCTGCCCGATCCGGCCGAATCGAATCTCGCCGTTTATCTGCAGCCTGGCGCGGATGCCTCGCGCGTGCGAGAAGAAGTCGACAGAGTGATCAACGGCCGCGGGATTCTCGTTTTTTCCAACAGCACTCTGCGCAAAGCTGCGCTGGCAACCTTTGACCGCACGTTTCGCATCACCTGGGCGCTCGAAGCAGTTGCGATTCTGGTTGCCGTGATGGGCGTGGCGGGCGCGCTGCTGGCGATGATCCTCGATCGCCGCCGTGAATTCGCCTTACTACGCTTTCTGGGAGCGGCTGCTGAACAGGTCCGGAAATTGATCCTCTGCGAAGCCGGGCTGATCGGCATCATCGCGAATCTGGTTGGGCTGGCCCTCGGTACCGTGCTCTCGCTCATTCTCATTTTCGTGATCAACAAGCAATCCTTCGGCTGGACCATTCAGTTCCACTGGCCGGCGCCTCTGTTGCTGGCTGTCCTGAGCGGAGTCCTGCTGTCTACGATTCTTGCGGGTCTATATCCGGCTCGTATGGCGCTGGCTATGAATCCTATTGAGACGCTGCATGAGGAGTAGTGCGCTGATATGTGTCTTATTCATAGTTCTGGCGAGCGCGCAGAGCTGGGAAATCGCACAACCCGGCTATCGGTACGAATTCCCGCGCGATCATTTCAGCCATCCCGGCTACGAGACTGAATGGTGGTATTACACCGGCAATCTGCATGCGCCCCATGGGCATCGTTACGGCTTTGAGCTCACTTTTTTTCGACAGGCGCAGAAGTTGAATGCGGCGCTGATTGCGAGCGAGCCGCCCGTCTGGCGTCCCGACCAGATCTATCTGGCGCACCTTGCTTTGAGCGATATCGACGGTCATCGTTTCTATCACCAGGAGCGGTTGCATCGAGCAGGTCCCGGCCTGGCAGGTGCCGCCCTGAGTGACCAGCGATATTGGAACGGCAACTGGCAGGTGCGCTGGACAGCGCTTCCGCGAGCAGATCAGGAGTTAATGGCAGTCTGTGAGCGCTTCACCATCGAGCTACATCTCAAGTCCGCGAAGCCGCCCGTGATCCAGGGCCAGGATGGAATCAGCCGCAAAGGCCCGCAGCCTGCCGAGGCGTCGCACTACATCTCCTTTACGCGGCTGACAGCTTCCGGCACGCTCAAACTTGGCACGACCAGCGAACCCGTGAATGGAACCGCCTGGATGGACCACGAATTCTTCAGCGAGCCGCCTGCGAGCGACTTAACCGGGTGGGATTGGTTTGCCATCCAGCTCAATACCAACGAAGAGCTGATGCTGTACCGGTTGCGCGATGCTCATGGAAGAATCAGCCCGTATTCTTCCGGCAGCTACGTTGATCCGCAGGGCCGTGCGCGATTTCTGGCGGGCAGCGATTTCGCACTCGTGCCGCAAGAGACGTGGCACAGCGCGCAATCGGGCGCAACCTATCCCGTGACGTGGCAGATTCGTGTGCCTTCGCTCGGTTTGCTATTGAACGAAACAACCGATCTGAAAGATCAGGAGCTGCGCGAACCGGACAGCGCGTCCCCAACCTACTGGGAAGGTGCCGTGAACTATCGTGGGACGTCGCAAGGTAAGCCGATAACGGGCGTCGGATATCTGGAGATGACCGGCTATGCGCAGCCAGTGAAACTCAGCGGCCTGTCGCCTCAGAAGTGAAGCTCAGGAGCCGTTTCGTGCGGGGCGCCCGGCTCGAGTCCGCGCATGGAACGCGACAGCAGAGCCGACACAATACAACACGCGACAACGATGCAGAGCCCGTACCGCAGATTCGACAACTGCGCGGCGAAACCGATGGCCGGCGGACCGACGATGAAGCCGATATAGCCGATGCCGGTAACAGTCGCGATACCGGGCCCCGGCGGAATGCCCGGAATGCGGCCGCCCGAACCAAACACGAGCGGAATGATGACCGAGAACCCGGCGCCGGTAGCGGCAAAACCGGGCATCGCCCACGCAGCCGAGGGCATCAGGAGAGCCCAGGTCAGGCCGATTCCCGCAACGATGCTGCCGGCGCGAACGGTGCGCATCGGGCCAAATCGCGCGGTGATCAGATCGCCGAGGAAACGAAAGACAGCCATGGCGGCAGAGAAGACCGCATAACCAGCGGCCGCCGTTCCCGGACCGGCGCGCTGCACTTGCTTCAGATAAACGGCAGTCCAGTCCGCGATGGCACCTTCCGAGAGCAGAATGCAGAAACCGATCGCGCTGAGGGCGAAGAGTACGCGCGGGATTTTGTTGAACGGCAGGCGGTGCTCGTGGCTCTGAACGGCATGCGCTTCGAGCAGCAGCGGAGCGGCAAGCGCGATGAAGAGAAAATTCAACAGCGCGCTCACGCCGAAGTGTGGCAGCACGCGCACGCCGTGAGCCGCGGCCAGCCCACCCAGTCCGGCGCCGATCATTCCGCCCAGGCTGAACATGCCGTGAAATCGTGACATGGTCGGCTTCGCAAACGCCTTCTCGACTTCCACACCCTGCGCATTCATGGAAACGTCCATCGCCGCTGCCAGCGCGCCGAAGACGAATAATGCGCCCGCCAGCGTAAGCGTGCTGAACGCCGAGCCGAGGAGAAACAAGGTCAGGCAAAAAAGCAGGCTCGCGATCGAGGTGACGCGTTTGCTGCCGTATCGATTCACCAGCCAGCCCGTTACAGGAATGCTCGAAACGGCGCCCACGGCAGAGCTGAGCAGCGTCAACCCGAGTATTCCATTCGCGAGGTGGAGCGCGCTCTGCACCGCGGGTATGCGGGAGAGCCAGGTGGCGACCACCAGTCCGTGCACCAGGAACAGAACCACCGTTCCCCACCAGGCGCGGCGAACGATTCTAGAATCCGCCGTCTTGCCGGACATAGATGGTGACGCTTTGACCGCGCCGGCTCACGTTAGCTTTTTGTATCAGCCCTAGCCGCTCGCATTCCTCGTTGCTAATGTCGGGCTGCCACTCATAAAAACGCGCCAGGAAGCGCTCGACATACGGTAGCGTCATCGCTCCTCCCGGCGGGTTCCAGGTCCGGGTATAGGTGATCAGTACATCGAAGCTGCGCGGCGGCAGTGCTTCGATGGAGGAGAGGTGAAAATCGCCGGTTTCGACCACGTGCAAAGGCCGCGAGACGTACCCGTAATCGGGTCTGCGAAGCGCGGCGGTAAAGGGCCAGGCCGTTGCGATCGGCCTGCGACGGGCGTACGTCTCCGCCCATTGCGCGGCCACACGCTGCAGCCGCACAAAATCCACCATGGCGTAGTTGTTCTCGTACGGAAACGGGTAGGGCGGATTCCAGAAAAGATTGCCCATGAGCGCCACGATCAGCGCGGCCGCAGCGGCCAGGCGCGCCGAGCTCGGCAGATAAGCGAAGGCTATGCCGAATGCGATATAGAGCACCGGCAGCACGGGAAGAAGATATCGCTCCAGCTCCGCGCCGCCCAGTATCGAAACCAGAACAACAGTTGCGATGCTGACCGTGAGCGTTATTTTCCATGCCTCGCTCCGAAACAGAGGATACTTGCGCGCCGCCCAGATCAGCACCAGCGTGCCGATCCAGCGAAACTCCGCGAAGAACAGGTAGTACACGCGCCGAAGCAGCGAAAAGAACACCCGAACCGGATGTAGCGCATAGCCTACGTTGTAGTGCGCAAAACCGGGATCTCCCAGCCAGTAAGCCGTCTTCGCGTGGAGCAGCAACAGCCATCCCGCGAGCGGAATCGCCGGCAAGGCGAACAATACTGCGCGTTTCCAATCTCTGCGCAGCAGAAAAATTACACAGAAGACCGCCGGCACAACCAATCCGGTCTCTTTTACGAGCACCAGCACAACGCACGACATCGCGCATGTAAACCATCGCTGTTTGAGAAAAAGCAGCAGCGCGAGCGTTGTAAGCACCATGGCCGGCATGTCGAGCTGCGCCATCATGCTCTGCGTGTAAAACAGCGGCGAAGCGAGCAGGAACAGCGGCGGCAGGAAGGCCGGCATTCCCGGAGCTTCACCGCTTAGCTCAATTGCGAGCAGGAACGTAAACACGAGCCCCGCCGAGGCCACCAGCAGCATCGCCACCCGCGTGATCGGGATCGAAAAGCCGAACAGTTTGTACCAGAGCACAAGGTAGACTTCTACGCCCGGCGGATGCACATTGGGAATCGTCGAATGCGCAACCCACGCTCCGGTGCGCAATAGATCGAGCGCAGTAGGCACGAACTGGCCCAGTTCATCCCAATAGAAAGGGAGCGTCAGCAGTGGTGCATGCAGCGCGACGAGCAGCGCGCTCGAAATCAGAAACAGTACGGCGACCGAAACGAGCCGGCGCGAAAAAGGCATCGCGCGCTACTGAATGATCTCGCCCTGCTGCGGCGTTTCCAGCCGGATCTCGCCGAAAGTCGCCTCGTATTGCTTCAAATTCTGGCTGAGCAGATTAGAAAGCGCTTTGGCCTGTGGCGGGCT
Source organism: Terriglobia bacterium (assembly GCA_021325235.1). Lineage (GTDB taxonomy): Bacteria > Acidobacteriota > Terriglobia > Bryobacterales > Bryobacteraceae > Bog-105. The sequence continues at coordinate 80,584 of JAJPHN010000031.1, read as the reverse complement.
GAGATAAACGCCCTGGAAATTGGAAATCGTTACCGCGTCGGGTGCGGTTTGATTGATGGTTCCGAACATCAGGAAGAAATCCCAGAGGCTCACGCGAACCTGCACGCTGTTGGCGTACTGTTCGCGGTAATCGGGAGTGTTGGTCAGGTGGAGCTTCGGAGTCGGCTGGCCGGGAGTCATTTCTCCAGTATGGGGGAGCGCGTCAAAGTAACGCTTCGGCCCCGATTCGAAATGTAGCGGTGCCGAAATGAATGTCTGAAAAACTCTTGAAAAATGATCGGAAGGATTGGCGGGGACGACGGGGCTCGAACCCGCGACCTCCGACGTGACAGGCCGGCGTTCTAACCAGCTGAACTACGTCCCCTTATTCGTGCTGACGTCGGACGATTTCAAGATTAACACAGGCGCCGTGCGCGAAAGTACATCCGGCCAAAGCCCAGTTCCGACTTCACGCCAGCTTCATACGCCGGAATACTCTCGATCTGCCGGAAGCCCGCGTCTTCTAAGGCACTCAGTATGGCGCCGAGCGGATAGCATTGCTGCTCTACGGTGCTCCGCTTCCGCCGCCAGCAGTCGGTGCCGCTCTCTCGCACGAACCAGACCAGTTCGGTCGAGGCGCGCTTGGTGACCATATCGAAATGCCCGCGCACCAGACCGGCGCTGTTCTCCCGCAGATCCACCGACCATTGGTGCAGATCGGCGGTGTACGCCTCTTCGAGATTCATATCGAAAACAAACAAACCGCCGCAACGGAGTGCCCGAAAGGCGCCTGCAATCGCCCGCCGCAGACCGTCGAGTTCCAGAATGTGATTCAGCGAGTCAAAGGTAGAAAGCGCGGCTTCGAATTCACCATCAAACGGCAGCTCGCGCGCATCCGAGACGCGCAGATCGGCATCCGGAAGCTCTCGGGCCGCCAGTTCAATCAGCGCCGCCGAATTATCCACGCCCGTTACCCGATAACCTCGCCGGACCAACTCTTTTGTCACGTGCCCCGAACCGCAGCACAGATCGAGCACGCGCGCGCCCGGTTTCACTTGGGAAAAAAAGAGGCGTTCGAGAGCAGGCATCGCCGCCGGAAGATACCAGTCCGCCCAAAGCTGGTGGTACATAACTGCCACGTCGTCATACGATGACCGCTGAGCGGTTGAGATATGCTCATTTCCAACTATGCCGTCCAAGAGATTCTCCCGGCGCAGCTTCGGCGCTTCGATTGCCGCTGCAGGCGCCGGCACTGCACTCTTTCCCAGTCTTTCAGATGCCCGCAGCATGGCGAATCCTGAGTTCTACCGGTTTCCGGACAGCTTCCGCTGGGGCTGCGCGACCGCCGCCTACCAGGTCGAAGGAGGCGCGAGGGAGGGCGGCCGCGGCCCCTCGATCTGGGACACGTTTTCGCATAAGCCCGGCACGACTTACAACGGCGAGACCGGGGACGTGGCCGATGACCACTATCATCGTTATCGCGAAGATATCCAGCTGCTCTCCGATCTCGGCGCGAAGATTTACCGCCTCTCGATCTCCTGGCCGCGCATCTTTCCCGAAGGCACGGGCAAGCCAAACCAGGCGGGTGTCGATTTCTACTTGCGGGTGCTCGATGAGCTTCGAGCGAAAAACATCGAGCCGTTCTGCACGCTGTTTCATTGGGATCTGCCCCAGGCTCTACAGGATCGCTACAAGGGCTGGCAATCGCGCGAAACCGCCAAAGCATTTGCCGATTACGCCGGCTACATTGCGGGGCGGCTCTCCAATCGCGTGCGGAATTTTTTCACCATGAATGAGTTTTCGTCCTTTATCGATCTCGGTTATCGCGACGGCAAATTCGCGCCCGGCCTGAAACTCGATCCCGCCGAATTGAATCAGACACGGCACAACGCGGTGCTGGCGCATGGTCTCGCGGTGCAGGCGATCCGGGCGAATACGCGCTCCGGAACAAAGGTGGGATTAGCGGAAAACTACATCATCGGAACACCCATCATCGAATCGGAGGAGCACATCAAGGCGAGCGTGCTTGCCACTCGGGTCCTCAACGCGCCGTACCTGACCGTGATCATGGAGGGTCAATACCTGGAGCAGTATCTACAACAGCAAGGCGCTGCTGCCCCGAAATTCACGCCTGAAGATCTGAAGATCATCAGCGCGCCGCTCGATCTGCTCGGAATCAACGTTTACAATCCCACCTATATCCGCGCCGACTCCGGACCGGCCCAATTCGCCGTTGTTCCCCTGCCTTCTTCGTATCCGCACATGGCCTCGCCGTGGCTGAACATCGGCCCGGAAGGCCTCTACTGGGGCGTCCGGCATCCTGCCGAAATCTGGAATGTGAAAGATATCTACGTGACCGAAAACGGCTGCTCATCCGCCGACACGGTTGCACCCGACGGAAACGTCTACGATGCCGATCGCGTGATGTTTCTGCGCAATTACCTCATCAATCTGCATCGCGCGGCTAGCGAAGGCTTCCCGGTGCACGGTTATTTCGTCTGGAGTCTGATGGACAACTTCGAGTGGGCCGACGGGTACAACCTGCGCTTCGGGATTTACTACGTCGATTACAAAACGCAGCGGCGGATTCCCAAAATGAGCGCGCATTTCTACAAAGAAGTGATCCGGCGCAATAGCGTCGTCTGACGATTTTGCGCCATCGATTCAGTCGGCTCGCAGACACCGCGCCGGATCGATACGCGCCGCTCGCCAGGCGGGAAACGCTGTCGCGATCAACCCGACTCCGACGACCAGGAACGTGACCAGCAGAAACGTGAACGCATCGGATGAGCCTACGCCATAAAGAAATCCTGCCAGAAAGCGAGTAAGCGCGAGCGCGGCGGCAATACCGGCGAGAATGCCCAAAACGCAAAGGCGGAGCCCTTCACCGAAGATCATCGAAACAATCCGCTCGCGAGAGGCGCCGATTGCAACCCGCAGACCGATTTCATACGTGCGTTGAGTGACCCAGTGCGACATCAGCCCGTATATCCCGATCGCCGCAAGCAAGAGCGCCACTGCGGCGAAACTGAGAAAAACGCGCATAGTGGCGCGGAAATGCGCAATCGACCCGCTCACGATATCTTCGAGCAACTGAACACGCCCAACCGGCACATTCGGATCTTCGCTTTGCGCGAGTTGCTGAAGCTCGTTGCGGAAAGAGGCGCTTCCGTCGGCCGACTGCACCAGCAGCGTCATGGCGGCGGGAATTTGTCCGTCCTCACGCTGCGATTGCGCATACGGCAGATAGATCTCGCCCTGCACCCAGTCCGGCAGCGCCGTCGCGAGCGTGTACTGATGCGTATCCGCGACCACTCCTACGATCGTTCTCCAATTGCTCGCCAGCGTCGGCTTCATGTGCTTGCCGATGGCGCTCTCGTGCGGCCAGAAGCGGCGCGCCGTAGAAGCGGAGATCACCGCTACCGGCTGCGCCGTGAGCTCGTCGCCGCGGGCAAGATAGCGGCCGGCAAGCAGACGAATCTGCAGCATGCGGAAGTAATCCGGGGAGACAGCGCCGAACCACAGCATCGGCGCCGGGTGATCGGCTGTTTTCGGATGATCCTCTACGTCCACCGGGAGAGTCGGCAAATCGCCCTCCAACGGAAGCGAGTTGGCTATGGCGGCAGCGCGTACCGAATGGAGCTTCGTCGCCTCATCGAGTAGTCGCGCGTACAGCGCGACGCAGGCCGAACGCTGCGCACAGCTCGACTGGTTCGGGCTGACTCGCACCGTGAGTATATGATCGGGCTCAAATCCGGGACTCGAATTCGCGAGCTGATACAGGCTCTTGAGCAGCAGACCGGCCGCTACGGCAAGTACGAGCGTGAGCGCCACTTCCGCGACAATCAGCGCGCTGCGCAGCCGCACCCACAGCGTCGAAGTCGAGCGCTGGCTTCCGGTCTTGAGTACGGCCGCAAGGTCTACTTGCGAAGCGCTCAGAGCCGGCGCAAGACCGAATACGATTCCGCAGAGGCAAGCCAGTATCGTGACGGCGCCCGCCACCTGCCAGTCGATCGCGGCCTGTTGAACGCCCGGCAGCGAGGCCGGTAATACGGATTTGAAAATCGCCAGCGCACCTGTCCCGAGGGCAAGCCCCACCACCGCGCCGAGCAGCGCAAGTGCGGCGCTCTCGGTGAGCAACTGCCGGACGACTCGTAAACGGCTTGCACCCAGCGATGCACGAAGCGCGATCTCTCTTCTCCGGGTAGTCGCGCGTGAAAGCAAAAGGCTCGCCACATTTGCGCAGGCAATCAACAGAACCATGCCCACCGCAGCGAGCAGAATGATGAGCTTTTCGCGCACGTCGCCGACCATATCGCGCTGCAGCGGAATCACTCGGGTATCCGCATTCCAGCTGCGATCCATCGGGTATGGGAACGTCTTGCGGAATTCCGCGGTCAGACGCGCGGCCTGCGATTGTGCCGTAGCGAGGGTAGCGTCGGGTCGAAGCCTCCCAATCAGCGGCACAAACTCACCGCCCCAGTACTCGAGAAAATTCGACGGATCGAGCCGCATCGGAATCCAGACCTGTACGCGCGCAGAAGGATAGCTGAAGCCCTTCGGCATCACGCCGGCAATCTGGCGCTCGGTCCCATTCAGCTCGACCATCCGGCCGATCACGCCAGGATCGGCGCCAAACTTTTCCTTCCACAGCGAGTAGCTGATGAGAGCCACGCCATCGTGACCCGGAACGTCTTCCCCCTGCTCGAAGCCGCGCCCTCTGGCAACCCGCGATCCAAGCACGTTCAGAAAGTTGCACGAGACGCTGCTAGCGACCACTCGCATCGCGCTTCCATAACGGCTAAGATTCATCTCCGAGCCGGTACTCACACCAGCCATCTCAAGCGCATGCGTGTGCTGCTCGAAGAAGGGCACAGCTGCGCGCGGATACGTCCCGCTGATCCGGACCAGGCGTTCGGGAGCAAAATACGGCAGCGGACGCAGCAGCACCGCATCCACTAAACTGAACATCGCCGCATTGCCTCCGATGCCGAGAGCGAGCGATGCAACTGCCACGGTGGTAAACACGGGCGTTCGCCGGAACATGCGAGCTGCGTATCGCAGATCCTGCACAAATCGCTGCAGAGACAAGAAACTCCACATATTCCGGCATTCCTCTCTGTTGAAGGTCAGGTTGCCCATCTCTTTCCGGCTCTGTTCAACTGCCGCTTCGGCGTTCGAAGCGCGCATTCGAAGCTCTTCCAGCTTCATTCGTTGGTGCGTCTCGAATTCCTCCTGCAATTCGCGCTCGAAACGCCCGCGATTGAGCAGAAAAACAACGCGCCGCCAACTCCGCCGCAGTTTTTCGAGCACGTCCATTCAGGCCATCTCCAGAACCTTCTGGATAGCGCCGATCATCCGTTCGAATTCGCGGCGTTCTGTCGTGAGTTGTTTGCGCCCGGAAGCGGTAAGCGCGTAGTATCGGGCGCGCCGGTTATTTTCGCTGGTTCCCCACTCCGCTTTCACCCATCCGTTCAGCAGCAGCCGCTGCAAGGCCGGATAGAGTGAACTCTCACCCACCTCCAGAACATCGTCGGAGACTTGCTTCAGCCGCGCGGCGATCCCATAGCCGTGCATTTTCCCGGTTAAGAGCGAACGAAGAATCAGCAGGTCGAGTGTTCCCGGAAGAAGCTCTGCGTTTCTTTGACTTTCTCCCATCGCCTATCGATGGAAGTATCGCGCTTTCGGATGCTTCTGTCAAGACCCGCGATAATGACGCTTCGCCGGAGCCTCTTTCGACTCTTAATCTGCTCGCGCCGGCAACGCACCGTCGTGATATGTTGAACGCGAAAGCGATGTTACTCAAACCAACCTCTCTCTGCTTTGCGGCTCTGCTAACCTTCGGTGGAATCATGGCCTTCGGGCAAGCTAGTTCGTCCGGTCTTCTGCTCGCGACCAATAAAGGCGCGCATACGCTCAGCCTCATCGATGTGCAAAGCGGCAAGCAGATCGCGGTGATTCCAGAAGGCGGCGTTACGGGCCACGAGGTCGCTGCTTCGCCCGACGGCCGCACGGCTTACGTCCCGATCTACGGCAACTCGGGTGTCGGCAAGCCCGGCACTGACGGAAACAAGATCGCTGTTATTGATCTGGCCTCGCGCAAGATCGTGCACGAGATCAATTTCGATCGCGGCGTGCGTCCGCATTGCGCGGTTGTCGGTCCGAAAGATGGTTTGCTTTACGTCACCACCGAGCTCGAAAAAGCCGTCACCGTGATTGATCCGAAGACATACAAGATTCTTGGCACGATTTCCACTGGCCAGCCCGAGTCGCACATGCTCGCTCTCTCGGACGACGGACGCCGCGGCTACACCGCCAATGTCGGGCCTGGAACCGTTTCCGTACTCGATATCGAAGCGCGCAAACTCGTCACCGTGATTCACATCTCGAAGGAGACGCAGCGCATCTCGGTTACGCCCGACGGCAGCATGGTGTTCACCGCCGATCAGACCAAGCCGCGGCTTGCCGTCATCGACACGGCCAGCAATAAGGTCAAGAGCTGGATCGATCTTCCCGCCATCGGCTTCGGCACAACTGTTACGCACGATGGCAAATGGCTGCTGGCCACGCTGCCCTCCGAGAACAAAGTCGCGGTCATCGATCTCGGCACTCTCAAAGTCGATCACACGGTCGATGTTCCCAGCTCGCCGCAGGAGATTCTCGTGCGGCCCGACAATCAGGTAGCCTACGTCTCCTGCGATCACTCCCAGAAAGTTGCATCCATCGATCTTTCCAACTGGAAAGTCGACCAGCTCATCGACGCCGGCAAAGAAGTGGACGGCCTGGCGTGGGCGGCTAATCAACAGGCCGCTCAGACTTCGGCGACTCGCCCCGGCCGTTAGCATCGGCGTGGGCGAGTTGCGCATCCTCTCGCTTCTTTCGAGCGCTACCGAGATTGCGCACGCGCTCGGTCTGGGCGCGTACCAGGTCGGCCGCTCGCATGAATGCGACTATCCAGCCTCGGTTCTGAAGCTTCCCGTCTGCAGCCGGCCAGCCTTTCCGGTCGATGGTTCCAGCCGCGAAATCGATTCACTTGTCAAACACCGCCTGGCATCCGCACTGAGCATTTATGAGATTGACGGAGCACTTGTCGAGCAGCTGCGCCCGACGCATATTCTCACGCAGACGCAATGCAAAGTCTGCGCCGTGAGTCTCGAAGACGTCGAACGCGACCTGCGCACCCGGCTCAACACGCATGCCTCCGTGATTTCTCTCGAGCCCTATGCGCTGGCCGACCTATGGCGTGATATCGAGCGTGTTGGGAGGGCCTGTGGCGCACCGGAGGCGGCCGAGCATTTGATCGCACTGCTCGAAGACAAGATGCGGCAGATCAGCGCCCGTGCCGCCCGCGCTTCCAGCCGTCCGACGGTCGCCGCCATCGAATGGCTCGAACCGTTGATGGCTGCCGGCAATTGGGTACCGGAGCTGATCGAGCTGGCGGGCGGCGTCAATCTCTTCGGCGAAGCCGGCGGCCACTCACCCTGGCTGAACTGGGACGAACTCAAAGCGGCCGACCCCGACATAATCGTCGCGCTTCCCTGCGGATTCGATCTCGTCCGCACCCAAAAAGAAATGCACTGGCTCACCGGCCGCCCAGGCTGGCACGATCTCCGCGCCGTACGTAGCAGCAATGTGTTTCTCTGCGATGGTAATCAGTACATGAACCGCCCCGGTCCCCGGCTAACCGAATCGCTCCGCATTTTCGCCGAGATCTTCCATCCCGATCTCTTCGAACCACGCTTCGAGCACACCGGCTGGCTCCGTGCGCGAGAAAATAAGAACTGAAGTGCAATCCGCAGTTGAACCCGTTACCCGCGAACGCGAGCTGACCTCGCTTTCTCTTTTCACCGTAGTCGTGGTACTCGCCACGGTCACCATGACGTTTGGCGCCATGATCACCGTTTTCGTTATGCGCTCGGGAAGCGGCAAATTCTGGGGACATATCCGAATTCCCGGCGTTCTGTGGGCCACCACCTGCATTCTGCTGGCAAGCAGCGCGCTCTTTGAGATGGCGCGCCGGCGCTTGAGCCACAACGATCAGCGCGGTTTTTTCCAGCTCATGGCGTGGACCACGCTGCTGGGCGTTCTTTTCCTCTTGGGGCAGATCACGGCCTGGATCGAAATTCTGCACAGCGGCGTCATTCTCGCCCAGAATCCGCACTCCTGGTTTATTTTTCTGTTCACCGGTCTGCACGGATTGCACATCGTGGTGGGGCTGGCCGGCCTCGCGTATCTCCTGCATCGCACGCGCGAACCCGCCAGCGGACCGAAATACCAGATGCAGACGCGCGCCGTAGCCAGCGGCGTAGCCGTGTTCTGGCACTACCTGGATTTCATGTGGTTGCTTCTGTTCGGACTGCTGTTATTCTGGCGTCCCTGAATCGTCGCGCGACACTGCCCATTTCCGGATCACGCCCACCAGTTGATCGGCCTGAAAGGGCTTGGAAAGATAGTCGTTCATTCCAGCTTCGAGACATTTTTCCCGCTCGCCTACCAGCGCATTGGCGGTAACCGCGATGATCACAGGTTGCTTGCCATCGAGCTCACGTATTTTGCGGCTGGCTTCAAACCCGTCCATGGTCGGCATCTGGCAATCCATCAGGATCAGATCGTAAGGTTGATTGCGGTGCGCGGCAACGGCTTCGCTCCCGTCCGAGACGAGATCGATCTGATAACCCGCGCGCTGCAGAATCAGCTTCCCCACGCGCTGGTTGATCGCGTTGTCTTCCGCCATTAAGATCCTCAGCGGTGCTTGATTGGATGAATTCTCGCTCACAGCTAGTCTCGAGTGTGAACGCGCCCCGATCTTTGAGCGCGCTGTTACGTTACGGCGCTCGAAGGCACACAAATGCCCGAAATTATATCGATTTGCGGGTTATTGACCCGCAAGCCGGGGGAAATTGCCTTCAAGCTCCTCTCCACGATAGCAGTTCAGCGAAAAGCCAGGTTGAAAAGCCCTCAATTCAAAAGAAATTTCAGCGGAAAGAGACTCGGTCTGATTCAGGCACGGCCTCGTCGCGCTCCACTTTACCGTCGCGGATATGAATTACGCGGTGTGCGTGGGCGGCGATGTCGGGCTCGTGCGTGACCAGCACGATGGTATTGCCTTCTGAGTGCAGGCGCTCAAAAAGACCCATAATCTCCTTGCCGGTAGCCGTGTCGAGCGCGCCGGTGGGCTCGTCGGCAAGCAGAATCGACGGATGATTCACCAGCGCGCGAGCGATTGCCACGCGCTGCCGCTGTCCTCCCGAAAGCTCGTTTGGCTTGTGGTACATGCGGCTGGTGAGGTCGACCGCTGTCAGCGCCTGCTTGGCGCGCTCGATGCGCTCCTCCGTCGGCATGCCGGCGTAGATCAGGGGCAGCTCGACGTTGTGCAGCGCGCTGGCCCGGGCAAGCAGATTGAAAGTTTGAAAAACGAAGCCAATTTCCTTGTTGCGAATGCGCGCCAGCTCGTCGTCTTCCATGTCGCTGGCGAGCTTGCCATTCAGATAGTAGAGCCCTTTGGTGGGCGTATCGAGACAGCCGATCAGATTCATCAGCGTCGACTTGCCCGAGCCCGAGGGACCCATAATGGCCACGTACTCGCCGCGCCGGATCACGATATCGACTCCGGAAACCGCATGAATCTCCTGGTCGCCCATGATGTAGGTCTTCCAGAGATCGAACGTACGGATAACGATGCCTTCGCTCTGCAGCTCGCGGCCGAGCTCTTCGCGCTGCTGTGACGTCAGTTCCTGCCCTGGTGCAATGGTGGCCATGATCAGACCTCAGGCGGGTGTCGGGCCGCCCGGCGCTACGGCTTTGTTGTCCACTTTCACCTTAGCGTCATTTCGTATCGTACGAACGACCTGGTAGCTGCCGGTTATGATCTGGTCTCCGTCATTGAGCCCGCTCAGCACTTCGACATCCGTCGTGCCGGTGATCCCGGTCGTGACCTGGCGAAATTCCGCTTTCCCGTTCCGCACCACGAAAACGCCCTGCAGCTCTTCCTTGGCGGCTTTCAGAGATGCCGGGTCCGTTTTCACCGGCTGTCCCGGCTTGGGCTGCTCGAGCTGACCGCGCTCGCGAACCGTCAGCGCCTGAATCGGAATAGCCAGCGCATGCGGCCGGACGGCCGTGGTGATCTTAGCCGTACACGACAAACCGGGCCGAACCGCGTCCTCCGGAATATCGAGCGCAATCACGACTTTGAAATCCTTCGCCTCCTGGCTGGAGGTCTGGCTTTGCGAAGCAGCGACACCGGTAGAACGAACCAGCGCGGTATCGCCGATCTCGATCACTTTGCCCTTGAAAACCTTGTTCGGCATCGCATCAATCGTCACGTCGGCGGTCTGCCCGGTCTTTACACTGACGATATCGGTCTCGTCGACGTGCACTTCGGCCGTGATGATCGACATGTCTGCAATCGTCATGATCACCGACGAAGCCGTGTTCTGTACGCCCGGCACCACCGTTTCGCCGACGCGCATCGGCAGATCGGTGACCACGCCATCCAGCGGTGCAACCGCCTCGTATTGGGAAAGTACATCGGAGGAGCGCGCCACCTGGGCCTGATTCTGCGCGATTTTCTTCTGCGCGGAAGCCAGTTGCGCGGCGGCCTGAGCGCGGGCGGCTTGTGCCTGCTGCACTTTGCGTTTCGAAGCCTCCAGTGTCGCGACCGCCAGATCATACGTCACCTTCTTGGCTTCGAAATCCTGCGATGCAATCAGCTTGGCGTTGAACAGCTCCTGAGCGCGCTTGAGATCGGCCTGCTTCTGCTCCAGATCGGCCTGATCATGATCAACCTGGGCCTGTGCCACGGCAATGTTGTCGTCCTGGGATTTGAGGGCGGCCTCGGAAGCAGCCGAATCGGCCAGCGCGGAATTAAGCGCCGCCTGCTGCGCATTCAGATCGGCCCTGGGCTGTACCGCAGCCAGGCGAGCCAGCACCTGACCCTTTTTCACATGGTCGCCTTCCTTGACGTAAATGCCCGTGATCGGCGCGGGTCCGATCGTGTTGGTACCGATGTTGATGTAGTTACGAGGCTTGATCTCACCGGACGCAGTCACCAGAGAGGTGAGATCCATGCGAGCGACCTTGCCCGTCTGCACCGTGACAATCCCGCTTTGGCTGATCCGGATGCTGGCAATCACGGCTCCCGTGATCACAAGCAGCAACGTAATCAGAATTACAATCTTCCACTTCTTTTTCAAGCTCTACTCCCCGGTAACTCAAGACGCACGACGGCACGGGCATCTTACAGCAGCCGCAATTTTCATGGTTCCGTTCGCTCGCGCTTGCAGTGGCAGACGGAAACCGTCTAACGAATGTTCCAGATTTGACGTGAAAACATCAGGTTAGCGTGTTAGGCGGCCGGTTGCACGCTCCCACTGACTCGGGCCTATCCGCGTCCCCTTTTTCACCCTTTCCAGTTCGGGAACAGCGCGGGCCGCTTCTGGCGCATGTCTGCCACCAGCTGAGCAGTTCGCGAGCGCCGCTTCAGCAGCTGTTCCAGCATACGCTCCAGTTCGTCCTCATCGCCATCGAGCCAGTGCGAGGGGATCTGTTTCCAGGCCGAATCGATCACCTCGACGGGAAAATTTTCGATCATCTCCAGCCAGGGCTGGAACGAGTCGTAGGAACGCACCTCTTCGTAGACCGTGGTCCGGAAATACATGCCATGAAGCGGCGCATCCTGAAACGTCCAGTGCGGGCCATTGAAGGCAAAGCCATGGTCGATCATCTGGGCGAAGAAGCCCACCCGTGCCGGCGCATCGCCCCGCAGCGGCGTCCACTTCTTTGCGCGTGCGCGGAAGAACACGGCCTGGCGCGAATCCGTGTTGCCGACCCATTTATCGAACAGCAGAATACCCAGAAAATCCAGCCGGTTCTCCACTTTGCCGAGCAGGTTGTCCGGCAGAAAATCGAAGATCGCGACGCGCTCCGGATGGACGGCCAGCCGCGAGCCGAAGTGGACGCCAGGAGGAATCGGCTCCTTCTTTGAGCCGATCGAAAGATAAAGCTCGGGATGATTTTCGATGAATTCAGACGTCAGCTCAATCTGTGCCGTTTCCGGAACGAAGATCTGCAGATGGCGCAGAAAAGAACAGGCCAGCCATTCATTGATAAGGATCCGGCGGTGCTGCGGATTGTTGGTGAATTTAACGACGTAGTGCTCGCCGTCGGCCGCCTCGATCAGATGCGCCTGTGCTCCGCCGCGCATTTTGCGAATCACTTTGGCGGCGCGAATCGGCATGGCAGAGGGCGGATGCGAGAATCAGGCTAGTAGGACGGTCCGTTCGCAAGCCGAACGGACCGCCGTTAGATCCGGCGAAAAAGGAGTGATGAGCGCAAACATGCCAGAAGAGCCTTCAGAGAAGCAGCACCCGAGCAATCCCGACGAAGTCGCGCTGGAGCTGATGAAGTTCATAGCGGTCACGACAGGATACGGGAAAGGGCAGACCGGGGCCGGGTTCGGCAGCGGTAAGGGCCCGCGGTCGGCCGAAGAGTACACCGATTCTCTGCTCGAACTGTTCGAGCGCTGCCGCGCCGTTGTAACCAGGCAGGGCAAGTAAACCGGTTTCCGCAAAAGGTGGGGCGCAATTCCAGGCCGGAGGCGCCCCGCTGCCGCCTGTTTAGCGGCGTCTTCCTTTCGCCGCGCCCTTCTTCGCAGTGCTCTTCTTCGCAGTGCTTTTCGCACCGGACCGCTGCGAACTGCTCTTCTTAGCCGCCTTCTGCGGAGCGCCTTTACGCGCAGCGCTCTTCTTAGCCGGCGCCTTACGAGCAGTGGATTTTTTGGCGGTCGATTTCTTGGCTGTGCTCTTGCTGGCAGACGACTTCTTGGCCGCGGTCTTCTTCGCCGGAGCCTTCTTGGCAGCCTTTTGCGGTGCAGACTTCTTGGCCGCGGTCTTCTTTCCAGCGGTCTTCTTGCCGGCCGTCTTCGTTCCGCTGCTCTTTGTTTCTTTGCTCACGGCGCTCTTAGCCGCCGGCGCAGCCTTGGATTCCGTCTTCTGTTCAGACTCAGCAGCTGTTCCGCTCTGACCGGCGCTTTCGCTCTTGGCAGCGCTCTTTTTCGCGCCGCCGCGGCTGGCTCGTTTGTGCGAAGGAGCGCCGCCGGAATGCTGCTCGCCCGCGTGCCCTTCTTCGCCGCCGGCGTGCTCACCGTGCTCCTCGCCCGAGTGTGAGTGAGCCGAGTGGCCGGTATGCTCGCCCGCGCTCTCTTCGTGAGAAGAGCCGCCGCGTGCAGAATGCGACGATTCGGAGTGCCGTTGCGGAGTACCCGCTACTTCCTCGGCCTCCTCTTCGTCTTCATCCTCGTCGTCCTCATCTTCGTCGAGATCGTCATCGTACTCATCCTTGTCGGATTCGAGCTCAACGTGTTCGTCTTCGTAATCGAAATCGTCCTGCTGATTATCGGCTGTGAATGTATAAGCGAAACTCACGCACTCCTCCTTCGCAGTTCTGCAAGAGATGGCCTAGCTGAGGAAACGCAGGCGCATTCTTCGAATCTTATCCTTCTTCCTTACTATGCATCGAGATGATCGGAGAAGCAAAAGTATTTCACAATGGTGTGACATCGCGATACATCTTCCGATGCGGGAAGCGAAGAAAGTTTCAGCCGGCGGTGCGTGTGCCGCGCGCGGTCGTGGTATGCGCAACGCGGCGGGTAGCCGAAACATGCGCGCTGTGCAGTCCCGCCCGAGCGTGCACCACGCGGCGCGAACGCGCACGGGCTACGTGTTTCACCACTTCGGGATGATAAACAGCCGGAATCAGCAGCACGTCGCCGGCGGCCAGAGTGTCGGTTGAGTGATTGACTTCGACAATGCGCTGCGCCGGCAGGTGGTACGAACGTGCGATCGCAGCCAGGGTATCGCCGGTTTCGACATGATGCAGCCGCCAGGCATTGCGGTTCTGAGCAGGAACGCTCTCGAGTGCCGCCTGCGCGGTCTGGGCCGTGCCAGCTGGCACATGCACCTGGAAACCGGCGGGAGCAACAGAACCAAGCAGCGACGGATTCAGGTCGCGGATCACCGACACCGGCTGCATGGCCGCGTCTGCGATCAGATCCAGGCTGGTATCGGCGGTCAGCTGCATCGAGTCGTATTGGACCGGCTGATCCGATTCGATGTTGACCAGCCCGTAGTCGGCGGCGTTCTTGGCCATAATCGTCATGGCCACGATGATCGGCACGTAGTTGGAGGTCTCGCGCGGGAGAGCATGGCGCTTCAGCAGTTCCCAGTAATCGGCATAGCCGGTGCGCTCAACCGCTCGGTCGACCGCGCCTTCGCCACAGTTGTAGGCCGCCATCGCCAGGTACCAGTCGCCGTAGCGGGCATAAAGGAATTTCAGATACTTCGCCGCTGCGCGCGTAGCTTTTTCGGGATCGAGGCGCTCATCGAACTTCGCCGTACGCACCAGGTCATAGCGCGCACCCGTATCGGCGATAAACTGCCAGACCCCGGCCGCGCTCTTGCGCGAAACCGCCCGCGGCAGAAACCCCGATTCGGCCTGCGCCAGGTAGATCAGATCCTGCGGGATGCCCTCCTCGGCAAAAATCCTCTGGATCAGCGGACGATATCGACCGGCTCGCTTAAAGCCCGCCAGCAGAATGCTCCGGCCGCGATCGGTCGAGAAAAAGTGCACATAGCTGAGCACCGGCTCAGCGAGCTCGAGCGGAATGGCGGAGGTGGTTTGATTCACCTCCGACTCGAGTTTCGGGGCGAGCGACGGGTCGACCGGAAAAGTCATGTGACTGACTTCATCGATGGGCGCTTTATCGAAGGAAGTCTCCGCATCGGCCGAGTCGCCGCTTCCGCTCATCTTCTCGACATCGAAGCGATACACCAGATCGCAGATCTCATCCAGATGGCGCTCGATCCGGCGATGGTCGGGAGTAGACGCGGGCGCATCGAGCAGCGTATTCACAGCGGCGTCGAATTCACGCTTCGCGTTGGTCCAGTCGTTCTGAAAATAGAACTGGCGGCCCGCATTGAAGTGCTGATCCGCTTTGCGCAGCAGCGCGTCGGTTTCAGGCGATAAAGAGGGGTCGGAACTGGCGCTAGCGAGTTCGGCGGAAAGCGCGGAATTCGCGTCGGCTGCCATGGCTGGAAAAGAGAACGTGCCTGCCGCCAGAAGAGTGAAAGAAAGTAATGCGACCGCGCGCTGAAACGAGTACGATTTCCCCATTAGTCGATAAGTAGCGTTTATGCCCACCCGCACTTGTAACGGCAGTATCACTCTACCCCACCCGCCCGACGATGGTCAAGGCCATTCTGGCTCTGGAATTCCAAATTTGGAAGACGGATCTCCAACAACAGCTGGGCCCACTATACGACCGATGCCGGTTGTTGAAACTTTCCTGTAACGCAAGCGGCTGAATACAAAAGACTTCCAGGCAGGGTAAAAATGCGAACGGCGGCTCGACCTGGGATCAAGCCGCCGCCCGACGGGGTTGCTGAACGGAACTCTTACCTGGTCGGAACCGGGGTAGAGGCACGGTTGGTGATGATCCGGTCGATCATGCCGTATTCGAGGGCCGCTTCGGGCTCCAGAATGTAATCGCGATCGACATCGCGGGCAATCTTGTCTACAGGTTGTCCCGTAGCGTCGGCCAGTATCTCATTCAAAGATTGCCGCATGCGCAGGATTTCGCGCGCGTATATATCGATATCGGCCGCCTGGCCACCGAGACCGCTCATCGAGGGCTGATGGATCAGGATGCGTGAATTGGGCAGGCTGAAGCGCTTGCCTTTGGTTCCGCAGGCGAGCAGAACGGCTGCCATGGACGCTGCCTGACCAAGGCAGTAGGTCACAATATCGGGCTCCACCAGGCGCATGGTATCGAGAATCGCCAGCCCTGCCGTAATCGAACCGCCGGGCGAATTGATGTACAACGAGATATCCCGCTCCGGGTCTTCCGCCGCCAGAAAGAGCATCTGGGCCATCACCAGATTGGCCACATTGTCATCGATCGGGGTGCCGAGAAAGATAATGTTTTCTTTCAGCAGGCGGGAGTAGATGTCGTAGGCGCGCTCACCGCGCGAGGTCTGCTCTACTACCATCGGCACGAGTACTGAATTTTGCATGGAAAAGACTCCTGTTAACGCAATGCCGTCGAATTCTCTGTAAAGAAGAAGCGGGCTCGCACCCCCATAATATAGGATTCCTGCGCGAGGGTTCCGGAATTACGCACTACATTTTGTAGGCCGGCGCGTTTGGAAATCGGCCGGTTTTCCGGAGATACTGAAGAGAAGCTGGCTTGGCCGCCCGCATCCTCCCGGGCGAGACTTAGATAGGGATACTCGATTTATCTGGTACTTTTCTTTCGCGTGTGGCCTAAAGTTTCGCGACCCGGCAGACGAATGAATGGTAGGGAGGCAAAGGCTCCGGCCGTATGAAGGTTCTAATAGCAGACGATAGCGCCACCTCCCGGGCGATGCTCCGGACGGCTCTGTCGCATTGGGGATACGAAGTCGTACTGGCGGAGCACGGAGCCGAGGCCTGGGACATTCTGGCCCAGCCCGATGCACCTCCGATGGCTATTCTCGACTGGGTCATGCCGCATATGACGGGGCCGGAAGTTTGCCGCAAAGTCCGCGAAACCCGGCGCGAGCCCTACACTTACATCCTGCTGCTGACCTCGAAGAACAGCAAAGGCGAGACGGTAGAAGGGTTGGAAGCAGGCGCGGACGATTACATCGTGAAACCCTTCGACCAGCACGAGCTGCAGGTGCGGCTGCGCGTCGGCAAGCGAATCGTGGATCTGCAGATGGATCTGCTGCGCGCGCGGGAAGAGCTTCGCGACCGTGCCAACAAGGATTTGCTGACGATGCTGCCCAATCGCTCGGCTATTTCGACCGTGCTCGAGCAGGAACTGGCGCGCAGCCATCGCGATCAACGGACCGTCGGTGTCGTGCTGCTCGACATCGATCACTTTAAGAAGATCAACGACACCTATGGGCATTTCGCCGGGGATGCGGTGTTGCGCGAGACGGCTTCCCGCCTGCGCGGCAACATGCGGACCTACGACCAGGTGGGCCGTTACGGCGGCGAAGAGTTTCTGGTGGTCCTTCCCAACTGTGACCTGGAGCAGGCGGCGCACCAGGCTGAACGCATGCGGCAACGCTTAGAAAATACCAAGATGATGGTCGATGCGCTTGAAATCAGTGTGTCGGCCAGCTTCGGCGTGACAGTCTCCGACGGCTCCGAGCGGACTCTCGACGAACTGGTGCGAGTCGCCGACGAGGCCCTTTATCAGGCCAAAGCCGCAGGTCGCAACTGCGTGAAATGCCTGGCGGTAGCGGATTCCAGCCTGGGCGCACAGACCACCTGAGCGAGACCGGCCCGCTGCTATACTCTGAATGAGCCCGCGCACCACGCGCGGGGCGAATCCAGTCAGGCATTGCGCGCCCGTAGCTCAGTTGGATAGAGCGTCTGGCTACGAACCAGAAGGTCGGGTGTTCGAATCACTCCGGGCGCACCAGAATCGAACTCTTTCCTCTCTTTCCGCTAATCAGCTTCAGTTCCCCGTCCTGTCCAGCATGAAGCCCATCCTCGTCGGCCGGCGCAGAAGCTGCTCGAAAGCGACTGTGGTCTAAAAGTAGAGTGAATCGCTTCGCAGGACAAAACGCGCTGGTGGTTGGCGGCGCACATGGAATCGGACGCGCGATCGCGGCGCGCCTGGTAGGTGAAGGTGCCCAACTCGCCATTGCAGACGCGGATCTCGACGCCGCCCAGTCCGCCGCCGAGGAGATGCGCGCATGGGCGATCGAATGCGATGTGCGCCACACGCACCAGGTACAGCGGATGGCGCAGCAGTATCTCGACCGCTTCGGGCATCTCGACGTGCTGATGTACGTCGCCGGGATCGCGCCCGCCGTGCCCTTTCTCGATCTCGATGTGGACACCTGGGACCGTACGCAGCAAGTGAATCTGCGCGGCGGCTATCTGGCGGCGCGTGCCTTTGCGCCGGGGATGGTTGGCCGCCGCTCCGGCAAACTCGTCTTTATTTCGTCAACCAATGCCTGGGATGGGGAAGCGCAGCTGGCGCACTACAACGCTTCGAAAGCCGGCTTGTATCTGCTTGCCAAGACGCTCGCGCGCGAACTCGGACCATTCGGCATTCGCTCCAATGCCATTGGGCCGGGCCTCATCCGCACCCGGCTCACCGAACCGATTCTGCAGGAAGAGTCTTTTCAGAAGAAGTACGGCCCTGGATCCGGCGTGATCCCGCTGGGCCGTCTGGGAACGCCCGATGATGTAGCCGGGCCGGCGCTCTTTTTGGCTTCGGACGACGCGGCGTACGTGAACGGCGTGCTCTTATTTGTGGATGGTGGACAGCTGGCGTGAGGTGAGATTGAACGGGTGCTTTTGGGTTGGTAGGTGGTGTGAAAGCACCCGCTCACGTTACGGGGATGTACCTATTAGAACGTGAAAAGCGGAACTTGGGTTGCACGTTCAGGTCAGATTTTCTCGATATATGCCGTTATTATTGGGCGATAAGAACTACTCGAACATGCCTTCGAACAGAACGGAACTTAGATAACGTTCGCCAGCATCCGGGAGAACCACTACGATCGTCTTGCCCGCCATCTCCGGTTCACGCGCGACTTTCGCGGCCGCAGCCACCGCAGCCCCGCACGAAATGCCGGACAGTATGCCCTCCTCCCGGGACAGCCGCCGCGCCATCTCGATCGATTCCTCATTGGTCACCAACTCGACGCGGTCGACAATCGACAGATCGAGGTTTTCGGGAATGAAACCCGCACCGAGCCCCTGTATTTTGTGCGGGCCGGGCTTCAGTTCCTGCTTTTTCAGCGCTTGTGAGATCACAGGGCTACCGGTGGGTTCGACCGCGATCGAGAGCAGCGGCCATTTCTTCTCGTGCTTGATGTAGCGCGAGACGCCGGTGATCGTTCCGCCGGTGCCGACGCCCGAAACCAGCACGTCAACCTTGCCTTCGGTGTCTTCCCAGATCTCGGGACCGGTGGTCTGAAAATGGATGCGCGGATTGGCTGGGTTGCTGAACTGTTGTGGCAGAAAGTAGCGATCGGGATCGGAGGCGAGTATCTCTTCGGCCTTGGCGATGGCGCCCTTCATGCCGAGCGGGCCCTCGGTCAGCACCAGCTTCGCGCCGAGCACCTTCAGCACTTTTCGCCGCTCGAGCGACATGGTTTCGGGCATCGTCAGCGTGATCGGATAGCCGCGCGCAGCCGCCACAAAGGCTAAGGCGATTCCGGTATTGCCGCTGGTCGGCTCCACGATCTCCTTGCCGGGCTTCAGCAGGCCGCGCTCTTCGGCATCCCAGATCATCGCTGCGCCAATGCGGTCCTTCACCGAAAACGCCGCGTTCCGGCCCTCGATTTTGGCCAGCACGGTCGCCTTCGCGCCTTCGACTACGCGGTTCAGCTTAAGGAGCGGAGTCCGGCCGATGCTGAAGGAGTTGTCCTGAAAAATCAAAGCTGTCACCTTTCAAATGTCCCAGTTGGGGACGTACTTCGCGCTCTTCTGCTGCCATTCGCGGGCGATCTCGCCGAAGCTGGTCTTGTCCAGCACTTCGGATACTGCGGAATCGACCCGGTCCCAGATCTGCGTAAAGGGGTTATCGTGGGCGCGCGGACTGCTGCGGATGTTTTCGACCGCCCGCAGGACATCGCCCACCGTAATAGTATCCGGCGAGCGCGCCAGCAGATAGCCGCCTTCGGCTCCTCGCCGCGAGTCCACAAACCCGCTCTGTTTCAGCCCGGCGAGGATCAGTTCCAGGAACTTTTGCGGGATTTTCTGGCGTTTGGCGATATCGGCAATCTTGACCGGCGGCATGGTGGCTGTCTGTGAGGAAGCCAGGTATTGAGACGACAAATCGAAGACCGCCTTGAGCGCGTACTCACTCTTCACCGAGATGTTCATCTCTTGACCACCTTCAAGTGTAATCCCCCCAATGCCGACGTCCTTACTACGGAAGGTAATTCGATCGGAAAGATCTGCCCCTTGTAAACGGCCTTTCGGTGGCTAAACTAGGATGAGCCTGCGCGTTATCAGCGAGGCGAAGATTTAAAGCAGAATTGCCATGGCGAGCACTCAGGAAACCGCAACGCGACAGCTTTTTGGGACGGATGGAATTCGCGGCGTAGCCGGCGAGGCCCCGCTCGATGCACGTACCGCTCATGCACTGGGCGTTGCGCTGGGCGAGTGGGCGCGCCGCGCTTCGCGTAAGGAGCTGAGTGGCGGCCCGGCGGAAGTGCTGATCGGCATGGACACGCGCGAAAGTGGTCCGTGGCTCGCCGAACAGGTAGCCGGCGGCCTCAAGCGTTCGGGCGTCGAGGCGCGTTTCGCGGGTGTCATCACCACACCGGGAGTTGCGTACCTGACCCGTACCGGACATTTCGTGGCGGGCGTGATGATTTCGGCTTCGCACAATCCCTATCACGACAATGGACTAAAGGTCATCAGCCATTCCGGTTACAAGCTGGCCGATGAGGTGGAGCTCGAACTTGAGCAGGCCATGATGAACTGGCTCGAGAGCGGCGAAAAAGCCGAGCCGCAGAAGCTGCAGCCCGATGCCACGCTCGATAACCTCTACACCGATTACCTGGCCGGCACGGTCGCGGGTCAGTTTCCGCTGCGCGTCACGGTCGATTGCGCCAACGGAGCGGCAACTGAAGTTGCGCCCCGGCTCTTCAAGCGCCTCGGGCTTGAGGTGGACTGGATCGGCGCTTCGCCCGACGGCCGCAATATCAACCTCGACTGCGGCTCGCTGCATCTCGATAACCTGCAACGGCGCGTGAAAGAGAACGGCTCGGATCTCGGCATTGCCTTCGACGGCGATGCGGATCGCGCGCTGTTTGTCTCGGAGTCGGGCAAGGTTGTCGATGGCGATGCCGTGCTGTATCTGGCGGGCACCGCTTTGAAGCGCGCCGGCAAGCTTCCGGGAAACGTGGTGGTTGCAACGGTAATGTCGAATCTCGGACTCGAAAAAGCACTGGAGCGCGAAGGAATCGCCATGCTGCGCACGCCGGTCGGGGACAAATACGTGCTCGAAGAGATGCTCAGACGCGGAGCAGTGCTCGGCGGTGAGCAATCGGGCCATGTCATCTTCACCGACTACGCCACCACGGGTGATGGCTTGCTCACGGCCCTGCGAGTCCTTGAAATTGTGCGCGACAGCGGGCGTTCGCTCGATGAATTAAGCGACGCCATCAAAACCTTTCCGCAGAAGCTGGTCAATGTCCGCGTCAAACACAAGCGGCCTTTGAAAGAGCTTGCTTCAGTGCAATCCGAGATCGCCGCCGCGGAGCAGGAGTTTCATTCGGCTGGGCGCGTGGTGGTTCGCTTTTCGGGAACTGAGCCGCTGGCCCGCGTCATGATTGAAGCCGAATCCGCCGAGGCAGTCGAAAAATGGACCGCGCGCATCGCCGACGCTATTCGCAGCGAACTCGGCGCTGCGTCTTAACCTGCCGCTTCGCGCTCGACGACGCTCGACAATTCCGCCGAGCGGACTACGTACATCTTCTCGAGCTGTCTGCAAATCTCGCGTGCGACCCGCTCTGGCTGCTCGTCTTCGTCCAGATCGATGGTCACTTTGATATGCAGGTCCGCTCGCTTCATCTTGTCTGCTCCGATAATAGCTAGTAGTCAATGCCCGAACCGATCCTCTGCAAAATCTGCGGCAAACGCCGTGCTCGCCGCGCCTGCCCCGCGGTGCAGGGCGATATCTGCCCGATCTGCTGCGGTACCGAACGCGAAGTATCGCTCTCCTGCCCGCTCGAATGCGAGTATCTCCAGGAGGCACATCGCCACGAGAAGCCGGTTGCGGTCGCCGAAGACGAAATCGCGTATCCGGATGTCGAAGTCAGCGAAGCATTCGTACGGCGGCATGAGGAACTGGTTTTGTTCTGCGTCTACGCGCTGCTGCAGGCCGCGGTGCGAACCTCGGGCGCGGTCGATTCGGATGTTCTGGCTGCGCTCGAGGCACTCATTCAGACCTACCGAACCGCCGAATCCGGACTGATCTACGAGAGCCGGCCCGATAATCTAGTTGCGCTCGGAGTACAGCGCTCCTTCAACACCTCGCTAGAGGAGTACCAAAAAATGAAGAGTGAACGCGAGCCGCTCAGCGCCCCGCGCACTTCCGACATTCTGCGCACCCTCGTCTTTCTGCACCGGCTCGGGCAGCAGCACCGGAATGACCGGCCGCGCGGACGCATGTTTCTCGATCTGCTGCGCCAGATGACGCCGGAGAGCGTCCCGGACCAAACCGCGCCGAGCCTCATCATATAAGAAGGTGACCACGCTCAAGGCCAGACTGCTCGACTGGAAGGAACTCGCGCCCGAAGTGCATCAGTTTCGCTTCGAGGTGCCGGCGGTGAAAAATCTCGAGTTCACACCGGGGCAGTTTGTCTGCGTCATCGAACACAAAGAAGGGAAGGCGATCAAGCGGCCGTACTCGATTGCATCCCCGCGCGCCGGCAATCAGTTTGAGCTCTGCCTGAACCGTGTGCCGAATGGGATGGTCTCTTCCTGGCTATTCGAATTGAAGCCGGGCGACGAGGTCGATATTCGCGAACCGGTCGGTCACTTTACACTGCGTCATCCGGAACGCCGCGCCGTTTTTGTCGCCACCGGTACCGGCATTGCTCCGTTTCGCTCAATGCTGCTCGACCATCTGCCGCGAACGCAACCGCGCATCACGCTGCTGTTCGGCGTGCGCTACGAAGAAGGCCTGCTCTATCGGGATGAGCTCGAAGCGCTCGCAAAGGAGTACCCGAGTTTCACTTTCATGCCCACCCTGACGCGTCCCGATGCCGGCTGGCAGGGACGCATTGGGCGCGTGCAGGAGCATCTCGATGAAGCCCTGGCGCTGCCCGCAACCGGCGAGAAACAGGACGTCGATATCTACATCTGCGGTCTGCGCGACATGGTCGAGAGCGTGCGCAAGGAGCTGCTCGAACGCGGCTTCGATCGCAAGCAGATTATTTCCGAACGCTACGACTAGCGAAGTTCTACCTTGGCGTGCTCGCCCAGTTTCGATGGATCGCGCGAAACATAGGCACGGGCGAAATCGATAGCGCGTCCGATCAGCGAACTCGCCGCATCCCAGTACTCCGCTTTCTCAACCGCGATTTTGAGCAGCGCCAGTTCCGGATCGTCTGTTCCTTGCGGAAAGAAAACTTTGTACGCCGGTTTCCAGAGCTCCTCCACTTTCTTCGGATCGCGCACAAGCTGCGCTGTACCAGAGGCCGAGACGTAAGAACTTTTCTCCGGATTGGCAAACGAGACATTCACTTGCCGGTGCTGCTCGGTCTCTTCGACTTTGGCAGAATCCGCTCTGGTAAAAAACCAGAGGTCTCCATCAAACTCAATGTCCTGCGTGGCCATGGGCCGGCTTCGCAGCGAGCCGTCGGACTCGGCCGTAGTCAGCATGGGAAAGCGGATGCCCTTGATCATCTCAGCGAGCTTTTTTATTTCGTCGGTGTGCGCGTTTTCGGGCACGTTGATCATCTCCAACCGTGGGACATGACTGCGCACCCCGGCGTTTCACGCGAGCTGTGCCGAGCTAGACCACCACGCGCGTAATCGTAGTCTGCCGGTAGATCTCTTTGGTCTGCTCTAGATTTGCCAGCTCGATACCCGGCAGCATGGCCGAGGCCGTGCCTGCCGCTACTCCCCAGCGCAAAGCTTCTCCGAGCGATTCGCCTTTTTCAAGCGCCCAGACAATAGCCGCTGACATGGCATCGCCAGCTCCTATCGGACACAGCGAATCGACCGGCGGCGGCGTAATTTCGAGCACGCCTTCGCTCGAAGTCGCCGCAATGGCGCCGCGGCTGCCCAGCGAAAGCACCACCGATTTCGCGCCGAGCGCCTTGATCCGCGTGACCGCATCAATGAGCTGCGAGCGGGTGATCAACGCGGTATTGAGCAGCCGCTCAGCTTCCGACTGATTCGGCTTCACCAGCGTCGGATGCGCTTCAAGGCCGTGCAGCAGCGGATCGCCATCGGTGTCGAGCAGCGTCTCCACTTTGTTCTGCGAGGCTTTCTCGATCAGCTTCGTGTAGAAATGCGGATCCATCGAGGGCGGCAAACTCCCGCAGAGCAGCAGCCAGGCAGCGCCCGGCAGCAGCTTTTCAGTTGCCTTCAGCAGCCGGTCCTGCTCCTGCGGCGAGAGCGCCGGTCCGCGCTCGTTCAGCTTGATCGAGAGGCCCTGACGATCGGAGATGGTCAGATTTACGCGAATGCCACTGCGGATCTTCACAATCTCTTTGTCGAATTTATCGTCATTGAGATGTTCTTCAAACTTGCGTCCCACGGCGCCGCCTGAAACCGTGATGGCCACCACCGATGCGCCAAAGCTCGTCAGCACGCGCGCCGCATTGATTCCTCGTCCGCCCGCAGCCTGGGTTGTTGATTCGATATACGCGCGGTCTTCAAAGACCAGACGGTCGACGGTGGTGATCCGGTCGAGCGCCGGATTGACCGTGAGAGTAAGGATGGGGCGGCTCATTCAGGGCTGCGAACGGCGCGCCAGCGTGCGGGCGGCCAGCATTCCCCCGAATGCAGCGGAGAGAGTGGAGAGGAAGAAAAGCAGAATGAGCGATTCGCCGATGGTCACGATGAACTGATGTGGATCGTCCAGCATATTAGCCGCCCCGGGCACATGCGCCAGCGTGGCTTTCATCACCGCCAGATCAGCTGGAGAACTCACTTTCACGCTGACCACCGCGGCGCAGAGAGCGAAGACAACGAACAGCCAGATACCAGTCATCACGCCGAGCCAGGCGCCGCCGCCGGCAGAGAGCGGCTGGCTCGTCTGCCTGCGATAAAAATACGCCGCGCAGTATCCGGCAGCTGCCAGCACGATCAGGCTCAGCGGCGGCGCGATCATCGCCAGCGAGAGTGGAATCAGCGTGACCGCAGCCACAGCAATCGTAATCGTCACCGCCCGCAGGTTGCCGAAACCGATCGGCGATGTTTTCGCCGTGCCGGGAACATCGAGCGGCGCCTGCACCGGCGCCGGTGTATTTTCGGCAGCCAGCCGCGCGGCATCTTCCTCGTACTGAGGCTTGCCGCACTTGTGGCAAAAGCGGGCGTCGCTCGGCAGATACGCACCGCAGGTACAGCGTAATTCCACATTCTCATTCTAAGGGCAGCGCCGGGCTCTGTTTAGCATGGTATTTTGAAGCTCAATCAAAAACCGAACGTTCTGGTAGTGTGCCCGCCCGGCCATTACGTGCTGCGAAATCTGGCCTCGATCAGCGAGCGCGCCAACGTCTGGGTCGGCAACGACACTCAGGCCCTTGATGAACGCGCCCCCGATGCGGAGATCATTCTGTTCTCGGGCCTCACCGGCGCGACCGTCGACTTCGCCGATGTCTGGCATCATGCGCAACACGCGAAATGGGTGCACTCGCTTTCGGCAGGTGTGGAGAAGCTGCTTGTCCCCGAATTTGTGGCGAGTCCGGTGCCGCTGACGAATGCCAAAGGCGTCTTCAAGCGCTCGCTCGCGGAATTCGCCATCTTCGGCATTCTGTTTCATTACAAGCACGGGCGCCGCCTGGTCGAGAATCAGCGCGCGCATCGCTGGGACGATTTCACGGTCGACTGGCTGCCCGGAAAAATCATGGGCGTGGTCGGCTACGGCGAGATCGGCCGCGAATGTGCGCTGCTGGCTCATGCGCTCGGTATGCGCATCCACGCGGTACGCCGCAAGCCGGAGCAATCCTCGGGCGACCAGATCGTCGAGCGCGTCTTCGCCTCCCACGATCTTCCGCAGATGCTGGCCGAGGTCGACGTGCTGCTGGCCGCCGCGCCGTTAACACGCGATACCCGGCACCTGCTGAGCACGCGCGAATTCGAGACGATGAAGCCCTCGGCGCTGGTCATCAACGTCGGGCGGGGTCCGGTGATCGACGAAGCCGCTTTGATTGCCGCTCTCGAGCACAAGCGTATCGCGGGCGCAGCGCTCGATGTCTTTGAAGAAGAGCCGCTGCCCGCTTCGAGTCCGCTCTGGGATATGGACAACGTTCTGATTTCGCCGCATTGCACGGATCGCACGCGCGAACCGGACTGGCTCGATCTGGCCATGAAGGTCTTCCTCGAAAATTTCGATCGTTATGTCGAAGGCGAGCCGCTGATTAACGTCGTCGATAAGAAGGCGGGCTACTGATGGTTGCGTTCGCCGATGTGCAATCCGCAGCAGCGCGCGTAAAACAACTCGCGCGCGAGACGCCGGTCTATACCTCGCGCCTGTTTAACGAAGCTGCGGGCGCGGAAGTCTTTTTCAAGTGCGAAAACCTGCAGCGCGGCGGCGCGTTCAAGATTCGCGGCGCTGCCAATTTCCTCTTGTCGCTGCCCGAACAGGATCGTAAGCGCGGCGTGGTCACGTTTTCCTCCGGCAATCATGCGCAGGCCGTGGCAATCGCGGCGGCTCATGTTGGCGTTCGCGCCATCATCGTCATGCCGAAGGATGCGCCCAAAGCCAAGCTCGAATCGACTCAGGCGTACGGACCCGAGATTGTCTTTCATGACCGCTTCACGGAAGATCGCGAAGTGATTGCGAAAAAAATCGCCGCGGATACGGGAGCTGTGATTCTGCCCTCCTACGACCATCCGTGGATTATCGCGGGCCAGGGCACGGCCGCGCTCGAATTGTTGGCGCAGCAGCCGGCGCTCGACGTGCTGCTGGTTCCGCTGGGGGGCGGTGGTCTGTTATCCGGCACCTTGATTGCCGCGAAGCATCTCAAGCCGGCGATTCAGGTGTACGGCGTGGAGCCTCAGACCGCCAACGACTGGTACCTGTCACTGGCCGCGAACGAGCGCAAACGCATCCCATCGCCGCCCACGCTGGCCGACGGTTTGCGCACGCAGATACCCGGCGAAATCACGTTTCCCATCGTGCGCGAAAACGCGGCCGGCGTCGTACTCGTCTCCGAAGACGGAATCCAGGCGGCGATGCGCTTTCTACTCTCGCGCCTCAAGCTGCTGGTTGAGCCGAGCGGCGCCGTGGCAGCCGCTGCCGTACTGCATCGCCAGCTCAATCTTGCCGGAAAGCGAGTGGGCGTGATCCTTTCGGGTGGAAACGTCGACCTCGATCTGCTGGCGGAGATCTGCGCGCGTGCATAAAAGTCCCTGGCGCACGCTCTCTTCGCGCATCGCCTACCAGAATCCCTGGATCCGCGTGCGCGAGGATCAGGTCCTGCGCCCGGATGGAACGCCGGGCTTGTATGGCGTCGTCGAGATACGGCCGTCGGTGGGCGTGGTGGCTTTGAATGAGCAGGATGAGATCGTACTGGTCGGGCAGTGGCGTTATCCGCACGATCACTACTCGTGGGAAATTCCGCGCGGCGGGTCGCATCACGCCGAAGACGATATGCTCGCGGTCGCCAAACGCGAACTGGCCGAGGAAGCCGGCGTGGTCGCGCGAGAATGGGAGCATATCGGCGCTGTCGATTGCTGCAACGGTGTTGTGAACGACGTGCAGACGCTCTATATCGCGCGTGGCCTCAAGCTGGTGGAAACCAATCCCGACCCCGAGGAGGAGATCGCCGTCAGCTGGCGTCCATTCTCGGAGGCGGTTGAAATGTCGCTCGACGGCCGCATCACAGAAGTTTCGAGCATCGCGGCTATCCTAATGGCCGCCCGCAGACTGAACAAGTTATGAACCTGGCCGGTACGGTTTCGAGAAAATGGTTTGCGCGTTTTGCGCTCGCCGTTCTGCTCTATAACCTGCCGGTGATCCTGTGGGGCGCGTATGTGCGGGTGTCATTTTCGGGCGATGGCTGCGGCGCAAACTGGCCCACCTGCAACGGGCAGCTCGTTCCGCAGAAACTGACCACGCCCGCCGCTATCGAATTTACCCATCGCGCCATGACCAGCGTCGATACGGTAGCCGTGCTGGCTCTGCTGGTGTGGGCATTCCTGGCTTTTCCCAGAAAGCACGCGATACGAAAATATGCGCTCTGGTCGCTGGTGTTTCTGTTCATTGAAGCGCTCCTCGGCGCCGGACTCGTGCTGTTTCGTCTGGTGGCGAAGGATCAGTCGGCCGGGCGCGCCTGGTATCTCTCGGGGCATCTGACAAACACCATGCTTCTTCTCGCGGCGCTCACGGTCACCGCCTGGCTGGCTTACACAAGCCGGGAACGGCTGCGGCTTGGCGCCATCCCGAGAGGCCTGTGGAGTGCTCTTGCTCTTACGGTTTTCGTCAGCATCACGGGCGCCATTACCGCTCTCGGCGATACGCTTTTTCCGGCGGCTTCGCTCGCTTCCGGCGTGCAGCAGGATTTTTCATCGGCCAGCGGCATACTGCTGCGCTTGCGCGTCATTCATCCGCTGCTTGCGCTCAGCGTGGCGCTGTATCTGGTCTGGCTGGCCAATCGCGAGCGCCCGGCGCGGGGCGCTTATGCGGTCATCGCGGCCGCCATCATTCAGGTCGGGGCGGGCGTGCTCAATCTCGTGTTGCTCGCACCGCTCGCCATGCAGCTCATCCATCTGCTGCTCGCCGATCTGCTCTGGATGGCGGTGGTGGTCTTGTCAATCGAGCGCGCTGCCGGCACTCAGCCGGTTGTTCACGCGCCAGTGCTCGGCGAAGCTACTGCTTCGGCGCATCGGCCGGCTTGAGCGGCGGATGGGCGCTGTACTGCTTCTGCGGCGGATTGAGCGTGATCTCAAGTGTTTTTTCCGCGCCGGCGAGCTCGATTTTGTCCCCGTAGGTTTGATATTTCTGCGTGATCACTTGTAGCTGTACCGTTCCTTCCGGCACCGGCGGAAAACTCGCAATTCCCTCCTGATTGCTCCGCAGCTCCCAGTGAATCTTGTTGCGCTTGCCCAGTTTCGTCACGTTGTGCGAACCGAGGAAGTCGAGGATGACCGCCGCATTCTCAACCGGCTTCCCGTACTGATTCTTGAGAACGACTTTAAGCGCAGTTTTCTCTGTGGCAGCCGTCAGAAGAGCCGTTGAGAGAGCCGATGCCAGAAAAAAGCGCCGCGTTTTCATGCCCTGATTATCGCGTAAGCTCTTGCAAGGCGTCACGCAGAGCCGCCTCCTCCATGACGCCGGGATGATACAGACGCACGATGCCGCGCCGGTCGGCCAGCACGATTGTCGGGGTTGTGCTCACTCCGAAACGCTCGAAGTTACCTGTGTCGAGCGGCACCTCTGCGCCAGGAATCGCGGCGTAGTACTTCTGATAAACGCGCTCCACAAATGCTCGCTCTTCCTGCGGAGAAGCGTGATCGTCCTGCGCGGTGTAGCCGTATAGACGAGTCGGCGCGAGCACATACAAACCTTTCGGCTCGAACTCCTGCGCCAGGCGCGCGATGATCGGAGCCTCGGCTTTGCAGTCGGCGCACCAGTGCGCCCAGAAGAACAGCAGCAGCGGTTTCCCGCGCCAGGCATTGGGATGGGCCGGTTTGCCCGCAATCCATTCGGTCGCGCGCAGCAATGGCATCGGCTTGCCTTCGAGCGTCAGCAGATTGATGTTCTTCTGCAGACGATCGATCAGCGATGTGCCGCGCCAGGTGGTCATCGCGCTGCGTAGCAGCTGCAGCACCTCGCTGCGCTTATTCTCTTTGGCCAGAATCTCCGCCTGCACTTCGTAAGCCGAGCCGAGCGCCAGCGGCAGGTACGGTTCCGAATCGAGCTTTCTGGTAGCCAGCGCGGTTTTCGCCGCGTGTTCGATCTCTTCCGCATCCTGAGTTGCGGTCGCGATGTCGCCCGCTGCCGCTTCCCCGCGCGCCAGCCACGACAGCGCGTAGAGCGCCTCCGGTGTATCGCCATTCAGCTTTCGATATTGCGAAACGAGCGCCACGGCCGAGCCGAGATCGCCCTGCTGCAGTTCAGCAATCACGTAAGCCACAATGCGCGGCGTCGGCGGCTGGCCGTAGGTGGGCGGAATCGGCTCCTGCCCCGCTGCGCACGCCGTCAGCAACAGCCCCGCCCAGACCGCTATCCGACGCACACCGTCTTCAAATAATCGCGGAACTGCTGCCCGAGATCGTGCCGGCTCAGCGCAAACTCGACCGTCGCCTTCAGGAAACCAAGCTTGTCGCCCGCGTCATAGCGCGTTCCTTCGAACTTCAGGCCGTAGATCGGGCGGTTGCGCAGCATGTACTTGAGCGCATCGGTGAGCTGGATCTCGCCTCCGCTGCCCGGCTCGATCGATTCAATGCACTGGAAAATCTCGGGCGTCAGAATGTACCGGCCGATGATCGCCAGGTTCGACGGCGCATCTGCCGCCTTCGGTTTTTCCACCAGGTTGCGGATCCGATACAGCCGGTTTTCCCGCCCGTTATCAGAAATCAGCTCGGCATCCACCACCCCGTATGCCGAAATCTGGTCCTTCGGAACCTCCATCAGCGCCAGCACGGAAGCGCCGTAGAACTCGTACACATCGAGCAGCTGGCGGATGCACGGAATTTCGGAGGCGATGATGTCGTCGGAAAGCACCGCGGCGAAAGGCTCGTTCCCGACCAGTTCCTTGGCCCGCAGCACCGCGTGCCCGAGTCCGAGCGCTTCCTTCTGCCGGACATACGAAATATCGATCATGTCCGAGATCGCGCGCACCATCGACAGCATGTCGGTCTTGTTCTTCGATTCGAGCAATTGCTCGAGCTCGAAGCTGACGTCGAAATGATCCTCAATCGAGGACTTCCCGCGCCCGGTTACAATAATAATGTTCTGGATCCCGGAGTGCATCGCCTCCTCGACGCCGTACTGAATCAGCGGCTTATCGACCAAGGGCAGCATTTCTTTGGGTTGTGCCTTGGTGGCCGGCAAAAATCGGGTTCCGAGGCCCGCGGCAGGAAAAACTGCCTTGCGCACGCGTGGTGTCATCACCCGCCATTGTAAGCGGAGCATGCGTTTCGAAAGTGCGCGGCAAAGATTCGCCGTTCAGTGCGCAATTGGTGCCGCTCGCGCCGGGCTGCTTGGTCAGGGGCGGCGGCCTGTGCTACTTGTAAACTTTAGCCCTCTAAAACGATAAGGAAATAGCGGAATTTCATCATGGCTTATGTAATCGCCGAACCCTGCATTGGAACCAAAGACACGGCCTGCGTCGATGCCTGCCCGGTGGACTGCATTCATCCCAAGAAGGACGAAGAGAAATTTGAGGGTGAGCCGATGCTGTATATCGACCCGGTCGAATGCATCGATTGCGGCGCCTGTGTCCCGGTCTGCCCGGTCTCAGCGATCTTTGCAGCCGACGATCTTCCCGATAAGTGGGCCGACTTTACCCAACGGAACGCAGCCTTTTTCGGGCGGTGAACCCGTTTTTCCGCCGAACTTGAGGGATGCCTCTCGATTCTCTGCCGACCGATGACCGGAACGTCCGACGAGCCGTCTGGTCATTTGCCACCCTGCTGATTGCTCTATCGGCTCTTTTCGAATTTGCAAGCTACACCGGGCTGATCGCCTCTGATGATCTCGGGTATTCGCATTATGCGGGCCAGATAGCCGCCGGCACCTACCGGCTGGTTCATCATCATTACGCGATCCGATACGGTTTGCTGCTGCCGGTGGCTGCCGTTTATCGGCTTTTCGGGGTGCACGAGTGGACCACGGTGATCATTCCCCTCGCGGCCTCAATCCTCACTCCTTTTTTGCTGGCGGTCTTATGCGTTGAGATAACGGAACGGCGGGTCGCCGCGATAGCCGGGCTGCTTATGGCCACCTTTGCCGTTGCGATTCGTTACGGCAGTATCCTCGTGCCCGAGCCGGTTCTGCTGGCTGCGTTGCTCGCTGCCGCAATCGCCTTCGTGCATGCGCAAAAGAGCCGCTCGGCGGGCTGGGCGCTTGTAGCCGGCATTCTCTTCGGACTGGCTTATCTGACCAAAGAGCCCGGCGCGGCCGGTATTCGCGGTTCTGGGGAGCGCGTCTGCGACTTTACCGGAAAAGAGCGCCGTATCTGGCGGGCCGCATTCACGATTCTCGCCTCCGACGAGCTGGGCTGCACGACCTCGCCCTCCGGCGAAATAGCCCCGGATCCGACCGGAGAGCCGGTCCTGCGCCTGCTTTCCCGCTCCTGCGGCAAGCAACGACTCAAACTACGAGCCGGAAGATTCCGGCGGATAGATCGCGCTGTAACGCCACGCGGGTATAAGCAATCCTTTGTGGATCGCGGTTATAGTACTTATGTTCGCGTCGGAGACAACAAATTGCGTTTTTTCAGTGCTTTCCGGCTAATCCAACTGAGCCGGACTGCGTTATTCTCTTGAACAAGAAGGGCTGAAAAATCAGCAACCTGAAAGGAATTTCGCAGCAAAGGCCCGCTCATCCGAACGGAGCCCTTGCTGTGTCGGAGGGGGCGGGACGCGCGAGTGCGCACCGCCCGTAATTGTTTACAGTGTACCGCGAGCAAGCGGAAAAGATACAACAAAACGTAGTTTTAGTCCTAGAACTTTCCCGTTTTCCGTAATCGCTGCCAGCGCTTCCATCCAAAGTTGCTGTGAGAGCATCGGGGTATGGCGGCTGAACCCGCGCCCGATCTCCTCCAAAATCCAACCGCAGTCGACCAGCGCACCAGCGCGGCCGGACTCCGGACGGTTGCCGCCTTCGAAGCCCTGAAGGGTGCCGCGGTCCTGGTACTGGGCATCACCCTGGTGGCCGTCCGCTCGCACTTCGAAGAAATCGTCGAAAACCTCCTCTACCATCTCCACATCGACTTCGACCGCCGCTTCGGTCACATGATGCTGAATGCGGCCATGACCATAACCGATGCCCGCTGGTGGGCCATCGGAGCCGCCGTCGGCACCTATTGTTCGGTTCGCTTCATCGAGGCCTGGGGACTGTGGAACCGGCGTGTCTGGGCCGAATGGTTCGCGCTGCTTTCCGGCGCCTTATACCTGCCCTGGGAGATGTTGAAAGTGATCGAGCGCGCCGACTGGGACCGGATTGCCGTGCTGCTCATCAATATCGTGATCGTCCTTTACATGCTCTGGATACGGATCGCGGAAAACCGCCTTCGGCGGGTACGGATCAGCCACGAGCAGACGAGCGCTTCTGTCCGTTAAAGCGCCGTTTGACCCTTCCTGCCAGCCGGCCGCTTCTCGAGATCGCAAACCGGGAGTTCTGACGCGCGAACTCGTACGCCAGCCGCGTCCGCCGCCCGCGAAAATGCCGCCGGCGCGCCGCCCAGAAGGCACGGAGCATCTGCCGGTGGGCTTCGACTGCGCGCAACTGAAACAGGTGCGGCATGATCTCCTTGCTCGGCAGGTCGATCAGCGCTTCGTCCACGAAAGCCACATCGTGCTCCTCGGCGATACGGAACCACATATCGAAATCCGCCCAGAACGAGTACTGCGGATCGAAATAGCCGAGCTTTTCGTAGATGCTGTGGCCCGCCATGACGGATCCTCGATCAGCGCCTGGCCCCATTCTCGAGCAATTCCGGATGATAAATGTCGCCGTCGTGCAGATTCGCCAATACCAGACATTCGCTCGCAACTCCTTGCAAAATCAGGCATCCATTGGAGTAACCATGCGGATCGGCATCACCTGTTACCCGACCTACGGCGGCAGCGGCATCGTTGCAACCGAGCTGGGCCTCGAACTCGCCCAGCGCGGCCACGAAGTGCACTTCATCAGCTACGCCAATCCGATCCGGCTCGACCCCGGTACGCCCGGCATCTTCTATCACGAAGTCGAAGTTTCCAATTACCCGCTGTTTGTCTATCCGCCCTACACGCTAGCGCTCGCCTCGCGCATGGCCGAAGTCGCCGAGCGGCACCAGCTCGATCTGCTGCACGTCCACTACGCCATTCCGCACTCCATTTCGGCGCTGCTGGCCCAGCAGATGACCACCCGCCGCCGGCTGCCCTTTATCACCACCCTGCACGGCACCGATATCACGCTGGTCGGCACCGATCGCTCCTATTTCCCGATCACGAAATTCTCAATCGAGCGCTCCGACGGCATTACCACCATCAGCGAGTTCATGCGCAAGCGCACCGCGGACTTCTTCGGCATCGACAAGCCCATCGAAGTGATCCACAATTTCGTGAACTGCGCGCTCTACAAGCCCGATCCGGCGGCGCAGCGCCAGGGTAAGAAACGCATTCTCCATATCTCGAATTTTCGGCCGGTGAAGCGGGTCCTCGACTGCGTCCGAGCGCTCGCTTTGGTGCGTAAGGAAGTGGATGCCGAGCTGGTCATGGCCGGGGACGGTCCGGATCGCAGTCCCGCCGAGCGCTTGGCCTACGAGCTCGGCATTGCCTCCCACGTACGCTTTCTCGGTAAGCAGGATCACATGGAACGTCTGATCCCCCAGATGCACGCTCTTCATTTGCCGAGCGAAACCGAGGCCTTTGGGCTGGCGGCACTCGAAGCGATGGCCTGCGGAGTTCCACCCGTTGCCACCAACACGGGCGGCGTGCCGGATCTGATTACGAATGGTGCCGATGGGTATCTGGAGCCGGTTGGCGACGTGGAAGCGCAGGCGCGCCGTCTGATCGAGTTGCTCTCCGACGAAACGCTGCACACGCGCCTGGCGCGTGCCGCCCGCGCCACCGCCGAAAGCCGCTTCAATACCGAGTTGATCATCCCGCGTTATGAAGCCTACTATCGTGCCGTCATGCAGGCCAATGGAACTTACCGCTCGGCAGCGGTGTCCAACTAGATGAAGAGAAAAGGGCTCCGCCGGTAACCGCAAAGCGCGGTTTCTTAGAGCTAAAATCGAGGCGATGGCGCACTCCCTATCAGGGCATCCGAGCGGCCTTTCCATTCTGGCGGGCGGCTCGACGGGACTCTCCGACGACGAGGCTCGCATCTTGCGAGGACTTCGGTCGGGCATTGAAGAAGCGTACGAAGAGCTGATCAGCCGCTATGAGCAGCAACTCTACGGCATGATCTACCGCCTGCTCGGTAACCCGACGGACGCGGCCGATGTTGTGCAGGAAGTTTTCTTGAAGGTTTTCCGTACCATCAACTCGTTTCGCGAGCAGAGCAGCCTGCGTACCTGGATTTACCGCATTGCGGTGAACGAGGCCCATAATCACCGGCGCTGGTTTGTGCGCCACTGCCGCTGCGAGGTGTCGATGGATGAAGAATGCGCCGAGCACGGGCCGTTGGCCTACACCGCGGATCCGGGGCGCTCGCCGTATGAGCAGGCGCTCGACAGCGAAAACCGCACGCTGATCGAACAGGCCCTCGATCGCATCAATCCGCTCTTCCGCACTGCCGTGGTGCTGCGCGATATCCAGAATCTGAGCTACGAAGAGATCGCCGAAATTTTGCAGGTGTCGCTCGGCACGGTGAAATCGCGAATCCTGCGCGGCCGCGAGGCACTGCGGCGCGAAATCACAGCACGGCCCGATCAACGACTTTCGGAGGCGATGGCCTGAGCGGCTGCTCCCCATGACCTGCAGACAGATAAAGCGGCGCAGCGCGGATTTCGTAGATGGCAGACTGCGTAAACGCGAGCACGCGAAGGTAGAAGGCCATCTGCGGGACTGCCTGGAGTGTACCGTTCTTATCTCCGATCTGCGTTCGGTTCGTTCTTCGCTGATCAATCTGCCGGGACCGGCGGCGCCGCGCTCACTGCACAGCAGGCTGCTCGTACTTGCTTCCAAAGAGCGCCAGCTGCTGCTTGAGACCGACGGCTCCCGCTGGCGGCGCCTCTGGAACAACTGGAAATTCCGCCTGCGCCAGCTCATGCAGCCCGTGACCATTCCCGCCACGGGCGGCCTGATCTCGAGCATGCTGCTGTTCGGCGCGCTGGCCCTCACCATCACCAGCGCTGCGCGCCCCGTGGGATACGACGTACCGGTCCTCTACGCCGATCGTTCCGATGCCAATCTCGTTCCGGTCGAGCTGCGCAGTTCCGTGGTGCTGACGCTGAGCCTCGATACCCACGGCCATATCACCGATTACGCCGTGCGCGACGGCTCGCGCGATTTCGTGGGTGACGTGGGCCATCTCGAGTACAACAACATCACCATGCCCCAGATTCCGAGCGTGCTGCGCGCGGCGCGGCCCACCATCGGCGATATCCGCATTTCGTTCGTGCCCATCGTTTTCCGCCATTAACCCGAGCGCGGAGTCTGATACGTTGGGCGCCATGCCCCGTATCCCGATCACCGACAACGCCGGCATCACCATCGACCTCGATCTCGATTCCAAAAGCGATGCTGCACGGCTCGGGCTGTCACACCTGGTCAGCCATACCGGGGCATTCGCCAAGTTCGCCGATGAGCCGCTCGACCGGACCGCTTTTCGTTCCGCGCTTTTTGGCGGCGATTACACCACGCCCGGGCTCAACCTGGAGAGCGGCCTCACGCTCACGCTGAAAGCCGGAGTCAATACTTCGCTCGAGTTGCTGCGCGATGCCGGGGCCGCAAGCGAACTGGCGCTCCCTGTTCAACCCGGCGACATCTGGCTGTCTTTTCGTATCGACACCCTGCTCGCACCCGCCATCGGCGTCGCCACACCTTCAGGATTTGGTCTCACCGGCGAAAAGATCTCCGTTCACAGCGCGGCCGTCTATACTCGCTTTTCCAAAAGCGCCGGTTTTCCGACGCTGCGCGACGCGGCTGCAACCGCCATCTCGAATTTCCGCCTGGTTCACAGTGCCGCTTCGCTGCGCGAACAAGTGTGCAACACAATCTCGGAATGCGAGCTTGCCGGTACCTTCGTCCTCGAGGGCAGCTACAGTTATCCCTTTGCGGTGAATGCGACGGCTCTCGCCAGCGTCAAGCTGCCGCTTCATCAGACACTCACGGCGGTTCCCGATTTCGAGCTAAGTCTCGCCGGCACGCTGGCCGTTACAGGCGAATTTCGGTTCCGCGCCTATCGCGTCGATGATACCCGTGCTCGTCTCGGGCTGTACAAAAAGAAAGAAACGGACCTGAGCGCCGCCTTTACGGCCAAGGCAGGCGCAAGCGCGGACGTTGTCTCAACCGATCTTCTGCCGCCTCTGTTTCGTGCCGTCGGCGCCGTGAACCTTGATCCGGCTCATCTTCCGGAAGACGATCAGAAGGCGATCCGGGGTGCACTCGGCAAAGCGCTCGATCAGGGTCTTTCGATTGCCCTGAACCTGAGCTGCACGGCAGCGCGCGCCGACGAAGCAGCTGTCCTGTACGAAATCCAACTCGGTGCCGATGCGCCTGGAATCGATGCGGCGATCAATCACGCGTTCGCCGGAAATTGGACGGCTCTCAACACGCTGCCGAGCGTCAGGAAGCTCGAGACCGTTCTCACCAACACGCGCGAGACCGGCTTCCGCGCCACGCTGAACCTGCTCGGCCTTTACAGCTACGCGACTGCCGACGATTTCGTCAAAGCCTGCACGGTTCTGCACGATCTCGCCAACGGAACCGTGACCATCAGCGATCGCGCCACGGCTCAACGCATCGCCGCGGCGGCTGCGCCCTTTGCCGTCGATTCCGAAAAGCTGCGCAAAGTTCTGGAGGAATCCTTTCTCGCGACTGCCGTTTACAGCACCGCTACTCGGAACCTTCGTCTCACAGCCGAGCAAAAGCTCCTCAGCTATAAACTGCATCAGAGCTACGCCGATCTCAAGAAGGAAATGCGTCTCGGCACCGCATTACGCCTGTTAAACGCGCAGGATCTGGCCGCCATCGTTCCCGTGCCGGACTTCCGTTATTACCGGCTTTCCGCGCGCGCAAGCTACGAAGGCGAGCCGTTGCTGCAGCTCTTCTTTGCCGATGTGGCTTCGCGTGCACCCCGCGCCGAAGGCGATCTGAAACATCTCGGCCGCGCCGTACTGATCTCCTTGCTGGACGAGACGAATCCGATCGACGCGGCTCGCATCAATGCTCTGGCGAGCGATACGATCTGGGCCGAGATGGAACAGCAACAGTTTCCGGCCAACTCGCCCGCCTCGTACAGCGACTGGTACGACATCACGCACTGGGCGCACGCGATTGCCGCGGTGGGTCCGCGATTGAAGATCGCGCTTGACGCCTGGAGTACTGTCTCGGGCGATCCCTCTGCCGATCCGCGTTTTATGGCCGCTCGCGACGCACTCGCCGCGACGCTTGCGGAGGTGACCCGCAACACTCGCGCCGCTTTCGAGCATGGCTGGCCGATGGCCGTGATGTTTGCTTTAAGCCAGTTCCGCGCTGACGCCAGCTTCGAGGCGCAATGGAACGGCGCGGTGCAATTCGAGAAACGCTCCGAGCGCGTGCTCCGGGCCGTATGACGCCGATGATCCATCGCGAAATACAATAGCCACGTATGTCTCGCGTCGACCTTTCGGGCACCGAAACGCTCGTGCCCGCCGAGCAACTCGCCGCTGCCAATCGAGCGCATTTTCCGAACGAGAGCGCAGAATACCGTGCGGCTCGCAATGCATTGCTGGTGGAAGAGATCAAACTTCGCCGTCAGCTGGAACGTCTCGCCCGCCAGCGCCGCGCATTGCCGCTGGGCGGCGAAATACCAAAGGATTTCGAATTTGCCTCCGAGACGGGCCCCGTGCGCTTTTCGCATCTCTTCGGCGACAAGACAACGCTTCTCGTCTACAGCATGATGTTCGGACCGCAGCGCAAAGCGCCCTGCCCGAGCTGCACCTCATTTCTGAGTTCCTGGAACGGTACAGCGGTAAATCTGCGCGAGCGCGTCGCCATCGCCGTTACTGCACGCTCGCCCATTGACCGGCTCCTCGCGTACAAACAGGAGCGCGGCTTTTTGAACCTGCCCTTCTACTCCGATACGAGCGGCGAGTACACGCGCGCCTACGTCAGCGCGGATGATGCGGACATACCCGGCTTCAGCATCTTCACCAAACGCGGCGGCCTCATTCACCACTTCTACAGCGGCGAAATGAGCGGCGCCATGGCCGATCCGGGTCAGGACTCGCGCGGCGCACCCGATGCGGACCCGCTCTGGCTCATGCTCGACTTGACGCCCGAGGGACGCGGCTCCGACTGGTATCCGAAGCTCGATTACGGCCATAAATAGCGTCCGCCGAAGTCTTCGTCCGCTACGGTTCGGAACGCCCGAGCGTGTCGTATAGGGGCTGAACCGGCTCGATTCGCGGATTCTCTTCTGCAACCGAAATCGCAAATACGCGGATCTTGTCGTTGTTGGGCAGCGTGATGCTCTTCGCGCCGGCCGGCAACTCCAGCGCATAAGCGAACAGATACGAGTAGCGGTACGGCACATTTTCCCCGGCCGCATTGTGATGATGCGACGCGTACCAGGCCAGCTCAGCGCGTTTGATATAGCCCGGCTTAATGCCGGTCATCTCGGTGTAATCGTCGTGCTCCGTGCGTGCCGGCCGCATCATGCCCGCCGGAATCGTCACATCCTTCGCAATCCACTGGCGATCGTCCCACTGGCCGATGAATCCGCCCCAGTCCTGCACATTCACATCGATCGGCTGCTTTCCGAGCTGGAACGCTCCCCGGTGATCGCCGTCCGTCGAGGCTGCCAGCAGGTAGACGCGGTTGAAGTGTCCAGCCGGCAGCGGAATCGTCTGACCTTTTGCGGCGACCGCGTTGAGCGCTCCGGTCTCTCTCGGCCCCAGTTTGAAGTGCACATCGTCGAAGGCTATATCGGCCGGAAGCATTTCGGCCGGATAGGTATCCCCGTGTCCATCAAAACCCGTTGACGAGTGCGCGCCGTCGTTGCTGGCTGCGGCAACATCGTAGCGCAGCGAAACGGGCTCCGAATGAACCGCGGCCACATCGCTCTTCGCCGCTTGGAGGCGGAGCGCGAACGTGCGCGGCTGATAGGCCGAAAAAGAAGTCACCAGCGCACCGTTGCTGAGCGTCGCCGGTCCGGCTGGCTGTTCCTGCCCGTTCACCTCACGCGCCGAGGCGATCGGAGCCGCGAACGAGACCCGCACATTTGCCTGCGGCCTGCCGTCGAGTTCCACCATTCGCAGGATCAGCTCATCGCCCTGCTCGGCTTTCTTGAGCGCCAGAACGCGAACCCGCGAATTGCTGACCTTCATGAGCGAAAACTCGTGTCCGAGCGTGCCCGCATGCTTCGCCGTCTCGAATGCAATCAGCGGTGTATTGAGCCGCTGGCCCTGCCAGTCCGTCTGCGAGTCCCGCCAACCCGCCGCATGCCCCGCGAGACCGTACGTAAATTCGTGATGTCCGAGATCCTGTGTAGCTTGATCGGGATAACCGCCGCGCGTTCCCGGCGTGCGCAGTAGCGTGAGCCGAATCGTGTGGTCATTCGGTTTGTCGGAGCCGTTCTTGCAATCGGTCAGAATGGTCGCGCCGAATTCGCCGCTCATGTCGGTCAGATCGATCCACTGGTGCGACGGCACTTCGAACTTCTTCGGCTCCGCAGTGGGGCGCTCGATTGTGCCGATGTCCCAGTTATAAGTCGCCATGCGATTCAAGGCCAGCAGCGGAAAGGTCGCCTTGAGATTCGATTCCTTCGTCTTCCAATCGATCGCGTTGCCAAATTCAACGCGTTTACCGGCATTGCCTACCGACAGGCTGATCCGCTGGACAAAGCGTGAGCCGGCCGTCTCGCGTGCAACTTCAAGCGTGATCCGCACCGGGCCTTGCTCCACGATACGAATCTGCGCCGGACCGCCCACATACGCGCGGGGCGCAGCCTGCTCCTGATCCCAATCCATGTTCCAGGCCGGCCATTGCCGCGGATTGTCGTACGAAATCGCCAGCCGCAGCGGCGCCGCGAGCAGTTCTCTTCCAAGGGCTTTGTCGAAGATGCTCGAGACATCGCCATCCGCATTCAGCTTCACGCGGTAATACTCGTTTTCGAGCGAGTGCTCCGAGATTTCGAGGCCGCCGGGGCTTTGCTCCGCTGGCCCGGGCTCGACGTTATAGACTGCATAGCCCACGGACGGCACTTTCGCCAGAAACAGCACCTTGCCATTTGCGATCTGTGCGGGAACGCGAGCGCCGTCCGGACCCGCGACACGAACGCTACCCGGCAACCCGCCAGGAAAATGCAGGGTTGCTTCCACCACATCCTCGCGCTCGATGTTCAGAGGGTTGAAGACAACAACCGGAATCCCTTTGGCGCGCGTATCGAGCGCAGCGGCTACTCCTTCCGACCCGCTCTTCAGAACCGCCGCAAATTGATTCATCGCAATCACGTCGTCGTTCCAGGCGAACTCGTACGCCTTAGGCGTGGCGGTCCCGGCTGCTATGTCGTGAAATTGGCCGCCCATGACGAGCGTCCAGGCGTCGTTCAGCCGGGTCTGCGGATACTCGCGCGCATGCAGCCAAGCCGCCGCTACCGACGATTTCTCCGCCGCATCCGCCAGCACTTCTTCCTTCCGCAGCCAGCGCTTCTGATACGCCTGCGATGTCAGCGACCCCGCCGAGTGGTTCGTTAATTCCATCTCTCCCGTGTAGTGCGGAAGCCGCGCAGCCTCTTCAGGCGTGATATTCAGAAACATCTGCTCGGCGTCTGACGAAACCACATGCACCGGACCATCGCCAACCTGCACGGCCGGCGATTGCGGCTCGGCTTCTCCACGGAAAAAGAACTGGCCCGGAGGCGGGAGGCTGGCCGTGCCTTTCGTCACAATTGCCTCCAGACGCTTGATTGAATCTTCGTCGGGAGCACCGCCCGTATCGCCGGTGCCGTAGTAGTGATAGTCCGTGAAAATACCCGTCACCTTGCCGTTGTTCTCGACGCGCGCCGCCCAGTCGCCCTGAAATCGGTTGTCCTCCTGCTCCTGCTGGAATTTCGTGAACGCCTCCTGCTGCTGGCGCAGGTTCATCAGCTCCTGAATATCTTTCGGATCAAACGGCTTCCCATTGCGCCGCTGATCGCGCAATTTCTGCTGAACCGCTTCGGTCTTCTGCTGAATGTCTGCCAGTTGCACGTTCGGAGGTGCGGGCGGAAGCGGCTTGCTCAGATCGGTTTCAATGCCGCCGCTGTAGCTGCCCGGATTCAGCGCCGCGAGCACCGTCTTGCCATCCGGCCCTACCCACACACCGACATTGAACGGTGTCCCCTCGGGTGTCTTTTCGAGCGACTCCGGGCCGCCTCCATCGGCCGACGAGCCCCACACCAGTTTCTGCGTCGAAAAGCCGCGCACTCCGGCATGCGCCAGAATA
The DNA here is from genome assembly GCA_021325235.1 of Terriglobia bacterium. Taxonomy (GTDB): domain Bacteria; phylum Acidobacteriota; class Terriglobia; order Bryobacterales; family Bryobacteraceae; genus Bog-105. The sequence continues at coordinate 38,626 of JAJPHN010000031.1, read as the reverse complement.
CTCGGCAGCGAAGCCGGGAATCCGAAGCAGTCCGGCAGCATGTATTCCGCGCTCGCCTTGCCGAGCTCTTTGCGGAACCAGTCGTTGCCATACAGCACCTGGCGGATGATCGATTCGGCGCTGGGCGCGTTCACATCGCCTTCTTCCATCGATGAACCTGCCGGAAACCATCGCCCCGAGTCGACGTACGTTTTCAATTTCGCGAAGTCGCCCGGAAAATATTCCTTCATCAGGCGGTAGCGATTCGCGCCACTGAAGTTGAAAATGTAGTGCGGGTACTTATCGATCAGCGCGAAATTTTCTTCCATCGTTTTGCGGATATATTCGCTGATCACCTGCGGATATTCCCAGCGCCATTCGGTATCGAGATGCGCATAGCCAACTACATAAAGTGTTGGCTGTTTGGTCAAATCGGGCTTTTGCGTCGTTTGGGCGCGCGTATGAAAGGGCAGTGCATAGCAGAGCAGTGCCGCGATGACGTGCGGAGAACATGAAAATCTCTTTTCCGGCATGACATGGCGTAGTTTACAGCAGCGCTTTCAGATGCGAGTTTGCGTAAACAGTAAAGCGCGTATACTGGACGAATCGTTTTCAGGGGGTGAGCAATGACCCGTCCAGCACGTGCCGGGTATTCGGCTTTCGCGTTTCTTTTGTTCTTCGCAGCCGCTTGCCTGGCCCAGATCGGAACCACCTCGCTTGCCGGGGTTGTAACCGATCGTTCGGGAGCAGCCGTGCCCGGCGCGGCCATCACGCTTGTTAATCCATCCCAGGGCACGGAGCGTAAAGCCGTCACCAATAATTCCGGCGAGTATCGTTTTCTCTCCGTGCCGCCCGGCACCTATAATCTGACTGTCGAAAAGCAGGGCTTTCAAACCGCCCATCAAAATAACCTGGCGCTGCTGGTAAACAATCCCGCCACCAGCAACATCGCGCTCGAAGTCGGCTCCGTTACCGAGCAGGTGGAAGTCACCTCGCAGGCGGCGGCCATCAACACCACCGACGCGTCTCTCGGCAACGCCATTGGCGAGCACCAGATCAAGCAGCTTCCGCTCGAAAGCCGCAATGTGCCCGACTTGCTGAGTCTGCAGGCCGGCGTGGTTTACACGGGCAACCGGCCCGATATCGACACCGGCATCGATACCCGCAGTGGTTCGGTAAACGGCGCACGCAGCGATCAAAGCAACGTCACCCTCGACGGCATTGCTGTCAACGACAAGGGAGGCCACGCGTTCACGTCGGTCCTGCCCGTAACGCTTGATTCAGTCGAAGAGTTTCGCGTCACAACCACCAACTACAACGCCGATCAGGGCAGCGCCTCCGGTGCGCAGGTTGCTCTGATCACCAAGAGCGGAACGAACTCCTTCCACGGATCGGCCTACGAATACAACCGCAATTCGTTCGTCAGCGCCAACGATTACTTCGTGAAGCGCGCGCAATTGGAGTCCGGACAGCCGAACGAGCCTTCCAAGCTGAATCGCAACATCTTCGGCGTAAGCCTGGGCGGGCCCATCCTCAAAAATCGCGTGTTCTTCTTCCTGAATTACGAAGGCTACCGCGATGCCGAGGCGATCAGTGCGCTGCGTACCGTTCCTAGCGCCACTCTGCGCGACGGCATCATTCAATACGTTTGCCAGGATCCGACCGCCTGCCCGGGCGGCACAGTCACCGGAATCAGCGGTAAGCAGCATACGTACGCGCCCGGCAACATGGCGCTCAGTCCGCAGCAGATCACGGCGATGGACAGCACCAGCCTCGGACCGCACGGCCCCGATCCGGCGGTTCTGCAGTATCTGAACTCGACCTACCCGCTGCCCAACGACAACACCACCGGCGATCTGCTTAACACCGCCGGCTACCGCTTCCGAGCTCCCACCTACACGGTTAAGAACTGGTACATCGCCAAGCTCGACTACAACATCACGCGGGACGGGAAGCATCGGGTCTCGGTGAGCGGTGCGCTGGCCAACGAAAGCGACGCGGGCGCGCCCTTTTTGCCCGGCACTCCGCCCGAGGAAACGACTGTCAATTACAACAAGGGCATCATCACGCAGTACCTGGCCGTACTGACACCCGCGCTGCTCAACAATTTCCGCTACGGCTTCATCCGCCAAAGCAACGGTATTGCGGGCGACTCCACCCAGCCCTGGGTTCAGTTCCCTCAGATCGATCAGGGCATCACGTATTCATCCGCCTTTCAGCGGCCCATTCACAATTTCAACGACGACATCTCCTGGGTGCGCGGTAAACATTCGCTGCAGTTCGGCTTTCAGATCTCCCTTCTGCGCAATCCCGAGACGAATTCGAATCAGTCGTTCAGCAACGGCGTGACGAATCCCGAATGGATGTACAACTCCGGCATGGCCGGCAAGGGCGTTGCGCTCGATCCCGCCGCCAACAACTATCCGGCCGTCGCCCAGGACTTCAATACGTCCTACGATTACCCGATGACCGCGCTGCTCGGCATGGTCACGCTGGTGAATGCCAACTACAACTACCAGCGCAATGGCTTGCCGCTGCCGCAGGGCACGCCCGTGAAGCGCGATTTCGCGCAGGATTCCTACGAGATGTACATCCAGGACTCCTGGAAAGTGAAGCCGAATTTCACTGTTACCTACGGCCTGCGCTATTCGCTCTTTTCGCCGCCCTGGGAGACCAATGGCCTGGAAGTCACACCCACACGCAGCCTGAGCGACTACTTCAACGCGCGCGCCACCGGCATGTGGAACGGCGTGCCTTCGAGCGCGCAGCCGCTGGTCGCCTACAACTGGTCCGGTCCCGCAAACGGAGGCGGCGGTTATTACGACTGGGATTTCCATAACTTCGGACCGCGTCTCGCGCTCGCCTATGCTCCTGATTTTCAGAACGGCTGGCTGCATAAGATCTTCGGCGATGCAGGCAAGAGCAGCATCCGCGCAGGCTTCGGCGTAGTCTACGATCGGCTGGGCGAGAGCCTGGTGGACACCTTCGATCAGAACGGTTCGTTCGGCCTGTATACCGAGCTCACCAATCCGTCCGCTGTTCAGACGTCGCAAACCGCGCCGCGCGTGACAAACATGAACGTCATCCCGACAACCGACTACACCGGCGCGCCGATCTTCATTCCCGCGCCGCAGGAGCACTTCCCGCAGCCGTACCCAAGCAGCCTCGCCACCGGCGGCTCGGCCATCACCTGGGGCATCGACGACAAAATGAAGACGCCGTATTCCTACGCGCTCGACTTCGCCATCGAACGCGAGCTCAAAGGCGGATTCACCGTCAGCATGGCGTACGTGGGCCGCTTGTCGCACCGGCTGCTGGCGCAGGAAGACATGGCGATGCCGCTCGATATGTTCGACAAGAAATCGGGCGTCGATTATTTCACGGCCGCCACGGCTCTGGCCAAAATCTATCGCCCCGAGCTGAAGGCTGGCAACAGCGCGCCCACCAATTCGTTCAATCCGTCGCAACTTCCGGCCAATGTTCGCCAGTTCTGGACCGATACGATTCAGCCGCTTGCTCCCGGAGGCGCATACTCGATCGGATCATGCTCGTCGGCGAGTTCAACCACGAGCCCGGTCGTCGCTGCATTCGATCTTTTCTGCGGAATCAGCCTGAATGAATCGCTTGCGCTTTACAATCTCGATACGTACGGCATTCCCGACGCCAACATCCCGAACCAGGTCTACTTCCCAACCACTGGTCAATACAGCTACTACAGCCCGCAGTATTCCTCGCTCTATGCCTGGCGCGCCAATACCAACGCCAGTTACAACGCAGGCGAGCTGACGCTTCGCCACAGGCTTTCTCATGGATTGCAGTTCGAGCTGAATTACACGCTATCGCGCTCCATCGATCTCGCCTCCGATGCCGAGCGCGTCGGCCCGGCGAGTTCGACCAGCAGCCTGAATAACGTCATCATCAACGCCTGGGACCCGAAGCAACAGCGAGCAGTTTCCTCCTTCGATGCGACCCACCAGTTCAACGCTAACTGGGTGCTCGAGCTGCCGTTTGGAAAAGGCAAAATGCTGGGCGGAAATGCTGGAGGTCTGCTCAACGCCTTCATCGGCGGCTGGCAGCTCTCCGGACTCGCACGCTGGACCAGCGGTTTCCCTGTCAATGTCGATAACGGCTACAGCAACTATCCGACGAATTTCGAGCAGGAAGGCAACGCGAACCTCGTCGCCCCTGTGCAAACCGGCGCCTACACCGTACAGAGCGGACCCGATGCCGGCGCAATCAACATCTTCAAGAACGGTCCCGCTGCTATCAGCTCGTTCGATTACGCCTATCCCGGCCAGGCAGGCGGACGCAACCAGATCCGCGGCAATGGCTACTTCGGCATCGATCTCGGTCTCGCCAAGCGCTGGCTCATGCCCTGGAGCGAGAAGCAGAGCCTGCAGTTTCGCTGGGAGGTTTTCAACGTCACCAACTCGGTCCGCTTCGATGTGCAGTCGAGCCTGATCTCGGGCGGTCTCACCATGGGGAACGTCACCAGCTTCGGTAATTACTCGGGATTGCTGACGAATCCTCGTATCATGCAATTTGCGCTCCGATATGAGTTCTAACGCGGTCGCCTCGCGCGCCGGCTACAACCGCTTTCTGCTTCTGGTCGCCGGACTCGGCGGTCTGCTCTACGGCATCGATGTTGGCATCATCGGAGGCGCGCTGCCATATCTCGAAGCGACCTCTGGCCTGAACGCCGGCGAGCTTTCGATCATCGTTGCCGCCGTGCTGCTCGGGAGCGTCTTCTCCACGCTCTTTGCCGGTATGCTCGCCGACTGGATGGGCCGCCGCGCACTCATGATCCTGAGCGGAACCAGCTTCGTCATCAGTATTCCGGTCATCGCGCTCTCGCACGGCTACGGGCCGCTCTTCTTCGGACGTCTGCTGCAAGGCATCAGCGGCGGATTCATAGGCGTCGTCGTGCCGCTCTACCTGGCTGAATGCCTGGTCGCCTCCACGCGCGGCAAAGGCACCGGAGTTTTCCAGTGGCTGCTCACGCTCGGCATCGTCGCCGCCGCGCTGATCGGGATTTACTACAGCTATCGCGTGGAGGAAGTCGCGCGATCCGCCAGCGCCGCCGCTCTCTTCGCCTTCAAGGATCAGGCCTGGCGACGCATCTTCTGGGTCTCGCTGCCGCCCGGCGTGCTTTTCGTCGCCGGTGCTTTTCTCGTCGCCGAATCGCCGCGCTGGCTATTCAAAAAAGGCAGACGCGAGGCGGCTTATTCAGCGTTGCTTCGCTCCCGTGCTCCCGAAGAGGCCGATCGTGAGCTGCACGAAATGCAGGAGACCGCCCAGGCCAATCTTTCGCGCGGCGCAGCCATCCGCGAGTCGCTGCTGCAGCGCAAATATGTTGTGCCATTCGTGCTGGCCTGCATCGTTCTCTTCTGCAACACCGCCTGCGGTATCAATTCAATCATCGGCTACAACACCAACATTCTTTTGCAGAGCGGACTCTCCGATGTACAGGCGCACTGGGGGTACGTGATCTTCACCGTCGTCAATTTCCTGATGACGATCATCGGCCTTACTCTGGTCGATCGCAAAGGCCGCCGGTTTCTGCTGATCACGGGCACGGCCGGCATCATTGTTTCGCTCACCGTCACCGCTCTTCTCTTCCTGGGCACAGAGAAATCGAATATCGACGTTCATGACCGTCTGCAGAGCGCGATTCAGCCCGATCAGACGCTCAGTGTGCGTTTCGACCCTGCCCAAGCCGCGCAATTGCTTGGAGCTGAGAGCCGCATCGATCCCGCCAAAGCCTCATTAGTCGTTGTCTACTCGTACGGCGACTTCACCGCCGAAAGCACCGTCGCCCATTCGAACGAAGAGGGCGCCCCCGTGATCCACGTATCACGCGAGAGCGCCGTTCCAGCCAACAAGATCGAAGCTTTCTTCAAGAATCCCTTCGCCGACGTGACAGCCGCCCGCACCGCTCCGCTCAAAATCGAGAAGGCGCTGGTCAGTCCGCTGCCGGACGCCTCGCATGGCTGGCTGGTGGCGATCACGCTCTACATTTTTATGTCGTTCTATGCCATCGGGCCGGGCGTTTGTGTCTGGCTCGCGCTTTCGGAGTTGATGCCGACGCGCATCCGCTCGAATGGCATGAGCATCGCACTGGTGATCAACCAGATGGTCTCGACCACGCTGGCGGCCATCTTCCTGCCAATTGTGGCCAATCACGGCTATTCGACAATTTTCTTCCTGTTCGCAGGGTTTACGGTGATTTACTTCGTCACCGCCACGTTCTTCCTGCCCGAGACGAAAGGCAAAACACTGGAGGAGATCGAAGAGTACTTCGAAGGAGCGAAAGCCAGCGCATAATAGGGCAATGGCGGCCCGGTGCGCAGCAGTTCTGTTCACTGCGGTTGCTTTCTTGCCCGCGGCACCCCCGCCAGCACTCCCGTTTGTCGATTGGAAAGCGTGTCCATTTGAAGGCTGCACGTATGGCCGCTGGACTGCGCTCGGGCACGTCGATGTTTACGATCGATGGACAGCGCACCGTAAGCGCATCGCTGCACTATCGAATGGCGATACAGTCACCGCGATCACAGGTTTGGTTGTCACGTTTCGCCCGGGCATCATACGCATGGACCGCGATCTGCCGGAACAAGGTCTGAAGCGCGGCGATAGACTTCTGACCTACAGCTATCGAGGCGAGGGATTTTCGGCGGTGTGGTTCCACGGCCGTTATGAGCCCGAGTTCGACATCTCCTTTGCAAAGTGGCCGGACGGATTCGGCTGCGGAGGTGATCATTGCGCCGCAACCTACATAGCGCCTGGCAAGAAGGTCTGGTGGGCTGAAATTGAGCTCGAATCGGGCCGCAAAGGCTGGGTGAATATGAGCGTGCCGAAATTCGATGGGATTAATACATTGTGCTCCCTGCCTCCAAAACTCACGCGCTAAAGCTATCGGTGCTCATCGATCAAGTCCCAAGTACCCCACTACAACGCAGCCGCGAATCTTCATGCGCACAGTCTGACACCGATATGCCTCTGCTCGCCACGTTCCTGCGCTACCCTCGTAGTATGCTGTGTGCATAGTGTAGGTATGCAGACCCCCATCCGTGTGCTCGTCGCCAAACCAGGCCTCGATGGACACGACCGCGGCGCAAAGGTCATCGCACGTGCCCTGCGCGACGCCGGAATGGAGGTCATCTACACCGGTCTCCGGCAAACACCGGAGATGATCGTGAATGCAGCTCTCGAAGAAGATGTCCAGGTGATCGGACTTTCAATTCTCTCCGGCGCGCACAATGCCATTGTGCCGCGCGTGATGGAATTGCTTCGGGAAAAGCAGATGGATGACGTGCTCGTCATCGTCGGCGGTATCATCCCCGATGAAGACGCCGCCGAGCTCAAGAAGCTGGGAGTGGCCGAGGTCTTTCAACCCGGTGCCTCTCTCGATAAAATCGTCCACTTTATTCGCGATTCAGTAAAACAAATTGCTTGAGGGAAACCCGGCAGGAAAACGGTCCGCAGCGCCGCGCGTTCGACGCGAACACCGGCAGCGGACGGAAAAGGAAACAGATGCAGGACAGATTAAGCATCGCGGTATTCGTCGATTACGACAACATTGAGATTGGCGTGAAATCGACGCTGCGCCGCGAATTCGACGTATCGCTCCCGCTTGGCGCTTTGAAAGAGCGCGGCGATCTCGTCGCCAAATTCGCCTACGCGAATTGGGGCCGCCAGGAGGGTGCCACCCGCCAGATGGCCGAAAACGCTGTACAAATGGTGCAGCGCATTCCGTCGCCGCGCGGCGACAAAAACGGAGCCGATATCAATCTCGCCCTCGACGCTCTCGAGATGGCCTTCACCCATGCGCATGTGAACGCCTTCGCCATCGTGAGCGGCGACAGCGACTTCATTCCGCTCGTCAACAAGCTAAAGGAATACGGCAAAACCGTTTTCGTGGTCGGGGGAAAGGCATTCACCAGCACCATTCTTCAGCAGAACTGCCACGAATTCGTGAGCTACGAGTCGCTGCTCGAAGATGGCGACCGGATTGTGCCGCAGCCCATGCCCGACCGGCGCGAGCGCATGGACCGGCCAGATCGCCAGGATCGCCCAGACCGGCAGGATCGCAAAGATAAGAAAGAGCGCGGCCCGCGTCCGGCTCCGCTCGAGCTCTCGCAGGCTTATCCGCTGGTTGAGCGCGCTTTGCAGGTGCTCGAACGCCGCGCCGTACAGCCTCAGCTCGGCCTTTTAAAGAGCACCATGCTGCAGCTCGATCCGGCTTTCAGCGAACGTGCCTACGGTGCCGGCAGCTTCTCGGATTTCGTCGACAAACTCAAAAAAGCCGATTTCATCAATGTCAGCGGTTCGGGCGGCCGTTATCTGATCGAGCGCAAGGGTTCCGGCGGAACGTCGGAAAAATTTGTTCCGCGCCCGGAAGAGGCGTTGCCCCAATTGCGCGATGTGCTCGAGACCCACCGCATGGAACTCGAGGAGGGCGCGACAGCCGAAGAACTCGAACAGTGGATGCAGACCGAGTATCCGGAATTCCAGTTGCCCAAATACGGCTTTCAGCAATTCTCGGAATTTCTGAACTACGCACAGGACAAAACGGTCGTTCGTCTCGAGCCCGATGAAGAGCGTGGCCTGATCGTGCAGCTCGGTGCCGAGTTTTATCCTCCCGCGCTGCCCGCGCAAGCTCCCGAGCCGCTGCCCGAAGAGGAAGAAGACGAGCCGCAGCCCATTGTCGAAGGCCAGCCCACTATCTTCGAGCCCAATCCGCCCCCGCCCAAGCCGAAGAAGACTCCGACGCGCAAGCGTCCATCGGCCGGAGCAGGTGTGCGCCGTCCGCGTAAACGCAAGCCCGAATAAGCACGCGCTGGGATGGCGAAAAGACCCGATAACCTGCAGGGCGCGCTCGACCTGATCATCCTCAAAGCGCTCGACCACGCGCCCAATCATGGCTTCGGAATCAGCTCGCATGTTGCAAAAGCCTCCGAAGGTCTGCTGCAGATCGAGGAGGGTTCGCTCTATCCCGCGCTGCATCGCATGGAGCGCGACAAACTGGTTAGTGGAACCTGGCGCATCACCGATAACGGCCGGCGCGCTCGGCTCTACACCCTCACACCGGCCGGCAAGAAGCGCCTCGCCGAAGCACGCGATAACTGGAAGATCGTCAGCCGCGGCGTGAAGAAGCTGCTTAAGTTCAGCTGAGGCGACCGCCTCTCAGCGCCCGGCGCTCTTCACGATCTGCGGCGGCGGCGGAATGTTGCGGTCCTTGAACCACTGCACATTGTCGGTTTCCACCTTCACCGGCACATCTCGCTTATCCGGAATGAACACCTGCAACCCGGAATCCGCCGTCATCCGCGTATAGCCGCTCGTAAACTGGTCCCGATAGTTCACCAGGTCCAGATCAAACCACGGGTTCGCCGATATGTCGATCATCATGATATTCACCGGATGCATCGTCAGGCTCCCGAAATCGATGCGCCCGCCCTTCAGGCTGAAAAAATTCCGCCACATCTCCACCCGCTCCAGGTCCTGCGCCGCATCTCCGAAAACCGCCTCCACGTCCGGACTATCCACGCGCACCTTGGTCAGTTCGCCACGTATATGAGGCGGAGGCAGCAGCTCGGTGGTGTTCAGCACAATGTCGTTTCCCTGCACTTCCAGCCCGGCAATCTTGCTCTTCACCAGATCCGCCGGCGAAATATGCAGCACCTTCATCAGCCCCTTTACCGGCACTTTCAGCACCGTGATCTTCTGAATGTGCACACGCACCCGGTCGCCCGGATCAGCCGCAACCGATGCGCTCACCTCAACCGGCAGCGGTACCACTTTATGCAGCGTTCCGGTTAGCTTCAGATTCGCGCCATCCGCCACCAGCGCAATGTTCTGGAGTGGCGCATCCGTCAACACCGAGTTCAGGTAATGCGCAATATCGCCGATGTTGACCCGGATCACGCCCGACTCGACGCCGAGCACAAAAGAGTCCGGCCGGTCGAACGACGGATCCACATTGCGCCGTGTCCGCTCCAGCCTGCCATCCAGCCAGCGCACATAAATTCGAAAATCCGGACCCTTGCGCAATAACAGATTATGCGCGTGAATACGCGTCGCGCCGTTGTCTTGCGCCGGTTTCGGCGCGCCCGCCGCCTGCGGCTCGGTTACCGTGGTTTTCTCTTGCTTGTCTTCCCGCCTGCTCGCGTACCAGACCACTACCGCAACCGCTGCGACTAATATCAGGGCCGCCGCCCACACGCGCGTTCGTATCTTCATCCCTCCTATTAGCTTGAACCGCGCCCTCCGCTCGACTTGGACCACGCCCTGCGCTCAGGCCGCGCACCACTCTAAACTTCACTTGCGCGCCGTATTTCCCAGAGAGGCCTTCAGATTCTCCTGCGCCCGTTGCTGGTCGCTGAGCGCCTCTGTCACGAGCTCCCGATTCCCCGCACGGAAAGCTTCTGCCAGCTTCATCAGCGCCTGTTCTCGCGCCGTCACATATGCCAGCACAAAGCCCGCTATTTCACCCGGTCGCCCCTTCAATCCCCTGAAGTTCAGGAGCGTCTTGCGTTCCGCGGACCATGGAGCCAAAATCTCGTTCTGCACCCGTTGAGCCACTTGTCGGTCGCTCAGGTGCGCCGCCTTCGATTCCTCGAAGATCGTCCGGAATTTCGCGTCCGTTTTCTTCTCGAGCTCCGCTACCTGCAGCATCTCTTTCTGCAGATCCAGCGGATGAGGCAGCGCTATCGCAAATCCCAGCACCACTGCCGTACTCACCAGGCCTGCCGCCACCGCGCGCACCAGCCGCCTCCGCGCAAACCCCTCCGTGATCGGATTACTGACCGCGAGGCCGCATGCCAGCCCTCCAAGCAGCCCACCGATATGCGCCGCCAGATCGGTCCCGGAATGCAGCACACCCCAGACGGCGTTGTAGATCAGAAACACCACCGCGCCCTTCATCAGGTTCGCGAGCGCCGCTTTCGGAATAGAATCCCGCCGCAGAACCAGAAACCCAATCAGCGCTCCGTACAAGCCGAAAATCGCTCCCGACGCGCCAGCGCTCACGATGTACGGATTCCACGCCAGGCTGCACAGCGCGCCCGCAATCCCGGAGACGAGATACACGATCAGCATGCCCACGTTTCCCAGCAGGCGCTCCATAAACGGCCCGATCTGCACCAGCACCAGCATGTTGAAAAGCACGTGCATGAAACCCAGGTGTACGAACATGGAGGTCACCATCCGCCACCACTCGCCGCGCCCGATCGTCGCCGGTCCGTAATCCGCGCCCCAGCCGAGCAGCTTCGAAAGCGTCGCGCGGTCCGGATCGAATCCCGAAAGGAGCATCGACACGAACACGACCACGTTGACCGCGAGGATAATCCACGAAACAAAAACTGTTGGCGCGTACCAGTCGAGCAGTCGTGCGAAGTCTGCCCCTACTTCCACTGGCACCTCGAGTTCCCCGCTGGCCGGCACTGGTTTCACCTGTTCATCTTTCGGAAAGAGCGACTCCATGGGCATAATCCGGAGCACTTTCCGGCCCATAAAACCCCCGCTGCGATAACCTAACTGCTTGCCCTCATCCGAACCCGTCATCGCCGCCTTCGGCGAAATCATGCTCCGCCTTTCCCCGCCCGGTTTCGAGCGCTTCCTTCAATCCCCACAGTTCGTCGCAACCTGGGGCGGCGGAGAGGCCAACGTCACCGTCTCCATCGCTCAACTCGGCGGCTCCAGCCGCTATCTGACGGTCCTCCCCGAAAAGAACCCGCTCGCCGACGCCTGCATTGCCGAGCTCCGCCGCTTCGGTGTTGACACCTCGCACATCGTCCGCGCTTCCGGCCGTCTCGGCGTCTACTTTGTCGAAGCCGGCGCCAACCAGCGCTCTTCCACCGTCGTCTACGATCGCGCCTACAGCGCCATCGCGCTCGCCCAACCCGGCACGATCGACTGGTCGCGCGCACTCGCCGGTGCCGCCTGGCTGCACCTTACCGGCATCACCCCTGCCCTCAGCGAATCCGCCGCCGCGCTCGCCCGTGAATCACTGGAAGCCGCCCGCGCCGCCAACCTCAAAATTTCCATCGATCTCAACTTCCGCAAAAATCTCTGGAAGTGGGGCCGCACTGCCCACGAGATTATGCCCGATCTCCTCCGGTACGCACACCTCTGCATTGCCAACGAAGAGGACTGCCAGAAATGTCTCGGTATCGACACCGATATCGACGTCGAATCCGGCTCCCTCCAGCACGCCAAATTCGAAGCACTCGCAAAGCTCGTCCTCGACCGCTTCCCGAATCTCGAAAAGATTGCCATTACTCTGCGTGAATCCCGCAACGCATCGCATAACGGCTGGTCCGCCTGCCTGCACAACCGCCGCGATTTCCTGTTGAGCCGCGCCTACGACATCACCCACATCGTCGATCGCGTCGGCGGAGGCGACAGCTTCGCCGCCGGCCTCATCTATGGCCTCAACTATCTCGAAAACGACCGTGTAGCCCTCGAATTCGCCGTCGCCGCCTCGGCTCTCAAACACTCCATCCCCGGCGACTTTGCCCGCTTCTCAGCCGCCGAAGTAAACGCCCTCGTCACGGGCGGTGGTTCCGGCCGCATCCAGCGATGAAGTTTCCGGTCCGATGAAATTTCCAGTCCGCTGGCTCCTCGTATTCTGGATCTTCATCATCAGCGCCATCGCCTACCTCGATCGCGTCAACATCTCCATAGCTGGCGGCGCGATCGCCCGTGAGTTTCATCTCTCGCAGCAACAGCTCGGCTTCGTCTTCAGCGCCTTCATCCTTGGTTACGCCGCTGGCCAGGCACCGGCTGGCTGGCTCGCCGACCGTTTCGGCGCCCGCTCCATCCTTCTCTTCGGCGCTATCTGGTGGGCCGTCTTCACAACCCTCATCACCGCGCTCTCCCCAGCTATGAGCGGCCTGCTCTGGATGGCCATCCTCATCCGGTTCTGTCTCGGCGCTGGGGAAGCGGTCGTCTATCCGGCCTCCAACACGATCGTCGCCCGCTGGATTCCGTCCATCGAACGCGGTAAAGCCAACGGCCTCATCTTTTCGGGTGTCGGGCTCGGCTCCGGCGTCACGCCGAAGCTCATCTCCTGGCTCATGTCCACCTATGGCTGGCGCAGCTCTTTCTGGGCCAGCGCCGCGCTCGGCCTTATCGCCGGCGCCATCTGGTACTGGATCGCGCGCAACGATCCGCGCCGCCATCCCTGGATCTCACCCACCGAACTCGACCGCGTCGAATCCGGCCTGCCCGTTGCCGCACCCACCAACAGCCCGCAATCCGTACCCTGGTCCCGCATCCTCACCCACCCCGACATCCTGCTCATCACCTTCAGCTACTTCGCTTACGGCTACGTCGCCTATATCTTCTTCAGCTGGTTTTTCCTCTATCTCAACCAGGTCCGCGGCCTCAATCTCAAGCAGAGCGCCACCTATGCCATGCTTCCCTTCCTCGCCATGACCGTCGGCTCTCTGATCGGCGGCTGGCTCAGCGACCGCCTCACCGCCTCTTTCAACAAACGTATCGGCCGCTGTGGCATCGCCTTCTTCGGCATCGCTCTGGCCGCGCTTTTCGTCGCCCTCGGGACCCAGGTCCAAAGCGCGCTGCTCGCCACCGTCGTCCTCGCAGGCGGCGCCGGCGCACTCTACCTTTCCCAAAGCTCGTTCTGGTCGATCTCAGCTGATATCGGCGGCCCGTTCGCCGGCTCCGTCTCCGGCTTCATGAACGCCGGCGGCCAGATCGGTGGCGCGCTCACCGCCTCCCTCACCCCCGCCATCGCCGCCCGCTACGGCTGGACCGCCTCCTTCCTCACGGCTGCCCTTCTCTGTGCCTCCGGCGCAGTGGTCTGGCTCTTCGTCCATCCCGAACGCCCGCTCCGCGCCCCAGCAAATTCCCAGGCGTAACCGCCAAGCTTTTCAGCACCGGCGAAAGGGTCGGCCTGATATTTCACCCCGCGTAAATCCACTACTCTGCTGTTCCCATGCCGAATAAGTACGACCAGCAACTATCCGCACCCGCCGCTTCTGCCCACTTCTCTTCTCTCTGGACCGCGTTGAACCGTGTCCAGTCCCTCATCGAGTTCGATGTCGACGGCACCATCCTCACCGCCAATCAGAATTTTCTGAACACTACCGGCTACGAGCTCGACGAGATCGTCGGCCAGCACCACCGCATCTTCTGCGATCCGGCCTACGCCGAGTCCGACGAATACGGTCAATTCTGGGAAAATCTCCGCAGCGGCCAGTTCCATTCCGGCGAATACAAGCGCTTCCGTAAGGACGGCTCCTCCATCTGGCTCTCCGCCTCCTATAACCCCGTCCTCGACGCCGCAGGCTCACCCGTCAAAATCGTCAAATTCGCCACCGACATCACCGATCACAAGCTTCGCAACTCCGAATTCTCCGCTAAGCTCGAAGCCCTCGATCGCGTCCAGGCCGTCATCGAGTTCGATCTCAAAGGCTTCATCCTCCACGCCAACGAAAACTTCCTGAACGTCATGGGCTACTCGCTCGACGAGATCAAGGGCCGCCACCACCAGATCTTCTGCGAGGACTCCTATACCCGCTCCGACGATTACCGCCATTTTTGGGCCAAATTAGCCGAAGGCCAGTACCACTCCGGCGAGTACAAACGCTACGGCAAAAACGGCAAAGAGATCTGGATCCAGGCCTCCTACAATCCGGTCTTCAATGCCGAAGGGCAGCCGGTTAAGGTGGTCAAATACGCCACCGACGTCACCGCCTCCAAGCTCCAGACCCTCGAATACCAGGCCAAAATGCAGGCCATCGACCGCGTCCAGGCCGTCATCGAATTCGATCTCGATGGCATCGTCCTGAATGCCAACAAAGCTTTTCTCGATACCCTCGGCTACACCCTCGAGGAAGTCCGCGGCAAGCACCACCGCATGTTCTGCGATCCCGTCTACGCCGCCAGCGACGAATACCGCGATTTCTGGAACAAACTCCGCCGCGGCGAGTATCACGCCGGCGAATTCCGCCGCCTCTCAAAAAACAGAACGGACGTTTGGATCCAGGCTTCCTATAACCCGATCCTCAACGCCGAAGGCCGCCCCGTCAAAGTCGTCAAGTTCGCCACCGACATCACCGCGCAGAAACAGCAGAACGCCGAGTACCAGGCCAAAGTCGCCGCCATCGGCCGCTCGCAGGCCGTCATCGAATTCGATCTCGAAGGTAACGTACTCTCCGCGAACGACGCCTTCCTTGAACTGCTCGGCTACAACGCCCGCGAGGTCGTTGGCAAGCACCACAAAATCTTCTGCGAACCCGAGTACGTCGCCTCGCCTGAATACCGCAGCTTCTGGCCTCGTCTAAGCCGCGGCGAGTTTTACTCGGGGCGCGTGCTCCGCGTCGGCAAGCACGGCCATCGCGTCTGCCTGCAGGCGACCTACAACCCGATCTTCGATGCCAAAGGCGAGCCCTACAAAGTCGTCAAATTCGCCATGGATATCACCTATCAGGTCGAACGCGAAGACAAGCTCGCCCGAACTGCTCGCCAGATGTCCGCCGATAGTGCCCAGATTGCGTCCAAAACCTCGGCCATTCTAAACGAAACCGCGCGCTCGCAAACTCTGCTCTCTTCCGCCGAATCGCAGACCGCCGGCGGCGCCGAGGCCGCCAAACGCTCCTTCGAAGTCATCCGCGAGATCCGGTCGAGCGCCGATGGCGTCAGCGAGATCGCCAAAACGGTCGGGGAAATCGCCAGCCAGACTAACCTGCTCGCCTTCAACGCCGCTATCGAAGCGGCCCGCGCCGGTCAGCACGGTCTCGGTTTCGCCGTCGTCGCCGACGAAGTCCGCAAACTCGCCGAACGCTCCGCTCAAGCCACCCGCGAAATCGCGCGCCTGATTCAGGAGTCCTCACGCCACATCGAATCAAGCCTCGAAATCACTGGCCAGATCGAGAACACCTTCTCGTCGCTTGCGAAGAACACAGCCGGCGCCATCTCGTCCACTTCCGGCATCCGTCAGTCCGCCGAAGAGCAGTCGGCCACCACCGATCGCCTCACGCGTTCCATCGACGAGGTGTCGCCTGCCCAATCCCGCGAAGCTGCTGCCGAACAGACCAGCTCCCTCGTGCGCCTGAACTCCCAGCTCGCTCAGCCGCAATCGGAACTCGCTTTGCGCTCATGACCACTGCGGACGTCTACGGCGTCCTGCGCGCCGCCAGTTTCCAGATCGCGCTCTCGACCGAAAACATCGAGCAGGTCGTCTCTCGCCCCGAGATCCTGCCGATCCCCGATCCCGGCGTCTATTGCTCGGGAGCGCTCCGCCGCGGCGATCAGCTCATTCCGCTCATTTCGCTCGCAACACTGCTTTCGCCCGGCAGCTCCGTCCAGGAGCCGGCCGAACTCGCCCTCATCGTCCGTACAGAGAATCGTCTGCTCGCGCTCTCGATCGATGCCATCGTTAAGGTCGCCCGTCCCGGCACACTCGCTCTCTCGGAATTCGAAAGCGCCGCCCATAACCGCGCTCTCTTCCCGCGCTTCTTCCGTGATCCCGAAACCGGCGAAGCTGTCTCGATCCTCGATCTCGCCGCTCTGCTCCAACAGAACGGCATCCGCACGCTCGCCGCCCGGCCCTGCGCCTCAACCGCGAACGCTTCCTCCCCGAAATGCAAGCTCGCCTGTTTTCGCAGCGCCGGCCACATCTTCGCGCTCGACATCGCCAACGTACTGCGCGCCATTCCCGCCGGCGAGAACACGGCCACACCCATCGGCAGCTTCTTCCGGACGTATTGGAACGTCGACAACCGGCAGCTCCCCATGCTCAACCTGCCCCGTTTTCTGCATCTGCCCGGCAGTGCGCAACCTGCTGCCCAACGCGGTCTGCTCGTCGAACACCAGGGCCGCCAGATCGGTATCGAAATCGACGACGTTCTCGGCGCGCTCGAAATACCCGGCAGCGAGATCAGCTCCGTCGCGCACTCCGGCATTCCAAACGCCGAAGTCTATGGCGGTCTTCTGCGCCGCGGCAGCGATTCTATGCTCGTACTGGACGCCCGCGCCCTGCTCCAACACGAACACATCCGCAACGTCACCGTCGCTGCTCACTCCTGTTCCGCAAATGCGAGCGAAACCGGCGAACAGCAATCCTTTGTTGTTTACGAATCCGGCCGCGGCACCGTCGCTTCCGCCCTGCGCGATATCGAAGGCATTATTCCGCTCCCGCAACTGGCCTCACTCGGCCGGCCTGGCGCCGTTTTTCGGGGCTTCCTCGAATGGCGCGCCCAGAGCGTCAGCGTCCTCGATTTAGGCGCAATCCTGGGCCACCCGCTCCCACAGCTCGACGCCTCTCAATCCGTCCTGATCACTCGCAGTTCCGACGAACTTCACGGCTACGTTGTTCCGCGCGTCGAATCGCTCGTCATGGCCGTCCCGCAGCCCGTGCCTCCTATCGCCCGCAAAGACAATCCCGGCCTCACCCACATGATCCAGCTTCCGGGCGAAGGCACCCGCCGCAACGTAAGCGTACTCGATCTCCTGACCGTTCAGGCCCCTACGGCACGTACTGCGCCAGATACCGCTTCGCCATCACAAACCCGGTCTTGAAATCTTCACTGAAATCCGGCCCGCGATTCGTCTCGCCTCCATACAGCGGATCCTCCTGCTCGATACTCATCGCGCCCTTGTACCCCTGATCCTGCAGCACACTGAAAAAGTCCCGCCACGAAATCGATCCCATCCCTGGAATCCGATACCGCCACCAGCTCGCATGATTCACCGGATTGATCCCGCCATCCCGCAACACCGGCCACAGGATCTCCGTGTCTTTGAGATGCACGTCGTAAATCTTGTCCGCAAATTCCCGCGCCGTCGCAATCGGGTCCATAAACTGCCGCACCAGATGCGAGGGATCATACTGCAACCCCACATACGGAGCATCCCCAAATGCCTTGAACAACGCCCGATATCCCACCGGACTCGTCGCAATATTCGGGTTCCCCGGATACGGCTCCCACAGCAGCTTCACGTTGTTCTTCTCGCAGGCATCGAAATACTTCGCGCGATAGACCTTCACAATCTCCGATACCTGCTCTTCAAACGGCTTCGACGCATCCTTCCCTGAACACGTCCCGATATACGGCACGCCCAGCTTCCCGGCCAGCTCAATTGCCTTCACAAAGTAGGCATTCGTCCGCTCGCGCTTCTCCGGATTTGGGTCGATATGGCTGCCGTCGATCTGAAACGCCGAAACATGCATCTTGCTCGCCGCAAGCACCTGCTTGATCTCGGCGATCTGCGCATCGGTGATCCTGTTCGCGTCGAGCGTCGACCCCGGCCCGCCGCCCAGAATCATGTTGTCGAATCCCGCCGAGCGCGCAAATTCGACATTCGCCTTCGTATACGGTCCCAGCACCCCGAGCAGCGGCTTCCATTCCACCGGCTCCTTTTCTTCCTCCCGGCGCGCGCCGCCCTTCATCACCGCCGCTGCCGCAAGCGATCCCACTAACGTCCGTCTCGTCATGCCGACAATCTTATCGGAGTGGAGCGAACATCCACGGCCGCGCACGCCGGTCCTCCCTGGAGTTCGCTGCCTTCGCTCTCTTCCCGCCGCACCTAGCCGCCTTGTGCATCGCTTCGAATTGCTCGGCGGTTCTCCCGGCGCCACGAACCCGCACCATTCAGCTACGCCATCACGCCCATCGACATACAGCAACACCTAACTGAAATCGGGCCGCCGGCAACTCCGGCAATACCTCGGCGCCTCATCTGCACTCTCATCTCATGGATCGGCCCTCGGTCCTGGGTTTCGATTAGCCTGTCGTACGTTATTGATCAGTTCACCATGGCCGGTCAGATCCCGGCGGCCAAAGATCCCGCCAACGAGGACGGAGCTATGAAGACTTCGACGTGTTCTGCCGAGGCGATGCGGTCCTGAGCAGCACCCGGCTCACAGCGTGTTCTTATACACCTTCCCGTCCTTCATCACCATCACGAAATTCTTCACCGGATCCTCTATCAACTGAATGTTCGTCAGCGGATCGCCATCCACTAGTAACAAATCCGCCAGCGCGCCTTCCTCCACCACGCCCAGCTTCCCTGGATAGGGATTCCGCGGCCCTGCCATCGCCAGCAGTTCCGCATTCTCCGACGTCGCCATCCGCAGCACCTGCGCCGGCGTGTACCAGCGCGTCAGCTTGGCCAGTTGCGCTCCCTGCCGCGCCGCCGCCTTCGCGCTGAACAGCGTATCCGTCCCAAACGCCGTCTTGATGTGATACTTCTTCGCCAGCCCATACGCCTGCTCCGTCCCGCGGCTCACCTCCTCCTGCTTCGCCTTCCCCACCGGATCGCTCTTCGGATTCGCATCCTCATCACTCAGAAACGGCTGCAGCGACCACCACACGCCTTTTTCCGCCATCTGCTTCGCCGTCGCTTCATCCGCCAGCTGCCCGTGCTCGATGCACTTCACTCCTGCCGTCAGCGCCCTCTGAATCGCCCGCGGCGTGTACGCATGCACCGCCACATACGTCCCCCAGTCCTCCGCCGCACCCACCGCCGCCCGCATCTCCGCCTCGCTGTACTGCGTGCTGTCCAGCGGATCATATGCCGAGCTCACTCCGCCCCCCGCCATCACCTTGATCTGGCTCGCGCCGCGCATCAGTTGCTCCCGCGTCCGCACCAGCACCAGATCCACTCCATCCGCAATCGCCGCCAGCCCGATGCGCTCGGTATAGCTCAACTGCGAGTTCGGTTCTCTCGGCAGCTCGCTCAACAACCGGAAATCGCCATGCCCCGAAGTCTGCGAAATCATCGCGCCCGATGGATAAATCCGCGGCCCGGCCACAATCCCTTCATCAATCGCCCGCTTCAGCCCAAAACTCGGCCCGCCCATATCGCGTATCGTCGTGAAGCCGCGCAGCAGCATCTCGGTCGCGTCCCGCCCCGCGCGCAGTTCCACATAACCGAGATCCGTAGTCATCGCCAGCGCCATCGGAATCGTCGTTATCATGATGTGCGCGTGCGCGTCGATCAGCCCCGGCATCAGCGTCCGCCCGCCGCCCTCGATCACCTGCGTCGTCCCGCTCCGGTCCACCGCGATCGGCACCGTCGAAATCTTTTCGATTACATTCCCGCGCACCAGCACATTCGACGCCCCGGAGAGCGCGCCCGACTTCCCGTCGAAAATGCGCACATTCTGAAACAGCACCGCCTTCACCGGCGCCTCCTGGCCCCACGCCAGCCCGCCCAGCACCGCCACCACCGTCGCCAGCCTCTTCATCGCCCTACCCTTTCACTTCTCCACTCCCGCCAGCGGCAAATCCACCGTAATCGGCGCATGATCCGACAATCTCGGCTCCAGCCCCTGATTCAACGCCTGCATCGTACGCGCAAATTGCGGCCGCAGCAAGCGCGTCTCCTCTCCCGCCGGCGGCTTGATGAAAAACCAGTCCAAACGGTACCTCCCGATCGCTCCCTTAAAATCCCGCGGCAGCGCAAACGTGTAGGTGAACCCCTTCGCAGCCCGCTCATTGCTGTTGGCCAGCGTGCCAGCGCGCCCGTTCACCGTATACTGCTTCTCTCCGCTGAAATCAAAACTCGCGCCATCGCTGAACCGGTCTTTCCGCACTGTGTCAAACAGCCCAAACTCGCGGTTATTCGCAATCACCGGCAGATCCCGCCGCGTCGGATCCCCGTACCCATGCACATACCGCGCCGCCGTCCCCATCCCGTACAAATTCAGCGGATTGAAATAGCTCAGCGCCTGGCCCGCCCAGAAGCGCGGATCTCGCATCTTCGTCTTCAATATGTAGCCGACCGATAAGATGCTCCCGTCCGCCCCAGTGGTGTTTAAATCACCGGCCAGAATCAACGGGCCGTTGGTACCCCGCACGTCCTCCAGCACCGCGTTCATCTGCTCCACCCGGCAGCGCGCCTTGCACTTGTTCTCCAGATGCGCATTCACCACCCGCACCGTCCCGCCCGGCGCCTCCGGTACCGCCAATTCCGCAATCAGCGCAATCCGCCCGCCCCGCCGCCGCTCCTGCGCAATCGCTTCCAGAAAAACTTTCTCCGATCCCAACCGCTTCAGCTTCTCGATCTTTGGCACCGGCTTCCGCTCGTTCGCATACCAGTCGTGGCACACCGGCAGCCGTAGCACCCGCGCATTCTGAATCGGGTACCGCGCCAGAATCGCGGTCCCGTGCAGCCCCTTGTAGCGCGCCGGATCCGCCCGCAGCTCGTCTTCGAGCGCCGTTTCCGGTATGACCTCGATCCCCAGCGTCACCGGATCCACCTCCACGAACTCCACCGCATACGCATAATTCATATGCAGCGCTTGCGCCAGCTCGCGCGCCACATCCCGATACCCGCTCCGCTTCATCCCGCCGTCCACTTCGTTCAGAATCAGCAGGTCCGCGTCTTCGAGCACCCGCGCTTCCTCCCGGATCAGCTCCAGCCGCTGCCGTTTCAGCCCGCGCTTCGCGCAAAGCTTGGCAAACTCGTCCGCATCCGTCAGCGCGGTCAGAATCGAGTCGTATTCCTGCCCGCGTTCGATATTCCACATCGCCGCGCGCAGGATCGGCACTCCCTGCTGCACCGGCCGCGCCGGCCTGTCCCGCTTACCTACATACGACCCCGTTTCCACCGTATGTAGAAGTCTATTTAGCTTCGTCGCTAACGCGCCGCCCGGCTCCGCCTCGGTCGATAACTGTTTCAACTCGTCAATTGTGAACGCGGGCAGCTTCGTCGTCTGCGCTCTCACAGTTGCCGCTGAGCACCACACCGCCAGCGCGCCAGCCACGAACGCCGCCAATGATGAGCGCATGAGCTTCGTGATTATATCGACTCACAACGCTCTTCCCCGAAATATCTGTCAATCTCGAAACGAAGCCGGCAACGTACGCGCCTTAAAGCTGGCTGGCAAAACAGATCAATTACCGGAACAACTGCGGCGCAAACTCATGCAGATAATCCCGCCAATTGTTCCACGCGTGAAATCCCCCGCTCTCCTGGGTCACCGGCTCAATCCCATACTTCTTCAGCAGCTCCACCGTCGCCCCGCTGTTCGCATTTGCAATGTCATACTTCCCGACACCAACCCAATACAGCCGGAACTCCTGCCCGCTGGCCTTATACTGCGCCAGATCCGTCTTCTTTTCCTGCTCCCGCACGTTCGGGAACCAGCCCGAACTGAACACGCCCACGTAATCGAACAGCTCCGGATGGCTCAGCGAAATATTCAGCGTCTGCACCCCGCCCATCGATAACCCCGCGATCGCCCGGTGTTCACGATCCTCCGCAGTCCGGTACGTGTGATCCACAAACGGAATCACACTGCCCGTCAGGTCTTCATTGAACTGGTCGTGCCCCATCGTATTCATGCCCGTGCGCAGCGAAAATTCCCGCGACACATGTCCCGCCGGCATCACCACAATCATCGGCACGGCCTGCTTCGCTGCAATCAGGTTGTCAAGAATCGCTCCGGCGCGCCCCACGGTCGGCCACGAATCGTCCGTGTCCCCGCCACCATGCAGCAGATACAGCACTGGATAGGAACGCCCGTCCCGCTCATACCCGGGTGGGGTATACACATGCATGCGCCGCAATCCACCCACCGCCGCAGATTGGTACCAGACAGTTGCAATCGCCCCATGCGGCACATCCGCCCGGTACTCCTCAAACGCGGCGCCTGGCACCTCATACATGCTCCGCACCGAATTGAGCGACTCGCTCGAAACCGGATTGCGCGGATCCGTCGTCTGCACGCCATCGACAACGAAGGTATATCGATACACGCCCGGCTGAATTGGCCCAAAGTCAACCGTCCACACGCCATTTGCCCCGCGCGTCATCGCCACCGGCCCTGCAATCTTCCGCAACTCCTCCGGCGTCATTCCCGGTGTCGCTTCCCGGCCCTCGGCGTTCAGCTTCACCTCACGCGCATCCGGCGCATACAGCCGGAAAGTCACTCGCCCGTCCGCACCCACCTCCGGCGAGCGCAAGGTATCGTTGGGCGTCGGCTTCGGCATCGCAAAAGCAGGTGGCTGCTGGCGCTGTTGCTGTCCCGCACACCACGCGCCCGCAGCCATCCCGAGCATCGCCACACGCGTAAACACAGTCCGCATCATGGCGATCAGTCTATCGAAGCGCGCGCTTTCTCAGCGCCTACCCGGACTCATGCCGGCGCGCTGCAGCCGGCTAGTCCAGCCCGCGAATTTCGTAGTTTCTGGCGCGCAGTCCGCTCACAATCGCGCTGCGAATGCGAGTCGCTTCCTCGCTCGAGAGCGTGTGATCGGCGGCTCCGATCTCGAGGTGGTGCGAAACGCTCTTTGTCCCAGCCGCGAGCGGCGCGCCCTCATACTGCCGAACGAAATCCAGCGACACCAGATGTTCGCGGGCCAGCGCGCGCAGTTCGTCTTCCAGTTGACCCACCGGTGTACGCTTTTCCGTCACGATGGAAAGATCGAAGCCGCTGGTCGGATATCGGCGGGGTGGTGTGTAGCGGAAGGGTTTCGCTTCCTGTGCCGCAAAAGCCAGCCGCAGATCAATATCCAAAACCACCGCCCGTCCCTCCAGCCCCTCATCGGCTAGCAGGGACGGATGGAGTTCGAAAACACCTCCAAGCTCGGACCCATTAAGCGAAATGAGGGCCGCGCGCTCGGGATGCATGTAGGGCGCCGGCTTCGGATTCGCGCGAAAGCGCGCTTCGCGCAGCAGACATTCGGCCACGCGCTTCATCTCGAAGAATGTTTGCTCGCTCGCGTGCTGCTGATAAAAGGCCGCTGCCAGATGCGGAATTTCGTCGGGCAAAGCGCCGTTCCCGTCCGGATGAATCTCATGCCCGATTTCAAAAACCCGAAACTCCTGAAAATTTCGCGCGTTGCCGAGAATGTTCTTGAAAACTCCGGGCAGCAGACTCCGCCGCAGATGCGTCAGCTCGGCCGCAATCGGATTACGCACGCCAATGTGCTCGCCAAGATCGAAATGAAAGCGCTCGGCGTCCGCGGCCGTGAGAAACGAATAATTGTAAACTTCCGTAAAGCCCTGATCCGCAATCACCCGGCGAATCCGGCGCAGATACAGGCGCATCGGATTCGCTGGCGGCACCACCGAGGCAACCAGCGGCGCCGCCGGAGTGATCTCGCCGTAGCCGATCATTCGGCCGATCTCTTCCACCAGATCGTCCTTGTGCGAAATGTCTTTAGTAGCGCGCCAGCTGGGCACCGTAACTTCCAGCAGACCGGCAGAAGATTCGCGCGTAGCGAAGCCGAGCGCCCCCAGAATTTCGCTGATCTCGCCGCCGCTGATTTGCTTGCCAAGCTTGCGCCCAACGAAGGAGACCGGCAGTGCGATCGGCGCCGGGAGGTGCGCCGGAGCGCGATTGTCCGTCACCCCCCCAGCGTGCACAGCGCTGGGGCAGAGTTGACGAATCAGTGCAGCCGCACGCGCAAGACCGCGAATCGTATTTTCCGGGTCGAGCGATTTTTCAAAGCGAATCGACGCGTCCGTCCGCAGCTTGTGCCGCACCGAAGTGAGCCGCACGGAGGCAGCGTTGAAATTGGCGCTTTCGAGCACAATGCGCGTCGTCGTTTCCGAAATCGCGCTTTCGGTGCCCCCAATCACTCCGGCCAGCGCAATCGGACCACGCGCATCCGCAATCACCAGATCGGCTTCCGTCAGCGTGTACGTCTCGCCGTTCAGCGCCGCCAGTCTTTCGCCCGCTTTCGCCGGCCGCACGTAAATCGTGTCTCCGTGCAGCTTGTCGCGGTCGAAGGCGTGCATCGGCTGTGGCAGTTCGGCCAGCACGTAGTTCGTCACATCGACGATATTGCTGATCGTGTTCAGATCCACGCTTTCCAGACGTAACTGAAGCCCCAGCGGTAAAGGCCCCACGCGAATCTGATCGAAGCACAGCGCGCTGTACCGCGGGCAGAGCCGGTGGTCCGCAATCTCGACCTTGATCGCCCCTGCGCCCTCCGGCAGTTCCTGCGTATCTACTGGATCGCGGAGCGCATTGTGAGTAATCGCCGCCACTTCGCGCGCCATCCCGTAATGCCCCCACAGATCCGGCCGGTGCGTGAGACTTTTATTGTCGATCTCGATAATCCAGTCGGGCGCAAGATCGGGCAGCCGCTGGCCCGGTGCAACATTCGCCAGTTCGATCAGGCCCGAGTGATCGCGGTTGATGCCGAGTTCGTCAGCGCTGGCGAGCATTCCCTCGCTCTCGATGCCGTCGATCACAGCGCGCGAGATCGTTCTTCCGGCCAGCTCGGTGCCCGGTGGGACCCAGGCGGCCATCATGCCTTCCCGCACATTCGGCGCGCCGCAGACCACGCTCGCCTCGCGCCCCGCGCCAATCTCGATGCGCACCTTCTTGTTCTTGGATTTCGGCAGAGCCTCTATCGAGACGACCCTCGCCGCTCTCACATTCTCGAAATGCGCACCCGCCGGGAAAATGCCTTCGCACTCGGCGGTCTTCATCGTGATCAGATGCTCGAGCGCGGAGGGATCGGTGGCGAGTCCGGGAACAAGTTCGCGGAGCCAGTTATAGGAGAATTTCATCGTTGGTAGCGCGCATCTTCCGTGCGCACGCCGCACCACTTCGCCATACCGGTGACCAGCAGCAAGCGCATCAGAATTGGTTCAAAAATCGTAGATCTCCGCCCTGCAGCTGGCGGATGTCGTCAATCCCGTAGCGCATCATGGCCAGGCGCGTGAGGCCCAGCCCGAACGCGAAGCCGGACCACTCGTCGGGATCGATGTTGCTCAACCGCAGCACATTTGGATGTATCAGTCCGCAGGGCAGCAGCTCCACCCATCCGCTCTGTTTGCACACCGAGCAGCCCGACCCGCCGCAGATCAGGCACTGGATGTCGAGCTCGAAGCCGGGTTCTACGAATGGAAAATAACCGGGCCGCAGCCGCACCGTGACGTCGCGATGGAACACGCCGCTGAGCAGTGTCTTCATGAAGTAGATCAGATTCGCGACCGAAACATCGCGGTCGATCATCATGCCTTCCAACTGATAGAACGTGTGCTCGTGCGAGGCGTCCACTTCTTCATTGCGAAACGTGCGCCCCGGAGCGATCATCCGCAGCGGCGGCCCAAACTTCCTCATCCCGCGAACCTGTACCGGCGAAGTATGCGTACGCAGCAGGTGCCCGTTCGTCAGCCAGAACGTGTCCTGCATGTCCCGCGCCGGATGCGTCGGCGGAATGTTCAATGCATCGAAGTTATGTTCTTCCGTTTCGACTTCGGGACCGTCCAGAATCGCAAATCCAAGCGACGTAAACAGGTCTTCAATTTCTTCCTGAATCTGCGTCACCGGGTGCAGGCTGCCCGGCCGGATCCCCGGCGCCGGAAGCGTCACATCGATCCACTCGCGCGAAAGCCGCTGCGCCAGCGCTTCGCGTTCGAAAGCCGCCTTCTTCCGTTCGTACTCGGCTTCGAGCTCGTTCTTCACCGCGTTGAGCAGCTTGCCGGTATGCGCGCGCTCTTCCGGCGCCAGCTTGCCGAAATTCTTGCTGATCGCGGCCAGCGTTCCCTTGCGCCCCAGCGCCTGCACGCGCGCTTCTTCCAGTTCGTCCAGCGCCGTGGCGGACGCGAAGCGGGCCAGCGTAGCCTTGCGGAGTTCTTCGAGACTGGTGTCCACAACCATGTTCAGGATTCGAGGAGCGCCACCAGTTCCGAGCGGCCGTAAGAGAGTGCCATGTCGAGCGGCGATTGATTGTTATCGGCTTGCACATGCCGGTGCGCGCCGTGCGCCAGCAGCAGCTCCGCCATCGCGCGATTACCGGTCTGAGCCGCCGCATGCAGAGCCGTCCAGCCGCCGTGCTGCCGTGCATTCGGATCCGCGCCCTGCGTCAAAAGCAGCTCCATCGTGCCGAGATCCGCTCCCGCCGCAGCCGCGTGCAGCGGTGTGTTCTGCATCGCATTCGTCGAGCGCGCATCGATACCGGCGCCGCGGTTCAGCAGCGCTTTCACCAGCTCCGCATGCCCGAAAAAAGCGGCCAGATGCAGTGGTGTCCAGCCGTCCGGACTATGCGATTCGAGCAGTTTCAGGTCGCGGTCGACTTCCTCCAAAGCCGCTTCCGTGCGCCCCGCCGCGCAGTTCTGAAAAAGGTCGAGCTTCGGGCCAAGGCTCAACAGATACTCCGCGATAGCCGGCTGACGGTAGTACTTGGCGAGCAGAAAGGCGGTCTGGCCGGATGCATTGGTCTGATTGAGCAGCGACGGATGGCCCTCAAGCGCAGCCCGCACCGCTTCGAGATTCCCTTGCTTTACAGCGTCGTGAAAGGAGTTTAGATCAGCCATAGGCCTTTGCTTTGCGCCATACAAACACAAATCGCTTCGCTCCGGGTGTCCGGCCCTCCAGCTCGAGAGCCACGCCCGTGGCTCCTGGCTCCGATGGCAGTCTGCAAGAGCGAAGCGATCGATACCTGGCCGCGAACCCGTTTAGCGCGGGGTTCCGGGCGTGCGTGATGCCGCCGGAGTTCCAGGCGTCCGCGCCGGAGCGGCATTCGAACTCGGCCCTACCGAGCTCGTCGGTGCCGGGCCACCATTGGTCGACGTTTTGTCGTAGAGCTGGATAATATCCTGCGTGATGTCGATCGCGCTCGAGGCGTAGAGCACCGGCGTGTTCTGGTTGCCTACATCGAGGATCATCGTGTAGCCGTTATCTTTCGCATACTTCTCAATCACGGCCATCATGCGCTGTCCGAGGCCCGAAAGCACACGCTGCTGCTCGCCCTGCAGCTCCTCCTGCGCATCCTGCATGTCGCGCTCCAGCCGCTTCTTCTTTTCGTCGATATCGCGGGCCAGCTGGTTGCGCTTATCCTCGCTCATCACGCTGCCGCCCTTGTTGTACTGATCCTGCAGCTGCTGCAGCTCAGCCTGCCGCGCATCGAATTCCTTCTTCTTCGGCGTGAACTTCGCTTCCAGTTCCTGCGAGGCTTTCTGGCCGTCCTTGGTTCCAACAATTGCGCCCTGTACGCTGATCACGCCCACCTTGGTCGGAGGCTGCTGCGCGTCGGCGCCAAACGCCAGGCCCGCACAGAGCGCAAGCGCGGCTAAACTACTTTTCATCACCATCTACTTCTTAGATCCTTCCCAGATTATTCGAATTGTCGGGGTTCCCTTTATCCTGACACACCCCGGAGCGTTCGGACACCCGAGGCCTGAAGTACGCCCGGCCACTGCCAACCCGCCCCGCAGCTTCCTCAGAACGTCCTTCCAATCGAGAAGCGGAAAATCGATTTCCGCTCATCGTACGGAAACGGCGTGCCGAGAGCCGAGAAAGCTTGCCGATAGGTATAGTCGTTCTGCAGCGAACCTAAACTCGCCGGGAACGGAGGCTGTATCGTCGTGTGCGCTTCACTGAGATTATACGCAAAATACACACGGAACGGCGCGTTCACGACCGGCATCAGTACCTGTAGTTCGATACCGGTTGAGACACGCGGCACCTGCGTACCGGGTACGATCAAAGCCTGCTTGCCGAAGTTCGCCTGCGGGAACAGCGCGTTCAGCTGAGCCACGCGATCCGGATTCAGACCGAGCTGGCCCGGGAAAAACAGCCGGTTCACGCCGGCATCGAGAAACGGCGCCAGCCACACCGGGCCCACGATCGGAATGCGGTACTCGTAGTTGAATACTCCGTACGTATCGCCGCCCGGAATGATGAACTGATACGACGGGATGGTCACCGTCACCGGCACGAACGTAATGCCGCCTGTCGAGGTCACCGCGCGCTGATAACGCACGCTTCCATCATTGTTATAGACATTTACCGTCGCCTGCGTCGGAATGTAGGCAAACGGGCTGATGGTCAGAATGTCGAATCCGCGCACGTCGTCTTCGCCGCCCATGTAATAGCGGCTGTAAGGAGGCGGAACCCGGCCGCCGTAACCCGTGATGAACTTGCCGTTGAAGTGGAAACCCATCACATTGCTCTTGAAAATCCCGCGCCGGAAATACGCCACATCAAGCGAGGGCTGCAGCATATTCACGTTGCCGCCGATCGATGACCCCGTGAACCCGAATCCGGCGCTGATGCGCAGGCCTTTGGTCGGCGTGATCGGATGATTCACCGTGTTGTAGGCGTAAGTCGGCGTAATCGTACTCGCCTTGATGCCGTTCAGCGAGTTGGGTCCGTTAATGCCCTGGAAATCGAGATAGTTGAAGTACGCAATGGCGCCCTGCGTGATCGGCGTCAGCGACTGGTCGCTGAAGCTGTACGAGAGCCCCACCCGCGCAAAGCTGCGTCGCAGGTTATAGCTCAGGAATGTCGTGAAGCCGCGCCCGTTCGTCGTGTAATTCAACAGATCCTGACTCGGCAGCGAGTTGTAATAACCCGTGAGATTTGTGCCCGCGAAGATCGACGCCTGAATGCCTTGATCGAACCGGTAGCGCTGATAAAAGACCGTAAAACCGGCCTGAATCGGCTTGTCGAATAAGTAAGGCTCGGTGAAGCCAAACGTAATATTGTCGAGCAGTGTACCGATCTGCGCGCTCAGGCTCAACGTTTCGCCCAGGCCCAGAAAGTTATTCGTCGAATACGAGAAGCCGATGAAGCTTCCCGAGATGCCCGACACGCCGCCATTCAGCTGAATCGAATTCTTGCCGCGTTCCTTGAGCTTGATCAGCAGATCGACCGTATTGTTCTTGGTATCGCGCGTAATCGTGGCCGCATCGTCCGGTTTCAGCGGTTCGAAATATCCCAGCTGATTCAGCCGCAGGATGCTTGTGTCGAAGAGCTGCTTGCTGTAGAGATCGCCTTCGTCAATCAGCATCTCGCGGCGAATCACTTTGTCGCGTGTGGTCGTGTTGCCCTGGAAATCGATGCGCCGCACAAAGAACTGATGCCCTTCATCGATATCGACCGTTAAGTCGATCTGATCCTTGCCGGGAACGATCTCCGGATCCGGCGTCGGAACGAAATCGATGTAGCCGAAGTTGCCGTACAGCTTGCGCAGATCGTCCAGCCCCTTCTGCATCTTCTCGGTAGAGAAAACATCGCCGGGCGCCATGTGGAACATCGTGCGCGCAATCAGATCCGGCGTGCGGAAGAGCTTCATGCCCACGAAATTGATGTTCCGCAGGAAATACTTGTCGCCCTCCTGCACGGTCATTGTGATGTCGACCCGTTTTCCGGGCTTGCTCGATTTCATGAACGGCACCAGAATCCGCCGCCCATAAACGTCGTATACCTTTTCCTGATGATTGATGACGCGCGCCGTAAAGTAGCCGTGCGCCATGTAGAACATCCGGATGCGCTCGGAGTCTTCGTCGAGCTTGGTCGAATCGTAGGTGCGCGCAAACAGGTTTTCAAACAGGATCGAATACGGAATGCCAATCGGCTTCAGATTCTTCATCGCGCGAATTACCTGGCGATCGCTGAACGCATTATTGCCTTCGATCAGAATGTTCCCAACCTTTACTTT
Organism: Terriglobia bacterium; assembly: GCA_021325235.1. Lineage (GTDB taxonomy): Bacteria > Acidobacteriota > Terriglobia > Bryobacterales > Bryobacteraceae > Bog-105. The sequence continues at coordinate 8,270 of JAJPHN010000031.1, read as the reverse complement.
CGGCCCCTCATCGATGGCAAACACCACGTCCACGCCGCCCGGCGGCACCTGCCGGATCTGCGGCGTTACCGTCGCGTACTGGTGGCCGCGCTCGGCTTCGTACTCCTGCAGCACATTCTTCGCCAGCTGCACTTTACCGGGATCGAACTGCGATTCCGGCGTCAGATTCACATGCCGCTCTTTAAAGCGATCGAGGATCTCTGATTTCGTGATCGACTTATTGCCCGTGTAATCGATCACGTGCACCGTGCGGCGCTCGGTCACATACCAGGTCAGAATGATGCCGCCTTGCGGCCCGCGCTCCTGTTCCACCCGCAGATCGTCGAAGCGTCCGGTATTCCAGAGCTGCATGAAATCCCGGTGAATCGATTCCTCGTCGAAGACATCGCCCTTCTTCGTATAGATCAGCGCGCGCAGAGTATCCTGCGGCACTTTACGTTGACCCCGGAAATCCACGCCTTCAATCACATTCGGAGCAATCGCGGCCGGCTTCGCTTCCTGCACCCCGCTTGGCTGCTGCCCCTGCTTAGGGGCCTGCGGCGCTTCGGGAACATTTTCAAACGGATTCTGCTGCTTCGGCGGCTGCTGCGGCGTATTTTGTGGCTGCTGCGGAGGAGTGCTCTGCGGGGCAGGATTCTGCTGCTGCGGAGGATTCTGCGCGGCCTGTTGATTCTGAGGCGGCGCACTCTGCGAAAAAGACTTCGTCGCGCATACGCCGCAAACTACCAAAAGGCAAACTGCCGGGGCGGACAGACGCAGGCTCTTCGGCCTGTGGTGAATCATGTCTACGAGCGAATCCTTTCGTTGCCGATGGAGCGAGTCCCATTCATGCCGGGAAGACAATCCCCTGACGTTCGGTGCCGGATGCCGGTTTCAACCGAGGCAGAAACCTGGCAAACCTATTGGCAACCTGGCGCCGGAAAGAACACCCCAAAACTGAAACTCAAAGCTCCTAGTGTAGCCGATGAGCCCCGCGCCCACGTCTCTTACGCAGTCTCAAAACACACGCTGCGGAATATCATGAAAAAAGGGCGAGCGATGGACCAATTCAATCGCATTACGATCGATCCGGCCAAGATGGGCGGAGTTCCCTGCGTGCGCGGACTCCGGATTCCGGTAGCTACCGTGCTCCGGATGATGGCAAGCGGATTGTCTGAACCTCAGATCCTGCAGAATTACCCGGATCTCGAACCAGAAGACATACGCCAGTGCCTGCGCTACGCCGCGGCAACTCTCCTGGAAGGCGAACTGCCCCTACCCGCCTCCGCTTGAAATTTCTTATTGATAACGCGCTGCCGCCAGCCCTGGCTACTCTTCTTTGTCAAGCTGGCTACGATGCGGTTCACGTGCGAGCCTATTCGATGCAGGCTGCCAGCGATGAAACAATTCTCAATCGTGCCGTTGATGAGCGCCGAATTATCGTCTCGGCTGATACCCATTTCGGCAGTTTGCTCGCAGGCCCCCATCTCGCCCTCGCTTCATTTGTACTCTTCCGCGAGCCGTCGCTGGTTACTGCCGGAGACTATGCACGTGTACTCATTCCGGCCCTGGTTAATTTGCAGGAATCGCTGAGAGCGGGTTGCATTGCGGTGTTCCGGAATGGTCGCTTGCGCGTTCGTAAGCTACCTCTATCAACATGACCCTCACTGCCGCGGCTGCACGTTCACGCTCACCCGCTGCGCACCCAGCAGCGGAACATCCAGCTTCTGCGCATTCGCCAGATACGGCGCCAGCACGCGCGGATTGCGGTACGCCAGGTTATGCCCATGATCAATCGCCAGCAAATAATAATGCCCCGGATGCACGTTCGGCAGCGTAAACGTTCCGTCGCTGTCGCTCTGATCGCGCGGCACATCCACCCCGCTGCTGTCATCGCGCGGCACCAATAACACCATCGCGCCCGGTACCGGCTTGCCATCGCGCAGCGCAATACCGTCGAGCTTGCCCACGCCTTTGGCCGCTACCACAGCCAGCGTGATCGAAGCCCCTTCGCGCACGTCGAGCAGTTGGCCGGCATAGCGCGCGCCCTGCACGCTTACCGATTTGACATAATACTCATTCGTATTGGCCAACCGGATCTGGTATCGCGCCGGCTCGACCACTGCGCCGAAGCCGCGTCCTTCCCGGCAATCGAAAGCACCATCGTGCGCGGCGCGGCACATCGCCGTACTCCCCGTTGCCGGTTCCGTGAGCCAGACCGCCAGCCCGTTTGGCGTCCCGCCGCCTTCTATCGTCAGCTTGCCACTCACGCTCGTCTTCGGCAGATCGTTCACGCTGATGCGCGTGTCTCCGGAAGCATTCACCCGCGCCGTACCGAGCGCTTGCGGCATGCCTCCGCGCATCCCGAAGCGAGAGAGAGAGACCAGGTAGCTTCCCGGCGCCAGGCCGTGTATCTCGAAATCGCCATCCCCCGCCTGGTAACCAAAAGTGTTCACCATGAACCGCAAGCCCCCGGGACCCACCGCTTCCACAAACGAGCGCACCATGTGCCGCCGCTCCGGCTGATCTTCTGCTGTACCCGGCAGGCCATCGATTGAGATCTTCACCGCCGGCACCGCGTGTAAGGTCATCTGCAGCGTCGCTCTTTCGCCCGGACCGAGCGTGATCGGAGCGGCTGCCTCCGCCGACTGCGTATTCGGATAATACGTGAGCGGGTACGCCACATCGAGCGACGCCAGTTCCGCCTGGTCCGCATTCGGCATGCCGGTTCGATCCTGCGCATACCAGGGCCGCGCCGATACCGCCAGGTAATAACGCGTACCCGGCTCGAGATGCGCCAGCCGCGTCTCACCTTCGTTATCGCTCGTGCTCTGTTCGATGAAGTTCATCTGCTGCCAGCCGTTGTTCACGCGCTCGCCGAATACAAAAACCTGCGCATTGGGAACCGGCTCGCCCTGATCATCCTGAATCTTCAGCCCGATGCTCGCCATCGCCGGAAAGCGGAACACGACGTGCTCGGAATCGAGTCCCGGACCTGTGACGATGCCGGTCGAGAATCCCTCATCCTGATCGAGCAGCCGTTCCACGCCATGCACCGCTGCCTGCATGGTGAATTTTCCGGCCGGCACATCGGTGAAAGTAAAGCGCCCGTCCGCCGCTGTATAAAGTGCAGCCGTCCGGTCCGGGTGATCGTTCTCCATTATGGTGACCAGCGCGCGCCGGATCGGCTGATTCGTGTGCTCATTCACCACCACTCCGCTGATCGTGTACTTCGGCGCAGGCGATGGCACGGGAGCAGCCGCCAGCATGGCAGCAACAGCCGCGCCCATCCACCACAGGTTCATTTCTTCCGCTCGACCACCGTAAGATTCACCGTCGCCTTCTGGCTCGGATCGATGGTAACCGTCTGCCCCGAAATATCGCGCATGGCGTCCGGGTTCGAATATTCAAGATCGCTCGCATCCGAGACCGCATACACGTGATACGTCCCCGGCGTCAGCTGCTGAAATGTGAACGTGCCGCCCGCAATGCCCATCGTGCTCGCCTCGAGGCCCGGCGTTTCCGGCACCAGCAACAGCGTGGCCTGGTCCTCGGGATGATCGCTGTGCACCGTAACCTCGAGCGAACCGCAGTCGCTGCGCTGGGTGACGATAATCGGCTGCGGACTGGAACCCGCGGCAATGGTAAGCGGCTGTTCCAGCAGATCGACTCCGCCGCTTGCCACCGACGCAACGCAGCCGCCGACGGTTTGCACCGAAACTTTATACGTGCCCGGCGAAACATTCTTGAAGATCTGCCGCGGCGGAGCTCCCGGCGGATTGTTCGGATCGGGTACCGCCATCGGCACATTACCGAAAAATACGTTCTCCCCCGGACGATGCAGGCGAACCACCGGCAGCCCCGCGTTTGGCCCGTTTACCATAGCAGCGCCCGCACTCGCCTGCTCGCTCGTCGCTGCTGCCGGCTGAACAAATTCCACCGGCACATCCACACCCGGCGATAAGACAACCTGCAGATTCGTCACATCCGCGCCATTTACCGTGACCTCTTCCTCCGTCTGCAGCGCGTTACCGCGCCCTTCCATTTCCTGAAAGTGAATTTTCCAAGTCCCGTTCGGAACCGGTCCCAGGTCGAAATGATGCGTGCGCGGATTGATCATCACACCCATTCCCGGCAATCCGCTCGGCCCCTCGAGCCAGCCGCCCACGTTTCCGTTTACGCCTGCTACCGTGCCGCTGATCCGGTAAGCACGCACCGGATCAACCGTGAAATCGGCCTGCGCCGGCTGGCCGGGAGCAACCTGAATCGCCTGCGCCGACTCTACATCCGGCGCGTTCGGATAACAGCGCGGCGGATATGTCTCCCTGCTCTCTCGCGTGTACATTCGGGGCCGTGTGCCCGTGCAGACGATTACCGCACCGGGCATCTGCCCTTCCAGCCGGTATTCGCCGTCGTCGTCCGTGGAGCTCCCCTCGCGCGGCATCCATTGCTTGTGGCCGTCGATAATCTGCGCGCCGAACACCTGTACCTGAATGCCTTCCACCGGCTCACCTTGGCTGTCAAGCACTTTGCCCGTAATTTTCGACTCGGGCGTAAGCGGAACGCGGAAATCGTTCGAGCTCGAGCCGACCTGGAAGCGGCTGCCGCCCCGGTTATCGTTCGGCGCGAAATAGCCCGGCCGCTGAGCCGTGATCCACACCTGGCCCTCCGGCACATTCTGAATTTCGAATCGGCCGTCCTGCCCCGTAAACGCGACATGCTGCTCCGTGCCGTTCAGATGCACCAGCGCGCGCGCAATCGGTTCGCTCGTCAGCGTGTTGTAAACCGTGCCCGAAACCGTGTAGCGTTTAATGTTGGCGTTCGGCTGCAGATTGGTGTTCGTCTGCGCCGGCACAAGCGGGATGTTTGAGGGATATGCAATTTGTCCGAACAAGATCCCGGTCCCGGCAAGCAAGACGGCGGCAATGCGGAACGGCATAGTTAATTCCGCGCCTTCGAGCGCGGCGAAGCGTCGAAAAATTCGAAGCTGCATTCTTAGAAGCCGCGGAATCGCAGCTGGTTCCCAATATTATCGTCTTTATCGCTCTCCTACACTGGGACAAGCATGAGCAAACAATATTCCGCCCCTCCGCCGATGACCATCGACCCCGCCAAAAGCTACACCGCCACTCTCGACACTTCCAAAGGGTCCATCGTGGCCGATCTGTTCGCCAAAGATGCGCCGAAGACTGTCAACAATTTTGTGTTTCTGGCGCGCGAGGGCTTTTACGACGGAACCGTCTTCCACCGCGTCATCTCCGATTTCATGGTCCAGGGCGGCGATCCCACCGGTACCGGCCGCGGCGGTCCCGGCTATCGCTTCGAGGACGAAACCAAGGGCAATCCGCATAAGCATAAAGTCGGATCGCTCTCCATGGCGAATGCCGGACCCAACACCAACGGCAGCCAGTTCTTCATCACCCACGTCGTAACCGAGTGGCTCGACGGCAAGCACACCGTCTTCGGCCAGGTGCGCTCCGGTCAGGATGTGGTCAACGCCATCCGGCAGGGCGACACGCTCAAGTCCGTAAAAATCGAAGAGGCCTGATGCGCGTGACTCGCTCGGAAGCATGGAACATCGTCTGCGAATTCGTCCAGAACGAGAGCCTGCGCCGCCACATGCTCGCGGTCGAAGCCTGCATGGTCGCCTACGCGCGACGCTTCGGTGAAGACGAAGACCTCTGGGCGACCACCGCGCTGCTGCACGATTTCGATTGGGAAATTCATCCGAACGCACCCGATCACCCGATGAAAGGCGAGCCGATTCTCAAGGAGCGCGGCGTCAGCGACCAGATCCGCCGCGCGATTCTCTCCCACGCCAATTACAGCGGCGTGCCGCGCGAATCGCTCCTGGAGAAGACCCTGTTCGCCTGCGACGAGCTGGCCGGATTTCTAACCGCCTGCTCGTATGTGAAGCCCGGCAAGAGCATCGCGGAGGTGGATGTCGGCTCCGTCAAGCGCAAGCTCAAAGACAAAGCGTTCGCGCGCAACGTGAATCGTGACGACATTCTCAACGGCGCGGCAGAGTTGGGCGTGCCGCTCGACGAGCATATTGCGTTCTGTATCGAAGCCATGCGCGCCCGCGCCGCTGAGCTGGGCTTGGCCGGTAACCTCGCCGCCGCGACCTGATGCCGGGCGCCTCGCTTACGGTGCCGGCTTGATGTGGGTCAGCGTGTAGGTCTCATCGCTTGCTACATCCAGCGTGCCGGTTATGTTTTCACCCACTTTGAGCGCGCGAAAATCGTCCTTCGACTCGATCGGGTAATCCATCGTCATCGCCTCCATGTAATTCGGAATCGCGGCGGCATCGATGGTCGCGGTCTGGTGCTTTTCGTCGAGCGCCACAATTTTGCCGGTGAGTGCGTAGTGCCGTACCGGGCCGGTCGGCGCACTGTGGCGGCTGCAAGCCATAACCAGAAGCAGACTGAAAGCAACGGCGAAAGTTTTCACGCTTATCCCTCAGCGTACCGGACCGCAAAATCGATATAATGCTGCGAGCAAGCCTGTACAAAAGGAGACCGTATCCTCATGGGAACTCTTGCGCCTGAACTGCCCGCCAGCTCGGGTGAGAATTTCGCCAGTGATCTGGCCGGCATGGGCAGCTTCTTTCTCGATCCTCCCGGTGCTGCGCGCCGCGTGCATAGCAAATGGTTCTGGATCGGGCCGCTGATCGTCTTTTCTATCATCGCGCTGGTGGCGAGCTTCATCATCATGCCGATCGCCCAGCACGTTATGGAGATTGCTCCGTTACCACCCAACACCACTCCTGAGCAATATCAGCGCGGCATGTCGATCGGCCTCACCATCATGAAGGTGAGCATGTATCTTGCGCCTGTCTGGGCCGCTATCCTGTTCGCCATACAGGCGGCCATTCTGCTCGGCTCGAGCGCCGTCATGACCGTCAAGACCGGCTTCCGCCAGCTGTTCAATCTGGTCACCGGTTGCAGCCTGATCCAGGCGCTTTCCTCGATTGCAGGCGTCGTGATCCTGAAAGCCAAGGGCGACATCAGCACGCAGGCTGAACTGCATCCTGCGCTCGGCCTCGACATTTTTCTGCCGGCGGGATCGAACAAGTTTCTGGCCGCCTTTCTCGGTTACTTTTCCGTCTTCGAGATCTGGTGGATTGTCATGATGGTGCTCATCTTTGCAGCGGCCTTCAAAGTGAGCAAAGGGAAAGCCTTCGCGGTGGTGCTCCCGCTGGTGATCGTCAGCCTGTTGTTCCGATTCGTCGGAGCCGCCTTCCAACGCTAGCGTCCCGAGCTTATTCTCGATTCGCTCGAATCAGAGCCGGGAGGCGTAAGTCCGGCGTCCCGCCAACGGCTTTCCGTTCTACAATTGGAAGCGGATACCCACCCAAGATGTTCCGATCGATTGGCCCCACAGAACTCGTAGTAATCATCGTCGTCTTTGTTCTGCTTTTCGGCGGCAAAAAAATTCCGGAGCTGGCGAAGGGCTTAGGCGAGGGAATTCGGAACTTCAAAAGCTCGGTGAAGAGCGAAGAAGATTCGAAGGACGACTCCAAAAAATCCTGAACGGCTCGGCCGCCAGCGCCAACCGAGCCGCGCGGAACAGCACTGCTTACTTGGTTTTCTTCGGCGGCACGATCGAATCTTTCACCGATTTCGCGACGCGGAACTTGACCACTTTCTTAGCCGGAATCTTGATCGATTCGCCGGTCGCAGGGTTGCGTCCAATGCGAGCCTTGCGCTCGGCGCGTACCAGCCGGCCGATGCCCGGCAACACAAACACGCCGTTCTTTTTGGTCTCACGCACCGCCAGTTCGGCCAGCGATTCGACGAAGTGCTTGGCGACCCGATTGTTGACGCCGGTAGTCTCCGCGAGTTCACGGATGATCGCGGTTTGAGTCATTCGTTTTGCTTCAGTAGGCATTTCAATTCTCCCAGTGGTTGTTGCTGCGATGGATCCGGATCGATTTCATCAAACAAAACGATTAGAAAATGTTCCGGCTCCTCGTTGTCACCTCGATGATACGCGGACCGGCGCGTGTTGTAAAGCGGAAAACGTCAAAAAGTGCCGTTTTTGCAGGGTTTTTTTGCATCAAAGTGCGTGAACGGGCCGTGCAGACGTGGTTTCAGCGATGCAAACGCCCCTCCGCACCCGCGTCGACTATGATGAACGAGAAGCGCCCGGGTGGCGAAATCGGCAGACGCAAAGGACTTAAAATCCTTTTCGCCGCAAGGCGAGTGCGGGTTCAAGTCCCGCCCCGGGCACCAGGCATCGCCCTTCCGGATTCCGAGATAGTAGCCAAAACACCACAGCATCTGGTGATT
>JAJPHN010000058.1 GCA_021325235.1 Terriglobia bacterium | reverse complement strand
GGCGTGCTGGCCGCGGCCGGTCTGATGGCGCTCGAAGAATCGCCTGAGCGGCTGTATCAAGACCATGAAAATGCCCGCTATCTCGCCGAGCGAGCGGCCGAAATTCCAGGTATCGACATCGATCCCGCGCGGGTCCGCACGAATATCGTGATCTTCGACATCTCCGGTTTGGGCGTTTCCACGGAGGAGCTCAGCCGTCAACTCGCGCAGCGCGGCGTACTGGCGAATGGCGTCGATCGAAGGCGCCTGCGCATGGTGACGCACATGGATGTGAGCCGCGGGGACTGCGAACGCGCCGCCCAAATTCTCGCGGAGGCCGCCTCGCATATGGCGGTAGAAAGCGCCGCGGTTTGATAGTATCCATTCGATGCTCATCCTGTCAGCAACGCTGGCCGTCTTCGTCTATGGCCTGATTGCGCCCATTCTCGGCGCGCTCTTGCCCAGCTATCACCTGAGCGCCGCCGAAAACGGTACGCTCGCCATGTTGCAAGCCATCGGACTGGTGGTCTCGTCTCTTTCGGCGGGGCCAGTGATCGACGTCAAGGGCAACAAGATCGCGCTCCTCACCGGTCTGTTTCTGATCGTTGCTTCGCTCGTAGCGGCTCCGAACGCCGGCGGCTATGGCGGTCTGCTGGTGGTCTACTTCATTCTGGGTGTCGGAGGCGGCACGGTGGTCACGGCGGCGAATGCTCTGGTGGGCGCGGTCGAGCCAGGGCGGCGCGGCTCGGCGCTGAATTTCATCAACCTGTTCTTCGGCCTGGGCGGCATTATCACGACTTATGTAGCCAGCGAACGGATCGACCCCGCGGTGGTCTGCTACGGAATTGCTGCGCTTGCTGCGGCCGCGCTGCTGGTCAATGCGGCAACCAAAATGCCCGCCCCCGCCGGACGCGCCAATTTCCAGATGGCCGACGTTCCCCGGCTATTTTCGCAACCGGCGCTTTGGCTGTTGTGCTTCTTCCTCTTCCTTTATGTGTCGTGCGAGGTGGGCGTTTGGAATTGGCTCAAGACCTATCTCATTAGCGTGAACTTCGACGCGACGGCGGCGGGACACGTCGTCAGCTACGGATTCGCGTTCGGCATTCTGGTAGGCCGCATCGCCGCCTCCCGCATCCTGATCAAGAGTCCGGCGCTCACCGTAACGCTCATCGCCGCAATCCTCATGGCCATCACCACGTACGCCATGTTGAATCTGCAATCGCAGACCGCCATCACCATCGCGGTGTTCTGCGCGGGGCTCGCCATGGCTCCGGTCTTCCCCACCACGCTCGCCATCACCGGCGATACGTTCAGCCGTGCCGCGGCTACGGCGCTGGGTATTGTGATTACGTTCGGCTGGATCGGCCTGGCGGTGAGTTCGCAGATCATTGGCGCGCTCGCCGGGCCGGAAAACAATTATCGCGGCGCCCTGCTGCTTCTGCCGGCGTTTTCGGTGTTGATGGTACTGGTGAACTTGGTACTTCGCCCGGTTCTGCGGCGTCACATTCGGGCCTAGCCTTTCTAGTGCATTTGGAATAGACTCATAAGAACCATGGCTCTCTAAGCCTGGAGGGGTGATATGGCATTTTGTCCGAATTGTGGTGCGCAAGCGACGGGCGCGTTCTGCCCGAATTGTGGAACAGCGATGGCGAGCGCCGCCGCGGGAGCAACGCCCGGCGCGGTTCCAGGCGCCGAAGCGGGCTACGCAGCCCCTCCGCCGCCCATCGCACAGGCTCCCGGGCTTGCTACCAACGCCGCCAGTGCGCTCTGCTACCTCTTTGGCCTGGTGACAGGCGTCATTTTCCTGGTTGTGGCTCCTTACAACCAGAACAAGACAGTGCGCTTCCACGCGTTTCAATCCATCTTCTTCAACCTGGGCGTCATCGTCTTCTATATTTTGTGGGGGATCATCAGCGTATTTATCGCCGTCATCACACACGGATTCGGTTTCCTGCTGTATCCGTTGTTCTCGTTGGCGATTTTCATCACCTGGCTCTATCTGATGTATGCGGCCTACAACAACAAGATGGTGAAGCTGCCGCTGGTGGGCGATCTGGCGGCCAAGCAAGCGTAAACCGAAGCGCCGCCGGGCGCGTCGCATACTGAAGTGGTGAAGTATTGGTGTGTGTTCGCGCTGGCCGGCGCACTCGCAGCGGGCGCGGAAGATATAAGCCCCCGTGTCGGTACGATCGAGATCTACGGGGCGCGTAAGACCTCCGTTCAAAAGATCAAGACGGCGCTCGGCGTCGCGCCCGGCGACCCGATCCCCTCGCGCGAGAGTATCGAAGACCGGCTCGACAAGTTGCCCGGGGTGCTGGCGGCGCGCGTCGAGGCGGCCTGCTGCGATCAGCGCAAGATGATTTTATATGTCGGCGTGGAAGAAAAGGACGCGCCGCATTTCGATTTCCACCCAACGCCCAGCGGCGAGATTACGCTTGCGCCCGAACTCTTCGACAGGTATCGAGAGCTTCTGGAGGCCGTTCCGGGCAGCATTCGCGGCCGCAATGCCGACGAAGATCTGACCCACGGCTATTCGTTGATGGCCGATCCGGAATGCCGCAACATCCAGTTGGAATTCATTGCGCTGGTGGAGCGCGATCTGAAGCTTGTCGATCGCGTGCTGCGCGAATCGGGCGACCCGGATCAGCGCGCCGCCGCCGCTTACCTGATTCAGTACGGCCCGCGGAGCGCGAATAGCTCCAGGTTCATTGTCGATGCGCTGCAATACGCGCTGCGCGACCAGGACGATACCGTGCGCGACAATGCCATGCGCGCGCTACACGCGGTGGCGGTGGGCGGCAAGCTGCATCCCGAGCAGCAGGTCCATATTGAGCCCACCTGGTACGTCGAGCTTCTGAATTCCGTGGTCTGGAGCGATCGCCACAACGCGACGCTTGCGCTGGTGAATCTGACCGAGACGCGCGATGCCGAAACGCTCGCGCTAATTCGTGAACGCGCGCTGCCGGCCGTGCTCGAGATGGCGCGCTGGCACGACCTGCAGCATGCGTTGCCGGCTTTTATTCTGGCAGGGCGGCTGGCCGGTTTGAGCGAGAACGAGACGCAGGCGGCATGGCTGAGCGGCGATCGGGAGTGGGTGCTAGAACAGGCGCTGCATCCGAACAAAAAGCGCCGCGAGCTCAAGAAGCAGGCGTAACCAGCTCCAGCGGCTCCTCTGCCGGGGCAGTTTCCGGCTCGGGCGCTGTGACGGCTTCCGGCTCTGGCGGTGCGGCGGGTTCCGGCTCCATCGTGTCCAATGGCGCTGCTTGTTCGGCGTCCATGGTGACCGGCATTTCACAGGCGCAGCAATCGCTGCAGCAGTGACACCGCTGGCAGACGTGATTGCTGCAGGCGTCCTTGGTACAGAAGACGCAAATTTCTCGGGAGGTCTCGCCGCAAATGGAGCAGGTAAACGTGGCTACATCCATCAATACTTCTTTTTCTTTGAACTGGAAGGGGCTTCTTTGCTGATCATACCGCGGCAACGCTGCGCTTCTTCGTCGGCGATCTTGAAGTTCTGTTCGGTGCTGGCGGCCAAGTCCTGAAGGTAATCGCGCAGCCGCTGGCGGTTGCCGAAGCTCTGCGCCACATATTCGTTCAGCTTGTCGGCGAATGGACGCAGTGCATATCGTTGCGCGCCTTCATCGAGCGATCGCGCCGTTATCTCGAGCGCTTCCAAGCGGAAATAGGCATCGAGCGCCAACGACAAACTGTCGGTCTTCTGCGCCAGGCGCTGCGTGCTCACCAGAACGTCCTGGAGCTGTCGCTGCGCAGTCAGCCACTGCTGCGTGTACGTGCTTGAGGCGCCTTTATTTACCCATTGTTGCGGGTCGAGTTGCGTCAACAGCGGCTTGAGCTGATTGGACTGCGCGGTGAGGTCTGTCAGAATCTTGCGCACGTCCCAAGGCGTTTCGACGCCGGCGGGCTGTGGCGGTTGCTGCTGTTGCCGGCCCCAAGCCGCGCATACAGCCATAGTGCACAGAGCGCAGAGCACCAAACATCTCACTAGCTCTATTGTCGCGCACGGGCGTCACATTGGAACGAAATGTCAGATACACTGACTACGTGCTGATGTGAATGGAGATCATTCACTGCCCCGTTAGCAGATCGGCCCGTTAGCGCACAGACGAAAAGGAGATTATGCTGATCCGCTTAGGCTACGACATTCAATTCCAGGTTCCACTGGCAGTCCCGGTGGTCGCGCTGCTGAATGTGCATCCCTCGCGCGAAAAGGACCTGCGTGAACCGGACGAGCTGCGCATCGAGCCTGAAACGCCGATCGAGAAATACATGGACAGCTTCGGCAACCGATGCTGCCGGTTTGTGGCGCCGGCGGGCACATTGCGGCTGACGAATTCGACGCTGATAGAGGATTCCGGCGAGCCCGATGCGCGCAGCCCGGAGGCGCGCGAGCTGCCGGTCGAACAGTTGCCCGCCGAGACGCTGCGCTTTCTGCTGGCGAGCCGCTACTGCGAAGTGGATTTGATGGTGAACATCGCGACCGAACTGTTCGGCGGGCTGACGCCCGGTTGGGGGCGCGTGCAGGCCATTTGCGACTGGGTGAACCAGAAGGTGACGTTCGGGTACAGCTATGCGCGTTCGACGAAGACCGCTCTCGATGTGTATACGGAACGCATGGGCGTTTGCCGGGATTTCCAGCACCTGGCGATTACGTTTTGCCGCGCGCTGAACATCCCGGCGCGCTACGTGACGGGCTATCTGGGCGACATCGGCGTGCCCGCGGCTCCTTTTCCCATGGACTTCAGCGCCTGGTTCGAAGCGTATCTGGAAGACCGCTGGTGGGCCTTCGATGCGCGGCACAACCAGGCGCGCATCGGGAGAGTCCTGATGGCGACCGGCCGTGATGCTGCCGATGTGGCGATCACGACGTCGTTCGGCGCAACGCGGCTCACGAAATTCGAAGTGGTCACCGACGAAGTGATGCCGGCCCAGGTTTCGACGCTGCAAGCGGCCGGCAACGATTGATCAACGCGCGCCGCCTTCCTCGACCAGCAGCTTGCGCGCCGCGTCGAGCTCCTTCTTTTTCCCGGCATCCACTTTCGGATACGCGAGCTTCAACGTCTGGAGCGTCTCGATGAGGGCAGAGGCCACCACCATCCAGGTGAACCACTTGTGATCAGCGGGGACCACGTACCAGGGCGCGTGCTGCGTGGCGGTGTGGCGGATCATGTCTTCATAGGCGCGCATATAGTCGCCCCAATACTCGCGTTCGCGCACATCGGCTTCGGAAAACTTCCAGTTTTTTTTCGGCTCGTCCAGCCGGCTTAAAAAGCGTCTTTTTTGTTCCTCCTTGGAGACGTGCAGGAAGATTTTGCGCACTATCGTTCCGTTCCGGTTCAGGTGTTGCTCGAATGCGTTGATATCGTCGAAGCGCTGGCGCCAGATCTTTTTGGTCACCAGCGCCGGCGGGATGCGCTCATCGCGCAGCAGCGGCGCATGCACTCGCACCACCAGCATCTCTTCGTAATAGGACCGATTAAAGATGCCGATATGGCCCCTTTGCGGCAACCTTTTCCACGAGCGCCATAGAAAATCGTGGCTCAATTCTTCCGCTGATGGCTGCTTGAATGAATAGACCTGGCAGCCTTCCGGATTCACGCCCGTCATGACATGCCGGATGGCGCTGTCTTTCCCTGCCGAATCCATTCCTTGAAAGATCAACAGCAGCGCCCAGCGATCTTGCGCATAGAGTTTTTGCTGCAGGTCGCTGAGCTGGTGAACGCCGTGTGCGAGGAACTCGTTCGCTTCTTCTTTCAAATCGAGCCCCTGTGTGTCCGCGGGATCGTGATCTTTGAGGCGGAACTTCTTGCCGTTCTCGATGCGGTACGGCTCAATCAGCTTTGAGATTTTTGGGAATGTGCGCGCCATTGAAAACCGACATGGAGCCGGAAACCCGATTGCGACGTAGAAGATTCCGCTCGTCGCCCCACCAATTTATCAGGTAGGAACATGCAACCGGTCACCGAATCGCTGGCGGTAGCCATTACCAGCGGCGTAAAGCTCACGACGGAACTGACGAGTTTGTGTAAGAAATTATTCAAAAAATATCCGCGCAAACTTCGCGAACGAAGCGGAGTGGACCGGCGGCGCGATGGCGAACGCAGGCAGGACCTGAAACTGCGCCTGCGCAGGGGCTTGTGGCTCGAATATCACCGCGCAACGGAATCCGGCAAGTTCGACGACATGCCGCGCGATCTGCACACTCGCGGCAAACTGCTGGCTGCGCTGGTGACGGAAGCTCGCAGGTATCGCTTCCTGGACCGGGAAAATCATGCCGAAATTTCGTCCTCGAACGCGTTGGAACGCGCTCTCGATTGCATCTGGCGGAATCCGCAGGCGGGTGTAGACGGCAGCGGGCAATCGAAGGCTGTGTACGTCATCGAAGCGGTCGCGCAGGAACTATATGCGACCTATGACGTAAAGATACGAGACCGGCGTGAAGGCGAGAGGCGGGCGGCAGCGGCGGGAGCGCGCTGAGTCTCTCAACGCGGCTGTGTTTCGGGCTCATCACAGCCCGTCAACGCACTGCAGCCGCGAATGCGCACTTCGAGCATATACAGCACGATGAGGACGTTGACACCCAGCACGGCAATGCGCTCCCAATCGGCGCGTTCGGTGATCTTCAGGATCTCCCACGGCAGATAGAGCGCTCCGGAGAGCAGCGCGAACCATTCGGCCCACACGCGGCGATTCCATAAACCCCAGGCCTCGACGAAGCGAACGCCTGAATAGGTGAGGGTCGCGGCGGCGATGGTCCACAGCCGGGCATCGGTCACCGTGGTGGCGGCGTTCATGAGCGTATGGGCGAAGCGCCGGCCGGGATCCATGTGCAGGTGGTACAGCAGGTGCTCGGCGAAATCCTCCGCGCGCCGATGCAGCAGCAGCAGTGCGACCCCCAGCAGCAGAACCACGGCGCCCTTGAGCGCCTCGAAGCTGGCGACCGCCCGCAGTCCCGCGGTGCTGGCCCGTTGATCGATGGCTTGTGGCGGTTGCTGGGGGGAAACCCGGGCGCTCATGCTCCGATGCTCCCACATGCGCTAGAGCGGAATGTTTCCGTGTTTCTTGCGCGGCATGGTGTCGCCTTTGTTCGCCAACATGCGCAGTGCGCGGATGACGCGCGGCCGCGTCTCATGCGGCTCGATGACATCGTCCACATAGCCGCGCTCGGCGGCGACGAACGGGCTCGCAAACTGATTCCGGTACTCGTCGATTTTGGCTTGCCGGTCTTCTTCGGGATTCGCCGAAGCCTGCAGCTCACGGCGATACAAAATGTTGACCGCACCTTCCGGACCCATCACTGCGATTTCGGCGGTCGGGTAGGCGAGATTCACGTCCGTTCGCAGATGCTTGGAGCCCATGACGCAATAGGCGCCGCCGTAGGCCTTGCGCGTGATGACGGTGATCTTCGGCACTGTCGCTTCCGCGTAGGCATACAGGAGCTTCGCGCCATGGCGGATGATGCCGCCGAACTCCTGTTCGGTGCCCGGCAAAAAGCCCGGCACATCCTCAAAGGTGAGTATCGGGATTTGAAACGCATCGCAGAACCGCACGAAGCGCGCGGCTTTGGTCGAAGAATTGATATCGAGGCAGCCCGCCAGATGAGCCGGCTGATTGGCGACCACGCCGATTGTTTCCCCCGCCATGCGTCCGAAGCCGATGACGATGTTGCGCGCGAACTGCTCGGCGACTTCAAAGAACTTCCCGTCGTCCACCACGCGGCAGATAACGTCCTTGATGTCATACGGCTTGTTCGATTCGGGCGGGATCAGGCTATCGAGCTCGCGGTCGGCGCGCGTATCGGGATCTTGGGTCGCCAGGCGCGGCACGCCGTCCAAATTGTTTTGCGGCAGAAACGTCATCAGCTCGCGAATGCTGCGCAGGCAATCTTCATCGTTCGCGGCCAGAAAATGCGCCACGCCGCTGGTGGCGTTATGGGTCAGGGCCCCGCCCAGGTTTTCTTTGCTGACATCTTCGTGCGTAACGGTCTTGATCACGTCCGGACCGGTCACAAACATGTGGCTGGTGCGGTCCACCATAAAAACGAAATCGGTCAGCGCCGGCGAATAAACCGCGCCGCCCGCGCACGGCCCCATGATGGCGGAAATCTGCGGCACCACGCCGCTGGCAAGCGTGTTGCGCAGAAAGATATCGGCGTAACCGGCGAGTGAGACGACGCCTTCCTGAATACGCGCGCCGCCGGAATCGTTCAACCCAATGACCGGCGCCCCGGTCTTGAGCGCCAGGTCCATCAGTTTGACGATTTTCTGGGCGTTCGCTTCCGAAAGCGACCCGCCAAAGACGGTAAAATCCTGCGCAAAGGCAAACACCTGGCGGCCGTGAATGAGCCCGTGCCCGGTGACGAAGCCATCGCCGTCGATGACATTCTCCTGCATGCTGAAGTTGTAGCAGCGATGCCGCACCAGCTTGTCCAGCTCTTCGAAGGTGCCTTCATCGAGCAGCAAGTCGATGCGCTCGCGCGCCGAAAGTTTGCCTTCCCGATGCTGCCGTTCTTTGCGTTCAGCCCCTCCGCCTTGTTCGGCTCGCGCATGGCGGCGGCGCAGTTCTTCCAACCGGTTGGTAGTCATTAGATCTCTCAGTGTGTGCGCTCAATGCGACGATGAAAGTTCAGTTTCAGCATGTCAGATCGTAATATAAACGCGCCCGCGGAGGTCGTGATCGGCACGGCCGGGCACATTGACCATGGCAAGACGGCCCTGGTTCGCGCGCTGACCGGCATCGATACGGATCGGCTGGCGGAAGAGAAGCGGCGCGGCATTTCAATCGATCTTGGATTCGCGCACTGCCGGCTGCCCAACGGCCGCTCCATCAGCTTCGTGGATGTTCCCGGCCATGAGCGCTTCATCAAGAACATGCTGGCAGGCGCGGGCGGCGTCGAAGCCGTTTTGTTGATCGTGGCGGCCGATGAATCCATAAAGCCGCAGACGCGGGAACACTTCGATATCTGCCGGCTGCTCGGAATCGAGCACGGGCTGGTCGTGCTGACGAAGACGGACCTGGCCACTCCGGAACGCGTCAGGCAAACCTGCGAAGAGGCGAGAACGCTCTGCGCGGGATCGTTTCTCGACGACGCACCGATTGTTCCCGTGAGCGCGGTGACCGGCGCGGGGCTCGACGCTCTACGGCAAGAGCTGGCGTTATTGGCGGCACGCATTCCGGCGCGCAACACGGGCGGACTCGCGCGGCTTCCAATCGACCGCAGCTTTGCGCTGAAGGGATTCGGCACGGTCGTGACCGGCACGCTTTGGAGCGGCGCGCTGCGAACCAGCGATACGGTTCAGCTCCATCCCTCGAATCGGCTCGCTCGCATTCGCGGTTTGCAGACACATGGCCACCCGGTGGACCAGGTTACAGCCGGACAGCGCGCGGCCGTGAATCTCGCCGGCGTCGATCATTCCGATATCCTTCGCGGCTTCGTGCTGACCCATGACGACGGGCTCCAGACGACCCAGCGAATGGACGTGCTGGTGGAATGGATGGACTCGGCAGAGATCCCGGATAGCCGGCGGCAATTTCTGCTGCATGCCGGGACCGCGGAAATTCCGACGGTGTTGAAGGTGTTGTCGCGCGAGTCGGACGCACGAACGTTCGCGCGTCTGTGGCTGTCGGCAGCCGCACTCGGGCTGCCCGGCGATCGGTTCGTGCTGCGCCGGCC
>JAJPHN010000007.1 GCA_021325235.1 Terriglobia bacterium | reverse complement strand
GGGCCCGAGGGTGACGACCCTCAACTTCGAGGCCGGATATATGCACGCAGTCTTATTCTGACCGTTGATCAAAACGAGGTTGCAATACAGGCAGGGTCCATATATGCCCGATCGCTCGCTTCCCATCAGAAACATCTGGCAATCGGGGTGGTGCTGTCGGGCATGGATTCTGATGGCGCACTCGGTTCGAGAGCCATCAAGGGCGAAGGCGGCATCACGCTGGTGCAGGCGCCCGAATCGGCGCGCTATCCGGAGATGCCGCGGAGCAGCATTTCGGCGGATCACGTCGACATGGTTCTGCCGCCCTGGCAGATCGGGCGCCAGCTTAGCGAGTTCGCGCGCCGCTATCAGTCGCCGGACGTGCAGCAGCTCGAGAAAGGCGGTCGAGCGCGGGATGAAGAGAAGTACTTCAGCCGGATCCTGAAGCAGTTGAAGAGCGTCTCGGGCGTTGATTTCCGGCTGTACAAGCCAAGTACGCTGCGGCGGCGTCTCGCCCGGCGGATGTTGATGCATCGTATCAACACGCTGGCCGAGTACGCCTCCATTCTCCAGAACAGTCCGAAAGAACTGCGCGAACTGCAGGAAGACATTCTCATTAGCGTGACGCGACTCTTCCGCGATCCGGAGGTCTTCGAGGCGCTGAAGGAAGCGGTATTCAATCGGATCTTTCAGGAACGCGCACCGGATCAGCAGGTTCGGGTATGGGTGGCGGGCTGCTCTTCGGGCGAAGAGGTTTATTCGATTGCGATCTCGATGCTCGAAGTATTAGCAGGGACTCCGGTCGAGCCCCCGATTCAGATCTTCGGCACAGATGCGAGCGAAGCGAGCGTTCAGAGAGCCCGGCTGGGACTCTATCCGGAGTCGATCGTCAATGAAGTCTCCCCGGAACGGCTTCGACGCTTTTTTGTCAAGACCGAGAAAGGTTACCAGGTCGCTAAGCGTATCCGCGATCTCTGCATTTTCGCGCGGCAGAATCTGTGTAACGACCCGCCCTTTTCGCGGCTGGACCTGATCAGCTGCCGAAATGTTCTAATCTATTTCGGCTCGCACCTGCAAAGGCAATTGATTCCCACCTTTCATTACGCGCTCCGGCAGGATGGCCATCTGCTGCTCGGCAACTCGGAGACGATCCGCGAGTTCCACGATCTTTTCAGCCTTACCGACAGAAAATACAAGATCTACACAAAAATCGGCACGACACCGGCTCGTGCGCTGGTGGATGTAGTGCCCAGGGTGCTCGCGACAGATCTCGTTCCCGAAGCGCCACTGATGCGGGTGGGCCAAAGCTGGACGGATATGGACCTGCAGCGCTCGGCCGACCGGATTGTGCTCGCGCGCTACGGCCCTCCCGGAGTGGTGGTGAATGAGCAACTCGAGATTTTGCAGTCGCGCGGGCATACCAGCCCGTTTCTCGAACTGGCGCAGGGAACGGCCTCGCTCCAGTTAGGCCGCATGGTGCGGGAGAGCATTGCGCCGCAGGTGACGGCGGCAGTGAGGCGGGCCATCGAGCAGGATATGCCGATCCAGCTTCCATCGCTGCGCGTGCGGGACGGGGATCAGATCCGCGAAGCGACGCTCGAAGTGCTTCCGATGCACAACCTGAGTTCACGCTCCCGCTCGTACCTGGTGCTTTTTGTTCCACCGCACGGACAGGCGCATGAGTTCGATAACGCCGCGGCAGCCGAACCAGCGCAGGTCGAAGCCGTGGATGCTGCGAAAGACCGCACCATTTCGCAGCTAAGGCACGACCTCTCCTCCTCCAGGATGTACCTGCAGTCGCTGCTCGAAGAGCGGGACGCCAAGAATCAGGAGCTGATCTCGGCCAACGAAGAGATTCAGTCGGCCAATGAGGAACTGCAGAGCACAAACGAAGAGCTCGAGACCACAAAAGAGGAACTGCAGAGCTCCAATGAAGAGCTGCAGACGGTGAACGATGAGCTGCAAAACCGGAACAAAGTTCTGATAGAGGCCAGCAATGACCTTTCGAATTTGTTGAACAGCGTAAATCTGCCGGTACTGATGCTGAGCAGCGATTTTGCGATACGCCACTTCACGCCGCAGACGCAGCGGCTGATGAATGTGCGCGCCTCCGATATAGGGCGCCCGTTCGGGGACATCCGGCTGAACCTGAATACGGAAAACCTGGAGCCGATTTTCACGGAGGTTCTCGATACGCTCGGCTCGCGCGAGATCGAGGTGCAGGACCGGGACGGCCACTGGTATCTGCTGCGGGTACGGCCCTACCGCACCACCGATAACAAAATCGACGGCGTCGTGGTGGTGCTGGTCGATATCGATCAACTGCGGAGAAGCCAACAGGAATTGCGCGAAGCGCGCGATTTTGCCCGGGCTGTTACGGAAGCGATTCCTCTTCCGCTGGCAGTGGTCGATAAAGAGCTGCGTATCCGGTCGACAAACGAAGCCTTCTGCGCATTGACCGGATCGACCCCGGAGGCACTCGATCATCGGGTGCTCCCTGACCTGGCGGCGGCGCTCTGGGGAATGGAAAACCCGCTTCACGCCCTCCTACAAGACGTTCGCAGCGGCCAAAAGGGCGAAGCGAGCCTCGAATTCCATAGCAAGGCGAACGGCGGGAAAGGGCGAACGCTGCTGGTGCGCGTGAGCGTACTCGAGCCCGACGGGCAGCAGTTTCTGCTGGTTACGTTCGAAGACATCACCGCGCATAAAGAGGTTGAGCGCCTATTGAACGCGGAGCGCGAACGGCTCGAGATGGAAGTGAAATCGACAGCCGAGGAACGCGACCGCAATCGGGAGGAGTTGCGCGCACTGGCGGCCAACCTGCTCACTTCGCACGAAGAAGAACACCGGCGGCTGGCGCGCGAGCTGCACGACGATTTGAGCCAGCGCATAGCCGCGGTTCATATCACGGGCGACCAGATTGTGCAAATGCTCGAAGGAAATCCTGGTGCAGCTAAAGATAAGCTGCAGCAGTGTCTGACGCATGTCGCGCAAATCGGCGAGGATATGCGGCTCCTTTCGCACCGGCTGCATCCCTCTATCATTGAAGATCTTGGCCTCGGTCCGGCGCTGCGCTCGCTGACCGAAGAGTTCGGCGAGCGTGAGGGAATGATCGCAAGCTTCCATGCGGAGAATGTGCCCGAGGGTATTTCGCCGGAAGTCGGGACCGCACTGTACCGCATTGCGCAGGAAGCGCTCCGAAACGTAGCCAAGCACGCAGGGAAGACGCACGTGAAAGTCATATTGGCGGGAAAGAACGATGCAATTGAGATGCAGATCACGGATGCTGGGAAAGGATTTGACCCTGAGCAGGCACAGCGGGGGCTGGGATTCATCAGCATGCGCGAGCGAGCCCGGCTGATTGGAGCAACGGTGAAGGTAGAATCGGCGCTGCGGCACGGGACCCGGATTATTGTTCACTCGCCGCTGGGGGGGGCGCGTAGGCGCATAGCCATGCCAAAACACGAGATATTCGTGATCGGAGCCTCTTCAGGCGGGGTGGAGGCGCTTTCGCAAATTGCCCGAGAGCTGCACGCCGGCTTCCCCGGTGCCATATTCGTGGTCCTCCACACGCCGGCCAGAACCAGAAGCTTCTTGCCGGGGATACTGACGCGGGCCGGACAGCTGGAAGCGGTGCATCCGGAAGACGGCGAGGCGATCGAGCACGGGAAGATCTATGTGGCGCCCCCGGATCACCATCTCATCATCGAGCGCGGTCATGTGCATCTCAGCCTGGGTCCGAAAGAGCAACACCATCGCCCGAGCATTAACGTCTCCATGCGTTCGGCCGCGTTGGCTTATGGCGAACGGGTTGTCGGCGTGGTGCTGACCGGCGAGCTAGACGACGGAACGGCTGGTTTATGGGAAATTAAGCGCCGAGGTGGCGTTGCGATAGTCCAAAATCCGGAAGAAGCTTCTTTCCCCTCGATGCCGCTGAGCGCCATACGCGAGATCGAAGCAGACCACATCTCCAAGCTCTGCTCGATGGGCGATCTGTTCATGCGGCTGGCAACCGCCGACAACGACGGCAAAGAGACTGAGATCGAGGTTACGAGCATGCAACCGGAATTAACAGACTTGACATGCCCTGATTGCCGCGGAACGATCTGGGAGGTGCGGCGCGGAAACTGGAAGGAATACCGATGCCGTGTAGGCCATACGTTTTCGCCCAAGACGATGTTCGCGGAGCATTTCACGGCGCAAGAGAAGGCGCTGTACAAGGCCATTGTCGCGCTCGAGGAGGGCGCATCACTAGCTGCTCGCCTGTCCGATCAGTTCGAGCCGGAGCTGCGCGAACGGCTTCAGGCCGAGGCGAAGGAGCGGGAAATGCAGGCTGATACCCTGCGGAAAATACTGCGGGACCGTTCGTCTTTCAGCCTCGATTGAGCGGATTCTAGTGGGTAGTGGTTTACCGAGTTGACGAGGCGAGACTCAGATGTTGCGATGGAGGTGCAGTGAAATGCAAGCGGCAGGGTGAATAGGAGTGAGAGTACTGATTGTAGACGATGATGAAGCGATCCGGGACGGATTGCGCCACATCGTGGAGAATCTCGGGGCGGAGGTCATCGCCGAAGCGGACGACGGCCGCAGCGGCATCGAGAGTGCGAAAGAATACGAGCCGGAGTTGATTTTATTGGACGTCTCGATGCCGGGCATGAACGGCATCACAGCGGCGCGGCAGTTGCTCGAGATCATGCCAAAGGTGCCGATTGTGCTGGTGAGCCAGCACAGCAACCGCGTCTATGCCGAAGAGGCGATGCAGATTGGGGTGAAGGCATTTGTGCTGAAGCGCTCGGCCGTGACGGAACTGCCGGCGGCAATACCGGCTGTGATGCAAGGCAGCACGTTTATTTCGCCGACAATTGTGCCAAGGCCGGAACGCCGACCGGCGTGAATACGATTATTGCGCGGTGGTGCGGGCCTGGATCTGAATGTTCCCACGGCCCAAGTCTATGACGGACATTTTGCCGTCGGTCAGCAAGCGGTCGCCGGTGGCGTTGGCGGCGAGGCGGGGAGCAGCCGGCCGATCGATGTCGGCGTAGGCTTTCGCGGTGCCGATGAAGAGCAGATCGGTTTCAATCCAATCGCGCTCGCGATCGATATGCGGATCGATGCGATGCGACCATTTGGTGCCGGCTTTCGCGTTGCTGATGGCGACGTCGTGCGTGGCCGCGCCGATCCAGACCTCGCGTCCCTGATACAGTTTCGGTTCCTTCCAGATCCGCAGATGATGGCGTTTGGCGAAGGTGTCGAGTGATTTCTGGAAGACCAGATCGGGCAGACGGCCGCCGATCAGGAGACCCGAAACGGGAGCACTCGAATAACCGGCCTGGCGAGCGGTTGCGCCGAGTGTTTTTAGAGCCGATTGTACGCTGAGCGCATCGGCCTCAAACCACCCGGCTTCGTTGAAGGCCGCAATGAGCTGCTGGCGTGTTCCGAGGAACATCAAATTGGTGATGTCGGAGGGCGTGCCGGCGGCAGTTTGGGTGCGCATGGGAGCGGAGACGACCAGAGTTCGCAGCGCGGGATCGACGGCGAGCTTGTTCCAACCGTTCCAGGGCTCTTTGCGATTGAGGACGGAGGGACGAACGATCTGGACCTGGAGATCGGTGCCCGCCGGAAAGAGGATTTCGCGCCGGATAGAGAGACCGTAAACGGTCTGCAGGCCCCGGATTGTATAACCGGCGATGGGATTAACAGCGCCCAGCGCCGCCATGGCGAACGACATTTTGGTGGAGGCATGCGGCTGGACGATGCCCAGTATTTCGTTATTCCGGATGGTTTCGCGGGCGTTATCGACATCGAGCACGCGCGTGTACAACGGCGAACGAGTGCCATCGTGGTGGAGAACGTTTGAAAAATCCAGCACAATGCGCGGCCGATCGTACTTGCTCGAAGCTTTTGCGGCAAACAGCACGGTGCCGTTGATCTTTGTGCCGGGAGCAAGCAGTAGTTCGCCATCGGCGCATTCGACCTGCTCGCCGTTTTTGCAGAGCGGATAGGTGACGATGGCTTCGATGGGATCGCCGGTGCGGGAACGGTCGCTGAAAACGGCCTGACTAAGGCGCACGCTGAGTGTCTGCCCGGCAATCAGATCGGCGTGGAGAAGAGCGGAGCGCGGCACTTCGGCGGGAACCGGCTCGCCAGCGAGAGGCGCAAGGGATGCAGGAAGGAAGCCGCTGGTTGCGCCGTGCTCGATGAGCAGAGTCTGCATCTCGAAATTCGGCGAGTAGAGCAGATAGTCGAGAGCGGTGTTCTGATAGGCGTCTTCACGGTTTAGTTCGACGCCGCGCTCGATCAGAGCATTGGCGATTTCTTCGTAAGCGACCTGAATTTTCGGTTTGGTGGCGTAACTCGAGCCGAAGACCGCCCAGTGGAGGGCGGTGCGGCCACGGGCGTCCACGATCTTCAGGTCGGCGCCGCTGTCAATCAGTTGCTGCGCTTCGGCGAGACGATCGAGCGTGGGCTGTTCCTTCGTTTCGCGCGTCGCCTTATAGAGCGCATCGAGCAGCGGCGAAGTGTGGGAGAGGTCGAGCTGTACCGCGGCGGGAGCGAGTTCGTCGGATGGCTCTTCCGTGGACTCATTATTCGGAGATACGGCGGGGGCGCCGGATGCGGGTTGCTGCGCGGCCTTCATGGAGCCGCAGGAGATAGTGAGAGTGGCCGCCAGCAAGAGCGCGGTGGATTGCAGGATGGACAGCATGGCGCGGGATGAGCGTATCACAAAATTTCAGCGTGTCCGGGCGCGAAGCGATGACCCGTCAGATGCGCTGGCGTTTCCAGCTGCCGCGCCGGAACATCACGAAGGAGGCGCTGGTCAGCACGATATCGGCGGAAGGCACAGCCCAGAATGCGCCGCGCGGACCCAGCGAGAAATGGAATGCCAGTAGCCACGCGACCGGAATCTGGAAAAGCCAGAACGCGAAGAAATTGATGATGGTAGGTGTCATGGTGTCGCCCGCGCCGTTGAACGCCTGGATGAGGACCATGCCCCAGGCGTAGCTTAAGAAGGCGATGCCGAAGATCGAGAGGCAGGCGACGGCGGTGGTCACGACGGCCGGTTCACCGGTGAAGATGGCGACCAGCGGGGCGGGGAAGAAGATGAAGGCGATCGAGATCAGGCCCAGATAGAGCATGTTGTAAAACCCGGTGCGATAGACGGAAGTTTCGGCGCGCTCCGGTTTGCCGGCTCCGAGATTCTGTCCTACGAGCGTGGCGGCCGCATTGCTCAGACCCCAGGACGGCAGGATGGTGAAGACCAGCATGCGAACCGCAATGGTGTAGCCGGCCACCGCCGCGCTGCCGAAACTGGCCACGATGCGAACCAGTGCCATCCAGCTCGCGGTGGCCAGCAGAAACTGCAGAATGCCGGTGGCGGAGACACGCAGCAGCCGCAGCATAACGGGCACATGGAGACGCACCTGGCGAGCTGCGACGACCACTCGATTTTTCCCGGAGCCGAGCTGCCAGAGTTGAAATAAAACGCCGATACCGCGGCCCGTTGTGGTCGCCACCGCGGCTCCATAGACGCCCAGATGCGGAAACGGACCCCAGCCGTTAATCAGACATGGATCGAGGATGAGATTGATGCCGTTGGCGAGCCACAGCGTGCGCATCGCGAGCGCTGCATCGCCTGCGCCGCGGAAGATGGCGTTGATCAGAAACAGCAGGAAGATGACGGCTGAACCGCCGAGCATGAGCTGCGTGTAGCGAGCGTTCGCTTCAATGGCAGGAGTGGCGCCCATCATGCGCAACAGGCGCGGTGCATAGGCGATGCCGATGGCGCCCACAATGGCGGAAACAAGTATGCCGAGAATGATCGATTGCACCGCGCCGTTCGCTGCGCCGTCCGGATCTTTCTCGCCGATGCGCCGCGCGACGTAAGCGGTCGTAGCCATGCTCAAACCGATCGCTACACCGAAGATCAGCGTGAGCAGAGATTCGGTGAGGCCGACCGTCGAGATTGCGTCGGCGCCGAGACGAGCAACGAAGAAGACGTCGACGATACCGAACAGCGATTCCATCGCCATCTCGAGGATCATCGGAATCGCCAGCAGAACGATGGCGCGGTTCAGATTGCCTTCCGTGAAGTCCTGATGCGTGCCGAGCAGCGCTTCTTTCAACATGGCTTGAACACGGGGCCTTTTGCTTCGCGTTGAAAGCGCAGACTCGCCTCCGCGGAGTTTGTCGAACGAACTCCGTTCCGCTATTAGCTACAGTAACGTGCTAGGAGAGTCTGTGTTGCTTAAATTTTGCGCATTTCTGCTGACGGGGTGTGTCTGTTTCGCGCAATCGCCATTTCGCGACCGCATGGCGGCGCTGCTCAATCCATCGACCGGCGCCTGGAATGAACAGCAGATTGCCAACATGGAGAAGCTGCGCGATGCGGCGCTTTCGGATCGATATGCGCTCACGGAACTGCGGCATCTGACGGATAACATCGGGCCGCGGCTGAGCGGTTCGGCGCAGGCGAGCGCGGCGGTTGAATATGTGGCGGCGGAGATGCGCGCGCTGGGAGCGGAAGTGCAGCTCGAAAAGACCACGGTTCCGCACTGGGTGCGCGGCGCCGAGACTGGAGCGCTGACGAAATGGCCCGGACAAGCGCCCGGAACGACGCAGAAGATTATGCTGACGGCGCTCGGCCCGAGTGTTGCCACTCCGCCGGATGGCGTAACGGCGCCGGTGATTGCGGTCGATTCGTTCGACGAGTTGAGACGTTTGCCCGCCGGCGCGGTGAAGGGCAAAATTCTGCTCTTTAACAAGCCGTTTGACAAAGAGCTGGCCGCCATGGGCGATGGCGATGCGGCGTACGGTCAGGCGGTCGTGTATCGCGGCGCAGGTCCGGTGGTGGGCGCTTCGCTGGGCGCGGTGGCGGTGCTGGTGCGATCGGTAGGAGGCGCGGATTACCGGCTGCCGCACACGGGCGGGACGATCTACGCCGACGGACGGCCGAAAATTCCCGCTGCTGCCGTGACGGCCGAAGATGCTGATCTGCTCGCCCATCTGAGTAAACAGGGCGAAGTCGAAATGCATCTGGTCCTCACGCCGCAGACTCTGCCCAAAGTGGAAAGCTACAACGTCATCGCGGACTGGAAAGGCAGCGAACATCCCGAGCAGATCGTGATCGTTTCGGGGCATCTCGATTCCTGGGATCTCGGAACAGGCGCGATCGACGACGGAGCGGGCGTTGTGGTCTCGATGCAAGCCATTCATCTGCTCAAGATGCTCGGCGTTCATCCCAAACGGACGATTCGTTTTGTGGCGTGGATGGATGAGGAGCAGGGTTCCGAAGGCGCGCAGACGTATGTGCAGGAGCATGCGGCCGAATTGGGGAACCACGTTGGCGCGCTCGAATCGGATTTAGGCGCAGGTCATCCGGGCGGCGTTTCGTACACCGGAAAACCGGAACTGGAGCAGTGGTTGCGACCGGTGGCGCACGTGCTGGAAGCCTCAGGTGCGGCCGCGCTCAACCGCAGCGACGAGGTCGGCGAGGATATCAGCTTCCTCAACCACAAAGGCGTTCCGGGATTTTCGCCCACCCAGGACAGCCGATTCTATTTCAACTACCATCACACCGCCGCCGATACCTTCGATAAGGTGAATCCGCGCGAATTGAATGAGAATGCGGCGGTGATGACCGTGGTCGCCTACGCGCTGGCCGATGCCGCGGAACCCGCGCCCCGTTGATATTGAGCCCGGAACTCGTGCCCCGGCAGCGGTGTCAAATCCGGCATGTACCCGCTGCTGTTGTTCGCCGTGCTTGGAGTCGCTTACCCGACTGCGCAGGCTCCCGAAATTTCTCTGAACCGCGGCTCTTAATCCCCAGCGAAAAACGATCGAGGCCACGCTCCGCAACACCGGGCGCTTCGCTACCGCGGATCACTCGAAGAGGACTATATCTTGCGCTGGCGCTTTTCACACCGTGAGGTGCTTCCCGGTTCAGCCTGGTCGAGAGAAATCCCGTTCTGGACCGGAGCGGCTGAGGCGACCATCGCGCATCAACCCTGAACTATTACCGCGCGAAATGAATGCCGCGGCCGAGTACGAGAATGTAGGCGAGGCCTAACACGATTGCAGCGATCCACCATGCTGGCGCGCGCTCGACAGTCAGCGGCTGCTCCTTGCATTGCTTAGGCATCAGGCTGTCTGCCCAGAGCAATCCCGAATGCCCGCCGAATGCGGCCGGAACCGTGGAAAGAAAAAATAGCTTCAGACCGAGCGGGTCGAGCGCTCCGGCGGCGCAACTGAACAGGCAGGCGGCAAGATACGGCAATCGGCCAACGACGTTGTACGCGCTCCGGGTGGGACAAAACGGCCGGACCGCGATCGCGAGCAGGCGTACGGTGAGGAAGTAGAGTCCGCCGCCAATGATCGACATCGTAATCCGGATCGCCACCGGATGCGGCCAGCCCTCGATAACGGCCCGCCAGTCGCCGACCCCGATGATGCCGGAAAACAGGAAATAACCGCTTCCGGCCAGCAGACTAAAGGCTGCGAACAGCCAGAGAAAATAGCGCCTGTTGGCCGACAGCCCGCGATCCCCCGATAACACGATCGAAACCGCCCCAAGAAACAAGTTCACGATCGTTCCGCCGGCTTCCACCCACTTATCCGGATGCAGTGTCGAGAGATGATTGCTGGTGAGCTCGGTCGGTACATCGCCGCGCAGCCACGCCGTCACGCCGTGTCCGACAGCTTCGTGGAGGAACGTCGCCAGGGCCGACGCGAGTACAGCCATGCTGATGATGGTCGCCTTGCTATGGCGTTCGGTCATGTCAGTTCCACTATGGTAAGCGAACGGGCGCCGTTAAACCTGGAAACGCTCCGGCCGGAAGAGCGCGATGGGCTGGCGCGTGCAGCCTTCTGTCGCGAGATCGGCAAGCACTTCGCCGATTACGGTTGTGAATTTAAAGCCGTGGCCCGAAAAGCCCGCCGCGAGCGCGACGTTCTTATGTTGCGGGTGTAGCGCAACCACAAAATGCTCATCCGGCGTGAGCGTGTACATGCAGATCGCGCCTTGGATGTACTCTCCGTTGAGCGCTGGAAGGAAACGCTGCATGTGCTCGCGGAGCTCCTCAATGTCGCCCCCACCCACGTTGCGATCGAGCGCGCCGGGCGTGGTGATGGCACCTCCGCTGTGCATCGCGATTTTGATTCCGTGATCGGCTGCGCTGGTTTGTGGAAAGCCGTAGAAGCAGTCGCGCCCGTCGACGTCGTAGATGTAGACGGGCAGTCGCTCCGGCGAGAATAGATCGGCTTCCGCGCGCGGCCGGAACCAGCACATCGCGTGGCGACGAATTTCGAACTTCACGCCGATGCTCGCCAGCAACTCCGGAGCCCATGCTCCCGGCGCAATCACCAAATGATCGGCCGAATATTCGCCTCGTGTGGTTTTCACGCGGACAGCCTCGTTCGTCGCCTGCCAGCTTTCGACACGCTCGCCGAAATGCAGATCCGCTCCCGAACGTGCGGCCAGCTCGAGATGCGCTCGAACGGCTGCTTCGGGCCGCAGAAAGCCCGCGCGCAGTTCGTAGACGGCGCTATCGTCGGCACGCGGCCTGAAGACGGGAAAGCGCCGGACCAGCTCGCGTACATCCAGAACTTCAAACGGCAGATGATGCTCGGTGGCGCTGGCGATTGTGCCCTGTACGACCGCGCTGCCCGGAGGTCCAATCATGAGGCCGCCCGTAAGCCGGAGAAGGGAAGCGCCGCTACCGCGTTCGAGGCGTTCCCAGAGTTCATAGGCGCGCTGCAGAAGTGGAACATAGGCCGGATTCTCGTAATACGCCTGGCGGATGATGCGCGACTCGCCATGCGAAGAGCCGCGATCGTGCGCCGCCTCGTACTGATCGAGTCCCAGCACTCGTTTGCCCCGCGCAGCAATGTGATACGCCGCGGCGCTGCCCATGCCACCCAGACCGAGCACGATCACATCAAAATTCTGCAGGCTCAAATCAAATCGTATCGTCCGCGCTGGTTTGCTTGCGGCCGAAATTTCCGAGCAGCAGGATCACACCCCCCAGCACCAGTAGGGTTCCAAAGAGTGTGTGCAATGTGAACGGCTCGCCTCCGAACCAGTGCCCGAGAGCCAGCGCAATAACGGGGTTCACATACGCGTAGCTCGAAACTTTGGTCGCGGGAAGACGCGCCAGCAGCCAGGTGTAACTACTGAAGGCCAGAATCGATCCCGCGGTTATGAGATAGGCGATTGCTCCCGCTGCCTGCAGCGAAACGTGTGGGAAAGGATGTAATTCGCCCAGCGACGCGGATGCGACCAGCAGCATTGCGCCGCCCGTGAGCATCTGTCCGGCCGCGCTCATCAGCTTCGAAGAGGGTAGGTGGATGCCCTTTGAGAGAACCGAACCAAAGGCCCACGAGAGATCGGAGGCGACGATGGCAAGCGCCGAAAGCACTGCCGTGCTGCTCGTCCCCGCGAGCGGAACGAGTATGATGACGCCCGCCAGTCCGGTTGCCAGCGCCAGCACCACCGTGCCGCGCAGTTTCCCGCGCTTGAAGACAAACACCTCGAACAGCGTCGTCCAGACCGGAATCGTGGCAACGATCACCGATGCCAGCCCCGATGGCACTGTCTTCTCCGCCCAGAAAAGACCCGCGTAAGCGATCAAAAACATGCAGGTTCCGATAATCGACAGATTCCGCCATTCGAGCCTCGTCGGATTCGGAACTCCGCTCAGCCGCGACCACAGATAGAGTGCGGCACCGGCGATCACAAAACGCGTACCAGCGGCAAAAAGCGGAGGAACCGTCGCGACCGCAACCCGGATGGCAAGAAACGTGGATCCCCAGACGACGTAAATCGCCAGAAAGGCGAGCGCAATCGGCAGCCGCTGGCGCTGCCGGGCCTGATCGGTCAAGTTCTCAATAACCGCCGTATCAGTCATAGATGGTTATAGAATAGCGTCGCTCAGTTTCACCTGTCAAATCCATTTTGAAAGTTATAATCAAATCGGCGAAAATGGCTCCCGCAAGTGCGTTCAATCTCGTCGGCGGACATGTTGCCCTCGATCTGGCTAACACGCTGGATAACCGTTTCGATGCAGCTCGGACGACAGAGTTGCTGGCGGCTTATGGAGATTTTTTGCGGTTTGCCCAGCAGGCCGGCGTAATCGATGCAACGCAAGCCGCGCGCCTGAATGGCTGTCCGGAGCGCGAGAAGCAGGCGGCTCTACGCGTTGCTCGCGATCTGCGCGAATTGCTCCAACGGCTCTTCTCGGCGGCGGCTCGCGGCGAGCGCATGAATCCTGAGGATCTGTCTCTTCTTAACCAGTCTTGGCAGAAGATCATACGTCATCGAATGCTCGTCGAGGAGCGCGGCACAATCCGCTGGACGTGGACCGACCTGGCGAGCACCGCCCTCGCCCCGCTCTGGCCCATAGTCTTCGCCGCGGCCGAACTGCTGGTCTCTCCCGAGCTGGCACACGTGCGCGAATGCGGGGCCGAAACCTGCCGCTGGTTGTTTCTCGATCTCAGTAAGAACCACAGCCGCCGCTGGTGCGACATGAAGATCTGCGGCAATCGCACGAAGGCGCGGCGATACTATCAGGCGCACAGCTAAGGGCGGAAAGTTCGTCAACCGCCATAATGAACTCTGTGAGTCTCATACACGTCATCATTCTTGCGGTTGTGCAAGGCTTGGCGGAATTACTTCCGGTATCCAGCTCGGCCCACGTCGTCGTCGCCGAAAAGCTGCTTGGTCTCGATCCCTCGGCGCCCGCTATGACGCTGCTGCTTGTCATGCTCCACACCGGAACAATGTTCGCCGTTATCGTCTACTTCTGGCGGCAATGGCGCGACACGTACTTCCGCAACTCGGAAACATTCAAGCGATATGCGTGGCTGCTAATCATCGCGACCGTGATTACAGGCGTTATCGGCGAGATCCTGATCAAGCTCATCGAAAAGACCGCATTCCGTGGACAGCCCAAGGCCGAAGTGGAGCAGTTGTTCAGTCATCTCGAATTGATCGCGCCCGCCCTGGCCGCCGCCGGAGTGCTCATTCTGATCGCGGGTCTTTATGAGCGGCGCCGCGCCAATCTGAACGTGAACTTGCAGGACGTCGACCGGCTCACCACGCAAAAGGCTGGATTGATCGGCGTGATCCAGGGTCTTTGTCTTCCCTTTCGCGGCTTTTCGCGTTCCGGGGCAACCATCTCGACCGGCATTCTCGCCGGCATCCCCAAGCTCCGCGCCGAGGAGTTCAGCTTCGCGCTCGCGGTGATTCTGACTCCGTTCGTCGTCGGACGCGAAGCTCTGCGCCTGATCAAAGCCGAGCACATTCAAACTGCCGGCGCGCTTCGCGGAGCATTCACGCCCAGCCTGCTCGGTGCGCTCTTTGCCTTTATTGCCGGGCTGCTCGCTTTAAAATGGCTGAGCGTCTGGCTCGAAAAGGGCCAATGGTATCTGTTCGGCATTTATTGTCTGCTGGCTGCTGCCGGTATCGCGGCCTTGCACCACATCGGTTACTGATGTCTCTCGATGACCCGCCGGATGAAAAACGTCACACTCTGATCGGCTGGCGCACGGCTACTGTGCTCTACACCCTGATGGTCGCGTTTGCATTCTGGACGCTGCATGGCAAGGCGCTCGCGCTCGGGCTGATCATCGTGGGAGGAATCGCGGCGAAATCGTACCTGCACTGGTGGCGTGAGCGCGGCGATTAACAGGGCCTTCAACTCTTCTTCTGTCGCACGAACGCAATGTAATCGACCGTCGGCGGCGTAACACCGCTGGCACGAAGGAAGCCGGATACCTGGCCGCGATGATGCGTCGAGTGGTTGACAACATGGAGCAAAATCTCCCAGCGCGTGTTGGTCCAGGGATTGCCTTTCATGTCGTGATAGCTGATTCCGCCGTCGAGATCGGCCTGCGTCAGGCCCACGACAAATTCTATCCAATGCGCGTGCACACCAGTCCAGATATCGCGCAGCTGCGCGATCGTTTCTGCCGCCGGAAGCGGCGACCCCTGAGCCTTTCCTTCCAGCCGGTTTACCCAGGCATGCTCGGAGCGAAGAATATGCTGAAAGGTGCCAAAGATGCTGCGATCCGCGGTGCCGAAATCGTGCTGCAACTGCTCGGGCGTGAGCGCGGCGGCAGCGTCGAGCAGACGATTTGTGGCCCAGGTGTTGTAGTCGATGTGCTGGCGAGCAGCCTCGGTAGAAAGCTTCATAGCTTCGCAACCGAGGCAGGCAGGTTGGCCGCTATCGAGTAAGCGCCGGGACCGGAGAGAAACAGCCCAAAAGCCACCAGCAGTAAGCTGAGCGCGTACTCGTACCCGCCTTTGTTGATGTCGAAGCCGTGCGGAGCGTGTACCAGGAAAATCGCTCCCAGCATGACGATCACAACGCAGATCG
Source organism: Terriglobia bacterium (assembly GCA_021325235.1). Taxonomy (GTDB): domain Bacteria; phylum Acidobacteriota; class Terriglobia; order Bryobacterales; family Bryobacteraceae; genus Bog-105. The sequence goes on along the minus strand of JAJPHN010000007.1, from coordinate 17,208 downwards.
CGCCAATGCGAGTGAAGATCCCCAGCAGTATGGCAAGTCCGCCGCAGACCTGCGCCAGCCCCACTAAATGGACCATTCCGAGCGGCATATGAGTGAAAGCGGCGAAGCCTCGCGGGCCCGGTCCGCCAAATGCGCCGAACAGAATTCCACTGCCGTGATACAAAAATGCAAGCGATGCCGCGATGCGGATCACCAGCAGCGCGGCATTGATTCTCGGAATCATGGTTTTGCTCCCTTTAAGGTAAATGCGTAAAGTGTATCGCCCGCTCCAACGATTACGTATTGTTTGCCGTCGAGCGTCCAGGTGGAAGGCCCGTTGCTGACCGGGGCCGCGAGCCGGTGATGCCAGAGAATCTTGCCCGTCGCCGGATCGAAGGCCGCCACGCTCGAGGAGTCACCGGTGAAAAGCAGTTTGCCCGAAGTGGTCAAAATACCGCCCGAAATGCTGCCCTCACCGTGCGGAATCTCGTGTTTCCAGCGCGTGTTGCCGGTGCGAATGTCGAGCGCGAAGAGCGCCGAGCGCGCATCGAAGGTCTCGCTTCCGCCGCCGCCGTACCCTTCCGGCTCATTTGATGTGTCGTAAAGATACGCCAGCCCGTAGCCCTCGGTTCCGTTCAGGTAGAAAAGCTCAGTCTCGGGATCGTAGCTCGGCGGTTGCCAGTTGGTCGCGCCCATCGCCGGCATGTCGATCATCGAGCCATCCACTTTGGGCTCCTTCGCCGGATCGGGTATCGGCTGACCTTTGTCATCGACTCCTTTCGCCCAGTTGCCGGTGCCTGAAAACGGTTTTGAAACGAGCGCCTTGCCGTTTGTGCGATCGAGTACGAAGAACCAGCCGCAGCGTGCGCCCTGCGCCAGCAGCTTGCGCGGCTTGCCGTCAATCACTGCGTCAAACAGTACCGGGGTTTCCACATTGTCCCAGTCGTGCGTATCGTGCGGCGATGCCTGAAACCACCAGACCAGCTTGCCGGTATCGGGATTGAGCGCGACGATCGAAGCCGTCCAGAGATTCGCGCCTTTGCGGCTCTGCCCGGCAAACACGGGATTCGCGTTGCCCGTGCCCCAATAGAGCAGATTCAACTCGGGATCGTACGTACCGGGCATCCACGTCATGCCCCCGCCGTGATCCATGGCCGCTTGGTTCGGCCAGGTGTCGGCGCCGGGATCGCCGGGCTTCTGCGGCTCGCTCCACCAGCGCCATTCCAGATCGCCCGTCTCCGGATCGCGTGATTCCAGATAGCCCCGCACATCCATCGCATCGCCGCCTACCCCGATCAGCACGTGATTCTTCACAATCAGCGGCGACATCGTTGTGAAGTACTGCAATTTTTCATCGGCCACCTTCTTCCGCCAGCGCACGCTGCCATCTTTAGCGTTTAGTGAAAAGAACCAGCCGTCGGGCGTCAGGAAATAGAGCCAGTTGCCGTACATGCCCACCCCGCGCTGCCCGAGCAGATGGCCGCCCTGATCCTGCCAGTCGAATTGCCAGAGTTTCTTGTGCGTGCGAGCGTCCACTGCGAACACGTGATCGGGCACCGTGAAGTAAAGCACGCCGTTCACCATCAGCGGGGTCGATTTGATCACCGCTTTCCCCACTCCACGCAGCGGCGGAATGCCCTCGATTTTGAAACTCCAGTCCAGTTGCAGATCGCCAACATTGGACTGATTGATCTGATCGAGCGTGCGATAGCGCCGGCCCGAATAGTCGCCGTTGTAGGTCGGCCAGATGTCGGGCGGCTGATGGAAGAGCGTCAGCGTGCGCGGATCGAGAGTCTGCGCACCCAGAGACGCGGCAAGGCAAGTCAGAAGAAGAAACCGGTTCATTTCAAAGTCAGCAGATAGGCAGTCAGATTGTGCAGGTCGGCGTCCTTGTAAACAGGCAGCAGCGCGCGGTGCCCGGCAAGCTTGTCTTCGAGCTTTACCTCCACCTGATCGCGCGGCCACTCATGCATCTGGCCGGCTGCATCGCGCAGCGAAACGTCGAAATCGTCGATCTTCAGAATCGTTCCGCTGATCGTCTGTCCGGAGGCGGTGGTAACGGTTGCGCGCCGCGGTTCGCGCGAAGCGGGCCAGAGGAAGCGCTCCTGCATCTCGGCGGCCTCGGGAAATTTGTCGGCGATCTTAGCCAGATCGCCCGTTGCGGAATGACAACTGGCGCAGTGCTCAGCAAAAAATTGTCTGCCCTTCGTCGGATCGCCGGTCGTCTGGCTTCGCTGCTTCGAATACAGAGAGTTGTACAGCCCGCGATTGGCTGCATTTTCCACCTGCACGTGAAGATATTCAGCGATGTCGTAAATCTGCTGATCGGTGAGATTGGGAAAGGCGGGCATCCCGCCTTCGGGACGGCCGCTCTTCACCACCTGCCCGATATCGTGTCCTTTCTCGTCGTGCAGCACGAGCGTGGAGCGTACCAGATTCGGCCCCTGCGCGCCGCGCGCATCTTCACCGTGGCAGGCCGCGCAGTTCTGCTTGTAAAGAGGCTCACCGAGCTTCGCGGCAGCAGCATCGGGTGCGGAGCCGAGGCCGAGATAGGTATGCATGTCGTGCTGCTGCGCCGGAGCGAGCATTCTGCACAGACAAAATACGGCGGCGAAGGCGAGGATACGAGCGGTCACTACTGTGATATAAACACGATCGCGTTCAAGAAAAGGTTACCGGAGATAAGTTCGATGAAGTCACGATGGTCCGCGCTGCTGGTTGCCCTCGCTCTCTGTGCCGTGCGCGCGCCCGCCAGCACCTATACCAACCCGCTTCTGCTCAATGATCCGAAAACGGGGCCAGCCGTGAGTTGCCCCGATCCCGCCATCACGAAAGAGCGCATTCGCGGCGCCGATCACTGGTATCTGTTCTGCACCGGCGATCCGCTCAACAGCAACGATAAAGATGCGAACGGCAATTTGAAGAATCACTACATTGCCGAGTACCAATCCCTGGACCTGATTCACTGGACCTACATCGGCGATGTGCTGCCAGCCTTGCCGGCCTGGATGGGTGCGGTGACCACGAATCTGTGGGCGCCCGCCGTTAAGCACTTCAATGGTCAGTATTACGTCTACTACGTGGCCCCGACAACCGCAGCGGGCGGCTCCGCCATCGGAGTGGCAACCAGTAAACATGCCGCCGGCCCCTGGACCGATAGCGGTAACCCCGTCATCGCGCCCGAGCCGAATCCCTATAACAACTCGTTTCTGCGCGCGGTCATCGACCCCGACGAGATCCAGGACGACTCCGGCCAGCGCTGGATTTCCTACGGCAGCTTTAACGGAGGTATCAGCATTCGCAAGCTCTCAGCCGATGGCTTAACCTCCGATCCAACTTCCGAACAGCAGGTCGCAATCGACAACACCTACGAAGGCGCGAATTTCTGGAAGCACGACGGCTACTATTACCTGTTCGTTTCAACCTCGAGCTGTTGCGATGGTCCGCTGAGCGGCTACAGCGTCACCGTAGGACGCGCGCAGACTCCCACCGGACCCTTTCTCGATCAGGATGGTGTGCCGCTGCTGACCTTCGCACCGGGCGGATCGATTGCCATCGCAGCGAACGGAAACAAGTGGGTTGGCCCAGGCGGAAATGTGGTGTTCACCGACGATGCCGGCCAGGATTACATGCTCTATCACGCGATCGACCAGTTGAATCCGTATTTCGACGGCTATCCGGGATTTACGCGGCGGCCCGCGCTCCTCGATCCCATCGAGTGGGTGAATGGCTGGCCCGAAGTGCGTGGCGGCTTCTGGGCTTCTGCTACGCCGCAACCCGCCCCCGCGGCGCAACCCTGGGAATGGAATGCGTATACCCCGGTCTTCAAGCCATACGACGAACCCGGTGCAGAGATTACCAGCCTTTCCGATGAATTCAACAGCAGCACACTTTCGCCGCAATGGCATTTCCTGCATCCGAACGCCAACAACTCGTATGCGCTCACCGGAACTGCCTACCAGGCGATGACGCAAGGTCCGGACGAAAACAGCGATCCGCAGCACGTCTCGATTCTGGCCGAGCCCGCGCCGGTGAATGGAGACTATCTCGTTGAAACACGCATTTCAAGCTCAGTGCCGTTCGACAATTCCTGCTGTTACAACTTTGCGCAGGGCGCGTTGTTCATTTACGGTAATGACGGCAACAGCATCAAGCTCGATGTCTTCCCCGATTTTGACGTGCGCCTGACGGAGTTCGGAAAGCAGATTTCTCCCGTGCCGCAGAACTATCCGACTTACGATCACATGACCATCGGCCCCGCCGGTTTCTGGACCTGGCTGCGCATCGTGAAGAGGACCGGCAACGACGGCCTGGAACTCTATACCGCCTACACCAGCAACGACGGTCAGCACTGGACCCGCGGCGGCACCTGGCAGCATAATCTCGGCAGCGGTGCGCAGATCGGCATCGCGGCCGAGAACACGGCCGGCTACACGATCGATTTCGATTACGTCCGGGTCTATCGATTAAGCAAGTAGTAGCCGCGAACTTTTGGTTAGCATGAGTTTGTGTTCATGCGTGTCGTGGTTTGTCTGTCGCTCTTCGCATTCGGGGTTCGCGCCGAGACGCATTCGCTTACGCTGCGCCAGGCTCTTGAACTGGCCGCGCGCCAGAACCCCGACGTCACTCTTGCGCGCCTCGATCAGCAGCATACCGAGGCCGGAGTGCGGGTCGCGCAGGATCCGTTTCGCCCCAAAGTGATTCTGGGCAGCGGAGCCGCCTATACCTACGGCTATCCGAATACCATCGAGGGCAGCGCGCCGGCCATCTTTCAGGTCACCACGCAGCAGTCGCTCTTCAACAAGCCCAAGAGCTACGGGCTCGCCGCTGCGCGAGAGCTGGCCCGCGGTGCCCAGTACACGTCACAGGACAAAATCGAAGACGTCGCGTATCAAGCCGCGGATCTCTTTCTGACTGCCAGCCAGGTCGAGCATCAGCAGCAGATACTCGCCGAACAGCTGCCCAGTTTGAAAAAGGTGGTCGATACCGTCGGTGCGTCTGTCGCCGAAGGCGCGGATCTGCCTATAGAGTTAAAGCGCGCCAAGGTGAACCTGGCCAGCTCCGAGGAGCAGTTAAGCGCCGCGCAACTCGATGCCGATTACTACGAAATGATGCTCGCCATCGTCGTTGGGTATCCGGCCAGCGACCGTGTGAAGCCGGTGGATTCGGACCTGCAGGCGAGCGTTCCGGCTGCCGAGAACGACGCTGTCGATACGGCTCTCCACAACAGCCTGCAGCTCAAAGAAATGCAGTCGAACATTCTCGCCAAACAGATGGACCTGCGCTCCTACAAGTCCGCGCGCATGCCGCAGATCGATCTGGTCGCGCAGTATTCTTTGTTCGCGAAGTACACGTATGAGCAGTATTTCCCGTCCAATAAGTTTCAGCGCAACAATGCGCAGATCGGCTTTGCCGTCTCGCTGCCTCTGCTGGTCGGAGCTGCGCGCGGCGGTTACATGACGCAGGCCTATACCGATCTCGAGAAGCTGCGCATCCAGACCGACGAAATCCGGAACCGGATTACCAGCGACACCCGCCGCAGCTACGAACAATACAAAAAGGCGGTGAATATCCGCGATCTGGCGCGCATGAAACTCGATCTCGCCCGCGAAGATCTGACCGTCAAACTGGCGCAGAACGCAGAAGGCCGGATGCCGCTGCGCGATCTCGAGCAGGCGCGTATCGAAGAGAGCAATCTCTGGATGCAGCTTTACGATTCTGAAGCGCAGGTGACGCGCGCGAAACTCGCGGTGCTGCGCCAGATGGGCGATTTGATGGCGGCTGTCCGGAGTGCGCCTGAGGGAGAAACGCAGCATGGTGACCGTCCCTGATCCCAGCAGCAACGGCCAACAAGTCGCCGCGATTGAAGTTGTCGATCTGCATAAGATCTATAACGGCGTACACGCGGTCGACGGGCTGACGATCACCGTCCCGCAGGGCTCATTCTACGGTTTCCTCGGTCCTAACGGCGCCGGCAAAACGACCACCATCAAAATGCTGATGGGACTTGCGCAGCCCGATAGTGGCGAAATTCGCATTCTCGGCATGAAGCTGCCCCAGGACTCGCTTGCGATCCGCCGCGTGATCGGCCTCGTGCCGGACGATTCCTTGCTGTTTGATTATCTGACGGGCGCCGAATATCTGGAACTGATCGGCCGGCTCTATGGCTTGCCGCGTCCGCTCGCAAAAGAGCGCGCCCGCGAGCTTCTTGCGTTGTTTGAGCTCCAGGAGAATCCGCGCAAGCTGATCGGCGAATATTCCAAGGGTATGCGCAAACGTGTGGCCATGGCCGCCGCGCTCATCCACAAGCCGCGCCTGTTCTTAATGGACGAGCCGTTCGAAGGCGTCGATGCCGTCGGCGCGCGTCTGATGAAGGATATTCTTCTCGATCAGGTGCGCCACGGCGCCACCGTGTTTCTCACCTCCCACGTGCTCGAAGTCGTCGAGAGACTGTGCACCGAAGTCGCCATCATCAGCCGTGGAAAAATCGTTGCGCAGGGCACCATGCAAGAGCTCCGGAGGCAAGCCGCGGCTGATGCCACCAGCCTCGAAGATATTTTCGTCGATCTGGTGCACGCCGAGCGATACAGCGGCTCGCTCGATTGGTTGTAAGCCATGTGGCAGCAGATTTGGGCCCTAGCCTGGGCGCAATTCCGCATCACGCGGAATCATTTGCCGCGAACCACTGCCGGCACCGTCTTCTCCTGGTTCGCGCTTGCTCTCTGGTACGGCCTCTACGCCGCCGGAGCAGTGTTTGTGGCGATCACGATCCCGAAGACCGGCATCCCCGAACTGGCAAAAAATCTCCCGGTTGGCTTATTGGTGATCTTCCTCTTCTGGCAGATCATTCCGCTCTTCACGATGAGCGCCGGATGGTCGCTCGAATTAAACAAACTCCAGATCTACCCGATCCGCGAGGACGCGCTCTTCGGTCTCGAAACCATTCTTCGCATAACGAGTGCCCCCGAGATGCTGATCGTGCTAGCGGGCGTGGCAATCGGGCTTTTCCGCCATTCTCATGTGCCGGCCTGGTCCCCTTTTACGCTTCTGCTGTTTATCCCGCTGAACTTATTCCTGCAGCTGGCCATTCGCGATCTCATTCTGCACTCCTTCGAGCGCAATCGTTTCCGCGAGCTCTTCGCAATCGTGGTGATCAGCGTCGCCATTCTGCCGCAACTGCTTCTGCGTACCGGTCTGGGGCGTCGTATGCTGCCGCATCTGATGACCGCCGCGCGCTTCCGCTTCACGCCCTGGAAAGAAACGGCTGCGCTGAGCCTGGCGCACGGGACGCTGGTGGATCTCGCTCTGCTCGTGCTCTGGTGTGTTGCGGCCTTTGTGCTGGCGCGCTGGATCTTCACCCGTAGCCTCAAAGCCGACGATAGCTTCCAGCCGGGTGCCACGAAAATTGGCCCGAATGCGCGCGAGTCGAGCTGGGCAGATTGGCCCTCCCGGCTCTGGCGCGATCCTTTTGCCGTGCTGGTGGCTAAGGAACTTCGCTCGCTCGTGCGCATGCCGAAATTCCGCGTCCTGTTCGGCATGTCGTGCCTGTTGGGCATCGTCGTATTCGTACCCGCGGCTTTGAACGGGCACGATGCAACCTCTGGTTTCATGCGCCAGAACCTCTTGCCCGTCGTGAATCTCTACGGTCTCCTGTTGCTCAGTGATGCTCTTCTGCTGAATGCGCTCGGTTTCGATCGCGGCGCGGCGCAAGCCTATTTCGTCACTCCAATTGAACTCAGCACGGTCCTCAAAGCCAAAAATCTCAGCGCGATTTTCTTTGTCGCGCTGCAGAGCACGATCATCATCTGCGTCTCCGCCATTGCGCGCGTGCCGATCACCAGGACCAGCATTGTCTCCGGACTACTCGCCTCGAGCGTCGTCACAGTCTTTCTGTTGATCGCCGGAAACTACACCTCACTCGCCATGCCGCGCCCGCTCGATCCCAAACAGACCTTCAAGAAACAGGCCGGTGCCAAAATGCAGATCTGGCTTTTCGGTTGCAGCCTCGGACTCTTTGCGCTGGTCGGCTTCGCGTTCTTGGCGCGTTATGCGTTTGCCAGCGACTGGGCTTTATTCGGAGTCCTGATCTTTGAGCTGATGATCGGGCTCTTCGTTTATCGGCTGGGCTTGCAATCGGCTATTGAACGAGGCATGAGACGCCGCGAAGAGATCGTCCAGACGCTCTCGCGAAGCGGATCGCCCATGAGCCTGGGCTGACCCTACACCCGGCGCTGAAGCCGTTGGAGCCGTTTCCCGTTGATCTCACCCGTCGCGAGCCCGTCTGATATGTTCGTTTCGAGATGAAGATTCAGATCAACAGCGACAAGCAGGTCGGAGCCGATGCGACGTTCGCGGACGAGGCCAGGCAGCAGATTCAATCCTCCCTCATCCGCTTTGCAGCGCGCATCACCCGCGTCGAAGTGCACTTGAGCGACGTAAACAGCCCGTCCAAGCGCGGCTTCCCGGACAAGCGCTGTTTCATCGAGGCACGCCCGGCAGGCGAAAAGCCCGTCGTTGTCTCGAACGACGCCAACGAAGCACAGGCAGCTTTGCGCGGCGCCGTGAATAAGCTCAAGCGTCTCTTTTCTACACGATTCGGCAAAGCCGAAACAGCTTTGAAGCGCAGCCCGGCGCGCCCGGCGAAACGAACAGCCGCAGCGGCTCCAGCCCCGACATCCTCCCGCGCTGAGAAAACCGCTAAGCGGCCCGCCACGAAAGCCGGCGCAAAGAAGCGAGATTCCCTCAGCGCGCGCGGCCCAAAGAAGAAGCAGATTTATCAGCAGCGGCGAAAAGCGCAGCCGGCGCGGCGCGGACGGTAGCCGATGCATCGCCGTGAAATCCTGCTGGCCGGGCTGGGAGCGCCGCTGCTCATGAATGCGCAGCCATCTGCAAGCGCGCCGAGCTATCTCGAAATCCGCTTTTGGCGCATGCATAACACTGCCGAAAATCAGCCGAAGCGTGTGGGCGAGTACCTCGAGCACGGCTTCGCGCCCGCCCTGGAGCGCGCCGGAGCCACGCTCGCCGGAGCTTTTGGCATCGTGATCGGGCCCGGCAGTCCGATGTATGTGACCGTTGCGCAGTTCGCGTCGCTTGCCGCCTTCGAGCAGGCCGGCGAAAAGCTCAGGAGCGACGCGGAGCACGCGCGCTCTCTCGAATCGCTCGATCAGGGTACGGGCGTGCCCTTCGTGCGGGTCGACTCCAGTCTGCTGCGCAGCTTTGAAGTGATGCCGCAGCCCGACATCAGCAAAGCCGACAAACCGCGCATCTTTGAGCTGCGCTGCTACGAGTCGCAGTCATTTCGTACCCTGGCGCGCAAAGTGAAAATGTTCAACGACTCCGAAGCCGGGATCTTCAAACGTCTCGGCTTCCGGCCTGTCTTCTTTGGTGAAACCATCGCCGGCGCCGCGCAGCCGAATCTCATGTACATGCTCAGCTACGACGATCTCGCCGCGCGTGACAAGCTGTGGGGCGCGTTCGGCAGTGATCCAGCCTGGAAGAAGCTGAGCCACGAGCCCGGTTTGAGCGATGCGGAGATTGTCGAAAATATCAACAATCTGATCCTCAGCCCGTTGTCGTTCTCCAACATCCGTTGAGCCGCTTCAGAACCGCTATCCCAAAAACTGTTCGAGTTCGTCCGGATTGGCCTCGTTACGGGATTCCCTGTTAAATCCGATTAAGCTACAGCGCCGAACTGTAACAACCACCTCCAGCGCGCAGCCTATATAAGTGAGGACACACTGGAGGTCCTGCGGAATGAAAAACATACTGGCAAGAAACATACAGAAGAAGGCTTCTTTTTTCCTGCTGACGCCGGCTGTTGCATTGTTTTTGGCCACCGGCTCTGCCTATGGGCAGCATGAGGAGCATGGCGGCGGGCATGAGGGCGTGGGCCACGGCTATGTACCGGCGCACGGTCCCGAGCCGCGTCACGAAGCCGCCCCACGCGAGGCACATCCGGCAGCCGCTCCACGCGAGGACCGTCGGGATTTCCGCGATCAGCCCGGCCACCCGAATGCGCCCCACGTCGATGCTCGCGATGGCCGCTGGGTGGGCCATGAGGCCCACGATCCGAGACTGCACCTGGACCATCCCTGGGAACACGGGCGTTGGAACGGCGGTTTTGGCCCGGGGCATGTCTGGCATCTGGCTGGCGGCGGCCCGGGACGGTTCTGGTTTAACGGCTGGTACTGGAGCGTGGCACCCATCGACGTGGCTTACTGCGCCGATTGGAACTGGGGTGCCGATCCCATCGTGATTTATGAGGATCCGGACGATCCGGGCTGGTATCTCGCCTACAACACGCGATTGGGCGTCTATGTACACGTCATGTACCTCGGATAGTAGCCCTATCCGTTGACACTCGATCAGGGCCGGGAGTGTAAATAAGCGAACCATCATCGGTTCCGAGCGCTCCCGGCTCGCTTGCGTTTGGTCAAATCTGTGCTAAGCTAAAAAAGTTTCCAACCACACTTGGGAGGCGAGGGTGTGCGCGCGTCTGTTGGGATGCCCGCCTGAGCCGTTTGGACCAGTCACATTATGAGTCAGAAGCCGGGCAAGAAGTACGAAGCCGCGGCCAAGCAGGTAGAAGCGAAGCCCTACCAGTTGGCAGAAGCGGTCAGTTTAGTTCAAAAGATCAAATTTTCAAAATTTGACGAGACGGTTGAGGTGCATCTGCGGCTCGGCGTCGATCCGAAGCATGCCGACCAGATGGTGCGCGGCACCGTGGTGCTGCCGAACGGTCTGGGCAAATCGAAGAAGGTGCTGGTGATCGCTTCCGGCGACAAGCTGCGGGAAGCCGAGGAAGCGGGCGCCGATTTTGTGGGCGGCGAGGACATGGTCAACAAGATTCAGAGCGAAAACTGGATCGATTACGACGCGGTGATCTCGACGCCGGACATGATGCGCTCGGTCGGACGTTTGGGTAAGGTGCTCGGCCCGCGCGGATTGATGCCGAACCCGAAAACGGGAACGGTCACGACCGATATCCGCAATGCGGTGAACGAGATCAAAGCCGGTAAGGTGGAATTCCGCGTGGACAAGACGGGCGTGATCCATGCACCGGTGGGCAAAGTGAGCTTCGAGACCGGCAAACTGCTCGACAATGCCAACAGCCTGATTCAGGCGGTACTGCGCGCGAAACCGGCGGCGGCGAAGGGTAAGTATGTCAAGAGCGCGACGTTGTGCTCGACGATGAGCCCGGGCGTGCCGCTCGACGTGACGCCCTTCAACGCGAAAACGGCTTAACTGCGCTCGAGGAGACGACATGAAGGACAAGAACGAAAAAGAAAAAGATCTCGAGGCGCTCAAGAAGGAAATCGCCGAGAACCCGAATATCTTCGTCGCCGGCTACGAGAAGATGACGGTGAAGCAGGATTTCGAGCTGCGCAAGACGATCCGCGAGGCGGGTGGCAATTATCGCGTGGTGAAGAATAATCTGGCGGCGAAAGCAGCCGAGGGCACGCCGGCCAACGATCTGCTGGGCGACCTCAGGGGCATGACGTCGCTGGTCTACACGCAGAAGGATCCGGTGGCGCTGGCCAAGGTGCTGACCAGGTACGCCAAGGACAACGCGGCGTTCACGTTCAAGGCGGGCATGGTGGAAGGCCGCGTGATCGATATCAAAGCGATCAACGATCTGGCCGCAATGCCGCCAAAAGAAGAGATCTACGCGAAGCTGCTCTATTTGATCAATGCCACGGCCACGCGCCTGGTCACGTCGATCAACGGGGTGGGCCGCAATCTGGCTGTCGTGCTCGATCAGGCAGCCAAGGAGAACAAGTTCCAACAGTAGGCGCGTGACGGCGCGATCCGGCTGGGAAAGATTTTGGGCGATGAGCCCGCGCCTTATCAGCGAGGCGAAGACTTCAAAAGAAGAGGACAGGGAAGAGAGAAATGGCGGATATTAACGCAATTGCAGAACAGATTCAAGGCTTGACGCTGCTCGAGGCGTCGCAGCTGGTGAAGTTGCTCGAAGAGAAGCTCGGCGTGTCGGCGGCGGCGGCATCGGTGGCGGTGGCGGCTCCGGCGGCTGGCGGCGGTGGCGCAGCAGCCCCGGCGGCGGAGGAGAAGACGGAATTCACCGTGATTCTGACCAGCGCCGGCGCCAACAAGATCAATGTGATCAAAGCGGTGCGCGAAGTCACCAGCCTCGGCCTGAAGGAAGCCAAGGATCTGGTGGACGGTGCGCCGAAGCCCGTCAAGGAAGGCGTCAGCAAGGAAGAAGCGGAGACGATCAAGAAGAAATTCGTCGATGCGGGCGCGACCGTCGAAGTCAAGTAAGCATGTTGGGCGTGGGCCGGCCTCAGCCGCTGGCCCGCAAGCCTGCGAGTTGTCGAGATGGTTTGGCCTGTCGCGTGCTGCGGCCGGTTAAAATCGTGTTAGGATAAGAAAGGCGTCGTTCCGGGACGGTCCAGCATCAAACCATTGAAGAACTTAGCTGTTTAGAAATTCTCCCGCGGCCTTGGCAGAAGGCGGCGGGCTTTGCCGTGCCCGGGTTTTTATTGCTGGTTTCCGAAGCGGACGGGTTCTTTCCTTAGATTGCGTAAACGCTTAAACATTACATCCGGGGTCGCCGGAGCGCGCGGAATAGAGGCGTGCCGAGGTGTATCCCATCCCAAAGTATTGTTCGTCTTGCCCGAGTTTCTTCTCGCCGGAGTCTTTCAAACGAAGTTTTCTCCCGTAGCGGATTCGAATTTGTGTGCCGCGGCGTCCTGGTGCGCTGGCGGCGTGTGTGTTTTCCGATAATGTGCTCGATTGAAACGAGCGGTGTCATTGGTTTCCTAAAAGGACAGGTTTAGATGCCCAACGTGTCAAATGGTTCTCTTCGCGAGAGAGTCGATTTTTCGAAGATCAAAACTTCGATCCCCATTCCCAACCTCATCGAGGTACAAAAGCGCTCCTACGAGCGTTTTCTGCAGATGGACCTGCTCCCGAAAGAGCGCGAGGACGCGGGTCTCGAAAGTGTGTTCAGCTCGGTTTTTCCGATCTCGGATTTTCGCGGCCTGAGTCAGCTCGAGTTTGTCGATTATTCGATTGGTAACTGGGAGTGCAAGTGCGGCAACCTGAAAGGGCTGCATCACCTGCGCACCATCTGCCGCAATCCGAACTGCGGTGCCGAAATTCGCACCGATCCCTTCCATGCGGGCGATGTGCTCTGCCACAAGTGCGGCACGTTCAACAAGAACATCGTCACGTTCTGCAACCGCTGCGGTGATCCCGTTGCCTTGCAGTTGAAGTACGACGTCCCCGAGTGCGAAGAGCGCGGCATGACCTACGCGGCGCCGCTCAAAGTCACCATCCGGCTCACGGTCTACGACAAGGATGCCGAGACCGGTAACAAGACGGTGCGCGATATCAAGGAGCAGGAGGTCTTCTTCGGCGAAATTCCGCTGATGACCGACAACGGCACCTTCATCATCAACGGCACTGAGCGCGTCATTGTTTCGCAGTTGCACCGTTCGCCGGGCGTGTTCTTTGAGCGCGTGCAGGCGCAGGGCTACTTCCTCGGCAAGATCATTCCGTATCGCGGCAGCTGGGTCGAGTTCGAGTACGACAACAAGAACCTGCTGTATGTGCGTATCGATCGTAAGCGCAAGTTCTACGGCACCGTCTTTCTTCGCGCGCTCGGTCTCAAAACGGACGCCGAGATCATCAAGGCGTTCTATAAACTCTCGACCATTTCGCTCAAAGACAATAAGCTGTTCTGGGGCGTGAACGAAAGCCTGGTCGGCATGAAGCTTTCGCATGCGATCGCGAATGCCAAGGGCGAGCAGGTGGTTCCGCAGGGCCGTAAGATCACCAACTCGGTTTTCCGCGAAATTCAGAAAGCGAAGATCGAGCAGGTGGAAGTGGCCGCGAACGATCTCGAAGGCGCGTATGTTGCGGCCGACGTGATCGATATGTCAACCGGCGAAGTGCTGATCGAAGCGAATCACGAGCTCACGACCACCGCCATCGCCAAGATTGCCGAAGCTGGCATCGAAAACTTCGAGGTCTTCTTCCCCGAGCGCGACGAAGCGGGCAACGTCATTTCCGCCACGCTGCGCAAAGATGCGGTGAAGTCTCAGAACGACGCCCTGCTCGAGATCTACCGCAAGCTGCGTCCCGGCGATCCGCCAACTCTTGACACGGCCACGCAGCTCTTCCAGGGCATGTTCTTCGACCCGCGCAAGTACGATTTTTCGCGCGTGGGCCGCATGAAGTTCAACATCAAGCTGTACGACAAGGCCGACGAAACGCCGCTCGACAAGCGTACGCTCGATCAGAAAGATTTCATCGACACGATTCTCTATCTGCTGAAGCTGCGGCGCGGTATCGGCGTGGTGGATGATATCGATCACCTGGGCAACCGGCGTGTGCGCGCGGTGGGCGAGCTGCTCGAAAACCAGTTCCGCATCGGCTTGGTGCGTATGGAGCGCGCCATCAAGGAAAAGATGTCGGTGTACCAGGAGATGTCGACGGCCATGCCGCACGACCTGGTGAACGCCAAGCCTGTCATGGCCGCGATCCGCGAATTCTTCGGTTCGAGCCAGCTTTCGCAGTTCATGGATCAGACCAACCCGCTGTCGGAAATCACGCATAAGCGGCGTCTCTCGGCCCTTGGACCGGGCGGTCTGTCGCGTGAGCGCGCGGGCTTCGAGGTCCGCGACGTGCACCCGACGCACTACGGCCGTATCTGCCCGATTGAAACGCCAGAAGGCCCGAACATTGGTCTGATCTCGTCGCTGTCATGCTTTGCGCGCATCAACGAGTACGGCTTTATCGAGAGCCCGTACCGGCGTGTGCGCGAAGGCGTGCTGGTGGACGAAGTCAAAGTACTCAATCCGGGCGACAGCGACTACAAGGTCGGCCAGGTGCTTTCGCGCGAGGAGGTCGAAGCGGCGAACAAGAAGCTCGAAGGCAAGAAGCAGACCATCGAGTTCGAAGCCTACTCCGATTACCTCTCGGCGTGGGAAGAAGACAAGTACATCATTGCGCAGGCCAACGTTTCGATCGATAACAACGGCCGGATCGTCGAGGATCTGGTCAACGCGCGCCAGGCCGGCAATTTCGTGCTCAAGCATCGCGATGAGATCGAGTACATGGACGTCTCGCCGAAGCAGCTGGTCTCCGTTGCG
This sequence comes from Terriglobia bacterium, assembly GCA_021325235.1. GTDB lineage: Bacteria > Acidobacteriota > Terriglobia > Bryobacterales > Bryobacteraceae > Bog-105. Next base: position 2,113 of record JAJPHN010000007.1, on the reverse strand, counting down.
GCGAGTCTGATTCCGTTCCTCGAAAACGACGACGCCAACCGCGCGCTCATGGGTTCCAACATGCAACGCCAGGCGGTTCCGCTGCTGCGGGCCGAGGCGCCGTTTGTCGGCACCGGTATGGAGCGCGTGACGGCGCGCGATTCGGGCGCGGTGGTGATCTGCAAACGCGCGGGCGTGGTCGATTCGGTCGATAGCGAACGCATCATCGTGCGTGTCGAAGGCGGCGCGCATGAGGGGCAGATGTCGCGCGAAGTCGGCGCAGATATCTATCAGCTCACCAAATTTAAGCGCTCCAACCAGAACACCTGCATCAGCCAGAAACCGATCGTGCACGAAGGTCAGCGGGTCAAGAAGGGCGATGTGCTCGCCGATGGTCCCTGCACTGAAGTCGGCGAACTCGCGCTCGGCCGCAACGTGCTGGTGGCCTTCATGCCGTGGCGCGGATACAACTTCGAAGACGCCATCGTGGTCAGCGAAAAGCTGGTCAAGGAAGACTACTACACTTCGATCCATATTGAAGAGTTCGAGATCGAAGCGCGCGATACCAAGCTTGGGCCGGAAGAGATTACGCGCGATATTCCGAACATTGCGGAATCGTTCCTGCGCAACCTCGACGAAAGCGGCATTATTCGCATCGGCGCCACGGTGAAGCCGGGCGACATTCTCGTCGGCAAAGTCACGCCGAAGGGCGAGACGCAGCTGACGCCCGAAGAAAAACTGCTGCGCGCCATCTTCGGCGAAAAGGCCGGCGATGTGAAGGATGCCTCGCTCTACTGCCCGCCGGGTATCGAGGGCACGATTGTCGATTGCAAGGTGTTTTCCCGCAAGGGCGCCGAGCTCGACGAACGCTCCAAGCAAATTCTCGGCGAACAGGAGCAGCGGCTGCACCGCAACCTCGAAGACGAGAAGCGTATCTTAAGCGACGAGCGCGCCAAGCGTCTCGAAGAGCTGCTCAAGGGCAAGGAACTTCTCGCCGACCTGCATGATGAGAAGACCAACAAAAAGCTGCTCTCCAAAGACATGCCGCTGTCGCGTGAAGTGCTCGAGAAACTGCGCGCGCGCGATCTGAAGCGCATGCGGCTGAACACGAAGGACGTTCGGCTGAACGAGCAGATCGACGAAATCGAAGAAATGACTTCGCGTCAGATCGCGGTGCTCGAAAAGATCACCGAAGAGAAGATCGCGAAGCTGCGCAAGGGCGATGAGCTGCCTCCCGGCGTCATCAAGCTGGTCAAGGTCTACATCGCCATGAAGCGCAAGCTGTCGGTCGGCGACAAGATGGCCGGACGCCACGGTAATAAAGGCGTCATCGCGCGCATCGTTCCGGAAGAGGACATGCCCTATCTGCCGGATGGAACGCCGGTCGAGATCGTGCTGAATCCGCTCGGCGTGCCGTCTCGTATGAACGTCGGGCAGATTCTCGAAACCCACCTTGGCTGGGCGGCCGCGAAGCTGGGTCTGCACTTTGCGACTCCGGTCTTCGACGGCGCAACCGAGAAAAACATCAAGGAGCAGCTGGCCAAAGCCGGTCTGCCGAGCTCCGGCAAAATCACGCTCCACGACGGCGTCACGGGTGCCGAATTTGAGCAGCCCGTCACGGTCGGCTACATCTACATGCTCAAATTGAGCCATCTGGTGGACGACAAGATCCACGCGCGCTCGATTGGGCCCTATTCGCTGATCACGCAGCAGCCGCTCGGCGGCAAGGCGCAGTTCGGCGGCCAGCGCTTCGGCGAAATGGAAGTCTGGGCGCTCGAAGCCTACGGCGCTGCCTACATTCTGCAGGAGCTGCTGACGGCGAAATCGGATGACGTGTACGGTCGCGCGAAAATTTACGAAGCGATCGTCAAAGGCGAAGCTGCGGCTGAGCCCGGCGTACCAGAATCGTTCAATGTGCTGATCCGCGAGCTGCAGAGCTTGTGTCTCGATGTCGAGCTGATGAAGAAGCCGCGCGAGATGCAGGATCTGGCGCACGCCGCGGATTAAAAAATGGCAAGCGAGCGGGACGCGTGATTGATGCCTCGCGTTCCGCTCGCAGCAGATAAATTTTGGCATCTGGATTGAAACAAGGACAATTCATGTATCGTTCCTCTCCGTACGACCGAGCCAATCT
>JAJPHN010000001.1 GCA_021325235.1 Terriglobia bacterium | reverse complement strand
GTTCCCGAGTGGAACACCATCTCGATCAGCGGCTATCACATTCGCGAAGCGGGCTCGACCGCCATTCAAGAAGTCGCGTTCACGCTGGCGAATGCCATCGCCTACATCGAATCCGCCGTGGCGGCCGGACTCGACGTGGATTCGTTCGCCCCGCGCCTCAGCTTCTTCTTCAACGCCCACAATAACTTTCTCGAAGAGATCGCCAAGTATCGCGCGGCGCGGCGTTTGTATGCGCGCATCATGCGCGACCGCTTTGGCGCAAAATTCGACCGCTCGTGCATGCTGCGCTTCCATACGCAAACGGCCGGCTCGACGTTGACGGCACAGCAGCCGGAGGTGAACGTGGTGCGCGTGGCGCTGCAAGCCATGGCCGCGGTGCTTGGCGGCACGCAGTCGCTGCATACCAACGGTCAGGATGAAGCGCTGTCGCTGCCGACCGAACAATCCGCGCGCATCGCGCTGCGCACGCAACAGGTGATCGGCCATGAGAGCGGCGTCACCGCCGTGCCCGACCCGCTCGGCGGCAGCGAGTACATCGAAAAGCTGACGGACGATATCGAAGCGGGCGCGCGCGATTACATTAACCGCATCGATGCGCTCGGCGGGACGCTGGCGGCTATCGAACGCGGTTACGTGCAGGCCGAAATTCAGAATGCCGCCTATGAACAGCAGCGCGCGGTCGAAGAAGGCCGCCAGATTGTCGTCGGCGTCAACAAGTTTCAGACCGAAGAGGCGCAGCCGTTGAAGCCGTTTCGCATCGATCCGGAACTCGAGCGGCAGCAAATGGACCGGGTCCGCCAAGTGCGCGCCTCGCGCTCCGCTAGCGACTGCTGTGCGGCGCTAGCAAGGCTTGAAAATGCCGCGCGCGGAACCGAAAACCTGATGCCGCATATTCTCGAGTGCTGCCGCGTTCTCGCTACGGTCGGCGAAATTTCCGAGCGCCTGCGGAAAATCTTCGGCGAATATCGCGAAGCTTTCTAGAATAGAGTTTTGAATCGTATCCAGGTTATCGGCGCGGGGCTTGCCGGGTGCGAAGCTGCCTATCAGGCCGCCGAAGCGGGCGCGCAGGTCGTCTTGCACGAGATGCGCCCCCAAAAACGCACGCCGGCGCACCAGACCGATTGTTTCGGCGAGCTGGTCTGCAGCAATTCGCTCAAAAGCGAGCAAGTACATTCGGCGCCTTGGCTGCTCAAGCAAGAGATTCGTCAATTAGGCTCGCTATTGATGCGAGCGGCGGAAGCGGCGCGCGTGCCGGGCGGCCATGCGTTGACGGTCGATCGCGAGATTTTCTCGCGCGAGATCACGCGGGCGATTGAATCGCACCCGCACATCGAAGTGCGGCGCGGCGAAGTCACCGAGATTCCGCGTGAGTGTATCGTAATTGTTGCGACCGGACCGCTCACCAGCGATGCGCTGGCCGAGGATATCAGCCGCCTGACCGGCTCCGAACGGCTGTTCTTCTACGACAGCATCAGCCCAATTGTCACCGCGGATTCGATCGATCTGTCGATTGCATTTCGCGCGTCGCGCTACGGCAAATCCCTCGACGGTACCGACGATTACATCAACTGTCCCTTCAATAAGGAAGAGTACGACGCCTTCGTTTCCGCTTTAATCGAGGCCGAGTTCTACGAGCCTCATATAGAAGAAGATAAAATTCCGTATTTCGAAGCATGCCTGCCGATTGAAGAGATCGCCCGGCGCGGGCGCGATACGCTGCGCTTCGGGCCGATGAAGCCGGCGGGATTGCCCGATCCGCGCACCGGCCGCTGGCCGTATGCGGTCGTGCAGCTCCGCCAGGAGAATCAACGCGCCGATAGCTACAACCTGGTGGGATTTCAGAACCATATGAAATTCGGCGATCAGGCGCGCGTGTTCCGCATGATCCCCGGCCTGCAAAATGCGGAGTTCCTGCGCTTCGGGCAGATGCACCGCAATACGTATATCAACTCGCCCGCGCTATTGCTGCCTTCGCTGCAGCTCCGATCCGGCAGGGAGGTATTGTTTGCGGGGCAGATTTGCGGGGTGGAAGGCTATGTGGAATCGATTGCCTCCGGGCTGATTGCCGGACGAAATGCCGCGGCCCTGGTGCGCGGCGAGCACCCGCAACTGTTTCCGCGCGAGACGGCGCTCGGCAGCTTGTGCCACTACATCACGCACGCCGACGCAGGCAACTTCGAGCCGGCGAACATCACCTTCGATCTGCTGCCGGCGCTGGAAGAAGCAACCAAACGCAGGCTGCGGCACGACAAGAAGGCGCGCCATGCCGAGGTCTGCCGGCGCGCGGCGGAAGCGTTCGACCATTTTCTTTATGGCTCAGTTGCGCGAGTCGATTGCCAAGTATCTGGCTGAGCTCGAGCGGCGCGGCGCGTCCAAGCACACGCTGCGCAACTACGGCTCCGATCTGGAGCAGTTTGCGGCCTACTTCGAACCGCCGGGCGAGAGAGCGCCGGAAGTAGAGCAGCTCGATCTGCCGTTGCTGCGCGAGTGGCTGGGCGGACTGTACGACCAGGGGCTCACGGTCGTCAGCGTGCGGCGGAAGATTGCGGCCGTGCGGGCCATGTTCAAGTTTCTACTGCGCGAAGGCGTTCTCCAGAGAAACGTTGCCAGCCGCTTGCGAACTCCGAAGACCAGGCAGCGATTGCCGGAAGTGATGAGCGCGGAGAAGACCAACCATCTTCTCGACGGCGCCGAGGAGTTGTCGAAGGAGCGGGACCTGGCGTTTCTCGAGCTGCTCTACGGCTGCGGCATCCGGGTAAGTGAGCTGGTGGGAATCAACCTGGAAGACATCGATTTGCGGGAAGGCTGGCTGCGGGTGCGGGGGAAGGGCAACAAGGAACGAGAGGTGCCGGTGGCCGGGCGCGCGGTTGAAGCAGTGGAACGCTATCTGGCCGTACGGTCGGCGCCGCCGGGCGAGCGGGCGCTGTTCCTCAACTCGCGCGGCGGGCGGTTGGGCGACCGCCAGGTACGGCGACTGGTCAAGCAGTATGCGCTACTGGTGACCGGCGACTCGACGGTCCACCCGCACAGCTTCCGGCATGCCTATGCGACCCATCTGCTGAGCGACGGGGCGGACCTGCGCGCCATCCAAGAATCGCTGGGCCATGCGCGGCTCTCGACGACCCAGAAGTATACGCAAGTCTCGCTCATCGACCTGATGGCGGTGTACGACAAGTCCCATCCCCGGGCATAACT
>JAJPHN010000028.1 GCA_021325235.1 Terriglobia bacterium | reverse complement strand
CATATTCTAATATTGGAAGTAAGCCAGGGAGGCAACTCCCACCAAAGCGAGACTAACCTCATAGAAAGACCCCTGAAGCAACACCTCCCTGGCGCCCGCAAGGGTCCCGTCTCGCGCTTCAGCAATTGTAAAGATTAGCGACCTCAAAATCCAGTATTTGCTTCTGCTCCTTCTTAGGCGGACTTGGCAGGCGATCAGCCCTCGATAAAGACATACGGCTCATCGGCTCCGAGCGGGTCGAACCCGCGCAGGTCTTTTTAAAGTGGGCAAAAAGCATTTCGATCGATGAACCAGCTCCCGTGTGGCTCCTCGTGTCCCTTCTCAATCCGGCTCCAGGCAAGCTGGTCAGGGACGGAAACGGAATAGAGGCAACACTTAGCCCCGAGGGCGGCGGCTTTTGCCCTTATCTCGTCCCGATCGCGCCTGTTCCAAAAGCCGTAGTCGAGAACTACATCGAGGCCCAACTCCACGCAGCGCATCCAGCAGCAGTCCATCAGGTCCCGCAGCGGCCCGAGCATTTTGTTCGGGGGTCGAGATGCCTGTCACCAAACAGGCGCGTGACCCACTCGTCCAGGGTAAAGCGTATGGCGGGCAGTTCCCGTTCGAGCTTTCGGGCGAAGGTTGTCTTACCCGCACCGAGATACCCGAAAATCATCTGAACTGTGGGCATCGCGATCCTTGTACGGATTGCTACAAGAGTACACTCTAGGCGGGAGTTTTCTTTTGCCCGAACCAACCTCTTTACATCCGGAAACCGACGTTCTGACGCGTGGCTTCGATCCGCAGCTTTCGGTGGGATCGGCGCGGCCGGCGGTGTTTCGCAGCTCGACTTACGTCTTCTCGAGCCCGGAGGCGGCCGAGCGCGCCTTCGATCTGATGGGCGGACGTGCCCAGCGCACGGCGGACGAGAACGTCGATCTGGTGTATTCGCGCTTCAATCATCCGAATGCGCAGATCCTGGAAGATCAGATCCTGCCGCTCGAGCCGGGTGCGGCGGGCGCGGTGGCGTTCAACTCCGGGATGGCGGCGATCATGACGGCGCTGCTGGCGGTGCTCCAGCCGGGCGATTCGCTGATCTACACGATACCGATTTACGGCGGCACGCAGACGCTGATCCAGGGATTTTTGCAGCCGTTCGGAATCACCGGAATCGCGGTGCAGGCGGGGGATGGCGGCGCGATCGATCGAGCTATTTCTGCTGCGAAAAATCTGCGCGTGATTCTGATCGAGACGCCGGCGAATCCGACCGTGATCATGACCGATATCGGGCGGGCCTGCCGGACGGCCGAGAGTGTCGCAGGAGAACGGCCGGTCGTGATGATCGACAACACGTTTCTCGGACCGGCGTTTCAGCATCCGCTGCTGCTGGGGGCAGACGTTTCGCTGTATTCGGCGACGAAATATCTGGGCGGCTACAGCGACATCATCGGCGGTGTGGCGCTGGTACGGGATCCGGGATTGCTCGCAAAGATTCGCAGCAAGCGCAGTTTGTTCGGCAACATTCTGCAGCCGGACGAGTGCTGGATTCTGAATACGCGGCTGCCAACGGTGGCGCTGCGCATGAACCGGCAGAGCAAGAATGCGCAGCGCATTGCGGAGAGCCTGAACGATCATCCGAAAGTGCAGAGGGTCTACTATCCTACGTTGTTTGAGGACGCCGAGCAGAAGCGCATCTATGAAGAGCAGTGCCAGCATCCGGGCGGATTGTTTTCGATTGATCTCAAGGGCGGCAAGCGAGCGGCGTTTGAGATGCTGCGGCGTTTGAAGCTGGCGCGGAACGCGGTGTCGCTCGGTGGGGTGGAGACGCTGGCCTGCCATCCGCGCAGCACGACGCACTCGGCCTGGAGCGCAAAGGATCTCGATGAGGCCGGGATTGGCGAAGGACTGGTGCGTATTTCGTGCGGCATCGAAGACTGGCAGGATCTGCTGGCCGATTTCGAACAGGCACTCGAACACGCTTAGCCCAGCTCGGTGAAGAATGCGGTTTGCCGACCGCTCCTTATTGTCACGGCTCGGTCACAGCGCGGCGCGTCGTATATTCTTTGAGGAATGTACAAACGCTGGATGGCGTGTGTTCTGCTGGCGGGGAGTGTGTTTGGAGCAGGGCGCTTGAGAGTTGACAGCTCGCAGCGCTATTTCGAGGAAGACGGGAAGCCGTGGTTCTGGTTGGGCGATACGGCGTGGCCGCTGGCGGTCAGCTACACGGCCGAAGAGGCCGACGACTATCTGGCGGCGCGAGCGAGGCTCGGTTTCACCATTGTGCAGGCGGCGCTGATCTGGGATGGAGGCACGGGCACGGAGAAAGGACCGAGTCCGAATCCGAACTATGCGGGTGTTTCGCCGTGGCGTAACCAGAATCCGCTGGAGCCGGAAGAAGCGTACTGGAAGAACGTGGATACGCTGGTCGCTCATGCGGCGCGGCACGGGATGTATTTAGGGCTGCTGCCCGCGTGGGGTTCGTACGTGGTCAACCGGAAGATGATCACGAAAGAAAATGCTGAGCAGTATGGGCGCTGGCTGGGCGCGCGCTACAGGAACGCGCCCAATATTGTCTGGATCGTGGGCGGAGATCGCAAAGTTTCGGATGCTCCCGAGATCTGGCCGCTGATTGCGCGCGGTTTGCAGGAGGGCGATGGCGGCTCGCATCTGATCACGTTCCATCCCATGGGCGGTCCTCCGGGGACGGAGCCGCTGCACAACGAGCCCTGGCTGGCGGCCGACATGATTCAGACCTGGGCCGATTATCCGAGCATTCCGGAACGGCTGCGGCACATGTACGGTCTGACTCCGCCGAAGCCGGTGATTCTGGGCGAGGGCGCTTATGAGGAAGGCCCGGAGTATCCGACGAAGCCGATCACGCCGCTGGTGGTGCGCAAGCAGGCCTATTGGGCGTATCTCTCGGGGGCGTCGTTTACTTATGGGCACAACGATATGTGGCGCAAGAATCCGACCTGGCGGAAATCGCTCACGAGCGAAGGCGCGCGCGACATGAGTGTGCTCAAGAAAATTTTCGCGAGCTTCGACTGGTGGCACCTGGTGCCGGACGACTCGATTCTGATGGAGGGTCCAGGCGCTGGGAGAGAGCAGAATGCGGCAGCGCGATCGGCCGATAACAGCTGGCGGCTGGTGTACTTGAGCCACGCGGGGCCGGTGCGGGTGGATATGCGAGTGAGCGGCAGATTTGCGGAGGGCTTCTGGATTAACCCGCGCGATGGATCGCGGGTGCGCGACAACTCGGCGGTGACGGTGGGAACCGTGAAGCCGCCGGCAGGCTGGGAGGATGCGTTACTGCTGGTTCGCGGGGCAGACGCGAAATAGGCCGCAATGAACGAAGAGTTGGGCGAGGAACTTGTCGCAATGCACGCCGAAGATCTTCGGGTTCGACCTTCTGGACGGCAGAGATCGGAGATGGCAACCGAAGATCCGGAAGGTTGAGACGAGAGACGAGCGAAGGTGGAATTATCGGCAGCGCCGGACGATGCTCCTGAGACTGAGCCGACGCCAGAAGCGCTTGCCCGATATGAAGAGTGGCTTCGAGGTTACGAAGAGTGGCTGCGAGTGACGGGATGCCGCCAGAGTTGACGACGTGGACACTATTGGAAAAGCAAACGTCCTGTAGCGACCACGAGTGCATGCGTCACCATCGGCGCACGCACGCTGCCGCTTTGCGCATAGGCCAGGCCGCAGACAACGCCGAGCAGCGCGGCGATGACGGCGGCCTGCCAGTTGGGGAACTGGCGAAACGAGAGATGGACACTTCCGAAGAGCAGGGCCGAGATTAAGACGGCGGCGATTTTGGAGCGTGTGGAATCGAGCAGTGCGCGCTCGATGACACCGCGAAAGAAGAGCTCTTCGCTCAGTGCAACGACCCACAGGAAGCCGAAGAATGCACCGATGGCGGTTGCTACTGTCCGCCACCACTCGGCGTGCATGGGTTGAAAACGAACATCATGCAGGGCAAGCGCGACCGCCGCGATGGGCACGATCGAAACAGCGAACCAGAGGAAGCCGATGCGCCACTCTTCCGCTCGGGGCCAGAGGCCGAAGGCGCCCGGATCCCATTCACGAAGGACAAGAAGCGCGGCGATGCCGGTGTGGATCCACGCGAGGTGGCCGAGTACGTCGATGCGAAGGTGCGGATCGGGAGAGATATAGAGCCGCTTGAAAACGCGCAGTACGACGGGCGCGGCGGCGAGGACCAGGAAGCCGAAATCGTAGGCGGTGCGCCGCGGAAACAGTACGAACCAGTACGCCAATAGCGCGCTCAGTACGGCGATCAGCAAGAAGGCGGGGCGGTTGATCGTGCGGGTGAGCGAAGCGAAGATCAGGTACGGAATGAGCGCGCTTAACCACAGCAGGAACGCTTGTGTGCGGCGCGATGGCAACATTGCGAGGCGCAGGCGCGTCTCATAGAAGACGGCGCCGAGGTAAAAGATCGCTTCGGCGAGAAGGGCGGGCAGCGCGGCCGCCATGATCCAATGTGACTGAGGATGCTGCCTTGAAAGGAAGATGGCGCAGACAACGATTGCTGTCCAGGAACAGGCCAGCGCGATGAAATATGGACGCAGGGTCCTGAACATCGCCCTCATCGTAGCATCGGGATCGATGCTGGCCGCTTACGCCGCCTACGCAGCCGAGCCGCCGCCGGGGTTGCTGCATAAGATTGCCGAGCGCGAGTCGGCCAATGCGGAGGCGATGAGCAACTACACGTACCGGCAATCGGTGACGCTCGAGGAGATCAACGATCACGGCGTGGTTACGGGCGAATATCACGAGGTGCGCGATGTGACGTTTTCGCCCAAGCACGTGCGTTATGAGCAGGTGGAAGGGCAGCCGCGGAACACGTTGACGCACATCAAAATGACGCCGGTGGATTTCGAGGATATTCGCAACGTAGAGCCGTTCTTGCTTACCAAAGACAAGGCGTCGTTGTACGAAGGGCAGTACAAGGGCGAGGAGACGGTGAATGGCGAACTGTGCTTCCTCGAATATGTGCGGCCGAAGCAGATTCTGAGCGGGCAGCGATTTTTCGAGGGCCTGCTGTGGGTGCGCGAGAGCGATTTTTCGGTGGTGAAGAGCGAAGGACAGGGCGTGCCGCAGATTGAGAAGCTGCGCGAGCAGAATCTGACGCCGCATTTCACGACCTTTCGCAAGAACATCGACGGGCAGTGGTTTTTCCCGGTCGAGACGTACGCCGACGATACGTTGTATTTTCGCGAATGGCCGCAGCGGATACGAATCGAAATCCGGTACATGGACTACAAGAAGTTTGGCGCGGAATCGACGATTATTTTTGGCGCAACGGGTGAGCAGCCGCAAGCGCAGACTCCGCCACCGACCGCCCCGCCTCACTGATTGCTGCCGAATCCTTTCGCTCTCGACGCCCCGGCGAGGATAGCGGCTCTCGAGCGTGCGCGTGTGTTCGACAGTATCGATCACCAAAGCAGCGCATGGACTCTGGTTCTAAATGCCGAGCAGACGGTCGCGCTCTATGCGACTTACTCGAATATCAACATTCGCGCCGACAGCACGGCCGTGCTGAGTGAATTGCGTCGAATAGCTGTCGACGGTTTCAAGGGCAGAGTGACGCGCAGTATGATGACCAGTCTCTACGTTGCGCGGCGCCGGCCGTAGCTCCGGTTATTCGATGCTGAAGGTCTGTTTGAGTTGGTAGGTTTGCTTGGCGATCAGATCGCGCGCTTCTACGATGACCGTGTAGGCACCGGGCTCATTCTTTTTCCCCATTTCGAGCGCGAGCTCGCCGGGAACGAATTGCGGCGGGTAAAAACCGCCTTCATCAAGCCGCGCCGCATCGGGATTCTGAATGAATGCTTTGCCGGCCGGGCCGATGACGGTTACGCTGTACGCCACGCGGCAGCGGTTATCCTCGCCGATCTTGAAGCCGGTCATTTCGAAGCGCGCGTAAACGGTGTCGCCGGGGGCGTACGCGGCGAGGCTGAGGGGCTGGGTGTCATTTTCACGGCGCAGGAAACGAAAATTCTCGATGGTGATGGAATCGGCGGGAACAAGTCTCACGCCGCCCATCAGAAACGGAAGATCGCGCGCGGTTTCGGTTTTGCCGAAAGCGTCTTTGGCGGTGACGTGGACATGAAACGAACCGGCGGCGACGAAGGCAGGCAGCAGAAACGAAGCCCGGCGTTTGGGAACCCAGTTCTTATCTTCCGGGTTGAGGGTGGTGACGATGTCACCCGGAACCGCCTCGGAGAGCGGCCGGCCTTGAGCGTCCATGGGCACGACCGTATAGCTCAGCGAGATTTTGCGAACTTCGCCCTGATTTTCGGTATGCACGGCGAAGCCCGCGATCTCGAACGTAAAGTAGAGATAGTCGCCGGGCGAGAAGCGGTAATCGGACGCAACCGGCGGCCCGTCTTCGGAGGATGAGACGACGGCATTGATGATGGCGAGCTCCGGTTCCGCTGCGCGGGCGCAACAAATGCTGGCCGCGATCAGCAGAAAGACAAGATGACGCATAGCAGGCGAGCTGTTTTCATTTTGCTACTGGCGGCGCTCGCGAGTGCGCAGAGCGTGCACCCGATCACGGGACGCAAGATTGCGCCGGTGATGGGAGTGGGCGCCGCGGACTGGCTCGATCGCGAAGAACGCGCGCGCGAAGAGCAGCCGGAGAAGGCAATCGCGGCGCTCGGGTTACGGCCAGGCATGATGGTGGCGGATGTGGGTGCGGGAACCGGCTTCTATTCCGTGCGGCTGGCGAAGGCGGTCGCGCCGAACGGGACCGTCTACGCGGAAGATATTCAGCCGGGCATGATTGAGCGATTGCGCGCGAACGCGGCGAAGGCGAACGTGCAGAATATTGTGACGATCGTGGGAACAGAAAATGATCCGCGGTTGCCGCGGGGGAAGCTTGATCTGGTGCTGCTGGTGGATGTGTATCACGAATTTTCGCAACCGCAGCAGATGCTGGACCGCATTCGCGAGGCGCTTAAGCCGGGCGGCTTACTGGTGTTGATCGAGTTCAAGAAAGAAGATGCGTCCGTGCCGATTCGTCCCGAGCACAAGATGAGCGTGGCGGAGGTGAAGGCCGAAGTTTCGCCGGAAGGATTCACGTTCGAGAAGGTCTTCGACGGCATGCCGTGGCAGCACGTGATCTTCTTTCGGAAGTAACGTAGAGAAATGCGCTATTCGTACCAGGCGATCGGCGAGGAGCAGATTCCGCAGGCGGTCGAGGCCGCGTTTCAGCACGTGGTGGATACGTATGCGAGCGAGACGAATAAGCTGATCTCGGTTTGGCGCTGCTTCTCGGATGCCGATTTTGCGTTTCGACCGCATCCGAAGTCGAGCACCGTGGAAGAGATCATACGGCATGAACTGCTTTCCGGAAGGCGCTTCTTCGGCGAGTTTTTGAGCGGTTCCGAGCCGGGCGGAAAAGATGTTGTGCCTTCGACTATGAGCATTGAGGCGTGCTCAGAACGAATGCGAATGCTGGCACGGCGGCGACTCGATTTTCTGGCGAGCCGGGCCGAGGAATGGTGGCTGGAAGAGCAGCCGTTCTTCGACGTTACGCGGCAGCGGATCTGGATTTTCTGGCGGCGCGTGTTGCACACGGCGCATCACCGGACACAGCTGACAGTGTATCTGCGATTGCTCGGCAGAGATGTGCCGCCGATTTATGGCCCGACCGCGGATGTGGCATGGACCGGCGCCGATCCGACGCATACGGCGGAAGCTTCGGAACGCAGCTGAGGCCCTTAGCGTAGGACTGCCTGCAGATGCGGCAGCACGGCGGATTGTCCGTGAAAGGCGAGCTGGGTGCCGAGGATGACGAGCATGAGCAACACGGCGAGGCGCATGGGCAGCGGCGCGATGCGGCCCGCGAGCATGGAGCCGGTGATGGCACCCAAGATGCCGCCGGCGGCCAGTTTCACGAGCAGCCAGCTATCGTAATTTCCGGTGCTGACGTGAAAGGCGCTGCCCACGGCCGAGACAAGCAGGCCGAAACAGAGATCGGTGCCGACCACTTCGGCTGCGCTCAGCTTCGTCATACCGAAGAGCACGATGGAACCGAGCGCTCCCGCTCCTGCAGATGAAAAACCGACTTCAGCGCCGATGGGCAGCGTAAGCCAGGGCAAGAGCGGCGAGCGATCGTGCTGGCCCGAGCCGCGGCGGGGACGGAGCGTTCGATACAGGTGAAAGCTGGCCGTCAGTGCGATCAGTGTCCCGAGAATTGCGTAGAGCCAGCCTTCGTAGCCCGAGCCTTTGAGGGAACTGAGCAGAAAAGAGCCGCCGAGCACGCCGGGGATGCCGACGAGCAGCATGAAGCCGAGCACGCGCGGATTCACCTGCCGCCGCCACAGATAGGCCGGGACGGAAATAATCTTGACAATCGCGCCGAAAGTGAGCGCCGTACCGACGGCAATGGTGGGCGGCACGCGCAGAAACAGGATAAGAAGCGGCGTGGTCATGCTGCCCGCGCCGACACCGGTCAGCGCGATGGCAAGTGCAATGACGAATCCGAGGAGGATGTCCAACGCTCAGATCCTCTCAGCGATGTGAATGCCGCATTCGAGTTTACGCCCGCCCCAGCGGCCCGAGCGCAGATTATTTTCATCGAGCGGCTTGGCGGTGCAGGGTTTGCAGCCGATGCTGGTGTAGCCGTCGTTATAGAGCGAGAGCACCGGGATGTCGCGTTCGCGCGCGTACTGCCAGACTTCTTTATCGGTCCAGGCCGCGAGCGGGCTCACCTTCAGCAGCTGCTTACCCGAGGCGAGCGGGAACTTGTCGATCGGCTGCAGATTCGCGCGCGTGGGAGATTGCACGCGGCGCAGACCGGTGAACCAGATTTCGTAGCCCTGCAGTGCTTCAAAAAGCGGGCCGACTTTGCGCAATTTGCAGCACTCGTCGGGACGCGACTGGTACAGCAATCCGCGAGCGGCTTCCTGCTCGGCGACGGTCTGTTTCGGCAGCACGTTCACCACATTCAATCCGTAACGAGTGCGCATTTCATCGCGATAGCGGTAGACCTCGGCGAAGTGGTAACCGGTTTCGAGAAAGAGCACCGGAACATCGGGCAAGTGCTCGCGCACCAGCTCGACGACGATCATGTCCTCGGTCTGGAAACTGCAGGTGACGCAGACGCGGCCGGGCGCGCGCAGCGCTTCTTCGATAGTTTCGCGCGCTTCGTCTAGTTTGGTGGCTTCGATGGTGGTGCTCATTCCTACTCCGTGGAGGAAAGTTTGTGGAGGCGCTCCAGCAGGCGCTGCAGCAGATCGGCGGCTTCGGGATCGCTGATGGTGCGCGGATCGTTTTCGGCGGCGAACTGCGGATCGTCGACATTGACCACCAGCGCGCGATCCTTGATCTGCCAGGTGAACTGAGCGGGCAGATCGGAGACGCGGTGGGTGGATTCGACGGCGCGATCGATCATGCCGGCGGCGACGGTCGCGTTGGTAGCCGGGTCGATCAGGATGAAGCTGCCGGTGATGCGGTTGGCGGCGTAGGGGTCGAAGACGAGCGGGCGCGCGGTTTCAATGCGCACGACACTGATGGAATTGACTTCGAGCGTCTCGGCGGCTTCCTTTTCGAGTGTGTTGATATTGATGCGATGCTCGATCTGGGCGAGCTCGGCCCAGCCCTGATGTGTGGCCTGCTTGATGCGATAACGCTTGCCCGTTTGGGCGGACGTTTCGTTGAGCCAGACGAGAGTGGCTCGGAATGCCGTAGCGACTTCGGGCTCGAAATCGGCAGCAGCGATGGTGTTACCGCGGCTCAGATCGAGCTCGTCGGAAAGAGTGAGCGTGACGGCCTGACCGGCCTGCGCGGAGTCGAGTTCGCCATCCCAGGTCGAGATGGAGGCAATGCGTGTCTCGCGGCCCGAGGGCCAGACCGTAACTGTATCTCCAGGCTTTATCTCGCCGGATGCGATGGTTCCGGCATAGCCGCGGAAGATGTGATCCGGGCGTACGACGCGCTGCACGGCGAAGCGGAAGGGCTTGCGCGAGGCAGACTCTTCCACCGGGACCTCTTCGAGATATTCGAGCAGGCTGGGGCCACGGTACCAGCTCATGCGATCGCTGCGATGGACGATGTTATCGCCTTCGAGCGCGCTCACCGGAATGAAGAAGGGCTCAAGCGTTTGGAAAAGTTCGAGGAACTGGCGGAAATCGCGCTCGATGGCGGAGAAGACGCGCTCGTCGTAGCCGACCAGATCCATCTTGTTCACCGCAATGACAAGATGTTGCAGGCCCAGCAGCGAAGCGATGAAAGCATGGCGGCGCGATTGCACTAGCAGGCCTTTGCGGGCGTCGACCAGCACGATGGCAAGATCGGCGGTGGAAGCACCGGTGACCATGTTGCGCGTGTACTGCTCGTGGCCGGGCGTGTCGGCGATGATGAACTTGCGGCGCGGCGTGGAGAAGTAGCGATGCGCGACGTCGATCGTAATGCCCTGCTCGCGTTCGGCGCGGAGACCGTCGGTTAACAGTGAAAAGTCGATGGCGCCGGCGTTGCGCCCTGCCGATGCCTTGCTGACGGACTCGATCTGATCGTCGTAAACATTGCGCGAATCGTAGAGCAGACGGCCAATCAGGGTGGATTTGCCGTCGTCGACGCTGCCGGCGGTCGTGAAACGCAGCAGATCGCGATCGTGCTCTTCGGGCTGCGCGAAGTCAGCCATCGGATTTGAGAGTAGCGTGGAGGCCATTAAAAATAGCCTTCTTGTTTCTTTATTTCCATCGACCCGTCCTGATCGTGGTCGATCACACGGTTCTGGCGCTCAGAGCGCTTGACGGCCGTGAGTTCTTCGATGATGGCCGGAATCGAATCGGCATCGGAGCGGATGGCGCCGGTGCACGGACTGCAGCCGAGCGAACGCATGCGGCATTTCACCATCTGCGGCTCTTCGCCCGGCAGGCGCGGGACGAACGGCTGCTCGATGGGCAGCAGCGAATCGCCTCGGACCAGCATGGGCCGGTATTTGGCGAAATAGAGAGGCACGACCGGGATGTTCTCGTAGTGAATGTACTGCCAGACGTCGAGCTCGGTCCAGTTCGAGAGCGGGAAAACGCGCTGGCTTTCGCCCTTGTTGACATGGGTATTAAAGATGTTCCAGAGCTCGGGGCGCTGGTTGCGCGGATCCCACTGGCCTTTCACATCGCGAAACGAAAAGACGCGCTCCTTGGCCCGGGATCGCTCTTCGTCGCGGCGCGCGCCACCGATCGCGGCATCGTAGGCGCCCTCGCGGAGAGCTTCGAGCAGCGCACCGGTTTTGAGCGCGCCGCAGCAGCGCTGGGTACCCCAGACGAACGGATTGGCACCGTCGGCGAGCGCCGCGCGGTTGGTGTGGACGATCAGTTTGACGCCGAGCTGGGCCGCGAACCGGTCGCGGAACTCGATCATTTCTTTGAACTTATAGCCGGTGTCGATGTGCAGCAGCGGAAACGGGATGGGGCCGGGATGAAAAGCCTTTTGCGCCAGGCGAACCAGGACCGAGGAATCCTTGCCGATCGAGTACAGCAGCACGGGTTTAGCGCACTCAGCCACCACCTCGCGGAGAATGTAAATGCTTTCAGCCTCGAGCCGTTTGAGGTAGCCCGGTTTCGTCACATAAGCAGCGTACCACGATTCCCTAGTAAGTCGATGAACTTTGCGGGACGGGAGCCTTGCGGATTGCGTCCCGCTTACGCCGGGAGGGCTAAAAGTAGAGCCGAAGGCCGAGTTCAATCATGCGCGAGAAATTGGCCTGGGAGCTGATAACGCCAAAATTGCCGGAGCCGAAGGTGGTACCCGGCGCGTTGAACAGCGGCGTATTGAAGGCGTTGAGCAGGCTGGTGCGGAACTGGCCTTTGAAGCGCTCGTAGAGACTGAAGTTTTTGAACAGCGAGAGGTCCCAGTTGGCCTGGCCGGGGCCGCGCATGCCGATGCTGCGGGCGAGATTGCCGAAGGTGAGGGCGGGAGCGGTTGAAAACGCGGCAGGATTGATGTAGTTGCCCAGGCGCGATTCGAGGCTGCCGGAGGTTTGCGGCGAAACACCGGTTGCGTTCGGGCGCTGCGAATCGTAACCGAAGAGCGAATTGTTGTCGGGGCTCTGGGTGATTTCGAGCGGGAAGCCGGTTTGGTAAGTCAGGATTCCGTTCAGCGACCAGCCGCCGACGACGGTATCGAGCAATCTGCCGGATGAGCCGAGGAACGGCTGACCTTTGCCGAATGGCAGGTCGTAGCTGAACGTCGTGGCCCAGCGGAGCGGCGAATCGGAATAGGAAGGCGCCCACTCGGCCTTGACGTCGTACGGGTTTTGCGGAACGCCGGGATTCGAGTAGTTATTCAGGAAGTTACCGGGACCGCCGCTGCCTTCATCGAAACTGCGCGCCCAGGTCAGGGTCGAGAGGAACGTCAGGCCGTGCGTGAAGCGCTTCTGTGCCTTTAAAACAAGCGAATCGTACTGGGCGCTGTCCTGATCGGTCAGGCTTAGATTGATTTCGCCGAATTGCGGGTGCGGCAGGAGTAACTGATAACGACCGACGGTTGCGCCGCCGAAGTTACTTGCGCTGCCGACAGCGCCGTAGAGCGGATTGGCTACGCTTTGTGTCAGGTAACTATAGCCGAGTGGGAAGTAACTTGGATCGAGAGCGTTGATGTTCAAGTTACCGCTCATGGTAGTTAGATGAGAGCTGCGCGAGCCGACATAACCTACTTCTACCGAGATGCCGCTGGGCAACTCGCGCTGCACATCGAACGAGAACTGCTGAACGCGCGGAGCACGGGAGGACGGATCGGCGAAAGTAATGCTTTGACCCACGCCCGCGAGTGCTCCGAGCCCTCGCCCGACGGGCTGATTTAGACCGTTGGGGAAGGGGTTGGTGAGAGTGGAGGTTGGAGTCTGGTAACCATCCGTGGTGAACGTGTTAGTGGTTGTTGCGTAGTAGCCGGCCGTCTGGATGGGAGCGCCGATGCCGAACGGAGGAGCCCAGAAGAGTCCATATCCGCCCCGCAGGACGGTCTTGTCATTCAACTGCCAGGCGAAACCGGCGCGGGGTCCCCACTTACTCCAGTTCGGATTGCCGATGGTAGAAGGCGCGCCATTCTGCCCGGCAAATTCCACGAGGCCGGTAGTTGCCAGGCCAGGCACCTGCGATTGGATGGGATTGACGGCGTCCGGCAGAAATCCGGTCACCATACCGCCATTCGTTTCCTGCAGACCCGGCTCGTGCTCCCAGCGCAGGCCGAAGTTCAAAGTAAGATGCGTGGTCATTCGAAAATCGTCCTGCAGCCAGGCGCCATAGTAAGTGGCGTAATCGGTTAGTTTGGTCGGGATCGTAATGGAGGCATCGTGCGGCAGGCCAACAAGCATATCGGCCAGATCGGCGCCGCCCGTGCCGGTTGCGGATTGTGTCCAGATGCCGTTGAAATTGAAGTCGCCGCCGCCTGCGCCGTAGTCCAGACCGCTGGTGTTGATCTTGCGCCAGTCGAAGCCGCCGGTCAGACTGTGACGGCCCATGTATTTCGCGGCGCTCATCGAGGCGTTGTAGGAATAGTGGACGTAATACGAATCGCTGTTTGTGCCAAGCCCGCCGATGCTGGAGTAGACATTGGAGAAGCCGACGATGGGGAAGGTCGGCGAGATGACTTCGCTTGAGTAAGTCGGGCTAAAACCCAAGGTGGCGAGATTCATTCCGGAACTGACCTGATAGCTGTAATTCGGGAAGCGATTAAAACCGTAACGGCCGGTCAGGACGAGTGTGGGCGAGACAGTAAAGGTATTGTTGAACTGCGTGGCATTGACATTACGAAGTAAGCGCCACTGATCGGGTGTCGAGATCGAATTGAAGTAAGTATTGCCCGGCTCAAGCGACAGATAGCTCAGGTAACTGAGATTGGAATGCCACCATTCGGTAAGCTGTTCATCCAGTTTGAAAGTCGTCTGGTGGGCGCGTGCCGGTAAGCTGCTGGCGACCGTCAGATCGTTGGCGCCGTAATATGCCGGAGTCGAGGCGGGATTCGCAAGAGTAGAGGCGATTGCGAGCCCGACCGGATTTAACTGCGAAGCGGGAATGATGTTGTTCGGAAACTGTGTACGAGTAAAGGTGCCGTTGGCGTTCTTAACGGTCGAGCGCGGATCGAAGATCGGCAGCAGCGCGCCGCCGAAGGTGAAGCTCTGAGAAAAGTTGCCGGCGCGCTCGAGCGTGGTCGGGGTATAGAGCTGAGAGGAATTGGATTGGGTGTCGTCGTAGCCTTCGCGCGCAATCCAGAAAAATGTTCTGTTCTTGCCGTCATAGAGCTTCGGAATCCAGACGCGTCCGCCGAGCGCCAGCGCATACGTGTAATTCCATTGCGGCGGCAGCGGCAGGCCGGCAGCATTGTTGAAGAAGTTATTAGCCGACCAGCCCGTCTGGCGAGTGCTGCCGAAAGCGACGCCGTGGTAATCGTTCGTTCCGGACTTGAGCAGTGTATTGAACATGCCGCCGCCCGTGCGGGCCATCGAAGCGTCGTACGTATTCGCCTGTACCTTTACTTCCTGCACGGCTTCGATGCTGGGAATGATGATGGCGCGGTTGTCGGCGTCGGTGATCGGAACGCCGTCGAGTAAGTAGTTATTACCGCGCACGGGCCCTCCCGCAATCGAGATGGCCGAAGATCCGCTCTGATCCTCCATGCGATTGTAAGCGGGATCGCCGACCGGCATAACGTTCTGCGCGACACGCGAAAGCATGAACGGATTGCGGCCTAAGTTCGGGAGATCGGTGAGCTGCTGCCGATCGAGAACCTGCCCCTGCGAGGCATTGGCGTTTTCAATGAGCGGTGTTTCCTCTGTAACCGTAACGCTCTGATTGATACTACCGACTTCGAGCTTGACATCGACCGTGACAAATTCCTGTGTTCCGACTTTGATGCCTTTCTGCTCGAAACGTTTGAAGCTGGGGCTCTCGGCGATGACGGAGTAAGTGGCCGGGTCGACGTTGCTGAAGACGTAATCGCCATTGGCGGCCGCAAGGGTTGAGCGGCTGACGCCGGTACCCATGTTAGTCAGAGTGATTTTGGCGGTGGATACGGCTGCACCCTGGGCGTCGGTAACGCTGCCGCGCACGCCTCCCTGATAGGACTGCGCATAACTGAGCAGTGTGAAGCCGAATAGAGCGAATGACGCGGTAAATGCTTTGCGGACGAGCATACAATCTCCTTTCTTCCTGGAGGTCGTACGCTGACCGAGGGCCGCGAACTGGGAGGTATGAGACTAACTTTGTTTCAGGAGTATAGCAGTAAGTCAGAAACTTACGTTAGTAATTTTTTTGATGCGAGTTATTACCCGCGACCTGCCAGGCCGGAAGGCTCACTGCGCTCATGGCTGTAAAGGTATATACTGCAATAGATCCGCAAGGATCCATGTAGAACAAGAGGCTCTCGGTGCGAGTTCTTACGCTCGGTTGCGTGATGATTGCCGCCTTACCGGCACTCGTCCGGCTCGGTACAGCGGAAGAGGCACACGATACGCGCCCCAACCTCACGGTTCTGCTTCGTTACGAACACCCTTACTCAGCCCCGTCGTTCAGCGCGCTCGAGCGCCAGCTTCGCAGTCTTCTCGCCGAGGCGGGATTGCAGGTAGAAGTGCGGGAGCGCAAGGACGCGAACGCGCGCGAAGAATACACCGACGTGGTGGTGTTCAACATGAAAGGGCACTGCACGATGGCGGCTCGGCCGGCACCGAATCCGCTCCCTGTCGGGGCTTTATCGGACGAGCGCGGTCCGCTTGCGATGGCTTACTCGGCGGATGGCAATATTCTGCCTTTTGGCGAAGTGGAGTGCGATCAGGTACGTGAGTCGCTCGAGCGTGTCTTAGGTAAAGGCGCACCGGACCGCTACCAGGCTACGTATGGGGCGGCTTTGGGGACCGTAATGGCGCACGAGGTCTATCACATGCTGTCGCATCGCGCCAAGCATACGAAAACGGGCATTACGAAAGAAAGCCTGTCGGCTCGCGAGATGCTCGAAGGTAAGTTGACCCTCTCTGACAAGGCGCGCGAGGCGATCGCCAGAGCTGTTTTGCCGGTTGAGCGCTGAAACTTTTTCGAAACGGTTGCGCAAATGAGGCGCAATGATGATACACTCTTTCTCAAATATCCTCCGAAGCGCCCGCTCCCCATGGTTGCAGCGGTCCCAGAGCTTCTCGAGGTGTTGCCCCCGTTCCGGCCGGGCGCGCATTCGCGGCACGCCCTACTTGCTTGCATGAGCGAGCGGTCTGCGAGATTTTCATTTCATCAGCGCCGCATCGCTTTGATCGTGTCCAATTTTCGAGCAGGTTAGGAGAACTCTTTTATGGCATCTGTTCTGACGGTGGATCAGAGACGGGATTTCCTGCGGCGCGGCTTTTCACGCCGTAGTTTTGGGCGGATTGCAACGGTTCTGACCGCGGGCGCCACGCTGCCTTTCTACAACGAGCGCGCTCTGGCGCAGCTTTCGATGGTGAAGAACATGCCGGCCGATGCGGTGAAGATCAACGCCAACGAAAATCCGATGGGCCCGAGTCCGGAGGCGGCGGACGCTATTTATAACTCGGTGAAGAAGGGCGGCCGCTACATGTACGAGGAGACGTACACGCTGGCCGAGGCGATGGCCGAAGTCGAAGGATTGAAGTCGAGCTACGATCCGCACGAGAGCATGGTAGAAATTTTCGCTGGATCGAGCGCACCGCTGCACCAGGCAGTGCTCGCATTCTGCTCGAAGGAGCGGCCGTTTGTAAAGGCGGATCCGGGCTACGAAGCGGGCGAGCGCGCGGCGAAGTTTATCGGCGCGAAGACGGTAAATGTGCCGCTGCGCAAGGGTACGTGGGATCACGATGTGAAGGCGATGCTGGCGGCTGCGCCGAATGCGGGACTGTTCTATATCTGCAACCCGAATAACCCGACCGGAACACTCACCAACCGCGCCGATATCGAGTACTTGGTCGCTAATAAGCCGGCCGGATCGGTGGTGATGATCGACGAAGCTTATATTCACATCTCGCCCAGTGCCGTACCGTGCAGCGATATGGTGGCGGCCGGGAAAGACGTCATCATTCTGCGCACGTTCTCGAAACTCTACGGCATGGCGGGGCTGCGCGCTGGAGCGGCATTCGCGCGTCCCGATCTGCTGCGCAAGATTACGCCTTACAGCGCGGGAGCGATGCCGATTACGTCGATGGTCGGCGCAACGGTCAGCGTACGGTCGAAGAACCTGGTGCCCGAACGGCGGAAGGCTATCGGCGATATCCGCGAGGATACCTTCAGCTGGCTCGCGGCGCGCAGCGTGGAGTTCATTCCTTCGGAAAGCAACTGCTTCATGATGAACGCTAAACGGCCGGGGGCGGAATTCTACAAAGCCATGGCCGCGCAGAACGTCTACATCGGGCGCGTCTGGCCGGTGTGGCCGAACTGGGTACGCGTCACGGTGGGCAGTAAAGACGACATGGCGAAATTCAAGAGTGCGTTCGCCAAAGTCTACAACGCCTAGACATCTTCGAGTTACTTTGAGGCGCCCACGTCCGGCGCAAACGATCAGCTTCGTCGCTTTTTCTGCACAGGAAGGAGAAGCGTGCTGGCTTTTCAGATCCGGCAAACCCGGGATCGATACACGTGGCGAACGCTGGCCGGCGATGTAAGCGGAGGCGCGGTAGCGGCGCTGATCGCGATGCCTTATGGACTGTCGATGGCAGCGCTGATGGGATTGCCGCCGGTGCTCGGTCTGGTGACTTCGGTGGCGACGGCTCCCGTGACGGCGCTGCTCGGGCGCAACCCGGTGCTGATCGGAGGAACCGCGAGCGCAACCGTGCCCTTCATCGCGCAGGCAGTACGCTCGCAGGGGTCGGGAGGCGCCGCAAAGGTGTGTCTGGCGGCTTCGGTGTTCCTGCTGGTGTTTTGTTTCCTGCGGATGGGCCGGTTTATCCAGAAGATTCCGCAGCCGGTGGTGACGGGATTTTCGTGCGGGGTGGGCGCGATGATGATCCTTTCGCAACTCGGCATGATGATGGGCCTGCGCGCGCCGGTCGATCGCACCTCGAACAACATGCTGTATCAGAGCTGGCAGGTGCTGGCGCATGTGCGAGATGCGCAGCTGAGCGCGCTGATGCTGAGCGCCTTGGTGATCGTGGCGGCGCTCGCCTGCACGCGGTTCTTGCCAAAGGCACCGGCGCCGCTGCTTGGTGTACTGCTGGCGATGGGAACAGCGGCGATTTTCGGGTGGCATACGCGCGAGATCGGACGGCTGCCGCTCAGTGTGCCTCCATTTGCCGGTTTTGCCTGGGCACCGCAGGATGTATTCGAGGTGCTGCCATCGGCCCTGGGACTGGCGTTTGTCTCGGGCGTAAACCTGCTGATCACATCGCGCGTGGTGGAGCATTTTCGCGGCCGGCACAGGCATTTGAAACGAAGCGATGCGGACTCCGAACTAGGCGCGTACGGACTGGCCAATATCGTGGCGGCGATCTTTGCGGCTCCGATGAGCGTCGGCATTCCGGCGCGGAGTCTGGCCAGCGTGCGCTGCGGAGCGACTACGCGGCTTTCGAATCTGTTCCACGCCGTATTTATCATCGGCTTTCTGGCAATCGGGGGCCCCTGGATTGCCCATATTCCGCTGCCGGCGCTGGCCGGGGTGACGGCGTACATCGGCATCTGTCTGCTCGAGTGGGGCACCTGGCGGCGGTTGCCGAAGATGAGCCGGGTGGATGCGCTGGCGTTTCTCACAACGGCCCTGGCGACGCTCGTGGTGAACGCGGTGATGGCCGTCGCGCTCGGGTGTGTCTTCTATGTTTTGCGATACGGGGCAGCGCGGGTGCAGGGAGCGAGCCATACGGCGGGGACGCCATATCTACCATCCCGATTGACAATATCTAAATAGCTCTGCTATCCTGCGGTCCACGATGTGGAAGTTTCGCCGCCCCCTGGTTGTTGTGTGCCTTACAGTTTTGGCTTCGTTTCTGCAAGCGCAGGTGGTGGGCGGCTCCATTTCGGGCTCGGTGCGGGATCAGGCCGGTGCGCCTCTGCCGGGTGTGAAAGTCAGGCTGATCAACAACGAAAACGGTAGTGAGCGGACGCTGGAAACGGATTCGGCAGGACGTTTTGTCGTGCCGTCGGTGGCGGTCGGGTCGTACAACGTGGAGGCGAGTAAGACCGGCTTTCAGACGCAGATCAAAGCGGGCGTAAATCTGGTGGTCGGGCAGGCGGCGCAGGTGGAACTGGTGCTGCCGGTGGGTGAGGTGCACGAAGTCGTCACGGTGGAGGATCAGCCGGAGGCGGTCAGCGTGACGACCCAGCAGACGTCGGGGCTGGTGAACGAGAAGCAGGTTAAGGAGTTGCCGCTCAATGGGCGCAGCTTCGATAATCTGATGACGCTCAATCCGGCGACGGTGAATTACACCTCGCAGCGCTCGGGCGGGATCGGGACTTCGAATTCAGCGGTGGGGAATATGTTCGCGGTTTCGGGACACCGGCCGCAGGAGAACCTGTTTCTGCTGAACGGCATCGAGTACACGGGCGCTTCCGAGATCAACAACACGCCGGGCGGCACCAGCGGGCAGTTGCTGGGTGTGGATGCGGTTCGCGAGTTCAACGTGGTCACCGATACGTATGGCGCGGAGTACGGGAAGCGGCCGGGCGCGCAGGTCAGCATCGTTACCGCGTCAGGCAGCAATCAGCTGCATGGGTCTTTGTACGAATTTTTGCGGAACAGCGATCTGGATGCGCGGAACTTTTTCGATCAGAAGATTCCGCAGTTTCAGAGGAACGAATTTGGCGGCGCGCTGGGAGGGCCGATCAAGCGCAATAAGCTGTTTCTGTTTGGGAATTACGAAGGGTTCCGGCAGCATCTCGGGCTGAGCGATGTGACGTTTGTGCCGGATAATGCGACACGCAACAGCGCGAAGATCAGTCCGGCGGCGAAAGAGCTGCTGGCGTTGTGGCCGGTGCAGAACGGGCCGAGCCTGGGCGGCGGCATTGGACTGGCTTACAGCAATCCGCTGCAGACGATTCGGGAAGACTTCGGTACGACCCGGCTGGATTACAACATCAGCGACCGGGATACATTTTTTGGCGTGTACACGATCGATGACAGCGGCGCGAACACGCCCTCGCAGAATCCGCTGAGCGGAGTGTTTGAGACGTTGCGGGAGCAGGTGGCGAGCGTGCAGGAGCAGCACGTGTTTTCGCCGAGCGTGCTGAATACGGCGCGTTTCGGCTTTTCGCGCGCGGGCTACTTCTTTACTGGAACAACGCCGGTGGATGTGCCGGGATGGGTTGCGGGCGATCCGATCGGAGCGGTCGTGATCGGCGGCGGAACGGCATTGAATGGCGCATCGCAGATCTCGCTCGGCGGGACGAATGCGGGCAGCAATCTTTCGGCGGTGCGGAATCTCTTCACTTACGACGATCACATCGCGATCAACAAAGGCATTCATCAAATTGAGGCGGGCGTGTGGCTGCAGCGGATTCAGGCAAACGATAATCTGGCGCAGTATCAGTATGGACAGGCATCTTTCAGTAGTTTGGCGGCTTTCCTGAAGGGCACGGTTTCTACGTTTACGGTGATTCCTTCGCCCACACCGCTGGGCTGGCGGTCGCTTGAGGGCGCGGTTTTTGTGCAGGATGCGATCCGGCCGGTACGCGGGCTCGAGCTGCGCGTTGGTTTCCGCTTCGAATCGACCAATGGCTGGAATGAAGCGCACGGGCGGGGTGCGAACTACACGTTTCCGAACGGCGTGATTGCGACTGATCCGCGCATTGCGAGTTCCGCGTTTACGGTGAACCGGGCGAAATTTTTGCCGGAACCGCGTTTCGGCTTCGCCTGGGATCCGTTCGGAAAGAGCAAGACAGTAATCAACGGCGGGTTCGGAATTTACCGGTTCCTGCTCGACAATCTGGATTACCGGCTGGATCAGACGGCTCCGTTCAACGCCACCCAGACACTCAAGAACGTGCCGTTAAGCGCGCTGCAGATTGTGCCGGGCCAGGCGTTGCCGGCGAGCGGAAAGATTTCGCCGAGCGGCATTCAACCGGATGCGTACACGCCGACGATTCTGAGCTGGACTTTTAAGGTGCAGCAGGAGATTGCACCGAACACAGCGCTGAGCGTCGGGTACGCCGGATCGCATGGGTACCACGAGATACTGTCGCTCGATGCGAATGAACCGTTCCCGAGCTTTACTGCCAACGGTTCGGTGTATTACCCGCAGAACGCGGTGCTGGCGAATCCGAAACTGGCGAATACGACGAGCTGGTTTTCCGAGGGAGTCAGTTCCTTCAACGCGCTTGAGATCGATCTGACGCGGCGTTTCACCAACGGTTTGCAACTGCGGGGCGCTTACACGTTTTCGAAGAGCCTGGACGATGGGACTGCCTGGAACAGCAGCGTGGCGTCGAATGCGCCGGGATTTGTGATGTTTCCTTTGAATCCGAAGTGGGATTACGGATTGTCGACCACGGATGTGCGGCATCTGGCGACGATCAATGGAACCTACGAACTGCCGCTCGGGCGCGGGAAGAAGTTCCTGGGCGGCGTGGAGGGCTGGCGCGATAAGCTGGCGAGCGGCTGGTCGATCAGCGCGATCGAGAGTGTGCAATCGGGGCTGCCGTTTACGCCGCAGCTCGGCTACAATCCGACGAACAACGGGGACAGCCGGAATCCGATCCGGCCCTCGTGGAATCCGGCATTTACGGGCAACCTGATGCTGGGTTCGCCGAATCTGTATTTCGATCCGAACGCGTTTGTTTCGCCGGCCAGCGGCACCTATGGGAACGTTGGGCGTGACACGCTGATCGGGCCAGGCATCGTTTCGCTCGATGCGTCGTTGCTGAAGAACACATCGATTACCGAACGCGTGCGGCTGCAGTTCCGGGCGGAGTTTTTCAACGCGCTCAATCATGTCAATTTCAGCACGCCGAATCCGGTGGTGTTTACGGCGGCGAACAGCGCGCCTTCGCCGACGGCGGGTGTGATTACGGCGACGTCGACCACGTCACGGCAGGTGCAGTTCGGGCTGAAGCTGTTGTTCTGAAGTCAGGCCGGACGGCCGCGGCCTCGAAGCAGGTGGATGACCAGCGCAATGACCGCGATGACGAGCAGGAGATGGATCAGACCGCCCGCGACGTGGAAGGCGAGCCAGGAAATCAGCCAGATGACGAGCAGGATGAAAAAGATCAAAAGAAAGAGCGAATCGCGCAACATTTGCTAGTCGGACGCGTTTGGCCGGCTTCTGTTTCCATGTGTCAGTTTCCCGGCGCGGGGAGTCCAACTGGCCGAGGTGGAATATGGCTGAAGATAAGAAATGCGCGCATCCGTCCTGCAACTGCCGGGCAAAAGAGGGCAGTGACTATTGCAGCTCATTCTGCGAGGGAGCCGGGAAGACGCCGGATATCCAGTGCGGCTGCGGCCACGCGGAGTGCGCTGGAACGACTAAGCTTTAACGGCCGGCGCGGACACTGGACTGATATTCGCGCCAGCCGGCGCGGGCGGCTTCGGCGAAGCTTTCGAGCTGGGAGTAATCGTCCTTCCAGCTGACATACATGATGCCGGCGATGCCAGGAATTCCACGGGCGGTCTCGAAATCTTCGCGAGCCGTCGCGCCGCGGCCACTGTCGTAATAGCCGGCGATGATCTGGCGATGGGCGACGGGCTGCTCGCTGTGCATACCAGCGAACCATTCGAGCGACTGGCGCAAATGCGGATGGTTCCAGTTGAGCACGCCCACACGCGCGGGCAGACCCTTCCACGATCCGGCTAAATCGCCTTCGACGTAGTAGTAGTTGTCGTGGGCGTTATGGAGCGGGTCGAACATATCGCTCCAGACCCAGAGCGGTGTTTCGGGCAGAAGGCGCTGGTAGATTGCGGCTACCTTATTCACATTCCAGGCGAGCAGTTCGCCGGCAGTCAGCTGGCGGGCGCGGCAGCCCGCGCAGGAATTGGCATGGCGTAGCTCATCGTAAACCAGCAGCATATCGCCCTGAGGCGGAAGTACGTCTTTCGTAGCGCGCGCATTGCTTTCAATCCAGCGAAAAACGCCCGGCTCGGTGAGACACATCGCCATCTGCCCGTCGCCGGGAATCGGGAAAGCGGCGTAGTAATCAAGCGCGACCGTCTGTCCGGAACGCAGGTGCGTGCCGCCGGGAAGCGTGATGTGGACGGGCGTGTGATAGTCGTCGCGGAAGACGGTTTTGGGGTTGGAGAGAACGGGATCGCAGACGTAGTTGAAGTCGCGGCCTTCCTGGTAGACGGTGCGGGAGTGGTCGGGATCGTAGAGAGTGAGCGGCGCTCCGCTGCGGCGGACGACGTAGACCGGAGCCGTCTCTTCGAGCTGCACGTCATCGAACCAGAGAACGCCTTTCGTGGGACCCCAGACGCCGAAATAGAGGTAAGCCCAGCCCGTGTCCTGGCTATCGAAGGTGAAATCGAGGCGCTTCCAGTCATGCGTCCCGGCGGCGGCGAGTGCGGTGTAGAAGCGGAAGCGTTTGCGATGCCAGAAGTCCTGGATTTCGACGACGGCCGGGCCGCCACGGAACTCTTTCGACTTCATCCAGAGGCGGATGTGGTACTGACGCCAGGGAGTCAGCGAAATGCGTTGGCGGAAGCGGGCGTTACCGGTGGCATCGACAATTACGGCTGCCTGTTTGCCGGAATGTGAGGCGGAGCTGAGGCCAATGGCGGGGTCGCCGGTGCCGAACCATGCTTCGCGGCCGTTTTCAAAGCCGGGATTTTCAAGCGGCGCGAGTCCGTTGACGAACTCGAGTTCGCGTCCGTTGGGCGCGACGCGAAAACGCGCGCCGGTAATGCGCTGGCCTTCGGAGAAATTGCCGTTGGAGGCAGTGAGCGCGGGATTGGACCAGCCAAACGGCGCGCCCGAGCCCATGACGCGCATGCCCTTACTCACCGCATACTCGGAGACTTCGCGCAGGCGGGCAGCGTTTTCGGCTGGCCAGAAGGGTGCGCCCAGAAAGATCCAACCGCCGTCCCAGAACGCGAGCCCGTTGTAGCCGGCTTTGGCGGCACGGTCGATCAGAGCTTTGCTTTGCGCGACGGCTTTGTCGCTATTGAGGTCGGAGTGATGCCAATACCAGAGCTGAAGTTGGGGCGGCGCGGCGATGAGAGACATGGCCGCGACGACGAGCAAAGCCGAAAACCGGATCGGGAGCATCCGCCGGGGACGTGAACGTCCGCCCCACACTGCGCTCAGCTTTGCGAGGAGCTGTTCCAGGGTTTTGCTTCCAGGATGCCCTTGTAGCCGTTCTTGAGGCGGTTTTCGATCTCGGCCCAGACCTTGGGATCGCAGCCTTTCCAGTCGGCGACGGCGACGTTGCCTAAGTACGGGAGGTCGGCGACGCCCACTTTGCTCGAGAAGAAACCACCGACGGTCAGCGAGCGGAATTCGCTGAAAAAACGAACCCAGGCGTGATCTTCTTTAGCAGCGCGTTTCGGGTATGCAATGCGATCGAGGAGCTGTTTCTGCTGATCGGGCGAGGCGTCGGCGAAATTTTTCTGGAACTTGTCGTTGGATTCGCGGTCGAGCCACATGAGGCCGCCGAAGATCTGAGCTTTGAGATTGTCGTTGCCGTCCTGCTCGGCGCGATAGGCGATCCAGTCGTCGAGGAATTCGGGGACGCCGGCGTCGGTCGCGCTGCCGCTGCGATCGTCTTTCGGGATGATGAGATCGCAGAGCACGCGCACAGTCTGCCACTGATGGTCGTCGAAGGTCTGGCGCTTGTAACCGGGGCCGGTGAGCGGAACCGATGCCGCCGTCTGCTGAGGCTGCATTGGATGCATGTGCGGCTCTGCGGCACGGAGCGCGCCGGCAGCGGCAGGCACGGTTCCCAGGATTTGCAATAAGCCGCGGCGGCTAACGTTTGTCTCTGGCATTTTCGTTTTACCTCTTCAGACCTTGACGTTGAATTTCTTGACCTGATCGGCTATGTATTCCGATGTACGCCAGCCCAGCGCACTGATGGTCAGCGTCGGGTTCTTGTCGGCGTTGCTGACGAAGGGCGCGGCGTCGGTGATGAACAAGTTCTTCACATCCCAGGCCTGACAGTACTGGTTGAGCACCGACGTTTTCGGATTGTCGCCCATCTTGGTGGCGCCGACTTCGTGGATGATTTCGCCGCCGCGCGAGATGCCCCAGTTATCGCTGGCGTCGTGCTTGTAGGTGACGATGCCGCCCATGGCGTGAATGATTTCCTGGAACGTTTCCTGCATGTGCCTGGCCTGCAGAATTTCGTCCTGGCTCCATTTGAAGTGGAAGCGGAGAACCGGAATGCCCCATTCATCGACGACGTTTGGATCGATCTCGCAGTAGCTGTCTTCGTTGGGGATCATTTCGCCGCGGCCATCGAAGTAGACATCGCAGCCGTAGAGCTTGCGGAGATTCTGCTTGAGCTCGACGCCGTAGCCGCCATCGAGGAAGCGAGTGGCGTAGCCGCCGAGTTCGCCCGCGCCGGGCATGCCGCGGCCGCCGCCGATCTCGATGTGATAACCGCGCGCGAAGGGCATTTTGTTCGCCTTCTGCTCTTTGTAGAGCCACCAGGGCATGTAAAGGTGCATGCCGCCGACGCCGTCTTCGTTCTGCGGCGGCAAGTCTTGCATGATGGGCAAGAAGCCGCTGACTGCGGAGCCGACCGTATCCATGATGTAGCGGCCGACGAGCCCGGTCGAATTCGCGACGCCGTTGGGGAACTGCGAGCTCTTCGAGTTCAGCATGATGCGCGCGGTTTCACAGCAACTGGCAGCGAGCACGACGATTTTGGCGCGCACCTGCATTTCCTGGCGCGTTTTCTTGTCGATGTAAGAGACGCCGGTGGCGAGGCCATCTTTGCCGACGAGCACTTCGCGCACCATGGCGTTGTTGCGCACTTCGAAGGTGTGCGGATATTTGTGCAGGGTGGGAATGATGTGGACCCCGGGCGAATTGAAGTTGGCGTTCACGCCGCAGGAGCGACCGCACTGCGCGCAGTAGTGGCAGGCGGGGCGGCCGTTGTGCGGACGCGTCAGAATTGCCAGGCGCGAGGGGATGCACGGGATATTGAGCTTGTCGCAGCCCATCTTGATGAGGCGTTCGTAGCCGCGCGGCGCGGGTGGCGGAAGAAATTTGCCGTCGGGCGTATTTTCGAGGCCCTCATGCGAGCCGAATACGCCGATCAGCTCTTCGGCTTTGTCGTAGTAGGGCGCGAGATCGTCGTAGGTGATGGGCCAATCGAAGCCTTTGCCATCGCGGCTGTAGGGCTTGAAATCATAAGGGCCCATGCGCAGCGAAATGCGGCCGTAGTGGTTGGTGCGGCCTCCCAACATGCGGGCGCGCCACCAGATCCAGTCGCTGCCCGGTGCGTTGGTGTAGGGTTCGCCGGCGATCTCCCAGCCGCCGACGGTGGTGGCGTCGAAATAGCCCCAGGGCTTGTACTTGGTGCCGGAACCGCGATGCGGCACCTGGTAGGGCCAGCCGAACATCTTGGAATCCTTTGTGCAATCGAACCATTCGCCGGCTTCGAGCATGCAGATGTTCGCGCCGGCATTGGCCAGCACGTGCGCGGCTACACCGCCGCCGGCGCCGGAGCCGACAATTACGACGTCATATGTTTTCGGGCTCGCCTGAACTTGGGCCATATCTCGTTTTCTAGTTTTATCACCCCGTGGAAAATGTGGCGGAAGCGTGGGAACCGCGGGGCGCTCTGCGGCGATTTGTCGCGCATTCGAGGGAAGCACGCTTGACAGTCCCAGTTATGCAATGTACTTTATAGAATAAAGTAAGTCGGAAGCAGACTAATGAACGCTCGCCAGAACAGTCATCGCGGAAGCGATCTCCGATCTTTGGGACTGAAGTTGATGGTCGTCTGCGGATTGGCTCTCGCCATGACAATTCCGGCGCTATTCGTGAGTGAACTGGTGACGGACCGCATGCAGCGAGCGTCGGAGGTGACGAAGGAAATCAGCGCGCATGTCGGGGGCGCGCAGATATTCATGGGACCTGTGTTCGCCGTGCCGTACCGGGCGTCCACCGGCGCGCCGGCCGGATCTCTGAGCGACGGTATTTGCCTCATTTTTCCCGAGCAGGCCAGGGCGGAGGTGAAGGTGGCGACAACGGAACGGAAGCGCTCGCTGTTCCGCGTACCGGTATTCGCGGCGGAGCTGAAGCTGGAGTCAGATTTCGATTCGTCTGCTCTCGCGCCTCCCGCAGGAACGGAATTCGACTGGACGCGCGCGGAAATTATCGTGGGCGCGAGCGATTTGCATGGTGCACTGGCGGATCCGACGCTGGAGCTGGACGGACATATTTATGGGCTCGCGCCTTCGGAGCTGTCCGACCGGTTGTTATCGCAGAACAGGGAAAAGGCGCCGTTCAAAGGCGGCTTGTTAGCGGCCCGGCCCGACGTGAAGATGGCGACGGACGGGAAGATGCCCTCGGCCTTTCACGTTGTGTCCAGCATGAAGTTCTCCGGCGCGGAACGAATCGGGGTTGTGGCGTATGGCAAGACCACTCATGTGCTGGCGCAAGGTGATTGGCGAAATCCCGGTTTCGACGGTGGCGTCCTCCCCGTAACCCGGTCGGTGAACGACAAAGGCTTTCGGGCCGAGTGGATGATTCCGTTCACCGCGCGTGGCCTGCGCGCCTCGGGAGCAGGCGACGTGCTGAGCGGGCTACAAGCGACCGCAGTGGGGTTTTACTTTGTCCAGCTCGGTGATCCTTACCAGTCCGTATATCGCTCACTGAAATATGTGCTTCTCATAGTCGGGCTGGTCTTTCTATGCTATTTCGGGTTTGAGGTGACGACGGCCAGGCGCGTACATCCGGCACAGTATGTCCTGGTCGGGCTCGCGCAAATCATTTTTTACCTGTTGCTTTTGTCGATGTCGGAGCGAATCGGGTTTGATCTCGGTTTTCTGCTTGCAGCAGGCGCAACGGTTTCGCTTCTGTCCGTGAATGCGGGCTGGATCTTTGAGGGCAGTCGGCGTGTCCTCTGGTCGTTTGGCATCTTCGGCATTCTGTATTCGCTGATTTATCTGCTACTGCGAATGGAGGACAACAGCCTGTTAATCGGCGCGCTGAGCAGCTTTTTCGCAATTGCACTGCTGATGTATCTGACGAGACGAGTAGACTGGTACGGCTCGCCCCAGCCGGCCGGGGCTGCCGATCAGAGCTGATGCAGCAGGACTGATATCAGCATGCAGCTACTCGCACGCATTCGGATCTCGCTCGCGATTTTCATGTGCGGTTTAGTCGCGAGCGGGCTGACGGCTTTTCCGCTCAGGGCGGAGGCGAACATGCTGTTGCGGTTTCTGCATGAGCCATGGCTCGAACCAGTCGGGCTGAAACTCGGGCTAACAGCCTGGATGGAGACAATCGCCCGCGCGCTTTCGGAAACCGGTGAAAGGTATCCTTTCCTCGCGTACGGCACAGACTGGCTCGCGTTCGCGCACCTGGTAATCGCATTAGCCTTTATCGGGCCGTATCGTGAACCGGTGCGTAACAAATGGGTGGTGACGTTTGGTTTGGTTGCATGCGCGGCTGTTTTGCCGCTGGCTCTGATTGCCGGGCACATTCGACACATCCCATTTGCCTGGAGACTGCTCGACTGCAGCTTCGGTGTTTTCGGAGCGATTCCGCTTTTGTATTGCCGAACGTTGATCATGAAACTCGAGCAACAGGGCGGCGTGAGGTGATACGCAGCAAAAAGGCAGCTCGCTAGAACATGGTTTTTATCGAAAACTGAATCTGGCGGGATGTGCCGGCGGTGCGATTGATGATGCCGAAGCCGGAGCCGGTGAGCACGTTTGAGGGTAAGCCGAGATTGGCGACGTTGAAAAGATTGAAGAACTCGGCGCGGAATTGCAGGTTGACGGACTTGTGGGCACGCGCGAGCTCAAAGGGCGTGTCCTTGATCAGGGCGAAATCGTAGTTGTAGAGCGCAGGGCCGCGAAACGTGTTACGTCCGAGACTGCCGAATACGCCTTGATTCGGTCCGGTGCCGGCGGACACGTGAACCGGTATGGAGAAGAAGGATGAGTTGTTTGCGCCGAGGCCGAAATAATCCTCGCGCACGGTGCGGCTGGTCGAGAGGTCAGGCGTGGCGATCTGATCGGGACGATCGGCGCCCTGCGAGCCTGCGCCGGTTTGCTGAATTCCGGAGTAGACCGTGAACGGGAGGCCGCTGGTGAGGCTCGAGATGTTGAGCAGTTGCCAGCCGCTGGTCAATCTTCGACCTAAATGGCGGATGAGCGGCGCCCGTTCGGCGTGCAGGTCCTGCACGAGAGTCAGGGTGAAGACGCGCTCGGTGTCGAAAGTGGAGGGTCCTTTGTCTGCTCGAGTGTTGAAGGGATCCTGCGGCCAGGCGAGTGCGGTCGCGCCGGAGGTGCTGCCGATTCCGGGACCGAGTACGCTGCTGGTGTCGTCGAGCGATTTCGACCAGGTGAAGCTGGCCTGAATCTGGGGCCCGAGCTGGCCGAGTGAGCCTTGCGCGGATGTCTGGAGCGAGTGAAATGTCGAGTGCGAGCGATTGGTAATGACCATGTCGGTGCCGAAGCCGCCTGTGATCTGGCCCGAGGGATCGAACTGCGTATAAGGCGCGAATTGCGCGGTTGCGCCGGGATAAGCGTTAGGAAAGCTGGCGGCTGGCAGGTCGATGCCGGTCGTGCCGATGTAGGCGGCGCTCAGACTGAGGCCATGGAGCGCGCGTTCGACGCTGAAGGTCCAGGTGCCGAGGAGGGCGTTGCGGAAATCGGGCGAGATGGCGTTGGCGTTGAGGGGCGAGATGGCGCTGCCGGTGGTCGCCGCGAGTTCTCGTTCGAAGCGGTTGACGTCCCACACGGTATTGGCCGGAACGGCTTTTGAGTTGCCCGAGGCAAGTATGTCTTGTCCAGAGGGCGAGTAGACCGGCGGTAGATCAGAAGGCGTAACGCGAGTGCCAATCCGTACCGGTGCTGCTGGCGAGGCGGTAAGGCGCGGGTAATCGACGTACGGCGCGGCACCGGTGAGCGAGTTGTCCTGCCAGAGGTTGGGTGGAATGGTGGAGAGCGCGCCACCCGCGCGAATCCATAGATCGTGCGCCGGCTGCCAGCTCAGGCGTACGCGCGGACCCCAGTTGTTGCCCAGCCATCGATAGCGCGGCTCGGGATTGATGAGATAGAACTGCTCGGGGCCCCGGGATGTGTCCGCAAAGCGTAATCCGGCGGTGCGGTGGGCGCGTTCGCTGAGCGGCGAATAGAGTTCGTAACGCAGTCCGTAGTCGAGAAGAAGGCTGGGGCTGATTTTCCAGGTGTCTTCGAAGTAGGCGTTTACACCATAGCGCGACACGGCAGCGACGCCGATCTGATCGCCCTGCGGGAACTGTGCGGGGGCGACCGCGACCGTGTAGGAGAAGGCGCTGCCGAGCAGCAGGCCGGTAAGTGAATCGGGAAGCTGCTGGCCGGGGCTGATGTCGTGAAGGCCGCTAAGGGAACGGATATTGGCGGTGGCGAAAGCGGGGCCGCCGCCGAAGGTGTACTGGCCGTTGGCGGCGATGCCGAAGTAACTCGTGTCGCGGTTGGCGATGGCGAGCCCGCCGGCTTTAAGAGTGTGCCGGGCGCGCGTCCAGGTGAAATTTTGCTGCGCTTCGAAGAGATTGCCGAAGGAGGCTGTGATGGAACCGGCAGCCGAGTCGAAGGCTTCGTAGAGCGCATCGCCGAAGATCAGGGATGGATCGGTGTGATTTGCGGTCGGGAATTGCGGAGTGGTGCGGGTAAAGCTGAGAGAGGATTCGGCGCTGAAGGTGGCCGAAGGAGTGTGTGCCCACTTCAGAACAGCATTGCGCTGGTGGTCGATGTAGGTGATTCCCCAGCTGGGGTCGATGGCGGTCTGGTCCGGGTTGGTGGTGGGGCCTTTCAGGTTGTCCCAGCTGAAGCGCGCGGAGAGGCGGTCGTGCGGAGAAAGCTGGCGATCGAGCCGTGCGGAAAACTGATCGGCGTCGGTGATCACTTTCGAAGATGTGGAGTAGGTGCGGACGCCGAATGCTCCGGTTGGGTCGTTTGGGAGCGGATAGCGGTTGAGGAGCGTGGAGATCGTCGGGTTTACCGGAACGAAAAGCGTGTCGCCGGAGTAAGCGGTGGTATCGATACCGGCACGCTCGGCTGCGGTGGGCACGGCCAACACCTGGGTTGTGCCGAGCACCTGGCGGAAGCCTTGGTATTCGAGGAAGAATTGAGTCCCGCTGGAGGCATTGCGCCAGGGCACAGGGCCGCCGAGCGTGAAGCCGAACTCGTTGCGGCGAAAAGGCGGTATACGGTCGGGATTTTCAGGCGTGCGGCGATCGAAGAAATTGCGGGCATCGAGCGCGGAGTTGCGCAGAAATTCGAACAGTGATCCGTGCAGCGCATCGGTGCCGGCGCGAGTGAGGATATTGGTGAAACCGGCGGCACCCAGGCCGATCTCGGCGGGCATCCAGCCGGATTGCGACTGAATTTCTTCCACTGCATCGACGTTGAAGTTCGACATGGTGGCGCCGCCCATTTCGGGATCGCTGGTATCAGCACCGTCCATGGCAAAGACGGCTTCTACACCGCGCTGCCCGTTGATGGCGAACTGCTGGGTGAAATTGGTGGTGCCGTTGGTGTCGGTCATGGTGCCCGACGCAAGGAGCAGAAGTTGGCTGAAATCGCGTTTATTGAGCGGGATCGCGGTCACGGAACTGCTCGAGAGCGTGGCGCCGGGCTGGGCGGCAGCGCTCGGGTCGAGACGGACGGAGCCGTCGCCAGCGAGCGTCAGAACCGAAGGTCCGGCCAGTGGAAAGGCGAGAGGCTGCGTGGATTGGAACGCTTGCCCGTTGAATTCGACGAACAAACGGTAGCTGCCCGGAAGAACACCCGGGATGTGAAACGTTCCGGCATCGTTCGCCTGCTCGTGAAAGTGCTGGCTGGAAGAACGCAGCTCAACGACAGCTTTGGCGGCCGGGCGGTTCGACCCGTCACGGACGGAGCCGGTCCAGTCGAAGGTGGCGGGCGTCGTCTGGGCCGATGCGAAGCGCAACAGGCCGAGCGCGCCGGTCAAAAGCAATAAGATTTTGAGCAGCGCTCCCCGCGATGACATGAAACCCAGCATACGGTGTGCGGCAAACGAGCCAACAAAATGCTGAACAATTCAGCACCGATTGCGTTACCACTCACATGACGGCTGCGCGCACAGGCATTGGTTATGCGGTTCGGACGTTACGTAAGAGTCCGGGATTTACCCTGGCGGTGGTGCTATCGCTGGCACTCGGTATTGGCGCCAACACGGCCATTTACAGTGTCGTGAACAGTTTGCTGTTCCATCCGGCGGGCGTGGCCGATCCGGGACGGCTGATAGCGCCGCGGGTGGACTACAAGAAGCTGAACCTGGACAAGATCGGCATGTCGGCGACGGACTTTGCGGACATACGCGAGGACCGGGCGGTGTTTTCGAAAGCGGCGCTGCTCGACGTGGAGGACTTCAATTACGCCGGAACCGGATCGGCCGAGCGGCTGCAGGCTGGATTGGTGAGCTGGCAGTGGTTCGATGTGTTCGGCGCGAAACCGCTGCTCGGGAGGGGTTTCCATGCCGAGGAGGATCAGCCGGGAGCGAACCATGTGGTTGTGCTCTCTTATGCCGCATGGCAGCGCTTGTTTGGCGGCGATCGCGCGGTGATCGGGCGTAGTCTGGATCTGAACAAAGCGCCCTATCGCGTAGTGGGCGTGATGCCGCGCGATTTTCGCTGGCCGGCGGAGGCGGATTTGTGGATGCCGATCGGGCTGGCAGCGGGCGAGTATGGGCCGGATAATCGATTCAACGAAAACTACTTTGTAGCGGCGCGACTGGCGCCCGGCGTGACATATGAGCGTGCCGTGGCGAGCGTGCAGGCGCTGTCGAATCGTGTGCTCGACGTGGTTCCGTATGCGCGGGGCGCGCAGTGGAGCATGGTGATCGAGCCGTTCACAGAATACACGGCGGGCAATCTGAAGCGGCCGATTTTTCTGTTGCTTGGTGCGGTAGCGCTGGTGCTGCTGATTGCCTGTTCGAATATCGCGGGTCTGTTGCTGGTGCGCGGGACGGGGCGGGCGCGCGAACTGGCGATTCGTACGGCCTTGGGTGCGAACCGCGGGGATCTTATCGGGCAGGCGCTCGCTGAATCGTTTGTGCTGGGCGCGGCTGGGACTCTGGCTGGGCTGTTACTGGCGTACGGGATTCTGCGCGGATTGCTGGCGCTCGCGCAGGTGCAGCTGGGAACGACGCTGGTGGTCGCGATCGATGCGCATGTGCTGCTGTTTGCGGTCTGTGCGGGAGTCATTTCCGCGCTGCTGTTCGG
Source organism: Terriglobia bacterium (assembly GCA_021325235.1). Taxonomy (GTDB): domain Bacteria; phylum Acidobacteriota; class Terriglobia; order Bryobacterales; family Bryobacteraceae; genus Bog-105. The sequence goes on along the minus strand of JAJPHN010000028.1, from coordinate 22,269 downwards.
GCTGGTTCCGGCCTGGAACACATCGCGGCTGGGCCAGAGCTACGATCAGCTGAAAGAAGGCAGCCGCTCGCAGACCGAAGGCGCGCACCGGCAGACCCTGCGGTCGGCACTGGTGGCGGGACAGATTGCGCTGGCGTTGATCTTGCTGGTGGGCGCGGGGCTGCTGTTTCAGACCCTCTCGAACCTGCGCAATGTCAAAGCCGGATTCGATCCGCGCGGTACGATGACGGCTTCGATCGCGCTGCCCTCACCCGAGTACAAGGACAACGAAAAGCGCGCGGCGTTCTATCGCACGGTAATCGATCACCTGGAGCAGACGCCGGGGATCTCGGCGGCAGCAGCAGTGAATGTTGTGCCTTTTTCGGGCGGCTGGGGAGATCCGACCGCTTCCTTCTCCATCGAAGGCCGGGTGCAGACGCCGGGCGATCCGGGTTTTCATGGTTCTTCGCGTTACACGACACCGGAGTATTTCAAGGCGCTGCAGATTCCGTTGATCGCAGGCCGTGTTTTCAATGATGGCGACACGGCTCGGGGCGAACCGGTCGCCATTATCGATACGGCGCTGGCGCAGCGCTATTGGCCGAACCAAAATCCTCTTGGGCAGCGGCTGAGGCGAAGCGGAGCATGGGCGCGGATTGTGGGGATTGTGGGGCATGTGAAGCAAGCGAGCCTGGCAGCGGATACGGGGCGCGGTGCTTATTATTTCTGCCTGTATCAGCAGCCGATGGCGGATACGTTTCTGGTGGTGCGCGGCCGGCTGCGAGAGACAGAACTCGCGCGCGCAATCCGGGAAGCAGTGCGCAATGCCGATCCGGCGCAGGCTGTTTTTGATTTTGCGAGCATGCCGGAGCGAATTTCGCGGGCTCTCGGGCCGCAGCAGTTTGCGGCGCGATTGCTGATGATTTTTGCGGCGAGTGCGCTGCTGCTGGCGGCTCTTGGGCTGTATGGAGTGATCAGCTACAGCGTGGCGCGGCGGACTCGGGAGATTGGAATTCGCTCGGCACTCGGCGCGGAGCGAAGCAGCATCCTGGCGCTGATCATCGGGCAGGCCATGCGGCTGGTGGCAGTAGGGATTGTGGCGGGCGTAGCGGGTGCGGCGCTGCTGGGGCGAATCGCCTCGGCACAGCTGTTCGGGGTGAGTGCGCTCGATCCCGCTACTTTCGCCGTGACCGCGATTATATTGAGCGCGGCGGGACTGCTCGCGAGCCTGGTACCGGCGTGGCGGGCGGTGCGAGTGGATCCGATAACGGCGTTGCGAAACGAGTGAAGATTCCGACGAAGCAGTCCGGCTTAGTCTTCCGGCAGCCGGCCGGAGAGATATAAGCGCTGCGGCTCAGGCGTTTTTCCGGGCGTGCTGTTGCGGACGATATGGACAGCGACCGGTTGACCGGGTTTGATGCTCGCCTGGGCGCGGGTGACATCTTCGGTGGAAGTGACGGGCTGGCGATTGATGGACAGAATGGCGTCGCCTTCGGCCATGCCAATGTCGTCGGCGAAAGATCCGGGATCGACTGCCACGACCTTCACGCCGGTTTTATCGGCGATCTGCAGATCTCTGCGTTCGCGATCGGTGAGCCGCATGATGGTGATGCCGAACTTAGCAGGACGAGTCGTTGGCCGGGAGGACGGAGCGGGTGCTTCGGGCCGGTCTTCGCTTTCCAGGCGATCCTTCCAGACAACCGAGCGGTCAGCCACTGCAACCTTAAGATCGAGACGTTTGCCGTCGCGATCGACCGTGACCAGTGCGACCGAACCGATCGGCATGTCGGCGACTTTGGTGACTAATTCCTGCCCGTCTTTGACCGGCTCGTGATTCATCGAAACGATGATATCGTCGGGCTTCATACCGGCTTTTCCGGCCGGACCAGTGGGATTCACGCTGTCCACGAGGACGCCGTGATCGAGGCCGAATGCCTGTAAGGTGTCAGCCTGGCTACCACCGGGCGACCACTGAATCCCGAAGGAACCCCGCACCACACGTCCTTCCCGAATGATGTCGTTGTAGACCTTAACAGCCTGATTCGAGGGCAGAGCAAAGCCGATACCTTCATACGATCCGCTGTGGGTGGCAATCATGGTGTTGACACCGATCACCTCGCCGCGGATGTTCAGCAGCGGTCCGCCGCTGTTGCCGGGATTGATGGCCGCGTCGGTTTGCAGAAAATTTTGGAACGCCCCGGCGCCCGGCAGATCGCGGGCGGTGCGCTGTGCGCTAACGATACCTGCCGTGACCGTGGCCTGGAGCCCGAAGGGCGAACCGATAGCGATGACCCAATCGCCGACCTGAACGCTATCGGAATTGCCGATTTCAACTGGCGTGAGCGGTTTCCGGGCATCGATTTTCAACACGGCGACGTCGGTTTCTTTATCGAAGCCGATCACGTGTCCCTTGTAGTCGATATCGTCTCCAGCCAGACGCACTTTGATCTTATCGGCGTTTTCGACGACGTGATAATTCGTGATGATGTAGCCGTTGCGATCGACGATAAACCCGGTACCGGATCCTTCGCTGCGGAACGAGCGCGGCTGCTCCTCGTTGCCAAAGAACTTCTTGAACATGTCGGAGGGATCGCGCTGCTGCTTGGGAGCGGGCTCGTCGCCGTTGTCCTCGTCGAAATTCTCGTTGCGCCGGGCGCTCTGCCGGCCTGGTTTGGCCAGATAGTCGGATTCGATATACACGACCGAGGGCTCGACGCGTTTGGTGAGTTTCGTGAACTCGTTGGCGATCGGAACAGCCTGGGGAATGCTGAGCGGCGTGGCATCGCGGGCGGCTGGATTGGGTGCCTGATGCTCGGCCCGCACGCCGGTGTTAATGACGGTCCCGATCAGAATCCCGCTCAGCAGCGTAATGAGCAGTAAACCGAAGCTCAGGAGTTTCGGCTGCTTCAGGTATTTCGGGAACGGCATGTAGAAAGCCCTTCTGAGGCGGTTACCTTTCAGTATAGAGAAAATCGAGTTTTGCTCACGCCGGTTTTGGGGTCGAAGCGAAACCAGGTACGGCTGATTGGTTCGTCAGTACTGCTTCCTTCGCGTGCGCATCGCTCCTTCCTGCAAGACAGACGGATGACAGCCGATTTGGTTCAACTTTACTTAATCCAAAACGCGGTGCAGGCGGGTATGGAGCGAAAGCCTAGGGAATATCCGACCTGTTCCGGCCACAATTTTTGTTGAGAGTTTCGAGCCTGCCCGCACACCACCGTACTGGCCGGGAGCAAAGAAAGGATCGATACCCGTAATGTCCATGAACCGATTGAATCGTAGTGTACGCGCCGGAATTTTGGCCTGCATTGTGACTACCGCTTGTTTTGCAAACGACGGTCCTATCCCGGACCCGCCGACGACACCTCCTCCTTCCAGCCAGGCTTCGCCGAACGGAAGCACGAACCCGAGTGGCGGCTCAAGCGACGCCTCCAGTACGCTGAGGACCATCCTGAGCCTGCTGGGCGTCATTCTGGGCCACTAAACCGCCTTTTCAGCCGTTCATATATCAAAGGGGGCAAGCGTCTCGTTGGATACCTTATTCATCGTTTTGCGCTGGGCGTGGGTGTTATCTGAATGCGCCCTGATTTTTCTGCTCGTTTCACGCAAGCTTTGGAGCCGGTACCGCTGGTTCACCAGCCTGATCGCGGTTGGCCTGGCCCAGCAGATGGCGCTGCTTCCCTTTGATTACCGCAGCTGGACGTACGTGAAGCTCTGGGCGGTATTCGAGCTCATCCGCTTGGTTGTCCTCTGCGGCGCAACGCTCGAGCTGACAAAGCTGATTCTCGAGTATTACCCGAAGCTTGCCCACGTCGCCGCGAGCGGCTTCGGCCTGATTTTCGCCCTCGGCATCTGCATCGGGACGGGCTCTATGGCGCTGTTTATTCCGGCCCGCGCCAACCTGCCCGTTCACGCTCATATCGCGATGCAGGCGCTGCGCTGGGTGAGCTTCTCCATAACCGGCTATTTGCTGGGCATGGCGCTGTGGTTTTCGGTTTTTCCCATCCGCATGCGGCGCAACGTGGTGCTGCACCGCTGGCTGCTCGCGTTGTACGGCGGGCTGATTCCGGGGTGGGCTGTCTTCATGACCGACGTCTTCACCGGCGATCATGCGGCCCGCACGCTGATCAATCTCGTCATGATGGGCAGTTGCACGCTATGCCTCTGGGTCTGGTGCGTACGGCTTACGCAAACCGGGGAAGAGGCGGTGGTCGAGGCCAGGCCGGCAGGGGTATCCGGCGAGAGTGGCGGAGCGTTTGTAGATGCGGCCAGCCTTGGTCTGGATGCACTGTCGGTGAATCCGTAAGGGCCTAGAGGCTCAAACAAACCGGATCCTGCCGGGCAAGGCTCACATCCAACAAAGGTGAGCGAAACCCTAAGTGAGCTAACCGGCCTGCTGGCGCCTGCCCGGCGGGAAGGGAGGCGGTATCTCAATCCGGTGCCGACCCGGGTAGGCGGGCTTTCGCTGCTGTTCAAAGTCGGGCCAAAATTCTTCCTCTCCGGCAACCGCCTGCCGCGCACTCCGCTCGGTCCTTTTCATACCGATCCGGCTATTTACGAGCGGGCGCCGCGCTCCGGACTGCGCATTACCTGGATCGGACATGCGACGTCGCTGGTTGAGATCGACGGTACGCGCATTCTGATCGACCCGGTCTGGGAACCGCGCGCCGCACCGACGAACTGGTTCGGGCCGAAGCGATTTTTTCGCGCGCCGCTCCGTCTGGCTGACCTTCCAAAGCTCGATGCGGTAATTCTTTCACACGATCATTACGATCACTTTGGGACAGAGACGGTGCGCACGCTCGCCGGGTTATCTGCAACGCGAGATGCGCAGTGGATCATGCCGCTCGGAGTGGGCAAGCTGGCGAGGCGGCTTGGGGTGCCTGCTGCGCGCTGCCGCGAGCTGAACTGGATGGATGACGTGCGGGCGGGCAGCATCCGGATCACGGCTGTACCAGCGCGGCACTTTTCCGGGCGCGGGCTTTTCGATCGATTCCATACTCTGTGGGCTTCGTTCGCTATTGCCGGACCGGAGCATCGTCTTTACTATGGAGCCGATACAGGCGAGTGGGAAGGCTTCGGTGAAATTGGAGCGCGTTTTGGCCCCTTCGATCTGGCCATGCTCGGAATCGGCGCCGCCGACGGGTTGTGGGCCGATATTCATACGGACGCCGAAGGCGCAGTTCGCAGCTTTCGTGCGCTGGGCAGCCGCGGTCTGCTGATGCCGATTCACTGGGGCTTATTTGATCTGGCATTCCATCACTGGCGCCAGCCGATCGAGGCCCTCTGGAAGATGGCAGGGGTGCGGCTCTGGTCGCCGACGCCCGGTGTCCCTTCAGAGGTAACGGCAGGCGAAGAACTGCGCTCGGAATGGTGGCGTTCGTTTTCCTGAGTTCGTTTTCGACGCGCCTTCTTATTCCGTCTTCTTCTGATCGAGACGCAGGAATCGTGCGGCATTGTTATACAAGATGTCGCGCTTCTGTTCGGGTGTCAGATAATCGGCGTTCTGAATGATGCTTATGGAATAAGCCATTAGTTTGGGCCACACCAGCTGATCGGTTCCGAACATAACGCGATCTTCAAACCCGGCTTCGACAAGACGCTCGATGTAGCGATTGACTTCTTTTAACGGATAACTCCAGATCAGGCCGGCTACGTCGACATACACATGCGAGTTCGCCTGCAGCAGTGTCAGCATGTTGTCGATCATGGGATAGCCGGCATGCATGACCTGGACGCGCAGCTTTGGATGACGGGCTAACAGATCTTCGAGCAGCAGCGGATCGCCTTTGGATCCACGAAATTTGGGCGAGGTGATGTTGGCACGCCCCGAACCGCCGGTACCCATGTGGATGGCAACCGGTATGTCGAGTTGTTCGGCGAGCGCAAAATATTGATCGACACTCGGGTCGCTCGGTGAGAGACCCTCATATTGCAGCCCGATCTCGCCCATCACTTTGAATCCACCGCTGGTGAAGTCCTTGCGAAGCTCATCGAGCGGAACGCGGCCGCCCTCGCCCATTCCCCTGGTGAAAGTGGTGCCCGGGATGACACGTCCGGGCGCAGCGGCTTTCCATTTGGCAACCGAGTCCGGATCGCCGAAGACAACGGCGGTGACATTAAGGCGCTCCATTTCAGCCAGCACATCCTTCCTGTATTCGCCTTTGGCGGACGGATACAGCTTGGGGGTGCATTCTTCCTGAACCCAGCCAAACGGCGCTTCCTTCGTAGCGGGATCCGAGGCGGTGAATTTCGCGGTATTGGGGCACATGGGCGCGCCGAACGGGATATCGTCCATGGCATGAACGTGTACATCGATCACGGGCGGAACATCGGAGCCGGTGTTCTGGGCCAAAGACGCCGGCGCAGTGATACAGGATGCGGCCAGGAAGCAAAAACAGATGGCGAGATCAGATTTCACGGAGCGCTCCTTTTGTCTTGGATTGACTGGCGTACTGCGCGCCGGTGGCAATCGGATCACATGTTACCCTAACGCTTCCCTCCGCATTTCCCGATGAAGAAACTGCTCGCTTTAAACCGTGGTGAGATTGCTATTCGTATTCTGCGCGCGGCGAACGAACTGGGCCTGCGCACAGTGGCCGTTTACTCGCAGGAAGACCGCCTTAACCTCCACCGTTTCAAAGCCGACGAAGCTTATTTGATTGGCCAGGGGAAAGGGCCGGTGCAGGCCTATCTGGATGTTGAAAACATTGTTCGCCTGGCGGCAGAAAAAGAAGTCGATGCGATCCATCCGGGCTACGGTTTTCTCTCCGAGAATCCGGCTCTTCCTCGCGCCTGCCAAGCCGCGGGGATAACATTCGTCGGACCGAGCGCCGAAACCATCGAATCGCTCGGCGACAAAACGGCCGCCCGCAAGCTGGCGCAAAAAGCGAAGATCCGCATTGTTCCCGGAACGGAAGAACCGCTTGATCCGCGCAATCCGAAAGCTGCCGAAATCGCACGCGAGATTGGCTTTCCGCTCATTATCAAAGCTGCCTTCGGCGGAGGCGGGCGCGGTATGCGCGTGGTCGATTCGCCAGCCGATTTTCTGGCGAAGCTGCAGGAAGCGAGCGATGAAGCTGCTGCCGCATTCGGCAATCCGGCCGTGTTTCTGGAGCGCTTCATCCGGCGCGCGAAGCACGTGGAAATACAGATTCTGGGCGATACGCACGGCAATCTGCTTCATCTTTATGAGCGCGATTGTTCGGTGCAGCGGCGGCATCAAAAGGTAGTCGAAGTTGCGCCCGCGATTGGTTTGCCGCTCAAGGTTCGCCAGGAGTTGGCCGATGCCGCGGTGGCTCTCGCGCGCGAAGCGAATTACTACAACGCGGGCACGGTTGAGTTCCTGGTTGACGCTGATACGAACGAGTGGTTCTTCATCGAAGTCAATCCGCGGGTGCAGGTGGAGCATACCGTGACGGAGATGATCACGGGGATCGACATCGTGCGCTCGCAGATTCAGATCGCGCAGGGCCACGAGCTGCATGGCGAAGAGATGAATCTGCCGCGGCAGCAGGACATTCCGCTGCACGGGACGGCGCTGCAATGCCGGGTCACCACCGAGGATCCATCGAACAACTTTCGGCCCGACTACGGACGCCTGCAGACATATCGCTCACCGGCGGGCTTTGGTATTCGGCTGGACGGCGCTTCGGCTTACGGCGGGGCGGTGATCTCACCGTATTACGATTCGCTGCTGGTCAAGGTCACGTCGTGGGGGCGTGATTTCAAGCAGGCCTGCCAGCGGATGGATCGCGCGCTGCGGGAGTTTCGTATACGCGGCGTTAACACCAATATTCCGTTTCTCGAGAATGTCGTCAATCACCCGACTTTTCGTTCCGGTGAGATGACAACGTCGTTCCTCGACGACACGCCCGAACTCTTCGACTTCACTCCGCGCCGCGACCGGGCGACCCGGCTGCTGACCTACCTGGCCGATGTGATCGTGAACGGCAATCCGGAGGTAAAAGGCAAACCAAAGCCAGCGACCATTCGCGAGCCGCGCATTCCCGAATCGAGCATCCGCGAAATTCCCGAAGGCACGCGGAACCTGCTGGACAGGCTGGGACCGAAAAAATTTGCCGAATGGACGCTCGCGCAAAAGCGCCTTCTGCTCACGGATACCACCTTCCGCGACGCGCATCAATCGTTGATGGCCACGCGTGTGCGCACCTTCGACATGCTGCGGATTGCAGGTTATGTGGGGCGCGAATTGCCGCAGCTCTACTCGCTTGAAATGTGGGGCGGGGCGACGTTCGATGTGTCGATGCGCTTTCTGCTCGAAGATCCGTGGAAACGGCTGCAGGCGCTGCGCGAAAAGGTGCCGAATATCTGCTTCCAAATGCTGCTGCGCGCCTCGAATGCGGTTGGCTACACGGCCTATCCGGACAACGTGGTGCGCGAGTTCATCCGCGAAGCCGCAGCCCAGGGGATCGACATATTCCGCATCTTCGATTCACTCAACTGGATGCCGAATATGCAGGTGGCTGTCGAAGCCACGCTCGAGACCGGGCGCGTGTGCGAAGCGGCGATCTGCTATACCGGCGATATTCTCGACCCGAAGCGCGAGAAGTACTCTCTCGAATACTACATACGGTTGGCGAAAGAGCTGGAGCGCATGGGTACGCACATTCTGGCCATCAAGGATATGGCCGGACTGCTCAGGCCATATGCCGCCTACAAGCTCGTCAAAGCGTTGCGGGAAGAAGTCGGGGTGCCCATTCATCTGCATACGCACGACACGAGCGGTGTCAACGCGGCGACGATTCTCAAGGCTTCCGAGGCCGGCGTGCAGATTGCGGATGGCGCTATTTCTTCGATGAGTGGCACGACCAGCCAACCAAATCTGAACTCCATCGTGGCCGGGCTGGCGCATACGGACCGCGATACCGGGCTCAACTTTGATGCTCTGAACCGCTGCTCGGATTATTGGGAAACGGTGCGCGCCTACTACGCACCGTTCGACGAAGCGCCCAAATCGGGGAGCTCCGATGTGTACATCCACGAGATGCCGGGCGGCCAGTACACGAATCTGAAAGCGCAGGCCGAGGCGATGGGCTTGGGCGGGCGCTGGCCCGACATCGCGCGCATGTATGCCGATGTCAATATGGCTTTCGGCGACATCGTTAAGGTCACGCCTTCCAGTAAGGTTGTGGGCGATCTGGCACTGTATCTGATCAGCCATGACATGAGTGTGAAAGAGCTGGAGAATCTGCCGCTCGATCATCACCTCACGTTGCCCAACTCGGTTGCCGATATGTTCATGGGTTCGCTCGGGCAGCCGGAGGGCGGCTGGCCGAAAAGAATGCAGGAAGTCGTGCTGCGAGGCCGCAAACCAGCCGAGGGTCGGCCAGGCGCGAATCTACCCCCGGCGAATCTCGAGGAAGCGGCTCGAACCGTAGCCGAAAAATCGGGATCGCACACGCGCACCGATCTGCTCAGTTACCTGATGTATCCGCAGGTGTACGAAAAGTTCGCCGACGCTCGCAATCGCTTCGGCGATCTCGATGTACTGCCCACGCCGGCGTTCCTCTACGGTTTAGGGGAGCGCGAAGAAGTTACGGTCGAGCTCGAACCGGGCAAGACGCTGATCATCCGCCTGCTTACCGTAGGCGAGGCGCGTGCAGATGGTATGCGCACGGTGTTCTTCGAACTGAACGGGCAGCCGAGGCAGGTCGAAATTCGGGACAACTCGATTAAAGCGGAAGCCAGCGCGCGGCGTAAGGCGGATCCGTCGCAGGCGGGACATGTGCCAGCACCGATTCCCGGGGCCATTTCGATCGTCTATGTGAAGACTGGAGAGCCCGTCGAAAAGGGCGACCGGCTGCTGGTGCTGGAAGCGATGAAGATGCAGACGACGGTGTATGCGCCGAAGACGGGTAGTGTCACGGAAGTTCTGGTGAAGGCTCGCGACACAGTGGAAGCGCGGGATTTGCTACTGACAATCGAGTAGAACTGCCCCTGCTCACGAAGATGGGTAGTTACTCCCATAACTACCCAAAGGGCTGCTGCGCGTGTTTGAATACGGTCAGCAATCATTTTGTGAGCTCATCCAGGTAATCGAAATCCGTCAGGATTTCGTAGGGGATCCTCCTCCCCGAAAAACACAAAGATAGCTCGAACCGGTAATTGTTAACCCGACAGATCTAGGTGTCTGCGGCATTTTATTGATTCATTCGGAGATACATGTCTAGACTCGTTTCCAACATCATGGCTGCGGCGGCTCTCACCGTCGCACTCGGAAGCGGCGCCGCATTCGCGGATTCGCTTTCGGCCAGCCTTTATTCACCGACGGCTCCCACCGGAACGCTCACCCCGATCGTTCTGAGCGGGCTGCCGACCGGCAACAGCAATATCGTGGGCAGCGGCTTCACGGTTGATTTCAACGTCGCCTCCAACCAGGGCGTCGTGCAGGGCGCCTCGAGCGGCAACTATGCCATTCCGGTAGCTGGAGTGAGCGGTGGTCAGCCGCTTTATCTCACGGGCGATTACGGTTCGGCGCTTACGTCGAATCCGGCGGCCTCCGGTAATTACCTCTCGACCGGTACTGGTACGATCACAATCACTTTCGCGACGCCCGAGCGTTCGCTGGCGCTGCTGTGGGGTTCGATCGATACCGGCAACTCCATCACGCTGAATGACGCCGCCAACTTCACCGTCACCGGCGCCGATGTGCAGAAAGCTGCGAGCGGTTTTGTTTCCAATGGATATCAGGGTGCGGGCGGCAGCGCGTACGTGATCATCAACACGGCGACTCCGTTCACCACACTGACGGCTACGAGCAGCGTTATCTCGTTCGAGTTCGCCGGTGTGGCGGGCAGCAGCTCTTCTTTCACGGCTACTCCGGAACCTTCGAGCCTTGCTCTTCTGGGCTTCGGTGGCGCTCTGGCCGGCTTCGGCATTCGCCGCCGGCTGAAGGCCTAGTTCGTTCTTAGCCTCTGTTCCAACAAGACAGCCGCGAGATTTCCCGTCTCGCGGCTGTTTTGTTTTTGTAAGGAAGAACGGTTTTAGTGCGCGCCGGAAGGCATTCCGCGGGCACGTACTTTCTTTAAGCCCCACACGATCGGCACGCAGAGTAAACAGGCCAGGCCCATATAACGCAGATCGTCGATATAAGACCATAGCATCGCCTGTTGACCGACGGTCCGCGCAACCTGCCCCACCGCCACCTGCTGCGCAGTCGTCGGACTCATATATTGCGAGAAGTACTGCGTCCACGTATTTAAGTGATGTTGATAAACGGGCGAGCCCTGCACAACGTGCTGGACGAGTTCGTTCTGATGCAGTTGCTGATGGCGCGCCAGAATCGTGTCGACCACAGAGATGCCGATGCTTCCGCCGACGTTGCGCAGCAGGTTGTAAACTCCGCTGCCGTTTCCAATGGCTTCGGGCGGAAGATCGCCGAGCGCGACCACCGAAAGAGGAACAAACACCATGCCGGCCGCCGCGCCGCTCAAAACGATCGGAATGGTCAGCGACCAGGGTGAAATCTGCAGGTTCAGGAATCCCCAGATCAGGCTGCAGATGCCAAATCCGCCAAAGCCTAGGGAGACCAGAATGCGCGTATCGATGCGCGAAACCAGCATGCCGACCAGCGGCATGGCAACGATTGCGCCAATACCGCGCGGCGAGACCGCAAGTCCGGCCCACCAGGCGGAGTAATCCATCATGGACTGATAGAAAAGCGGGAGCAGCGTCACAGCGCCGTAGATGGAAGCGCCGAATAAGAAGATCAGCAGCGATCCCATGGTGAAGTTGCGATTCGTAAAGACCTTCAGATCGACAAGCGGCTTCTCGCGTGTGAGCTGGCCGATGATGAAGAGGATGCCGGTGACGATCATCACGCCGAAGGCCCAGCGCAGCCAGATTGCGCCGAACCAGTCGTCCTGCTGACCGCGATCGAGGATCACCTGCATGCAGCCCAAAGAAAGAGCGAGCAAGCCGAAACCGGTCCAGTCGAGTTTGCCAGGGTTGGCGTTCGTGATGTAAGGCGGATCCTTTACAAATCGGAGGATCAGGATGATGGCAAGAATTCCGAAGGGAATGTTGATGTAAAACGCCCAGCGCCAGGAATAGGCGTCGGTGAGCCAGCCACCGAGCGTGGGTCCGAGGATCGGCGCGACCACTACGCCCAGGCCGAACATGCCCATGGCCATTCCGCGCTTTTCAGGCGGGAAACTTTCGGTCAGGATGGCTTGCGAAAGCGGCTGCAGCGCGCCGCCTCCCGCACCCTGCACCAGGCGTGCGATCAAAATGGCGAGCAGGCTGGTTGCTGCGCCACAAAAGAACGAGGCGATGGTGAAAATCACAATCGACGCGATCAGGAAGCGACGGCGGCCGAACCGCAGCGAGAACCAGCCGCTGGCCGGCAGCACAACAGCATTAGAAAGAAGGTAAAAGGTGAGAACCCAGGTGGCTTCGTCGTTTGAAGCCGACAAGCTGCCCGCGATATGCGGCAGGCACACCGATGCAATCGAAGTGTCGATAACCTCCATGAAAGCCGGGAGGATAACGGCAATGGCAATCAGCCATGGATTCACACCGGGCGGCACATTCTGCCGCGCGGTCTCCGCTTCCTGCTGTTGAGCTGTATCTGCTGCCGCCATGGTTGCCGTTTAACTCAGATAAAACATTTCGATGATTTGAATAGAAAATTGTGTGTTCAGCCGGGCTCGTGAAATTGCTACGCTGAACGATTCAATGCTGTCCCTGACCCAAGTATGATTCGTCCCAAAGCTCTTTTGCTTCTACTACTCGGCGGTTTTTCTGCTCCCATGTTTGCTCAGACGGCAGCGAGCGTGGAATCCCGGCTTGCCGCTGTCGAGGCTGCCGCCAAGTCGGCCCAAAGCGCCGGCGATAACGCCTGGATGCTTACCAGCGCGGCGTTGGTTCTTATGATGACAGGTCCGGGACTCGCGCTTTTCTACGGCGGCCTGGTACGACGAAAAAATGTGCTGAGCACGATGATGCACAGCTTCGCGCTGATGGCGATCGTGACCGTGCTTTGGGCGATCTATGGCTACAGCCTGGCGTTCGCTCCCGGTAATTCCGTGTTCGGGAACTTCAGCTATCTCTTCCTGCGCGGGGTTGGGACAACGCCCAACGCGGATTATGGTGCGACGATCCCGCACGCCACCTACATGATCTATCAGCTGATGTTCGCGATCATTACACCCGCCCTGATTTCAGGTGCCTTTGCTGAGCGGATCAAATTCAGCGCGATGGTCGCTTTTACGATTCTGTGGTCGACCATTGTTTACTTTCCGATGGCGCACATGGTGTGGGGCAAAGGCGGGTTGCTCAATGCGTTTCTGGGTGGCTCGATTCCGACGCTGGATTTCGCCGGGGGGACCGTGGTGCATATCACTTCCGGCGTCAGCGCTCTTGTCTGCGCGTTATATCTCGGCAAACGTATCGGGTTTCCGCGCGAGCCGATGAAGCCACACAATCTAACGCTGAGCGTCATTGGCGCTTGCCTGCTCTGGGTGGGCTGGTTTGGTTTCAATGCCGGAAGTGCGGTGGCCGCTTCGGGTCTGGCCACCAGTGCATTCGTCGCCACTCATTTCGGTGCCGCGGCTGCCGCGCTCGGCTGGATGTTGGCGGAATGGGTTCGTCACGGAAAACCGAGTATGCTCGGCGGCATCTCGGGTTGCGTGGCCGGACTGGTCGCGATCACCCCGGCTTCGGGCTTTGTGCAGCCGTTTCCGGCGCTCCTGATCGGTTTTCTTGCCGGCATCTTTTGTTTCTTCATGGTTACGACCGTGAAGGCGCGCTTCGGCTACGACGATACGCTCGATGCTTTCGGCGTGCATGGCGCGGGCGGCACGCTCGGGGCGATTCTCACGGGCGTCTTTGCGACCAATCTCATTAATGACGGGCTGAAAGATTCCGCCGGTAAGACGCTGCCCCTCGGCTGGATCGACGGCAATCCGCACCAGGTGCTCAATCAGTTCACAGCCGTCGTGATCTCGTGGGTGCTGGCCATCGTGGCGACGCTTGTCATCCTGAAGGTGGTGGATGTGACCATTGGTGTGCGAGCCACAGCCGAAGAAGAGCGCGAAGGACTAGACCTTTCGATGCACGGCGAGGAAGGCTACACGCTCGAGGCCTGAAACAATATCACTGCCATGAAAAAAATTGAAGCCATCATTCAGCCGTTTAAGCTCGACGAAGTCAAAGAGTCGCTTAAGGCAATCGGGATCGACGGGCTTACCGTAAGCGAAGTACGCGGCCACGGGCGACAGAAGGGTCACAAAGAGGTTTATCGCGGCATGGAGTACGAAGTGGACCTGCTGCCGAAAGTCAAAATCGAAACGGTGATCCCAGACGCCCGGCTCGAGGAAGTCACGCGCGCCATCGCCTCCGCTGCACGCACCGGCAAACTTGGGGACGGAAAAATTTTCGTCTATCACGTGGAAGACGCTTTGCGGATACGGAATGACGATTCGGGCGAAGCCGCGTTATGAGTGGGCCGGACCTCAGGGTCCGCGCTGATGTAGGGTTGCAGGTTCGCAGTGAATTTTCCCGGACTGCCCAGGTGGATACTCTGGTGCTCCAGGCTGCCCGGGAGCGGCTCGTCTCTCAAATACCTTACCAATTTGCACTGCTCGCGGTAGGCGGATATGGACGCGGCGAGCTCTTTCCGCATTCTGATGTAGATCTTTTGCTGCTGGTTGGAGCGGAACCCGGCGCCTCGCTGAAGGAGCCTCTCAGCCATTTTCTGCGCACGCTCTGGGATGCGGGGCTGAAAGCGAGCCACTCGGTGCGCACCATCGATGAATGCTGCCGCATCCACGAAAACAATGTGCATTTATCGATCAGCCTGCTCGACGCGCGTTTTGTCGCGGGCTCACGGGATCTGTTTGCGCAACTGGAATGGCGCCTGGCTGAATTTTTCCGGCGCCACTCGCGGGCGCTTTTGCGCGGGCTCGCTGATCTGACCATCGCGCGCCATCGCAAGTTCGACAACACGGTTTATCACCTCGAACCCAACATCAAGGACGGCCCGGGCGGCATTCGCGACATTCATTTTGTTGAATGGGCGATGAGACTCGAGCCCGGCAAAGAGCCGCTTCGGCAGGCGGTTGCGGAACTCACTACCGCGCGCGAATTTCTGTACCGCGTTCGCTACTTTCTGCACGAGCAGACGGGGCGTGACAACAATCTGCTCGATTTCGAACTGCAGGATCGTGCCGCGGCTGCACTGCCCGAAAAGGCGCTGACGCCCGAAGCCTGGATGCGCGAGGTCTATCGCCATCTGAAGACCTGTTTTCAAGCTGCGCAACAGATGCTCGAGGTAGTGAGCCGTAGCGAGACCGGGCTGGCGCGCCAGTTTCGCGACTGGCGCAGCCGAGTTTCCACGAGCGACTACACCGTAGCGCAAAATCAGATTTTCCTGCGCAATCCCGCGGCCACGATTGCCTCGCTTGCGAGCACTTTTGATCTGTTCGAATACGTGGCGCGCCATGGGATTCGCCTCTCGTGGGACGCACAGCGCCGGGTGCGCGAACGTGCCTGCGCGCTTGCCGAGACACAAGCAGCGCTGTGGCCCGCCTGGCGCGCGCTTCTTTCGGAGCCTCATGCCACTCTTGCATTGCGCGAGATGGAAGACGCCGGGATTCTGCGGGTTGCGCTCCCCGCCTGGCGCACGGTGGAAAGCCTGGTGGTTCGCGATTTTTATCATCGCTATACCGTGGATGAGCACTCGCTGGTGGCGATCAGCGCTATCGATCATCTGCTTGCGCCGAATTCCGATGCACCAGCGCGCTTTCGCGATCTGGCCGCCGAAGAAGATCAGCTCGCGCTGCTGCGCATCGCGCTTCTGCTGCATGACATCGGTAAAGGCACCACGCCGGGCGACCATGTACGCGGCTCGATCGAAGAATGCGACCGGTTTCTTAGCCAGATCGGAGCACCCGATACCGCTCGGAGCGCGGTCCGTTTTCTGATCGAACATCACCTGGATCTTTCGGCGGTGATGAACACGCGCGATCTAAGCGATCCGGCTACCGCGCGCTTGCTCAGTTCGCAGATCGGCACCTACGAAGACCTGCGGCGTCTGACGCTTCTAACCTATGCTGACATTTCTGCCGTGAACCCGAGCGCGATGAGCCCGTGGCGCGCGGAACAGCTCTGGCGCGTGCACTCGATCGCGGCCGAGCAGCTGACGCGAGAGCTGGCTTCGGACCGCATCCACGTCTCGCCTTCTGAACTCCGCCCCGAGCTGGCCCGTTTTCTCGAAGGATTCCCTGCGCGCTACGCCCGCATACATTCGCGGGACCGAATCGAAGAGCATTTCCGGCTGGAGCAGATTCGTCAGCGTGACGGCGTGGCGCTCGATATTCGCAGCGAACCGGGCGCCTGGGTCGCGACCGTGCTTGCTTCCGATCATCCGGGCTTGTTCGCCGCGCTTTGCGGAGCGCTGGCCAGCTTCGGCATGAATATCGTGAAAGCGGAGGCCGCCTCCAATACGTCCGGCTGCGCCCTCGATGAGTTCCGATTCACCGATCCTTCCCGCACGCTGGAGCTGAATCCGAGCGAAATCGAGCGGCTGCGCTGGACCATCGAATGCGTAGCGAAAGGAACCATCGAGCCGCGCGATCTGTTGAAGCGCCGGCGCGCTGCGCGCCTTCATGCCGCTGCACATTTGCCTGCTGCTATTCGCTTCGATGATTCGGCTTCCGAAGCTGCCACTCTACTGCATTTCGCGGCGAGCGACCGTCCCGGCCTGCTGTTTGATCTGGCCAGCGTGCTCACTGAGAACGGCTGCAATATCGAGGTGGTGCTGATCAACACGGAAGGCCATCGCGCTCTCGATGCGCTTTACGTTACGAAAAACGGCGGCAAGCTGGACTCCGCGACCGAATCGATACTCGAGCCGCTTCTGGCTGCACTCTGAACGATTTGCACACTGGGCGCTGATGCGTCTTGCAGCTGGGCGCAGACCGGCTCGGGCGCTTTCGCGCGTGTGCTGAACTAAAAACTAGATATGGAAAATTATCTCGATGCCGCCATCGCGATTGCGCGCGAAGCAGGCCAGGTCCTGATGGCCCACCGCGGCGTCGATTTCGAACTGAAGGGCGATTACGATCTCGTCACGGCAGCCGATCGCGCGAGCGAACAGCTCATTATCAAGCGTCTGCGCGAGCGATTTCCCAGTCACGGCATTGTGGCCGAAGAAGGGGGGCGCGCCGAAATGGATGCGGAGCTGCGCTGGTATGTGGATCCGCTCGACGGCACGACTAACTTTGCCCACGGCTTTCCCATGTGGAACGTGACGCTTGCTTTGGCGCGGCGCGGCGAGGTGATTGCGGGCTTGGTCTACGATCCGCTCAACCGGGAACTTTTCGCGGCAGAACGAGGCGCGGGCGCACGTCTGAATGGGGCACCGATGCACGTCAGCAAAGCCAAAACCATCAACGATTCACTGCTCTCGACCGGTTTCCCCAGCCGCAAGCGTCATCAGAACGTCAACATTCATTTTTATTACCAGCTCGCCATGCTGAGCCACGGCGTGCGGCGGGGCGGTTCGGCGGCGATTGATCTTGCATACGTGGCGTGCGGCCGGCTGGATGCCTTCTGGGAATTCGGGCTAAATCCGTGGGATATGGCGGCCGGCACGCTGCTCGTCGAAGAAGCGGGCGGGCGCGTCTCCGGCATGCGCGACGAAGCTCTCGATCTGCATGGACGGTATGTACTTGCCGACAACGCGCTGGTGCATGATGAACTGATCGAGCTGTTCAGCGAGATCTTTGCCGGACGTTACCGGCATGATATGCCAGGGCTGCCGGCGCCTGAATGGGAGATGCACCGTGGCTGAGAACACGCCGGCTGTTCCGCTCACAATCGAAGGCGCGTACGCGCTGCATCAGATGTTCCGGATCCGGCGCAATGCCTGGCGAGCGCTCGAGTCTCAAAAGGCGGGCTCGATCGCACAGGCCGCCAGCGATTGGCTAACGCATCAATCAAAAACTGCTCTCTATTCGCAGATTGGCCACAAAGGCGATCTGATGCTGCTGCACTTCCGTGATTCGCTGGCCGAGGTGCATCGTGCGGAACTGGCGCTTGCGGAACTGGAACTGGCGGATTATCTCGAGCCGGTGCATTCATACGTGTCGGTTGTCGAGCTTGGGCTTTACGAATCGACGGCCAAAACGTATGCGCAGCTCGCCGAACGTGGACTCGAGCCGCACTCGCCCGAATGGAACGCCGCGATTGAGGAAGTCCTGGCGCGGCAGCAGACGGCCATGGCTTCGCGGCTCTACCCCGAGATTCCGCCCGCGAGGTTTCTCTGCTTTTATCCGATGGACCGAAAACGTGGCGAAGAGAAAAACTGGTATACCGTGCCCCTCGCGGAACGCCAGCGCATGATGCACGAGCACGGTCTGATTGGCCGCCGCTACGCCGGATGCGTGAAGCAGATCATTACGGGTTCGATCGGCTTTGACGATTGGGAGTGGGGCGTCGATCTGTTTGCAGACGATCCGCTGGTGTTTAAGAAGCTGATCTATGAGATGCGCTTTGATGAAGTGAGCGCCGTTTACGCGCTCTTTGGCAGCTTTTATCTCGGCGAGCGCATCGCGCCGGAAAAACTCGGCGACCTTATGCTTGCGCGCTTGTAGATTTCGGCGCAAACGCATTTCATCTGGCTTCCGCTGCGCTCTTGATCCAGTGGACGATGTCGGTTATCACGGCTTGGTCGACATGACTGGGGTTGGAGTAATCGGCGGGAGTGCCGGGACCGGTTCCGGGCGAGGTACTGGGCATGAACAGATGCGTGAGCTGCGGATACAGCTTAAAGCTGGCGCGCGGGTCGGCAGCGAGCGCGGCTTTCCAGGTGTTGAAGTCGGCTGAGGTGACCTGGTAGTCGCGGGCGCCCTGCAGGACCAGGATCGGAATGTTGAGCGCGGCGGCGGTCTGGGCCGGGTGGTAGGAGCGGAGGTCGAGGAAGTAGGAGCCGGGGATGGATGCGCCGAACAGATCGACCTTGTCGTCGGGGCGCAGGGATGGGCTGTCGACCTGCTTTTGCAGTTGCTCGGCGGCGCGAATCTGCTGTGTTTCGGCTGCGGTGGGCTGGCTGTGGAGAGAGCTCATGTACTTGAGCTGGGCGATGAGGGATTCGGGCATTGATCGGGTGGCTCCGGCGAGGAGGATGAGACCGGCGACTTGCGAGTCGTTTTGCGCGATGCGTGGGGCGAGTGTGCCGCCGAGGCTGTGTCCGAGGACGTAGATGCGTTTGGGATCGATGCCGCGCTCAGAGGCGAGAAGGGCAACGGCGGCGCGGGCGTCATCGACCGTTTCGTCGTTGACGGTGAAGTTGGGAGTGATGGCGTTGGGGTAGCGATGGGTACGCTTTTCGTAGCGCAGGACGGCGATGCCATTCGTGGCGAGTCCCCAGGCGAGGTCTTTGAACGGTTTGATAGGGCCGATGGTTTCGTCTTGATCCTCCGGACCGGAGCCATGGACGAGAACGACAGCGGGAAACGGGCCGGTACCGTTGGGGACCGTGAGCGTGCCGGGTAGACGCCAGGGATCGTTGCCGACGGTGACGGGTTGCTCATGTAAGGTGAACGGGTTGGCGTAGTCGGGCTGAAACCACCTGGCCGCACGTTCAGCGGGCACGAAGAAGAGGCCGCCGATTTTGCCCGACGGATCGAAGACGACACGTGTATCGAGATCGCCTTTTTCGAAGTGGCTGCGGAGGGTGACGACGGACATGGCGCCCTGCTGCGTGGTGGTGGCGCTGAGGACGGACTGGAAGCTGCCGGCTTGCGCGGTGAGCGAATCCCAGACGGAGGCGAGTTTTTCGGGCGGGAGGGCGGCGGCCATGGTGTCGTCGAACTGAGCCGCAGCCTGGGTGAATTGAGGGGAGGCGAGCTGCTGGAGGAAGGCGCGGGCGGAGGTTTCGGGATTCGCGGCGCCGAGGGCGGTCAGGCTTGCGAGAAAGAGGGCGACACGGCACATGGCAATGTTTTGACGCAATGATTGCATAAGATGTGGCTGTGATGAGCGGGGCGTTCGGGGTCGTTTTGGGATTGCTGATGGTAGGCGCGGTGGCGAGTGGTCCGCAGATTCGGCCGGGCGAGGTGTGGCTGGATAACCGAGGCCAGCCGATTCAGGCGCACGGCGGAGGAATCCTGAAGCACGACGGAGCGTATTACTGGTTCGGCGAGTATCGGGGGAAGGATTTGCCGGCGTCGCATCGGGCGGTGGGGTGTTATCGCTCGACGGATCTGGTGCATTGGACGTGGGAGGGGCTCGCTTTAGACACGGACAGGCTGGAGGATCTGGGGCCGGGTTTCGTGCTGGAGCGGCCGAAGGTTTTCTACAGCCGTAAGACGCGCGAGTTTGTGATGTACATGCATGCGGACAGCGCGGATTACAAAGCGGCGCGGGTGGGCGTGGCGGTTTCGAAGAGGATCAATGGGCCGTACAAGGTGCTGCGGACGTTTCGGCCGTTTGGGCAGGAGTCGCGGGATATTGGGCAGTTCATCGATGACGACGGCTCGGCGTATTTGATCTTTGAGGATCGGCCGCATGGGTTTCATATTGCGCAGTTGTCGGAGGATCGTCGGGAGTTGGCGCGAGATGTGCTGATGATTCCGGAGCATCTGGAAGGCGGCGCGCTGGTGCATTACAAAGGGCTGTATTACTGCGTGGGGTCGCATTTATCGGGGTGGGCGCCGAATCCGAATGTATATGCGAGGGCGAAGCGGCTGGAGGGGCCGTGGTCGGAGTGGCGCGATATTGCTCCACCGGAGACGAAGACGTACGGGGCGCAGTCGAGTATGCTGCTACGGGTGGATGGACGGGAGCGGAGTGCGGTGATTTTTATGGGGGATGCGTGGAAGCCGAAGGAGTTGTGGGATTCAAGGTATTTGTGGATGCCGGTTGAGATTGGGGACGGTGGGTTTAGATTGCCGAGGCCGAGGGCGTGGTCGGTGGATGTGGGGAGTGGTCGGGTGGGGAAGTAGGGGGTGGCCGTCAGTATGGCGCAAGCGGTCTCGCAGAGCCGGGGCGAAGCGGCACCCGTTCTTTTGTGAATTGCTGTTCGTAGATGCTGGACCTCAGAGCGGCTTAGCCATCCTGCGAAGCTTGGAGTTGGAATACAGTTCTGCAGCTTCTATTGCGAGTAGGCGGATCGGATATGAAGAACTTTGCCCCCCAGGAATCGAAGTATAGCATTTTTAGCGGAATTATAAAAAGAGGATAACTTTGCTAAGATCGCTACATGGATCCAGTTCGAAATCCCTACGCTCCGGGCGCGGGTAGCCCTCCTCCAGAACTTGCTGGCCGGAGCGGAATCCGCAGTGATGCAGAAATCCGACTACAGAGGTTGCGTCTAGGGCGGCCCGCGAAAAGTATCATGATGGTCGGACTTCGGGGTGTTGGGAAGACGGTTCTACTGGATCAAATCCGTCGCGATGCTGAGGGGGATGGTATTCAAACAGTGCGAGTCGAGGCCCCTGAGGGCCGCTCACTGCCAGCGTTGCTGGCGCCCTCTTTGCGATTAGCACTCCTTCACCTGAGTAAGAAAGAGTCCGCCAAAGACTATGCCATACGCGGCCTGAGAGCCTTAGCTGGTTTTGCCAGCAAGCTCAAAGTAGCTTTCAATGATATCGAAGTAGGTTTGGACTTTGATCCAGAACCAGGGCTCGCCGACAACGGCGATCTGGAGATTGATCTCGCTGCCCTTCTTGAGCAAGTCGGATCTGCGGCAAGGGCGGCGGGGACTGCGGTAGTTCTGTTCATCGATGAGTTGCAATATGTTGAGGAGCTCCAGATGGCGGCGCTAATAGCGGCGATCCACAGGTGCGCTCAAGAGCGGCTGCCAGTAACGATCGTCGGCGCGGGACTACCCCAGCTCCGAGGACGTATGGGTGAGGCGAAGTCGTATGCCGAACGTCTCTTCGACTTCCCCGAAATCGGGCCCCTAAGTCCCGACGACGCCAGAGAAGCGATTGAACGCCCAGCGCTGAACGAAGGCGTGTCAATCGACAGGGATGCTACAGATCTGATTGTCGAAAAAACACAGGGATATCCCTACTTTCTCCAAGAATGGGGCAAGCACTCCTGGGATGCTGCACCCGCTAGTCCAATTCGACGGGATGACGTTGTTCAAGCGTCCGACGAGGCGGTCGCTGCGCTCGACGAGAGCTTCTTTAGAGTTCGTTTCGATCGCCTGGGTTCTGTAACATTTTCTGTGTAAGTTGTTTTGGGCTTGGGTGAGAATGGCTGAGATGGCGCCTACAGCCATCTGGGCAGCTCGCCTGGTCCGAATACGGCGGAGCT
>JAJPHN010000020.1 GCA_021325235.1 Terriglobia bacterium | reverse complement strand
GAAGACGAAGAGGCATTTGTGCGCGCAATGTTGGAGGAGATTCCACCGCCGCCGCCCGGTGCGGCGGAACTCCGCGCTGCTAATGCTGGATTGGCACTGGTCTGACCATGCCGGCCCTCCAGTCGGATCACCTAACAATGGATAAGCCGATGAAGAAGCGCTCGAAATTGATCCTCGCCGCGGCGAGTGGAGTGGCTGCCCTGACCCCGACTTTGGTCTGGGCGCAACAGCCGGCTGAGCCCGGCAGATTTGGATACGGCCCATACATGATGGATTGGGCTGGAGGATGGTACGGCATGATGATCTTCGGCCCACTGTTCATGATCCTTGTGCTCGCCGTAGTGATTGCGGTCGCTGTCCTTCTCGTCCGTTGGCTGGGCGGGCCCTGGCACTCGGTTCAGCCGCCGTACCACATGCCACCGGGACGCACACCGCTCGACATTCTCAAGGAGCGGTACGCACGCGGCGAGATCGATAAGGAAGAGTTTGAGGAGCGTCGTCGCGTTATCGGCGACTGAACTTCTCCAGCAGGAACGATTGAAGGTGCCGATGAAGATTTTGCTCATCCTCAACGACCCGCCCTATGGGACCGAGCGCTGCTACAACGGACTACGGCTCGCCAGTGCCCTGGTGAAGAAGGATCCCGCGACCGAGGTCACGGTATTCTTGATGGCCGATGCTGTCTCCTGCGGCAGGAAGGGCCAAAAGACGCCCGACGGCTACTACAACCTCGAGCGCATGCTGAAGCGCTTCGCGACGGGTGCCCACAGACTCCTGCTCTGCGGCACCTGCATGGACGCGCGCGGTCTGACTGAAAGTGATCTCATCGAAGGAAGCCGCCGCAGCTCCATGGACGAATTGGCAGAGGCGACAGTGGCTGCCGACAAGGTCCTCGTATTCTGAATCTTGAAAGTGTCGACCGCTCGATGATGGGCGCCGAGAGGAGATGAACCTCGCGATCCTCGAAATACCGATCCTCGGGCGTGTTGCTCGATTGCGGAGTGACCCATGGAGAAAGAAAAAGTGCGTATCGATGCGCAGGCCGCCGGGGTCGCAGCGTATGATCTCGTTCAGAAAATCTTTCTTCTGCTTATCGAGCGACGCGCGCTGAGCGTCGCGGACGCACAGGTCATCCTGCGCGATTCAATCGAGACCCAGACGGGCATCATGGACGCGGAGTGGGCGCCGGTTAATGAAGCCGCAGCGCTGTTATTGGCGCGCTTTTCCGATGCTGTGCAGCGGCAACATGGAAGCAACCCGGCATCGGTGCGTCTCGATGGCAAATGAAGCAACCGGGAAGCCGATCTATCTCGACTACAACGCGAGCACGCCTATCGACCCGGCGGTGGCGGCGGTCATGCGGCCGTTCCTTGAGACGGACTACGGCAATCCGTCGAGTGGTCATTGGGCAAGCGTACCGGCGGCGGCCGCCTTGGAGGGCGCGCGCCGTCAGGTCGCGGAATTCTTCGGTTGTACCGTCGATGAGATCGTCTTCACCAGTGGCGGTAGCGAAGCCAACAATCTTGCGGTCAAGGGCTTATTCTTTTCACGCCGCGATCGACCGTCGCACATCGTCACCTCGCAAATCGAGCATCCCGCGATCGTAGCGCCATGCAGGTTTCTTGAGCGACTTGGTGCGACCGTGACCTACGTTCCCGTCGACGGGAGCGGCCTTGTCGACCCCGATGACATCCGCAAGGCGATCACCAAGGACACGTTCCTGATCAGCATCATGCACGCGAACAACGAGATCGGCACGGTCCAGCCGATCGCTGAAATCGCCAAAATCGCCCGCGCGCACGGGGTTCCTCTGCATTCGGACGCGGCGCAATCCGTCGGCAAGATACCGACCAAAGTCCAAGAGCTCGGCGTCGATCTGCTCTCGGTCGCCGGCCACAAGGTCTACGCGCCGAAGGGCATAGGCGCCCTCTACATCCGTCGCGGGATTGCGATCGAGCCCTTGATCCACGGCGCCGGACACGAGCGCGGGCGGCGCGCCGGCACGGAGAGCGCGTTGCTGGCGGCGGGCCTCGGCAAAGCCTGCGAGGTTGCACAATCCTGGATCGGCATGCCGGCCACACAGCGCCTCCGCGACCTGTTCTGGGATCGTCTTCGCGCCGCTTTCGGCGACCGCGTTGCCCTCAACGGCCATCCCCACCGCCATCTGCCGAATACGCTCAACGTCTCGTTTGCCGGCCATGTCGGCGCCGAGATCCTGGCGGAGATGCCGAATGTCGCCGCTTCGACCGGCTCGGCTTGCCATTCCGGTGAGATTACGTTGTCGCCGGTCCTTGAGGCCATGGGCATCGCTCCCGAGATCGGCATGGGCGCTATCCGCTTCAGCCTCGGACGCGGTACGACCCAGGACGAGGTCGAGGGGGTCGTCGATCAATTGCGCCGGGTTCTTGCATGAGCACGACGACAGCGCCGACGACGATTGGTCCGAAAATCTACGAATCCTGGCGCGCGACATCGCTTGGCGCCGTGACCGAGGCGATCGAGCAACGCTTGATCCTCGATCTGATGGGCGACCTCGCGGGCGTCTACGTCCTCGACGTGGGCTGCGGCGACGGCGCGCTAGTCTGCGCTGCGGCATCGCGCGGCGCGGAGGCGACCGGTGTCGATCCCGATCCTGCGATGCTTGCCGCAGCTCGCACGCGCGCGGACAAGGATGGGATCACGGCGGCGTTTCTCGAAGGGCGCATCGAGCGGCTTCCTTTCCCCGATGCTGCCTTCGACGTGGTGGTCTCGATCACCGTTCTCTGCTTTGTCCCAGACGCGTCTGTCGCCGTGCGTGAGATGGCGCGTGTGCTTCGGCCGGGCGGGCGCCTCGTCCTCGGCGAGCTCGGGCGATGGAGCCTTTGGGCCTTGGTCCGCCGCTTGCGTGGCTGGCTCGGTTCAGCGACCTGGAAGGCGGCGCACTTCCGTACTGGGACGGAATTGCGCGCGCTCGCCAAGCAGACGGGACTATCCGTCACCGCGATCCGCGGCGCCGTGTTCTATCCGCCGGTGGGCATACTGGCACGGGTCTTGGCGCCGCTGGACTCTTCCCTCGGTCGCGTTACGACCATCGGCGCTGCGTTCATCGCACTGAGCGCCGTTCCGGTCGCTGATCGTGCGAGGCGATGAGCATGCCGGCAGAATCATCCGCCCCTGCGCCTTCGGGCATCCGGCTGGGCCTCCGCGAGAACTGGCAGCAATTCTCGCTGCTCGTCCTCATCAATGCCTTCGTTGGTGGCATGGTGGGATTGGAGCGGACAGTGGTTCCGCTGATCGGCTCCGAAGAGTTCAAGATCGCATCCACCACCATCGTCGTCTCCTTCATCGTCAGCTTCGGCGTCGTCAAGGCCATCGCCAATCTCGTCTCGGGACACTTCGCCGACCTCTACGGCCGCAAGCACATGCTGGTGCTTGGATGGCTTGTCGGCCTGCCAGTGCCTTTCATGATCGCCTGGGGGCCGAGCTGGGGCTGGATCATTGCGGCCAACGCGCTGCTTGGCATCAACCAGGGCTTCGCCTGGTCGATGACCGTGATCATGAAGGTCGATCTCGTCGGGCCCAAATCACGCGGTCTCGCGGTCGGCCTCAACGAGTTCGCGGGCTACCTCTCCGTCGGCGTTACCGCCTTCCTCACGGGATATATAGCCCAGCGCTATGGCCTGCGGCCGCAACCCTTCTATCTCGGCATGGGCTATGCGGCGCTCGGACTCGTTCTATCGGTGCTCCTGGTGCGCGACACCCGCCATCATGTGGGTCTCGAGGTGGCGCACCATGCGTCAGCTAGCGAGGCGATCGCGTTCTGGGAGGTATTTCGCCGTGCCTCGTTTGGTGACCGCAATCTGTTCGCGGCTTCGCAAGCCGGCTTGGTCAACAATCTCAATGACGGCATGAGCTGGGGGATTTTCCCGCTCTTCTTCGCGGCATTCGGCCTCAGCGTAGAGCGTATCGGCATCCTCAAGGCGATCTATCCCGCGGTTTGGGGCGTGCTTCAAACGATCACCGGTCCGTTGAGCGACCGCTGGGGCCGCAAGGGTTTGATCGTCGCGGGCATGTGGGTGCAGGCGATCGGATTGTTCCTGACGGCGGCGACGCACAATTTCGGCTGGTGGTTTCTGGCCAGCGTGCTGCTGGGGCTCGGCACGGCCATGGTCTATCCGACACTTATTGCCTCGGTCTCCGATGCCTCGCATCCATCATGGCGGGCGCGCTCTTTGAGCGTCTACCGCTTCTGGCGCGATCTCGGTTACGCCATCGGCGCGCTTTCCGCCGGGATCATGGCCGACCTGTTTGGTGCTGCTTGGGCGATTGCCGCTATTGGTCTTCTGACCTTCGTGTCGGGCAGCGTAGTCGCGGTCACGATGACCGAGCACCGGCGGGGGAAGGCGATGGATAAAGCACGATGACATCGTCGGATACTAATCCTCCGCAAGAGCCGCCCATCCTGCGGCGCAAGCACCATCGGGCATCCTCGGTGTTCACGCCGGAGGCTTTGCTCCGGGAGGCGCGCCGGCAGAAGGGAATTGACGGCGGTGTCGTCCCCGAAATCTGCGTTCTTGATCCGGACGGCGATATCGTGCGCCACCTCGTCGCCACGAACCGCGCTCGCCGGCTCGCCGAATGGCCTTGCTACCACACCGACCTCTTCGCCTTCGAGCACGAGGGTCTGGGCTATGGCATCATCGGCTGCGCCGTCGGCTCGGCATTTGCGGTCCTCGTCGCCGAAGAGCTCTTTGCCTCCGGCTGCCAGCTCCTCCTCAGCATGACGTCGGCCGGCCAAGTTCTGGCGGTGCAATCGCCACCGTATTTCATTGTTATCGATCGGGCTCTACGCGACGAAGGGACCAGCTACCACTATCTACCGCCGGCCGATTACAGCCTGGCCGACAGTCATCTCGTCCAGCTTGCCAAAGCCTCGTTGACCGCCGCCGGCATCACCGTGCGGGTGGGGCCGAGCTGGACCACGGATGCACCATTTCGTGAAACCGCCGAGGCAATCGACGCCGCGCGCGCAGCGGGCATCCTCGCGGTCGAGATGGAGGCGGCGGCGTTGTACGCGTTTGCCGAAGCCCGGCAGAAGCCGGTTCTCTGTCTCGCCCACGTCACCAACCAGATGGGCCGGATCGAGGGCGACTTCGAGAAGGGTGCCAAAGACGGCGCAGAGGAAGCTCTCGACGTCATTGCGCGGATTGCGCGCGGATGGCACCGCGACGCACGGTGACCGTCGATCAGATCGCCAGTCACGGGGGAGCCGCGTTGTGTCGTGGAATCAGAAAAGTCAGGGCGAGACCGCCAACGACAGCGAAGACGGCGCCGAACAGGAAGACGCTTTCGTGGCTGACGCGGTCCCAAAGCAAGCCAGCGATTAGGCTCGCAACGAGCTGCAACAGGCCGACGGTCGTGTTGTACCAGCCGACGCCGCTAGCCCGCAGATGGTCTGGCACGAAATCGGCCGCAAAGGCCTTGCCGACAGCGCGGAAGGTTCCTTGATAGACTCCGTAGAAGACAAAGAACGCGGCGATTAGAAGCACCTGCCGCGTCAGTGCGAAGCCGAGATAGGCCAGCGCGAAGACGACGAAGCTGCCAAGGAGCACGATCTTGCGGCCCCAAAGGTCGGAGAGGAAGCCGGCCGGATAGGAGACCAGGGCTGCAACCAGATTGAAGGCCGCATAGATCAGGATCGTCAGCTCCAGCGAGGCGCCGATATCCTGCGTGCGCAATATCAGAAACGCATTGGTGGAATTTCCAATCCCGAACAGCGCCGTCACAAACAGGTATCGCCAATAGGGCTTCGGGAATTGCCGCAGGCTGACATCGATCTTCGCCTTAGCCGCAATAGCCGCCGGTCGTTCCGTCACCAGCGTCACCATCAGGAACGCCAAGAGACCCGGTATTACCGCTAGATAGAAAATGCCGCGCATGTCGACCTGCAAGGCATAAAGGAGGAGGACAGCGAGCAGCGGACCAAAAAAAGCGCCCGCGTTGTCGCCGACGCCTTCCAGCCCGAAGGCTCGGCCCCTGTCTTGCTCCTCCACCGACGAGGCGATGAGCGCGTCGCGCGGCGCCGAGCGCGTGCCTGCACCGAACCTGTCCAACAGTCTTGCGCCGAGAACGCCTTGCCAGATTGTCGACAGTCCGGTCAGCGGCTTGGCAAGCGCGGCCAAAAGATACCCCACCAGCGCGATGGCTTTGCGCCTTTGCAGCTTGTCCGACAGCGCCCCAGAAAAGCCCTGTACGATGTTCTGTGTCGCTTGCGCCGCGCCGTCGACGAGACCGACAACGCTGCCCGATGCCTGCAAGGTCTGAGTCAGAAACGCCGGCAGCACCGGGTAGAGCATCTCCGTAGAGATGTCAGCGAACAGACTGGCGAGAGCGAGCAGAAAGACGTTTCTCGGAAGCCCGGCTAAATGTCCTCGCCTCGCTGTCGATTCCGTCATCGCGCCTCTCAGTTTCACTATGCCATTTGGGCGAGAAGGATTCCGCCGACTGCGCTGATGATGACGACGACCAGCGGCGGAGTGCGCCAGACAGTGAGAAGCACGAAGCCCGTGAGCGCGATCCCAAAATCGCCGGGCGCTTTGACGGATGTCGTCCAGACGGGGTTGTAGAGTGCGGCCCCAAGCAGGCCGACGACAGCCGCATTGACGCCGCGCATTGTGGCTTGTGCGGCGGGGCGAGTGCGGAATGCATCCCAAAACGGCAGGGTTCCGAGCAAGACTAAGATGCCTGGAAGGAAGATGCCGATCAGGCCCAACACCGCCCCGAGGATCCCGTGCGGCGATACATTCACCACACTGCCGAGATAAGCGGCGAAGGTGAATAATGGACCAGGCACAGCCTGAGCGGCCCCATAGCCGGCGAGGAAGGAATCGTCGCTGATCCAGCCCGGCGTGACGAAGGCCTCGCGCAACAGCGGCAACACCACGTGGCCGCCTCCGAACACCAGAGCCCCCGACCGATAGAAAGCGTCGAAGAGCGCAAGGCCTTGAGGCGCGCCATAACCACGCAGGACGGGAAGGCCGATAAGCAGGAGAAAGAAAATGGCGAGCGCCGCCAGTCCTACCCAGCGAGATACCGGCATGGCCACGTGTCCGCTCAAGTTTCCCGGAGCAGCCCGGCAGAGGAAAAGACCCGCGGCCCCACCCAGCGCGATCGCCCCGATCTGAGCAACGGAGGAGGTGCTGAACAGGATGATCAATGCCGCGACAACGGCGATCGAGGCGCGCTGCCGATCGGGGCAGAGCGTGCGGGCCATGCCCCACACCGCCTGGGCGACGATGGCCACCGCCACGAGCTTCAGGCCGTGCAGAAGACCGGTCCCGATCGGCCCAGCAAGCGCACTTGCGCCATAGGCGAAGACAACGAGCGCTGCTGCGGAGGGAAGCGTGAACCCGGTCCAGGCGGCAAGGCCGCCAAGGTAGCCGGCACGCATCAGGCCGAGGGAGAACCCGACCTGGCTGCTCGCGGGACCAGGTAGGAACTGGCACAGTCCGACAAGATCCGCGTAGGCGTGTTCATCAAGCCATCGCCGACGGATCACGAATTCATCGCGGAAGTAACCGATATGGGCAATCGGCCCCCCGAAGCAACTCACGCCCAGCCTCAGAAAGACAAGCAAAACTTCGAGCGGCGAGCCCAGCTGTCGCTCCTGTGCCTCGGCGGATTGCGTGACAACCGTCATCGCGTTTTCCTCGTGCCTGATCGTGTTTGCCAACGCCTCGCTCACGCGTAGCGGAAGAGCGCCATGAAGCCGAAATCCATGTGGAGTTGCTGGTGGCAGTGGAAGAGCGTGGGCCCCGGATTGTCGGCGACGAAATCGAACTCCACCTCCTGAAATCCGCCCAGCATCACAACATCTTTCATGACGCCCGCGGTCGGCCTGCCGCCGACGCGCACGAGCTCGAAGCTGTGGCGATGCAGGTGGAGGGGATGGATGTCGTCGCTGGCGTTGTGGAACTTGAGGCGATAGCGGCGGCCCTGCTGCACCATATAGACTGGTTTCATCGTCTCCATCGAAAACGCCTCGCCATTGAGCGTCCAGATGTTGAAACCGTGCTCGGCGCCGTTCTGCTTGACGACGGTGATTTCGAGGGTCTCGTCCGGTGTCGCCGGCGTTCCGGCCTTGCCGAACCGCGTGTAATCCCACAGGAACGGCTTGGGCTTGACCCATTGGGCCTTGCCGCTGTGGCGGGCGTATTCGACGACGATCCCCATGCCGTGCCGGCGGTCGTCGTCGGAAAGATCGCCCATCACCCACACGCCGGGATGCGTCATCTCGACGATCGCGGAAATGCGCTCGGCGGTGCCAAGCCATAACACCGGCACACGGGCCTCTGTCGGAACCGGGTTGCCGTCGAGCGCAACGACACGGAAGTCATGGCCGGGAAGCGCAAGGCTGCGGATCTCGGTGGCGCTGGCATTGAGCACATGGAACAGTACGCGTTCGCCCTGCTTCACGCGGATCGGCTCGCCGTGACCTAGCATCTTGCCGTTGATGCCGAATAGCTCATAGCCGACCTCGAACCCCTTCGGGCCTTTGAACTGCTGGTCGGCTTTCTTGCCCATGTCTTGCAGCGCTTTGATTGGCGCACCAGGCAGGATGTCCATCGCCATATCGCCGCCGCGACTGAAGGCTGGCTCGAACTCCTTCAGGACGAGAAACACTTCGCGGTCGTAGGCGCCAGGATTGTGCGCTGGCTCGATATAGACTGGCCCGACCTGACCCGTGTACGTGCCGCGGTTGAGATCATCCCGCGCCACGACGTGGGTGTGATAGAAGCGAAAGCCAGATGGCTTCGGCACGAAAGCGATGCGGCGCATGCCGTGCGGTGGAATGAAGGGCGAGCCTTCCTCCGACGCGCCGTCGACATCGCTTGGGATCATCTGCCCGTGCCAATGGACGAGTTCCGGCACATCGGTGTCGTTGTAGATGTCCACCACGACCCGCTGGCCTTCCTTGAGACGGACCAGTGGTCCCGGGAACTGCCCGTTGTAGAGCGTGGTCGAGACGATATGGTCGGGAGAAAGCTCGACGAGCCCGCTTGCAATGCGCAACGTATAATCGGCCTTCTCGGTATCGCCTGCCGCAAAGGCTGGACGGGGCAGAGCGCTCACCAAAGGGACGAGGCCGGCATATTTGAGAATGGAACGGCGGTTGATCATCGGGCACCTGTCATTGGGAAGATGGCATGCGGCGAGCGAGCATCGCGTCCAGGGACCAGGCGCCGGCACCGATGATCAGTAGGTAGATCGCGCCCAAGAGCATGTCGAAGTCGGCGCGAGCCTCGTGGGCCATGCTCCAGAAGCCGTAGCGCGGGAGCTTCGGGACATGAAAGATCCAGAAATCATGACCTAAAAGGATTGGGACCTTGGTGGACAGGATCGCCACAATCATGACGATGATGAGAGGAATCGCGGCGAGCCTTGTCGCTAGACCAGCGATGATGAGCAAGCCGCAAGCGATCTCGATCACGCCGACGAACGGACCCATGAGATTGGGATCGGGTATGCCGATATGCTCGAAGCGGCCTGCACCCAGGATGTCAGGAAACGCGAGCTTCTGGATGCCTTCCGGCAAGAAGACGACGAGGCCGACGAGGAGCCGGACGAGGATGGACCAGCCCGGCGCTTCGGTGGCGAGCACGATCTGGCGCCAATCGGTTGTCCGCGATCTCGATTCGGATGACGTGGTCGTCATGTTTCGCCGCCTTCTTCGTCTTCGAACAGCTCGCCGAACAGCTCGCGGACCTTCGTTTTTGCTGCGATAAGCGCCGCGTGCCCCAATTTTGTTGCACAGTACATGCGGCGCTCTGCGCCGCCGCGCCGCTGCTTGACCGAAGTCAACAGTCCCTTCTGCTCCAGCCCGTGCAGGATCGGATAGAGTGTGCCGGCGCTGAGTTCGTACCCATGGCGCCGCAGCTCTTCGATCATGGCGAGTCCGTAGACCGTCTCCTTGCACGCGTGGTGCAGGACATGCAGACGGATCAGACCAGCGTATAGGTCGCGGTGATCTGCATCTGATGCGGCAGCCTTTGCGCGACGGCTGGTGGTTCCGCGGGAGGTCTTGATCGTCAACCAAGCATCCGTGAAGAAGCTGATTATCCTTGCATGATCGAATTTCGATATCGTATATCGATAGGGAAGTCAACGGTGTCACTTGGGCGCTCTGCGGAAGGCAGATTGGAGAGCGCCCGTTACAAGTCGGTGGCGTACGGCAGGGCTGCTCCTAAGATGGGATGCCGACCTGGTGGCAATTGTGGCGGCTGCTCCGCTCGCGTGGCTGGGACAGTTGTGTTTTGCCCGCAACGCCATGGGGGCAAGCCGGCGGGATGATCGAACGGAGGGAACGAAGGGGGGTGGACTATCAGGTAACCTGGGAGACGGCGTATGCACCACATATTCCGGTCTTTCATCGATGGCCTTGTTGCCGCCGGTGACACCGAGCATCTCCGTACGGTGCTCGCCGATGCGGGCGCTGCGCTCGATCTAAGCTGCTTCGCCTATCTCTCCATGCCGTCGAGAAGAGGCGATCCGCCCGAACTCATCTCGAACTACCCGGTCACGTGGACCGATCATTATCTGCGGGAGCACTATGAGCGAGTTGATCCGGTCATCGTCGAGGCGCTGACAGCCATCGAGCCGTTCGAGTGGGGACAAGAATTCACAACGAAACGATTATCGAAGCCGCAATGCGCGTTGCTCGATGAGGCAGCGCAGTTCGGGATCCGCTGTGGCTTCACAGTGCCCGTCCATGACTCCCGTGGTCCTGTCGCGGCGGTCACTTTTGCCGCAGACGAACATCGCCCGACGTTCCAGCGCTGCATCGAGCAAAATCGGTCTGTGTTGCAGCTTATGGCGATGTATTTTCATGCTCACGCACGCCGAAGGCTGTCGATCAATCGTGTCATTGATGGTATCGCGCTGTCACCGCGCGAACTGCAATGTCTCGAATGGGCCGCGCAGGGAAAGTCTGCATGGGAAATCGGACGCATTCTGAATATTTCCCGCCGCACAGCGGCGTTTCATCTCGACAACGCCAAAGCAAAGTTCGGTGTCCGCACAGTCTGCCAGGCCGTCGCGAAATTGGCGGCCGTTAAATCGACAAACGATTAAGTTCCCGCTTCCGACCCCTGTGCAACTGCACAGGATGAGGAGACCCCGGATCATCGCCTTCTATCGCGCAGGACCAATCCTGCCAGGAGGCGACTATGCTCCAATTGATCAACCCCGATCTCTACGGCGACTTCATTGATGACCTCGCCGAAATGCATCGGCTCCGTTACCGGATATTCAAGGAGCGTCTCGGCTGGGACGTGCAGGTCAGCGGCGACATGGAAGTCGATGAATTCGATGCCTGCCGACCAGTCTATCTTCTGCAGAGGAACGAGGACGATCGCGTTCAGGGCTGCGTCCGGCTCTTGCCGACGACGGGCCCCAACATGCTTCGCGACACATTTCCAGCGCTCTTGGACGGACAGGCCGCGCCGACATCCGACGCGATCTGGGAGAGCAGCCGCTTCGGCGTCGATCTCTGCAGCCGAGAGGAGAAGACGGCCGGTAGCATCGCGCGAGCGACCTATGAACTCTTCGCCGGCATGATCGAGTTCGGCTTGATGCGGCAACTCACTGATATCGTCACCGTAACGGACGCGCGGATGGAGCGGATTCTTTGCCGCGCGCGCTGGCCTTTGCGACGTCTCGGCGCGGCGCGTCCGATCGGAAAGACGATCGCGGTCGCGGGCTACCTCGAGGTGTCTCGCGAGCGGCTTCGGTGTGTCCGGGAAGCGGCACGTTTGGACGGCCCCGTAATTGGCTCCGCGGGAGCGCAACCCGAACGCTCTCATCACGATAGGACCGTGGGGCGGGCAGTCGCGTAGGGCGCGATCGGCAGTCGTGATTGAGGGGCGCGGTGAGGGCCACGGGTGCAAGCGACTTGATTGTTCCTGCGTGCTCTCGCCGATCGACCGTAATCCGGCTGCCGACGCAGAGATGGGAGGCGCAGAGTAAAACTTGCAAAGCCTGTCCGATATGGAGATCCGCGATCTAATGTATCTGGAGGCCTCGGCGGCGGCAGGAAACTTCACCCGTGCCGCCAAGTCTCTCGGGATCAACACTTCCACGATCAGCCGTCGCGTCGGTCGATTTGAGGACGAGCTCGGCCTTGCATTGTTCGAGCGCGGGCATGGCGGGGTTCGGCTGACCAGCGGTGGCAAGGCGGTATT
>JAJPHN010000004.1 GCA_021325235.1 Terriglobia bacterium | reverse complement strand
TTGCGCCAGCTGCGGCTGAGCCCGGGGTTCACTGCCGTTGCGGTGCTCTCGCTGGCGTTGGGAATCGGGGCGAACACGGCGATTTTTCAGCTGGTGAATGCGATTCGCCTGAAGAAGCTGCCGGTGAAAGATCCGCACGAGCTTGTGATTTTGAAATACGTGCAACCGTCGCACCGGTCCGGCTGGGGATCGAGTCGCAGCGGGGAATTCACTTATTCACAATGGCAACAAATACAGGCGCAGCATGAGCCGTTTTCGGGCGTACTCGCCTTTAGCGCCAACCGCTTCAATCTGAGCCGGGGCGGGGAGCCTCGCTTTGCCGAAGGGATGTATGTCAGCGGCGATTTCTTTCGGGTGCTCGGGGTGTCGCCGATAGCCGGCCGTACCTTCATGGCTCAGGACGACAGCGCGTCCTGCAATGCCGGCGCTGTGATCAGTTACGCATTCTGGCAGCGGGAACTCGGCGGCGATCCGCAGGTGCTCGGCCGGAAGCTCAGCCTGGACGGCTACTCAGTTCCGATAATTGGTGTCACGCCACCGGCTTTTTTCGGTGTCGAAGTAGGTGTTCGCGATGATGTGGCGGTTCCGTTGTGCGCGGATCGGCTGATCTCCGAACGTAGCCGCATCCCGCTCGATTACGCCTGGTGGCTCTCGGTTATGGGACGGCTAAAGCCGGGCTGGACTCTCGCGCAGGCGACTGCGTATCTGCGCACCACCTCGCCGCAGATCATGCGCGCCACTTTGCCTTCCGAATACAACCCGGGCTTCGCAAAGCTCTTCTTGACCAATACGCTCGAGGCACAAGCGGCACAGGGCGGAGTCTCCGATCTGAGGCGGCGATACGAGCAGCCTCTGTATCTGTTGCTCGGTATCAGCGGGCTTGTGCTGCTGATCGCATGCGCGAATCTTGCCAATCTGCTGCTGGCGCGCGCGACTGCTCGTGAGGCTGAGATTGCGGTACGTCTGGCGATGGGTGCTTCGCGCGGGCGCGTGGTGCGCCAGTTCCTGGCCGAAAGTCTGCTGCTTGCGCTATTCGGTACCGTATCGGGGGGCGTGCTTGCGTTCGCGCTGAGCCGCTCGCTCATTCTGCTGATCACAAGCTCGGAGAATTCGATTTACCTCGACACGGGAATGGACTGGCGCGTACTCGGCTTTGCAGTAGGACTTGCCATTCTGACCTGTCTGCTCTTCGGGCTGCTTCCGGCGTTGCGCGGCACACGGCTATCGCCGGCTTGCGCCATGCGTTCGACCAGCCGGAGCGTCACCACAGGGCGCGAGCGCTTTAGTCTTCGACGCGCGCTGGTAGCAACTCAGGTCGCTTTCTCGCTGGTGCTGTTGTTCGGTGCTTTGCTGTTTGTGCGCACATTCTGCAACCTGCTGAAATCGGATCCGGGGTTCCGTTCCGAGGGGGTTCTCACGGCCGGCATCGATCTGGAGAAAGCGCCGATTCCGAAAGAGCGCCGCCGAGGTCTCTACCGCGAATTAACAGAAAAATTTTCGGCTATTCCGGGTGTCGTCTCGGCGGCGCAGATCGATGCTACTCCGATCAGCGGAAGCTCGTGGGACGAAAATGTCGGCCCGGATGGGGCGCCTGCTGCGACCAGCCATAAACGAGCCTGGTTCAATCGCGTCTCCCCCGGCTATTTCCACACCATGCAGACGCGCCTGATCGCCGGCCGGGATTTCAATGATCGTGACACGCTCAGCTCCACCAGAGTCGCCATTATCAACGAGCAATTTGCCACGAAGTTTTTCCCCGGCATCAACCCGCTCGGACACAGCTTCCGCATCGAAGCACAGGCCGGCAAGCCGGAGCCGCTATTTCAAATTGTCGGCGTGGTGCAAAACACAAAATACGAAGACTTGCGCGAAGATTTCCGCCCGCTCGGCTTCTTTGCTGCCGGGCAGAATGAAGATCCGGGCGATGGTACCAATTTTGTTCTGCGCATTGCCGGGTCGCCGGCATCGATCATGCGTACCGCGAAGAACGCCGTGGCGGAAGTAGCTCCATCGATCGGTATCCAGTTCCGCCCGCTGTCGGCCCAGCTTACCGAATCGCTGCTGCGCGAGCGCCTGATGGCGATTCTTTCCGGCGCTCTCGGCCTGCTCGCCATGCTGCTCGCCACGCTCGGGCTCTATGGTGTCATCTCCTACATGGTCGCGCGCCGGCGTAAAGAAATTGGTATTCGTATGGCCCTTGGGGCGGACCGCTCCGGTGTCATCCGCCTTGTGCTGAAAGAAGCTGCGTTGCTGCTCTTCGCGGGTATTATCGCAGGGACGGTGATCTCGCTTTGGGCCGGCAAACTTGCCGCGACTCTTCTTTACGGCGTGAAACCGCGCGACACGGTGTCGCTGATCGGAGCCAGCCTTCTGCTCGCCTGTATCGCGCTGATCGCGAGCTTTATTCCCGCGCGCTACGCCGCCACGGGTGACCCGATGTCCGCCCTGCGCATCGAATAGAACTCGCCATGCCCTGGTATACACGCTGGCGGAACGTTTTCCGGTCTGAAGAGCTGGATCGCGAACTGCGAGACGAGCTCGCGCATCATCTGGCGGAAAGCTGCGAGCGTCTCGAAGCGCGGGGCATGTCTCACGAAGACGCCGTGCGCGCGGCACGACGCAGGCTTGGCAACTACTCGATTCAGAAAGAGAGCACTCGCGACATGAACGTTGCTGCCTGGCTCGATCAGACTCGTGCCGATTTGATGTATGGCTTGCGCCAGCTGCGGCTGAG
>JAJPHN010000035.1 GCA_021325235.1 Terriglobia bacterium | reverse complement strand
TTGCGCCAGCTGCGGCTGAGCCCGGGGTTCACTGCCGTTGCGGTGCTCTCGCTGGCGTTGGGAATCGGGGCGAACACGGCGATTTTTCAGCTGGTGAATGCGATTCGTCTGAAGAAGCTGCCGGTGCAAGATCCGCAGGAACTGGTGGCACTCGATTTCCAGAAAGATTCGGCACGCGGTGGCAGTTGGTCGAGCCGGAGTGCGATCTTTACCTATCCGCAATGGGAAGCGATTCGGATGCGGCAGCAGGCTTATAGCGGGCTCGTAGCGTGGAGCGCCACGCGTTTTAACTTAACAACTGGCGGCGAGCCGCGCTTTGCCCAAGGGCTGTATGTCAACGGCGATTTCTTCCGAGTGCTCGGAGTGAACTCAATGCTTGGGCGCACATTTACGGCGGCCGACGACAGCACTTCCTGCAACGCCGGAGCGGTGATCAGCTACTCCTTCTGGCAGCGGGAATTTGGCGGCGACGCGCAGGTTCTTGGCCGTAAGCTCAGTCTCGACGGCTACACGTTTCCAGTGATCGGGGTGACGCCACCATCGTTCTTCGGTGTGGAGGTCGGTTATGGTTACGACGCCGCCATACCGCTCTGTGCGGACCGGTTGGTGCGAGGAGAGGGTAACAGCCGTATTCCGAACCGGACTGCGTGGTGGTTGTCGATTATCGGACGTCTCAAGCCCGGTTGGAACGTGAAGACGGCGGATGCCGAGTTGCGCGCGCTGTCGCCCGGCATCATGCGCGCGACAATTCCACCCGAATATGGACCGGATATGGCCAAACGTTTCCTCGCAAATAAGCTGACTGTGACGCGAGCGGATAACGGCGTCTCCGGCCTGCGCGAACAATCACGAGAACCGTTGAATTTGTTGCTGGCTATTACTGGGCTGGTCCTGCTGATCGCGTGCGCTAACATCGCGAATCTGCTGTTCGCGCGGGCAACGGTTCGCGAACCCGAAATGGCCGCCCGGCTGGCGATGGGCGCTTCGCACAGCCGCGTGATACGGCAGTTGCTGGTGGAGAGCTTGCTCTTAGCGATATCCGGGACTGTGGTGGGAATCGCAGTCGCGTCCGCATTAAGCCGCGCCTTCGTCGCATTCCTGCAATCGCCGGACAGCCCGACAGTCTTTTCGCTCTCGTATGACTGGCGAGTGCTGGCATTTACCGTCTCGCTTGCGGTCGCGACCTGTCTGCTCTTCGGCCTTGCCCCGGCGCTTCGATGTACCAACATTGCGCCTTCCGCCGCGATGCGATCCAGTGGGCGCACCAGTACAGCCGGACCGGAACGTTTCGGAATCCGGCGGACTCTGGTGATTACACAAGTAGCGCTCTCGATGGTGCTACTGGCCGGGGCACTGCTCTTCATTCGTAGTTTGCATCGTTTGCTCACGACGGATACCGGTTTTGAATCGCACGACATGCTGGCCGTAGGTCTCGATTACAGCAAAATGCCACATGCGGAGAAAGAACGCCTGCGGATCGATCGGCAGTTGGAGGAAAAGCTCGCGTCCATTCCGGGCGTGATTGAGTCGGCCCAGGTGGCGATTACGCCACTTAGCGGCGCTGGCTGGGACAGCAACATAGGCCCAGATGGCGCACCGGCAGCCGATAACGGAAAGAGTGCGTGGTTGAACCGGGTCTCACCCGGTTACTTTCGCACGATGGGCACGCGGCTACTTGCGGGCCGAGAATTCAATGACTACGACAGGTTGAGTTCACCGAAAGTGGCGATTGTGAATGAGGCGTTCGCTCGAAAGTATTTCCCGGGCGTGAATCCACTCGGACATACCTTTCATAGGCAAGTGGCGGCGGGCAAGCCCGAACCGCTTTTTCAAATCGTCGGGCTGGTCGGCAATACGAAGTACCAGGAGTTACGCGAAGATTTCAAACCGATCGCTTTCTTTCCGATCGCGCAGGATGAGGAACCAGGACCAGATGCTACATTTGTACTTCGTCTGGCGGGCGCGCCGGGTCCAGTAATGAAGAGGGCAAAAGCGGCAATCGCAGAGATGAGCCCGTCGATTGCAATCCAGTTTGAACCATTTTCAAGACTTGTAGACGAATCCGTGAAGGGAGAGCGATTGATGGCCATCCTTTCTGGCGCTTTCGGAGGACTTGCTACTTTGCTCGCTACCCTGGGGCTCTATGGCGTAATCTCCTACATGGTGGCGCGCCGCCGCAAAGAGATCGGCATCCGGATGGCGCTCGGAGCGGATCGGGGGGGTGTCATCCGTCTAGTGCTGCGGGAAGCTGTGCTGCTGCTTTGTATCGGATTGTTGGTTGGGATTGGGCTCTCGCTCTGGACCGGGCAGCTAGCCGCAACGCTGCTCTACGGAGTGAAACCGCGCGATACCGTTTCGCTGATCTCGGCAGCGCTTCTGCTGGGCGCGGTGGCGCTGCTCGCCAGTTTCATTCCGGCCCGGCGCGCCGCTGCGGACGATCCCATGTCGGCACTGCGTATGGAGTAAATTCGCTATTCTTTATGCGCCGGAGGAGCGAGCGCAAGTGCCAGCAACTGGCGGTTTGCGGCTTCCGTGAAACCGGCGCGGCGATAAACCTTTTGTGCTGCGCCGTTGTCGAATCCGACTTCGACGGTTAACGCGCGAATGCCCGCTGCCTGGCAGAAGCCTCGCAGCTCGAACAAAGCAGCCGATGCGAGACCTCGGTTGCGAAATTCGCTCCGCACATAGAGATCGTCGAGACAGGCGATCGTACCGGCAAATTCCATGGCGAACCGGAACGCCACCACCAGGTAGCCGGCATCACGGCCGTCTGTTTGAATGATCCAGACAGCTCCCAGGCTCTCGTGGCTGAGAATGGCCTCAAATGCTTCCCTGGCGCGATCCTGATCGAGCTCGTAGCCACCTTCGGCATAGAATTCTGCCATGAACGTGACCAGCAGCGAGGTGTCAGCGATCGTGGCGCGGCGCATTGCGAATAGACGTAGCTTAGTGTCCGGCGGCCCGGCCGTTCGAAGTGCGGGCACGCACCACGCGCAGCACAGCTTCTTCGACCTGCTCGAGAGAGAGTCCGGTGGTGTCGATCAATTCCGCATCGGGTGCCTGCACGAGCGGCGCTTCCGCGCGGCGGCGATCTCGCTCATCGCGCGCCTGCATCTCGCCGGCAATGGCGGTGAAATCGCGTTGCTCCTGCAGTTCCAGCGCGCGGCGCCGGGCGCGCTCGGCTGGTTCGGCATCAAGGAAAATTTTGACCTGCGCTTCAGGAAACACGACGGAGCCGATATCGCGGCCTTCCATGACCACGCTGCTTTCTTCGGCCATCCCGCGCTGCACGCTGAGAAGCGCCTGACGCACCCCGGGAACCATCGACACCCTGGAGGCGGCCTGCGATACCCGCGGCTCGCGAATCTCATCTGTCACATCCTCGCCGTTGAGCAGCACGCGGCCCCCGGTGAGCTGGATGCGCGCTTCCTTCGCCAGCTGCTCGAGCCGGTACATATCTTCAAGAGACACATTCAGCCGCAGAGCCCAGAGCGCTACCGCGCGATAAATTGCGCCGGTGTTGATATGCACAAATCCGAGCCGTTCGGCGATGCGTTTGGCCAGTGTACTCTTGCCCGCGCCGGCAGGACCGTCAATGGCAACAATAATCCTCTTTTCACTCATTCCGCTACCGTTCCAGCGTAACGAATGGACGACAAACTGCCGCCCCCGCGCGGGGGCTGGCGACTCAGAGAACCGTATCGGTTATACGGACGTGAGCGTCCGTGAGGTGAAATCCATGCTGCTCGATGTCGTCCAGGCAAGCATCCGTATCTTGAAAGCGGTCCAGGGTGCAAATTGCGGCGGTAGATTGGCACCGGTCTGGTCTTGCGTAAAGCCGAAGATACGACCGGGGCCGCGGAAAGCGTGAACGGTCATATCTGACTTCGCAACTCCACGATCATCATCATCGCAGCTGGTGATCGACTTCGCGCAGCCAGTCGGGCCGCTTCAGCACTTCGCGCGGTTTGCTGCCGTCCGGCGGCCCGATGATGCCATCGCGCTGCATCATATCGAGAATACGTGCGGCGCGTCCATAGCCGAGGCGTAGGCGCCGCTGCAGGGTCGAAGTGGAAGCTTTGCCCTGTTCGAGCACCACGCGGACGGCGTCTTCATACATCGGATCCTGCTCGCCATCGAAGGCTTCGCCATCTTCCGGCTCTTCTTCGGAAGGCGGCGTGAGCAGGAATGACTCGTCGTATTCGGGCTCAGCCTGTTCTTTCCAGAAATCGACGACGCGATTCGTCTCGGTTTCGGTCACGTAGGCGCCATGCACGCGCGTGAGGCGCGAGGAACCCGGCGGCAGATAAAGCATGTCGCCTTTACCGAGCAGATGTTCGGCGCCCATAGAGTCGAGCACTGTGCGTGAATCGACGCGGGTGGCGACGCGGAAGCTGATACGCGACGGGAAGTTCGCTTTGATCAGACCGGTGATCACGTCGACGCTCGGCCGCTGCGTAGCAAGTACCAGATGCATGCCGACGGCGCGGGCCATCTGCGCCAGACGCGTGATGCATTCCTCGACATTGGCGCGTTCGAGCATCATCAGATCGGCCAGCTCGTCGATCAGAATCAGCACATACGGCAGCGGTTCGAGCTCTTCTTCCTCGCTCTGGTCATCGAACAGGCCGCGCGGCGTTTTCTTGAGCTGAGCCACTTTGCGGTTGTACTGATCAATGTTGCGCACGCCGTGTGCGGCCAGCAGTTTCAAACGCCGCTCCATCTCGAGAACGGCGTTGCGCAGCGCATTCGTAGCCTTTTTCGGCTCGGTAATGACCGGTGTCAGCAGATGAGGAATGCCCTCGTAGATGCCGAGCTCGACGCGTTTCGGATCGACCATGATCATGCGCACTTCGTCCGGCGTCGCTTTGTAGAGAAACGACATGATCATCGCGTTGAGCATCACGCTCTTGCCCGATCCGGTTGAACCAGCGATCAGCAGATGCGGCATCGTTTCCAGCGATGCGACCTTTATACGCCCGTTGATGTCCTTGCCGAGGGCGATGGTCATTTTCGAGGGCGAATCGTGAAACTCGTCGGATTCGAGAATCGCGCGCAAACTGATCAGCTCGCGTTTGGTGTTTGGCACTTCGATACCGACCGTGGGTTTACCCGGCAGGCGCTCGATCAGTACCGATTCGGCCTGCAGGCCGAGGCAGAGATCTTCGGTCAGCGTGGTGATACGCGAGTATTTCACGCCCGCTTCCGGCTTGTATTCGAAAGTCGTAACCACCGGGCCGGGGTTGATCTGTACCACCGAGCCGCGCACGTTGAATTCTTCGAGCTTCGATTTGATGCGGCTGGCGACTTCCTTCAATTCGGTGCTGTCGTATCCGCTTCCGGGCGGAACTTCGTTCAGCAGGGCAGGGGAGGGCAGCTTGTAGAGTTGCTTCTTGCGGGGGCGAGCGCTTGCTTCCGCATGCATTTCGAGTGCGGCGGGAACAGGCTCGGGCTCGACTGGTGCCGATTCGGAGGCGGTGCGTGGATTCGGCTGGTATTCGAGCGTGCGAATCGGAATTTCGAAGTCGCTTTCGGCTTCTTCGGGTTCTTCCACGTCGAACGGAGGCTCTTCGGCCTTTGTAGCGGCGGGGACCGTCTGCTCGATCGGATGCTGCGGGGCAACCGGAGTTGCGGGTTGCGAGTCGAGCGGCTGACTACCGCGTTTGACAGCTCTGCGGCTAACCCGTTCGGCAGCGCGAGCGCGGGCTTGTTCGATGGCAGCGGCGCGTTTCGCCTCCCGCTTCTGGGCCCATCGAGCGCGCATAGCGTCCCAGCGTGCAAGCGGTCCGCTCAGCCAGCGGCGCAGCGTGGAAACTTCGAACGTCGAAGCAAAGTACAGAGCGACGATGGCGGCCGCCACTGTAATGATGGCGGAGCCGGCGAGATCGAAGCGCGCCAGCAGGAAATCCGCGATGACCATCCCGACAATTCCGCTGGGACGAATCGTTCCGCCAATCAGAAACGACTTTGGCAGCAGCCCGCAGGCGGTGGAAACGCAGAACCAGAGAGCAAAGGCGCCGAGGACGCGGAACCACGGGCTCTCGATAGGCGATGAACGCACCCATTTCCAGCCGAGCGCCCACAGATGCACCGGCAGCAGAAAAACGCTGACACCAAAAACCTGCAGCAGAAAGTCGGCCCAGGTCGCGCCGAAGAGGCCGAGCAGGTTGTGGGTACGAACGGCTCCCGTTGCGGTGTTCCAGGACGGATCCGCCGCCGAATACGAAAGCAGGCTCAGCGAAACAGCCAGGCCCGCCAGAAACAATAGGAATCCTACGGCTTCGTTGAGCCGTGTGTGACGAGTCGGTGAAAGAAACATCATCCGCCGTTTGCGGAAGAAAAACCCAGAGCGACCACCATTATGCCAGAGACAAACGTTCCGCGGATAAGAGCGTGGGCGCTTCATAATGAAGGTGAACCCACATCATGCGAGCCACCAAAATCGTTGCCACGCTCGGGCCTTCGACCGACTCCGAAGATGTGATTCGCCGGCTGTTCGAATCCGGCGTGGATGTGTTCCGGCTGAACGCCTCACACGGAACACAGGAAGATCACGCGCGCCGCATCGACTGGGTGCGCAAACTGGAAGCCGAGTTCAAACGGCATACCGGCATCCTGCTCGATCTGCAGGGGCCAAAGATTCGCCTCGGGACTTTCAAGAACGGGCCGTG
The DNA here is from genome assembly GCA_021325235.1 of Terriglobia bacterium. Classification (GTDB taxonomy): domain Bacteria; phylum Acidobacteriota; class Terriglobia; order Bryobacterales; family Bryobacteraceae; genus Bog-105. Next base: position 29,642 of record JAJPHN010000035.1, on the reverse strand, counting down.
TCTGCTCACCGAAAAATCGGTTTTCACGATTACGACGGAGAGCTGCGACGGCGATGAGACGCGCGCTTCGACGAATTACGTCGAGTTTGCGCGCGATGTGCGGCCCGGGGATGCGGTGCTGATCGCGGATGGCTCGGTGGTACTGCGTGTTATCGAGAGCGATGGAGTGGCGGCGCGCTGCCAGGTGGTTACCGGCGGGATGGTGAGCGATCGCAAGGGCATCAATCTGCCGGGTGTGCAGGTCAGCACACCGTCGCTCTCAAAAAAAGATATCGCCGATGCGCATTTCGGCATCGAGAAGGGCGTGGATTTTTTCGCGCTCTCGTTTGTCCGGCAGGCGCGCGATGTGTTGCGGCTGCGCCATCTGCTCGATGAGCAGGATGCGCGCCAGCCAATTATCGCGAAGATTGAAAAGCCCGAAGGCTGGCAGAATCTGGATTCAATTTTGGAAGAATGCGAGGGCGTGATGGTAGCGCGCGGCGATCTGGGCGTGGAGATGGCCATCGAGCGCGTACCGGCGATTCAGAAAGCCATTATCGAGAAGGCGCGCGAGCGGGGCCGGTTCGTGATTACGGCCACGCAGATGCTTGAATCGATGGTTGAGAACGCGATGCCGACGCGTGCGGAGGTGAGCGATGTGGCAAACGCCATTTACGACGGCACCAGCGCCATTATGCTCTCGGCTGAGACATCCGCGGGAAAGTATCCGGTAGAAGCGGTACGGGTGATGGCGCGGATTGCCTGCGAAACCGAGCACTCGATGAATCGTAAAGGCTTCGAGCGCATCCGGCCGCGGGAGAACGAAATTCCCGAGATCATCGCCGAGGCAGCATTCCAATGCGCGCGGTCTGCTGGAGTGACAGCACTGGCCGTGGGCACGACTTCGGGAGCTTCAGCGCGGCTGCTCTCGCGCTATCGGCCGCCGGTTCCGATTTACGCGTTTACATCGAGCGAAGCGGCGGCGCGGCAGCTTTCGATTGCGTATGGAGTAGAGGCGATTCTTTCTCCCACGCTCGATTCCACCGATCGCATGCTGCACGAGATGGAGCGACTGCTGATCGAGACCGGTCGCGTGAAGGCGGGCGACAACATCGTGTTCGTGGCGGGACAGCCAGTTGGGTTGCGCGGCTCGACGAACATGCTGAAGCTGCATCGCGTCAGCGCGCGCATGTAACGAATGACGTACGACGCGATTCTGGTGGTCTCCTTCGGCGGTCCCGAGAAGCGCGAAGACGTGCTGCCGTTTCTTGAGAATGTTACGCGCGGACGCGGCGTTCCACGCGAACGGCTGCTAGAGGTCGCCGAGCATTATTACCATTTCGACGGCAAGAGTCCGATCAATGAGCAGAATCGCGCTCTGATCGATGCATTGCGCAGGGAACTCGCTGCGCACAGCGTCAATCTGCCGATTTACTGGGGCAATCGCAACTGGCACCCGCTGTTGGCGGAGACGTTACGGCAGATGCGTACGGATGGGGTGCGGCGCGCTCTCGCTTTTGTGACTTCGGCTTACAGTTCCTATTCCGGTTGCAGGCAGTATCGCGAAAATTTAGCGGCGGCGCAGATCGAGACCGGCGAAGGCGCGCCCGAGATCGACAAGCTGCGTGTCTTCTATAACCATCCCGGCTTCATCGAAGCGTGTGCGGAGCGGGTGCGGGAAGCGCTGTCGCAATTCTCACCCGATGAGCGCGCCAATCTACACTTTGTGGCGACTGCGCACAGTATCCCGTGCTCCATGGCAGCTTCGAGCGCGTACGAAACACAGCTTGCCGAGACCATGCGGCTGATTGCCGAAGCCACCGGCTGTGAAAACTGGCAGCTGGTGTATCAAAGCCGGAGCGGCGCACCGGGGCAACCCTGGCTCGAGCCCGATATTCTCGATTACCTGCGAAAGCTCGGCGAGCAGGGCGCAAAGAATGTGCTCGTTGCGCCGATCGGCTTCATTTCGGATCATCTGGAAGTGCTGTACGATCTCGATGTGGAGGCGCGCGAACTGGCCGGGGAACTCGGGATCAAGCTGGTGCGCGCGGCGACGGCCGGCACGCATCCCGCTTTCATCACGGCTATTCGCGAGCTGATCGAAGAGCGCCTCTCAGGCAATGCACCGCGACGCGCTATCGGGCGTTTTGGCCCAAATCACGACGTTTGTCCGCGCGATTGCTGCCCTGCTCCTCGACGGCCTGGTACACCTGCCGCTTCGGAAGTCCCAGCCGTTTCGCAACAGCCTTGATTGCGTCCATGCGGGGCGTACCGGCTGCTTGGAGCGCGGCGACCTCCTCCACCGGATCGGCGTTCTCCACATGCGCGGATGCGGGGGCAATCACGATGGTGAATTCACCCTTGATAGCAGCACGCGCAGCAAGCCCGGCGCGGATTTCTTCGGCCGTGCCGCGCAGAAATTCTTCGTGCAGTTTGGAGAGCTCGCGAGCGACGACGATCTGGCGCGACTCGAAAATGTCGCGAATCGAAGCCAACGTTTCGAGAATGCGATGCGGGCTTTCGTAGAGGACCAGCGTCACCTCGTGGACGGCTGCCGCTTCGAGTGCTCTGCGGCGCCCCTGTTCTTTTTGCGGAACGAAGCCAAGAAAGAGAAAGGCATTGGTCGGCATGCCAGAGGCCGTAAGCGCGGCGAGCAGTGCCGATGCGCCCGGCAGCGGGACGACGGGAATGTTGTGCTCGATCGCGGCATGGACGACACGATAGCCAGGATCGGAGACGAGCGGCGTCCCGGCATCGCTGACCAGGGCGACGTTTTTCCCATCCAGTAAGAGAGAAATCAAATCCTGCGCGCGCGCGGACTCGTTGTGCTCGTGGTAGCTGACAAGACGCTTTTGTATTTCGAAATGCGTGAGGAGTTTTTGGGTCTGGCGTGTGTCTTCGCAGGCGATCACGTCCACCTCGTCGCGCAGCACACGGAGGGCTCGAAGGGTGATGTCTTCCAGATTGCCGATCGGCGTTGCGACGAGGTAGAGCGTACCGGGCACGCACTTGCAGTGTATAAAGCGCGTCTCAATTGCGCAGCAGAATACTGAATTCGCTGCCTTTAGCGTCGAGAATCACGGTACAGCCCGGCGGAATTTCGCCTACAGACACGAGCGCTGCAACCGGTTGGATGAAGTTGCGCTGTACGGTGCGCTTTAACTCGCGCGCGCCGTATTCAATGCTCGTGCCCGTGTCGAGCAACAGCTTGCGGCCGGAGGGAGTGCACTGCAGACGAAAGGCGCGGTAGCCGAGGCGCGTCTGAATCAAGCGGCCGAAATTGTCGAGTAAGTGATCGAGGATGGCGTCGTAGGCTTCTCGTCCGAGCGGTTTGTAGGTGATGACCGAATCGATGCGATTGACAAATTCGGGCGAAAACTTGCGGCGGACAGCGGACATGGCGATCTTGTGAACGCGCCCGGTGTCATCGATTGTCTCCTGCGTCAGCATCGCTTCGAAGCCGAAGTCCGGCATATTGGCGCGTTGAATGGCTTTTGCGCCGAGATTGCTGGTGAGAAAAATCAGGCAGCGTTCAAGATTGACGGTTGAATTGTCGCCCAGCCGAACGCTCGCTTTATCCAGGATGCCCAGCATGAGGCGCGTGAGGGAAGGCGCGGCTTTTTCAATCTCGTCAAACAGCAGCAGCGAAATATCGCTCTGCTCGCTGGCGACGGCGTTGATGCGGGCCTGAGTGAACAGCGGCTGAGTTTCGCGGTGGCCGAGATATCCGGGAGGCGCGCCGATCAGTTTTGCAACCTCGTGCTCCATCTGATACTCGCCGCAATCGATCTTCAGCACGTTCTTGCTGCTGCCGTGCAGAATTTCGGCGAGCGCCTCGACCGTGCGTGTCTTGCCGGTTCCTGTCGGACCGAGCAGCAGGACCACCCCAACCGGGCGTCCTTCCGGCGAAAGCCCCGCCTGGTGCATTTGCACATAAGGGACAATCGTTTCGATTGCCTCGGGCTGCCCGACCAGCAGATCGTTGAGCCGCGCCGACAGGCCATCCGGGTCCTCGCTCGGCTTCACACGCTTCACGCGCGCAGAAAGGGTATGAGATCGCATCGTTCCTCAGGAAAAGAAGTGTTGATGTACGCTGCCGGCCGGCTGCGTTACCGCCCTAATGCCTGGAGTGTAGATGGATGGAACATCGCGGTCGTATGTGGTTCAATGGCGGGCCGGATCGGCGATTGTCGCGTAAGTCGTTTTAACGAACGGATTTGTGCTTCGTCTGTCCGCGCAAAACTATTTTGCGGAGAGGTGTGATCGCTATTGGCGCGGTTCGGGCAGCGAGGGCATCGTCGTTCCGCCGACGTTGGCGTAGGACTCCTCCACCTTCACCACTTTGCCTTCGTTAAAGCGCACGAAGGTGATCTTGCCGGGTGCTTCGCCGTAGATCCAATCCTCGATGGCGTCACCGTCGGCATTCGTTTCGCGGCTCTTGCTGCGTGGCTTGCCAAGCGCGAGCAGGACCTGATCGTGATCCATGCCCTCGACCGCCCGCTGTTCCTTGATGGCCTTCTTTACGGGTTCGGGCAACTGTTCGACGTACTGCTCGGCGGCCGAGTGCTTCTCGAAATCGAAGATCGGCGTCAGCATGTGCCGGATCTCGGCAGCCTTCAGTGAAGGCACGGGCCCGGGGAAAACGAGCGCGATATGCGAGCCGTTGGCCTGTCCGTTCTGGTTGGTGGAGACGGGCGACATGGTTCCTCCCATGCCGACCTGGACATGGTCGTACCAGTGCCCGGAACTGGTGCCGCCGTTGATCTCAAGCACAATTCGGTCCTTCTCAATCTGGACTTTGGTGATCTGAATCTGGTCGCCGCGGCGGGCTGCGGGGCCGTCTTCATCGAGCACCTTTTGCCAGGCGCGCTGGTCGTATTGACCGTCGCTTCGGATGACAAGCGGATGTTTGGCGCGCGGCAGGATGACTTTGAGAGTCGCCACTTCGGCGTTGAGCCCACGCTCGATCTCCATCCGCTCATCGAAGCTGAGTTTATCGGCGCGCGCGTGGCCGGCGCAGAGGAGAAGCGAAAGTGCCAGGATGCCGGCTACTCGTTGAGGTTCTTGGCGATGGCGGCATGCTGCGGCCGGACGGGCGCTTTCCAGATTGCGAACAACAGGCCGACGACGAAGATGGTCGCCAGCAATCCGCCTTCCGGGCCATAATCCCCGCCGCTCCAGAGTGGCAAGAGATCCCATCGATAGTGATACCTCGTTACCTCGATTGTAAGCCCGCTCAGGTTGACCCCGAACAGCGGCAGGACCAGATTCCAGCCGAAATGCAGGCCGATGGGCAGCCAGAGATCGCGGCTGCGCAGGAAGGCTACGCCCAGGATGACGCCCCAGAGGACGGTGTTGATGATTCCGAGCACGGTGGCGTGCGGATTGGAGGAGTGCGTCAGGCCGAAAATGACGGCAACCGGCAAAACGGTCGCAAACGGCCCGATTTTCTCGATAAGTAATTGGAAGGCATAGCCGCGAAAGATCATTTCTTCGCCCATAGCGGCCGCCCCGAGGGCAATCAGGTAGAAGATGAGCGTGGCCCAGGAGAACGGCACGCCTGCCTGCTCGACCAGCTGCCCGGTGCCGGCTACCAGCGGAGCGACCAGCATCAAAGCAGCCGCACCGGCGCCGAGCCCGAGCCCCAGGCCCAGATTGACCAGCGAAGAGCGGCCCGCCTGCATGCCGATATCGGTGAACGGGCGGCGGTCGAAGATGCGCATGGTCAGCAGATTTGCGATCAGGCCTGTTGCGCAAAGGCCCACTGTGCCGGCTACGACCGCGCCGAAGATGCTGTAAAGGAGCACAACCAGCAGGCGGAGACTCACAAACACCGTCGCCACGAAGAAGGCAACCCGCAAAATGACGCCGATCCGGGTGTCGGGGCCGGTGCGCGGGGTCGAAAGATCGGGCTGGAGGTCCATGTCGATGTCGGGCGATTCTGCGGCTTTACCTGAATTTACCTGTCCGGCGCGGTTTACCGTTCAGGAGCCGGTTCTTGCAGCTGCCGGCTTACCCGTGAGGAATAGTGCGGCAGGGTAGTTAGGCGGGTTAAGTGCCTGGAACAAACGATTCCGCAAATTCTTAGTACCCTGCGCCCAACATTTTCATCGTAACTGCCCGCCGACAACCGATGAGTAGGTATGGACGCAATGCACGACCGTCGACGCGATACCCGCCTGCTCTGCGCAGATCTGATCGAGGTGATCTGGCACGATTTCAACCACCAGGAAAAACGTAAGATCGCGAATCTCGAAGATATATCCGAAAAAGGGATGTCACTTCAGCTGGAATGCTCGATCCACGTGGGCACTCCGGTCCGGGTCCTCTATGGGCAGGTGGAGCTGACTGGTCTGATCCGCTACGCGGTGTACCGCAATCAGGCATTTTTCGTGGGTGTCCAGCTGGATGAGCAGAGCCGCTGGTCCGTGCGGCACTTCATTCCGGAGCATTTGTTCGATCCGCGTAAGCTGCTGCAGCGGCTTCGTGCGCCGCAGGCTGAACCGGCAACGCGCTGGGTGAATTGAGAACGGACCCAGGCTCTTGAGAGCATCTCATTAAGTCCGCGATGAGAATCGCCGGGTTCGCATTGCTTTCCGCACTCTGCATCCTGTGCAGGAATCGGAATTGGAGTACCTCATCGAGCTCGAGCACATTCTGCGCATGGCGAAAGCGCGCGTCCGGCAGATTCTTGAAGCAGCCTAGTGACATGGCCCGCAGCCGTTCGTGAGTTCGTCCGCTCGAGCGCCCCTTTACTACTCTTTATCCTGAAGAATTCTCGATCGGAACTTCGATATCTTCCGGCCGGTATTGACAAGACTCAGCCAAACGTTTTCCGAAACGGTCGGCATTCAACGGTGCGTCCGCTGTTACAGATACGCCTGACTCTCGTCCCGCTCTTCATCGTCAGCAACCCTAGATCACAACACGGCTGTTTCCTACGAGCGATCTTGGAGCAGGCGGGCATTCGAGCTCAGAAGGCAAGGAAGACTTTCTCACAATCTGGCGTCGATCTTTCATTCTTTCCAACTCCGATGTCTTCGCCACCATTGCTGCGCGTGAAGCGACGCCCAGTTTTGTGAAGATACGGCGCACGTGAGTGCAGACAGTCCACGAACTGATGTTCAAAACTCCGGCGATGATTTTGTTTGAGTGTCCAAGCGCAACCAGGCGTACAATCTCCTGCTCGCGGGGGCTTAGCGGGACTTGCGGCTGCCCGAGTTTAGGAAGCCGGATGAACAGATAGCGCAACCCATCCACTTCAAGATCAAACAGGACTTCTTCGACTCCGTTTTCATGACTCCCATCGCCAACGGTCGTTCCGGGCGACACACATTTCAAGAGCTCTCGCACCAGTTGCTCGGTGCGTGTTATTGATGTGACCACCATAAGCAGTGTTCCTCCGCCGATCTTCTGCCAGGGTGTTAAACGTAATTACGCATTTCAGTGGCGGCAAAAAGGGCCAATAGCTCGCCCGGACGCGCCAAAAAGATAGACGCTTCACAACTCACTACGAGGCTGTAACAATATCACCCTTTTTCGCCAATTTGGAGTCGCTGCTTTTGGTGACAGAGCGCTTCTTCGCAGATGCGTTGAGCTAGAGCACTCGAAATAACGCAAATGAGGCCCGCTTGGCGAAAGCCGTGTCAAGGGATGCGGCTCATTTCGCGTCACCTTACGGAGCTACCTGCAAAATGCGACTGGTTTATCCGGAAGAATCGATTTACTTTCTCTGTGTCACCAACCAGTTCTGGAGGTAACCACAGATGGCGGACCACGAGAGCGAACTCGAGCTAGAGCTCGAGGAAGAGTTTAAGGAAGGCGAGTTGGAGAGTGAGGCGGGCCACTTGGAAGGCGAGGGTTGGCTGGGCACCATAGGGAACGTGGTGGGCAGTCTGCTCGGTGAGGAGGAGGGCGAAGCCGAACTCGAGGAAGAACTCGAAGGCGAAGGCGAGTTCGAAGAAGAGCTGGAAGGCGAGTTGGAGGGGGAGGCGGGCCACCTGGAAGGCGAGGGTTGGCTGGGAGCCATAGGGAACGTGGTGGGCAGTCTGCTCGGTGAGGAAGAGTTCGAAGGTGAATACGAGTCGGAAGAATTTTTCGGACGTATCGGAAAGTTTCTACGCCGCGCCGCGCCCATGCTCAAAAAGATCGCAAAGGTCGCTGCGCCGATTGTCGGAGGGGCGATCCTCGGCCCGGCGGGCGCGAGCATTGGCAGATTGGCCAGTTCTGCCCTGGAGGGCGAAAGTGAGCTCGAGGGTGAGTTTGAAAGCGAGTTCGAGAGTGAACAGGAGGTTGTTCACGAGATCGCCGCTCATCCGCTCACGCACAATATGGCAGTTGCCGAAATGATGGCCGAAGCAGCCTCGCATGCCGAAGCCGAAGGGGAAGCTGAAGCGATGGTGGGAGCGGCGGCCGTTACCGTGCTTTCGCCCGCAGACCGGCGTGACCTGCGTAATTTACTTCCGCACCTGGTGCGTGGGACTGCGGTATTGACCCGTATGCTGCGCCGCCGTCGAAACACTCGCATGCTCGTGCGAGCCGTACCCACTGTTGTTCGCCGGACAATTCGTGATTTGAAGCGTCAGGCAGCTAAAGGCGTCCCGATTACGAAACGGACTGCAGCACGGGCCGCAGCCAGGCAGGTGCGGCGTGTCATCGGAAGTCCGAAGGCCTGCACAGCCGCTGTTGTCCGCAATGTTGGCGTCAGCCGAGCCTACAAACGTCCGAGACGCCGGATCCGACGCCGCATGTCTCGATAGCAGACAAGAAGAAAGCAGCTCAAGGAGGCAATGACATGGCCAGCGTGTACGAATCCGAAGAGGAAATGGGAACTCATCCGGAACTCGAAACGGAATTAGAGGACGAGCTCGAAGGCGAGTGGGAAGGCGAACTGGAAAACGAGTTTGAAGGTGAAGGCGAATTCGAGGAGGAAGGTGAAACGGAATTCGAAGGAGAGGGCGAAGGTGAGTGGGAATCCGAAATCAGTCCGATCCGGAAAGTCTATGCCGATGCCATGATGGAACACCTGGGCGCGCTGGCGGCCGAGTCGGAATCGGAGGAGGAAGCGGTAGATCGATTTCTTCCGTTGATCGGCATGGCGGCCACAAAGCTCTTACCTATGGCAGCAAAGGCGCTTGCGCCCATGGCGAAAAAGGCACTCCCCAGAATCCTTAAATCAGTAACCCGAGTTAGTCCGCAGCTCACGCGCGGAATTGGTACGATCGCACGCAAATTCTATCGCCAACCGGCAGCGCGGCGCTTGCTGCGTACGGTTCCCGCGATCGCCCGCCGAACTGTGCACAGCCTCGCTCGGCAGGCGCTGCATCACCGCCGGATCACGCCGCGTATTGCGGTGCGCACACTCGCGCAGCAGACGCAGCGCGTACTCCGGAATCCCAGGCGTCGACGGCATGTGCTCCGCCGGCATTATCATCTGGATCGGCAGTTTCATCGCCACCTGGCGCGCGGGGTCGCGACACCGCATGGCCGGCTTGCGGCGGCCGGAGTACCCGCTTCCGTGGGTGGCCAGCCAGCCACTTCGAGCGTGAGATATGGACGTGTTGTTTCGGGCCGTTGCGTGTGTTCGAGTTGCCCAACATGCGGGGCCGAACGTACCCAGGCCGGAGCCGTTTCTGCACCGGCGCCAAGCTACTGTCGTTGCTGCGGCCAGCTAATAAGGTAGGTGCTCGATGGCAACCATGTCCAGCGTGCTGCCGCGGACACGCTCGAGAGTGAGGCCGGCTTTACACCGGACTGTGCGGCCAGGCGCCGGGCCCCAGTTGATTCTGCGGCCCTGGTTGCGCGCGCAATCCATCAATGTCACACGCCACGCGGCAGCGCTTCGGCCCTTTCGGCGCGAAGAGTTCGGCACCGGAGCCGCTGCGCCCTCCGAGAGCCACATCCAGGCTGTGAACAGCCTCATCAAAGGCCTTCGGCGCGGACTCATCAAGCTGTCGAAAACCGTAACGAAAGCGATTGACCAGGCCGGCGAGCAGCTCTCGCCTCCCGCTCTGGAACGCGCTGTCACAGAAAAAGACCGCGCCCACAAGTGGGTACAGGGAATCGAGAAAATCTGGGATTTTTATTTCGAGCTTTTTGGGCAGCGGCAATCGATGCCCTACGCCGAGTGGTTGCTGAGCTGCGACCGGATCGCGCTCAATTGCTACCAGATTGCATTCACTGGAATCGGGACCGCCAAATCCATTCCCGCTCCGCCCCCATTTTGTTTTATGCGAACCGGTTTTGCGCCGGCCACTATGCGGCGCGGGATCCGGCTGCGAAGGCTGGGGCGGCAATTCAACCCGTTCCCTTTAGTGCAGCTGCCGTACCACCGTTTAGTGAATCCGTGGACGCTCGGCGCTGTCTTGCACGAAGTGAGTCACAATCTCCAGAGCGAATTGGGATTGAGTAAGCCAGTCCCGCGCAGCGTTGCGCACCGGCTCCTCGAAGCTGATCTCGGGCGTTCCGTTGCCGCAACCTGGGCGCGCTGGAACCGCGAGATGTTTTCCGATCTCAGTGCGCTGCTGCTGGGTGGACCGGAAGTGGTGGGTTCGTTGATGGACGTTGTGGGACGCGCGCCGAGTCTGGTATTCGGCTTCAATCCGCACGGCGTGCACCCCACCCCATATCTACGGGTTCTCATCAGCGTCGAACTGCTGCGCCGGATGGGTTTCGTTGACGAAGCAGATCAATATCGGCGTGCCTGGACGCGCATTTACCCGAACCCGCGAGCGGGAAATGTTCCGGAGAAAATGCTGGAGACGTTTCCGCAGGCCTGCGCGCTGGCGGTTGATGCCATGTGCTATCAGCCGTTCAAGACTCTCGGGAACAAAAGCCTGACGCAGGTGCTTCGCTTCGAGCGAAAAGATCAGCAGATGATCGAGGAGGCCGCGCGCAGACTGGCGGCAGGGGTTGATCCTGGCGTTGTTCCGGAACGCTTTCTCATCGGCGCCGCGCGTATCGCTCTCGATCGGCGGCTGGCACGGCCCGGTGCGATCACCGAGAACTTCTACAAGGAGCTTGTAAGGAGATAGTGGGATGGCACTCGAGTCGAAGATCGGTGAATTCATCAGTGAACTGCGAAGGCTACGCGATGCCTTTGAGGCCTTATCGCTGACCATTGTCGAGGATAGGCCGGCCAAAGGCGCCGCCGTGCTCTTGGATCAAATGGGCGACGCCATTCTCGCGTTGATGGGTTTGCTGGATGAATGTTTGCTGCATGCCCGCGCAGCCGAAGGAGCGGTAGGTTCTCAGGTTGACTTTCATGCGGCCCGGCGTGCCCTCGGCCGCTGCCAGAACCAGGTCCATCAGATCGAAGCCCAGTTTGTTTCCGAGCTGGCTTCCTATGAACGGCTCAAAGATCTCGCTTGTCTCGGCAAAGAGCGCAGGGGTGAATGGCGCGCCTGGGCCGGAAGCACCAGGGACGGAGTGGAACGGTGCCGCGAGCCACTGCAGGCGTTGAGCCAGGCCCTCGCGCGCTGCTGGGAAGAGATGGCCGAGCATGCCGGGTCGAATGCAGTGTCGGTACACACCATCAGCATCGGTAAGAAGGTTGTAAATCGAGGCGTTGAGACAAGCCAGGAGAGGATGTAATGGCACGAGATCCGAAGAACCAGAAAAATCCAAAAGAGAAGATGGGCGACCCCTCGGAGCATCCGGAGGAGCGCCTGGCTCCTGAAGAGACGCCAGCAGCCTTGAGCAGCAGCGCAACGCCGATACCGCCCAGGCCCGCGAGCGCCGGGGAGGTCGTGCCTGGCGCGACCGGCGATGGTCCGCTGCTGGGCGGTAGTTCTGCGATTCCCACGCCTCCGATCGCGCCCGCAGAAGCGCTCGCAGGCGAAAGGTCGTCAGTGGAAGGGGATGGCCCGGCCGATAAACCCGGAAAGGGCGCGTCGATCGAAGCGCGTGATCTTTCAGCTCTGCACGCGAAGATGGCGGAAATCGAAAAGGCTCTTCGTGAGCACGAGCATGAGGCTTTATGGGAGAAGATCGACGAATTACAGGCGGATATCAACGCACGGGCGTACGCGCCAGCGCCCGCACCGCCTCCACCGCATAACGGAGCAGCTGGCTCGAATCGGACAGCCAGGGCTCAAGCACGGGAGGAGTATCGATCGTTTCAGAATCCGCGCAGGTTCATTTGGGAGCAATTGGCCGAAAGCTTAGAGGACAATCCTTTTGACCCGGACAGTATTCTTCGAAGCGAATGCGAGACCGGACATCGCCTCATCGAGTTATATCTCGATGGCGACGGATCGGAAGCACAAACGCTTAATGCTGTTTCGGCGCTTTATTCGAAAGTAGCCATATTGGTGCGGTCTGGAGCACAGGGCTTTGGAGATCGAGAGCCCGTCGATGAATGGCTACAGCAGTTTCAAAACGCGGTAGAGGACATCTGCGTTTTGACTCGCGAGGGCAACGGGAAGTGCGGACCACAATACAGCCGCGAAAACGAGCTTAACAGTTGTTTCTCGCGTCAGGATCTGCTCGAAGCGGAGCAATTTGCGCGGCGGCTCACTCCACTCGCGACTCAACTGGAAGAGACGTTTGAAAGCGTTATCGGACCACCGCGTCCCGGTGCAGCTGCGGTTCATCCTGTTGCGCCGTTGGTACAGGCCGTCGACACTCTCGTCGGCGAGTTGGCGGGAGGCCGAGCCGCATCGACATCCTGCGATCCCATGGACGTCTACACCTTTCTCAACAGTGTCCGCGACGCGGCCACGACAGTTTCGTACGAGTACGATTCTGTTCAGTGCCAGATCCAACAGCTGCGCTGCACCGCGCAACCGGCTTCCTTCACGGTTTTGCAAGCGGAGCTGGACGACTTCGGTTTTTATGCGGCGGCGACGCTAAGGTCCATTCATAAATTGAAGGCGCCCTGCTCAGGGCTGGGAACTCAGCTGAAAACCGTTTGGTCCGATATGCAGGCGTATGTTTCGGGGAATGTGAAGCGCGCCTTCACCCGGTACCAGGAGCGCGAGCTTTGTCCGCCTGCGAGTTGCCTCGACAACGCGACGCAGTCTCTGGATGCAATCATTGCCCAGGGTCTTACCGAGTCGGACCAGTTATCGGCGAATCCTTACGGATGTGACGAATCACTCGCTGCGCAGCACCGGCAACTGATCGATGAAGCGGTGAAGCAGATCACCGCGCTCGATAACAAGAGTCTGGATGGTTTCGATCGCCGCGTCTGGATTCGTCTGGGCTCGTTTCCGATGCGGCTCTATGCGATTCTCGATCGCCGGGGCGTGATTGTCGCCGAGCAGGTCCGAATACTGCGCTCGAGTTTCCAATCGCTCGGCAACTGGTTTCAGCATCCGGACCAGCCGCCGGCGCGGGAAGCCGTTCCCTTGCTGCAGGCGGGGTTGAGCCTGCTTCGCATGCTGCAGGAGCGCGCCACCGGTGCCGGAATTTGTGCCCAGCTTCCGGTAGTTGGAAAGAGCAGCCTGGGGCAGCTCACTCTGAAAATCGTCGACGACGATGGCAAACCCATTCAGGGCGAAATTCAGGTCGTCAGCCAGCAGTCCGGCCAGGTCCGGCAGTTGATGTCCGATGAGACCGGCAACATTCAAAGCTTTTTGCCGAAAGGCGCCTATATCGTAAGTCCGATTGGCGATTTCGCATTTCCGACCCAAACGATCACTGTGAATTGAAGGAGAAACGGCCATGGCGACAAGACCCACGCCACTTTCAACAGCACCGACACTAATTCAAGCCAAGCGGATGAATGCCGCTGCGAAGGCCGCGAAACAGCCTTTGACGGATATCGCAGCCTATCCAGTGCTCACTGAAGAAGTGGGCTATGCTCCCTCTCCGCTGGCGCGCCCGTCTGCTGCGGGTCTGCCAGTACCCTCAACGGGCGCGGGTTCCTCGCTCGGACAAGTGATCAACCGTGCTCTTAGCGACGTGCTCGGCTGGAAGGTCAAACCGGGAGATGCGAAGGGGTTCGTTGGTGCACTTACACAGGCATTTACGTTGAAGGAAGTGGATGGGCATACCGAATCTACCTGGGTACCGCGTACGTACACGGTTCAGACGGACCTGAATGGCCAGATCGCCGGCGCTCAGGCGAGCATCTTCTCGCGCGGAAAGGTGGCTCTGGACCAATCTCTGCCGCTATTGGATGGACTCTACAAGCTGGATCCCGAGGCCACTGATGAAGATGTGGCAGCGATCAAGGCCGTCGTAAAGAGCCAGCTAACTGAGCTTGTCAATGAGCTCGGCTTTGTAGGTGGTCCGAGAATCACCCGTGTCGACCAGTACTTTAATTTACTGCTTGGCAGCACAACATATCCGCTGCCTGCGACAGCTTTTGCGCCGCTACTGCAAAACGACGCGGATCAGGTTCAGGGAACGCTCGGAAATCTGCGGGACCTGCTTGCGCTTAGCTTTACGAACCAGGACTTTGTTAACTCCGTTGAGGATGAAGCAAATCTGTCGAACTTTCGCGTAATTTCCGACTACGTAACTTCGCTCGCCCAAAGCTGGCTGAACAATATCAACTATCTGAACCTGAACACGACCACTCCATTCTTCGGCACGCAACTGGTGTTGCTCTCGCGGCAGCTCTCGGTCGTAGCGGAGTCGGTGGACGAGGTCCGGTTCACGCTCGATTCCGTATTCGTCGGCCCGGCGGAGCGGCAGACGGTCAAACTCAACTTCGTCAATACTGGATTCGCGCCGATTTTCCTGGAGGACCTGCTCACGTGGATCCAGAACTTTGCTACCGAAGAGGGGCCACGGTTGATTCAGGATGGTGGTAAGTTCGGCGTGCAGAATACGTTCGTGCAAGTTGCGACGAAGCTCTCCGACACCATCGATCAGATTATTAACGCGCAAATTGCCAGCCCGCCCTTGCCGCCCGGATTCTTTACGCAGCGCGTGCAGCTCTCGTTCCGCGACTTGAGCGAACAACTCAAGGATCTGGCAAGACTGGCTAAGCCGATCTCGCATGTAATCACGCCGCAGCCTGATTTCGGTTTGCCATTCACAGTGAGTAGCGTGGCGCCTAGCTCGCTATCGCTAAGAACGCTCGTGCCTAATCAGTCGGTCATGCTTCGCGTGCGCGGCAACGGCTTTGTGAGCGATGTTAATACCGCCGTTACCTTTACGGCGAACGGCGGCAATACGCTTATTCCAACAGCTTACTTCCAGTCGGAGAGTGTACTGGTATTAACTATGCCAACGATCCCGAGCACAGCGGTTGGTACTTACGACGTCAACGTGAGTAACGGAGGGAACAATGTTACCCCTGCGCTTATCGGCGCACTGCGGATTACAACTTAGGTTCACGTTAGCGATACGCGCGCCGCATGGGAGGGTTCAGGTTGATAGGGAACGGTAGTCTCTTCGGTGGGCGCCAGTATCAGCCGTTACCCGAAGGCTAGGTGAGAGTAGGTGGATCGCAACCCGTAAGGAGAGTCAGTTATGGCACTGGAAAAGGATTATCAAGCTCTATATGACCGCATTGCGGGTTTGCGGGACCAGGTCGCGAACCGTCTGTCGTCGGATCTGATTGCAAATCCACAGCTCGCGGATGCACTCACCAAGCAGATCGACGACATGCTGCAGTCGGTGGTCAACGCGGATCGTCAGACTCCGCCGCCGCCGGACCAGGGTTTGGCGGCCCTGGTGGGATTGGGTCCGGAAGCCGCTCCGGAGCTCGGTGCAACACGCATCCCGGCGGGCGTCGAGAGCTACGACGAAACGATCACGTCTGAGCGGATCATTGCGGTGGGCGATGTTTACTATCTCTGGCAGCACGAAAAGATCGGCGTATTTCGTGTAGTACAGAAATTACAGGAGCTCTTCCGCGCCGGAACGGTTCGTCTTTCCGGTGGCCCTGGTGCTTATGCACTGTATCAATTTGATCGGCGCGAAGTACTCCGTTATACGCAACGCGACCGCCTCGCGGCTTACAAGAGAATCTTTGGTTACGGGGGCGGACCCGTTCCAACCGGATCGCGTGCGAATACCGACTTTCACAAGCTGTTTACACACTTTGTGCATCAGGTTACTCTCTTCTGGCGCGACAAACGCATCTCCGATGTAATTCGGGAGCGGGCATACGATCCGAGCTTTGGCTCGATTGCTATTGTCCGGCGCGCCGGTCTCGATTTGCGCAATAACCTGAAGTGGCTTTCTTTCGGTCATCTGAATGTTTTGCGCGTGGAGGTTATGCAGTTACTCGAAGAGGCATTCAAGATCCTCGACTCTAACGATGTTAAGCGGCTCTTTGGCGCAGATACCGGTTGGGACGTCCTGGAAGAAGTGCTCATTCGTTACTTCAACGAAAAGCTGGTAACCTCCCCGCGTCAGCGAATGGGCGTCACCGGACGCGAAGTTCTGCGTTGGCTGGCGCAGCCGCATATTCTGCAAACCACGCGGTCACAATTTGAGACGCTTCTGCTGCAAATCGCGGAACAGGCCGAAGAGTGGCTGACGAGCGCGCAGGCGATGGGCCTTTCGAGCCGTCCGGCAACGGCGCGAGTACTGCCCTGGGACCAAGCCGCGCCGAGCCCGGTGCGCGCTAATGGTCGACCGAAAGTTGGCGGATCGAACGGCCGGCCTTCCTCGCGCTCGCGAGAACCCGAATTTGAATTCGAGTATGAGGCGTAGCGGCGCGGTCGGCGATGAATGGGTCCAGCGCGAGCTCTCGAATTCGCACGCCGAAACCGCCTCCGGTTTGTGGACGAACTGAAGCACTTCCTTCGCTTTCCGAGTATTAGTTCGCAAGCGCGGCATGCAAAGGATGTTGCCGGGTGCGCCGATTGGCTGGCAGACCACTTACAGCGGATCGGTCTCCTTCGCGTGAAACTCATACGCTCGCCAGGGCACCCGATTGTCTATGCCGATTGGATGGGCGTACCGGGTGCACCAATTGTACTGATCTACGGGCACTACGATGTTGTTCCCGCGGAGCCGCTGAAAGAGTGGATCTCGCCTCCATTTACTCCAAACATTCGCGGAAACGACCTTTATGGGCGCGGCGCCTGCGATGACAAAGGCCAACTCTTCGTGCACCTCAAAGCTCTCGAATCCTATCTCCGGGCCGAACGAGCGCTGCCGGTTAACGTCAAGTGCATATTCGAAGGTGAAGAGGAGATCGCAAGCCCCAATCTGGCGCCCTTCTTGCTGCGCAACCAACGTGCCCTGCACTCGAATGTCGCGGTTATATCCGATACGAAGATGCTCGGTCCGGGCCGCCCGGCAATCAGTTACTCGCAGCGCGGAGTACTCAGTATGGAATTGGAAGTACGCGGCCCCCAAAAGGACTTACACTCCGGAAGCTTCGGCGGCGCTATTCACAATCCGATTCAGGCGATTTGCGAGATCATCGCCAGGTTGCACGATGATCAACGGCGAGTCGCAGTTCCGGGATTTTACGCCCGCGTACGCCCCGCGAACCGGGAGGAGCGCAAGAATATGGCCCGTACCGGCCCATGTGACAAAAACGTGCTGAACACCGCAGGCGTAGAACAATCCTGGGGCGAGCCCGGCTACAGCTTGTACGAGCGCACCACTCTTCGGCCCGCGCTCACCATTAATGGCATCACGGGCGGCTATCAGGGGCCGGGAGGCAAGGGCATTATTCCGGCACGTGCCCAAGCCAAGCTCAGTTTTCGGCTGGTCCCGGGCCAGGATCCTCGCGAAATTGAGCGGCTGGTCGAAAAGCACATTGCTGCAATCACCCCGCCAACTGTCATTTCCCATCTGCGCACTCTCGGAACCGCGCGTCCGGTGATCGTCAATTTCAACGGCCCATTCCACAGAATCGCGCGCGCGGCGTATCAATCCGGTTTTGGCGCAACGCCGGTATTCGTTCGCTCGGGTGGCACGATACCGATTGTGAGCACCTTGCACGATGTCTTTCGCATCCCTACCGTGCTTATGGGCTTTGCGTTACCGGACGACCATATTCACGCACCTAACGAAAAGCTACATCTGCCCAACTTCCACGCCGGGATTCGCACATCGATCTCCTTCCTGGCGCGGGTGGGTTGCATGGGTCGGCGCAATGTTTGCGAACGCCAATTCGAGCTCAGTTTATGATCGTCGACTGCCATTGCCATGCCGGTCAGGGCGATCGCATGACTGCGCCCTGGAACACGGACGCGCCGCTTGCTCCTTACCTGCGTCGAGCACGTACCGCAGGCATCGACAAAACGATCGTTTTCTCCGCATTTCACACCAACTACGCCGAGGCAAACCGCCGTGTTGCCAGGATTGTCGAACAGCATCCGGATCGCCTGATCGGATTTGTCATGGTTCACGCGCGTCGTGATGCGGGCCGCATTCGCCGGATGGTGAAGACAGCGGTCGACGCCTGGCAGTTCCGCGGGATTAAGGTGCATGGTCTGGAGGCATCGCCCACGCGAGAGTTGTGCGAGGCTGCTCGAATGTTCGCTCTACCCGTACTGGTCGATGTCGGCCTGAAACCGGAAATCATCGAGATGCTCGCGCCCCAGTATCGAGATGTGAACTTTATCGTGCCGCATCTTGGCAGTTTTATCGGAGACTGGAAAGCGCATCAGCAGGTTATCGACCAGATCGTCCGACATCCGAATGTATTTACCGATACCTCATCTGTTCGCCACTACGACTACATCGTGCAGGCCATTCGGCGTGCGGGCCCTCGAAAAGTTCTCTTCGGCTCGGACGGGCCATATCTCCATCCCGGTGTCGAAATTCATAAGATACGACTGCTTGGCCTTTCTCCTGAAAACGAGGCGTTGGTGTTGGGCGGCAACATTCTGCGCTTGATTGGCAGAGACAGGGCTCAATTGAGTACCAGGAAACGTCGCCCGCGTGATCGCGTGGTCCTCACGCCAGATCCGATGCCGATCGACCAGTGGGAAGTAAACACATGGCCGTCAGAACGAAGCCGAGCGCGCGGCGGACGCTTGCGGGGCGGTGAACGCTGAATAGAGATCGATAGAGTGCCGGATTTTTTTCCTTTTGGCTCGCTGGCCAAGAAGCGAATGCGGACCAAGCCATCACTACTGCTGATGGCTGCTCATAATTCAGCACGTGCTTCGCTCAGGTCTCGTGGTCCACCTGTCAAATCGAAGCCTGCTCGAAGTTCGCACCCGGATGAGGGGCTCAGCGTGCACAACTGTCATTGCTGAAGATCGTCGAGTGTTTTGACTTCCACTTCAACGATTGGATCCGGCGATGTGATCGCGCTCCGATAATCTAGTGCGCGGCGATATCGTGCAGGGAGGTATCCGCAAGTTTTTGATTCTGGTGCGGATGAGAGGACTTGAACCTCCACACGGTTGCCCGTACTAGAACCTGAATCTAGCGCGTCTGCCAATTCCGCCACATCCGCACGAGGAGCGATGGAAGGTCGCTGAGCGACTGAACTTCATTGTAATGCATGCCCGTTCGCGGTCGCTAGAATGAAGTTGATGCCTGCCTCTACTGCTCCTGCGGTCCAGCAGAAGCCTATTCGCTCGCCCTGGCTCACGGTGATTCTGGCTTGGCTGGTGCCGGGGGCGGGACATTTTCTGCTCGGAAAGCGGGGGCGCGCGTTGATCATTTTTGCCTGCGTGATCATTGCCTTCGCCGTCGGCGCGCTGATGCGCGGGCCCATGTTTCAGCCCACTACCACGGGCGACGTACTCTCGCGGCTGATCCAGACCGCCGGATTCGTCGGCGACCTCGCGGCTGGATTGCTTTACTTCATTGCTGTTGGGCTTGGCTACTGGCCTGCCGACGAACCGACGCACATGTCTGATTACGGATCGAAATTTCTGGTTGCGGCAGGCGTCATCAACATCCTGGCGATGGTGGATGCCTGCGAAATTGCTACCCGTCAGAAAGATTGAGCTATGCCGACCCTGAACCTGGACCACTTTCAAACCTCGATTCTGTTCGCGCTGCTCTCGAGCGTCATCCTCGGCCTGACAACGAAAAGCACAGACCGGGAACGCCTGCGCTATGGCGCACAATGCTTCGGCTGGTTTCTGCTGGCGCTGTTCGGCATCAGCTGGTTCATGAAGCTTCTGCACGGCTGATCCAGCATGAAGACGTTCTACATCGAGACTTTCGGCTGCCAGATGAACGCCCACGATTCGGAAAAAGTCGTGGGCACGCTGCTCGAGCGCGGCTACTCGCAGGTGGATGAGCCGGCCGGCGCGGAGCTGATCCTCTACAACACCTGCAGCATTCGCGATAAGGCCGAGCAGAAGGTTTTCAACCGCCTGCAGAGCTTCAAGAAAGAGGCCGGGAAGGGAAAGATCTTCGGCGTGCTGGGCTGCGTAGCGCAGCAGGAAGGCGAGAAGATCTTCGAGCGTGCGCCGCACGTGAGCCTGGTGGCGGGTTCGGCGAGCTATACAAGGCTGCCTGAACTGCTGGTGCAGCTGGAAAGCGGGAACCGGCGCGTCACCGGCCTGAGTCTTGACACGAACGAGACCTTCGACACGCCGTACACGCGCCGCGACAACCCGCATCGCGCTTACATCACCATCATCGAGGGCTGCGACAAAGCCTGCGCTTACTGCGTTGTCCCGTTTACCCGCGGGCCCGAGCGGAGCCGAACTCGAGAGAGTGTTCTGCGCGAGGCGGAGTCCTTGGCCGAACTGGGATACAGCGAAATTCAGCTGCTCGGGCAGAACGTGAATAGTTATCGCGATCCCTCCGATGCCGGATTCGATTTCGCGAAGCTGCTGAGCGCGGTCGGCAACGTCCCCGGCATGCGGCGGGTGCGGTTTACCACCTCGCATCCTCGCGATTTCGTCAAAGAAATTATTGATGCCATCGACGAACAACCCGAGCTGTGCAACCACGTGCATTTGCCGGTGCAGTCGGGCTCGACGGCGGTGCTCGAGCGCATGCAGCGGCAGTACACGCGCGACGATTACATGCGGCGCATCGAATGGATGAAGAAGGCGAACCGCGATATCGCGATCACGACCGACATCATCGTGGGATTTCCCGGCGAAACCGAAAAGGATTTCGAAGAGACGGTGCGGCTGATCGAAGAGGTCGAGTACGACGCGATGTTCATCTTCAAGTACTCGAAGCGGCCGAATACGCCGGCGCTAGCGTACCAGGATCATATTCCCGAAGAAGAGAAGACGCGCCGCTTTCTGATTTTGCAGGAGCGGCAGCGTGCGATTCAGCTGCGGCGCAATGCGAAATACGTGGGCACGACCGAAGAAGTGCACATCGAAGGCTACAACCTGGCGACGGGCCAGTGGATCGGGCGCACCTCGCAGAACAAGACGCTGAATTTCACCGACCCCGAGCTGCCCGCTCCGAAAGATGGTGAAACGCTGGTGGGGAGATATGCGCAGGTGCTGGTGACGAGAGCGGGTCCGAACAGCTTGGCGGGCGAAAGGGCCGCCTAGGGAAGGAGGGCGAGAGGGCAAATGGAAATTGAGATGAAAATCCGGGGACTCATGATGGACCCGATGACCAACATGCCGATTGTGGTGCTCAAGGATGTGAGCGGCGATTCGGTACTTCCGATTTGGGTCGGAATTTATGAGGCGAACGCGATTGCGCTGGAGATCGAAAAGGTGAGCACGCCGCGGCCGATGACGCACGATCTGATCAAAGTGCTGCTGATGGGGCTCGAGACGTCGGTGCGCAAGGTGGTGGTCAGCGAGTTGAAAGACGAAACGTTTTACGCGCTGATCTGGCTGGAAAAAGACGGCAAACTGATGAGCATCGATTCGCGTCCGAGCGATGCGCTGGCTTTGGCGTTGCGGCATGATTGTCCCATTTACGTGGAAGAGCGGGTGCTGCAGTCGTCGCGCAACTCCAACAGCGTTTCCGAGAAGGTTAATAACGAAGAACTGCGGAAATGGCTGGAGAATCTGAACGACGAGGATCTGGGCCGGTACAAGATGTAGCGATTTTCGAATGCAAAAAGGCCCGGAGAAGTTTGGCTTCTCCGGGCCTTTTGTCTTAGAGACTGGCTCTTGTTTACCTGCCGCCGCGGCGCGCGCGTCCCTTGCGAGCCGGTGCGGTAGTCTGCACGCCGGGAATGGTGGGATCACCGAAGGTCAGCATGTACGGATCCTTGGTAAAGCTGTCGACCACACCAGAAAACTCGAGCGTCTGGCCAACTTTGATCTTGTCGAGCGCGGAAGCGGGCAGCGGTTGCGAAAAGGTCAGCGTGGCATCGGCTGTCTTCGGATCCTGCACGCCGAGGGTCACCTTGGTCGGCCGCTCGGGCGGATCGATGGAGATCACCGTGCCGGTGAAATTCTTCACGCCCTCCGCACCGCCGGGCACCTCAAAGCCCTTCAGATTGTTATCGAAGAACTGCTGGCCCTGATCGCCCTGCAACTGCTGCTTGATGCCGAACCAGATTTTGAACGCGGGGTCGGAAGCGATTCGCTTATTGATGGCATCCGCCTGAGCCTGCTCGGTATCGGCGATGCTCGTGACATTCAGGCTGGCCGGGGGCAGAGCGTCCGTTTTAGCCTGATTCAGAATCTGATCGGCGCCATCGGGGCTGCCGTGGTAATCCTTATAAGCCTTGTTGAAGTAATCCATCAACTGCTTCTTGGTGGCATCGGGGAGAGCGCCCGGTCCGCTGTATTCGGCGGCGCGAGCGTATTCATAGAGACCCTGTGGCACCTTCTTGTCTTCGACGAGCAGTTTGCCATAAACGGCGGAGATATTGGCCTGATTCGGGTTGGCGGTCAGGCTCTCCTTATATTCGTTTTCAGCCGTGGCTTTGTCGTTCTTGGTAGTCGCAACCCAGGCCAGCGCATTATGAGCGATGGCGAGCACCTGATTCTTGGCGTTGTTGAAATCCGTATCGCTGACGTTTGCCGGCTTCTTGGAAGGATCGAAGGCAGTGGGAGCATCATCGATGACAGCCTGCGCACCGGCCTGCACCTGGCTTTGCAATTCCGGAGACGGATTATTGCCGCCAACTGCGGGACCCCACAGCGCGATGACGCTGGCCAGACGAAGATTCTTGGGGTCGTTTTTGAGCAGATCGCTCGCCTTGGTGACGGCCATCTGGCGGCTGGATGGATCGGCCTGGGCGACCTGGCCCAAGGTCACGGCGTAGTACTGATTCCGATAATCCGAGTAGTCCGATTGCGGGTACTTATCGGACCACTGGTTCAGCAGATCGAGTCGGGCTTTCGGATCCTGTGTCTGGGTGATCTTCTGAAAGAGATCGTATTCGGCGCGATCCTTCCAGTTCTTCTGGCCGGCGGCGCCCTGTTGCTGGCCACCCGCGGCGGGCTGCTGTGCGCCTGCGGCCGGTTGCTGTGCGCCGGCATCCTGCGCGTATACTCCAACTCCGCTCAAAAGAGCAATGGTGCCGGTGGCGATTAGTATTCTGCTCGGTCTCAAAAAGCGTGACTCCACTTCTTTGCCTCCCTTTAAAGAGGAAATTCTATTCTGTACTCTTCGCAATGCGTGCGAGATGAAAACGCCTTCACGCAGTCCGGACGCACTCGCCGGGCGATCCGCTGCCCGGGTTGTGCGCGTCAACAAGTGCGCAAAGCCGGAGTATAACGAACTCATTTTCGGGCCGCAACCTTCCCTATTGTTCTAGATGCCGATGTAAGGGAACTTGTTCCCTGCGCGGGCGTACCAGCAGTAGGGAAGAACGCGGCTTCCATATTGTGATAGATGCTATCATCCACCTTTCCATGCGCTTCGCGGATCTGGCGGTGATCGCGGTTTATCTGGTCTTCATCACCTGGTTCGGAGCACAGTTTAAAGAAAAACAGGCCACGCTCAAAGACTATTTTCTGGGCGGCCGCGGCGCGCCCTGGTGGGCGATCGCCTTCTCGATCGTCTCGGCCGAGACGAGCACGCTTACGGTGATCGGCACTCCCGCGCTCTCGTTTGCCGGAAACTTCGGTTTTCTGCAACTCATTCTCGGTTATCTGCTCGGCCGGATTGTGATCGCAGTGCTTTTTCTGCCGCAGTATTTTCGCGGCGAGATGTTTACCGCCTATGAGCTGATGCAGCGGCGCTTCGGCCCGCGAGTCCGGCGATTCACAGCAGGCACGTTTCTTGTTTTGCGTGCGCTGGCGGAAGGCGTGCGCGTTTTTGCGATCTCGATTGTCATTTCGATCGTGCTGGGAACCGGACAGGTTGCCTCGATTGCGGTGATTGTCTGCCTGACGTTGTTCTACACCTTCGAAGGCGGCATGACAGCCGTGATCTGGACGGATGTGGTGCAGATGTTCCTCTACATCGCGGGCGCGCTGGTGAGCTTTTTCGTGATTCTGCACCTCATTCCAGGCGGTTGGCCGCATGTGGCGGCGGTGGCCGGGGCGGCCGGCAAATTTCAGGTCTTCGATTTTCGATTCTCCGTGACTGCCGCCTTCTTCCACCGCACCTATAGCTTCTGGGCCGGATTGCTGGGCGGCTGTTTTCTGACCACGGCGAGCCACGGCACGGAACAGTTGCTGGTGCAGCGGCTGCTTTCAGCGCGTAACGAACGCGAAAGCCGCTGGGCCCTCTTCAGCAGCTGGGCGGTGGTGTTTGCGCAGTTCTGCCTGTTTCTGCTGATCGGCGTGCTGCTGTTTGTGTATTACCGGGATACGGGGCGCGCGACGCCGGCGGTGCTCGAGCGCACGTATCCGGAATTTATCTGGAGGCATCTGCCCGTGGGCGTGGCGGGGCTGGTGATTGCCGCGATTCTGGCGGCGGCCATGTCGAATCTGAGCGCGGCGCTGAATGCACTTGCTTCCACGACGATCATGGATTTCGTGCGGCCGCTGCGGCCCGAGCACAGCGAATCGTCTTACCTGAAGCTGTCGCGCTGGGCCACGGTCGCCTGGGGCGTGCTGCTGTTTGCGATCGGACTGGTGGCGCGGCACTGGGGCCGCGTGCTCGAAGCCGGGCTCTCGATTGCGTCTGTACTCTACGGCGCGCTGCTGGGCGTCTTTCTGCTGGGCGTGCTGACCAAGCGGGCGAACGAGTCGGGCGCGATTGCCGGCATGTGCGCGGGATTTGCCGTCACGCTGCTCGTCCGGACCGAGGTGGCGTACACCTGGTATGTGCTGATCGGCTCGGCGGCGACATTCCTCGTTGGATACGCCTTCAGCTTTGTGGCAGGCGCGCCCCGGCAGGATGCGCTGCCTGCGATGGCAGAGAAGGAGTAACGCAGATTGGAACCGGCTCGCGTCATCACAGAGAAACGCCAGCCGACATTGGAGCGCGCGCTCGGGGTGTGGGGCGCGACCTCGATCGTGATCGGCACCGTGATCGGGAGCGGCGTGTTCCTGGTGCCTTCGAGCATGATCCGCTCGGTCGGATCGGTTCGGACGCTTTTCATCGTTTGGATCGTGTCGGGCGTGCTGAGCCTGTTTGGCGCCTTGACCTATGCCGAGCTGGCGGCTGCCATGCCGGAAGCAGGCGGCGAATACGTGTTTCTGAGCGAGGCGTATTCGCCGTTCTGGGGATATCTTTACGGCTGGACGCAGTTCTGGGTGGCGAAAAGCGGATCGATTGCGACGCTTGCGGCCGGATTTTATACCTATCTGACGGTCTTTTTTCCTCCGCTGGGCGGCACGGTGATGCGGTTTCCCTGGCATATCGGGCCGGGCGGATCGCGGCTGGAGATTCATTACGGACAATTCGTTGCCATCGGGCTCATTCTGCTGCTGTGTGGGGTGAACTATCTCGGTATTCGCGCAGGCGGCGCCGTGCAGGTCTTCGTGACGGCGCTGAAGCTCACGCTGCTGGCGGCGGTGATCGGCGTCGGATTGTTTGCCGGTGCGGGAGATTTCTCCCATTTCGCAGGCAGAATTCCAGCGGCGGCGGGCGTGAGCGGGTTTTTCGCGGCGATGGTAAGCGCCCTGTGGGCGTTTGACGGCTGGAACAACGTCAGCATGGTTTCCTCCGAAATCCAGCGGCCGCAGCGCAATCTTCCGCGGGCGCTGATTTTCGGAACCCTGGCGGTAATTGCGGTCTATGTGCTGATCAATGTGGCGTATTTTTACGTGCTGACTCCGGCCGAAGTAGGCCGAAGCAGCCGGGTGGCGGCCGATATGATGGCACGCGTGGGCGGTCGGGTGGCAGTCGCCGGCGTGACTTTTGCGGTTTTAATTTCGATTCTGGCGGCGCTTAATGGCTCCATATTATCCGGTTCACGGGTACCGTATGCGATGGCACGAGACGGTCTCTTTTTCCGGAGCGCGGCGCAGGTGAATTCGCGTTTTCGTTCGCCGGGCAATGCCATGATTTACCTTTCCCTGTGGTCGTGTGTAGTGGTGCTGAGCGGCTGGTTCGACGATTTGTACAACTTTGTGATCTTCGGCTCCTGGATTCTGTACGGGATGACGGCGGCGTCGGTGATTGTGCTGCGGCGGAAGAAGCCCGCCATGGACCGGCCGTACCGTGTGATTGGCTACCCGGTTGTTCCAGTACTTTTCGTCGTGGTGGCGCTTTTCCTGCTGCTGAGCACGCTGGGAACGCGGCCGCGGGAGTCGGCCATGGGGCTGGGGATGATGGCGTTAGGTATACCGTTTTATTTCTACTGGAAAAAATCCGATCGCAGCAAGATTTTGAAAAACGGGAAATAGTTTCAGGAATTGAGCAGAATTGCCGAGTTCGGTACTAGGACTACTAATCAATTTCTTCTCCACAGATCGGTTGAATTTCCTACAAAGCAGGCCGTAAAATTCGTCTAAACCTGCCTTTAACTTTTAGCGCGCTCCGGTGCGCGGAGGGCAGGGCAGGGAAGGTGACTTATCGTGGACGTGGATAAAATGCTTGCCGAGCTGCGGCTCGAGCGGGAGCAGATAGAAGAGGCGATTCTGACATTGGAGCGGCTGGCGCGCGGGCGTGGACGGCGTCGCGGCCGACCGCCGGCTTGGCTGAAGGATGCGGCCGCAGCGGCGGACGGGGCTGCCTCTGAGGGAGCCTCAGAAGCGGAGCCAAAGCGCCGCGGGCGGCCGCCGAAGGCACGCCAGGCCGAAGGCTGATCAACAGCGCCGGCACTTATCCTTAATAGCGAACTGATCGAACCAGCGAGTGGATCGCTTCAAACGAATCCCGGGCGGCTTGACAGCGGCCCGGCGATTTGACACGCTACATAGCGCTCTTTCCGAAAGGGTGCCTATGAATCGCTACATCGCAGAAGTGATCGGAACCTTCGTTCTGGTTTTTGGAGGCTGTGGAACGGCTGTGCTGGCCGGCGAGAGAGTCGGCTGGCTCGGCGTTGCCTTTGCCTTTGGTCTTTCCCTCCTGGTGATGGTCTATGCCATCGGCCCCATCTCGGGTTGTCATCTCAATCCGGCGGTTACGTTCGGCCTGTTTCTGAGCCGGAAGTTCGACGGCCGGCTGGTTCCCGGATACATGATCGCGCAGATTGCCGGCGCGATACTGGCGAGTGCGATCCTTTACGCGATTGCTTCGGGCACGCCGAACGGATATTCGCCCTCTGTTGCAGGATTTGCGGCGAACGGCTTCGGAGATCATTCGCCAGGTCATTACGGTTTGCTCGCCGCATTTTTGGCCGAGTGCATTCTGACCTTCTTCCTCGTTTTCACGATCGTTGGCGCGACGGATGTGAAGGCGCCGGTCGGCTTTGCGGGCCTCGCGATCGGACTGGTGCTTACGCTGATTCACCTGGTCGGGATTCCGGTGACGAATACCTCGGTGAATCCGGCGCGGAGCATCGGGCCGGCGATATTCGTAGGCGGCTGGGCGCTCGGGCAGTTGTGGCTCTTTATTGTGGCGCCGCTGATCGGGGCAGCGATTGCGGCCATAATCTATCGCGCCATACGGGTTCCGGATACGTTGATTGCGGCCAGGGAGGCCGAGCGCGCGCTGGCCGATGAGCAGCAGCAACGGCGCCAGATGTGATGCGTACTAGAAGACTCGGCGCTTTAATCGCTCGATGGTGAACTTAGCGGTCTCGGCAACGGCCATCACGGCCATCACGCCGGCCTGTACGGGATCGGTGACGACCAGATCGGCGGCATCGGGAACACTGCCGGCCATATTGAGACTGATCACCAACAGACCATCGGAGCGGACCTCGCGCACGGCGGCTTCGATATCGCCGCCCATGAGCGAACCGGCGAGCACGAGCGCGCGCACGCGGGTCAGACGGCGTACGGCGCGGACGGCCGAGGCGAGCGTCTGTTCGCCGACCAGCGGAATCGTGTCAATAGAGATGTGCTCGCCGCGGATGTTGTGGCGATCGGCTTCAGAGATGGCGCCGAGGGCGACCTGGCCGACCTGCGCGCCCCCGCCCATGATAATGATGCGCTTGCCGTAGATCTGCTGGAGGGATTCGACCAGCTCGACCGAGCGCACGACCGGCAACTCTTTGAGATCGGCGACCAGGGCTTCGAGCAGACCGGGAAGATCGAGCTCGAAGTAGACGCGGGTGGCGGCGGGACGGTCCTCGACGATCGACACGGAGCGGATATCGCCCTGATGGCGCGCAATGGCGCCGGTGAGCTGATGGAGCACACCGGGTCCGCTGACGGTTGTGATGAGCAGACCGACTTTGCCGCCCGAGGACCCGTTGCTCACGCGGTGACCTCGTATTTCTTAAGCAGCTCTTCCCAGTGGCCCTGCGCTTTCATGAGCAGTTCGATCACTTCGCGGACGGCGCCGGAGCCGCCGGCTGCATCGGTGATCGCCATAGCGGAGCGCTTCACTTCCTCGCGCGCATTGGCCGTTGCGAACGCGAGACCCACGCGGCGCATGATGACCACGTCCGTGAGATCGTCGCCGATATAGGCGATGTGCTGCGGATCGGTCTGGGCTTCGGCGAGGATCTTCTCGAGAATCGGGATCTTTTCGATGTGTCCCTGAATGACCCAGCGCATGCCGACCTGGCGGGCGCGCTCGGTCGTGGCTGGAGAGTTGCGGCCGCTGATCACACCGCTCGCGATTTTGTACCATTCGAGCCAGCGTAAGGCGATGCCGTCCTGCGAATCGAAGCCCTTGGTTTCGACCATGCTGCCGTCGGGTGCCGGGAGCAGGTAGAGACGGCCGTCGGTGAGGACGCCGTCGACGTCCATGAGCAGGATTTTGATCTGAGAGGCGAGTTGGTAGAGCTTCTCTTCGGTGAGAGGAGCGTTCAGGCGCATACCTTGCAGTGTAATCAGAGGGGTTGCGCGGCGCCTCCGACCAGGAGCGGTCAGCCAACCCGCCGCGGGCCTTGCCTCCATGCATCACGCCGGCCCGTTCACAACCAAACCACAAAAATCGACTGAACCTTTTCAGCCACTTACTCCCGCTTTCGCCAGATGTTCGCTTTTCGCCATGCTACTTCTGTGCGCGGAGGCAGTTCATGTCCACGCAAGCTCAGCTCAACGCCAATCGCGCCAATTCCCAACTCTCCACCGGTCCCAAAACCGCCGAAGGCAAAGCCAAGATTTCCCACAACGCCGTGAAAAACGGACTCACCGGCGCAACCGTCGTGTTGCCCTGCGAAGACGCCGCTCTCTACGAACAGCACGTCGCGAACATCTTCGCCGCCTGGCAACCAGCCGATCACCGCGAAAAGCTCTTAGTTCAGTCCATCGCCGACACGCAATGGCGTCTTCATCGCATCCCCGCGTTCGAATCCGCCACGCTCGCCCTCGCGCGTATCCAGAACGCTGACCTGATGGTATGGACCCCGCCTGGTGGTTGACTGGGCTGAGGAGGTTCTACAGAGATGGCAGTGAAGGTGATCGGGCTGGATATCGCAAAGCATGTGTTTCAGC
>JAJPHN010000012.1 GCA_021325235.1 Terriglobia bacterium | reverse complement strand
GTGAGGAAGCGTGGGACGAACGGGCGTTCCTGGCCGACGCGCAGATTCAGCCGAGCGTGCTGGCCGTTCCAGACCACCTCGCCATAGCGCAGCCGCGTCGGTCGCCAGTCGTCCTTCACGAGGCCTCCGGGCTGGTCGCGACGGAGCCAAGCAGCGAAATCGTCTAGTTGATCGCCTTCCGGCAGGATGGCGGAGAGACATACGATCCTGCGTTGGGCGGCGTCGGCGCGTCGCAGGAGCCGCTGGATCTGAACCTCGTAGCGGACTTCGCGCTCGCTGAGCCCGATCATGTGGCCCTCGTCGAAGACGAGAAGTCCTACGTCGTCGAGGAGGCTCGGATCATTCCTGAGTGCGAAATCCAGTTTCTCGGGCGTGGCGACCACGATGTGGCGCTGGCGGATCGCATCCTCATCGAACCCGCTGACGCCGATGCTCCCATAAAGCGCGGAGATGGTCTTCCCGAGCGGTCCGAAGGTGCGTTGGAGGGTTACTTCTGTCTGCGCCGAGAGCGCTCGCAGCGGTGTCACGAAGACGACCCGGCGCCCCGCCGCAAGGCATCGGAGGATGCACAGTTCGGAGATGCGAGTCTTGCCGGCG
Organism: Terriglobia bacterium; assembly: GCA_021325235.1. GTDB lineage: Bacteria > Acidobacteriota > Terriglobia > Bryobacterales > Bryobacteraceae > Bog-105. The sequence goes on along the minus strand of JAJPHN010000012.1, from coordinate 2,896 downwards.
CTGGTCGGCAGCGAGACCACGAGGTCGTCGGCCTGATCGACGGCGCGGGCCGCGGCAGCGACCTGTGACGGCCAGAGGTCGATCTCGGCCTTTGTCCGGCAAATCAACGAGGCAATGAAGCGTTCGCGCAATGACGGCCAGTCGGCCGCATCGCCGCCGGCCGGGAGCAACGGCAGGCGCTCGTGGAAACTCGAAGCCCAGAGATCGGACAGCAGGTGCAGAGCGACGCGATGCGCCCACCATTGCGGTAGCAGGTTGATCTCGGAGCAGATGCTTAAGCTTTCGCGAAGCCGTGCGACGGCTTGCTCCATGAGCGGGCGGTCACCGCGCTCGAGGGCGAGAAGGAATGTCGCGAGCGCACCGAAGAAGCTGTCGGTCAGCGCGAGATCGACAGCGTCGAACAGGAAGGACGATGGGTCGTCGGCCAGTTCGCCTCCTGGCTCGTCCTGATCCCACTGCGCCTGAAGGGCGGCGGTGATTGTCGCGTCGCTCCCGGTACCTCGAAGTCGAAAGTCGAGAAGAGTCGTCCGCAGAGCGCCAAGATCGCGAAGCATGAGCTGGGCGAGCACGCGTTCGATGGGCGAGAAATTGTCCTCGCCCCGGACAATGTTCAGCAGCGAATAGGCCCGCGCCGAGAGATGAGCGAGATGATAGGCGGCCGCGGCCATAACGAAATGGAAGTCGCGGTCGGTTTCGCCGCGCGCCCCGTTGGACATGACCGCTTCCAGCGCGGTCGCTGCCTGTTCGAAGGCGAGGCGCGCGCGGGCCGGGTCGCCACCCAGCTCGAGGAGGCGTAGACCGAGCTCAAGGAGCGAGTAGCCGTAAGAGTGGAGATCATAGCTCAATTGAGATGAAAAGCCGGGGGCGCCGGGGGGCAGCACGCCATCACGCCAGATCATCGCCCGAGCTTGGCCGCGCGCGATCAGACGGGCCCGGAATCCCGGTGTGACCGCTTGGTCGATGTCGGCGTGGATGCTTTCAACCGTTGGCATTAGCGATCACCAGGTCATAGACCGCTGCAACGAAGGCGGCGTGGCCCTCGACCCGCAACCCCACGCTCCACTGTGCGATGCCACCGGCATAGGTCTGCAGCGACCCGATGAGATGAGCTTCCGGGTTGTTACCGGAGAACGTGAATAGGAGATGGCGCACGTTCTGCGGCTGGATACCGGTCTTGAGCTGCGCATCAATGATCGCATCTGACAGCGCGTCGTTGCCCAGCTCGGCCAACCGATCGGCGACAAAAGACAGCGCATGGGCCGATGGCAGGCCGCCATCCTTGTCGAGGCCAGCCCGCGCTTCGGTCACGACCGCGCCGCTCAGGGCCACGCGGCTCTTGGCTTCGGTCTTGAGGAACAGCAGGTCACGCGTCTGGAGGTTCTGTTGGATACCGATCACATCGTCGCCGCGCATCGCCATGTTGCGATGGTCCTTCCAACGCAACCGCTTGATCGGTACCTGATAGCCGCCCTGCGTCTCGATCCATTCGGTGGCCAGGATCTCACCGAGGTCTCCTGAGCGGATGGATTTGCTCGTTGGCAGTTTGCCTTCGACGAATTTAGCGGCTTCAGTCTTGCCAAGCCGCCGAAGGATTCCGGCCACGCGCTCCGCGGCGGCGTAGTGGGTTGGTACGACCGCAGCCGTCGCCAGGATGCCAGCGTTCAGTCGTCCTGGGTCGCCAGAAAGAATGCGAAGCCCGTGCACTCCTACGTTGCTATCGGCCGCATCGCACCAATCGTTGAACTGCACCATGTCGATCCCGTTCCTCGGCTCAGTGAGGAAACAGATCGCGGACACGAACGAATGGCGAGCCGGTTTCAGCGGCGCGGCGCACCTTGCGTTCTAGGTCGTCGTTCAGTGGGATTTCGCTGTCGAGGTCGAAGCCGTTGAACGTCGCACTTATCGTCTCGCTCGTTCGTGGCCGCGGCCCGTACTCACTGAAATAAGGATCGGTCATCGGGTGTCACTTGCTCCAACGAGCGGAGGCCGCCATGGCGAGCACGTCGGTGCAAAGCTGGTTGGCGATCTTTTGTAGCGGCTCTGCTTGAAGCTCGATGATGCGGAAACGTCCATCCTCACGCAGCCTGCCCTCGCCTTTGGCGAGCATCGCAGCAGCGGCATCGTTGAGGAGGCGCTCGTGGCGCATCGCCAGGAGCTGGCAATCGGAGTCGGAGATATCCGGCCGCCGCACGGCATCGCGCAAGGTCTTGCATTCCAGGATCACCAGCACGGGTGGATTTTGGAAGAAATCGTAAAACATCAGATCCGCTCGCGTGCCGTCGAGGGTCGGACCTTCGAGCATCAAATTGATTCCGAGAAACCCGCGCGCGATCGCCAACTTTTCCGGGGGCAGTTGCTCCAGGATCTGCTTATGCATTTCCGGATCTAGCATCGTCCACGTCGGCAGGCCGCGGCTCTGGGGGTTGCCGAGTTGGTTCTCGTCCGTCCCGTTCCACCGGAATCCGATGCGGCGTTCACCATCCCATATTCCCAACGCATAGGCGCAGTCACCTTCGCCGCGGTCGAGCAGCACATCGATCAGCGACCAGTGCGCCTTCGGCGAGATGACTTCAGTGGGCTTGATGTAAGGCATTACGTATTTCTCTACCATTATCCATACGTATGCTATGACGTGGAGAAGATGGGCGTCAAGGCATATTCCTTGCCGTTCCTGGTTGCGATACCCCCGCCGCCCTTGCCAGCGGAGTGGGCACGCCGCCGTCCGCTTGTCTTTCTATCCGAGAGCCCTCCTGCCTCATCATCGTTGTTGCGGAGTCCCATTTCCGGCCCTTTCTAATCAACCCCGCTGACATCCGCCTCTGAGTTGAGGCGACCTTGCGGGGCTCATGTGACGACAATCTCCCTCCGGTCTGAAGCTTTCGCCCGCGGCGCGCGC
>JAJPHN010000027.1 GCA_021325235.1 Terriglobia bacterium | reverse complement strand
GCGCGGGGCGTGGTGGAACGGAACATAACGGGGTTCGATGTGACCAGCCTGGACGAGCGTTCCGCAATTCTAACGCATCCCTGACCAGCCGCTGTGCCGATTCGCTGGATAGTGAGCGGGTGTCTGCTGTTCGCGCTGCACGCGGCAAGCGCCGCTGGGGCAAGCGATACGCGGTTCGTGCTCGTCAGTCAGTTTCTGGTTTCCGATTCGAATCCCGATCCGCACTTTGTTGCTTCTCAAGTTGCTTCTCGATTTCGCACAGCGTTCACAGCGGCGTTTCCGAATCAGATTCTGCAACTCGGGCCGGAACGCCTGCTGAGTCCCGATGAAGCTGCCGTGGTGATTGTGCCGCGCATCACGGCGGCGCGGGTGTCACACGAAGTGGCAGGCGGCGCTATTCACAACTTTGAGGCTTCGATTGCGGGAAGCGTCTCGGCAGTGGACCCGTGGTCGGGGACAGTTTTGTATGCGGCGACGCGGATGGTATCGGCACGGGTGAAGCTCGGCTCCTCAGCGCTGGGGGCGACGGATGCAGATTTGGGCGCGGCGTTTCAGGGCGCTTTCGATGAATGGATGCGCGCCTGTTTCAGCGAATTGAATTCGAAGCTGGCGGTATTCGTTCTGCGAGGCGCAACGCTTCCGGTTCCGGAGGACTCGAAGAAGGCCGCGGGGGGCGCGTGGCCGTTTGGGTTAGAGCGCGGCATCCGACCGGGGTTGGTGCTGACCGGCGCTGCCCATCGCGCCGCGCGTGTGGCGTGCGCCTTCGATCACTATTCGGCGATTGTGGATGCGGCCGACGCTGGGCGCGCCGTGGGGGCGGGCGAGACATACTCGGTGACGATTGCGCAACAGCCGGCCGCGCGCCGCGAACCGCGCGTGTCGATGGCGTGGCTGGGTCCGGCACCGTCGGTGCAGGGCATGACAGCCGCTCCGTTGCCGGTGGATGCAAGCGTCACGATATTCGCCGATTATCTGAGCAAGAATTCTTCTCTGCGGCTCCTGCCGGCGCCGATCCACGAGGCGACTGAGCAGCAGAAATTCGATGAGATGATGCGCGATGTATCGAGGTATGCGGGTCTGGTGGAGCAGGAGTTGATGAGCATTCACCAGGAAGCGCTGCGGCAGATCGCGCAGGAGAATCCGGAATTCCGCATTGTGCTGTTCGCGCCGGGGTCTTTTTATGGGACTGCAGCAGGTAAGGGTGCTGTCGAGCATCGTTATCGCGCGACGATGGGCGCGGCAGTTTACGCACGGCACGGCGACGAGAGCCTGCCGGTGTACGGGCTGGTGCGTGTCTTCATGCGTGATGAACGCCTGGGGCGTGTGGCGGCAGCCGGGATTCGAGAAGTGGACGACCGGAGCGCGTTGTTCACAGCCTGGCGCAACGCCGCAATCGAGTTGGCGCGCGAAGTGCTAGCGTCCGGGGTGCTTGCGGGGAAGGATGAGAGCACGGCGGTAGAGGCTGAAATCGGCGCGGGCGGCCAGCCCGCCTGGCCAACCGGACTGCAGCCCGATTCCCACGCACCGCTGCTATGGCTGCGGCCCGCCGGGACGATCGAACTTGGGAGCGGAGAACCGGCGAAGCCGTACTATCGAATCGAATCACCCTCGCAAGGTTATTTGACGGCGGCGGTGCTGAGCGGCGAGCATTTGAAGCCGGGCGATCGCGTACGCTACTCGCGCGCGGGAAATCGGGCTGAGCTTTTGCGGTTTCGATTCGATACGGCGCGCGGGGAGACGCCGCTGCTCGACGCCGACGTTCTTCAGCAGATGGTGGGTGGGCGGATGGCGGAGGCTTTGCATCGCGAACTGGCGCCCGTCAACGGGGGCGCCGACTCGGCATGGCTCGATGGCGTTCCGCTGCTGCGCTGCTATCTCTCTGGACTTGCGGAAGCCGAGACGGCGTCCGGTCTCTCCTACACGGGGCAATGGCGGATGCAGTTGTTACAACCACCGGCAACGCAACCGGCTGCGAAACTGGGGCTTCAAATCACCTCGCAGGTACCGGCGGCCGAGGCGTCCGCGGTGTCGCCACTTGACCGCGGGGGGTATCGGCTGGTTTACTTCTCAAAAGCGCTCGATCAATTGACGGTTGCGCTACACGCGGAAAATTTCGATTCAGTAGTCAAAGCACGCCTGCAATGAATCTATGAAAACTTCTCACTTCGCACTCTCGATCATTTTGGCGGCCTGTTCGGTGCCGGCTTTCGGGCAATTCGGCAGTTTGAAAAATAAGATTCCGTACCCGAGGCCGAGCGGTGCAGATGCACTCACGCGCAGCGGCGACTTCGTTTTGTATCTCACGATAGCGACGGACCAGGGGATGCGGGCGCTGGATGAACTGGCGGCCGCATTTCCGCCGGAAAAGGTGGCGGCTTTCCAGAAGCTCAGTGCGCAGTATAAAGAGGCCTCGAAGAATCGCCCGAACGGCAACATCGATGCGGAGTCCTTTACGGTGGCGAGCGATGCTGCCGAGGAGATGGCAAAGCTTGAAAACGATTGGCAAACGTACCGCAAGGAAGGCGCCAAGAGCGTTCGCAAGGCGCACGCGCGGATCGGGCTGATGCTGATCGCAGACGGAGAAGCCTCGACGCGCGCGCCGCAACTGTTGAGAGATCTGCAAGGCGAGGCGCGGTCTATCTCGGTCAAGTCATATGACTCGAATAAAGCGAACCGCATAAGCAATATGGTCACGTTTTTGAAATGCGTGATCGACCAGGCGCCGCGCCAGACGAGATCGTTTACGACCGTAAGACGCATCGCGAAGAACATCGCCGACGCCGAGCATTATCAATTGGCCGAAGATCCGCCGGCCGATTCGGTGACGACGACCGCACAAATGAATGTGGCGGTCGCGAAGATCGACGCAGACAATATGGGCGAGAATTAATTACGCGCAATTACTGGTGGTCGGCGATGCTGATCTCCCGCAAGCCGGCGGCGCGAAGCTGCTGGCTCAGCCGCGGCGCAACATTGGTCTTGAATGCCGACCACTCCGATGCGCGAGCTTTTAGAGCGGCGGCACTCTCGTGGTAGAGAGCAATCACCTGTGAGGGCGGCATACGGTCCGCAGTTTCGAGCGCATTGAAGGCGGCGGTGAGGGCACGAGTTGCCGCTTGCAAGCCTTGTGTGGGCTTCGCGCCTCCGGTCAGGATGTCCCCGAGCTGCTTGGTTGCTGCGTTGATGGCACCGGCAACCTCGGGCGGCTGGGCGGTAAAGCCGGCAAGCTGGGCCTGTACGGCTTCCACCGTGGCTGCGGTTTTTCTAGCGAGCAGAAGATCTTTGAAGACTCGCTGGGCCCAGTCGAATTGCTGGACTAATTCGATGCGCGTGGCAGGCGAGCGCGGGTCCATGACCACGTCCAAAGGCTGCGTCCATTGATGGCCGGCCAGAGTCAGCTTCACGGTGTAACGGCCGGGCAGCACGAGCGGACCTTTCCAATGCGCATCGCCTTCCTCGTCGTAGTCTTCGGCGGTATTGGCGCCTGTGGGGCCGCAGTGGAGATCCCAAACAAAGCGATGCATACCGGCTTGTTCGCTCAACCGCTGCGGCTGTTCGAGCCAGCGCGGGGCGACTGGCAGATTCTCGGGCGACTGCTCAGGCCTGGCGCGGCTTGAAAAGCGCTGGAGGGTGGCGCCGCGTGCATCCAAAATCTCGAGGACCAGTTCGGTTCCGGCTGGCTCGGGCAAGTAGTAATCGAGATAGGCGCCGCGCGGAGGGTTGTGCGCTTGCGGTTCTTCGGGCGGCAGCGGCGTACCCCAGAACGCGTCGCTGGTCATGCGAACGGCGCGCTTGGGGCGGTAGAGCCGCGTTTCGGCGGCGCTGTTGGCGGCAAGCTGGCGGAGCGGCTCGATATCGTCCAGAATCCAGAAGGCCCGGCCGTGAGTCGCCACTACCAGGTCACTGTCTTCGATGGCAAGATCTCGAACCGAGCTGATGGGAAGGTTTAGTTGCAGGGACGACCATTGATCGCCGTCGTCGAACGAAACATAGACGCCG
>JAJPHN010000045.1 GCA_021325235.1 Terriglobia bacterium | reverse complement strand
CGGGATTCCATGAGCCCTGCAGCTTGCGTATATAAAGCGATCGAAGCCGCAGCGCAGTTTTCGGAGCCATGAGCGCAGCGATTGGTGTCGCGCGAAACCGCTCGCCTCCGGTATCGTGCACGACTTCTCCACGCCACCGCTCATGCTGCTGATCATCGGATGACCAACAATGCGGTGATCATGGGCAAGCGCGTGAACAATCGTGCAACCAACATACTCGGCTGGATCACAACGATTGCGATTTTCGCCGCAACCGCGGGGCTGATCGTAAGCTGGTTTCTCTAAACGACTTGTAAGACCACCGTCTGTTTCATCCCATTCGAGGGACGACACGACCGTGCAGCTTGCCTATACAAAAGGAATCGACTCCGCCGCTCATGCTGCTCCTCATACATGTGACCGGCGACGGGGGAAAATCCCTGCCTCCGCGCCCCGAGCTATTTTAGGAATCCTGCGCGGCGTGCGAAAGCACCGGCTTCGAAACCGGCGCTCCGTGCAGCATCTGAATCAATTCCGATACCTTCTGCGCATGGCTCAGCGCGTTGAACTGGCTCTCGAACCATTCGTTCGGTCCGGCCTCCGGCTCGCGAAACTGGAAGAATTCCAGAATGCCGCGATCGAAGTCTTCCTGCGATGTCGAAGGATAAATGCACCGGTACGGCACCCCGCTGCGCGACAAAATCCGCTCCACCGGCGAATGCGGAGGAACCAGCGCCAGTATCGGCCGGCCGAGTTGGAGGTATTCGTAGAGCTTTCCGGGCACCTGCAGCACGCTTTGTGGCTGAATCAGCAGCAGCGCATGCGCGGTCTGAATAATCTGATTCGCTTCCTGCTGCGGAACGCGATCGTCGGTAATGCGCAGCCAGCCCTCGGCCACAGCCGCCTCAACAAAATTTGCATCGGGAAGCGACCCCGGTACAGTCGGTCCGGCAAGATAGATCTGGAAATCAGTTGGCGAAAGCTTTCCGGCGCTGATCAGCCGCCGCACCGAGTGCAAAACCGGCGTTGCGCTGCGTCCGCCATACAGTTCCCCGACATGCACCGCCAGCTTTCGGCCGCCCGAGGCATACGGCAGCGGCAGTCGCCGGTCCTCCGGATCGAAGCCATTCCAGATCAGCTGAATCCTGTCCGCACGGTTCGGATAGGCGCGCTTGAGTTTCTGCTGCGCCGCATCGGTGTTCGCAATCACCACGTCGGCCGCTTCCACCACGATCTTTTCCAGCCGCCGGTACACGTTCTTCGTGAACGGGCTGATGTGCTCGTAAACCGGATTGTCGGCCATCGGATCGCGGAAATCGGCGATCCAGGGCACTTGTCTGCGCCGCGCCAGCCAGTATCCGGCCAGATGCACACCAACCGGCGGAAATGTCGAAAAAACGGTGATGCGCGCCCCGGGATGCTTATCGATGTACTCGAGCGCCGCCCGGTAGGCATGAATCGCCCACTGCGTGCCCACCACACCCGGCAACAGGAATCTGCGGATCGCGCGCTCCACCTGCCAGCCCATCCCTTGTCGCGCCTTCGTAACAAACGGATCGTCCACCGTGCGCGCATCGATTTCGGGCAACCGGCTCACGTCCGCCGCCGTGATCACGTGACAGTGGTAGCCGAGCCGCGTCAGATACTTATACAACCGGTACGGCCGCAGCGCGCCAATGGCGTTCTCGGGCGGAAAGTGATACGCGAACAGCAGGACAACGTCTTCAGGCATTCACAACCGATTTCTCCCGCACCGGGAGCGCAAAGAATTTACGTAATGCCGCATGACACCGTACACCGGCCTGCCCGTCCCAGAGTGGCGGAATGGAACCGCGCAGATTCTGGCCCCGCACCGCGTCCCAGGCGCTCAAAATTGATCCCGCACTGGTCCCGGCAAGGCGGTTGGTTCCATATTCTATAGTGGCCGGCCGCTCCGTGTTCTCACGCAAAGTGAGGCACTTGACCCCGAGCACCGTCGATTCTTCCTGAATACCGCCCGAATCGGTGAAAATCGTCTCCGCCTTGGCCTGCATGTGCAGAAAATCGAAGTAGCTCAGCGGCTCCAGCAGATGAATCCGTTCCGGCAGCGCTAATCCGCCGCTCTGTATGCGCGCCCGGGTCCGCGGATGCACCGGCCAATACAACGGCAGCTCGGTCGAAATCGTTGCCAGCGCCCCCACAATCTCCGCCAGCTTCTCCTGGTCATCGACGTTCGCCGGTCGGTGCAGCGTAACCAGCCCGTATTTCTTGCCTTCGAGTCCAAGCCGGCGCACGATATCGGTCTTCAGTGCATCTTCGAGATGCCGCCGCAGCGAATCGACCATCAGATTGCCGACCATCACAATCCGCTTTTCGTCGTGCCCTTCCTTGAGCAGATTCACGCGCCCGCTCTCTTCGGTTACCAGCAACAGATCCGAGATCGCATCGGTCACCATGCGGTTGATCTCTTCCGGCATGGTGCGGTCGAAGCTCCGCAGCCCGGCTTCGGCGTGAATTACCGCCATGCCGAGCTTTGATCCCACCAGTGCCCCGGCCACGGTCGAGTTCACGTCTCCCACCACAATCACACCTTCCGCCGATTCCTCGATCAGCACTGGTTCCAGGCGCTTCATGATCTCGGCCGTCTGCTGGGCGTGCGTCCCGGAGCCGACCTGCAGATGGTGCTTCGGCGGCGGTATCTGCAGATCGCGCAGGAAGCTCCCCGACATCGCGTCGTCGTAGTGCTGCCCCGTGTGGATCAGCACCGGATCCAGGTCCGAATCCTCCGCCATTGCGGCCATCAGCGGCGCCACCTTCATAAAGTTCGGACGAGCGCCCGCCAGAACCGCCAGTTTCTTACTCAAACACGTCTCCTCTCTTTGCGGGCCAGACCGGTCTCGTAAATCTCGCTGAGACGATTCACAGCGACCTGCATATTCAAATTCTCGGTTGCAAACGTTGCGGCCTGATGAGCCAGTCGCCGGCGCAATTCGTCATTCTCGATCAGCAGCGTCAACTTCTCCGCCAGATCCCCCGCGTTTCCGCTCTCAAAAAGGAGGCCGCGATCGTTATCTGCGATCAGCTCAGGCGTGCCTCCCACGCGCGAGCCCACCGGACAGCAGCCGCACGCCATCGCCTCCAGGACAGCGTTGGAAAAGGCCTCCGACGACGAGCACGAAACGAAAATATCAATCGCGCGCAGCAACGGCGCTACTTTGGGCACGGCCGGAAGAAAAACGCAGTCCTTCAAGACTCCGAGTTCACCAGCTTTCGACTGCAGCTTTTCCAGTTCGGGCCCGCTGCCCACGATCAGGAGCTTCATCCCGGGTTTCTTCCCATGCACCGCCGCAAAAGCTTCCACCAGCAGATCGAGCCGCTTCTCCGGCCGCAGCACGCACACCGTTCCAATCACCAGCAACGCATCCGCCACCGGCTCCGGTTTCGGTCCCGGCGCGGGATAGAACTCGGACGTTTCAACGCCGTTGTAACAGAGCACAGTGCGCTCCGCAGGAATCCCGTAGTCCTCGATCATGTGGCGCCGCATGGCTTCGCAGTTCACAAAAATCAGATCTGCCAGTTTATCCGTGAAAGGCAGCTGCTTGCGCGTGCGCTCGTCGAAAAGATCGCGGTGTCCGAGCGTGCTCGTGATCACCAGCGGCACCCGCATGAGCCGTGCCAGCGGCGCGGCAAACACCGCACTGGCATCGTAGGCATGCACCACCCGTATTCGGTTGCGCCGGATGAACCCGCAGAACTCACCGGCCGAGCGCAGAATCTTCGGCGACATCAGACTGGTGACGCCCAGATCGAGTATCGGCACACCCGCCTGCTTCACTTCCTCCATTCGCAGACCGCCGCCCTGGTACACGGCCACGTGCGGCGTAAAGCGCGAGCGATCGAGCCCCTTGACCACTTTCGTCACATCGCGCTCGATTCCGCCGTGATCGAGCTTGCGTACCAGCAGCAGCACCGGAATCGGCTCCCTGTGCGAGGATGTCCCGTTCGACGAACTCACTGCGGAACCTCGACCCGCTCTGCCCGAAGCTTTTGCTTCCGCTCGAGTACTTCTTCAAACGCCGCTAGCACACGCGTGTTATACAGCTGTGGGCTGTACGATTCCTGCGCCCGCCGGTAAGCCGCTTCCATCAATTCGCTCGCCAGCTTCGGACTGTTCAATAGCCGGCTCAAAGCAGCCGCCAGCGCCTCCGGATCGGCAGCCGGCACCAGTAATCCCGTCTCACCATCGCTGATCGTCTCCGGGATTCCCCCGACTCGCGTCGTCACCACCGGTACCCGCGCGATCATGCTCTCGAGCAGCACCATCGGCGATCCTTCCGATAACGACGGTAGTACGAAAACATCCGCCATCTGATACAGCGGCCGGATATCGGCGTGAAAACCGATCAGCTTCACCTGGCCGACTAAGCCCAGATTCGCAATCTGTTGCTGAAGCTCCTGCTCGAGCAGCCCGCTACCGGCGATCAGCACTTTAAAGCGCGGAACCGATTCGGTAGAGCGCATCAGCCGTGCCGCCGCTTCCACCAGATACCTGTGACCCTTTTCCGGCGAAAGCCGCCCCGCGCTCACAATCACCTTTTCGCCCGCTTCCACGCCGAGCCGCGCGCGCCACTCCTCGGCCACTCGCTCATCGCGCACCAAAAAATCGGCCGGAATGCTGTTCGGAATCACCCGAATCTTCTCGCGCCGGATGCCCTTCGCCTTCAGCTCATCAGCAAACGCGTTGCAGACCGTCACCACCTCATCGCACGCCCGCAGCGACCACCGGTCGAGCGCGTTATACAGCCGCATCTTGAAATTCTCGGCCGTATAGCCGTGATGGAAAGCGAGCCATCCGTAATCGCGCGCGCCCGCGAGCGATACCAGAAAATGCGACTTGATGCTGTTGGTCTGCACAATGTGCGGCTGATGTTCGCGAATCAGAGCCTTCAGCTTCGCCAGCAGGCTTACGTCATATGGCGCTGCATCCGGCACCACACTCGCCGGAATCTGGTTGCGGGCCGCTTCTTCGAGCAGCGCATTGCGGTAGCCCTCCGCCGTGCCCGAGCCCCGCACAAAATTCACCACCCGCAGATCCATCGAATCACGGCAGTCGGCCGCAAATCGCAGCACGATGCGCGCCGGCGACGTGACCACCTGTGCTTCGATCAGCGATAAGACACGGATTCGTTCTGAGCTCAAATTCGTCGCAAGCCTTAGCAGGTTTCAAAGCCCGCACATTCGGGGCTCAAAATGTCTTTTCGGCAGGTTTCGCGAGATCTTGCCCTGGGAAAAGTCTGAAACTAACTCTTCATCGAAGAATCGGAGAAAATCACTCCGAAAAGAATTCCATCCCGCTACACTAGTTTACTGTAAGATCCGTCCGCCGATCCAGATTTTCCGCTGCTGCTGCATGCCCACAATCGAATCACCGCGAAACAATCCCGAAACCACCGGCCTCGAAAACGCCGGCCCGGATGTTTCCGCAGCAGCACCCAGTCTGACCAAACGGGCCGTGGCTGGAACCGCCTGGTCGAGCCTCTCCACCGCCGGACGCCAGATCCTTTCGGTCGCCTCGGTCGCCACGGTTGCCCGCCTGCTCGGGCCCTCTGCCTACGGCGTCATGGGCATGGCGAATCTGCTGATTGTTTTTATTCTGAATTTCCGTGATTTAGGTACGGGCAGCGCGATTATTCAGCGCAAAACGATCTCAAATACGTTAATTTCGAGCCTGTTTTGGGTCAATTTCTGCCTGGGACTTTTTCTGGCAGCCATCGTCTGCGCCGCCAGCCCGGCTACCGCCGCGTTCTTCAAAACTCCCGATCTCATCCCGATCCTCTGCACGCTCTCGATCTCCTTCTGGCTTACCTCCTGCGGCGTCGTGCATAGCTCGCTTATCATCCGCGAAATGCGATTCCGCGCGCTCGCCATTGCCGACCTGAGCGCCGCCGTTATGGCCTATCTGGTCGCGCTCACGTTCGCGTACCGTGGCTTCGGCGTCTGGAGTCTCGTTTTCGCCAATCTCGCCAATTCGGCCACCGCCTGCCTCGGCTATTGGATCGGTTCGCGCTGGCGGCCCTCCTGGGAGTTCAGTCTCGACTCGGTCAAATCCATCGCCAAATACAGCCTGAATCTCTCCGGCTCGCAGCTCATCAACTACTTCTCCCGCAACGCCGATAACATCACCGTCGGCAAGGTGCTCGGCAAAGCGCCTCTGGGCGATTACCAGATGGCTTACAACCTGATGCTCACGCCGATCCAGAACATCAGCGCGGTCATCGCGCAGGCCACCTTCCCGGCCTTCGCCCGCATACAGGACGACAACGAGCGCTTCCGCGCGGCCTACACGCGCAGCTGCATGCTGATAGCGCTCATCAGCTTTCCCGTTATGGCCGGCATGGGCGTCATCGCCGATCCCATGATCCGCAGCATCTTGGGCGAGAAATGGGTCGGCGCCATTCGCGTGTTCCAGATCCTCGCGCCGGTCGGTCTGGTGCAGTCGGTGCAAACCACGGTCGGCCAGATTTACATGGCCAAATCGCGCACCGACATCGCCTTCCGCTGGAACATCGCGGCCTGCATCCTGCTGGTCAGCTCGTTCCTGATCGGCATCCACTGGGGCATCCTCGGCGTTGCCACCGCGTATTGCATCGCGTTCCTCGGATTCACCGTTATTCCCGGCTTCCTGATCCCGTTCCGCCTCATCGGCCTGAAGCTCAGCGAGTTCGCCCGCGCGCTGCTGCCGCAGATCCTGATCACCGCCGGTATGACCGTCGCTTGTCTGGGCTGGATGAAACTGCTCAACAGCATCGGCGCACACAATTCCTGGTTCATCCTTTCTTCCACCGTAATACTCGGCGCTGCGGTTTACATTCTAAGCATGCTGCTGGTCTGGCCGCCCGTGCTCGAGTATCTCGAGACTGTCATGACCGCCTCCGGCCGCACCTCGCTCGCGCTTCTGCTTACGCGCGCCAAAGGCCTCGGTTTTCGGACAGCCCGGTGATCCCATCAGCCCGCGAGAAAGTGTCCCGTGAACTATACACTGAAGATAAATCCAATGCGGCGAGACTCGAGAGGGGCCTGATGGCAGCTGTCCCGACTTGTCCCGCGCCTGTCACGGACGGGAAAGCGCTCACCGGCGTTCGTCCCCGCTATCTTTTTTTGTCTCCCTGGCCCGTGCGCCCCGGCAGCGGTGTCAACAACGTTATCGTCGGACTGGCCCAGGCGCTCTCCCGAGACTTTCAACCGGAGATCATCGTCACCGGCTGGCACGAGGCTCCCGAAGAAGGCGTCTGGCTCAAACTGCCGGCCTTTGAACTTGCGCCGCGCAAGCTGTTCGGCTTCCTGGTCCGGCTTCTGCCGAACGCCATTCGCCTGATCCGGCTGAGCCGCGGCGCTGTCGCTCTGAACGCGCATTTCTTCGGCTCCGAAATGCTTCCCGTTATCCTGCTGCGCAAACTGGGACTGCTGCCCAAGATCGTCCTGTCGGTACACGGCGCTGACGTGACCGACGCGGCCGAAGGTCCCGGCTGGCAGCGCGCCGTCTACGCCTTTATCTGCCGTCACGCCGATGCCGTCATCGCCTGCTCGCAAGCTCTGGGCGGCGAAGTTCGCGCGCTCAGCCCGCATGCCCCGACCTTCTCCGTCTGGAACGGTGTCTCGCCCGCGCCCGCCGCTTTCGGCCCGCGTCCCATCCCGGAACGCTACCTCGTGTCCGTCGCCGCTTTCGTCAAGAAAAAGGGACACGACGTGCTCCTCGACGCTTTCGAGCGTCTGTCCGCCGACTTCCCCAATCTGAAGCTCGTCCTGATCGGCGGCGACGGCCCTGAGCGCCAATCCATCGAGCAGCACATCCGCACCGCCGGCCTCGAAAATCGCGTCGAGCTGATCGTCAATCTCGACCACGATCGCATCTGGGACTGGATGCATCACGCCGAATGCTTCGTCCACGCCGCTCGCGAAGAGCCATTCGGTATTGCGGTTCTCGAAGCGGCACTCGCGCAGACGCCCGTGGTCGCAACAGCAGTTGGCGGCATTCGCGAATACCTGACCGACGGAGTGGAAGGACTCACCTGCCCGCCCGATCAGCCGGAGCAGTTTGCCGCGCGTATCCGCGAGTCGCTGCTCGATCCGGCCCGCGCCCGTGCCCGCGCACTTGCCTTTCGCAACAAGGCCAGCCGCTTTACCTGGGACGCAGCCTGGGATCGCTACCGCGCCGTCAGCGGCATCTGACGCACTCAGCTCAGGCGTCCGTCGCGCATCGTCACGGTTCGATCCGCGTACGCGGCAGCTTCCGGATTGTGCGTGATCATCAGGATGGTCTGCCCGATGGACTTGTTCAGCCGCCGCAGAATCTCCAGCACCGCTTCCGAATTCGCCGTATCCAGATTCCCCGTGGGCTCATCGGCCAGCAGAATGGCCGGCTCGTTCACCAGCGCGCGTGCAATCGCCACCCGCTGCTGCTCTCCGCCTGACAGTGCGCGCGGCCGGTGCGTGAGCCGGTGTGCAATCCCGAGCTCTTCCAGAATGCGCTCAAAGCCCGCCGGCTGGGTCGTTTTGCCGGCCAGCGATTGCGCGATCGCGATGTTATCCTTCGCCGTCAGCGTCGGCAGCAGATTGTATTTCTGAAAGACGAATCCGACCTTGCGCTGCCGCATCTCGGTGCGCTCGGCATCCGACATGCGCCGCAGATCTTCGCCATCGATCCAGACTTCGCCGTCGGTCGGCGCCGCCAGCCCGCCCAGAATATGGAACAGCGTCGACTTGCCCGATCCCGATGGGCCCACCACGGCCAGAAACTCGCCCTTCGCCACATCCAGATCCACGCCGCGCAGCGCCTGCACCGGCACATCGCTCGTGTGATACGTCTTCTGCAGCCCGCGTACGCGGATAATCGGAGAACCGTTATTCAAAGCTGAGAGCCTCGATTGCGTCCTGGCGCGCTGCCTTCATGCCCGGGTAAAACGCACCGAGCAGCGCGCCCACAATAGCGATCACCGCCGCAATCGGCCACCACGCCGGCACATTCACAATATGCAGCGACGCAGGCCGCAGCGCCGTAATGGCAGACTTTGCCGCGATGGCCAAAACGACACCAATCACCCAGCCGATCAGCGAGAGCACCAGCGCCTCCCGGACCAGCAGATCGATAATCGTGCGCGGCTTCGCACCCAGCGCCTTCAAAATGCCGATCTCGCGCGTGCGTTCCACCACCGCCGTGTACATCGACAGAAACACCACCAGAAACCCGACCAGTATTGCCAGCCCGGTGATCACGCGAATGAAAAC
This sequence comes from Terriglobia bacterium, assembly GCA_021325235.1. Taxonomy (GTDB): domain Bacteria; phylum Acidobacteriota; class Terriglobia; order Bryobacterales; family Bryobacteraceae; genus Bog-105. Next base: position 15,809 of record JAJPHN010000045.1, on the reverse strand, counting down.
TTTCAGCTCCGGCAGATTGTTGATGCTGAACTGCGACAGAATCTCCTGCATCGAAATCGCCCGCAGATTTCCATTCAGCACCTTGTTGAGCGTCGCGACTTCCTGATCCGTGCGCTGCGGATCGTCCAGCTTCACCAGAATCTGCGTCACCTTCGGCGGATCGAGGCTCGCCATGGCGGCCTGCACACTCCGCAGTGGTGCGATGATGCGGCCCAGCACGCCGCCCTCCATCACGCCCGCCACGCGCCACGGCCGGTTCAGCAGTCTGATCTGGTCTCCAACATGCAGATTGTTCTGCTTGGCGTAATACTGATCCACCAGAATTTCATTCGGCGAAGAAGGGAGATGCCCTTCGAGCAGATGCAGCCCACCGCTCATCTTGTTCAGGCCTTCGATATCCACGCCGCTCATGGTGGTCAGCAGCGCCACGCTGGTGGAAAACACCGGCAGCACCTGCGCCACATGCGGCTGCCTGGCGACAAAGGGCGCGAATGCCTCGGGCGTTTGTCCGGCTGAAAACGAGATCGTCGCGCCGCCGTTCTCGGGCTTGAGAAAAATATCCGCGCCCGTGCCCTTCTGGCGCGATGCCGATTCCTGCAGTAATCCCTGGCTGAGCCCGATCAGCGTTAGTATCGACATCACCTGCACGCCGATCACAAGCGCCGACAGCAGCGTGCGAATCCAGCGGTGGCGAAGATTTTCGAGAACCAGCTTGTTGATCACGATTGTCTTTAAGGCTGATCGGCCAGGAAATCCGCCGCTACTCGCTCCACCGGCTGGTGCTCGATTTCCACCCGCCGGTTGAGGCTGCGCATGGTTTCATCGCTGATCCGGTTCTGAAGCATCGTCAATGCCATTCTCACATCCGGCCGTTGCGCCACCAGTTCCTGCCGCACCACGAAGCAGGCGTTGTAGGGCGGAAAAGCGTTTCTGTCGTCCTGCAAGGCCGTGATGCCGGCCTCGGCCAGCTGCGCATCGGTCGAATTGCCCGCCGCCATATCCACTTGTTTCTGGCCCAGCGCCCGGTAGAGCAGGCCCAGATCCATGCTCTTCGGCGTACCCTGCCAGCGCAGGCGGTAGGTCTGATCGAGCGCCTTGAGGCCGTCCGGACGAGTCAGAAATTCGTAGCCGATCCCGAGCCGCCAGCCGCGCGCGGCAGCCGCAGAAAGGCTCGGGCGTTCGAGCCGGCGGGCATCCTCGGCGCGCACCGCCATGGCAAACGTGTCGTTGAAGCCGAGCGGCGGCAGCCAGACCAGATGAAAGCGCCGCAGATACTCGCTCTTCACCGCCACATACGCCTGCCCCGGATCGCGCGGAACCGCTTGCTTGAGCACCACGCTCGCTCCGGTGCCGGTGTACTCCGGATAGATATCCACATCGCCGCGCACAATCGCTTCATGCGTCAGCAGTGTGCCGCCCAGGTTCAGCCGCCGCCGCACCGCGATGTGCAGCTTGCGTTCGAGCTGCTGGGCCGCGATCTCGCCCAGAATGATCTGCTCGGTGAAGTTCTTCGAGGCGACGGTGATCTCGTGGGAACCAGAGCAGGACGCAAACGCGCCGGCCGCCAGCGCCAGCAACGCGCGCCGGTTCACCGCGCCATCACCTTGCGCTCAAGCACCGACATGCCCGCGTCGGCTAACAGAGCGAGCGCTGCCGCTGGAATGGCTCCAGCCAGAATCTCCATCGTATTGACAGATGCCACTCCGCGGAAAATCAGTTCACCCAAACCGCCGCCTCCGATAATCGCCGCAATCACGGCCGTCCCGATATTCGTCACCAGCGCGATGCGGATGCCGGCCAGAATTGTCGGCGCAGCCAGCGGCAGTTCCACCATCCGCAGCAGTTGTCCATCCGTCATCCCCATCGCAAGGGCCGCCTCGCGGACCGGAGCGTCCACGTTTTGAATACCCACAATCGTGTTCCGCAGCACCGGCAATAGCGAGTACAGCACGAGCGCGATAATGGCCGTGCGCCGTCCAATTCCGCCGATCAGCGGCACCGGCAGCAGAAAGCCGAACAGCGCCAGACTCGGGACGGTTTGCAGAATGCTCGCGATCGTTACGGACGCACGCCGCAGCACCGGCCGTCGCGTTCCCAGAATCCCCAGCGAGACTCCGATCAGAACCGCGATTCCGCACGAGACCGCCACAATCACGACATGCTCAGCCGTGAGCGAAAGCACATCCGCCAGCAAGGTACGAAGAACGGTAGGGTCCATCAGTTGAACACGAAATACAACCGGACTTCCAGTATTTCAAGCCCGCTTTGACAAGCGGCATGATGAGTAGAGTGAAGCTTCGCGATCTCATCAAAGCAGTCGAGCAGGCTGGCTGGAAGCTTGAACGAACACGCGGCAGCCATCGCCAGTTTCGGCACCCTGACAAACCGCAAGCAGGCACTCTGACGATTGCCGGGCATCCTTCCGCTGAGGTGCCGAAAGGTACACTCAACGCTATCCTGAAGCAAGCAGGGCTCAAGAATGAGTAAGTACGCCGTGGTGATCGAGAAAAGCGAAGACAGCTATGGTGCTTATGTCCCGGACCTGCCGGGCTGCGTGGCGGTGGGCAGGTCAAAAGCCGAAGTACAGAGCCTCATCGCCGAAGCAATTGCCCTTCACATTGAAAGCCTTCGCGAACACGGCAATCCCGTCCCGCAGCCCAGCTCTGCGGTCGAATATATCGAGCCCGCAGCCGTCGCCTGAGTCCGCCGGGCCTAAGGCTTGTTCGCCGGAGCGCCGATCTTCTGCTGTGTATCCACCGAGAAGAGATGGCACTTTCCCAGCTCTTCTCGAAACGCAAACCGCGCCTTGAAAAACAGCGCTCGCGCATCGCCGCTGCCCTCGACCGTCTTCGTCAGCCACACGCCGTCCGGCTGGCGCTGCTGAACGATATGCAGCCAGAAGCCCTTGTGCAGGCTGCCCACCAGGCCGCCCACAAGCTTCACATCGCGCGTCGTTTCAAAACGCATCTCCACCGGCACGCTCGATTCCTCATCGATCGCAATGCGTCCGGTGAGCGCCTCGGCAAATCGCTCCTCCAGTTTTTTCGCGTGAAAGGCCGGATCGCCGCGCAGGTCGTACACCAGCAGTGAGCGTCCGTCGCGTTCGTCGCGCCGGCCATTCTGGAAGCGCAGCGCCCGCAAAAACAGATCGGCCTGTTTCTCATCTTTCGCCCGCGACTTGTCCGCCTCTTTGGGATCGCTGTACTTCTTCACTTCCTTATCCACCCGCGCCTGCTCCTTCTTGGCTTCGGCTTCGCTGAGCGGCTTGCCGTCGCGCGCGATGGTGTGGTCGATTTCAATCCCGTTGACGTAGAACTGCTCTTCGGTGGTCGATTTGCGCTTCTTGAGCGAGCCGTCGGCGTTGAGCTCGTCGGTCTGATTCTGCGCGATGCACGAATAATTCTCGAGCGCCGCCTCCGACTTCATCCAGTTGGCGCGCACCCGCTCCTTGATCGTCTGACCGTCCGGCACCGGCGCCGCGTTCATGCTCAAAAACAGCAGCAGCGCGCCTGCGATCATGCCGGTCTCAGCGAAAGCGGCAGCGTCTCGCGAAACGCTCGCGCCACCGGCGTATCCACTTGCCAGAACTCCTCGGGCGTTACGATCGTCTCGAGCTTTCCCCCGCCCAGAATCGCAATCCGCGTTCCGAGTGTCAGCGCTTCCAGCAGATCGTGCGTCACGAACACCGCCGCCACGTGGTAGGAGCGCACGACGTTCTGAAACAACTGCTGCATCTCATGCCGTGTGACGGGATCGAGAGCCCCGAAAGGTTCATCGAAAAGCAGCAGCGCGGGCTCGGCGGCGAGTGCGCGCGCCACCGCCACTCGCTGCCGCTGTCCTCCCGAAAGCTGGTGCGGATAGCGCTCGGCCAGCTCCAGTCCCAGCCCCAGCTGCGGCATCAGCGCATCTACCCGTTCGCTGCGTCTCTCTTCCGGCCAGCCCAGCAGCTCGGGAACGAGGCCAATGTTGCGCCGGACCGTCCAATGCGGCAAAAGTCCAAATTCCTGGATCACATAACCAATCCGCCGCCGCAGCGAGATCGGATCGAGTTTCGCAATATCCTCGCCGTCTATGTAGATGGTTCCGCTGGTCGGCTCCAGCATGCGGTTGATCAGCCGCAGCGCCGTCGTTTTCCCCGAACCGCTGCTGCCGAGCAGGACGAGTGCCTCGCCCCGATTCACCGCAAAACTCACCTTCTCCAGGATTTGCCGCTGCTGGACCGAGTAGCTGACGTTTTGAAAAGATAAAGAGGGCAAGAGAAGAGTCGCCGTGGTGCGTCACTCCATTATCGGCACCCGGAGTCGTGGGATAATTGCGAGGAGAGGGAAGCGTTCTTCGAAACCGTCTTGGCGCCCACGAAGTCTGCGCTGTACCCGTCCGCTTCCTTTTTGGAAGCGCGATTGCTCGTCTGTTTGAAGAGCATGTACAATGGCGCCCCGGCCGTCAAAAACTAATACTTTGCTAGTTTCGCGATGTCGTATCACATTCAACCGCTGAAAGAATTCCTCGTCCGCCCCGCCCTGCCGGCCGCTCTGAGCCGGCTTTCTGAGATCGCTTACAACCTGGTCTGGAGCTGGGATCATACGATCCGCGCCGTGTTCCGGCGTCTCGATCCGACCCTCTGGAAGGAGTGCAACCATAACCCGGTCGCACTCCTGGGGCGCATCCCGCAGGAGAAGCTGAACCGCGCTGCCGGCGACCCGCGCTTTCTGCTGCAGTATCGCCGCGCCTGCGAGCGTCACGACAGCTATCTGCACAGCGCCGCGCCCGGCGAAGCCACTCCGCGCATCGCGTACTTCTCGATGGAATACGGTCTGCTCGATTGCATGCAGATCTACTCGGGCGGCCTTGGCATCCTTTCGGGCGATCATCTGAAAGCAGCCAGCGACGGCGACTTCGCGCTGACCGGCGTCGGGCTTCTGTATCAGAAGGGATACCTGCAGCAGCATCTCAATCCCGATGGCTGGCAGCAGGAGCGCACTCCGCTCAACGACTTCTACACCCTGCCGGTCCGTCCCGCGACCAACGAGAAAGGCGAGGAGATCATCGTCAAGGTGCTGCTGCCCGGCGGCGAAGCCTCGCTCAAGGTCTGGCACATCGACGTCGGCCGCGTGAAACTCTACGTGCTCGACAGCAACATCCCGCAGAACAAGCCCGAGCACCGCGAAATCACCGACCAGCTCTATGGCGGAGACATTCACAAGCGCATCGCGCAGGAGATCGTGCTCGGCATCGGCGGCCTGCGGGCGCTCAAAGCGGTCGGCGTTCAGCCCACCGTGTATCACATGAATGAGGGGCATTCCGCGTTCCTCGCCATCGAGCGCGCGCGTGTGCTGATGGAAGAGCAGAAACTGACGTTTGAAGAGGCTCTCGAAGCCACCCGCGTCAACAATGTCTTTACCACGCACACCTGCGTGCCCGCCGGCATCGATCTTTTCGATAGCGGCATGGTGTATCAGTACCTCGGACCCTACTGCGAAAAGGCCGGCATTCCGTTCGAGAAGCTGCTCGACCTCGGCCGCAACGACCAGAGCGAACGCTTTTCCATGGCCGTTCTGGCGCTCAAGACTTCGGCCTTCCGCAACGGCGTCAGCGTGATCCACCGCCATGTTTCGCAGCGCATGTTCCAGAATCTCTGGCCGCGCCTGCCGGAAAACGAAGTGCCGATCACGTCGATCACGAACGGCGTCCATTCACCCACCTGGATCAACGGCGATCTGGCCGTTCTCTACGATCAATACCTTCAGCCCGACTGGCGCGAGCGCCTGGAAGATACCCGCATGTGGGAGATGGTGCATGAGATTCCGAATCAGGAAATCTGGGAGATGCACCGCAAGCGCAAACGCCGCATGATCGCCTTCGTACGCGAGCGCGCAGCAGCTTCCGCCGGCCAGCGCAAGGCCTCGGCAGCCGAAGTCCGGCGGCTGCAGGAAGTGCTCGATCCTGACGTCTTCACCATCGGCTTCGCGCGCCGCTTCGCCACCTACAAGCGAGCCACGCTGATCTTTCGCGATGTGGAGCGCCTCAAGAAGCTGCTCAACCATCCCACTATGCCGGTGCAGATCGTCATCGCCGGCAAAGCGCATCCCAAGGATCAGCCCGGCAAGACGCTCATCCGCGAAATCTACAACCTTTCGCGTGATCCCGAAATCTCCAAGCGCCTGATCTTCGTCGAAGACTACGGCATTCAGGTCGCGCGCGAGATGGTGCAAGGCGTCGATCTCTGGCTCAACAATCCGCGCCGTGGGGAAGAAGCCTGCGGCACCAGCGGCATGAAGGCATCCATGAATGGCGTGCTGAACTTCAGCGTGCTCGATGGCTGGTTCGATGAAGCCTACGAGCTCTCAGGCGGCTGGGCCATCGGCGACCGCGCGGAATACTCGGAAGATCAGGACGATATTCACGCCAGTGCGATCTACTCGACCATCGAAAACGAAATCGTTCCGCTCTACTACGAAGGCCGCGGAACCGATCAGGAGGCGCCGGTCGAATGGACGCGGCGGATGAAACAATGCATCGCCAATGTGACGCCGCGCTTCAGCTGCGGCCGCATGGTGGCCGAATATATGTCCGAGCTGTACCGTCCCTCGCACGATCTGTGGCGCACGATGTCGGCCAACGATTTCGAAGCAGCCCGCCAGAAGGCCACCTGGAACGCGCGCATGGACACGAACTGGAATCGCATTCGCTTCCTCGATCTGGGCGACGGTCCCGGCGATTCGGTCATGAGCGGCGCTTCGGTTCCGCTGCGCGCTATTCTCGAAGTGGGCGAACTGTCACCCTCGGAACTGCGTGTCGAGGCTGTGATTGGACAGATCGGCGCTAATGGCGAGTTACAGGGCACTTACACGCTGCCGCTCGTCCCTGTCGAACAGCAAGGCACCTCGGTTGTCTTCGCCAACGAGTTCACGGTACAGCAGACCGGCCGCGTCGGATACTCGGTGCGCGTCAGTCCGAATCACTTCGACAATCCGTTGACGCGTCCCTGCAACGCATTGTTGAAATGGGTCTCGGACTAGTAGCAGATTCCCCGGAAATATCGAAAGAGGAGCTAGCTTTCGGACGAAATACGTGGTACATACAAAGCAGGTGCAGGCGGGACCTGCCACTGAATCCTTCCGATCGAGTCCCGCCGCGTTCACCAGGATCCAGCATTCGGAACGTATTTTGTTCAACCTGGAATTGAGTTAGATGTCTGTCCACCGCCGTGTCTGCGCCTCAGGCAGGAGTGTGTGCGGCTGGAAGCAGGCAAGTCAAGGAGCCGGTCCAAAACTATGGACGGAGATCGCAAGTATAGACAAAATGGATACCAGGACGATCGCGGATCGCGTCCGTCGAATGGCGACAGACAGCGCCCGCATGGTCCGAAACTTCCGCTCGACATAACCGGGCCCAAACTTCCCCGCCTTGTTCAGAACGTCGCTGCCTCGCGCTGCTTCAACTGCGCAACGACGCTCGCTCCCGATACGGACTTCACCGGCAAGTGTTTCAAGTGCGGAGCCGATCTGCATTGCTGCAAGCAGTGCGTGCACTTCGATTCTTCGACGCGCTTCCAGTGCACGAAGCCCATTCCGGCGCGCATCGCGGTGAAGGATCAGGCCAACACCTGCCAGCTGTTCACTCCGCGTGTGACGGTGGCGCGCGATGCGCTGCCTGCGGGTCCCGTGCAGCGGCTCGCGCCTTCGGGCACCATGCCCGCCCCCCGCAACGCCACCGACGCCCGCGCCGCCTTCGATAGTCTCTTCAAAAAATAACGGTGGATGGCCAGTCCTAAGATCAAGAAGAAGGGCACCGCCGCGAAAGCGTCTCCGGTTCCCCGGCAGGGAGCACTTCCCTGCCTCATCATTGTGGCGCTCGTGCTGCTTCTGGCGGGCGTTCTGCTGTACTTCTCCTTGCGAGCCACCGGCTGAAACATGCGTACCGACGGACGACGTCCCGACGAATTACGGCCTACCCGCATCACGCCGGATTATCTGGCGACTGCCGAGGGCTCCGTGCTCATCGAAGCCGGAAATACCAAGGTGCTGTGCGCCGCTTCGGTGGAGGATTCGGTTCCCGGCTTTCTGCGCGGCGGCGGCAAAGGCTGGGTCACGGCGGAATACTCGATGCTGCCGCGCTCGACGGTTACCCGCACGCCGCGCGAGGTCTCGAAAGGCAGGCTTTCCGGCAGAACACACGAGATCCAGCGCCTGATTGGCCGATCGCTGCGCGCCGTGATCGATCTCAACGCGCTGGGCGAGCGCAGCATCATTGTCGACTGCGACGTGCTGCAGGCCGATGGCGGTACTAGAACCGCTGCCATCACGGGGGCTTACGTGGCGCTTGCGCTGGCGCTCGGAACGCTGGTCAAGTTCAAAGTGCTCGCGCGCTCTCCGCTGCTCGACTCCATTGCTGCCACGAGCGTCGGGATCGTGGCGGGCACTCCCATGCTCGATCTGGCCTACGAAGAAGATTCGCGCGCCGACGTCGACATGAACCTGGTACTCACCGGCACCGGCAAATTCGTCGAACTGCAGGCGACTGCCGAGCACGTGGCCTTCGCCGACGATCAGCTCGCCACCTTGATCGATCTGGGCCGACGCGGTATTGCGCAGTTACGCGAGCTGCAGCAGCAGGTGCTGGCGGGCCGCTGAGACATCCGCCACCAACCACCCCGGCTGCGCATGACCGAACACTCACCTGCGGATGTTTTGAAGCAAACGGGCGCGCGCGAAGGACACTTCCTTCTCGAATCGGGCCATCACGGCGATCTCTGGCTCGATCTCGAGCTTCTCTGCACCTTTCCGCGCCGGCTTCAGGCATTATGCTCCGACCTTGCCCGGCGCCTCCAACCGTTTCAGATCGAAGTGATCTGCGGACCGCTGGTCGAAGGCGCTTTCGTGGCATTGCTGGTCGCCTCCGAACTCGATGCGGCCTCTGCGTATTCTGAGCGCTTTTCCCAATCTGCGAACGACGGTCTTTTCCCCGCCGGGTACCGCGTGCCCCGGCCGCTTCGCGAGGTCGTTCGCGGCAAGCGCACCGCCATCGTGAATGACGTTATCAATGCCGGCTCCGCCGTGCGCGGCACGTTCGAAGACCTGCGCGCCTGCGGTGCGCATACGCTGGCTATTGGCACTCTGCTGACCCTCGGCGACTCCGCTCAAGATTTCGCGCACTCGGAAAACGTTTCACTTGAAACCCTGCTCCACGTTCCGAATCGTCTCTGGAAACCAGCCGAATGCCCGCTGTGTGCCAGGGGAGTTCCGCTCGAGGACATCGCTGGTTTCCGCCATAGTCTTGGCGAGGGAGCGGTTTGATGCTGACGCAGCGCCCCTTATACTACTGTTCGAGCAATCCCGGCAAGCTGCGCGAATTCGCACTCGCCGCCGAAACGATAGCCGATCTGCCGTTCCGCATCGAAGCGCTGCCCGGACTGAAACAAATTCCTGCGCCGCCCGAAGAAGGGCTGACCTTTGAAGAGAACGCCGACTCGAAAGCCAGCTACTATTCGCGCTTCACGTCCGAGCTGGTCTTTGCCGACGATTCCGGACTCGAGGTGGAAGCGCTCGGCGGCGCGCCGGGTGTTCACTCGGCTCGTTTCGCGGGTCCGAATGCGACGGACGCCGACAACAACAATTTGTTACTGGAGCAGCTCGCAAATCAAACCGACCGACGTGCCCGTTTCGTCTGCGTTCTGGCGCTTGCCCGCGAGAGCTCTCGGATCGCCACCTTTCGCGGCAGCGTCGAAGGTGAAATCCTCCAGCAGGCGCATGGCGCAAACGGGTTCGGTTACGATCCGCTCTTTTTCTATCCGCCTCTTGCGCGCTCGTTCGGCGAACTCACCCCGGCGGAGAAATTTCCGATCAGCCATCGCGGCCGCGCGCTGCGGCTGCTCTTCGAACGCCTGCGCGATGCCTCGCGTTAGCGCCGTTACCGGCTATTGGCGTCGCAACTTGCGCGATACTCCCGCCGTCAAGAAGGCCGCGAAGCCCAGCAGTACGAACGAGCCTGGCTCCGGCACCGGCGTAATGCTGCCGGTTGCCACCAGACTGCTTTGGTTCAGTCCGGGGCCGCCAAGCAACGCCAACGAGCCAAACAGTCCCTGGAAGAAATAGGGGTACGTTGCTCCTCCCGTGAAGCCCGGTACAGCCACGAGTTGCAGGACGGTGTTGCCATCCGTGCTGCCCCAGAAGAACCGGTCGCAGGGCCCGGTTGCGGTTGAGCTGATACCGCAGTCGCTGGTCTCAAGGGTAGCCCCGCCGATGTCCCCAGCAGCACTGGACAGATTGGCCAGAACGGCACCGGAAGAACTGTACAGGTTGATATTGAAGCTGGCGAACGATTCGCCCACGGCGGGCACGGGCAGAGTTGCGGAAAAGGTGCCGCCAAAGCGTCCGCCATTCAGCGGGCCGGTATCGGGATTGGAAGGACCCGATGGCTGGAAGGTCCCGCTGACGTTGTAAATGGTGGCCGCGCTCGTTGCCATGCAGGTAAGTGCGCAGAACAAGGGCAGTAGAAAGGCTACACGCCTGAAAATGCAATCGGAAGAACTCATTCGCAGACCTCCGCGCCTGGAGCCGGGAATTTCGCTACGGCTTCCCGCAGGCAGGCTCAAGTATATACGGAAACTGAACCGTAATATTACGCTGCAAGTCTGCTCGACGACGCAAGCTGACATCCCTCAATTTCCGCTACACTACCTTTGTGCACAGGTTCGTACTCCACAATCGCGAGCTTCGCGAAGCGGGCGAAACTGTCCTTGCGCCCGGTCAGGTCGGATTTCTGAACGGCTGGGGCGTTTTCAGCACGCTGCGAGTTTCGGCCGGCACGCTGTTCGCCTTCGAGCGTCACTATGCGCGTATGGAGCGCGACGCACGACGCTTGCGTGTTCCCTTTCCGTTTTCGCCGGACGAACTGGAAACTGCGCTGCGAAAGCTGGTCGAGGCCAATCAGGCCTGGGACGCTGTGCTGCGCGTTGCCGTGGTGCGTAATCGCGGCGGCCTGTTCGAAGGACCGGGTATCGAACGCGAGTCCGATCTGGTGGCCTTCACCGCTGCGCTCGCCGACTGGGGCGAGGGGGTTCATCTGAGCTACGTTCCCAACGCGCGTTTCGGAGCTTCGCCCTTTGCCGGCGCCAAGATCACCTCCTGGGCCGAGAACCTGACGTGGTACGAACAGGCGCACGAAAACGGCTTCGATGAAGTGATCCTGCTGAACGAAAACGGCGAAGTCAGCGAATGCACTTCGGCCAATATCTTCGCGATACAGGGCCAGCGTGTTTCGACACCGCCGCTGGCTACTTCCGGCTGTCTGCCCGGCGTCACGCGCGCCATCCTGCTCGAAGAGATCCGCGTACCCGGCATCGAAATCCGCGAACAGACGATCACGCCGTCCGAACTCGAAGCAGCCGACCGTGTGTTTATCACCTCGACTACGCGCGATCTGCTGCCGGTGCTCTCGATCGATGGCTACGATCTGAAGCAGGAGATGAAGGTTTTTGCGTTGCTGCGCGAGGCGTTCGCGTCCTATCGCGAGACGTACGGGCGCAAAGCCGGTTCGCATCACTTGGTTCATTCATGACACATCCAGAGTTCACCTGCATTCACTGCGGAAGCGGCGAATTGAGACGGTCGCGGCGGACTTCGCTCGCCGATCTGCCCAAAATTCTGATGGGCAAATATCCCTTCCGTTGCCTCAACTGCAAAGAGCGCATGTGGATCGATCTGTTCCGAAAAGGAAGACAGGTTCGCTGCCCGCGCTGCCTGACGGCCGATGTGATCTCGATACCGGACGAGCGCGTTCACTTCGGATTCTGGAAAGTGCAGCTGATGCGGATGGGCGCGCGCGCCTATCGGTGTTCGTTCTGCGCGCATAAATTCGTCAGCTTTAAGAAGACCGTCCGGCGCACACCGGAGAGTCATTCGCAAAACAACGCCGTCGCACCAGAGCATCCTCGTGCCATGGCTTCGGCGGCCGGAAATTAACCGCGTAAACTTTTCAGACGGCGAAGCGGCGCAGGAAGCTTGCACAGAAGGCGCGCGCCTGAGCCTCGGCGCATTCATCAGCGAACTCGGAATCGAATCGCTGGGCTGCGATGGAGTAGCAGAAATTGCGCCAGCGCAGCGGGGTGTGGTCGTGCTCCTGGACGTAGAGCAGAGTAATCGTTTCCGGAGTGCGCGACAGCACGTCGAAGCGCACCGCCGAGCCGCTCTGTGCGACCGGAAGATGAGGGCAGCATCCGCTCGAATAGCCGTGATTACAGCAGCGGAAGCGGAGTTCGGCAGGAGCGGGCAGCGGTTCCGACGTGGCATGGCACAGCCCGTCATATTCTTCGAGCAGCGGTAGCCGCGCACCGGGATATTCGGGCCTCGAAACCACCTCGCGCGGCTCGAAGAACGGACACGCCATCGAAGCCCATTATGACAGCCGCGGCGGGCTTCCGAGAGGCCACCGATGTTTTATAGTTTAGGTACGGTTGACCAATCTTCCTAATCTGCTGACGCTCGTCCGCATTTTCCTGGTGCCGCTGCTGGTGGCGGCCCTGGTTCAGCAGAATCTCAGTGTGTTTGTGGCGCTGGCAGTATTTCTGGCAGCAGCGCTCACCGATCTCCTCGACGGCTATCTCGCGCGGCGCTGGAAGCAGGTGACGACTGTGGGAACGCTGCTCGATCCGGTAGCCGATAAGCTGCTCATCTCGGCGGCGCTGATTTCGCTTGTCGAGATACGGCTGCTGCCCGGCTGGCTGGTGATTCTCATCATCAGCCGGGAATTTGCGGTCTCGGGTCTGCGCAGCATTGCGGCCGCCGAGGGCTTCACGGTGAAAGCCGGCGAGCTCGGCAAATCGAAGATGATTCTGCAGGTGATCGGCGTTTCGCTGGTGATGCTTTCGATTCGCTGGCCGGGGCTGCGCACAGTGGCACTGGGAGCGATGTGGGCGGTGGTGCTGGTGGGGCTGGCATCGGCCGTCGATTACTTTCGCAAGTTCTGGCGCAAGGTCGATTCGAGCATCAAGCTGCGACGGCGCAACGAACTCCTGGCACTGGAGCGGCAGAAGCGCCGCTACGAAAGCAGCGCGGCCAAGGCGCTGCGGCGCAGCAGCTTCGAGTCGACGCCCCGCTGATAACACCTCGCGAACGGAGCGAGCATGGCCGGGCATTGCACTACAATTGCGGTTGATGGAGCGCCTTCCCCAATGAAAATGAATCGCCGGCATTTCATGCAGTCGAGCGGTCTTGCCGCTTCGGTACTGGCAGCCGAGCAGGCCGCCTCGGGTCAGGCGAAGCGGATTTCGCCGAATGACCGCGTGCGCATCGGCTGCATCGGTTTCGGCATTATGGGCCAGGGCGATGTGGAGACGGAGGCGGCTCTGCCCGGGGTCGAGATCGTCGCTGTGGCGGATGTGTACGACGGGCGCCGAACGCTGGCGCAGGAGCGCTACGGCAAACAGGTTTTTACGACGCGCGATTATCGCGAACTGCTGGCGCGTCCCGATGTGGATGCCGTGATCGTGGCTACTCCCGACCACTGGCACGCCCGCATTGCGATCGATGCGCTGCACGCCGGCAAAGATGTGTACTGCCAGAAACCGATGGTGCGCGAAGTGCCGGACGGACATCGCGTCATTGAAGCCGAAAAGCAGACCGGGCGGATTCTCCAGGTGGGCAGCCAGCGCGTGAGTTCGATTCTCTACGCCAAAGCGCGCGAGATCGTCAAGAGCGGCAGTATCGGCGAGATTCACCTGATACAGGCGTACATGAATCGCAACTCGTCGCTGGGCGCCTGGCAGTATACGATTCCGCCCGACGCTTCGCCGCAGACGATCGACTGGGATCAGTTTCTGGGCAGCGCGCCCAAGCGTCCGTTCGAGCCGATCCGGCTGTTCCGCTGGCGCAATTATCGCGACTATGGCACGGGGATTCCCGGCGACTTGTTTGTTCATCTCTTTACCGGCATTCATTTTGTGATGGATGCCGTGGGGCCCGATCGCATTGCAGCTACCGGCGGCAATTATTACTGGAGGGATGGCCGTGATGTACCCGATCTCATGACCGGACTCTACGACTATCCGAAGACCGATTCGCATCCGCCATTTCAGATCAACTTCATGGTCAACTTCGAAGCGGGCAGCGGAGAAGGCGAAGACTCGCAGGCGTTTCGGTTCATTGGAACAGAAGGAGTGCTGAACTTATCGGTGGGACACTCGCTTACAGTTTCCAAACGCCCGCGTGAACTCGATCCCGGCACGACGGCCGAGACGTTTTCCAAGCAGATTCGCGAACAGATTCAGGCTGCGCATGCGGCGAAGTATCCGCCGCGCCCGGAAACGGCCGAGACGCTCGCCTGCGAAACCGCGGACACGTTTGAGCTTCCCGAGGGTTACTCGGAGCAGGTCGCGCATCATCAAACCTTCCAGAAAGCGATTCGCACGCGCACGCCGGTGGTGGAGAATGCTACTTTCGGTCTTCGCGCGGCCGGGCCTGCACTTATGTCGAACGTCTCCTACTTCGAGCGGCGCATGGTTTCGTGGGATCCGGTAAACATGCGGATGCTCTGAGTTACGAGCTCCTCTGTCAGTAGTTCTACTGAGTTATTCAGGTACTTACCGTTGTTACAATTGGCCATGCCCCGAATCGGGCAGATTGTAACTTAATAGATCCACATCGAGTAACAAAGCTGGTAATTACATGAAGAAACTTGTTCTACTTACGTTCAGTCTTATAAGTTGCGGCGCTTTCGCGCAACTTACTGCGCAGAACCTCGCTAATGCTGCGAAAGATACACGCTATCTCGCTCTGGGCGACTCGCTCGCCTTCGGCTTGAATCCATTTATCCAACCGCCTAACTTATCGAAGTACATCGGGTATCCGGACTTCGTTTCTCAAACCCTGCACGAAACGCTTGCCAATGCCTCGTGTCCGGGGGAGACGAGCGGAACATTCGACGGTACTTCGAGCACCTATTATCCCGGCTACGATTGCACGCCACTACGGAAAAGCGGGTTGTTTGTTCCTTACAATGGCGCAGCCAATCAGCTGCAGTATGCGGTGAATTATCTGAAAACCAATCCTAACGTCAAACTGGTGACGATCAATATCGGGGTGAACGATCTGGGTATTCTGCAGGCTGATTGTACCGAGCAAAATGCCGGCAACCCGATAGCGATTGCAGCGTGCGAGACAGCTCAGTTGCCGGGCGTGTTAGGTACTTACGCGACGAACCTGGAGATCATTTTCAGTGCGCTGCGCGGAACCGGCTATACGGGCCCGATTGTTTTCCTGAATGCCTCGGCTTTCAACTATGCCGATCCGCTTCAGGTAGGAGCTATTACGGCGCTCAACCAGGTGGTGTCGACGGTGAATCTCGCTGGCGGTTTCAATATCACGATTGCGGATGCGTATCATGCATTCGCGCTGGTTGCTGCTCCTTTCGGCGGAGATGTTTGCAAGACGGGGCTGCTGCTGAAGAATCCGGATGGGAGCTGCGACACGCATCCCACGACGGCAGGGCAGGCGCTGCTGGGCGCGACGGTTGTTTCGGCGCTGGCGAGCTCGGCGGTGAAGTAGGGCGAGGGCGGGCGGTCTGCGAGGCGGCAGACCGCTCGCTTTGCTCGCGGCTCGGCTTGGCGCTAAAGCGCCACTTGAAGACCGGCCAGGAGCTGGCCGGATCTGCGAATGGGCTGAAAAGCTGATAGGGCAAGTCCGTACCTGAAGAGGGCGGCTTTGCGCTAGGCCGCTTGTTCGTAGGTTTCCGGATCTATTCCCAGGCGTTCTTCACGCAGGAGCTTGGCGTGGATGTATTTTCCGAACTGTTCGGGGTATTCGCAGCGGATG
>JAJPHN010000047.1 GCA_021325235.1 Terriglobia bacterium | reverse complement strand
TCGGTCAGAAAGGTGCGGCGGAAGAATTCGGCGGGCTTGCGGTATTCGTCGCTGCCTTCGCCGAGATGCACCTGCCACAGATCGGCGGCGAACTCGGCCTGCTGATAGCGGCCGCTGGCGACGTCTGCATGAGGCGTCACCACCTCCCGCCAGGGCTTGAGGTTTCCGGCCGCCGCCGGTTCGATCAGCGAGCCGCCGGCCTTACGCTTTTCGCCGCGTACCTGCTCATCAAAGATGAGCCGGCGCAGCTCCATCTTCATCTTACCGACCTCGTCGGCCTGGGGCGCCAAAACCGCCGCGAGCAAACGCCCCATCGAGTCGAGCGCGCGATCGGCGTCGTCGCTGGAGAAGGGATTCTGATGCGCCCACTTGTTGCGGACGTCCTTGAGCTCTTGCACCAGCGAGCGCTCGGACCGGCCAAGCGTGCGGCCGAACACGTCGTTCCAGGTTTCCCACATCAACTTCAGCAGGCCAGCGGCGTCCCACTGCGCGATCGGCTTGTTGCCGAGCATCGGGTCTTCGGCGAAGCGGCGCACGGCATCCATGCGCACGGTTCCGGCCTTCACGGCCGATTGCACCTCGCGCTCGACGAACGGGGCGAGGCCCGCTCGCAGGAGGTCCATTGCCTTGCCGACACGCTCCTGATTGGTCATGGCCATGGATCAGCGCTCCACCCTAGCGAAAAGGTCCGGCTCCGCTGTCGTCCGTTTGCCGCCCTCTTGAGCGAGGCGGACGATCTCGGGCCAGCTCTGGACCAAGCCGTTATAGGCGAGCGCCTCGGCGGCGCGCTTCTTGCGCTCGCAGATGGTGTAAAGCCGGTAGGCAAGTTCCCGCGCTATCTCCGCGCGAGCGCCGAGCTTGGCGACCAACTCGGCCGCCGCGCTCTCGCCGCCGCTGCCGAGCACGCGGATGAGGTGATGCACCACTTCCCAAGAGGTCAGGCGCGGATCGGTCGTTGGATCCCAACTTACGGGCAATTCCTCCGGCTTCAGAAGCCTCACCTTGCCGCGCCGGGAGTCGAGAATTCCGGCCTGAGCAAGGCCGCCAACGGACGTGTTCTTGGCCTTGCTGAGCGTCTCTGCGACGCCGTATTCCCCGTCGTTGAAGCCGACCTGCTCGAACCACGCCAACGCCCAACGGCTGTCAGCGTCGAAATCGCCCTCCTGTTCGGCCAAAGCTTCATCGAGGGTTTCGTTGATCAGCGCCAGTGCGTCGCGCACCGAAACAGGCTTACCCTCAGCGTCGAGCACCTTGGCGTAGCGCGTGTAGACCGCCATGCCGGGACCAATCGAAGCCTGCGCGAGATCAACCGGCGCGATGTTGCCAGCCTGAAGATGGCGCAACGCAACCGGAAGCTCAGCCTTTAGTGCAGCGACGAACTCGCGTCGCGTCGCGGAAGGGGCGGCAGCATTACGTGGACGGCAGACGAGAACGATGCTCGTAGCAAGCGCATTTGACGCCTGACCTCGCAGGCGACTTTCATTCTCGGTCCTTATCGGCCACGTGCCGGTAGTCGCAAAGCCCGCACGGATCGCGGCGTCAAGAAACGTCTCCCATCCGGTACTTGCCGTACCTTCTCCGTAACTTTCTGCCTGCTTGAATGCATAATAGATGGACACTGGAAAGGAATGATGAGCTTGCTCAGCGAGCCGGTGCATCGCCAGTGTCATGCCTTCAAGGAAGAACGCTTCTGCCTCGTCTTTGCCGCCGTGTCGATCAGGCGTGGCAACCAACTCCTCGGCCTTCGGCACCGCAACCGTGGCGAAAAGATCCGGAAAAACAGAACGTAGAGGCTGTCGCATCCACACGTAGAAAAAGTCGGATAGGTCAGCGTATCCGATGTTGTCGTAGTAGGGAGGATCGGTAGAGATTACCTTCCCGCGTGACACTTCTTGCGTGCCAGCATCTGCCTGGATTGCAAAACCAACAGCATTCTCTGGAATGAACTCGAATGCTTTGCCAAAAGCTCTTGCGATACCGTCAACGCAAACAACCCAAGAACCGGAGCTATCTCCGATTGGGTTACCCTCGGCAAAATCCCAAATCATCGGAATAGCCTGTCTGCCAAATAGCTGACGGGGGCACTGAGCAATGGGCTCCCAGCGGCAGAGACTATTGCCTAAATCAGCTTGTTTGCTCAGCGCGAACGATAAATATACGGCTACCGCTTGAGCGTATGCCGAAGCGCCAATGCCTCCATCGCGCAGGGATATTTGCTCATTGCGCACGCCAGCAGCGACGGCGTCGCGAACCAGCCGATCACGCGCCTCACTCACCAATTCAGCAAGAGTGGTCAGCGCCACTAGTTGGCGAGAGGTGAAGAGGTCGCTCCACTTGCTCATGCCGTAGTTACCGACGCGGAACCCCAATGCCTGTTGAAAAAATTCAACGTCCGGCTTCCACTTGGGGTTAGCGCGACGCGCTATGTCTTCGTGCTCGGAGGTGGGTGACAGGTAAACTCGTCCCCTCGGGCCGTCGGCCGCAATCGCCATGAGTCGGGCACCCATCTGACCCTTCTTGGCTTCGGCCTTGATGTAGTCTCCGGAAATAGGTGCGGCTGACATTACGCACAAAAAGTTCGCGCCCCTACCATCAGCCTTAGTCCCAGCTCTCGCTGCATCAGCATTCTTCGGTTTGCCCACCTTCACAGAGAACCGATAGCCCCCGCCCTCGATCACCGGCTCGACATAGACTTCCTTGCCAGCCTTGGTGGACAGCATGAAGGTCGAGGCCAACGGTACGTCGACGCTCGCGAAAGCCGGGTTGGGGCTTTTCACCGTGCGCGCCCAGATCCAAGCTATGACTTTGAGCTTCTGGCCGACCAGCGGCTTCAGATCCGGCCGTTTTTCTGCCATCTCGGCAGTAATTTCGACCTTCGGATAGAAGTGGCCAATGCGCTTCTCAGCCTCGTCGCGCATCCACTGGCCGTAATAGCGCACGTCCTCGGCAAGCCCTTGAGCGCCCGATCCGTTCCAGCGACCACCGCGTGCGAATTCCGCCTGTGCTGCCGGATTGACTGGCGGTTTCCCTGCGAATTTCGGGGGGATCTCGATCATCGCCTTGTTGATCAGCACCGCGACCGGATTGAGGTCGCTGGCATAAGACTCCAGCCCCAGCCGTTGCGCCTCCAGCGGCAGGGCACCGCCCCCGGCGAAGGGATCATGAAAAGCTGGAAGCTTGTGCTGGTCGAACAATTCGCTCGCGCGGGGATCATCCGCGTTATCGGCGCAGGCGCGACGCCAGCTCTGCCAGATTTCGTCCCGCGCCTTCTGAAGAACCGCCTCGTTGGTGGTGTTCTCCCACTTCACGAGTTCCTTGATGATGTCGAAGAGCCGATGACGCTCCTCCTCTTGCGCCTTCTCGGTCGGGAACAGGTCTGGAAAAGAGGAAGGATCATCCACCATCTGCGCGAAGATCACGGCGCGCGCCGCCGCCAGCGGCCGCCTGGCCCACCACAGATGCAGCGTGCTGGGGTGCCCATGCCGGATGGATTTCTCGCGCGCCGAGGCGGCGTTGATCGCCTCCAGCGGCAGCGCGACCTCGATCAGCTTCTTTCTTGTCTTGACGGTCATACGGCTCTCACGACGGGGGCGCCGCTTCGGCAAAAAGTTGCGCGAAGGGAAAATTGACGGTGGCGCCAGCGAAGTCGGTGGTGATCCCCTTCTGATGGAAGGGCCGGCGTAGATACCGCACCTCAGGCGATCCGTCCGTGCCGAACGCGACCATCGCCAGGATGAAATCGTCGGGCTTGTTGAGCGAATAGAGGATCTCGTTCTTCGTCACGGTGACGGTGTCCGCGCCCGCGACACGTCCCTTCACCTCGATGAAGCGCAGGCGCCCCGTACCGGGGATGGCGCTTTCGATGTCGTAGCCGAGCTTCTCGGATTCCCGGTCGACGGGCACGAAGCCGAGACCGCGCTCGACCTCCATGACGATCTCCCGCGCCCGCGCGGCCGCGGCCTGGGTATCGACCACGGCCTGGACGGCCTGCGGCCGTCCCCCCATCGCGCGGATCAACCCGATCGGCGCGACCAGCAGGCCGCCGAGCACCACGGGCGGCAGCGGCGCCAGCTGGCGCTCGCGCTTGATCTCCTCCATGCGTCGCTGCAGGCGGGCCTCAAGCTCGTCCGCCCGCTTGCGGGCCTCGCCCGAGTTCAGCCGCGCATTGGCCTTGCCGGCGCGCTCCTGCTCCTTGAGTTGTTCGGCGCGAAAATCCCAATAGTTGATCTCCTTGGTCAGCCGGTCCTTGACCGCCGCCTCGGTCTTGTCGAGCAGCGCGAGCCTGCGGTCCCGGACCTCGGCCAGATGCGCCGGCACCACGTGGGCGATGGCGTGCGCATGGGCCTTGCTTTCGAGGTCGCGGCCGATCCACGCGGCCTCGGGCCGCGCCAGAATCGCCTCCGCCGCTGGCTCGCCGTCGCCGAGGGGACGATAGTCGAGATAAGGCGCGTAGTTAATATGCCGCGCCGTTCCTTCAGCGTCGATCTCCACGAACAGCAACCGCTTTGACACGACCCGGCGTTCGCCGGACTTGGTGACGCTCGCGTCCTGGATCGCGTGCTCGAGAAAGAAAAGTACGCGCGGGCTCGTACCCGGGTCGCGCTCATCGACCAGCACGGCGCCACGCCGCAGCAGATCGCGGTAGCGTTCCAGGCTCAAGTCGATCACGGCATTCAACAGCGGATGGCCCGGGCAGATGAACGCCGCCAGTGGCTGCCCTTGTGGCGCTACCAGCGTCTTCTCGAAGGCGATGCGCTCATAGCGCGGCAGCACCGGCTCGCCGAATCCGATCAGGCGATCGCGGTTGCGGATCGGCGCCGGGACATGCGTGATCTCGTAGCGCCGTGCCTCACGCTGCCGAACGGCGCCGCCCAGACGCTTGAAGGCTTCGAGGAAGAAAGACTCGACATAGTGAGGCTGAAGCCGGCGCGCCTCGGCCCGCTCCATCTCCTCCCGGATGCGATAGACCCGCGATGCGTCCATCGAGTCGTGCGCCAGGGCGTGCTCTTCAAGCAGTTCCCGCAGGGAATCCTTGTCGAAGGCGTTCTCGACGACGTTCGTCAGCCGTGCCCGCACCTTCGGCTGATCGCCATAGCGGATCGCCTCGATCAGCAGGTCGCGCAGCGAGCGCCCTTCGAACTGCACCTTACCGAGCACGTCGAAGACCTGGCCGCCCAGCGCACTGCGCGCTTGCGCCAGCTTGTCGAGCAGCTTGTGATAGACGTCGCCCTCGCGGGTCTCTTCGGCGACCAGATTCCAGAGGTGGCAGACTTCCGTCTGACCGATGCGGTGAATGCGCCCGAAGCGCTGCTCCAGCCGGCTCGGGTTCCACGGCAGATCGTAGTTCACCATCAGATGGGCGCGCTGGAGATTGATGCCTTCGCCGGCGGCGTCGGTCGCCAGCAGCACCTGGACTTCGGGATCGTGCCGAAAGGCTTCCTGCGCCTTCATGCGTTCCTCCCGGCCCATGCCACCGTGGATGGCGACCACCGCCTGTTGCCGGCCAAGCAGTGTGCCGATCCGCGATTGCAAGTAGTTCAGCGTGTCGCGGTGCTCGGTGAAGATGACCAGCTTTTGGTGCGGCGAGGGCGTGGGCTTTGGCGGCTCCGGCACGCCTGCGTCGTAGGGCGCAGCTTCTTCCGCGAATCCGTTCGCAATCGAAGCCGGCGTGAATATCTCGCCGAGCAGGGTCGCCAGCTCACGCCATTTTTTGTCCTCGCCACTCCGCCGGATTGACAGAGCGAGGGCTTCAAGACGCTTCAGCGTCTCGATCTCAATGCGCAGCTCTTCGATCGAGCGCGCCGCCGTGGCCTGGTCGAGAACCTGTTCTTCGGCGGCCTCCAACTCGGCGTCGGGCGCGTCGTCCAGATCCTCAACGTCTTCCTTATCGAGCAACGGGGTACAGGCATCGAACACGCCGCCGGCCTGGCCGCCGCGATGCAGAACTTCCAGTTCGTGCAAGCGGCTTTCGAGCCGCTCCCGTCGGCGACGCAGGGACTGGTAGATAGCCTCCGGGGACGAGGCGAGACGGCGTTGAAGGATGGTCAGCGCGAAGCCAACCGTTCCGGCGCGCTTGTCGTTCTCCAACGCTTCCGCGCGGTTGAATTCCTCGCGCACATATTCGGTGACAGCCTTGTAAAGCGCGGCCTCGGCATCCGAGAGCTTGTAGGGGACCGTGTAGGCGACGCGCTCGGGGAAAAGCGGCGTCGCGTCAAACTTCAGCAGGCTCTCCTTCACCATGCGCCGCATCAGATCCGAGACGTCGGCCAGGTGCACGCCGTCGCGGAACTTGCCCTCGAAGCGGTCGCCGTCGAGGAGCGCCATGAAGAGCTGGAAGTCTTCTTCCTTGCCGTTGTGCGGCGTCGCCGTCATCAGCAGGAAATGCCGGGTTAGCTGCGAGAGGAGCTGCCCGAGCCGGTAGCGCTTGGTGTATTTGACCTCGCCGCCGAAGAAGGT
>JAJPHN010000015.1 GCA_021325235.1 Terriglobia bacterium | reverse complement strand
GACAAGAACATCAAAGAACTGAAAGAACTCCAGATCGAACGCCGCAAACAGCGCGAAGAAGAACTCACCCGCGCCGCCCGTCTTCTGGAACGCTGCAGCGAAAAGCAAATCCCGTTCAACCCGTCCGAATTTGGCTTTGAATTTTCACTCCCCGAAATCGAAGAGCGCCTGATGACCCTCTGGGACCGCAAACCGGCCCAAAGCAAAGCCGCGTAGCTACTCCCCGGCGCAAAAATTCGCGTCAAAGTCTCGAACTGCTTACCGAGCCGCGACTGAAAGGAGCGGTCAGCAGGCCGTGGCGGGCCGAGCCGCCCGCTTTAGTACGTCGGACCTGCGCCCTCACCGCGCCGGACTCTCCGCATTCACCGGTTCCGGCGGCTTTACTGCGCCCAGCTTCTCCACTTGCGCCGTATCGATCCGCTTGCTCCGCCGCACCGGCTCCAGCTTCTGCGCCGTTCCCGTCTCGAGCGCCCGCAGAATCGCTTCGATCACGCGCACATCCATCAGCCCCTCTTCGCCGTCCGGCTCCGGATCGCGATCGTTCAGCACGCACTCGGAGAAGTACTTCAGCTCGCCGCCAAACTGGTCCGTATTCTTGAAGCTCTCGGTCTTCTTGTCTTCGCCAACCGTCAGCTCGTACTCAAGCGATTTTCCGTAGATGAACCCGGGCGAAACCGTCGCGCTTCCTTCCGAGCCCACCACCGTGTACGAGTCGATGCTGTTGCCCGCATACGAAACGACAAACTGCGCCAGCCGCTCTTCCGGAAAGCGCATCGTCACGGCAACCGTATGATCGAAATCGCCCAGCTGCGCATCCCCGTGCCGAGTCCCGAACGCGCTCACTTCCACCGGCTCGGCCTCAAACAGATTGCGCGCCGCGTTAATCGGGTACGGCCCCATATCGAACACCGGCCCCGCATCCGGCCCGTTCTGCGCGCGATGATTTTCCGGCTTTACGTTCTGCGCAAAACTCGATGTAAAGAATCGCAGCTTGCCCAGCTTCCCCGAACGCACCAGATCGATCAGCGCCAGCGTCGCCGGCTCGAAATGCAGCCGGTACGCAATCATCAGCTTGGCCTTCGAAGCTCTCTGCGCGTTAATGATCTCCCGGCATTTCTCCGAATCGATCTCCATCGGCTTCTCGAGCAGCACGTGCACGCCCGCCTTGAGCGCCGGAATCGCAAACTCCGCATGCCGCCAGTTGGGCGTCGCCAGATAAATCGCGTCCGCTACCCCCGACCCGAGGAACTTCGCAAATTCGTCGTAGCCGTAGATGTTCCCGACCTGGTAGCGCTCCGC
This sequence comes from Terriglobia bacterium, assembly GCA_021325235.1. Taxonomy (GTDB): domain Bacteria; phylum Acidobacteriota; class Terriglobia; order Bryobacterales; family Bryobacteraceae; genus Bog-105. Next base: position 198,827 of record JAJPHN010000015.1, on the reverse strand, counting down.
CAGTGCCCGAGCTTTTTCGCGATCGCCGGTCACCAGCGCCGTGATCTCCGAGTTGCCCGTATGCTTCACGCCCGGCATCAGCGCTTCCTGCGAGATGTCGCCCAGTCCGACAATCCCGTAACGCACTTTACGATCCGAGCCGAGCCCGAGTTTTTCCGCAATGCTCATGCCCGGTAAGACGCCGACGCCCGCGTTCTGTTGCACCGCGCTTTTGCGCCGTTCAGGAAACGGGTACGTCGGAAGGCTGCGAAGCCGGCGGCAGCAGCAGCGGCTCATTCGGCATCACAATCCAGCAAACGATATACAGGATCAGTCCCACGCCCGGCGGCCAGATCGCCAGCACGGTCATCACAATGCGAACCAGCGTCACATCAATGTCCAGGTACTTCGCAATCCCGGCGCAGACACCCTCAATCTTGCGCCCCTGCCGCGGCCGGTTCAAGACCCGTGGCGGCCTGCCGTCGGTCCCGCGAATCCCGTCCTGGTGTGTCGTCGTTCCGCATTGCGGGCAATAGCGGAACGCCTCGGAGACTTCAATACCGCAGTTGCTGCAGTACATAATTTTGCCCTCGCCTCTCTGAACGCAAAAAGCCGAGCAAAAGTTCCGCCGCTATCGCACGAACATACTGCGTACCGGCGGCGGCGGATCCGTGTGCTTGATCGCCCGCCAGAGCACCGCGTTCAGCTCATCATCATCCACCATATCTTCTTTTTCGAAATGCATGTGCGCCGAAGCCTGTGCGCCCGCCCCATTCGCCGGGTTGCGTTCTGTCAGCGAACTCTTCGGCGCAATCACATCGAACGGCTTCGCATCCGGCTGATCGGCGAAGCTCGCGAACATCGGCCTCGCCCCTGCATCGAAGTGCGTCATCGGCCGCAACCCGAGAATCAGCTCGATCGTCCGCAGCACGCTCGCCTGGTTGTACATCGTCGAATCCACCATGCCGCGCCGCGTGTAGGGCGAAATCACCCACACCGGCGCGCGATGCGAATCCACATGATCCGGCCCGTTCTGCGCATCGTCCTCAATCACGAAAATGGCCGTCGTCGGCCACAGACTGCTGTGCGAGACCGCGTCCACCACCATCCCCATGCCGTAGTCGTTCTGCGCGTTATAAGCAAGCGGCGTCAGCGCGCCCGCCTTCGTACCCTGCGTGTGATCGTTCGGCATCCGCAGAATGATCAGCTGCGGGGCGTTGTGCCTCGCGTCAAATTCCTTCCACTCGCGAATGAACTCTTTCGCCCGGTCCAGATCCGAATACTCCAGGTCGAAGCTGCGAAAGTTCATATCCGTGTAGTTCGCCAGCGGCGGATCGTTCACCTTCTCGATCTGCCGCTCGCCCTTCACCTGTTTCAGCGGAATGTTCTCGACCCATTCGCCGTAGTTGCGAAAGGTAATTCCCGCCTGCAGCGCATTGTTCCAGATATAACCAGCCGGAGGTGTGTTCGCCGGTTCGCCGCCTTCGAAGTCGTAGCGCTTGCTGCGATCCGCGTATTCGTTGGGCCACAGCTTCATCGTGTAATCCGGCGCAATCGCCGCCGAGGCCCAGTTGTGCCCGTCCGCGCTCACATCCGCGTTCTCGTAGAAGTTGTCGTAGAGAATGTATTCGCGCGCCAGCTCGTGCAGATTCGGCGTTACCTGCTCGCCAAACAGCGTCAGCGATTTGTCGCCGTTACCTTCCCCCATGTCGCCCAGCACCTGGTCGTACGTGCGGTTCTCTTTGATCACATAGATCACGTGCTGAATCGGCGAAGCGTGCTGATCCGTCCTGGCGAATTGCGCTTCTTTCGGCTCTGCCATCGGCCCGTAAATCAGCTCATCACGATAGGGCGAATTCTCGAGCACCGTCTGTGTGTAGGTCGGCATCTGATCCGCCGTCGGTACCGGAAGCAGCGCAGCGGTCCCCGTCTGGATATGCGCCACATACTCGTCCTGCCGCACGCGTTTGTCGCCCTCGTGCGCAATCGCCGTATGTTTCGTCGGATTCGGCCCGTTCGGATTCGGTTTGCTCCCCAGCCCTTTCCCGTTCGCAATCGCCAGCAATCCATTCGCGAGCGTGCGCACCGCCGTCGGATACCAGCCCGTCGGAATAAACCCGAGCACTCTGCTGTGCTCTGCCGAGATATCCGCTACCGCCACTGCATTCGCATCCGAACACGCAATGTAAAGATGCTGCCCGTTCGGCCCTACTGCCAGCGCCGATGGCGTCATACCCAGCGGATGCATCGGTGTCATCGAAACGTTGATCGCTTCGAGCATCGTGAGTTGGTTGTCGCTGGTCACCCCAAACGAATACACATTGTTCGTATTCGAAGCCGCCACAAACAACCGTGCCGCATAACTCGGCCCGTTCTCCCCGGCCGGCGCCGGCTTATTCACCCACAGCATGTCGGTCGGATGCGGAGCCACTCGAATCCGCGCCATCTCCACCCCGCTCGCCGCCTGATGTTCGTAAATCGATCCGTCGCCCCAGCTGCTCACAAACATCTGCGCGCCGTTCGGCGAAAGCACAATCCGATAGGGCCGCCGTCCCGTATGCCAGCGATCCACCATCTTGCCCGTCTGCACATTCACCGCTGCAATGCTGTCGCCATACAGATCCGCCGCATACAGCATCCGTGCATCGGGCGAAAGCGCCACGTCTCCAATAAATGGAGTCGCCGGACTATTCGCACCCGCCGTGATCACAAACTCGCGAGATTTCGCAACTGTCCCGTTTTCACGGAGCTGCAGCTCATACACCTTGCCGCTGCTGCCGCCGCCCACGTAAAACTTGTCGCTGTTGGGTGCGACCGTCAGCCCCAGCCACGCATCCGGCAGATCGGTTCGTCCAATTTCATGCTTCGCCGCAATATCGATCACGCTGACCGTCGGAGGATTGTATCCACCATTGAGTACCAGCAGATACTTCCCGTTATTTGAAACCGCCGTGCTCATCGGAAACGTATCCACCGGAATCTGGTCGCCCACCGCCTGCAACTTCCAGCCGCTGTTCAACAGAAATCCGCCGCCCGCCAGCGGCCCGACCTGCTCTTTGGGCGCCTTCTGCGAAACGCAAACGCCCAGTATCACGACAAAAATCCAGAGCTTCCGCATATCCTTCAGAGCCATGAGCGAAGCGATTGGTGTCCTTCACTCCGTAAAACGATGAGCAATCGGAAAGCGTCGCCCCACCCCAAACGCCTTCGGCGTAATCCGCAATCCCGGCGCCGCCTGCTGCCGCTTATACTCATTGCGATCCACCTTCCGCACGATCTCCCGCACCAGCTCATCCGAGGCGCCCGTCTCCGCCGCAATCTCGCGCACCGTCTTGTACTCTTCCACATATTTCTGCAGAATCGCGTCCAGCAGATCATACTCGGGCAAACTGTCGGTATCCTTCTGGTCCGGACGCAACTCCGCCGAAGGCGGTTTCGTCAGCGTATTTTCCGGAATCGGCGCCGGCAACCCGCGCTTCTGGAATCGGCAGTTCGCCAGCCGCGCCAGCCGGTACACCATCGTCTTCGGCACGTCGCTGATCACCGCGAGTCCGCCGCACATATCGCCATACAACGTGCAATAACCGACCGCGATCTCGCTCTTGTTTCCCGTCGTCAGCACAAGCGAGCCAAACTTATTCGAGAGCGCCATCAGCACCAGGCCGCGCAGCCGCGATTGTAGGTTCTCTTCCGTCGTATCCGGCGCGTATCCTTTGAACAACGGTGCCAGCGTGTTGATCATCGCCTCGTATCCCGCATTGATCGTCTCGATCTCGAACCGAATCCCCAGATTCTGCGCCAGCGCGCGCGCATCTGCCACGCTGTGTTCCGACGAGTACGGCCCCGGCATCGCCACGCCCGTCACATTCTCCTTGCCGACCGCCTCGACCGCAATCGTCGCCACCAGCGCCGAATCGATGCCGCCGCTCAGGCCCACCAGCACGCTGCGAAAGCCGCATTTGCGAATGTAATCGCGCGTCCCGAGCACCAGCGCGTCATACGCCGCATCGTCCAGATTCGGATCGGTCGGGTGCATATCGCCCGTTCCCGTTTCCGTGTCAAAAAGTATCAGGTCTTCTTCGAACGACTTAGCCACCGCGGCCAGCTTCCCGTCAGCCGTCAGTGCGAAACTCGAGCCGTCGAAAACGAGCTGATCGTTTCCCCCAACCATATGCACATACACCGCCGGAATTTTGAATCGATGCACAATCGCACGGAAAATTTCCTGTCGCTGTTTGCGCTTGCCGATGTTCCAGGGCGACGCGTTGATCGAAAGAATCAGCTCCGCGCCCTTCTGCGCCAGCTCTTCCAGCGGATCGCGCGAGTAGCGGCGCCGTTCCCAGAACTGCTTGTCGTTCCAGGCGTCTTCGCAGATCACAATCGCCGTCTTCTTGCCGCAGATCTCGAAAAGACACTGCTCCTGCGCCGGCTGAAAATAGCGCATCTCGTCGAAGACGTCGTAATTCGGCAGCAGCATCTTTGTCTGCCGGAAAACGACTTTGCCTTTTTCGATCACAGCGGCCGCATTGCGCGCGCGAATCGCCGAATCCTTTGCCCGGTCGACGAATCCCACCACCAGCACCACTTTGAGATCTGCCGAAGCACGCGCAATGTCCTCCAGCGCGGCAGCCGTGCGATCCAGAAACGAGTGCTTCTCCACCAGATCGCGCGGCGGATAGCCGGTCAACGCCAGTTCGGGAAAAGCCACCACGTCTGCGGCGCGCTGCTCGGCCAAATGTGCGAACTCGAGAATGCGCGCCGCATTGGCCTCCAGATCTCCCACAGTGTTGTTGATCTGCGCGAGCGCGATCCGCATGAAACTCTCATTGTAGGAAACGCGCCGTCTGCTGCCATTCGCGCTAAGCTGAAGGCGGGAAAGTTGATGTCGAAAGTCGTTCGGCTTCGCTGCTCGCTTGCTTTCGCGCTCCTGCTGCCCGCGTACGCCTTCGCCCAGAAGGCAACCCCGCAAGCGCAATCGAGCGGCAACCCGTCTCCCATCGCGCCGTTCCAGATGCCGCAGTCCATCGGAACCAGCCCGCAGTCGATCGGCCTCAGTCCGCGATCAGTTGGAATCTCGCCCAATTCCGTGCCCGTCGCAAAGCCACCCGCCGCACATCGCAGCACTTCCGGCACTCCAGCGCATCGCAATCGTTCGGCGCCGGGCGCGTTTGTCGCCGCTCCGCTCTTTCTTCCCTATGTCGGGGATTCCGTGCCAGCCGAAGCCGCCGCACCGGACACCTCCTCCGGCGATACAGCCGCTTTGAGTGAACAGCTCAGACAATTGAGCCAGCAGTTGCAGAATCTGCAGGATCAGCTCGCCCGCAGTTCGCAGCCGGCCACTCCCGACCAGCCCGCTGTCGAAGAAGAACCGCCGCCGCCCGCGCCCGCCATTACGGTTGTGCTCAAGAGTGGCCAGAGCTTCCAGACGCAGAACTACGCCGTGATCGGCAACACCTTCTGGGATTTATCGAGCGAGCCCGCCCGCAAGATCGCTGTCGGCGCCATCGACACCGCTGCTTCGCAGAAAGCCACTCAAGCCAACGGCGCCGAATTTCCGGCTGTAAGCGCACCGCGCTAACGGCTGCTCTTCAACATCTCCCGCCGCAATAAATCCAATGCCGATTGCGCCGCCAGCGTCCGCACCCGCCAGCGATCCGGTGTGTAGCGCACGCGCGTCACCCTGGTTCCGTCCGGCGTCGCCACTCCGATATACACCGTGCCCACCGGATCGAAATGCGTGCCGCCGTCCGGGCCTGCGTAACCGGTCGTGGAAAGCGCGTATGTCGAGCCAGCCCGTTTGCGCACCGCTTCGGCCATTGCCGCCGCCACTGGTTCGCTCACCGCTGAATGTTTGGCCAGCAGATCGCCCGGAATCCCCAATACCTCGCGCTTCTGCACCTCGCTGTACGTGACAAAGCCGCCCAGAAACGTATGCGAACTACCCGGCGTTTCCGTCAGTCTCGCGGCCAGCAGTCCGCCCGTGCAACTCTCTGCGCTTGCCACTGTGGCGCGCTTCTGCCGCAGCATACGCGCGACTACCATTTCGAGCGACTCGTTGGCATCCGTGCTGTACACCCGGTCGCCCAGCAGTTCCGCAATGGGATTTCCCACTTCCCGCAGCAGCGCCTCGGCCTGCGCCCGCGTATCGGCTCGCGCACGCAGATGCACAAACAGATCGCCCGGCGCCGACAGCACTGTCGTCACCGGATTCGTGTACTTGCCGTATACCGGCGCAATCAGCGCATCCAGATCCGATTCGCCAATTCCCGTGATCCGGAACGTCCGCACGCAGATCTCTTGCGGCGGCAGCACCGGCCGCAGTCTCGGCACCAGCTCATTCTCGAGCATCGGCTTCAGTTCGCGCGGCGGTCCGGGCAGCAACGCGAGTGCGCCGCGCTCGGTGGAAACAAATTGTCCGGGAGCCGAGCCGTGCGGATTCGGCATCGCTTCCGCGCCTTCGATCAGATACGCCTGCCGCAGATTGTTCTTCGCCATCGGCCGGTTAATCTGCCGGAAACGCGCAATCAGAATCGATTCCTGTTCGAGCGAAAGCACCAGCCTGCGATTCAGCGCTGCGGCGGCCGCTTCGCGCGTCACATCGTCTTCGGTCGGCCCCAGTCCGCCGCAGATCACCACAATCTCGGCCCGTTTCAGCGCGCCCCGTATCGCATCGGCCAGCCGCTCGCGATCGTCGCCTACAACCACTTTCTGGATCACCTCGACCCCGAGCAGGTTCAATTGATCGGTAATCGCCAGCGAATTCGTGTCGGTGCGCTGCGGTGTCAGCAGTTCGCTGCCGCAGGCGATGATCTCGGCATTCTTCGGCATCAGAACGCTGCTTTAGAACAAACGCCGTCCCGCGACATCGACGTCGACTCGGAAGAGTGCATTGTGCGTCGCCAGAACCATCGCGCGCGACGGTGTAAACGCCAGCCCCACGATGCCGGGTCCGGAGAGGAACTGCTCCGCATGGCGATCCGCGCCGATGCGGATCACGCCGCGCCGCCCTTTGAGCGATGCCGCCACGTACAGATTGCCCTGCGCGTCGAACGCCATCCCTTGCGGCCGTCCCAGCCCGCGATAGAACGTCTCCACTTCGCCCGCCGTCGAAATACGATAGACCGAATCGAAGCTCGAGGTCGTCGGCCCTGTCACGTACAGATAATTCTCCGGCCCGAATGCCAGATGATACGCAGCAATCGAGGGTTCGAGCGTCGCGTACACATAAATCTGGCGCGATTTGCTGATCTTGAAAACGGTGCCGCTGCGGTCGCCCACATACAGGTTGCCTTCGCCATCGAAAGCCACCCCCGTTGCGACGCCCATGCCCTCGACGTAGACGCTCATGTTTCCGGTCGGTGTGATCTGATACACGATGCCGTCGTAGCGGCTCGAAACATACAGCAGGCCTTCCGGGTCGAACGCGAGACCGGTTGGGTTCATCAGATCCGTCACAAACGGTTTCGAGTTGTAGTTCGTGTCGATCTTGTACAGCGAGACCGGTGACTTCTGTCCGCGCGAGCCGCTGAACGTGCTGTAAACGTTGCCTTCGCGATCCACCGCCGGATTCGCTACCGGATGCAGGCTGTCCGCGATCTGAATACCCAGATGCGTCTCCACGGTTTCACTCTGCTGCTCGCCGTCGGTTACTACGATCTCGCCGACAATCGCCGATTCCGGCACGCGCGCCACAATATAGCGTTCCCCGGCGATAATCAGGTGCGCATTCTGGTTCCCGACGCGCACCTGCGGACGCCCGTTGCGCGTGAGGTTATCGCCATGGATGTGAAGCTCGCCGCCCACAATGGCAGCCGCCGGCTCCACGCGCGCAACGTGTGGCCTCGCCTTCGCCAGATCGACCGCGTGTTGTTTATTCGCCATAGTCAATACAGTCCAACTCTGCCGCCTATATACAAGATAAGCGCTCCGTAGATTCCAGCCGCCAGATCGTCGGCCACAATCCCGATCCCTTCCGGCAATTCTTCCAACCGGCGCACCGGCCAGGGTTTCCAGATATCGAACAGTCGAAACAACAGAAATCCCGCGAGCAGCGATTTCCAGTTCAGCACCGTCGCACCCGCCAGCGTCAGCCACTGCCCAAGCACTTCATCGACGACCACCAGTCCCGGATCGCTTCGTCCCGTGATGCGCGCCGTTTGTGTCGCTGACCAGACGCCCGGCACAAGAAAGACCAGCGTGAGCAGCAAGAGCACACCGCGGCCCGCGTTCCATTGCGCATGCAGAACAATCGCGATCAGAACAGCGGCCAGCGAGCCGGCCGTTCCGGGTCCCCACGGGAAGTAACCGCACCCAAACCAGGTTGCCAGCGCCAGCGCAGCGCGCTTCACCGTTTCGGGCCTTCGGAATCGTCGCTCTCTTCTTCGTCCGGAATGTGCGCCGGCGTCGAGATCACGTATTTCTCCGCAGCCCAGTTGCCAAGGTCGAGCAGACGGCATCGCTTACTGCAAAAGGGCATCTCCGGCGCGTCGAATGGGACTTCTTTTTTGCAGATCGGACAACGAACAGTTTGCGGCATGACTCAACGCGCGGGAATCGCGCTGCTTCTGCTGTTCGAGGCGAGAATCGGGAACGGATTAGCGGCGAGCGGCGCTTGCGCGAGCGGCCGTGGCTCGGGCGAATCCGCCAGCGCTCCCACCAGATCGTAATCGTGCGCTTCGGTAACGCGGAATCGCCGCATTTCTCCGGGGCGGGGAAGCGCTTCGTCGTCGTTCCCAAAATCGTTGATGTAGCAAACGCCATCGATTTCAGGCGCTTGCGTGGAAAGCCGCGCCTCCCAGAGCAGTTCCGTCTCTTTAGATGGTCCTTCCAGCAGAATCTGAAACTCCTGCCCGATCAGCTTTCGATTTCGCGCGCGAGAGATGCGCCGCTGCAGCGCCATCAGCGTGCGCCGTCGGTTGTAGATCGTGCGTTTGTCGACTTTATTTTCCAGATGAAAACTCTTGCTCGTCTCTTCATCGCTGTACGAGAAGACGCCAAGGCGATCGAATTGCGCCGCCTGCACGAATTGACAAAGCTCTTCGAATTCCTGCTCGGTCTCACCGGGAAATCCGACGATCATGCTGGTCCGAATCGCCACGCCCGGTATGGTCGCGCGAATGCGTTCGATCAGCTTCAAGAAGATATCGGCATTCGCGCCGCGTTTCATCCGTTTCAGCGTTGCCGCGCTCGCATGCTGCAGCGGCATATCGATGTATTTCACCAGCGATTCATGCGCCGCAATTGTATCGAGCAGCTTTTGCGTCACTTTATTCGGATAGGCGTACAGGAAGCGGACCCATTTCGGCAGATCGGTTTCAATCGATGCCAGCCGCGCCAGCAGGTCGGCCAATCCATCTTTGAGTCCGAAATCCTCGCCGTAGCAGGTCGTATCCTGCCCGATCAAATTGATCTCGCGCACGCCGCTGGCAAACATGCGCTTCGCTTCGTTGACCACGCTTTCCGGACGGCGGCTGCGAAACTTGCCGCGAAACTGCGGAATAATGCAGAACGAGCAGGGATGATCGCAGCCTTCGGCGATCTTGATGTAAGCCGAATGCCGCGGGGTGGTGAAGATGCGCGCTGTCAGATCGTGATAGAGATACGGCTCCGGCGCAAGCTCCTTCGGCTCGAGGCCTTCGCAAAGCGCGGTGATTTTCGCCAGTTCATTCGTGCCGAGGACGGCATCCACTTCGGGCAGATTCTTGCGAATGTCTTCGCGATAGCGCTCCACCAGACAGCCCGCGACCACCAGCCGCTGTGCTTTACCGGTTTTCTTATACTCGGCCATTTCGAGAATCGTATCCACCGATTCCTGCTTGGCCGGATCGATGAAGCTGCAGGTATTGACCACGATGACGTCGGCTTCGCCAGGCTGATGCGTGAGCTCATGGCCATCGGCGACCAATTGGCCCATCATCACTTCGCTGTCGACCAGGTTCTTTGGGCAGCCGAGACTTACAAATCCAATTTTCAAGGGATAGAAATTCCGTGCGGGATCTCTATCAGGATAGCAACCGAACAGTTGTTCTTACTACTCGGTCCGCAGCGCTTCCATGGGGTCGATCGAAGCCGCCCGGCGCGCCGGAACGAAGGCTGCAATGGCGGCGGCCAGCAGAAACAAGCAGATCACAGCAAGGCTTACCGTGGCGTCGATGGTGCTCACGCCATACAGCAGCGACCGCACCAGCCGCGCGAGGGCAACGCTCAGCAGCCACCCCGCCGCGAGCCCGGCCGCAACCGGCAGAAAAGCTTCCCGCATGGTGAGCCGGTAAATGCTTTCGCGGGTGGCGCCCAATGCCATTCGTACCCCGATCTCCTGCCGCCGCGCCGCCACCGTGTAGCTCAGCACCCCGTACACACCGAGCATCGCGAGCAACAGCGCCGCCGCCCCGAAGCCGGTGAGCACCGCTGTTTCAAAACGCTCGGGTGCAAGCGAATCCGCCAGCTGCGAATCGAGTGTTTTGATGCGCGAAATCACCGCATCCGGCCCCTGCGACCAAATCGCGCGCCGCACGGCCGGAATCAACTGATCGCTCCGCAAGCGGCTGCGCACCAGGAACACGGACGAGTACGGCGCATCGTCATGGAAATCGAAATAGACCATGTTGGCCGGCGCGAGCTTGAGCGAATTGTTGCGCGCATCGGCCACAATTCCGACCACCGTGTAGTCCTGCCCGTTGTGCCGGATCTTGCGTCCGATCGGATTTTCACCGGGCCACGCCGCGCGTGCCGAAGCCTGCGAAATGATCACCGTCTTCTGCTTCGCGTCGCGATCGTCAAACAGCCGGCCTGCGACGAGGCGTTCGCGAATGGTTTGAAAATATCCCGGACTGATCCAGCGGAAATTCGCGAGCGGCGGTTTCGCCATCGGTTTATCGCTGCGTGTGATGCCGTCGATCCAGGTCTCGCCCTCCAGCGGCATCGCGCTCACCAGTGCCGACGATTCGACGCCCGGAATCGCGCGCAGCGAGCGCAGCACGCCATCGTCGAAATTGCGCTTGGTCTGGTCCGCACGATAGGCTGCTCCCGACAGATCGACCTCGGCCGCCACAATCTGCGCCGAATCAAAACCCTTGTCGCTTTGGAGCAGATGAAACAGGCTGCGCGCGAACAGTCCCATAATCAGCAGCAGCGCCGCAGAGCCGAATACTTCGAGCCCGATCAGCCAGCGGCGCAGATTGCGATTTTCGCGGCTGCCCGCGGTGCGCGCGCTGTTCTGCTGGAGAGCTTGCTGCGGATTCGCGCGCACAAAATGAGCCGCCGGCAAGACTCCGAACAGCAGAGCGCAGCCGCACATCAGCACCAAGGCAAAAACCAGCACCGCCGCATTCGGATGCACCTCCGCCAGCCGCGGCAAATCAATGGGTGTGTAGCGCCGGAACAGGTCGAGCGCTTCCGATGCGAGCAGAATGCCGCCCACGCCGCCCGCCAGCGCCAGCAGAACGCTCTCAAGAAGAGAACAGGCGAGCAGCTGCCAGCCCGATGCGCCGAGCGCGCTGCGTACCGCCGCTTCCCGTTCGCGTGTCAGTGCGCGGCCCAATTGTGCGTTGGCCAGGTTTACGCACGCAATCAGCATGAGCCCGAGCACGGCCGCCATGAGCAGCCACAATTCAAGCTTCGACGAGTGCACCACCGCTTCCTGCATGGGCTGCACATACGAGAGCAGAGCGTTCGGTTCGTTGTCGCGTTGATCGGCCGGCATCTGCTCGACAATCTGTGCTTCGAGGGTGTTGAGCTGCGCTTCGGCTTGTTTCGGAGTTACGCCGGGTTTCAGCCGGGCCAGCGCGATCCAGTTGCCGTATTCGCCGTTCCAGTCGAAGCGATTCAGATCGAGCGCAACCGGCACAATCAGCTCGGGCGCCAGCGCACTGTCGGCGGCCTGTGTCGAGCTCATCGAGCTCAGTGCATTGGCATTGGGGAAATGGAAAGACCTGGGCAGCACGCCCACAATCACGCGCGGCACATCGGCCACCCGCAGGGTCTTGCCAATCGCGTTCGGATCGCCGTGAAACAACGTCTGCCACAGACCGTACGTGAGAATCGCGACGTTTTCGTGGCCGCGTACGCCGTCTTCCGGACGAAAACCGCGGCCCAGGATCGGCTTCACTTGCAGCACATCGAGCAGGTTGGGATACGCGCGCACCGTGCCCATGACCTGCGGATGCTCCATACCGATCGACACGCCGCTGGTGCGTTCCTGTACCAGCGTCAGATTTTCGAACGCCGTGGCGCGCTTCTGCCATACGTCGACGTGGCGCGGATTTGCACCCACATACGGAATGCCGAGGAACCTCACGCGCTCCCAAACCACGCTCAGGCGACCGCTGTCCCGATAGCTGAGGGGCTGCAGAATGACGGAATCGACCAGCGTGAAAACAGCCGTGCTGGCCCCAATGCCGAAGGCGAGCGTGAGAACCGCCAGAATCGTGAAACCGGGGCTCTTTTGAAGCTGCCGGAAGGCATAGCAGAGTTCGCGCCAGAGCATACCGAGTGTCTTATCCTTCGCCTCGCTGAGAGAACGCGGGCTCATCGATCAAGTCTACGCAATTTCGCGCAGCGCCGTTCGCGGCGTTTACAAACCCGAACGGCTCGCGAGCGTTACCTGTTTCGCGGCCGCGCGGTCTTCGATTACGATGTGCCCGTTTTCGAGCCGCACGTCGTCAACCTTGCGAAAATCATCCGGAACCCGCGTGTAGAAGACGAGGAAATGCGTGCCGATTTTCGATTTCGCCGGCAGCCAGCGAAACGCCGGGGTGTCGAACATTTTTCCCATCGTGATGACCTCGCGCCGCGGCACATCGTAGGGCTGAGTAGCAAACTCCATGCCGCGTGCGAATTTGCCCGAAGCCGGATACCAGCCCCAGTACTGCAGCCACGGATATTCGGCGCGCCGAAACAGATACCCGATCAGCAGATGGTGCTTCAGATTGATCGCCGTGGCCCATTCGAGCTCGCGTGCGGGATCGAGCAGCGTGGTCGCGTGGTCCACGTAATGCGGATCGCCCGGCGTCTCGCGAATGTTGATCGGAGTGCCATCCAAGCCGGGCGCCATCGGCCAATTGAAATCCTTGCCCGAGGCGAGCCGGCGATGGACCTCGCCGTACTGCACCTGCTCGTACGGCCTGGTCTGCGAGCGCGATCCCGAGATATCGACAACCGTTTCGCCCGATGCCAGAAAAGGCGAGCCCAGCGTCGCGTGCTCGGCCCAGTTCACCGGACGATCGAAGCCGAGTTCGCTCTCGAGCTCGCTCTCGACATGGATCACATTCTCGCCGTCATTCATGCGGATGGTGCGCGTGAAGTTTTCGTCTACGATCGGCAGGTGCGCGGAGAGTGTGGCAAATGTGCTCGCGCCATTGCGCCCCGATCGAATGCGAAACATCTGGCTATGTGCCTCGCCGTGCATCGGCAAACCGGCGGCGTGCTCTTCTTTCGAAGGAGGCCCGAAGCCGTCCACGCAGACAAAGACGCCGGCGCCGCCGTCGAAGTGAGCCGGATGTCCGAGTTCGCGCGCCATGCGCACCGGGTTCCAGAACGGATTGAATTTTTCCGGATCGTCGGCCAGCCACAATTCGGCGAGCGTGCTGCCTTGCTCGGTGACGGTCAGCTCCAGCTTTCCGTTGGTCAGCCGGATGGCGGGCTGCCCTTCAAACGTGGCGTTCTGCACTCCCTGAGGAAGGCTCACTAACGGTAAGGCGAAAAGAAGGATGACTTTCTTCAAGCGTGTACTCCAAGAAGCGCGTTGCGGTATCGTTCGGCCGAGGCGTGCAGACATGCGTGTGCATCGCTCGCGACGGTGCGTTTCGGAAATGCGCCGTAGATGCGGTCGAAGGCCCACGGGTCGAGGCGGCGAACGATGTCGTCGACCTCGCGCGCGCCGAGCGGAATGTAGTTGGGATAGCTGTACAGGAACGAAACCCAGCGGCGATCCATGCAGACCTGCGGCTGATCGCCACAAAACAGCGCGCCTTTACGATCTGCTCCATCGCTCCAGTGCAGTACCTGGAAGCCAGCGAAATGCCCCGGCGTATGCAGCAGCGTGACGCTATCGCCGAGCGCGAGCGTTTCTCCCCGCCAGAAATCGACGTTGCCATCGGTCCGCATCGCCCAGCGCCGGTCGGCTTCGTGCAGATGAATCGGCGCACGATCGAACGCCGTGCTCCATTCAAGCATGGTCGTGTAGTAATGCGGATGCGAAATGGCGATGTGATGGATGCCGCCGAGTTGACGAATGCGCTCTTCCGTGCGCTCATCGAGCAGCGAAAGGCAGTCCCAGAGGATGTTGCCCTGTTCGGTTTGGATCAGAAATGCGCGCTGGCCAATGGCGAAATCCGGTTGCGTGTGAAAGGAGTGCACGCCCGGCTCTTCTGCGACGAATTCGTTTCGGTAACTCTTGCGCAATTCCGCGAGCGTGGTCCACTGCTGCCCGTCGAACCCCACGAACTGGCGCGGATCGGTGCAGATCGCGCAGGAATCGGGTGGCTTTTCGGAAGCGGCGTATTGTGTCCCGCAGGTGAAGCAGATCCAGTGTTCAGCCGGCATCTTGTTTAAGGATGCACGGTGGCGCGCTCGTCCTTTGCGATTGCGCCGCCCTTCATGACAAACGCGACGTGCTCGAGCGCTTCGACGTGCTGGAGCGGATCCTCATTCACAGCGATTAGATCGGCGTAGTGGCCGCCGCTTAATTCGCCGATATCCGCCGATCGCCCAACGAGTTCCGCCGCTCGGATGGTTGCGGCCTGAATCGCCTGGGCTGGTGTCATGCCGTAGAGCACCATATAGTGAAACTGGTTGGCGTTATCGCCGTGCGGATAGACGCCCGCATCGGTGCCGAACGCCATTTTGACTCCGGCTTTCCAGGCGCGCCGGAAGGTATCGCGCTGTTTCTGGCCGACGCCGCGTTCTTTTTCGATCTGCTCTTTGGGAAGGCCAAATTTCGGAGCCTGCTGCAGGATGTAATCGTCGTTGTAGATATCCATGACGAAGAACGTGCCGTGCTCTTTGGCGAGACGGATGGCTTCGTCATCAGCCAGCGAAGCATGTTCGATTGAGTCGATACCGGCTTCGATTGCCCATTTGATGCTCTGGTTGCCGTGTGCGTGGGCGGCGATTTTGCGTCCGGCCTGATGCGCCGTATCGGCGGCCACTTTCAACTCCGCCAGCGTGTACTGCGGGGCTCCGGGCTGATCACCCTTGCTGAGCACGCCGCCGCTGGCCAGGATTTTGATGACATCGACGCCGTACTTGACCTGCGCGCGCACGGTCTGCTGCACCTGGTCGACGCCGTCCGCGATCTCATAATCGCGTTCGGCCGGATACATCATCGGCCTGCCGATCACGGGCGAGAAATTGTTGAGATCGCCGTGTCCGCCGGTGATCGAGATGGCCGGACCGGAGGCTACGATGCGCGGCCCGGGAATGAATCCGGAATCGATGTTGTTGCGCAGATCGACGGCGGCGAAAGGAGGAGAACCGACATCGCGCACGGTGGTGAAACCGGCATCCAGTGTGCGCTTCGCATTTGCCACGCCGTTGATCGCGGCAACGAAGGGCGTCCATTTGAAGATTTCGATTTCGTCGTACTGGTCGGCGCGCCCGGTCAGGTGCGTGTGGCAATCGATGAGGCCGGGGAGAACATAGGATTGGCTCAGATCGACAATCTTGGCGCCGGCAGGAATCGCGAAGCCGGATTTTTCGACGCTGCGGATGCGCTGGCCTTCGACCACCAGCACCGCGTTCTCGGTGTAGGTGCCGGAGCGGCTGTCGAACAGTTTGCCGGCGCGTATGTACTCGAGCGAAGGCGCCGCAGTCTGCGCCATCGCAACTGCAGCAAGAGCGGTGCACAGGGAAGCCAATACTGCGGAACGCAACCAGGCCATTCGAGTATGCTCTCATATCGAGCGTCTTCTTTTCAGACCAGCGGGGGCGTTTGCGGGGCAGGCCAGAGCAGTGCTGGCCGGCTCCGTGAATCGGCGTACTACTGGGGCTGTGAAGCCACGCCGCCGATCGTTGAATTCCGGCCGCAAAACGGGTCCGTGCTCCGGGCGCCAATCGCTATCCCGTATAGCCCGCGGCCAGTACACCGGTTCATTGCTGATCGAAACCAGTCGTGCTGAAATGCAAGTAGGCTGATTTTGGCGCGCTACGTGCTCCCGAAACAAGACGCTTGATGCCCTTTCTGTCTTCCAATAAGGACAAAAGCCGCTATGTGCTCAAAGAAAAACTCGGCACGGGCGGCATGGGCGTGGTCTATCGAGCGTTCGACTCCGTCATAAACGCCGATGTGGCGCTGAAAACACTGCACGACATCACAGATCCGGTGGCGCTCCGCCTGTTCCGTGAGGAATGCGACAAATTGGCCAAAATCGTGCATCCCAATGTCGTCGAAATTCGGGACGTGGGTGAAATTGAGGATGGCGGCACTCGCAAACCGTACCTGGTCATGCCGTTCCTGCGCGGCCGGACGCTCGATACGCTCATTCTGGAATCGCCCGGGGGCCTGCCTCTGGACCGCGCGATCGAAATACTGGTACAGGCCTGCCGCGGCTTGCAGGCCACGCACGATGCCGGCCTGATTCATCGCGACATTAAGCCGAGCAACATCTTCGTGCTCGAAGACGACTCGGTGAAACTGATCGATTTCGGCGTGGCGCACTACGCCGAGAACCTGCTGACGCTGACCCGCAAGGGAACGCTGATGTACATGGCGCCCGAGCAGGTGACCATGCGGGGAATATCGCCGCTCTCCGACATTTTCTCGCTGGGCGTCGTGGCGTATGAAACGCTCTCCGGCCGCCGTCCCTTCGAAGGCAAGACGGAAAAAGAGCTGGTGGACACCATACTCCATCGCAATCCGCCGCCCGCGTCGCGCTTCAATCCGCATCTGAACACGGCGATCGATCAGACGCTGCAGAAAGCGCTGGCGAAACTGCCGGAAGCGCGTTTCCAATCGGCCCGCGAATTGGCCGATACGCTGCGCAAGGCGGCCATGAATCAGCCGATCACACTTTTCGATCCGGTGCGGATTGAGGAACGTTTGGAGCAGGCCCGGAACGCCACCGCGCGCGAGGATTTCGACCTGGCCGGCGACATCCTCAAGCAACTCGAACAGCAGGGTTATCTGGACGACCGCATTGCTTCGGCGCGGCAGGAATTCGAGCGAATGCGCGATCAGCGCTCGATCACGTCTCTGCTGGCCAGCGCGCGCACGCGTATCGACGCCTACGAATACGGGCTGGCTGCCGAAAAGATCGAAGAAGTGTTTCGCATCGACCCGCGCAATGCGCAGGCAGAAGCTTTGCGCGATGAGATCGAACGCAAGCGTACCGAGTTCAGCGCTCGCCAGCTGACGGACGAGGCGCGCGGCTGCCTCTCCGAACGCGAGTTTGAACGCGCCAAGCAGTTAATCGAGGAAGCGCTCGCCATCCGGCCAAACGAGCCGGATGCGATTCAGCTGCGATCGGAGATCCAGCGCCGCGAACACGAGTACAACCGGCTGGTTGATGAAAAGCGGCGCCTCACTCGACAGGCGCAGCAGGCGTTGCAGAATAGTGCCCCGGATCGCGCCCTGGAGCTGATCGGACGAGCCATGGAACTGGAGGAGCGTGCGCCCGATACCGAAGCGAACGCTGCCGAATTGCGTAGACTGGACGAGCGCATTCGCGAAGCTGCCGGGAGCGCCTCGAAAGCTCTGACGGAAGCCCGTGCGCTCTACGAGTCGGGCGACTTCCGTGGAGCTCTCGAGCGATGCGACCAGATGCTCGTTCGCTTCCCCGGGCATGCTCTTTTCCGCGCACTCAAGCTCGATATTGAGAACGCGGATCGCCAGCGTACAGCGCAACTGATTGCTCAGACCGAACGCCGGCTTGCAGCCGAAAGCGATCTCGGGCGGCAGGTCGAGATTCTGCGCGAGGCAGCCGAGCAGTATCCCGACGTTCCACTGTTCAAGTCGCGCCATCAGGCTGCGCTGCAGAAGCATCAGTTCGTCGAATCGTTAATCGAGCGCGCACGGCTGGCCGAAAAAGAGGGACGCATCGCAGATGCGGTTGCCGAATGGAAGATCGTGCAGTCGGTCTATCCCGAGCATCCGCAGCTTGCTTCCGAGATCGCACGCCTCGAGCAGCAGAAGGGCATGCAGGCGGACCGCGAACTGCGCGAAAGTCTTCTGCAGCAGATCAGACAAGCACTGCAGGCCAGCGAATTCGAAGGCGCCTTGCACTTACTGAATACGGCTGCCCGGGACTTCGCCGCTGACCGTGAGTTTTCCGAGCTCCGCATTGCTGCCGAGAGCGGCGTCGAGTGGGACCGGCGCACCGGCAAGTATCTCGAGCAGGTCGAACGACTGACCAAGTCCCGCCAGTACGACGAAGCACTGGAATTGCTCGATAAAGCACGCCGGCTCGACGTTCGCGTGAAAGAGCTGGCCGCCGCGCGGCACCGCGTTCTGCTCGAAAAGGGCCGCTCGCTGCTCGAAAAAGACACGCGTAAGGCGCAGGAAGTGCTTGAAGAAGCGCTTGAACTTGCGCCACGCAATCAGACAACGCAGAAGCTTCTGCAAAAAGCGCGCGAGCGCAATCGGAAGGAACGCACCACGGCGGTCGGCGACCGCATCCGCCGGCTGGAAACGCTGCAGGATTATAACGGCGCATTGCAGGCTGCCGAGGAAGCGCTCGAGCAGGATCCGGGCAACCACGAGCTGCGGGACACAGTAGGCCGACTACGGCTTCACCGCAACCGGTTGAGCGACGCGCCGCGGACGGCCTCAGAAGCGCTTCCCTTTGATGCCCCTGCCGAAGCGCCGCCAGCCTCTCCAGTGCCGAGCGAGAGCCGTGGCTTTTTCGCCGGGGCCTGGGAGCGAGCTTCCGGTCTGGGCCGCCGCGACCGCCTGCAGACCGTCGCAGAAGGCAATGGCGGAGTTGTCCTGACCGATAAGCCCGCCACGAGCAGCGGAGAACTGGGAGCGCCCGCCGCTATGTCGCCCTCCGCCGCAACGGCAGGCACTTCGGCGCCCCGTCGCATCAAGCTGCCGCTCGTCATCTTCCTCGGCGCCATGGTCATCACGGCCGTGATTCTGGCCCTGGTGGCGCGGCAGAGACCCCGCACCCATATCGTAGTCGGACAAGCGCCGGCCACATCGAGCAGCGCTCGTCTGGAGGTTCACGTCACCCCTGCGCAGGCCGAGCTACAGGTGGATGGCGCAAGAGCGGCTCTGAACGGCGGAGCTTTGCAGCTTCCGGCCGGGCCGCACCAGATCGAAGCGCGGCTGCCCGGCTATAAGACATTCAGCCAGAGCGTTTCCGTTGCGGCTGGCCAGAACGCACCGCTCGCGATCACACTTTCGCCGCTTGCCCCGGCCATCCGCATCGAAACGGATTTTCCTTCCGGATCGGTGCTGGTAGACGATAAACCGGCGGGTACGGTGGAAGGCGGGCAATTCTCGCTCGATGCTCCGCAAGGCTCGCATGTCCTCGGTGTGGCGGATCCGGGCGGCGCGCGCTATTTCTTCCCCTTCACGCTCGATGGCAATGGCGTGTTTGCTGTGGAAGCACCCCGAACGGCCGCCTATGGCACGCCTGTAGTGGCAACATTAGCGAGCGCCGGCGCGCACATCGTCTGTGGGCGGCCGGGACTCGCGGTCGCTCTCGACAATGCGGCGCCCGCTCCGTGCACGCGAACCGCCCTCGATCTGCCCGCTCTCGCACCGGGCGATCACAAACTGGCATTCAGCGACGGAACGCGCAGCATCGGCGAGCGCACAATCAGCTATCAGGGCGCTCCGCTGCTGAGCGCTTTGGTGATTACCGGTGCGCAGATGGGCGGACTCGTGCTCGAAGCGAATCAGGACGGGTTCCAGGTGAGCGTCAACGGTTACTCGTATCAGCGGCCTGCCGAAAGCGGGCACTGGCGGCGGCTCTTCAAACCCGGCGACTACAAAGTAACGGTCAGCAAGCCCGGTTTTACCGCCACCCCCGAGACGTTCACGCTAACCGTGAAGGCCAACGCGGATGCCAAGCAGCAGATCTCATTCGTTCCGGTTCCGGTGCTTGCGACGCTTCGGCTGCATTCACAGCCGGGTGCGGAGGTGAGCCTGAATGGCAATCCCGCCGGCACGGTGCCGGATAGCGGAATTCTCGAACTCAAGAAGATTTCGGCCGGAAACGTTGACCTGCGGGTTCGCAAGAAAGGATTCGGCGACGCGCATCAATCGACTACGCTCACGGCAGGCGATAATACGCGCAACATGCCGCTCCAGCCGCTTCCGGCGCACGTGACGGTGAGCGTTGATCCGCCGGATGCGGTAATCAGCTATACAGCTGACGGTGATTCGACATCTCACAGCATCTCCGGCACAGCGCTCGATCTTCCCGCCGGAAGCTATCGCTTCGAAGCTTCCGCGCCCGGGCACACATCCGATAGTACGGCGGTCACGCTGGCTGCTGGTGAGTCCAAAAACGTTGCGCTGCACCTGGCCAAGACGGCCGCTCCGGTTGTGCTCGACACCTGGCCCGGTTGGGATTCGCAGGATGGCTGGATGGTTCGCGATAAGCCCGGCCCGATCCTGCGTTCCATCCCGCAGGACGGTGCTCGCGTTTCCTTCCAGGCAAGATGGCAGCGCCAAAAATCGCTCATGCACTGGTTCGGCGGTTCGCTGATCGTGGTGTTCCGCAGCGCAGACGGAAACCGTTCGGTGACGTTCCATATCAACGAGCACAACGTCTCCTGGAGCGCGCTGGATAGCGGCGATCGGAAGGACGGCAAGTTCAGCGTGAATCTCGGTAAGAATCCGGCCAACATCGTCGCCGACGTGCGTGCAAACGGAGTGCGCCTGACACTGAACGGCAGCCCATTACAGCCGGTGGGCCCGGATCTTACAGCCGGCAAAGCGCTGTTCGGCTTTCAGGTCGAACCAGACCAGATCGTTCACGTGCGCGACGTTCACGTCGCTAGGGCGGCGCAGTAGTTCAGCGGCCTGCGCCGACCAGGACCACCGGGCTCTCGGGTATCGCTTCGCCATCGCACCTGGGGTCCGATCCGGCGAAATTCACTGCGCGTCGATCGTCGTGCATCACCGCCTCGCCCTGGCCCACGGTATAGGAAAACGGCTCGAGCAACTGAATGACGTGACCGCGTGCGGAAAGCGCGTCGCGCACGGGTTGAGGGATCCGCGATTCCATCTGCACGTCACAGCCTTCAAAGGTCTGCTTGGTAAAGCGTGCCGCTTCGAGCGCGGCCTGCAGATTCATGCCGAAGTCCACCACATTGGCGACGAATTGCGCATGCGCCTGTGCCTGGTTCCATCCGCCCATGATCCCGAAACCGATGTGCAGTTCGCCCTTCTGCATGAATGCCGGAATGATGGTGTGCAGCGGCCGCTTGTGTCCGGCGAGCGAGTTCGGCTTGCCGGGTGTGAGCTCGAATCCCGCGCCGCGATTCTGGAAGGAAAATCCAGTGCCCGGCGCGACCATGCCCGTGCCATAGCCGCCGTAGTTGCTCTGAATCAGCGAGACGATGTTGCCGTCTTTGTCGATGGTCGAGAGGAAAATTGTTTCGCTTCCGCGCGCATTCAGCTTCGCGCTCAGGTCGGACGGCAGCGTCTGGCACGCGGCCCGATCCATGCGTATGAGCCTGGCGCGCTGCGCGGCGAGATCCTTCGAAAGCATCTGCTGAACCGGCACCGGTGTGAAGCGCGGATCGCCGTCGTATCGAATCATATCGGCATAGGCCAGCTTCTTCGCCTCGATCATCACATGCAGCGCGTCCGCCGAGTTGTGCCCGTATTGGGCAAGGGGAAAATTTTCCATGATGTTGAGCATCGAGAGCGCCGCAACACCCTGGCCGTTTGGCGGTAATTCAAAAACTGTCCAGCCGCGATAGGTGGTCGAGATCGGCTCGACCCATTCCGGTTGGAAATCGGCGAAATCCTCGACGGTGTGCACGCCGCCGTGCGCGCGCAGAAACTTCACCATCGTTTCGGTGAGTTTCCCGTTGTAGAACGCATCGCGGCCATGCGCGGCGATCTGCTGCAGCGATTCGGCGAGCGCTGGATTCTTGAAAGTATCTCCCACACCCGGCCGCACTCCACCCGGTTCATACGTCTCGCGCCAGCCCGGCTGGTTGAGGAACGTCTTGCTGGCCCAGTACCTTGCATTCTTCTCCGCTAGCGGAAAGCCGTGACTGGCGTAGAAAATGGCGGACTCCAGCAGTTTGCTGAAGGGCTGTGTACCGAAACGTTTTTGCAGCGCATCCCAGCCCGCCACGCATCCCGGCACCGTGATGGTGTAGACGCTGATGGGATCGATCTTTTCGACACCGTGCGATTTCAGATACTCGATCGTGAGCGCTTTGGGCGCCCAGCCGCTCGCATTCAGACCGTACAGCTTGCCCGATTTCGCTTCGTAGTAAATCGCGAAGAGATCGCCGCCGATGCCGTTCACGTAAGGCTCAGTGACTCCCATCACGGCATTGGCCGCGATGGCCGCATCCACTGCGTTGCCGCCGGCTTCGAGAACCTTGGAGCCTGCCTGCGATGCGAGAAACTGCGGCGCCGCCACAATGCCGTATTTCGTGACAACCATCGAGCGTCCCTGATCCGGCGTAGAGGCGAATTGCTGCGCAAAACCCGGGGCGAGCGCAAGAACAAAGACGAGTAGTGATTTCATTGAGCCTCGCTAGCCAATTTACTGTACTCTGCAGCAGCGCGGAACGTCTCGCATCCGCATCACGTCACAAGCATAGATATGAGATTTCGCTTTGTCAGTATTTTTGTGTTTGCTTTGGGCCTCGCCTCGCTCCCGGCGAGTGCGCAGTTCCTGAATGTCGGTGTGAAAGCCGGTGTGCCGCTGAATGACGGCTTCAATATCACTCCGTATAAGGACTTTGCCACAAACACGGTTACCAACCCATACATCATTGGTCCCGAAGTAGGCGTGAACCTACCGTTTCACCTAGGTATCGAATTCGACGCGCTGTATCGCCACTATCGATTTCTTGGCCAGAGCGGCAGTGAATGGCAGTTTCCGTTACTGCTGAAATACCGCTTCAAAGGCGTTCCGCTGGTACGGCCGTTCGTCGATGCGGGCCCGGTATTTAATCACGTTTCTGATATCCCTTTTTTCACTCAGAATCAGAACTCGCCGGGCTTTGCGGTGGGCGGCGGTCTGGATTTTCATTTCCTGCTGCTGCATGTGACACCCGAGTTTCGCTACGTCCGCATCGCCGATACGAACTACTTTGTCGACAGCGGACGCAAGTCCAACCAGAACCAGGCGCAGTTCCTGGTCGGCTTCACGTTTTAGCCGCGCTACTTCATCTTCATCGGCGAGCAGCACGGCGTTTGGGTTGGCTTGAACTCCATAAATTCCACTCTGGTCTGGTCGGGATCGTAGATGTTTAGCTGCCATTTACCATCCCGGCCAATTTTCGGCGGCTCAGGCGGTTTATAGCCCCGCTCGAGCACCGCTTGATACGCCGGCTGAATTTTCTCCACACCGAGAGCGAAGTGATTGTTCACGCCGCGCGAGCGCACGCTCGGATTCTTGACGGCCAGCATATATTCGAGCCAGTCCGTTCCATCCGGCACGCGCATGTCGACCCATTTCACTTCGGTATCGGTCATTCCTCCGTACCACATCACTTCAAAGCCAAGGATGTCGCGATAAAAGCGATCTTCCGTGGCCCGGTCGTGGACGATGAAACCGGCATGAATAATGTGATCGGAGATGCGCGCAGGAGAAAGTGGCGCGTCGTAGGCACTGTTGGGCTTTTCGCCCTTCACATACTGCACGAATTCGATATGACGGCCCTCCGGATCGATAACCTTGAAGCTCAGATTGCCCTCCAGGTCGGGCTGTAGCGTTGCGGGCACCGAGACGCCTTTGCTCGCCAGATAATCGCGCATGGCATGCGCATCGGTTGTCTCGAAAGCGACGTGAGCGAGGCGGTCCTGTTCGTCTCCCTTGAGCCCCGGATAGATTTTGATGTACTGGCGGTCACTCACTTTGTAGCAATTGAATTTCAGGTCGGGCTTGTCCACCGTCCAGTGCGCATAACCCAGCACATGGCCGTAGAATTCATCGGCTTTCGCTTGATCGCTCACGTAGAATCCAACGTGCGCGATTCCGGTGATGGGCGGGCGGGAAATCTGCGCCTGCGCACTGAGCGCCATACTGGAAGCGAACAGGAACGCGTGAAGCACACAAAGCTGTCTCATAATTCCTCAAACTAGTACACCAAACGCATCCTTGGCCCGGAAAAGAAACGAGCGCGTCGGTGAGTTTGCGCCCGTTCTCGTTGGGGTTATCCAAAACCACCAAACTTTGGGATTTCCGGTCAGGCGCGAGCAAGCTCTGAAATGGTATGTTCCCTGTGTGGATGAGGCGCGGCAGCTGCGCGAAGTAGTGCTCGAATCACTCGATGCGGAGCAGGATGCCAGCAGCCTCGCGCGCCGGGCCTATCGAAGCCGCACGCAGTTCTATCGCTTGTTTCGGGCCATGCTCGAGGAGACGCCGGTTGCCATGCGCCGCCGGCTATTGCTTGAGCGAGCCGCCTGGCAGTTGTCCCGAACATTCGCGCCGGTGACAGACATCGCCTTCGATGCGGGATACGCATCCCTCGAGGCCTTTACCCGTGCTTTTCGCAAAGCGTTCGGCGTCTCGCCAAGTCTCTACCGGCGCCTGGGCGCAACCTACACACAGCTGCACGCGAGTAACGGAATCCATCACCATTCCGGCAGTAATCACACGAAAGGAGTCGGTCCATCTATGGATCTCTTTGATATTTTCTCGGGCCAGGAGTCGTGGCACACGCGGCGTCTTCTCAGCCTCGCGGCGACCTTGAACGAGGAACAACTGGATCGTCCGCTGAACAACCCGTTCAAAGTCTTTCCATGGGACAGCGCGGATCAGAATCTTCGCCAGATTCTGGACCGCATGGTGCTGACCAAGGAAGTATGGGCAGCCGCGCTCACCGGCAGCAGCATGCCGCCGATGGACAATGCACCCGCCGAGCATCGCACTCCCTCGGCCATGCTGGCCCGGATGGAAAAGGCGGATGCAGCGTTTCATTCCGTGCTGACCGACATACGCAATCGCAGTGCCTGGGACGATACCTTTGTCGATGCCCTTTGCGAGCCGCCCGAGACCTTTACATTTGGAGGTATGTTCGCCCATGTGATCACATTCAACTTTTATCGGCGCATGCTCGCCATCGATGCGCTGAAACGGCTCGGGGTGAAGGTGGAAGGTTTCGGCTGCCCCGAAGAGTATCTGGCGAGCTTAGTGACTGCTTGAAACACCGCAAGACCTTGGAGGAGTCGCGAACAGAGCTGCTGCGTTTCCATGGTGCCGCAGAGCGCGATCCGGCCATTGAAGCCTGGATGAGAACGCATGCCGGTGAATTGGGATCGCTTGCGCGCTACTGGTTTGCAGTCATGCGGCACTGCGGGGATGAGGTGCGCGAACTACTGCATGACGGCTGTCCCGTCGCCTGCCTGGGAGACGCGCCTTTCGGCTACGTCAATGTTTTCACTTCGCACGTAAATGTCGGGTTCTTCCATGGCGCTGTGTTGCCCGATCCGAATCGCTTGCTGGTTGGCACGGGCCGGTTCATGCGGCATGTGAAGCTGCGACCGGGTAAGCAGATGGATGAAGGCGCGCTCCGAAGACTGGTCGAGGCGGCGTACGCGCACGTCAAAGCGCGCGTGGAAAACGGATGACTTGCGGGGAAGACGCAGGAAGTCGAATCGGTCCCACTTCGTGCGTTTGCGAAAATCGGGGCAGCGAATACTTATGCCATCGACCAGAAAATTGGGTAACAGCGATCTCGAGATTACGGCACTCGGCGTGGGTGCCTGGGCCATGGGCGGTGCGGGCTGGCAATTCAGCTGGGGTGCACAGGACGACAACGATTCCATCGCGGCCATACGAGCAGCCATCGACGCAGGCTTCAACTGGATCGACACGGCAGCCGTCTATGGACTTGGTCATTCGGAAGAGATCGTTGGCCGAGCGGTCAAGGGACTTTCCCGCAAGCCTTACATCTTCACCAAATGCGAGCGCACCTGGGACGAAAATCGCAAGATCGTGCCAAGCCTCAAAGCGGCTTCCATACGAAGTGAATGTGAGAACAGCCTGCGGCGCCTCGGGGTGGACGTTATCGATCTGTACCAGGTTCACTGGCCCGAACCCGATGCCGATATCGAAGAAGGCTGGACAGAGATGGCGCGCCTCCAGGAAGAAGGTAAGGTGCGCTGGATCGGCGTCTCCAATTTCAATGTGGACCAGATGAAGCGTGCGCAGAAGATCGCTCCCATTACCTCGCTGCAGCCACCCTATTCGCTGCTCGTGCGCAAAGCGGAACCGGAGATTTTGCCGTTTACGCGCCAGAACGATATTGGCGTCATTGTGTATTCGCCCATGCGCGCCGGATTACTTACCGGCAAGATGACCAAAGAGCGCGCCCAGAGCCTTCCGGCCGACGACTGGCGCAGCCGCGACAAGGATTTTCAGGAACCGCAGCTCAGCCGCAATCTGCGTCTGGTGGAACTGCTGAAGAAGATCGGCGAGGAGCACGGCCGCACCCCAGGCGAAGTCGCCATTGCCTGGACGCTCGCCAATCCGGCTGTAACGGGCGCGATCGTCGGGCTGCGGCGCGCCGATCAGGTGGCGGGCGTTGCGGGCGCGCTCGAGTTTCGCCTCAGCCCGGAAGAAACGGATCAGCTCTCCCATTTCGAGGCCTCTGCCGCAACCGCCTGAGTCGGCCAAAAAACGCCGCAAAACTGCTAACATAAGCATGTAATCTCCCGTATGGGGGCGCAACGGATTCGACGGGATTGAATCGTTGTGTGAAGGCGTGTCGGGTTCCGAGCTCCCGTAAAACGATCGGAAAAACATAACTGCCAATAACACGCAGTTTGCTTACGCTGCCTAATTAAAACCTAGGACAGCGCGCCCGGGCTGATGAGCTTGCGCGTCAGCCGCTGGGTGTCATCTTTGCAAGCTGGGCACCTGGCTTCGGTCCGGAGCTAAGGGCCGAGATCAATCGGACTAGGCGGCTTTCGCTCTTGCCGGTTTTTTAGGAAGCTGCCGAAACGCACAGAACCGGATACACACGTAGGCTTTGCACGGCGGGCTTTTTCGGACGCGGGTTCGACTCCCGCCGCCTCCACCAAATCCATCTTCCTTGGACACTCTCGCAGAATTCATCCGCGCGCTTCCCAAAGCCGAACTCCACCTGCATCTCGAAGGCAGCATTCAGCCGGAAACGCTGCGCGAACTCGATCCATCGCTTTCCCTTGACGAGATCCGCGCCGCGACAACCTATTCCGATTTCGCCGGCTTCATTCAAGCCTACATCTGGGTCACAAGGAAGCTCGATTCGCCTGCTGCTTACGCTCTGGCCACACGCCGTCTGCTCGAAGCACTCGCCGCTCAAAACGTCTGCTACGCCGAGATTACCCTTTCGGCCGGTGTCATTCTTTGGAAACAGCAGCCGCTCGAGCCGATCTTCGAGGCGATCCACAGCGAAGCGCAGCGGTTTGAGAAGGTTCAGACAAAATGGATCTTCGACGCCGTCCGCCAGTTCGGGCCCGAACCCGCAGAGCGAGTTTTTGCTATCGCTCGCGAACTGCGCGAGGAGGGCGTGGTCGCAATCGGCATTGGCGGCGACGAAGCGCGCGGGCCTGCGCTCTGGTTCCGCGATCTTTATGAACGAGCGCGGCGCCACGGGCTGCGGCTTACCGCTCATGCGGGCGAGACCTGCGGCCCAGAAAGCGTACGCGATGCCATTGCGATTGGCAGCGAACGCATCGGCCACGGCATTCGTTCCATTGAAGATCCCGCGCTCCTCGAAGTTCTTCGCCAGCGCCGCATTCCGCTAGAAGTTTGTCCCTCGAGCAATCTGTGCACGGGCGCTGTTCCCAGTCTCGACGCGCACCCGCTGCGCCGGCTCTATGATGCGGGCGTGCCCATTGTGCTCGGGAGCGACGATCCAGCGCTCTTCTCGACGAGTATCATACGCGAATACGAGATCGCCGCTCACAGTTTTGGTTTCAGCCGTCCGGAGCTCGAACAGCTCGCGCGGAACAGCCTTGAACTTGCATTCGCGCGCGGGTAGCGTTTTAGTCGCCGCGAAGCGTCTCAGCAGGATCGATTGTAGCCGCCCGGCGCGCCGGAATGAACATCGCGCCCGCCGCAATCATGGCGATCGTCAGTATCACTCCAGCTATGATGGCGAAACGGTCCGCTCCCACGGCGTACAGCACAGTTGAAAGCAGGCGCAGGATCGCGAACGCTGACGTTGTACCCAGCACAAGGCCCGCCAGTACGGGAATTCCACCGCGCCGTGCAATGAGCAAGACCAGATCTCGCTGCTGTGCTCCGACCGCGATTCGAACCCCGAATTCTGTTCTGCGTTGCGCGACGAACTGGGCGAGTACTCCGTGAATGCCAATTGCGGCCAGCAGAACCGAGGCCAGCGCGAACGTACCAAATAAGATCGCGCGAAAGCGTGGAAATTGTAGCTGCAGGGTGAGATCGGAAGCGAGCGATTGGGGCTCAAATACTGCGAGGTTCGGGTCGGTTCCGGAAAGGAGCTGCTGCAATTTCCGCCCGGAATCAGGTGGAGCCGTTCGGCTCAGCAGATAAACGTTCTCCGGTGGATGCTGCAGCACCGATTCATACACGGCCGGTGTGGCCACCCAGCTCATCTCATGCATCAGCTCGGAATGTTTTTCGTTTTCGACAACACCGATAATCGTGAGCCATCGCGCTGACGTTGCGCCGCCGAGCCGAAGGCGACGCCCAAGCGCATTTTGACCGTGAAAGTACTCCTGCGCCAGTGCTCGATTCACGATAGCGACCGGCTCGGAACCAGCCTGATCGTGCATATTGAAATCGCGGCCGTTCAGCAGCTGGGTTTTCATCACAGCGAAGTAACCTGCACTCACCTGCTCGAAACCGGTGTCCCGTGTCAGATGGGTGTGCGTCGATGGCTCGCCCTCAATATCAATCGCATCCATTCCGCCCGTGTACATAGGCAAATTCGAGGCGAGCGCGGCGGAGGGAAAAGGCGAGGAACGAAGCCGTTCCAATAGCAGATTGTAGAAATGTGCGCGGCCGGTTTCGGTTACGTACTCCGATCCGCGCAAATGAGCGCCGGTGAACACAAGTCCCTGCGGATCGTAACCGAGCGGCTCGGAGCGCATCCGCATCAAACTCAGAATGACGAATGCTGCGGCAATAAGCAGTGCGACGGATAAGCCAACCTGTGCGGCAATGACGGCGGACGGAAGCGCTGACCGCGGCACAAACTGGCCGGGACTACGGCCGATGGCGGCAAGAGAAACATTCAGATCGATTTGGGATGCGCGTATGGCCGGAAGCAGACCGAACAGGAGAGTTGCGCCGATCGACAGGCCCACACTGAACAGCAGCACGGCCAAGTTCATTCGCACATCTGCGCCAACCGGAAGTTCAATCGGATTCACATGATCGAAGAAGCGAATAGCCGTTGACGCGACCATCACTCCTGCCGCGCACCCAAGCGCAGAAAGCAGAAATGACTCGGTGAGGAGTTGTCGAACGAGGCGTGCGCGGCCGGAACCCAGCGCCGCACGAACTGCCAGCTCGCGTTGGCGTACGAGCGAATGACCGAGCAGTAGATTCGCGACGTTGAGACAGCCAATCAGCAGGACGAAAACGACCGCGGCCGACAGCAGCCATATCGTTGTTTCAAGCGTGCGGCCGGCCAGAAAGCGAAACTGCTGCTGCAGCGGATAGATGACCGGCTGAGTATCGCGTTCCTCTTTATCGGCCAGATGCAAAGAGCGATGCAGCGATTCTATTTCGGCCCGCGCCTGCGCGAGAGTGACATGGGGCTTCAACCGCGCGAAGATTCCGACCATCAGCTGTTCCCTGGGATGCGCCGCGATGAGCATCCACATCTGCGCCTGGCGCGGATAGAACTGAAAGTCTGCCGGCATTACACCGAGCACGGGGCAGCTCTCGTTATCGAGCGTGAGTGCACGACCGATGATGTCGCTGCGGGCGCCCAGTTTGTCGCGCCAAAAGCCGTGCGAGAGAACCAGCGCGCAGCCGGCCGCTTCATCCTGGGGCGTGAAGATACGGCCAATTTCGGCCTGCACTCCCAGGGTGCGAAAGAAGTCGCCGGTGGCCGGTGTGATCAGCACGGTTTTCGAGACCCCGCGATCTTTCCACACTCGTCCGCCCCAGGCCCAGGTCGCGGCGGAGATGTGGCTGAAGCTGTGAGCGTAGCGGCGTAGTTGCTCGAAATCCGCGAGACTGGCGAATACTGGCGCCGGGCTCTTAGACTTCGGCAGCAAGTCCCAGATCACAACCAACTGCTGCGGATCGCGATACGGCAGCGGCTGCAACAGGACTGCGTGAAAAATGCTGAAAACCGCTGTATTGGCACCGATCACAAGAGCGAGCGTGAGGACGGCAACCCCGGCGAGTCCGGGACGCTTACGCCAGGCGCGCGCGGCGAAGCGGAGGTTGGCGGTCAGCTCGTCCAGCCACGCCCAGCGCCAGCTTTCGCGAGCAGACTCGAGCAAGAGAGTTGAATTTCCAAATTGCCGGTCGGCCGCGTAAGCCGCCGATTCACTCGAAGAACCCAGCTGCTCGAACTGCGACGCACGGAGCTGCTGGTGCAGGTGCATCTCTTCTCGAAGCTCCCGAAACCTCTGGCGCTCGCCGAATTGCGCGCGAATTTTCTGCCAGAATCGCCGCACGCTGTTCCCCCTACGCCGGCTGCAGTAAGCGGCCGATTGCCCGCGCGACGCGCTGATATTGCTCAACCTCGCGCGCAAGTTGTTTGCGCCCGCGCGCCGTCAGGCGATAGTAGCGCGCGCGGCGATTGCCTTCCGTGCGGCCCCATTCGCCCGTGATCGCGCCATCCAAGAGCAGCCGCTGCAAAGCCGGATACAGCGAGCCCTCTTCTACCTGCAGCACGTCTTCGGTGTGTTCCTGAATATAGCTCGCGATCTCGAAACCGTGCATCTCCTCGCGCTGGGCGAGCGTTTGCAGAATGAGCATATCGAGCGTCCCCTGCGGAATCGGGTCGCGCGCCGGACGAAAAGGCATGACATAGATATTCTATGTCAATGCCTTCGAAACGCTATTGCGCTTCGTTATCCTCCAGACCCATCTGCGAAAGCCGGTAGCGCAGTGCGTTTCTCGTTAGCCCCAGCATCCGCGCGGCCTGGCTCTTGTTGCCGTTCGCGCGCCGCAGCGCTTCGCGAATCATCATCTGCTCCCAGTGCTCCAGTGTCTCGCCTTCCGGAAGCAGCGGCTGTTGCGGATTCAGCGCAATGGTTGAACCGTTCCGGGGCGCTTCGATACGTATATCGGCAGGCTGCAGCACGTCACCCGAAGCAAGGACCAGGCTGCGTTCGATCGTATTCTCCAGTTCGCGCACATTCCCGGGCCAGGAATGAGCAACGAGCCGGTCCATCGCGGCCGGACTGATGTCTTTCGCCCTCGCGCCCAGCTCCGGCGCAAGCTTCCGCACAAAGTGCATGGCGAGGAACGGAATATCCTCTTTACGCTCGCGTAACGGCGGAACATTGATCGGCACAACATTCAGCCGGTAGTAAAGATCTTCCCGAAAACGGCCTTGTTCGAGTGCAGCGCGCAGATCAACATTGGTGGCAGCCACAACGCGCACGTCCACAGTTCGCGTCATATTGGACCCGAGCCGTTCAAACTGCTTCTCCTGCAGAATACGCAGCAGTTTGACCTGGATATTGGGCGGCACGTCGCCGATCTCATCGAGAAACACGGTTCCCTTATCGGCCTGCTCAAAGCGCCCGGGTTTACTCGTGTTCGCACCCGTGAACGCGCCTTTCTCGTAGCCGAAAAGCTCGCTCTCCATCAGGTTTTCGGGCAGCGCCGTGCAATTGATTTTTACGAAAGCGTGATTTTTGCGCGGCGAGTGCTGGTGAATGGCGCGGGCAATCATGTCCTTACCCACGCCGCTCTCACCGGCCAGCAAAACCGTCGCGCGGGTAGGAGCCACACGCTCGACCGTGTGGAAAATTTCGCGCATGGCGGCGCTTCGTCCAACGATGTTGTCGAATTGATATCGCTGGTCGAGCTCTTCGCGCATGCGCTGGTTTTCCGAGCGCAACGACTGCACGGCCAGCACCCTTTGCACAACCGTGGTCAGATGATCGAGTGAAAAGGGCTTCTGCAGAAAATCGGCAGCGCCCAGCTTCATCGCTTCCACGGCTGTTTCCACCGAACCATGAGCGGTCATCATCACCACCGGCGCTCCGATGCCGCGCGCGTGCAGTTCATTCAGGAACTGAATACCGTCGATGCCCGGAAGCCGCAGATCCGTTAAAATCAGATCCGCCACGGTGGCCAGCGGAAGCCCCTGTTCGGCCGAAGTTGCGCCGTCTACCTCATAACCTTGCGATTCGAGCTCGAGCTGCACAACTCTGCGCAGCTTGTCTTCGTCTTCGACCACCAGAATCCGCGCGCTGCTCATGGGTTCAATTCCTTTTCAGTTTAGGTTGCCGCCGTGCGCGCCCGCGGTATCGTAGATGTGATACGTTCGCGCTCAACCGAGGCGAACCATCCATCACACGTCACTATGGACTTTGAATACACAGCTGAGCAGGTGCAGCTACGCAAGTCGGTACGCGACTTTGCCGAAGCTGAGATCGCGCCGCATGTGCTCGAATGGGACGAGAACCAGACGTTCCCGCTCGAGACCATCAAGAAAGCGGGCGAACTTGGATTACTAGGCGCAATTTTCCCGGAAGAGCTGGGCGGCGCCGGATTCGGGTACATCGAATACTCGATCATCATCGAGGAACTCGCGCGGGTGGATCCCAGCGTGGCGCTGATTGTCGCCGCGCACAATTCGCTCTGCACGAATCACATTTATCTCGCGGGCAACGAGGGGCAGCGGAAGAAATACATTCCGAAGCTCGCTACGGGCGAATGGATCGGCTGCTGGTCGTTAACCGAGCCCGAGGCCGGTTCGGATGCCGCGGGTACGCGCACCACGGCCGCTCTCAAAGACGGCGAGTGGGTCATCAACGGCGGGAAAACGTTCACCACCAATGCCCAGTACGCCGATGTCTGCGTCGCCATGGCGGTCACCGATCGGGCCGCTTCGCAGCACGGAATTTCTGCCTTCGTTCTCGAAAAGGGCACGCCCGGCTTTCGCGTCGGCAAGAAAGAAAACAAGCTGGGCATGCGCGCCAGCGCCACCGGTGAAGTCTTGTTTCACGATTGCCGCGTCCCGCAATCACAGCTTCTCGGCAAACCCGGCGAAGGCTTTGTCGACAGCCTGCGAATTCTCGACGGCGGACGTATCTCCATCGCGGCACTCGCGCTGGGACTAGCGCAGGGGGCCTATGAAGCCGCTCTCAAGTATTCGAAGCATCGCAAGCAGTTTGGACGATCCATCTCCGAATTTCAGGCCATTCAGCACAAGCTGGCCGATATGGCAACCGAAATTGAAGCGGCGCGCTGGCTGATCTACAGCGCCGGAGCGCGCAAAGACGCCGGCAAACGAGTGACGCGCGAATCCGCCATGGCGAAATTGTTTGCGTCTGAAATTGCGGTGCGTGTGGCCGACCAGGCGCTGCAGATTCACGGCGGCTACGGCTTCATCAAGGACTACCCGGTCGAAAAGTTCTATCGCGACGTCAAGCTCTGCACCATTGGCGAAGGCACGAGCGAGATTCAGCGCCTTGTGATCGCGCGTCAGTTGTTGAAGGAATAGCTTGACCGCGCAGCAAGCTGCAGTGCGCATTGTCGATGGCGACCGCCGCGCCCTGGCACGTGCCGCCAGCTGGATCGAAGCGCAAACGGCCGCAGGACGTGAGCTGCTCAAGGCAGTGTTTCCGCAGACTGGCCGCGCCAGGCTCATCGGGATCACCGGACCGCCGGGCGCAGGCAAGAGTACGCTGGTTGATCAACTGACAAAGACAATTCGCGCGCGAGGCGAGCGCGTCGGTATTGTGGCCGCGGATCCAAGCAGCCCGTTCACGCGCGGAGCTATCCTCGGCGATCGCATCCGCATGCAGGACCATCACGCGGATCCCGACGTCTTCATCCGTTCCATGGCGACGCGCGGAAAGATGGGAGGGCTGGCGGCGGCCACTCTCGAACTCGCCTTGCTGCTCGATGCTGCCGGATTCAACTTCGTCCTGATCGAAACGGTCGGCGTGGGCCAGGACGAGATCGAAATCGCGCGCCTGGCCGATGTCACCGTGCTTGTGCTCGTGCCCGGCATGGGCGATGATGTGCAGGCGATTAAAGCGGGCACCATGGAGATCGCGGACGTCTTCGCGGTAAACAAAGCCGATCTACCGGGCGCCAATCGTCTGGAAGACGAGATTCGAAACATGCAAAGCCTGGCGAGCGAAGAAGGCAGGCGGGAAGCCGCTCCGCTGCGCCGCGTCGTCGCCAGCGAAGGGCAGGGAATCGATGAGCTCCTTCAAGTCATCGAACACGTTTTCGCAAAGCGGTCTCGCGAGCAGATGCGCACAGAGGCCTGGCGTTTTCGGCTTCGCGAAATACTCCAGGACCGGCTGGCCGCGGCGCTCCCCGAATCGGAACTGAATGAACATGCGATGCGGATAGCTGCGAAAATAGAAGATCCGTACACGGCGGTTGATGCGATTCTCGCCGGGTTACTCAAATAGATCTGCATGGCTGTCGAAATCGATCATCTGGGAATTGCGGTTCGCGACCTGGCGGAAGCTCTGCGCTTTTACCGCGATGCACTCGGCCTCGGCGTAGCCCACACAGAAACCGTCGAGAGCGAGCGTGTCCGCGTTGCCATGCTGCCGGCTGGTTCGCGCATTGAACTGCTCGAAGCTGCCGATGCGGAATCGCCTATCGCGAAATTTATTGACAAGCGAGGGCCCGGTCTGCATCATGTCGCCTTGTCGGTCGACGATCTCGCCTCGACCGTTCAGCGCCTGCGTGAACAGGGAGCGCGCATCTTGAACGAACCGCGGCCCGGTGCAGGCGGCCATACCTACGTTTTTGTGCATCCCGCATCGGCGGGCGGTGTCCTGCTCGAATTAATTCAAAAATGAAAGGATCGGATTGAGTCAGCAAGCGGAAATTGGAGTGATCGGCGGCAGCGGCTTTTATTCGCTGCTCAATGTGGAACAGGCTGAGGAGGTGCGGCTCGAGACGCCTTTCGGTGAACCATCGGATGCCTATGTGATCGGCCAGATCGCCGGGCGCAAAGTCGCTTTTCTCGCGCGTCATGGACGTGGACACAAGATCTCACCGTCGGAGCTGAATTTTCGCGCCAATATCTACGGCATGAAAATGCTGGGAGTGGAGCGCATCCTCTCGCTGAGCGCAGTCGGCTCGATGAAGGAGGAACATGCTCCGCTCGATTTTGTCATCCCCGACCAGTTTTTCGACCGGACTCGCGGCCGTATTTCGACCTTTTTTACCGGTGGCGTGGTCGCTCATATCAGCTTCGCCGATCCGGTCTGCCCGCAGCTGGCGCAGGTCGCGCACGAGGCGGCTCGCAATTCCGGCATCAACAGCAAACTCGGCGGGACCTATCTTTGCATGGAGGGGCCGGCCTTTTCCACTCGCGCCGAATCGAATGTGTATCGCAGCTGGGGCATGGACGTCATCGGCATGACCAATCTGCAGGAAGCCAAGCTCGCGCGCGAGGCCGAAATCTGCTACACCACGGTCGCCATGGTCACCGACTACGACTGCTGGCACGAGGCGCACGATGCTGTTACAGTCGAACAGATCATCACCACGCTCAAGCAGAACACCGAGAACGCGCGCAAGCTGGTTCCGGAAGTGATCCGGACGCTGCCGAAGGAGCGAAATTGTAAGTGCGGTTCCGCGTTGAAGCATGCAATTCTCACCGACCGAGCCGCCATTCCCGCAGAAGCCCAGAGAAGGTTAGGTTTGCTGATTGGCAAGTATACCGGCGAGTGAACTAGCGCACGAAGTGCTTGACGCCTGCCTGGAAGAAGGCACATGGCCGGCGCGCGTGCTCGACGATCTGATCGAGCGCGCCCTCGACGAAGACGATCCGTTTCTCGCAACCGCGGCCACTCGAGCCTTGTTTGCGATCGTAATCGAACGGCTCGGCGATCTGTTCGAGCCTGATCTCTGCGACGTCTATGCGCGCCTGTTTGCGCATGTCATTTCGCGTGCGCTTCCCGAGCATGATCCCAAAGCGCTCGTCAACCGCTACCGCCAGGTACGACAGGTGCGCAAATTTCAGGGCGGGGAAGTGCTTCGTGTCTTCGTACTTTCGCGTGTCACGCTGGGTGCCGACGTTGCTGTCACCAGCGTCGCTCTATCTGCCGCGAAGGAACGCTTCCCGGATGCTGAAATCTGCCTGGTCGGGCCGGAGAAAAATGCGGAGCTGTTTTCCGCCGACCCGCGCATTGTTCCGGTTTCGCTCTACTACGGCCGTGCCAGCCTGCTGCGCGAACGTCTGCTGGCTGCCGCCGAACTCCTGGTCGCGGTGGACGAGCCGAACTCGATCGTGATCGATCCCGATTCGCGCCTGACCCAGCTCGGCCTTCTTCCGGTCGGCGACGATGCGCGTTATTACTTTTTCGAAAGCCGCGCCTATGGGGGTGAGTTAGAGGTGTCGCTTCCGCGCCTTACCGCGCAATGGCTCGAAGAAGTCTTCGACGTCACGGATGCAAAGCCCTATGTAGCGCCGCCGCTGCAGCCCCGCATCGCGGACGTGACCGTAAGCTGGGGTGTCGGAGATAACGGGCAGAAGCGAGTGGACGGTGACTTCGAGCACAATGTGCTGTCGGCTCTGCTTGGTAAAGGACGCCCGGTGCTGCTCGATCGAGGCGCGGGCGGCGAAGAAGCCGAGCGAGTGGATCGACTGGTGCGCCGGCTTGGCGCTCCCGCTCATCTTCATGTGCATGAAGGATCGTATGGTTCATTTGCCAGCCACATCGCCCAGAGCCGACTCTATGTAGGATACGACTCAGCGGGCCAGCATGTCGCCGCAGCCGCGAACGTGCCTCTGATTTCCGTGTTCAAAGGCTACGCCTGCCCGCGTATGCTGTCGCGCTGGAAGCCCGATTCGACGCAGGCTCGCGTCATCGTCGTGGAAGATCAGGACCAGCCGGACGCAATTCTTGAGCGGACTCTGCAGGCTATTTCGGAGGCGGAGGTGGCGGCGTCGGGAGCGTCCATGGGTTAGACGTATCCTGCCCCGAACTGCTCTGCTTCTGAGCGGGCTGCGCGGGTTGGGCCGGCTGTTTCGGCTCGTTTTCCGCGCCCGAATTCGCCGGGCCAGTAAGCGGTTGTTCCTCTGTCTTGCTCGACGGCAGAGGCGTATTGGCCATGTCGTACTGAATCTTGATTTCCGTACCGAATTTGCGATAGTTGCGGAATTCGATCTCGTTGCGCGATGAGCCGTCGTGCAGAGTGGTCATCCGCAGCAGCGCCTGTAAAGGCAGAATCGACTCCTGATCGCCGATCTTCACCAGGTCGTAGTCGATGCGCTCGCTGGCGCTACGGATCGGAAACGAAGCGGGAATATCGACCGCATTGAAGGTAATGCGATCGATCTCGCCGGTGTTGGGATCGGTGTAGACCAGGCCCTTGTATGCCGTGATGATGCGCTGATCGTCCTCGCGCCCCTCGCCGTAACTGATGCTGATGCTCGAGTGCCCGCTATCGATGAAGTAGTTGAAGACCGCCATGACGCGGCCGCGCAGCTTCGCCCAGTGATCCCAGCCGAATTCGGTCTGGCTCTTCGGCTCGAAGAGATCTTTCATCATCTCGGCGAATTCGCCCGAGGAACGAGCGCCGCCGCGGACTCCGATGCCGCCCATGCCCGCGTCAACGATTTTTCCGCCAACCGAATAGATGTCGTTACGCTCCTGACCGTCGTTGTAGCTGACTTTCGCGAGTATCGTTCCCAGACTGCGAAAATCGTCGCCGCCGTGAGGATCAACGTAGCGGCGGTCGACACGCACGCAGACATAATTCGGAATGCTCTGCGTGTACGTCAATGCGTACTGGCGCATCTGATCGATAATCTGCTGCTGCTGTACCGAATCGGGCGGAGGCGGCGCGGCCGGTTTGGGTGCTACGGTTGCGGTCTGCGGGCCGGCCGTGAGCGTGTTATCGGGAGCCGTAGCCGGTGAGCTCGTTACATCGGCCGGCGCGCTGTTTTTCAGATTGGCGGTCTCGTCCCGCAGCTTGCGGAGTGCTTCGAGCGTTTTCGGCTCGGCGCCCTGCGCCTGCAGATCCGTGATGGTCTTATCCGTCAGGCGTTCGGTGAGCTGAATTTTCTTGAGAGCCGCGGCAATCTGCTTGTCCGTATGCTGTTTCAGCGCCAGCTCGGAGCGGACGAACTCGGCCAGCTGCTCGACATTCATCTGTGTCGTTTGGGCCTGCAAAATCAGAGCAAATGCAAGCACGCAAAAGCCGAACCGCAACTTCATATTCATTATGATGACGTATCTGTGGAGTCCGAGGTTGCGGGCCCCGCGTCAATGTTCCTGCTTGATCAGCGAGACCGTAACCGTTCCGATCGGAAAGCCGAGCATCATGCGAAACTGCACCGGAAGCCGGTCCGCGTCGTTACTAACCCACATCAGCAGCCTTCCATGCCGCCGATACAGAACGTTGTCAAAGAGAAAAGCCTCGTATCTCGTGGTCTGGTACGTTTTCCCGGCTACCGTGAGCGGCTCGCGCGCCTGAGCGGTCAGCTTCGCTTGTACAAATTTCTTTCCATCCGTCACCGGCAACGTGATGCTGCGCCCTGGCTCAAGATTTGACGTGCGAACGGAAGCAAGTGCGCCGGCAATTTCGTAGGTGCACGGAGCAATATCGAGATTCTTTGTTTCGCTGCGATTGTGCAGCAGATCGTGCTCGTCAAATGTGAGCCGGTTATGCGTGCGATCCACATTCAGCTTCGAAACAGAGTGCTTCTTTCCTTCCTGCGCGTCGAGAGTCGCGTTGACCAGGCAGAACCGATCCGTTGTCGATATTTTGTAGTTGTCGAGCACGGGATACAGGCGCGAAACCAGCCCGGCGCTCACGATATTCAGGTTGAAATTCCAGCCATTTGGAGCGGCCTCTCGCACCAGTTGCACCGTGGCGGTGCCGGCGTTCACAAAGCGCCATTCCACTTGATACGTCAGCTTCTCCGGACAAGGAAAGCCTGGCGCTTGCGCCTGCGATAACGCGAACGAGGCGTAGCACAAGAGTAGTAGTAAAGCCTTTTTCATTCAGGAAAGGACGAGCGCCTCTCTCAAAGTAACCGATCCGAAATTTTTCTCTGGAGCGATGCTCAGAAGTCGATCGAAGATAGCAGTTCCGACGGCTTCCGGCCAAAGGCGTGTGACAAAGCCAGCAGGCTTTCGATGCTCGGAAGGTTCGTGCCGCGCTCGATCGAGCTGATCTGCGATACGCTCAGATGCGTCATCGCAGCCAGATCTTTCAGCGACCAGTCGCGCTCTGCTCGCAGAAGTTTGATTCTGTGTCCCAGGCGTTCCCGCAGACGGTCGTGCGCCGCCCGGCCCAGGCTGAATTTCTCTATTGCGTTGGCGAGCGTTTGCCGCAGCTGCGCAATCGAAAACGGCTTTGCCAGGTAATCGAATACCCGCATCTTGAAAGTCGCCCGCATACTCTCGAGCGACGGGTATCCCGTGACGATGATGATGCACAGCTCCGGCCAGCGCGTAAGCAGCTGTTCCAGGACTTGCTCCCCGCTTGCCGGGCCCATTTTCATGTCGAGCAGAACGATATCGGGCACATGGGCTTCCGCGGATTGAAACAATTCGCCGGGCTCTTTGAAGGTGCGAACGCTGTAGCTGCCTTCGTCGCGCAGGAGGTCTTCGATGTAAGTGAGAAAGTCCGCATCGTCGTCGAGCACGGCGATGTCGATCAACGCTGCGGGTGAAACCGCGGCATCGCTCATGCAGGCCCTGCCCCTCGGGACCGGATTGCGTCAGCCGGCCCGTTCTCACGCGCCAGCAGAGCCGGCGGCAGCAGCACTTCCAGGCACGCGCCACCCTCGGGCCGGTTGGATGCCGTGATCGTACCGCCGTGCTGCGATACGATCCCTTCCGCTACTGTCAATCCGAGACCGGTGCCGCGCGCATCGAGCCGCGTTGTGACAAATGCCTCAAACAGATTCGGCAGCATGTGCGCCGGAATGCCCGGGCCATTATCGAGCACCGCGCAGCTGATCCAATTCTGCCCCGCGCGCTGCAGCGCCTTCGACTCGACCGTGATCAGCCCGCCGGGCGCTACCGCCAGCAGCGCATTGCGCAGCAGATTCACAAAGACTTGCACCAGCCGGTCGGCATTGCCGAGAACAGTGTCGCTTTCTCTGACATTATTCAGAAACTGAATCGCCGAAGCCTTCTCGTCGATTGCGACCAGATTCCAGCTTTCCTCAATCAGCGCGCGTAAAGCGACCGCTTCCGATTCCTGCTTCCGCACGCGGGCGAAATCGACGAGCCCTTCGCTGATCTTCCGCAGCCGCTGGGTCACGCGCAGCATCCGGTTCAGCCGCTCGAGCGCGTGGGTGTCGCTGGTGCTCTCGAGTAGCTTTTCGATCGAGCCCTGCAGCACTGCCAGCGGCGTATTCAGCTCGTGCGCCACGCTCGTGCTCAACAGACCGAGGCTCACTAACCGATCCTGCTCCTCGAGCTTGCGCAGCGCATTGGCGAGACTATCTTCCTGTTGCCGCAGCTGTGCCACGGTCGCGTTGCGCGAGCGCATGATCTGCCCGATTTCGTCGTTCGAAAGATAGCGCCCGTCGATCAGCTCATGCTCACGATCGCCCTGCTGAGTGGCCTCATCCGCTTCGAGCATCAACCGCAGCGGATGATACACAAATTGCGGCATGATGATGAACTCCATCACGATGATCGTGAGCAGATAGAGAGTTCCCAGCACAATGAACAGGCTGATGCGCGCGTGCCGCAGCGCGGACTTATAGAAGGCCGGCGACAGGCTCACCCGCCGGTACATCTCGGCCGCGTGCCCTACGCGAAACATTCGATTCTGATCGTCCTGCCAGGTGCCGCTCGGATGCGCGCGCAGGAACTGTTGTCCTTCCGCCGGTAGATTCAGCTGCTCGGCCGTGCCTTCCTGAAAGTCGTACAGCGCGAGATCCTGATGCTGCGCGAAAATCGGAATGACCGACAGATAAACCGCGATCGAAAGAACGATAAAGAAGAGATTGTGCAGCAGCGCGAGCTTCTTGCGCACGCGCCAGCCGGTGAACGGACGGAAAAACGAACTCGGCGGTTTAGCGGCCCTGTAGCTGTTCAGGCGCGAGGTCCGCGTCTCGTTGCCCAATCTCCTGCTCCTTGTACTGCAACTGGTACAGCTTCCAGTAAATACCCCGCCGCCCGAGCAGCTCCTGGTGCGTGCCCATCTCCCGCAGTTGCGTTTTGTGCATCACCAGAATGCGGTCGGCTCGCTGGATGGTCGAAAGCCGGTGCGCAATGATCAGCGACGTCCGATTCTCCACCAGCCGGTTCAGCGCCTCTCGTATCCGCAATTCGGTGTCCGTATCGACGCTCGATGTAGCTTCATCGAGAATCAGAATGCGCGGATTATGCGCAAGCGCGCGCGCAAAACTGATCAACTGCTTCTGTCCGGTCGAGAAACCGACCCCGCGTTCCCGCACGGGCGCCGCAAAACCTTCCGGGCGCTCGTCGATGAATTCGAGCAGATTGACCTGCGCCGCCGCCTCGCGAATCTGTTCGTCGCTGATCTGCTCTGTTCCGAGCCGGATGTTGCTCGCCACCGTGCCTGTGAAAAGATAGGGATCCTGCAGCACGACCCCGAACCTGCGCCGCAGATCGGCGATATCGAACGAGCGGATATCGACGCCTCCGATGCGGATTGCGCCGCGCTGCACATCGTAGAAGCGGAGCAGCAGACTGGTGAGCGTCGTCTTCCCGGCGCCCGTATGTCCGACGATCGCCACCGTCTCGCCTTCGCGTATGCGAAAAGTCACATCGCGCAGCACCCAATCTTCGCCGTTATACGCGAACCACACGTGGTCAAACTCGATATCCGCCTCGCCGGCTGGAAAGGGCGCAGCATCCGGCGGCGAGACGATCCGCGCTTCCGTGTCGAGCAGCTTGAAAATGCGCTCGGAAGCCGCCATCGCTCCCTGCAGGATGTTGTATTTCTCGCTCAGGTCCTGAATCGGGCGGAAAAAGCGCAGCCCGTATTGAAAAAACGCCACCAGCACGCCGAGCGTCAGTGCGCCCTGCCGGATGCGGAAGCCGCCATAGGCCAGCAGCAGCGCGAGCGCCAGCATGCCCAGAAACTCAACCACCGGGTAGAACCAGCCATATGCGGTGATGGAGTCCTTGAAGGCCAGCATGTGATCGCGGTTGATCGCCTCGAATTCCGCTTTGCTGCGCTCTTCACGATTGAAAAGCTGGAGCACCGCAATTCCCGCCACGTGCTCCTGCAGGTACGCGTTGATGCGCGCAATCGCCACCCGAATGCGCCGGTAGCTCTGCGACGCCGTTCGCCGGAACTGCATCGTCACCAGAACCACCACCGGCATCACCGCCAACATCAGCAGGGTCATCCCGGGGCTCAGCCGGAACATTGCCAGCACCACGAACGAAAGCATCAAAATATCGCCGATGATTGTTACCAGGCCGGAAGCGAAAAGATCATTCAATACGTCTACGTCGGTTGTGACACGCGTCACCAGCCGCCCCACCGGGTTGTGGTCGAAAAACGCGATATCCAGCCGCTGCAGGTGCGTCATCAGCTCGCGCCGCAGATCGAACATGGCGCGCTGGCCGGTCCACTGCATCAGGTACGCCTGGCCGAAATCAAAAACGAAGCCAAGCACCACCACCGCCAGATACAGCAG
The DNA here is from genome assembly GCA_021325235.1 of Terriglobia bacterium. Lineage (GTDB taxonomy): Bacteria > Acidobacteriota > Terriglobia > Bryobacterales > Bryobacteraceae > Bog-105. The sequence goes on along the minus strand of JAJPHN010000015.1, from coordinate 155,978 downwards.
CGCAACCTGCGAAAGCCCGGTCCAGCGGTCGGCGGAAAGCCAGTGGTCCAGAAAGGGAAACGTATGAGCGTGATGCGCCGGCACCAGGTAGCGGTCCACCGCCAGCTTGGTCAGCAGCGGTCCGATAATCTGGAGGAGAGAATCGACCAGAAGTAAAGCCAGCGAGGCCGTGACCACGGCGCGGTAGGGCCGCATGTAACGGAGCAGCCTCCGCATCAGGCGCGAATCGTACGCTTTGCCTAGCGCTTCTTCTTCCACGGGGTGTCTCGGGCCGGCAGGTCGTTCTCTTTCACCAGACTAGCCTAGCCATCGCCCGGGAAGCTCATCAGAATCTGTCATGAACGGACTTGTCGTCATTGATAAACCAGCCGGCCCGACCAGCCACGACGTGGTCAACCGCTGGCGCAAAATTGCGGGAACGAAGCGAGTCGGCCATCTCGGCACACTCGACCCCATGGCGACCGGCGTGCTTGCCCTGCTGACCGGTCCGGCGACCCGATTGGCTTCGTTTTTCGAAAAAGACGAAAAAGTTTACCGTGCCGAGATCCGCTTGGGCTTCGTTTCCGATACGTACGACGCCGCCGGAGAGGTGCAGCCGACCAGCGTGGCCACTGTGCCCGAAGCCGAAATCCGGAGCGCGGTCGAATCGCTAAAAGGACGTTTTCTGCAGAAGCCGCCGCCGGTCTCGGCGAAGAAAATCGGTGGAATCCCGGCCTACAAGCTCGCGAGAAAGAAAATTGCGGTCGATTTAGCGCCCGTCGAAGTAGAAATACGCAGGCTCGAAATTCTTGCGCTCTCGCCCGACAAACTCGAAATCGAGGTCACCTGCTCAGCCGGGACGTATATCCGGAGTCTGGCTCACGACCTGGGACAAAAGCTCGGCTGTGGGGCGATTTTATCGTCGCTGCGCCGGACCCGGGCCGGCAATTTCAGCATCTGCCAGGCGCACACCCTCGAAGAGCTGGCGAAACTGGCCGAGGCGAATCGGTTAGCTGAGGCTCTCATCCCGGCCGCCGATCTGCTCGCCCATCTCCCCAGCGAACGAGTTTCGGAAAGCGTCGAAACGCAGATTCGTCAGGGAAGGCAGTTTCGCACGTCGCCGTTTGTTGTGCCTCCGGGTGCTCCGCTGGTTCGGGCGCTATCCCGCTCCGGCGAGCTGGTCGCCATCGGTAAGCTGGTGATCCCCAATCTGTACCAGCCGAGCACGGTTTTTCAGCCCGAGTGAATTACTGGATCTGGAGCGTCTTGACGCCCGGCGCCGCGGTATCGGCGCTCACGAAGCCAATCGCGCCTTTGGTCCGCGCCACGTAAGCCGCAGTCGCGGAATCGGACGCGAACGTCTTCGGAATCGTTCCTTTACCGGTGAAAACCAGGCTACGGTAGTACGCCATCAGCGCCGCTTCTGTTCTGCCAATGTACGCTCGCAGGAACGCGTGGCTGGCGGGACTACTTCGTTCGAGAACCGGTTCGACATGGCCCGTTCCCTCGAGCGACGCCTTGGTCATCAGAAAAATGCGGCTGAGATCATCGCGCGAGAGGCTCGAAGTTCGCACGCTCGGGTTCGCGATGATCTTTATTCCGATTTCAGCCGTATCGGAGGCCGCGCAGATTGTCGCGAAGGCGAGCGCACACGCAAATTTCAGAAGTCTCATGCGAGTCGGCTGCCTTATTAGAAATTGAATCCGGTGCGAATCACAAACAGATCCGTGCGCGACTTCAGACCCTGCGGATTGTCCTGCGGATAAAATCCGCGGAAAGAGTAACCCACCCCGTAGCCGTCCATAAAATGCCCTTCGAGTTTCACATACCAGAAGCTTGTCAGGTTGATGTTGGCTGTGATGGCCTGATCGTAGATGTGATTCGAGGGCTGCGAGAAATCCGTTTCTTTCCAGCTCGGATAGTAGCGCGAGTGATAAGCGCCAAATTCCAGCCGCGGAGAGATGCGATACGTCCCCGCTCCGTACCAGCCACGCTCGTCGGAGCTGAACTTCTCGAGGCCAATCGTGTCGATCGACCAGGTTCGGCGGAAATATTCACCCTGGAGCAGCAGCGGTCCCTTTCGATATTCGGTGTAGAACTGCGTACGATGATCGCCAATCGATTTCATGCTGTACGGTGCGCTGCCGGGAACCCCGAGCACCTGCTCTAAATTCACGACTCCGTTTGCGTTGTAGGCCTGATTCAGGAAAGAAACGCCAGCCGTGAATCCGGGAAGCAGATTGTTCCAGCGCAGGTCGCCTCCGCTTTGCAGTGCGCCGCCATTTTTGAGATTCACGCCCGCGCTCTCTGCGCCGTAAACGTAGCCGCCGAAGCGATCGAGAGGGAGTTCGCCGACATAACCCGTATAGGCGATCTCGCCGTGGCCTTCGGTGCCGAAGGTGCCGTACACGTCAGCTCCCGTATGCGCGATATTCTGGCCGCGCAGATCGGTGGGGTAGACCGATTGCGGCAGCAGGGCAAAGGTGTGCAGAAAATCCAGGTCCTGCGTATCGTTGTACAGTCCCATAACGGTTTTCACTTTTCCGGCGCGCACTCCGAGCCAGTCCGCGAACTTGTAGTCCCCGTAAGCCCAGTCGATCTCCGGCCGCCATTCGCCCAGCTTCCCAATGTTGCGATCGTAAATCTGCGCGCCGATGCGAAAATTGTTGGTCAGCTGCGTGGACGCATTCAAGCCGAAATCGGTGAACGCGAAACTTCCGCTGCTGGTCGGCATGGTCAGAAAGTTGTTCTGATCGGAGACCGCAAAGCCCTGCGAGAAAAAGCCATGTACGTCGATGGTTTTGCCGCCGACGGTGAGTTCGTTCCATTGCGCCGTGGCCAGCCCTGAGCCGGCGCAGGCGAGAATAAGCACACCAAGTGCGCGTGAGATCAAGTTCAAAGTGATTCTGCCCCTGTGCGGTGCTTTCCGAAGGCTCCGTACGTGGGTACGAAGTGGTCTCAGTAAGCGCCTACAGTAATCTAGTCGGCGAAAGGGGCGGGAATCTTCAGTCTATTTTGTGCTCAGAAGTGCGCGGAGTGCCAAAAAAGCCTACTACTTAGCGGGAGCAGAGACTTTTTCGCGGCGGCGCCGTGCCCAGCCGGGCTTATCCACTTGGTAGGCGCGCCCGATAGCCAGCGCATCGGCTTCCACCGGTTTCGTGATCACGGACCCGGCAGCAATGTAGGCGCCTTCTGCAATCTTTAGCGGCGCGACCAGCGTCGAATTGCTGCCCACGAAGACCTCATCGGCGATTTCGGTGCGGTTCTTGTGCTGGCCGTCGTAGTTACAGGTGATGGTGCCCGCTCCGATGTTCGCGTCAGCTCCGATAGAAGAGTCGCCCAGATAGGCCAGATGCTGCGCTTTTGAGCCCGCTCCGAAATCGGTATTCTTGAGCTCTACGAAGTTACCGATGCGAGCGTCCCTGCCGATATCGGCGCGGATGCGCACGCGAGCGAACGGCCCGATAGCGGCCTGGCTCCGGATAACGGCTCCTTCGGCGATCACATACGGATACACGGTCACATCGCTTTCGATCTGGCAGTCTCGCAGGATCGCGCCGGTACCAACATGGCAGCGCTCGCCAATGCGCGTCTTGCCGCGGAGCTGCACTCCCGGCTCGAGTACCGTGTCGGGACCGATTTCGACCTCGGCATCGATCCGCACCGATTCCGGCGCTTCGATCGTCACGCCCGAGAGCATCAGCTCTTCGGCTTTGCGCGCGCGAAGAATGCGATCGGCCACCGCAAGTTCCACCCGTGTGTTGATGCCCAGCAACTCGGTTTCGTCCTCGACCAGTAACGGCGCAATCGCGAAACCGTGGGCGCGGAGAATTTCCACCATGTCGGTCAGGTAGTACTCGCGCGCTGGATTATCCGGCCGCACTTCCTCGATGTATTTCCAGAAAGGCTGCGCACGGAAACAGTAAACGCCAGGGTTGATCTCACGAATCTGCAGCTCTTCCGGTGAGGCGGCCTTCTGCTCGCGAATGGCCGCAATCATCCCGTCCTGGCTGCGAATGATGCGGCCGTAGCCCGAGGCATCCTGCACGACGGTCGTAACGAGCGTGCCGCCGGTTTTCGCGTCGCCTGCGGATTGGAGCAGTCTCTTTAGTGTTTCCGCCTTGAGCAGCGGGCCATCGCCGTTCAGTATGAGCAGCAATCCTTCATCCGAAGCGGCCTGGTCGCGCGCACAGACTACCGCGTGCGCCGTGCCCTTCTGCTCTTTCTGCTCGGCGAATTGAATGCCGGTAAAGCGCACGCTCTTGCGAACCTGCTCTGCCTGGTGGCCAACTACCACGGTTATGTTTTCAGGGGCCGCGACAGCCAGTGCCGCACGCAGCACATGGTTCAGAATCGTATCCCCCGCTGCCTGGTGGAGCACTTTGGCAATGCTCGATTTCATGCGCGTGCCGAGGCCGGCCGCCAGAATCACTACTCGTACGTGTTCTTTCATTGAACTGGCCTGCGTTCTTCCTGTTTTCGATGCTCGGTGAGCATATGTCTCTTCAACTGCAGGGACCGGGAACGGCTCGCGAGGTCGATCACGACTTCGGCCAGCGCGTCCGGATCGTGGCGAATCTTCTTCTGTTCCGCCGCAACGTCGCCGATCAGCTCCGCGGTGACCACTCGCACGCCCATCTTCGAAAGCTGCGCGAAATCGTTCTCCACCGGCTTCACATGCGCCTTCGCATACCGCTTCTGCAGCTTCAAGGGAATGGGCGCCGTGTTGACGACAACGCAGTCGAGCAGCTTGCAGCGCGCGTGCGCATGGATGGCTTCGACGTGCTGCGAGGCGGAGAAATTCACTGTCTCGCCCGGCTGCCACATGAGGTTGCCGAAATAAACCTTGAGCGCTCGCGAGCGATGAATCGATTCGGCGAGCCCTTTCACCAGCAGATTGGGAATCACGCTGGTGTAGAGCGAACCCGGACCGAGCGTAATCAGGTCGGCCGCCGCAATTGCCTCCAGCGTCTCTTCCAGTGGCTCGCAGGAATCAGGGCGCAGCCGTACCGCCCGGATCGGTGATCGGCTCTTGCTAATTTTGCTTTCGCCGCGGACGAGCGAGCCATCGCTGAGAACTGCCTCGAGCGATACATTGGCCGAAGTTGCCGGGAAGATCCGTCCCCGAATCGCAAGAATTTCGGACGATAGCTTTACGGCCTGCGCGAAATCGCCGGTGATCTGGTGCATCGCGGTCAGAAACAGATTGCCGAAGCTGTGCCCTTTGAGTCCGCGGCCGCCCGCAAAACGGTGACGGAAAAGCTGGCTGAGCAGATGCTCGTCTTCCGAGAGCGCGGTCATGCAGTTCCGTATGTCGCCCGGCGGCAGGATATCGAAATCCCGCCGCAGCCGTCCCGAACTGCCGCCGTCGTCGCTTACCGTGACCACCGCCGTAATCTCAACTTCGGGCGTCTTGTGAGCGCCGCCGTGCGCGTCGCGCGAGTACTGCTTCAGCCCGCTGAGGAGCGTCGAGAGACCGGTCCCGCCCCCGATAGAGACGATCTGCAGCGCTCCCTTGAGCTGTTTCGGGCGTACCTGGCCCGATTTCGAGTTTCGCGAAGCGCTAGGCATGATTCAGAACAGCGCGACGGACAGGCACAGGCGCCCAGAACGAGCACAACTTCCCGCAAAGGTTGCAGGCAGCGCACGGAAGGGCGAGCCGGTCAGCGCCGTTTTTTGGGCTTTTCCTCTTCGTCCTCGTAAACCGGAACCGAATCCAGATCCTCGGCCTCAAACACCTGGCCGCAATCGAGACAGCGAACGTAATCGACACCATCCCGCCGGTATAAAAACTCGGTTCGCTCGTGCTGACATCCCTGCATAGCGAAGTAACACCTATTCTAGAATGACGCCGATATCTGTCAAGTGCCGCACGGTTTAATTCGGCGCGAGTGAAAGCGCTTGTCCCCCGATTCGCTTGTACAATTCGAGTGTATTTCACCACGGCTCCGTGCACATTTCCGAACCAATTCGCCTCAATCCAACTTCTGAATCGTTCGAGCGGGAACTGAGCGATCTGCGCCGGAAATCCGGTGTTTACCTGCTGCATGATAGCGGCGCTGCTGTGCATTTGAGCTGGTCGCGCGATCTCGAGAGACGGCTGCGCCGACTGCTGCTCACTTCGCATCGCGGAGCCCTGCTGGCCGAAAAACTGGAAACCGTGGAATGCTGGCCTGCCGGCTCAAAGCTCGAGCAACAGCTGCTGCTTTATAGCATCGCCCGCAGGTACTATCCCGAAAGCTACAACAAAATTCTCAAGCTCCGCGCACCCTGGTTCGTGGCGCTCACAAACGAGCCTTATGCGAGATTGGAAACCGCAAACAAAGTGCGCGACCGGCACGAGGCGCTCTGGGGTCCGTTCCGCTCGCGTGCCGCCGCCGAGCAGTATGAGCAGGAAGTGCTCGGGCTTTTTCAGATGCGCCGCTGTTCCGAGCCTCTTGCGCCAGCTTCCGATCATCCGGGTTGCATCTATGGCGAGATGAACCAGTGTCTGCGCCCCTGCCAGCTGGCCGTCAGCGCTGCCGAATATGCAGAAGAAACGGCTCGCACCCGCGACTTCCTCCGCACGAATGGACGGACCCGCATGGCGGCGCTTATCTCCGCTCGCGACCGTGCCAGCCAGGAATTCGATTTCGAACAGGCCTCGCAGATTCACAAGCGGATCGAGCGGCTGAAGAATGCCGCGAGCTGGCGCGAACCGGTGATCGAGGAAATCTCGCAGTTCAACGGCATTGCGCTCACTACCTCGAGTGCCCCCGGGGAAGTTGTCTTCTGGCCCATGCTGAGCGGCCTCTGGCAGGAGCCGCTTCGCTGGCAGTTGCCCGAGGAAAGCGCGGAAGCCAAGTCGCTCGACACCGAAATTCGCGAGCTTCTCTCGCTCCAGCTGGCGCACCCGCGCGCAGAAGGCGACTGCGTGGAGGAACTCGCTGTCTTCGCCCGCTGGTTCTACTCGAGCTGGCGCGACGGCGAGTGGTTCCCGTTCGGCGAGCTTTCGAACCTGAACTATCGTAAACTGATCCGAGAAGTTTCGAAACTCAGGCAGAGCGCATGTCCGTCCACGAAGAAGTAGAAGAGCACGTTCACCACGCACAGGATCCGTTCGACAAGATTGTCGCCGGCACTATGGCCATCATCGCCGCGCTGCTGGCCGTTGTCGCTATGGCCGCGCAGCATTACAACACCGAGACGGTCCTGAATCAGCAGTTCGCCTCCGATCAATGGTCGTACTATCAGGCCAAAGACATCCGGCGCTATGTTGCGCAGACCACCCACGATAGCCTGACCGCGCTCAAGGGCGACCAGGCACTGGTCTCGCACTATGCGGACGAATCGGCGAAGTACCGCAAGCAGGCCGACGCGATTCAGGAAAAAGCGCGTGAGTTCGAAGCCGAGCGCGACAAAACGGGCCGGCTGGCTCTTCATTTCCACTTCGGCGAGGTGCTGCTTGAAATCGGAATTGTTTTCTCGTCCCTGGCAATTTTGACGAAGCGTCGTGTGTTCTTCATCGGCGGAATCGTGTCGGCAGCGGCTGGCGTCATCATCGCGGCTGCGGCACATTTGTTTTGAATCTCTCAAAGTGTTTTGAATCTCTCAACGAGACGCGCTCTGGTACCCGCACAACTTTTCTGCACGCTGCACTTTGGGCCGAGTGATCGTCTCACTTCCGTGACCAAAAGCGGCGCGATCCGCGCGATCTGCCTATTGCCAGCTCTTGCGCTCGCTGCCCTGGCGCGCAATCCGGCGGACGGGACGTACATAGCGACCGCCTACTCGGTTACCGGCACCACCACAGCCGGCACCTACACGCATCGCCACGTGCTTGCCGCCGATCCGGATATCCTGCCGATCGGAAGCCGCGTACGCATCCGACGCGCCGGTCGTTATTCGGGCGAATACGTGGTGGCCGATACCGGAGAAAAAATCGTCGGCCGCAAGATCGACATTTATATCCCGAGCACGGCCGAATGCAAAAGGTTTGGGAAGAAGAGGGTGCGGCTGACGGTGCTGGAGGTTGGGAACGGAACCAAGGCTTCGGCTCAGCAGGCCGATCAGACGGTCAAAAAAGACGTTGCGCACGACGTACAGCAGGGAACTGTCGGCCGGGCGGCCACCGAAGCGGACTGGGCGGCTAAGAAAAAGTCAGGAACGAACCCAACTCAGCCGACCGATACCACGCCGCATTGACCCAAAAAAATGGCTGATCGGGGAGCTTCCCCGATCAGCCCGGTTTGAGTTGGAGGAGAAAAATCGCGATTCTCGCGCGCTACCGGCTCGCCAGAGCTAAACGAAAGTACTAGAACGAAGCTGAACGATTAATTCTCCTTTAGTATGAAGCTAGTTTCATTTATATGTCAAGTACCTGTTAGTCCTTTCGGTTTACCGGGGTATGGACCCGAAAGAGCTTTTCGCGCCAGGGCCCACTACTTTGCTTGCGGCGCGAACCCTTACTGCTCCCGGCCGGCGCCATGGCGCTCGGCATCCTGCTCGCACACTTCATCTACTTTACTTTCAGTGACTTAGTATTCCCGGTTGCCTTCGCAGGCGGCTGCCTGTTGCTTGGCTTCGTTTGGCAAAATCGCCCAGGCGCGAAACTTGCTGCCCTTCTCGCGGCCTGTTTCGTGGCCGGAATTGCAACCCAGGTGCTGCACCGGCCCGGGAAAACGCCCCGGCTGAACGCCGAAGATGGCGAAACAGTACTACTCAGCGGCTGCGTGGTGAATCCGTCGGTGTTTTCGCCGGAACGCGAACAGTTTACGCTTGCGCTCGGCCCAGCGGCCAACATCCGGCTGACGGTGAACCTGAAGAACGGCGGCGGCCTGCAGCTACCCTACGGCCAGAAGATCGAAGCTGCGGCGAAAGTCCGCTCTCCGCGCAATTTCCAGAACCCGGACGCCTTCGACTATGCCGGGTACCTGGCGGCGCAGCATATCTACTGGACCGGCTCGATCTCGAGTCCCGGCGACATCCACCTGCAGCCGGGCGCTTGCGGCTCCCGTGCGGTCGGTTTGCTGTACGCTGTTCGGACCTGGGCGCTCGACCGCATTCGGGCGCTTTACCCCGACGATCCGCATACGGCCGGCCTGCTACAGGCAACCCTGCTGGGCGAAACCGGCGGTGTGGAGCGGCGCTGGACGGCCGATTTCCGTACAACCGGGACCTACCACGCGCTCGTCATCTCCGGCCAGCATGTCTCGGTGCTGGCATTCACGATCCTGCTGCTCCTGCGAGTGCTGCGGGTGCGGCGGATTCAGGCCATGGCGGTGGCAGCCACTGTGAGCTGGTTGTATGCCTTTATCACCGGATTCAGTTCGCCGGTGGTTCGGGCCGCCGGTGGCTTCACTCTATTTCTGATCGCCAGCTACTTCTTCCGGCGGCTCAGAATTCTGAATGCGCTGGCGGCGGTGGGTTTGATTTACCTGGCCTTCGCGCCGGATCAGCTCTTTGATCCGAGTTTCCAGCTCTCGTTCCTGTCTGCCGCCGCGATCGCTGCCTTCGCCATTCCGGTTATGGAGCGCTTTACGAAGCCTCTGCGCGCGGCGGTTACGCGCTTCGACCAGCTCCGCTACGATCCGCAACTGGCCGAACGCGCCGGGCAGTGGCGGGTGGAACTGCGGCTCGTTTCGCGCACGCTTCGCCTCTGCGGACTCAGCGCGAAGGCGGCCGATTTTCTGGTGGTCTGGGGCGTTCGCCTGGGCGTTTTTGTCGCCGATACGGTGATCGTCTCCGCCTGCGTCCAGTTTGGCCTCGCGCTGCCGATGATCGCCTACTTCCACCGGCTGTCGATTACCGGGCTCTCGGCGAATATCGTCATCATCCCGCTGCTTTCGCTGGTGGTTCCGCTGGGCTTCGCCTCGATTGCTACGGGTTCGCATCTGCTCGCGCTGCTAACGAAGGCCCTGCTCGTTTTTGCCGAACGAATCGCCACCTGGCACGCCGGATTTGAGCCCAGCTGGCGTCTGGCCGCGCTTCCAATCACGGTGGCCATCGCGTTCGCGGGCTCGCTGATTCTGCTCGGTTACACGATTCGCAGGCAGAAACCGCTCTGGATCGCGCCCGCGCTGGCCGCTTCGCTCGCGCTGTTCGGTGTGATCTGCTGGCAGCCCTGGAAGCCGGAGATCGCGCCGCGGTTTCTGGAAATTTCAGCCATCGACGTCAGCCAGGGCGATAGCCTTTTCGTTGCTTTTCCGGATGGCGAAACGATGCTGGTCGATGCCGGAGGATTTCCCGGCGCGGAACGCATGACGCGCAAGCCGCAAATCGACATGGGCGAAGATGTAGTCGCACCGTATCTCTGGAGCCGCCGCATTCGACGCCTGGACTACGCCGTGCTGACACACGGACACTCGGATCACATGGGCGGGTTGCCCGCGATTCTCGACGATTTTCATCCTCGCCAGCTCTGGATCGGAGCCGAACCCGATAGCCCCGCCTGGGAAAATGTGCGGCAACATGCAAAGGCGGATCAGGTGGCCATTCGCTCACTCCGGCGATCACCCAACGCTTTCACGATCGGGGGCGCGCAGATTCGGATACTTGCGCCATCGCCCGACTATGAGCCTGCTGAAACCGCCGGTAACAACGATTCGCTGGTACTCGAAATTTCGTATGGGAAACATCGCGTGTTGCTGACGGGCGACGCCGAGGCACTAGCGGAAAACGACATGCTGCAGAGCGGTATGCTCCGTCCGGTGACGCTGCTCAAGGTCGGCCACCACGGCAGCAAGACCTCGACTTCGGAGGATTTCCTCTCGGTGCTGCAGCCGCGTTTTGCCATGATTTCAGACGGCTACCAGAATCTCTTCCATCATCCGCATCCGACAGTGCTCGAGCGGTTGAACGAGCATCACGTGGTGATCCTGCGCACGGATCAGCGCGGTCTGATCAGCTTCCGCACCGACGGAAATCGGATCGAGTACAGTACGTTTCGCTGAAGCGCGCTTGCGGAGCGCTCAGCCAGGCTGCGCCGTTTCTGCTTTTTTCCCGAATAGATTCTGGATGCGCAGGTAGGCGCTCTTAGGCAGCGAGCGTACCATCTGCCGGCGCCTTTCGCGGAAGGCTGAGCGGCGCTGGCGAACGACGTCGCGCAGAATGGAACCGGCGATCTCGCCCATTTTCCATATCGCCTCGCGAAAACTGCGCGTCATTTCGGGAGAGGCGCGATGCACGCGGTCGAGGGCGAGCGTGTCGGCCGCAAGCGCCATGCCGTGGTAATAGATGATGCCTGCGGCAAGAGCGCCCTGGGCAAGTTCATCGCCGACAGACTCGATCAGACTGCCCAGCACGTGCAATCCGACCTGGCCCACGGTGAGCGCCATGGTTGCGCCCAGCTCGATGCCCTTGGTGGCCATACCGAGCAGACCGCCATGCTGCAGATTCAGGGCTTCATCGAGATCGAAATCGCTTTCCGAGAGATGGTGCGCGGCGTTTTCCATAAGATCGCCCGAGGCATAGAGGCCCATGCCGGCTTTCTTGATCATGAGATTGAGGGAAAGCGCATCCTGCCGGTTGAGATAGCTGTTCAGAAAGAGACTCGCCCCGCAGCGCTGGATGAGCAGACGCCAGGCGTGCCAGGACGGCCGTTTACCCAAGCGAGAAAGTACGTGCAGCTGAAGTTCGAGCGCGGCGGCAAAGATGGTGAACAGATCGAGATACCGATTGCGGCTTAGACCGACCGTTAAGCCGGTGGTGAGCGCGCGTTCGGCGACGTCGCGCTCCATCTCGAGCAGCAGTGCGTTGGCGCAGGCCTCATAATTGTCAGCGGGCGCGGAACACGAAACGCCGCACCAGGCGTCGGAGGCGAGCAGAGCCGTGAGATATTCGGTGCGCCGCGCGCGATGCGGCTGGCTGGCGCGATGAGGAAGCATCTCCCAACGCGAATGACGCGCACGGGATCGGCGCTCGGGCCAAACCGCGCGTAGACGGCGGCTCCAGATTCGCCGATACCAGGACGCGAGGAGTATGGCGGCAATGACCGTCAGGATCGGGCCGGCCGCCAGAATCGCCAGCAGAAACCAATCGGGACCAGAACCGGGCCGAGCGAATCCCAGGCTGGTGCGAACGCGCTCGGCGAAGGCGAGAGTGTAGTGGTAGACGAAAATCGCCCAACCTGTAAATACAAAGAGCAGTCCGGCGGCTGCGGCCCACAACATCCCCGAGATCAGGAACTGACCGCGGCGGCGCAGCCCTTCGAGCACGGCGGAATCGGCAGCAGCAGCCTGGGCGGTGCTCGACATGCTTTTATTGTCTCGAATGCGTGCTGAGTGTGAGACACTTTGAGGCAAGTGGCACGCGCGCTCGCCAGGTATGTTGTAGCCGCACTGCTCGCGTTGGTGGCAACGCAGGCGACCGTGCCCTCTGTTGCTCTCGACGCGGAAACGCAGGTTGTCTGGATCTGTCGAGCGGAGCAGCAGTTTCCCGCCAGAGCTCCGCGGCGGCGCGTGCAACGGTTTTCCTCGAGCTTGACGGATTTCACGTCTCGTCCGAAGCCGCAGCCCCAGCTCGCCGCCCGTTTCCAGCGCCCTCCGCCGCTTACCTCCGATTTCGTTTAAACCGTTCTTTGTCGAAATCAGGAGAGCAAACGTGTCCTTTGAAGCCGTACTGCGTTTTTTGAGGCTGCGCGATCGCGAGCCTGAAGAGCAACTGCGTGCGATCCATCAGCAGCGCGAGCTGCTCGGAGCCTTATCGGATCGCGAGCTGAAGAATCGAGTCCGCGATGTCCATCGTTCGCCCGACATCGCGTTTGTTTGTGCCGCGGCTGCGGTGATTGCGCAACGTGTGCTCGGACTGAGTATGTTCGATGTGCAGCTGCTCGGCGCACTAGCGCTTGCGCGCGGCGAGATTGCCGAGATGCAGACGGGCGAGGGCAAGACGTTAGCTGCTGTTCCCGCGATCGTCTGGTACGCGCACAAACGGCGCGGTGTTCATGTGTTGACCGCCAACGATTATCTGGCGCGGCGCGATGCGGAATGGATGCGCGGCATCTACGAATGGTTCGGACTGACAGTAGCGCATATCGGGCAGGACATGAGCGCCAGCCAGCGGCGCGCTGCGTATGCCTGCGACATCACGCATGCAACCGCCAACGAGGTCGGTTTCGATTCCCTGCGTGATGGCCTGGCGCTCGCTCGTGAAGAAGTGGTTCAACGGCCGTTTGCGTTCGCAGTGATCGACGAAGCGGACTCCATTCTGATTGACGAAGCGCGTATCCCGCTGGTGATTGCGGGCGGTTTGGCGGATGATCCGGCGCTCGCCTGCCGCGTCGATCGTCTGGTCGCCGCGCTTCATCCGCGCATCCACTACTTCGTGGATAATTTTGCGCGGAACGTTCAGTTGACGGATGCGGGTATACGGCGTCTGGAAGCGTCTCTGGGAACCGGTAGCCTATTCGATCCCCAAAACCTGCGCGTACTCACGGCGATTCAGGATGCGCTGCATGCGCGTGTGCTTCTGCGCCGCGACGTTGATTACATCGTCAAGCAGAACGCGGTGGAGCTGGTGGACGAGTTCAAAGGCCGCATCGCGCAGAATCGCCGCTGGCCGGCCGGACTGCAATCCGCCATCGAGGCCAAAGAGCAGGTGGCGTTGAAAACGCAAGGGCGTATTCTCGGCTCGATCACCGTGCAGGCGCTCGCCGGGTTGTATGAAGGCATCTGTGGCATGACGGGAACCGCGGCAACGCAGGCCGATGAATTCTGGCGGGTGTATAAGCTTCCTGTCTGCGTGATTCCCACGAACCGGCCCATGATCCGGCACGATCTGCCTGACGTGGTCTTCCCGACGCGGTCGGTGCGCGACGAAGCGGTCGTAGAAGAGATCAGGCGGACACATGCGACTGAGCGGCCCGTGCTCGTTGGAACAGCCAGTGTGGAGGAGTCTGAGCGGCTCAGCAGCCGTCTTCGCGCTGCCGGTATTCCGCATTCCGTGCTGAACGCGCGCAACGACGAGGCGGAGGCGCAGATCATTGCACAAGCCGGGGCGCTCGGTGCCCTCACGATCTCGACCAATATGGCCGGCCGCGGTACGGACATTTTGCTCGGCGGCAATCCGCCGCAGGAGCGCGAGCGCGTAATAGAACTCGGCGGCTTATACGTGATTGGCACCACTCGTCACGAAGCGCGGCGAATCGATCATCAGCTACGCGGTCGCGCCGGCCGTCAGGGTGATCCGGGACAGTCGCGATTTTTCATCAGCCTCGAAGACGATCTGCTGGTGCGTTTCGGGATCGGGAACAATCCAGATATCGAAAGCGTACAGCGCACGGCAGAGAGCCAGAACATCGAGATTCGTCAACTGCTCTGGAAATACGAGACGGTTGTCGAGCAGCATCGCCGCGAAATGCGCGCGTGGCGGCAGGAGATTCTGGACGCGCCGGACTGGAGCGTACGCTCGATGACCGGTGCGGAGCTCTATAGCGAACTCGCGGGGCAAGTCGGGGAAGACTTACTCGAGCGTGCGGGACGGCGCATCGCGCTGCTGATTCTGGATGATCTGTGGGCGGATTATCTGGCGAACGTTGCCGAACTAAAGGGCGGCATTCACTGGGTTTCGTGGGGCGGGCGCGATCCGCTCTACGAGTTTCTGAAAGGCGAGCGCGCGATCTTTGAGGAGTTCGAGCGGCTTGTTCCACTCGAAGTAAGAGCCGCTTTTGAGACGGCTGAAATCGAGAACGGCGAACTCAAATTCGCAAGCGAACAGCGCTTTGAGCGCGGCGCAACCTGGACGTATCTGACCACCGACGAGCCGTTTGGCAGGCTCGGCGAGCGGATCATAAAGGGGCTACGCCGCCGAATGCGCTCATTTCTGAGGCACTAACGTGAAGGAACCGCCTGGACTTGGAAATCCACGAATTGCGCGTGGGTTGGAGATTTTCGAAAACAGGCCGAGGGATTCCACATTGTCGTCGATCAAGCAGTTTAGCGCATTGCTGTAACGAAGGGCCAAGTAGCGCCACGCTATCGAACGCGCAGGACGAGGCAGATGTTCCAGACGTCTGATCTGGCGCTCGACCGTGCGAATTGCGGAAACGATCGCGAGCAGTCTGAAAAGCATTTCTTCGCCCGGATTCCATACGCTCGACGTCAGATAACTATCCAGAAAGGTCCTCGCAAACTTTCGGCACGCTTGCCGCGTGTGGAGGGTTGTTACCGGCAGCAGATAAAGATACGCTACAAACTCTGCGACATCGATAAGCTGCGGACCGATCTGGTTGGAAGCCGCGTCAAGAACCGTTATGTTGTGTTCTGTGCACAGAATGTTGCCCGGACCGAAATCTCTATGAATGCTGCCAGAACTACAAAGAGACGTACACTCGCATAGCCGTTCGTAGTTCGACTGAATGCGTCGCCGCAGATCGCCAGTCAGGATCAGATTGAGCTTGTCGCCGATCCGGTTGGCATCACTGAGATCCGGCCAGAGCCGTTTGAGGTTTACGATCGCTGACGATACGGGAACGCGTGACAAAGGCATCAGATGATGAAACTGTCGCAACCAGCGTGCGCAAAGCACGCAGGTGCGCAGAATATCGATGGGGGCTGACCTGGGTCCTACTGAACGCAGAACATCGCGGAACGGCACGCCGGGATCTTCCCTGGTCAGCAGGACGTTTTCGTCTCGGAGAAATGCAAGGGGAAGAGGGCACCGGACGCATGCACGATGGCCAAGCGCCCGGTGAAAACGCCGGTAATGATGGAACTCCGTCAGTCCCTCATTGTTTTCCGGATACACGGGGGCCCATTTCGCGATTACCCGTGTTTCCCGCACGCCATCTGAAGCGACGAAACGCACGAGCAAGTTTGTTGCCGGGCGCGCGACGCTCTCGTGAGAGATCGTCACCGGGCTATCTAGAAACGGGAACCAGGCGGAAATGTTTTGGCAGATATAGCGCTCGACGGCGGCTAGACTGCGCGGATCGGGACCGTACGGGCGCTGCGAAGCTGGCGTGTTGGACTCCTAAACGCGAGGATTTATGCCAGATCATACCGCACGTTCTGTTCGCGAGCCCAGGCGCGGGTGCTAACTGCTGAGCGCCTGGTCCAGATCCCAGATCAGATCGTCGACATCCTCCAGGCCGATGGACAAGCGCACCAGTTCCGGCGTAACACCGGCCGCCTGCTGCTCGGCTTCGGCCAGCTGCTGGTGCGTGGTTGAAGCAGGATGGATTACCAGGCTGCGCGTATCGCCGACATTCGCCAGATGCGAAAAGATCTTTAGCTTGTCGATGAGCCGCTTTCCCGCTTCGTAACCGCCCTTCAATCCGAACGAGAACACCGCGCCGGCACCCTTGGGTGTATATTTCTGAGCCAGTTTGTAGTACGGGCTCGACGGCAAAGAGGCGTACTTGATCCATGCGACAGCAGGATGCTTTTCAAGATGCGCAACCACAGCTGCCGTGTTCGCCAGATGCCGGTCCAGGCGAAGACTGAGCGTCTCGACACCCTGCAGGAAAAGAAACGAATTGAACGGACTCACGCACGGCCCGATATCGCGCAGACCTTCGACACGCGCCTTGATGATGAAGCTGATGGCACCGAATGTGTCCCAGAACTTCAGGCCATGATACGCCGGTGAAGGATCGGTGAATTGCGGAAATTGGCCATTGTTCCAGTGGAATTTGCCGCTATCCACGATGATGCCGCCGATCGAGGTGCCGTGGCCGCCGATAAATTTGGTTAGCGAGTGCACAACAATGTCGGCGCCGTAGTCGATGGGCCGCGTGACGTAAGGCGTAGCAAAGGTGTTATCGACGATCAGCGGAAGCCCGTTGTCGTGCGCGATTTTGGCCACCGCTTCGATATCGAGCACGTTGCTGCGCGGATTACTGATGGTTTCGCCGTACAGCGCCCTGGTCTTGGGCGTGATCGCTTTGCGGAAATTTTCCGGGTCGTCCGGCTCAACGAAGGTGAACTCGTATCCGAGGCGCCGCATGGTGACGTCGAACTGCGTGAAGGTCCCGCCGTACAGAGTGCTGGCCGCGACGATGTGATCGCCTGGTGCGGCTATGGTCTGGAGCGCCAGAAATTGCGCGGCCTGACCGCTTGAAAGCCCCAGTGCAGCCGCGCCGTTTTCGAGCGACGCTATACGATCTTCGAGAACCGCAGTCGTGGGGTTCATGATGCGCGTATAGATATTGCCGAACTCCTGAAGCCCGAAGAGGCGGGCGGCGTGATCGGAATTATCGAAGGTGAACGAAGTCGATTGGTAGATCGGCACAGCGCGCGCGTGGGTGGTCGGGTCCGGATCGTACCCGGCGTGCTGGGCACGGGTATTGAAACCGAGCTGGCGGTCAATTCCTTTTATGGGCATCGACTTAGTATAGATTGCGGTCAGAATGAGGCAGCAGGAGAAAGCCGCACGGTTTCAGGCCCTTCACGACGGCCCGGGCGCCTTCGTGATTCCCAATCCCTGGGACGTCGGATCGTCACGGATCTTGGCAGGCCTCGGCTTTCGCGCGCTGGCCACCTCGAGTGCCGCAGCGGCGACAGCCCTGGGCCGCAAAGACGGTCAGCTTACACGCGCTCAGGCGCTGGCGCAAGTGAGGGATATTGCGAACAGCACAGATTTGCCGGTATCGGGAGATCTCGAGCGCGGATTCGGCGACGCGCCCGAAATCGTTGCCGAAACGGTGCTCCTCGGTGCCGAAGCTGGCCTCGTTGGCTGCACCATAGAGGACACCACCGGTTCACCAGATGCTCCCTTGTACGAGTTCTCGCTTGCAGTGGAACGAATTGCGGCGGCGGCGGAAGCGGCGCACCGTTTGCCCTTTCCGTTTCTCCTGACAGCGCGTGCCCACAGTCTCATGTTTTCCGGAGGGAATCTGGAGGAGACGATCAGGCGGCTCAAGGCGTTCGAAGAAGCCGGAGCCGACGTGCTGTTTGCACCGGGCCTGCCAGATCTCGATGCCGTGCGCACTCTCTGTACGGCAGTCTCCAGACCAGTGAACTTTATGGTGGGAATCAAAGGCAAATCGTTCTCGGTGCAGGAACTTGCGGCAGCAGGAGTGCGGCGTATCAGTCTGGCGACATCGCTTTATCGTGCGGCGATGACGAGCTTCGTGAATGCCGCTAAGGCGGTGAGAGATTTGGGCCAATTTGAATTTCTCGATGCTTGCGCGACTACGGCCGAACTGCAGGAGCTGATGCGGATCTGAATCGCTTCGCGACAACAGGCCAGCCGCAAAGCGCGAGCGAGAAAACGAGGCAGCTCCAGGCGAACCAGTCGCCGTGACGCGCATAAAACGTCGTCGCGGTGACCAGTCCGAAACGGATGGGCGCAGCGGCTTGCTCGTACGGGGGCAGACGCCTGGTTACACGTCCAGCCGGATCAATTACGGCGCTGATGCCATCGTTGGTGGAGCGGATGAGATAACGGCGGTTTTCGACCGCGCGCATGCGCGCCACGAGTAGATGCTGCTGATGCGCTTCCGAGCGACCGAAATACGCATCATTCGAGAGATTAACGAGCACGTTTGCTCCAGAACGCGAGAACTGGCGGACGAGATCCGGGAAGGCTGATTCGTAGCAGATGAAAACGCCGAGCCGGGCCTGGGTGGTGTTCAGAATGCGAATGTCGTGACCGGGAACAAAATCGCCGGCTTCGCGCGTGATGCGATTGACGAACGAGAAAAACGGCGGGACGAATTCGCCGAACGGAACGAGATCGATTTTGTCGTAGCGCCCTGCAACGGAGCCATCGGGACCGAGCAGCAGAGCCGTGTTCATCGGCTGATGCTCGCCTGTGTACGCGACCGTGCCGAAAAGAAACCAGCCGTGGCGTTCGGCGATGCCGGTGGCGAGGCGCCGAAAGGTTGGGTCGTCGTAATAGTAAAGGGGCGCGGGCAACTCGGGCCAGATGATGAGCGGGGCCGGGAGAGCATTCGAGAGAAAAACGAGTCTTCGCTCGGTTTCATCCTGCAGCAGGCTGTTCCAATCGATGGACGGATCGATGTTCGGCTGAACAACCAGCGCGGACTGTGTAGCGGGGATGTTTTCGGGAATGCGCGGGAGCAGCCAGAGCAGCGGAAGTGCGCAGAGCGGCAGCAGTTTGAGACGCGATTGGCGCAGGAAAACACAGGCCAGCGCGGCGGCGATCATGGCGAAGACGAACGAGAGCCCATAGACACCGATAAAGGGAGCGAGCCGCAGCGGCAGGGACATATCGATGCCGAGGTTGCCCAGATCGAGCCAGGCGAAGCCGAACGTGCCGTGGGTGCGCTCGAGGCCGGTCCATAGAGCAGCCACAGCGGGGATCGCGTAGGCCCGATTCATGAGCGGACCAGCGAGCGCGCTGAACACACCGAGATGAAGACCTTTGTATAGCGCGAAGAGCACAAAGCAGGCCCAGCCGCCAGCTTCGCCGAGACCGCCGTGCACCGCGAGCACAAACTGGATCCAGGTACAAAGCATGGCCCAGTAGAAGATGCCCGCGGCCCAGCCGTAGAAGAAACGCTGAGCGGCATGGCGTGTGCGTGCGAGCGCGATGAGCAGGGGCGTGAGTGCGATAGGGGCAAGCCAGCGCTGATCGAAGCGCGGCATGGCGAGCAAAAGCAGGCCGGCAGTTAAGAGAGAGAGCAGTGTGTGAAGCAGAACGCCGCGATAGTAGGCGTTAAGCATGCTCACGCGTGGCGCGATGGTTCACCTCGTCGGCCATATAGGAACTGCGCACGAACGGTCCGCTGAAGACCATTTTGAAACCAAGAGAAAGGCCGTAGTCGCGATAAGCGTTGAACTGCGCCGGGGTGACGTATTCGGCAACGGGCAGATTGCGGCGCGTGGGTTGCAGATATTGCCCGAGGGTCGCGACGTCGGTATGGGCCGCGTGAATATCGCGCAAGAGCAGTTCAACTTCTTGGGGCGTTTCGCCGAGTCCGAGCATCGCGCCCGATTTCGTGAGTGTGTTGGGGCTGTACTCTTTAGCGAAGCGAAGCACCTGCAACGACTCCACATAATGGGCTTGCGGGCGCACGCGGCGGTAAAGGCGCTTTACCGTTTCCATGTTGTGGTTGAAGACGTGAGGTCCGGCCTCGAGCACGCGCGCAACCGCCGAAAGATCACCGCAGAAATCGGGTGTGAGCACTTCCACTCGAGCTTCGGGCAAGGCGCGGCGCACCTGGCGCACGGTTTCAGCGAAATGCTCGGAGCCACCGTCGGCGAGATCGTCGCGGTTCACCGACGTAATCACGACATAGCGCAGGTTCATCTGCGCTGCCATCTCGGCCACATGCGCCGGCTCGTCGGGATCGAGTGTGAATTCGCGCTTGGCGGGCGAGCCTTTCGGAACCGAGCAGAAGGTGCAACCCCGCGTGCACAGATTGCCGAGGATCATGAAAGTGGCAGCGCCGCGATGGAAACATTCGTGGATATTGGGGCAGCGAGCCGATTCGCAGACGGTGTGCAGACGGCGCGCGCGCAGGTCCGTTTTCAAAGCGTGCAGGGCAGGGAAATGCGTTTCGCTCTTACGAAGCCAGACGGGCAGCCGGGGACGCGCAGCGCCCTCAATAGTAACCAGAGTACTCATCCGCGAAAGTAAATTTTATTTTGGCAGAGCAAGCGCCATAAACTGAATTGCGATGCCCTGGATGCACCGGAGTTTCTGGATTGGACCGCTGTTGATTGCGGCGCTGCTCGGATTATTCGCGCTGATTATTTCGCGTACTGGGCTGCGCGAAATCTACCGGCGGCAGTTCGGCGAGACGCGGCGGGAGCGTTTGTTTCTTGCCTCGGTCGGATTCTTCACGGCGGTGCTGGTGGTGCGCGGCATCACGATCGCGATACACAATAACGTCGGCCCGTTTCACAACGTGAGCATGCACGGGCGCCACATTCACCACCTCGTCTGGGGCATTCTGCTCTTACTGCTGGTCGGCTATACGTGGCTGCTCGAGATCGGAACGGGTTCCGCGCAGTCCTGGCGCTGGGCGGGCCGGCTGACAGCGATGCTTTATGGTGTGGCGGCAGCTCTTACGCTCGATGAATTTGCGCTCTGGCTGAATTTGAGCGACGTCTACTGGCAGCGCGAGGGGCGCGAGAGCTACGAGGCGCTCGCGCTTTTCGGTGGACTGCTCGCCGTCGGCGTCTTTGGCAAGCCGTTCTTTGCGGGCATTCTGCGCGAGGCAGGACGGCCCTTCCGGAGCAGGATTCCGCGCTGATTACTTGCCGCCGTTTGCCGGGGCGGTATGTTTCAGCACAAACATGCGCAACGAGCGCGGGGTGATGTCGTACTCTTCGCCGATGTTGAATTCCTTGGCCTGATGCTCGCCGTCGGGATCGTTGGTGTCGATCAGCAAGCCCCACTGCTCGCCGCCGGGCGACTCGGGCAGCGTGAATTTCACGACGTCGCTGTGTTCGTTGATGATGATCAGCAGCGTCGCTTCCTTACCGCGCTGGCGTATGCCGGTGGTCTGCGCGCGCCCATCGAGCAGCATGCCGAAGCAGCGCATACCGTGGTCGCCCCATTGCGCATCCTCCATCTCGCGGCCGTTGGCGTTGATCCAGGTTACGTCCTTGACGCCCAGCTCGTCGTTGTACTCGCCGGAAAGGAATAAGTTGCGGCGCAGCACCGGATACTGGTGCCGGAGTGCCAGCAACCTTTTGACAAAGCGGATCAGGCGGTTTTCGCGCTCGCCGAATTTCCAGTTCACCCAACTGATTTCGTTGTCCTGGCAGTAGGCGTTGTTGTTGCCCTGCTGCGTCCGGAAGAATTCGTCGCCGGCGAGCATCATCGGAGTGCCCTGCGAAAGCAGGAGAGTGGAGAGCATGTTGCGCACCTGGCGCTCGCGCAGCGCATTGATGGCAGGATCGTCGGTGGGCCCTTCGGCGCCGCAATTCCAGGAGCGGTTATCGTTGGTGCCATCCTTGTTATCCTCGCCGTTCGCTTCATTGTGTTTTTCGTTGTAGCTGGCAACGTCGTTGAGGGTAAAGCCGTCGTGAGCGGTCACAAAGTTGACGCAGGCCCAGGGTCGGCGTCCGCCGTGGTCGAAGATAGCGCGCGAGGCGCACATGCGTTCCGTCAGGGCCGAGGCGGGTGCCTGCCCCCGCCAGAAGTCGCGCACCGTATCGCGGAACTTGTCGTTCCATTCGGCCCAGCCCGGCGGGAAACCACCCACCTGATAACCGCCCGGACCGCAATCCCAGGGCTCCGCGATTAGTTTCACGGTGGTCAGCACCGGATCCTGGCTGACCGCTTTGAGAAAGCCGCTCTGATTGTCAAAGCCGTTGGGCTCGCGAGCCAGAATCGTTCCCAGATCGAAGCGGAAACCGTCGACATTGGTCTGCTGCACCCAGTAGCGCAGGCTGTCGGTGACCATCTGCAGAACGCGCGGATGACTCAGGTTCACTGTATTGCCTGTGCCGGTGTCGTTGATGTAGAAGCGTTGCTGGGTCGGTAGCAGCCGGTAGTAGCTGGCGTTATCGATGCCTTTGAAGGAGAGAGTCGGTCCCTTCTCGTTGCCTTCGGCGGTGTGGTTATAGACGACGTCGAGGATTACGGAGAGCCCAGCGTCGTGGAATTTCGCCACCATCTGCTTGAACTCGCGCAGGCTGTCTTTCTTGTTTGCCGCGTAGCGCGGATCGGGTGCGAAAAAGCCGATGGTGTTGTAACCCCAATAGTTAGTAAGGCCTTTTTCGAGCAGGTGGCTGTCGTTGATGAAGGTATGAATTGGGAGGAGTTCGACAGCGGTGACACCGAGCGACTTGATGTAGTTGAGGACTTCACGAGAGGCCAGTCCGGCGTAGGTGCCGCGCAGCTTTGCGGGCACGCGAGGATGTTGCTGCGTGTAGCCTTTGACGTGGAGTTCGTATATGAGCGTGTCGTCCCAGGGGGTCTGCTGCTTGCGGTGGACGCGGCGGCCCTGCCAGGTGAAGGCCGGATCGACCACCGTGCATTTGGGCATGAACGGCGCGCTGTCGCGCTCGTCGAAGGTGGTGTCGTCGCCGGTCTCCATTTTGTAGCCGAAGACCGCCGGATTCCAGACTAGTTCGCCGAAATGTGCCCCGGCGTATGGGTCGAGCAATAACTTGTTGGGGTTGAAACGGTGACCCGCTGCCGGTTCATATGGACCATGTACTCGATAACCGTAGATCGTTCCCGGTGTGACATCGGGCAGATAGCCGTGCCAGATCTGATTGGTATATTCCGGCAGCGCGATACGCTCAACTTCTTTTTGCCCGGAAGCGTCGAAAAGGCAGAGCTCGACTTTCGTCGCGTTCGCCGAAAAGAGTGCGAAATTTGTGCCTTTACCGTCCCAGGAAGCGCCGCGCGGATGCGGCAGCCCTTCTCTCACACGGGCCCTGATGATTTCAGCCATTAGTTGGTTACTAATCCTTGATCGGAGATTCCGCTGTTTGTATAGCGGAGCTGCGCTCGTCCAGCAGGCCAAATACGCCCTGGCGCAACGTTTCGGTCAGTTCTTCCGGCGAACGGTGCGGCTCCAGTTGGAGCGGCTCGCCGGTGCGTACTTCGATTTTACCGGAACGGAACCAACGCCCGCCTTTCGCTTTGAGCTCACCGAGACCCGCAATGAACACAGGTAGCGCAGTGACGCCGAGCTCTTTCCACAGGAGTCCCGAACCGGTTCGGAATGGTTGCGGATTGCCGTCTTCGGAGCGGTGGCCCTCGGGGAATACGAGCACGCTGTAGCCGCGATCGATGGCCTCGCCGGCGTGCTGAAAACTGCGCCGGAAACCGGATCTCTGCGGCAGCGGAAAAACGTTGAAGAGCGCGGTAATGAGGAAGTAAGCGACCGGGCCGAGCAGGTTGAGAAACCAGTTCCCCTGATTGCGCGCGCGCCGCATGTCGAGCAGCATCTCGCCCGACATGGCGATGGCAACGCGGCTGCGCAGGCGAACGGGAAGTGCATAAAGAACAAAAGCTGCGTCATAAGACGTGAGGTGGTTTGCAGCCAGGAGCAGCGGTCCACTGAGAGGCTCGCTGTTGCAGCGCACGCGCGGGGTGGCCAGGAACCAGACAAACGGCATGGCGATCGCGTTTATGAAAGCCGCGCGTATCAGCTGCTGCAGCGGGTGCCAGGGCCAGTGCAGATAAAGATGCGGATCGCGGCGCTCGCCCGCCGGCGCCGTGCGAACCAGCTGGTCGAGATCGGCTTTCGTCTTCACTTCCTGCAATGCGGCGTCGTCCAACACGATCCCGTATTGCTGTTCCAGCTTTGCCTGCAGTTCGACGCGTCCCAGGCTGTCGAGATTGAGATCGGCGCCTCCGCGCGCCTCCGACGCGGCGTCACCGGCTGCCATGCGACGGACGATTTCGCGCCGCAGCACTTTGCCGGTGGATGTTCTCGGCAGATCGGGGTCGGGCCAGATGAGCCAGCGTCGAATCTGTTGAAACGAAGCCAGCTCGCGATTCGCATTTTCGACTGCTTCGTCAATACGGACCGGATCAGCCGCAACGATCACTGCCACCGGTTCAGGACCGTTCCCGGAATCGCTCTCAATCACGGCTGCGGTCTTGATTGCGGGCTGACGAGCGAGGGCCTGCTCGAGGTCTTCGGGATAGATATTCAGACCGGCAGCCGTAACGATCACATCTTTTTTCCTGCCGCGAAAACGAAGATTGCCGGCCTCGTCGAATTCGGCCAGATCGCCCGTGTGCAGCCATTCATCGCCGGTGCGGTGCGCGCGCCCGTTCTGCCAGGTGATGTTCGAAATACTCGATCCCTTGACAAGCACTTCGCCTTCTTCGCTGAGCTTCACTTCGCGGCCGGGCAGCACCTGGCCGATGGTGCCCTGAGCGGGCTTGAACGGATGATTGAGCGTGACCAGCGCGGTCGTCTCGGTCATTCCGTAGCCTTGTACGACGACGAAGCCGAGCGAGTTCCAGAATTGCTCCGTTTCGGGCGGCAAGGCGGCTCCGCCTGAGATGAACGCCCAAAACTTGAAGCCGAGGAGGCGGTGGACATCGCGAAAGTGCCACCAGCGCTGCCATGCCTTCAAATGCCCGGCAGTCTGCTGCCGCTGATCGAGATCGGCGAAGCGCTCGCGGAGATAAGAGCGCATCATCTCGACCACGCGCGGCACAGTTGCTAACACGGAGATACGGTCGCGATGAATCTGAACCGCGAGCTCGGAGGCAACCAGCCGGTTCTGGTAATGCACTTCGGCCGCCAGCAGAGGCGGGATCCAAAGGCCCATGAACTGGCCGAAGACGTGACTCAGCGGCAGCGTGTGCAAGAAACGGATCGGGTGGAAGAATCGCTCATATCGTAAATACTTCTGCATCTCGCGCTCGATCGGCGCAATGCTGGCCAGCACGTTCGCGTGCGTATGAACGATCCCCTTCGGTTCGCCGGTAGTTCCGGAGGTGAAAATGACTTGCAGGGGATCGTCGGGAACGAGATTTTCGAGCGCTGTTGCTTTGCGTGCGGTCAGGGAGCGCGGCAGCTCCTCCAAAACCAGCGTGGCGTTTATCTGTTCGGCTCGCTCGCGATCGGCCACGATAAGCCGCGGCGCAACTTCCGTAACAACACGCGCGGCAAACTCGCGCGAACCGGCGGCATCGAGCGGCACCGGCAAGACGCCGCGCAGCACGCACCCGAAAAAAGCCGCAACCCACTCGGCGCTGTTCTCGCCCCAGAGCAGAACGCGCTCGCCTTTACCGATCTGGCGCAATTCGAGCTCGGCCGCGAACCTGCGGGCAAGCGAAGCGAGTTCCGCATAAGTCGTCCGGGTCTGCCGCAAACCGCGAGGTGCCTGGATCGCAATGTCCGAACGGTGCCGCTCGAAGTCGTCGACCAGCGATGCCAGGTTCTGACGCGAATCCGCCACCTCTTCACGATACTGAGCGAGTTAGAGACAATAAACTCGCATGAATCCGCGCACCTGGAAACTGATTGCGCTCCTGCTGCTGGTGGCGTTTCTCTCGCTTCTTGGTTATACGTTTGTGATGCACCGTGCGGGCTCGAACGCTTCGCAGGACACCATCGTGCTGCAGGTGCAGAGGCTGAGTCAACTGGTGACCGTGCGCTACCGCATCCAGCGCGTGGTGGGAATGACGGAAGAAAAGCAGCCGGTCGGGGAAGAGTCGATTCTGCTGATGGTGGAAGGGGAGGTGCAGGCCGGCATCGATCTGCACAAAGTGACCAGCGCCGATGTGGCCGCGGACGATACCGGCGCGCTCACGCTGACGCTGCCGCCGTCCGAAATTCTGAACGCCTCGATCGACGAGAAGAAGACCAAAGTCTGGGACCGGCACATTACCTGGTGGACCCCGTGGGTTGCGCCCGATCCCGATCTCGAGCACAAAGCACGGCTGAAAGCGCTGGATGACATCCGGCAAGCGGCGATTGAGATGGGTGCGCTTGATCAGGCGCGCGCCAACGCGCAGAGCGCGCTCGGAGATCTGTTTGGAGCACTCGGCTGGAAAGTGAAAGTTAAAGTGAAGGGGCTGGATTAAAAGAGGATGGATTGCAATGGGATGGGTTAGCCGCGGCGAAGGCGCGCACGACAGCCAGCGCTGCAATGGCGGCCGTTTCCGCGCGCAAAATGGTGTTGCCCAGCGAGC
This sequence comes from Terriglobia bacterium, assembly GCA_021325235.1. Taxonomy (GTDB): domain Bacteria; phylum Acidobacteriota; class Terriglobia; order Bryobacterales; family Bryobacteraceae; genus Bog-105. Next base: position 129,491 of record JAJPHN010000015.1, on the reverse strand, counting down.
AAGGCTGCCAGCCTGCCGCGATGGCCTGCTCTTTTTCAGCCGGTGTCCAGCCGCCTTCGGGACCGAGGATCAGCGAGACCGATTCCGCGTGCGCGCGGAGACAGCTCACGATCGGAGGCGCACCACTATCTTCATCGAGCAGCAATTTGTATTGTGCGCCGGTTTGCAAAGCGTCTCGCAGCGAGCTGACGCTGCGCACTTCCGGTAAGCGCGCGCGGCGCGCCTGCTGACTCGCCTCGATTGCGATCTTGCGCCAGCGTTCGATCCGTTTGGCTGCGGCTTGGGCGAGCCCCTTTTCGCTTCGTACGGCCTCCCAGGGCTGAATCGCGTCTACGCCCAGCTCAGTCGCCTTTTCCACCAGCCATTCAAAGCGATCGAACTTGAAGATCGCAGGTAACAATATGACGCGCACCGTGGCCGCCGGCAAAGCGAGTTCCTCGAGAATACGGAAGCACACGAGCGACTTACGCGCACTCTCGATTTGGGCGAGATAGACGCGCTGATTATCGGAGAGCTCGTAAACCTGGCCCGCTTCGGCGCGCAGAACTCGTACCAGATGCTCGGCCTCCGCGCCGGTGAGTTCCGCGGTGCCACGGCGCACCTCCGAGACAAAAAAGCGGCGTCTCGACATCGCTATTTCGTCAGCAGCCGCTGAATCTCATCCAGCTCCTTGCCGGCATCGGACCATTTCCCCTGCGCACTGAGCTCCCGGTAGCGCGCCAGGTGCGCCCGGATCTGATCCAGTGTGGCGTCGGCCGGGCTTCTGACCGCACTCGTCGTTTGTGCAGTGTTTTGCGCCGCCGCTGTTTGCTGCGGCTGTTCCTCCTGCTCGATCTCGCCCGTCAATTGCGACAACGCCTGCTCGTAGGTATCGGCATATGCCAGCCGGTTGCCCATCGCCAGCGCGACTTTCTTCAATTGCGGCATACTGGCCTGCGAAGCCTGGATGTAAATCGGCTCGACGTACAGGAAACTGTTGTCGATCGGCAGCACCAGCGTCTGACCGCGCAGCACCTGCGAGCCCTGCTGATTCCACAAGCTCAGATCCTTCGAGATGTTCTGATCCTGATTCACGCGCGCATCGATCTGCATCGGTCCGTAGATGATGTTCTGCTTGGCCAGCTGCGCGAATTGCAATTCTCCCAGATGCTCTCCGTCGCAGCGCGCGTACATCACGCCGATCAGATTGTCTTTGTTCGCCGGCGTGAAGGTCGTAATCAGCATGAACTCAGGCGTGTCGCTTCCGGGCAGCGCGGCCACCACGTAGGTGGGCGACACCGACACCGCGCCTTCCGCTCCGCGCGATCCGGTCTTGGCGAGATCCCACAAATCGGCGCGATTGTAAAACGCCTCGGGATCGCGCATATGAAAGGTCCGGTAAATCTCGGCTTGCGCGCTGAACAGCGTTTCGGGATAACGTGCGTGACGGCGCAGATCGGCCGGCATCGCCGATTCTGGCTTGAACAACTGCGGAAACAGGCGCTGGTACGCCGCAATCAATACATCGCTAGGATCGAAGACGTACAGGTTTATTTCGCCCGAGTACGCATCCACGGTTGCTTTCACCGAATTGCGTATGTAATTGAACTCTTCGCCGTCGCTGCCGATGCTGAGCGCGCGCGAGTAGGGATGCGCGTCGGATGACATGTATCCATCGACAATCCAGACCAACCGCCCGGCATCGGTCAGCACGAGATAGGGATCGGTGTCCCAGGTCAGGAAGCCCGCGAGCTGATGGAGCCGGTTTTCCACTGCGCGGTGAATCATCATGCGGCTGCCGCGCGTCAGGTATGAAGTCAGCAGCACATTCAGATCGCCATATCGTACTGAGGCGGCCAGCCGAGTCAATGGGGACGAGATCGGGAAGCCGCCCGGTCCCGCATAGTTCGTGTACTTGCTCTCGGAACCAGACGGATAATTGAATTCCTGCTGCGCCGTATTCACATACACCGGCTCGTGTGCGATTTCGCTGTAGTAAATCTCGGGTTGTGTCAGACGCAGGCTCTTGGTTGTGACTACCGGAGGCGCATCTTTAACGAACAGCACAGGCAAGCCGTCCTGCGTAATGCGATTCGCTTCCGCCATAACGATCCCGTAGCCGTGCGTGTACATCAGGTGCGTGTTGAGCCAGCGGCCCCCAGCCGGTCCGAGCTGGCGCGTATCGAGTTCCCGCGGTGCGATCAACACCTGGCGCAATTGACCGTCAATGATGTAGCGATCCACGTCGGTGTCCATGTAGACGTACGGCCGTAGCGGCTGAATCTGCGAGATCGTGTCATGAAAAGCGCGCCAGTCCCAGAGGCGCACGTTATCGAGCACGGCACGATGCCGGTTCACATCGATCGGGATTTCGGGCTCGGCCTCCTCCGCCATCTCCTTTACCCGCCGGTTCAGGCCATAGGCGGAGCGCGTAGCGTCGATGTGATGCTGAATGTAGGGGCGCTCGAGCGCCAGTTCATTCGGCCGAACGTAAAGGCTCTCCACGAGCGGCGGCAAGAAGAAGCGAACCGGGATCAGAATCAAAAGGAACAGCGCAAGTTTTCCGCGCCGCGCCAAGACCAACCCAGCCGCCGCGACCGCGCCAAAAATCAGCAGCCACTGCAGCGGAATGACCAGATGATCAGCGATCCAGCTGATCCCGACCAGGTGCTGGCCATGGTCGGCAAGCAGCAGCGCGTATCGATCGAGGAAAATCTTTACGGCTAACGCAAATAGAAAAATCGCAATCGCGATCCGCACAAATTGAGCATTGAAGCTTTCGCGCAGCGGCAGTGCGGGCAGGCGGAATGGTTCGCCGGGCGCGGTCGGAAACTGCGGAATATGAAGCTGAATGTTCTGGATATTGCGCGCCGCCCAGTAGATGATGAGCGCCAGGACCGTGCCGACCAGCAGAACCTGCAGCAATAAATTGTAGAAAGGCAGCCCGAAGAAATAGTAAGTGAGCGGCTTGTGAAAGATCGGATCTGCATACTCGCCCGCGTTTGAAGTCAGGCGCAGCCCTGCAAAGTAGCGAACCACCGTCCAGCTCTCGACATTGGCGTTGGCCACGAAGAGTGCCAGCAGGGCGAAGGCGAGCAGCGCGATTCGATTCAGCAGCCTGGCACCGATGAAACCGAACAGAACGGTATTGCGCGGCAGGTGACGAATGCCCGCCCGAAAAGCGCCGAAGAAAGCGATGAAAAGCAGCAGTGCGGCCAATAGCGCCGGAGCCCAGCCGTAAAGGAGAAGGCTGAACCAGGTGTCGAGCTGATGCATTTCGTTCCACCACTCGTAGTCGATGAGCGTGCCGGCGATGAAGCGGGAGCAGAGCAGGAGAACAAGAACGATCAGCAGAAGGTAGAGCGCGCGCCCGCGCCTCGCGCGCTCACCGATATAGAGTTCGGCCATGGATTACTTCAAGATTACGCCGGACCGCCTGATTCGTTGATTGGAAATCCGAACCGGCTCGGACCAGCACCAGAACCGGCCCGTTTGCCATAGCTGCGCCGGTTGCGAAGGCTGTTTTGAATTGCGCGCAGGAAGAACGACTCGACGGGCGCGCCTGGCCGACCCTTCACGAGAGCGTGCGCATACAGCAGTTTGCCTTCTTCGATGACTGCCTTCAGATCTGCACCCGAGAGGCCGGCGCTCTTTCTCGCGAGCAGGTCCACATCCGCATCCTTGACGGGGGGAGGCAGCTCGATCAGCCGTTCGCGGAAAATCGCGGCGCGTGCCTGCTCATTTGGTAGTCGCGTGTAGAGCCAAAGTTCGACCCTACCCGAGCGGAGCAGCGCTGGCGGCAATGCGGTCGTATCCATTGCCGTGATCATGACGCAGACCTGGCCGGAGCTGACGCTCTCCAGCCCGTCCATCATGGTCAGCAGGTACCGAAACAATCCATGATTCCCGGATTCGAAGATGACATCCGCATCGTCGATGAAGATGATGGAGGGAGCGTTTTTCTTGGCAGCCTCAAACACCTTTTCGACTTCATCGAAAAAAGTGCCGCTTGCTGCGTTCACCGTTCCGTCGATCAGAAAGAATTTTCCCTGAAGCCGGTGCGCCAATGCTCTGCCGATCGTCGTTTTGCCTGTTCCTGGAGGGCCGGCCAGCAGAACGCCGCGCTTCGGCTTGAGATCGAGTTGAAGAGCGCGGGCCTCGTTTTCAAACGGCAACGCTATTTTTGCCTCCAACTCTTCGACGACCTCCTCCATTCCCTTCAGATCGCTCCAGGTTACCGGCTCGACTTCTTCCAGATCGACATTGCTCACGAGATTGCGCGTACGCAGGTATTCAACGAAATCGTCGGTTGTGACCACATTGTTCCTGCGGCTCAACCACAGGCAGGCGTTTCGTAACTGATGTCCGTTCAAGGCTGGAGCGAAGCGAAACAACTTATCGAAATCGAGCAGATCGGCGGCCCTTCCTAAGTAATGGCGGCAGATACAGCCGAAGTCCTGTTCGGTGAAGCCATCCAGTTCGGTTGTGAGTGCAACGGCTTTGACACTCGGCGGAACGTCCTCTTCTTCATTTGAAAACACGAGTTTGGTTCCGTGCTGCCGGGCTGCTTCTATCAGTGTTTCTAAAACAATGTCGATAAGATACGCGCGCGGATGTTCATATCTGCGCAGGATGGCGGAGAGAAACTGCAGGTCGTCCACGAGCAGCAATGAATTATCGGCGAGCGCCGTCTCCAGGGTCTCCAGCACGCTCTCCTCGATCGCAAAAGGTGAACGCGTGCGCAGCCGGGGAAGAAACGCACCGATCGCGACGTACGAGCCGTCCAGCTCACACGCGAGACGGCGCAATACGGTGGTCTTGCCGGTTCCGGTATCACCGCTCAGCAGGCACACATCGACCGCGGCGATTGCATCGCGCAGTTCGCCGGCCGCTTTGTCCTGAGCGGGCGTGAGCTGGAGTATCCTCGCGCCGGGGCGGTCGGAGTTTAGAGTTGTTGACCTACAAGCAGTAAGTGCCATAAGACGGACGAGTAATTACACCACCGTGCACGAACGCACGGAGAGCAGAGTTGTTGCGGATTAAAAGAGCTTTTGGTTAAAGCGGAAAGGCGGGACCGGAATGAAGGCACCGCGACATCCGCTGGGTATTCGAGTAACTGGATTTTTGATAGTTAGTGAACCGCAAAGAGTGCCTCCTTTCCTCAGTAATCAGTGACGCTCTGGCAGAGTAACATGATCGCAGCGCCATTCGCAAGGGCAGATGAGTACTGAATGAGACTTACTGTTGCTGCCCATGCTGAAACCGGTTTTCAATTTCGGCCCAGTACGGCAGCCCTACGATTTCTTCGTATTGCTTCATGTCGACCCGAGCCTTTGCAGGAGCCTCTTTACCAGCCTGCAGATTCTTGAGCGCTTCCTCCAGGCAGCGGACAACCTGAAACAGCAGCGTCGTCGGATAGAGAATCATCGAGAAGCCGAGCTTGCCCAACTCTCTCGGAGTGAGCCAAGGTGTCTCGTTATCGCCTTCGAACATGTTGGTCATCTGCGGCACACCGGACAACGATTTGCCGATCTCCTCCAGTTCCTTCACGCTCTTCGGCGCTTCGACATAGATGCCATCCGCTCCTGCCTTCACATAACGCTCCGCCCGGCGCAACGCGGAGGCGAGGCCTTCCGGTTCGCGCGCATCGGTTCGCGCGATCAGGAAAAAATCGTTGCTCTGGCGCGCCGCTGCCGCCGCACGAATACGCTCTTCCATGGTTTCGGGCGCAATCACGCGCTTACCGCTCATGTGACCGCAGCGTTTGGGCGAAACCTGGTCCTCCAGGAAAATCGCCGAAACGCCCATCGCTTCGTAAGACTGCACCGTGTGCGTCACGTTTTTCACATCGCCATAACCATCATCCGCATCCACCAAAACAGGAAGCGAGCACGCGGCGATGATATCCCGCACGCCGGCGGACTGCTCGGCAAAGCGCGTCAGATCGATATCGGGCAGAGCATGGCGAGCGCCAACCAGTGCAAAGCCGCCGATCTGATACCCGACGAAACCGGCTCGTTCAATCAACCTGGCGGTTAGGGCATCGTGCGCCGCCGGCAGTTGGATCGGAGCCTCTCCTTTGAGCAGTTCTTTCCACGTGCGTTTCGATTTCGATTTGTTCCAAAACATGCTGTTCGGCATTTAGAGCATTGGCGCGGCAGATCAATTTCAAGCAGAAATGTTCGCTACCCTCAGGAGCAGGGGATGACCACTCGTGCCAGCGGCTTCGATGCGCGCTTCTGGTTGCTGATCAGCGCCACCTTCCTGGGCTTTCTGGGCATCGGTACGGTTCTGCCTGCCTTGGGTCCGCACATCAAACACGATTTGCGCGGCTCGGATCAGGTGGTCGGGTCCGTAATTGGCATCTTTTCGTTCATCGCGCTCGGCAGCCGCTTTTTCTCCGGCCCTCTCGCGGATCGGCGCGGGCGTAAAGTTACTTTTCTCGCCGGGCTGGCAAGCTGTGCGCTGGCCGGAGCGATCTACGTGCTCCCGATCGGACTCACCGGCGCTTACACGGCGCGTATTCTGCAAGGATTCGGCGAAGCGTGTCTTTATACCGGAGCCGCGGCCTGGGCGGTCGAGTTGGGAGGCGTCGCGCGCAGCAGCCAGGCGCTAGGTTATGTATCGAGCGGGATCTGGGGCGGCATCTCAGCCGGTCCGGTCATTGGAGCGCTGGCCGGCAGCTTCGCCCACGCAGCCTGGGTGCAGTTGCTGGCCGCATCGGCAGCTTTTGGACTTGCGCTTCTGGTTCGCGAGGATTTCCATCCGCATGCCCACAAGGAACGCCGCGCGCTCAAGTTCTCGTCGCTGCTTGTACCCGGACTAGCGATCGGTTTCGTGAACGTGCAATATCCGGTGATCGCCGGGTTCCTGATTTTGCATCTGGCGCAGCATGGCGGAGCCGGACGCGCGGCCTTCTCCACCTACGCGCTGGTGATCCTCCTTTCGCGATTTTTCCTCGGCAGCCTGCCCGATCGCATTCATGCGGCCATTACCTTCTATTGCGGCATTCTGGCCATGGCTGTCGGCTTGCTGGTCATTGCCGCCGCGCCTTCGCCGGCCCTGTCTATCGCTGGAACTGGCCTTCTCGGACTCGGCTTTTCTTTCCCCTGGTCGTCCGTGGCATCCACCGTTCTGCGCCGCACTCCGCCCGAGCGCCACGGCTCGGTGGTTAGCATTCTCAGTGCGTTCTACGACCTTTTTGTGGGCGTGAGTTCGTTCGTAGCCGGGCGCGTTGCCGACCGCCACGGCTATCGAGCAGCATTTCTCATGGCCGCATTCGCCTTGATCGGAGCCGCCATTGCCGCACGTTTCGTCTTCCAGAAACCATCGAGCGGGCAACCGGAGGACGAGCCGGTCACAGCCGAACCCGCGCCGGAACTTGCCTGAACTTCGACCGGATTACTGAAAACGCTGTTGCCAGACTGCTTCGAATTTCGGAGTGCGGGAGAGGGCTTGATGGGTGGTGGCCAGGGACGGAATCGAACCGCCGACGCCAGCCTTTTCAGGGCTGCCTACCGATCTGCAGAAGTGGTTCTAGGGACTGCGTAAGTGTCTGAATTGATGGCATCTTAAGGCTTGGGTTGTTAGCACTGTGTAGGACGATTTGGGCTGGTTTCGGCTTGCCCGTGTTCGGATATTGTTCGGGCGCTTGTGGAACCAGGCTTGCGCGAGGCAATTTCGTGCGGTTGCGGTAGTTCGTTTGGCCTAGGTATCATGGTTGCAGTTATAGCGGTTAATTCTATGTCGTCTATTCTGGAACCAGCCGTCATTCCCGACCTGGACAAGGCCGAACTCGCGGAACTGCAACACGTCCTCTCGGAAAGCGGGGTTGCGGTCGCTGATTCCGCCGGTCTGCATCGGGTGGCATTGCCTGATAAGCCATACAAGGCTCTCTTGAAAATCATCCGAGACTTGGCGACTGGTCGCGCCATCTCGCTGGCTACGGCGGCTCAGGAGATGACCACGCAGGAAGCGGCGAATTTCTTGGGCTGCTCGCGCCAGTTCTTTGTCCGACTTCTGGATGAGGGGAGGATTCCCTTTCATCGCGTGGGAACTCATCGGCGGGTTTACTTGCAAGATTTGATCAACTACAGAGACGAACGCGATCGCCGCCGGCATGAAGCCATCCAGGAAATGGCTCGCGACGCCGTAAAGGACGGCGTCTACGACGACTTCTGATTGCCTTCCGCAAGCTCCAGTGATTTAATTGCCATCTTGGATGCGTGCGTCCTCTGGCCAGCATCACTAAGAGACACCCTTCTGCGTCTTGGTGAGACGCCGCGCCAATACGTGCCCAAATGGTCCGATGAAATTTGGAGGGAGGTGGCGCGTAATCTGGAAAGTCGCCGAAAGCTGTCCCCGGAAAAAATATCGCATCTACTCGCTCAGGTGCGCGGGCACTTCCCCGAGGCTGCTGTGACAGGCTACGAAAAACTAGTCGCATCGATGAAGAACGAACCCAAAGATCGCCATGTCCTTGCTGCCGCCGTTGTATGCGGTGCGCATGTGATCGTGACCTCAAACCTGCGGGATTTTCCGCCGGAGAGTTTGTTGGAATGGGGCATCGAAGCGCAGCATCCCGATGAATTCCTCTTGAACCTTTTCGAGATTTGCCCGGCTGAGGCAATCGCGAAGCTTCAGGACCAAGCAGCAACGATTAACCGGACGCTGCCTCGGCTCCTGAGTACACTTCATGTCGCGGTCCCGCAGTTTGCGCGCGCGGTCGCGTCGAAGGCAGGGTTGCAACTAGCGCTATAGCAAATTCGATTTTCCCGCACGTAGGTCCTGCTCCATTAAGTTAATAAGCGTTGCTGAAACCCTGTCGATTTCGCCCCGGAGCTGATCATCAGTTGGGACCGCCATCGTTTCGTCTACGAGATTCGCGTCCTTCGCGGTTTGCACGCTCTGATACATTTGCCAGAGATGATAAGCAATGTGAGCAGTGTAGTTGTTAACGCGCCGCTTAATTGTTGATTCGTCCAGTTTGCGGCCGATCATTGCATCCCGTGCGCTCTTCAGTAGACCGCAGTCCTCATTGATGATGAGCACCAATGGGTTTGATTGCGTGGGCTCCTGATAACATCCTGCATCGGCAGATGTCCATTCGGTGCCACTCCAGCAAGGGGTCGTTTTCCATTCAGCTTCCGTAACAAATTTCAAGTCATAAGGCGCTCTACGGCCATGCATTCCGACGCTCTCTTCAGATATCTTCCGAGGACCGGCTGGTTGGGCTGGTTTTGCTACAACAGCTTGAAACGACGTGGCCAATATTGCGCCCTTCGGCCCTATTGCCTCAATTTGAAAGGTCAACTCCTCATCTGGAGGCAGATCCGCTGGAGTCTCAAGAAGCGCTTCAAAGTTGCCTCTCCGTGGCAACGTAAAGATAGGTTTTGGAAAGTCCGGATGAGAAGCACATCTACCTTGAAACTTCCACTTCGGTTGTGTGCCTGCAGCCAATTCATCTTCGCCGTCCCATCGCAGTCTGATGTGAGTGGCCGGCCCGTTGCCGTGCAATTGAACAGGCTGTCGACTTACTACCCGCAAGAACGTCGGAATCGCTCGCAGGTTTGGAGGAGGCGGGGGTTGCCTCGTCTTGCGTTTGCTAATGATTACTTCGCGCTGTTCCAATCTCGGCTCCGTGTGGCCGTTGAATTGTGCAACGAAACTCAACTGCGCGATTACGGGATAGTCCTCCGGTGGGAAATCTTCGGACTCAGTGAACATTAGGTTGACGGTAGTCGCACTGGCGGCTTCTTGCTGGGTGATTTTCAGTTCAGGCAGTAATGGGTCAACGCGAATTTCGAGGCTTTCCAGCAATGGCCAATCCGATTCGGGCATCGATGATACTTTGATTGTTCTCGCCTCATTTGGCTGCAGACGAATGACTTTCCCATGAGGATCAATCGAGAGAACCGGACCAGAGGCATCGGAGCCGACGGAAGAGTCTGCATTGATCACGAACGTAGAAGAGGAAGTCGCGCCGTTTAATGGATATGCGGATGTAAGTCCCGCGGTCACGGCCGAGCCCTCTGGCAGCTCCTGTGGACCCGCTGAATGATGTCCCTCGATGAGCTGATCAAGCTTGTTCTTGACGGCTTCGTCGCCGCTCTTAAGCTCAGCCACTTCCTGTTCCGCATCGGATTCCAGCTTCTTCAAATCCGGATCGCCCTTCAACATTGAAGTCATCTTCGCCAGCACTGCCGCAAAGACTTCACCTTTGTAGAAGCCCTGGCGCGAGCCTTGTATGAGCTGAGCGATAGCTTCAGGTGCAAGCCCGTCAGCGTCAACTATAACCAGAGTGCGTGATCTCAGATATTTGAAGCCAAGCTCCCGACCTACGAACGACTCGTCGAGCATTTCATGTCGCTGGCCGTTCACAAGAAAAACGACGTAGCCCCTGCCCTTAGGCCGCTCAAGATAGGAGTCCAGGGGTCCCGCTCCTTCAGGGGCTTCTGTCGGCTCGTAATCTTCATCGTCGGATTCGATAGCATCCGCAGCGTCCGGCTTCTTCGATGCAACGATGAGCCGAACCTCAATCGCTCCCCAACACCGCCCTGTATCTACTTCTGCGATGACGCTTTTGTCTAGTTCTACGAGGTTCTTCATGAACTGTCCTCACTTGGCTTCAACAATCTGGTTCCGAAATAGCTTATCCAGCCATTCTGGCTGTTGCTTCGACGCCCGCGATAGACGATAGCCGTTACCATACATGGGATCTGCTCTTCGGTCAGGTCGCGTATACAACTCGTACGGCAAAACCGGGTTAAAAAGAAGGTGGTTCAGGGATGAGTAAAGCCGCCGTGCTGGTTCCGTTTTGCCAAAGTCGTAACCGATATGTGCGAAAGTTGTGCCGTGTTTGAATGAGATCCGTTCTGCCGCTGAAGCAGGAAGCACCGGTACACGGCCATCAGGATGCGCCGCCAGGTATGCGAAGTAGTCATCTCGACGACCTTTAGGGTAGACGTGCTTGATTACCGTCCAGCCGATCCCATCCGGCGCGCCATCGAGCACGTCTGGATGGCGCCGAGAGATTACCCATGAATATTTCGAGACCGAGTAAGCCGATGATCCACCTTGACCAAAAACGCCAATCATATAGTTCTTATCCCCTTTGTCGCTCTGACCCAAGGACAGGAGAGTCGAGTGGATTCTTGACGCTTGTTGTCCGATCCCGTCATCCTCGATCGTTACGCTGTATTCCGAGGGACTTCCGCCTCTAACTAACCGTACTCGAATTGCGGCTGCAAGTTGCCGGATGTATTTGCTTGGCTTTTCACCCCGGATTGGCTGCCCGAGCTTGGGTATCTCTGATAGCAGTGGCAAGTCAAAATACCTTGCAACTGCCTCACGCGGATTTTGGGGCGGCTGATTGGATGGAAATTTTCGAATTTCAATCTGCCGCATCAGTTCGATGATGGCCTCGAAGGCGTTTACCGTCCGCTCAGCAATAGGATTCTCTGGTGATCCAGCCAGCTTGATGCGACCTGCATTTCCACGCTCTGCACCGACTGGGAACCAATGAAGATATCCTTCGCGCCATCCATCGGCGTGATCTCCAGGGCGGAAGATGTAGTCATTCTCAGAGACTATAGGGAGTTTCTCCAGCAGGCTTTCAACAGAATGCGAGTGTAAGGCCTTCGTCGCAGTTACGAGAAACTCCGTTGCATTTACGTACTTTGAGATATCGGTGACGCCTATCATGCGATCTTCTCCTTTCCGAGTCGCTCAACCATCTCTAAAGCGCGGTCTGTCAATCTGTAGTGAACGTTTCGTCCTGCCCGCGCTCGTCGTATTTGGCCCAGTTCGGTGAGGCGAGCCAGGATTCCATACACATGCGTACGAAACTCAAGGTCTGACCATTCGCGCGGGAAGGAAGCTCGGATATAAGAAAGCAATCCAGCAGGGGTCAAGTGGCCGTCGCGGATCGCTCGCAACACACAGAGTTGATCGTTGCGCTCCGCCGGCACGCTGTCAATGATGTGCGCGACCAAAAAGGAACGCTCCTCTACCGATAGTGTTTGCTTTGCTGACGTAAATTCTTGGTCCAACACGGGATTCTCCAACATGGCAAGCTCTTTCCCCCGGCAGGTAAGTTGTACCTCGTCGCCGGCCAGGCAGGCTAGGCCCAATTGGAAAACCACGCCTGGATGGATTCTGTCCGCCCTACTTACTCGCGCGAGATATTGACCGGCAAACCTGTCGGATGAGGAAAGTTTGCCAGCTTTAGGCAACCCAGCGGAGAGCGCCTCTTCTCGCGTGCGGCCCGCGGCCACATCAAGTGATTCCAAGAAACGGCCAACGACCCCAGCCTCGCGAGGTATCTGATCGAGCGCAAGGTTCAGCTTTGGCCAAGCTGGACCCTCGCAACTTCGCAATAAGATCCACCGACATGCAAGCTTTAGCGGAAACATGCGATTGACCTGGCCCCAGATCGGCTGCATTCCAATACCCTCAGGAACATGAGGGAACTCGCGGCAGTCGCCGTTTGGCGGAAGGGCAAGCCTATCAAGTGTCGCCTTTATATCCAAATCGTCGAACACAGAGTCCTTCCACTGCGACGGAAGTACTGCGGCGGGTCCTGCCTTTGGCTTCCGCTTCTGAATCGCAGCCGCCACGCCTCCCGAAAGCGGGCCTTCAGCAGTTTCCACTGCCGCTCTTTCAACTGTTAGTTGATTGAAAACGGCTACTTTGACGAACTGTTCGGGCGTTGCATATCGCCCCTGGTCGACCAGATTCATCAGTTCCGTGAAAACCGCCGGGGTCAAATTCGCGCTGACTACCGGCATGTCCCTGATTCTCACATTTGTTTCTGGAAGCTGTCAATAGGTTTCCGAAACATATTAACCGCAACAAGCGGCACGGCGGTCCCCGCTATTTTCCTTTATTATCCAATGTTTTCCGATAAGCTCTATTGTTTTCCACTACTTTCCGTACTTGTCGTATAATGGACTGATTGGCGGAATGGTTAGACATCGACGATCTGAGCAGGCATTTAAAGATGCCGAAATCAACGCTTTACAAACTGCTCATGCGGGGGGAGTTGCCAGGCCACAAGATCGGACGTGCCTGGCGGTTCGATAGGGAAGAGGTGGATACATGGGTCAAGTCAGGTGTTCGGAAGGGACCTCAGCGAGAGGGGTTAACAGACGTTGCGGCCAGTCGTGAACCAGCAGCTTCTTGATGCGATTCACTGCTCAGACGAGATCTCTGGGCTGACACACAATGCGTATCGTTACCCTGCCAGATCCTCCCCTTATTTCGTACGCGCTGTCATTGAGACATTCACGCAGCCGGGGCAGCTTGTCTTTGACCCATTTATGGGCGGCGGGACTACACTTATCGAGGCCTCTGTCCTCGGCCGCAAAGCAGTCGGGTGTGACATAAACAGTCTTGCGGTTTTCGTCTCCAAGGCGAAGACTCTGCTGATGTCGAACCGCGATCTGGCAGTTGTGAATGCCTGGGCTCGAACGCTCGTTTCAGCATCGACGATTAGACAAAGGATCGAAGTAGGTTCAGATTGGATTGACTTGGGTTATCTCAAGCACTTGGATAAGAGAGAGACATGGCGGATGCGCAAGATGATCGCGATTGCGCTGGAGTCTCTTCGATATCTGAGATCTGACGATCAACGAATACTTGCGCGGCTCATTATTTTGCGAACGGCTCAGTGGGCGCTTGACAATAGACGAACTATTCCGACGGTGCATGAGTTCCGCAAGATGCTGCAAACCACGGCCAGCGAAGCGACAAAATCCTCGAAGGAGTATTCGAAAGCGGCCAGCGCCGTGCTCAGAACTTACGGATCGCAGGGTGCCAACCGCCCGGTCTGCTTACATCGGACTGTGATCGGAATCGAACACGATCCGCAAGTAAGATCATTGAACCCGCCAAGGCTTATTCTCACCTCTCCACCTTACCCGGGAGTCCACATTCTTTATCACCGTTGGCAGGTTCAAGGACGGCGAGAAAGCCCGGCGCCGTTTTGGATTACCAACAGTCTCGATGGAGAAGGTGCTTCTTACTACACTTTCGGCGATAGAAACAACCAGGATTTGAAAACATATTTTTCCAATGCGGAAGTTGCATTCCGCTCCATTGCCCAGATAAGCGATGCAAAAACAATCATCGTGCAGATGATCGCCTTCAGCGACCCTGCGTGGCAGTTACCTGAGTACCTTCGAGCGATGGAGCGAGCGGGCCTACGCGAAATAGCGTTTGACTCATCCACTTCGGCCAAGTGCAGGATTTGGCGAAGCGTTCCCAATCGAAGATGGTACGCATCATGGAGACGGGGTATTCCTAGCAGTCAAGAAGTGGTCCTACTTCACCAGCTCGCGTGATCGGCCGATTCACCCAAAGGAATCGGTGATAGGAATGCGTCCGGCGTCGCTGCGTCAAGCTCGAAGCAAGGAATATAGCAGCAGACCGGCCCCGATTGCAAAGAAAAGCACGAAACGTCGAAAGAAGCGTGGCCCCATCATGGCGGCAAGCAAAAACCAGAACCTCATTGCATTGCTCTCCGATAATTTATCTCAATCGTAATGATGTACGCACTCGGCCGCTCAGGTGTTTACAGCCAAAACGTACGGAATTCCGAATAGCCGCGCCCAGGATTCAACTGCTGCGCTTTGGAATCTCGGGATCGTTGTATCCGCAGCCCAGTAATCGTTGGCGACTCCAATTAGGATTTCCGGTTGCCGAAGCATCGAAGTTAGTACCGGCCAAAGGATGAGCTGCTCGTAGCAAATGAGAATGGCGCCTCGTTTCCCGGCAATCGGAATCACGCCCGGTCCGGCAAGCCGGAGCGGTGCTGAGTGCGGCCGGAGCGGATTCCACATCGCCACTGGGACAGGAATCCGCTGCTGGAATATTCCCGCTTGGCCGCCGCGAATGACGACGCCGTTAAAGTACGTTGGCGACCATTTCTCGGCTTCCGGCGAGCGGGTCGATGGCACCAGCGACGCGCTGCGAAGTGTCGCCAATTCTGCGGAAAAATCGTAAACCGGGCCAGGTACCGGCGCTGATGCTGGAATCCGTGCGCCGATGAGAACCGTTTTCCCGCTCGCCTTCAACTTGGCGAGCGTTTGTTGCCAAAAGATATCCGTTGATGCGGTCCAGTAGGGCACTACGGTTTCGGGAAACACGATCACGGACGCGCGCGCGGATAGGGCCTCGCGCTGGATCTCCTCGGCCGTCTGATATTCGACCAAAGGATCGGGTGCGCCGTGGGCAATGGAGCCGAAATGCGTGCTGATCGCCTTCCAATCTGCGGGAACTGACGGCTCCGGCGGGTGCATCAGATTGGCTACACCGGCTATGCAAATCGCCGCAACCGTGGCCCGCTTGGGCCAAATCGCAAGAGCGCCCGTCAGAAGCGCACAAAATAACAAACCGCACCACCCCGTCGCTGGGAAAAGAAATCCCGCTGCCGTCAACGGCGAGGCCCAGCCGATGATTCCCAGCGGCGGAATTACGGTGAGAGCCAGGCCAATTGGGGCACGCCATAAGGATCGCCGCGCATTTCGCGACCAGACAAGGGGCCATGGCAGTGCAAGCAACAGCGCCGCAACCGCCCACAACCCAAAAGCCGCGAACGGCGACACACCTGGGCCGAAGAAATTCTTTGCGCCGGGAATTAACGGCCAAAGTGCTCCGGCGTGATATGACAGCGCGGAAACGTATGCTGCTCGGCGGGACTCTGCTCGGAGCGCAAGCGCCGGCATCAGCACCGACACGGTGATGGCAACCGAATACCCGGTTGAAAGCGCAAGCCCGACAAACAGTGCCGCTGCAGAACGGTGAAACGCACTCATCGCATTGTCAGCAGCGGCTTCACGTGATCGCGAATGGAACTGGTCGCGACCGGTCCGAAATAACGGCTATCGAAGCTGCGCGGGCTGTAGGAAGAAGCAACCCAAACGAAGCCGGGCTTGACCGTGTATCGGCCCACTGGCCACGACGTGAGGGCTCGGCCTTTTGTATCTCTGCGGAGCGGCGCGGTGTTTGGCAAAAGATGACCGTTCACCGCGATTCCCACAGTAGACATCTCGACCAAATCGCCGGCGCGCGCAACGACAGGTTTCAGGAGCGGCGCGCCGCCATCGCTGCACGCCCCTGGATCGCGATAACCCCGCGAAAGTGCGAGGCTGGCAAAAGGTTCGGCGGGACAAAACTCAACGAGATTGGCGCCCGGTTCCGAGCTCGTCACATACAAGCCAAGGGGCAAAGAAGGCGATGCGTTGATTCGCAGCCCAAGGATGTCGCAGAACTGGAAACCGATGAACAAGGCAATTACGCATCTGAGCCCGATTACTCTAGCGATTGTGATGCGCCGCTCGCGGGGCTCACTGGACAGGCCAATCGCTGTCATATACTGCCGCTCCTTCAAGGTCTGGGAGCGATTCCCCGTTTACCGCCGCCTGGCCGGAACCGTTAGCCGCCGCTCCGCGCGTCTGCGCAATCACGTGGCAGTAGCGCACGACAATCTCATTGACAATGCGCTTTGAGCCATCCTTCGGAACGAATTCGCGTTGCTCGATTGTCCCCTCGGCAAAAATGTTGTCGCCCTTTTCAAAACTCGAAGCGACCTTTGAGAGGTCGCCGTAAAAGGAGAGGCTGTGCCAGTTCGTGCGCTCATGCCACTGCTGGCTATTGTCTTGGAAGCGGTAAGTCTGTCCGATCCGCGCATTAGCTACGGGCATACCGGACGGAAGATATCGGACTTCAGGCTTTTTGACGAGATATCCTGCGATCTCGATCCTGTTCATTTGCATGATGATTTACGCTCCTTTCGTCGTGTGATATTCCTCAAGGAATCCAAGCTCCGCTTGCGTGAGGCGCTCAGCCGGAGTGATTTCAGGCTTGCTGATCTTATTGCGCGTGCGGCCAGCCGGCTTCTGTGGCATTACGCGTCCCTCTTCAATCGCAAAGAACTTAGTGGGTGGTTGTATGCTCGCGCGAGCGGTGAGTACTGGATCAAGGAAGTAAAGCATCTGGGTGCCGAGGATCGGGTATGTGCCGCTCACGAAGATCAACATTTGACCGGGTGCAACGATCTTCTCCGTGTCGCCGATCGCCTCTTTCTGCGGCGGCTTCAGCCGCAGTACTTCGTCAGGTGTCATGAGCGGGCGTTCGACGTAGTCGACGCTTGCGTTCATATGGCCCATGACCGGCGAGAAGCGAGAACCTGAAAAGTTGTAGCTGGCCTTTTGAATCGTTTGTCTGCCTGTCATCCGGCTAAGTAACTCAGCGGTTTCCACCTGGTTGGGTGCGAACGCGATTCTTACGTGGCAGTTTGAGACGATGCTCTCGTTATTTCCGTACGCATCTACAATCTGCCGGATGTCCTGTGTAATCAGATATGCTTTTAATCCGTATCCCGCCATGTACGATAAGGCGTCCGCAAACACTTCCATGCGGTTCAAGGATGGGAATTCATCAATGAGCAACAGGAGACGATGACGGTTGCGAATCTGCTGTGCTCCTTCGAACACCATCTTTTCGGTGAGCCTGTGGACGATCATTGTGAAAATCAACCGGATCAGAGGCCGGAGCCGGATCTTGTCCGATGGCGGGACAACTAAGTACAGCGAAATCGGCCGCTCGAAGTTCACGAGATCGGCAATCGTAAAGTCGCTCGCCGAAGTGTTCTGAGCTACGAGAGGATCGCTGTATAAGGTCAACGCCGTCTTAGCGGTGCTCAGCACGCCGCCGAAATCGCGGTCCTCTTTATCGAGCATTTCTTGAACTTTCTCTTTGACAACCGGATGCGTTACTGTCCTCTCGCCAGTCGGCATCCGCCATCCCCGACCGCCTTTTGGATCGTGCTCGGCGTTTAGCAATTCGGCGAGTGTATCTCTGAAGCTCGAACCGGGAGTTGTAAAGACATGCGCGAGATCTGCAAGCGAGGCGATGCGCCCCTCCCGCGCCGCCGCATAGCAGACATGCAGAATCATGCCGGTTGTTATGGAAGCCGCCGCGTCCTGCCAATAACGCTCCTGTGGACTGTCCTCGCCAGTTCGGACAATCATGTTTGCAATGTTTTGAGCGTCCGAAACATCGCGCGGCGTGAATAACCGGACTTCAGCGAGCGGATTGAATCTGGAGCTGCTCGATTGCTCGACGGGTGAAAACTTGAAACACAGGTGTCCCTGCTGAGCGCGAAACCCCGCCGTCTTCGCCCAGTTCTCGCCCTTGATGTCGTAGATCACGGCCGATTCGGACCAAGCCAGCAACGTTGGAATAACAAGGCCCACGCCTTTGCCGGAGCGCGTCGGTGCGAATGCCAAAATATGTTCTGGCCCGTTGTGTCGAAGGTAGTGAAGGCGGGTCGAATTTTCAGCGCGCCAGGCGCCCACGTATGCGCCCTGATGCGCATCCATTAGACCTGTTGCGCGAATGTCGTCGTCGGTCGCCCAGCGCGCGGAGCCGTGGAGGTCGTCGGCATTCTCCATAAGCTTGCGGGAGTGCCTGCTCGCGGCCATAAAGAAGAGACCCACGCAGGCGCAACTGCCGACAAACACCAGCATTTCGCCAAAAAAGAGCGGCTTTCGCACTCTCGGATCTTGTGATGTCGAATTGTGCCATCCCCAGACCATCCAAGCGAACGGTTCATAAATACCGCCACCCTTGGTGCGAATAAGGGGTCTGCCCAGTGCTGGCTGGCATTGAAAATTTGCCGCGATAAATTGAGTGGCGGCAAAATTCACCACGACCAACATGAGCAGACCGAAACACGTTGCACGCCAGTTATAGCCGCCCAGATAGCCTGGCTTTCTTGGTGTGCGATATAGTTCTGGTTGTCGGCTCATCGATTCACTTTCACCGGCTCAGTTCGTTGCTTTTTGCCCGCTCGTGGAATTCGCGTACGATGCCCCTGCCGTTTGAATAATTGATGGAGAATACTTCTCCAACCTGCGTCTGGCGATCCAACAAATCCTTCTGATGCAACACGGCCATTCCAGCGGATTGGCGTTGAACTAAATAGTGCTCCGTCTCGCCAAGAATTGCGCCTCGGTAGTTTCCGGCATCTACAAGGGCTTCAACGGTACGCGCGAATTCGCCAAGAGTGCCGGTGGCGACCATCCGTGCCGCACTTAATTCATTGCTCTTGGCAGGCTGATTTGTCGCAGCGTTTCCGGCAGCATCGGGTGTTGCCATCCCGCGACCGGTTGCTTCGTCGATCAAATCTTCGCGATCACGTTGGAGATTGGCCGATTCCTGCTCGTAGGCAGGCTCGCGTGCTCCCGAATTGGTTACGGAATCCAGGGCTGGACCGGCCGCGAGAGTTTCGTCAGCTATCGAGCGGTCGCGCTCTAACGACAGCAAGAAATCGCTGGCGAGGGATGCGTCATGCGCTGCCCGAAAGATTTCGTTCTTGTCTTCGCGAAGCGTCTTGATCCATGACCCAACATACGCGGCGTGCTGCTCTGGATCGTGCGGAATTCCACGTTCCGCAGCGAGAAACACGCTTGTAAGCTCGGCTCGTAGCTCTTCTTTTGCGTAGTTGGGATCGCCGAACCGGTACGATTCGTTCAAGGTCGCCCGATTGAGCCGTGAAGGATGGCCAGTCCAATGGGCCAATTCATGAAGTGTCGTTCCGTAATACCCGGCGGCGTCCTTGAATGCCTCTTTCGACGGCAAATGGATGCTATCCGACGAGCGGTTATAGAACGCGCGGTCTGCTTGATCGTGACGAATGTTCGCGCCAGAGTTTTCGAGTATTTTCTCGCCGGACTGAACGACTTCGAACGGGGTTCGCTGCCGCGGCTGGTATGCCGGGACGCCATCAATCTGGGTCGCATTGAAGACCGTGTAAACGCGGTGAATTAGCCGAGCTTCCCGCCTGTCAATGCGATCTCGCTGGCCGTCATCTATGGTGCCGGGATCTTCATCACGGTTGGGCTTCACATCCCAGAATTCGATGTGTGTTCCTTTTTCGCCTCGGCGTACCTGCCAGCCGCGATCTGAGGCTTGTTTGTAGGTCATCCACCTTGGATCGCCATAGCCTCGATTCACGGCTGTCGCCATGAGATGAATCGCGTTCCCGCCGCGATAAGCGCGGTCACTTGTTGGATTGAACGGTATGCCGACCGAAGCTTCGCCTGGATTCCAAGGCTTCTGCCAGGGTGCGGCTCCCTTTTCGAGCATCGCGATAATGCGATCGGTCACCTCCTGCCGGAAGTCGCGCTTCGCGGCGGCAGCAGTATCGGCCGGTTTCGCTGGGATTGTGGATGCCGCCACGATTTGCTACTCCTTCTCCTCGGAACGGAAGTCTGGCTCGGGTTCCTCCTGCTCGAACCCGGAGCCGGCCAGCGGTTCGCCGCCGATCATGTCCAGCAGTTGCTGGACTCGTTGATCGAAGTCGTTTGTATTCTGCATGTTGCCTCCCAAAATCTCGAACGCTGGGGCGCGACATTGAAAAATTGCGCCCTCTATGTACTAAGGGATTGAAAATGGCAACGAGGGACGGTGCAACGCAAATTTCCCGGCGAGCCAGGCGATTTCTGGTAAACCGCGATGCTGCTGCTCAACTAAGGGGTGAATGGATGCTACGGATTGAAATTACGAAAGGTACCGATGGCACCGGGCTATTTACGCGTACTTGCGATCGGTGACATGGCAAAAGCAAGCGAGCTATTCGTTACGTAACGCTTCTATCGGGTTCAGCCGCGCCGCACGGCGCGCGGGAATCAAACACGCAAGCGCGGCGATTATCAAGAGCACCAGCGAAGTGCCTGCGTACGTCCAAGGATCGAGAGCACGCACTCCGAATAGTAGATTGGCCATGATCCGTGCCAAAGCCGCGGAAATGCTGAGCCCGCCCCCGATGCCGATAAGCACCGGCAACATCCCAGATCGGAGTGTAGACCTCAGAATTTCTTCCGGGCGAGCCCCTAAAGCCATTCGTATCCCGATCTCAGAGGTCCGCCTGCTTGTAGCGAAGGCCAGCACGCCGTAGATTCCGAGGCAGGCGAGTGCAACAGCCATTGACGCAAACGTGGCGAGTAGGATGACCTGGAAGCGCTGCTCGGACAAAGAGGTTGCCATGATTTGACGCATCGTCTGGATGGAAGGAATCGCGGCCTGCGGCTCCAAACCACGTATGATGCGCTGGACTGCTGCAGCGATGCTCTCGGGCTCACTCTCTGTCCGGACAACTAGCGACATGTTCAAATCCTGCCTGCGCCAATCTGGGAAATAGACCATCATCGTCGGCTGTTGGGTTAACGACGCGGCATAAGTCGCACTTACGACACCGACCACGTTCATCAGTCTCTTGTTGCTATAAATGCGGACAGGCTTGCCGATAGCGCTCTCTCCAGGCCAAAGTCGCTTTGCGAGATTCTCGCTGATCATTACTTCTGTCGTATCCCCATCTCGCTCGTCAAAGACGCGGCCTTCTTTAAGCTGTATCCCCGCTGCTTGGAAATATGTTTTGTTGGCCGAGCGGTAATTCGTCATCTGCCATTGGCTGAGCGGTGGTGCTGGCCGATCACCAGCAATTGCAGGATTATTATTGTTCTCTCCCGTAAGGGGCAAATCTGATATCAGGCCCGCCGCCTTTACCCCTGGGAGCGCATCAACCTGCTCTGACATCCGTTTATAGAACGAAATGATGTCTTTCCCTTGGTGGTATCGGTCCGGCGGTAGGTTAATCCGCAGAGTCAACAGGTTTTGAACTTTCATCCCTGGATTGACGCTGAGGATCGCGGCAAAGCTGCGCATCAGTAGTCCGGCCGTGAGAAGCAGTATCGTGCTGAGCGCGACCTCAGCGGTGACTAGAAGTTTGCCTGAGCGATGTCCTCGCCGCCCTTCACTCGTTGTTCTGGCTGCGGACTGCAAAATCTCTTGTGGATCGACCTGCGCCGAGCGCCAGGCGGGCCAAACGCCAAATATGAAGGCGCTTGCAATCGACAAGGTCAGCGCTAACAGCAACACCGGCCCATCAATGGCGACTTCATTGATTCTGGGAAGATCGACGGGTGCTTGGACCTGTACGAGCTTCACCAACCAGATTGCCAGGAAGCAACCGAGTGCACCACCTGTCATCGAAAGGCACAAGCTCTCGACGAACGCACTGCGCAACAATTCGCTGGCTCGTGCGCCTATGGCAACCCGGATCGCCCACTCCCGTCTCTGGGCGATCGCACGCACGAGCATAAGATTCGTTAGGTTAATGCATACAATCAGCAAGACCGATGCGACTGCGGCCGTCAGCACGAGCAACGGTAGCCGTACATCGCGCGCCATCGCCTGCTGTAATGACCGGATAACGGGGATCAAAATCAAAGGCTCCGGGTATCGCTTCGAGATCACCTTTTCGAGAGCAGTCACGTCTGCCAGCACTTGGGCGGTTGTTACACCAGGTTTCATTCGCGCGATCGCGATGTAGTTTTCGTTGCCGAGCGGACCTGCAAGATCATCTTTGCTGAATACAAGCGGAACCCAGTAATCTGTGTGTTCCGGCAAGATCTCAAGCTCCGAAAGCTGCTTTCCGCGCGGAAACGGAAAACCCTTCGGCATAACTCCGACCACTTCGTAACGTTGACCGTCTAGCAGAAGGCTTTGGCCCAATGCATCATTTCGTCCGCCGAGCTTTTCTTGCCACAGCCGGTAGCTGATTACAACTACACGCTCGCGCCCCGCTTGATCTTCACCTTTTATGAAGCCGCGCCCGATTGTCGGCTGGATGCCGAGCAGATGGAAAAAATTAGGGGAGACGCGTACGCCGTTCACCTGTACTGCGTCCCCGCGACCCGACAAAATGTGCGCATCCGGCCGAATCATGCTGATTTCTTCGAGCGTGCGATTATGGTCGCGCCACAATTCATAATGTTGTGCGTTAACGGGGATGGTCGAAAGCGTGTTAGAGAATTGCGGCGCTGAGAACAAGATAGTCACAAGTCGCCCTGGGTCCCGGTATGCGAGTGGCTTTAAAAGCACTGTCCTGGTAATGCTGAACATCGCGGTCGTGGCGCCGATGCCTAAGGTTAGAACGGCAACTGCGAGCAAAGAAAATCCCGGAGTCCGCCGTAAAGAACGAACTGCCAAGCGAAAATCCCGGCACAGATCCTCAATCCATCGTGTTCCCCGAGCATCACGGCATTTTTCTTTGACCTGCTCAATGCCGCCGAACTCCTGGCGCACACGACGTCGCGCTTCCTCTTCACTTAGCCCAGTGCTTTTAAGGGCAGACATTCTTTCGGCGATGTGGAATTGGAGCTCGCGGCCGAGGTCTCGCTCCAATTTGCTTCGCCGCCACACGCGCGACCACCACGTCATCGCACACCCTCTTCTGCCAGGTTGAGAATCAGGCCCACCGCTTCGGCCAATCGTCGCCAGCTCGCGCTCTGTGCCTCCAAGTGCGCCCGCCCTTTCTTTGTCAGGCGGTAAAACTTAGCATCGCGACCGGTATCCGTTTCTTTCCAGTCGGATTTGACAAACCCACGATTCTCCAATCGATGCAGCGCGGGGTAGAGAGAGCCACCGGGCACCTGGACCACTTCGCCTGAGATCTGCTGCAGACGCTGGGCGATAGCGTAGCCATGCACCGGCTGGACGGCGATGATTTTCAAAATGAGGAGGTCTAGCGTGCCCTGCGGAAGATCGGATTTCGGCGACGGTTCGGTCATAGCTTTGGCTTCTACCTATTTGTACCATGCAATATAGATAGAAGAACAAGCTGTCGCTTATAATCACGCCAATCTCATCGATCACGGGACCGGTCGCGCGTGCGGCCATTGCCGCGTGCCTGCGCCGGATATTCAAGCTGCGTGGCAGCTTGCTTTAACGCCCCCTGATATTGCCCGAGCCAACCGCCCCAGCCGTCAGGATGCCTCGCTTGAGCAATTCCCGTGCCTGGCTTTGGAAGTAGCGCCGGTTTTGTAGAAGGGCCTGAAGCTGCCAAGACGCGCTAGAAGATCGTCTACCCAGACGGTTTATTATTGGGTAGAATATCTTCTAACCACATGCCGAAAGATTCTTCTAGCCGAATCGAGTTGTTGCAGGGCACTCTGGACATGCTGATCTTACGTACGCTCCTATTCGGCCCCGCTCACGGGCACCAGATTGCGAAGCACATTCAACGGACTACCGAGGATCTGCTGCAGATCGAGCACGGGTCCCTCTACCCAGCGCTGCATCGGCTTGAACGGAGAGGTTGGCTGGCGGCCAAATGGGAACCTGCGGGCAAGGACTCGAAGCGCGAATTCAAGTATTACCGGCTCACAGCGGCAGGCAGGAAGCAGCTTGCGGCCGAAGAATCGAAATGGAAACAGATGGCGAGCGCGATTGCTCGTGTCATGTGGCCTGCTGAGGAAGGCTAAAGGATGTTTTGGCGTCGGCGTAGAGAACGTGAGCGGGAATTAGAGCGCGAACTCCGCTCGGATCTGGAACTGGAGGCCACTGAGCAGCAAGAGAACGGCCTGTCAGCAGAAGAAGCGCTCTATGCCGCTCGGCGGGCATTTGGCAACGCAACTTTGAGGAAGGAGGAGGTGCGTGAAATGGGGGGCTGGACATCGATTGAGCGATTCGTGCAAGACATCCGCTACACGGGTAGGCTGCTTCGCAAGAATCCAAGCTTCGCGGCCGTTGCGATATTCACCCTGGCAATCGGAATCGGGGCTACTACGGCAATTTTCAGCGTGATGGATGCGGTTTTGCTACGCCCGCTCCCTTACCCTGACTCCAACCGGCTCATTCGCATATGGCAGAGCGAGCCCAGGATGGGCGAAGGTCACCTTGGCGCAGCGCCGCCGGAGTTCACCGCTTATCGTGATCGCACCCGTGCGTTTTCGAGCGTGGCTGGCTATCAGCCGGACAGCTTCGACCTAACGAGCCAAGAGGAACCTGAGCACATTTCCGGCTATCGCGCCACTGCGAGCCTTTTCCCGACACTCGGTGTGCAGCCGCTACTTGGACGCACATTCACATCGAAGGAGGAACTTTCCGGCGCAGCGAAAGTCGTCATCCTCAGCTATCAATTCTGGCGACGCCGCTATGCGGAAGATCCGCATGTAATCGGAAAGATTATCCGCCTGAATGAGCAGTCCTACCAAATTCTGGGCGTTATGCCCAGAGGCTTTATCTTCCCGTTAACGGCGGCTAGCCCCGGCGAACCTCCAGCCCTTTGGGCTCCCCTTTCATTCACTAGCAATCAACTGAACGATTGGGCCAGCAGCTTTGATACCAGCATGATTGCCCGCCTGAGAGATGGCATCTCTCTCGCGCAAGCACAAGATGACGTGAAGCGAGTGGCAGCTCAGTTCCAGCAAGAGCACCCGAATATTTATTCCGGAAACGTTCGGCTGGATGCGGCCGCTGAACCCTGGTCACCGGATTTCGGCCCACATACTCGCATTGTCCTTCCGATACTGGGCGGCGCGGTTGGATTTCTTCTGCTTATCGCTTGCGCGAATGTTGCCAACTTGCTGCTGGCGCGGGCTGGAGCGCGGCAGCGAGAGATGTCGATCCGGAAAGCTTTAGGAGCGAGCGCTGGCAGAGTAATACGTCAAGTTTTGACGGAAACGGCGATCCTCACGTTGGCCGGAGGTGCAGCAGGATGCGCACTGGCGTATACCTTACTTCGCTTGATCGATACCGCCTCGATAAACGAAGTCAACATCAGGGCGGCGAACATTGATGTACGGGTGCTCTTGTTTGTGTTCGGGGTATGCGGAATCACGTGCCTTCTTTGTGGCATCGCGCCCGCTTGGATGTTTCGGACTTCTGGGATGCATGATGCACTCAAGCAGTCAGGCAGGCAATCTGGACAGAGTAGCAGTAACCGGCGGCTTGCCCGGTCATTGATCGTGGCTGAGATCGCCTGTTGTGTAGTCGTCCTCATCGGGTCCGGGCTTCTTTTGAGGAGCTTCGTTCGAATACTCGAAGTGCCACTCGGTTTCAATCCCCAGCACACGCTGATCGTCCGCACGGGGCTAAATCGGCAGCGCTATTCTCCCGACCGCCGCCATGCGGTGGAGCGCACGATTGAAACCCGTTTGTCATCTTTGCCGGGCGTATCAGCCGTTGCGCTAACCACGCATGTGCCCCTTGCGGATGAACGCCAGATTGGGTTCGTTATCGATGGCCGGCCTCCCGACGAGTTTCACTGGGCCGACAACGCGCTTGTCAGCGGCAACTATTTTCGCGTCATGATGATTCCCTTGCTAAGAGGCCGGACGTTTTCTGACGTAGACACGGCAGCATCGCCGTTGACGGCAATCGTAAACCAGACCATGGCAAGGCAGTACTGGCCTAAAGAAGACCCGATCGGAAAAGGGTTCAAATGGGGCGGCCGGCATCTCACCGTTATCGGAGTTGTCGGTGACGTTCACATTGAAGCGCTTGATAAGCCAATAGCCCCAACTGTTTACAATTCTGTTTACCAGATCGAGAGCGGCGCTTCAACGAGCGGAGTGTTCATACTGCGAGTGCCCGCGGGACCGGACCCGATGCGGCTGGCCGCTTCTGCCCAGAACGCGATTAGGTCGGTAGATCGAGGCCTGCCGATTTTGAGCTTCAGCACTCTTGAGCAGGTCGTGTCCGCGTCGCTGGCGATTCGCCGGGTCTCGCTGATCCTCATGGGCAGCTTTGCGGTGATCGCACTGCTGCTGTCCCTTATCGGTGTCTACGGCCTTCTATCCTATGCCGTGGCGCGGCGCACGCAAGAGATGGGGCTTCGCTTCGCGCTTGGCGCAAGGCCAATTGAAATTCAAACGCTAGTAGTAGGCGAGGGAGCACGGTTGGCGTGCTGGGGTATTCTGTTCGGCGTCGTAATCGGAGCCTTCGTGGCGCGGTATATCTCGAGGCTCTTGTTTGGCGTCCGAGTGCTCGATCCTGTCTCGTTTGCGGCCGGAACATTGTTGCTGTTTATTGTCGCTCTTTTGGCGAGCTATATTCCCGCCCGGCGCGCTTCACGCGTTGACCCGATGGTTGCCCTGAGATACGAGTAGAGAACCTTGTTTGGGCGAAGGCGAAAAGCACGCGAGCAGGATTTGGAGCGCGAACTCCGCTCGGATCTGGAGATGGAGGCCGCTGAGCAGCAGGAGAACGGCCTATCAGCAGAAGAGGCACGCTACGCCGCTCGGCGGGCATTTGGAAATGCGGCTTTGGTGAAGGAGGAGGTACGGGCTATGTGGAGATGGGCTACAGTGGACCGCTTCGGCCAAGACCTGAAATACGCGGCGCGAACTTTGCGAAGAGATCGTGGATTTACTGCGATTGCCATCCTTACGCTGATGCTCGGCATCGGCGCAACGACTGCAATCTTCAGTGTCATTGACGGCGTGTTGTTGCGCCCTCTACCTTATCGAGAACCCGACCGGTTGTTTTCTGTCCAGGAGAAGGGTCCCGGCTTCGGCAATCCCGCTTCATATCCAGACTTTGACGACTGGCGCGCGCAGAACCATGTATTTGCCGAGATGGCGAGTTATCACGGCGAGGACTTCACCGTGACGACAGGCAATGGCGCCCTGCACGTACCCGGCGTGGTTGCTTCCGCGAATCTGCTATCGGTTCTCCAGGTACACCCGATGCTCGGCCGTGGTTTCGAGCTGCAGGACAGTCAGCCGGGGAGGCACGTGGTTCTTATCAGTGATCGGCTGTGGCACCAGCAGTTTCATGCTGACCGGTCCATCGTGGGGGGTTCTCTTCAGATTGGTCAAAACGAATTCACGGTCGTGGGGGTCATGCCGCCTGGCTTTCGATTCCCACCAACGTTCGATGGGGATCTTTGGGTCACTTCCGCCGTTGACAAAGGAGCACCAAAGGTCCAGCGTGGCTATAGTTGGCTGAGCGTCGTCGGGCGTCTGAAACCGGGCATAACTCCTGCCGAGGCACAAGCGGATATGAACGTTATTGCGCGGCGCTTAGCCAAACAATACCCGGAGACAAATGCACAACGGACATCCATCCAGGTCGTGATGGAACAAGATCGCATTGTGGGCAGTTCCCGGAGCGCACTGATGCTGTTGCTCGGAGTCGCCGCTGGCGTATTGCTGATTGCATGCGTGAACCTCGCGAACATGTCGCTCGCGCGAAATCTCGCACGTCAGAGGGAAATAGCTATTCGGGCCGCACTTGGGGCGAAGCGCCGAAGTGTTGTCGCCCAGCTTTTAACGGAAAGCGTGCTGGCGTCGTTTACCGGAGGATGTTTTGGGGTAGCGCTCGCATTGTGGAGCACGCGCACGCTTCTCGCCGCGATTCCACGAGCGATTCCGCGGGCCGAAGAAGTCGGCCTGGACCTTCACGTGCTCGGGTTTGCCGCGATCATCTCCGTGCTAACCGGCATTCTGTTCGGATTGATTCCAGCCTGGCAGATTTCCGCTCCGAAGCTGGAAACGGCTCTGAGAAAAGGCAGGCAAACCGCCTCAGAAGGAATTCGTGGACGCCGATTTCGAGATGTTCTCCTCGCTACGGAAACAGCATTGGCAGTCGTTTTGCTCGCCGCCGCTGGGCTCCTCATTACAAGTTATCTGCGACTCGTTCGAGTAAACCCCGGCTTTGACCCGCGCAACGTACTGACTTTCGATTTGAGTCTGCCGGTGCCACCATATACGGCTGATCGTCAATTGCGATTCTATGAAGAATTACTCTCTAGACTGAACCAGTTTCCACAAGTGAAATCAGCCGTTGCGGGCTGGCCCGTGCCGTTCACATCGAGCCCGTCGTCTGGCTTCGAAATCGAAGGGCGGCCATTTCCGCCAGGCTACATGCCGACCGCCCGGGTCCATGTGGTCACTCCGGGTTATTTCCGCGCACTCGGGATGCAACTGAAAGCAGGCAGGGATTTCACAGACCGCGATAACCTGAATTCCTCGCCCGTAGTGATTGTGGATGAAGCATTTGTGCAACAGTTCTTTCCGAAGAGTGCTGCCGTTGGCAAGAAGATCAAGCCAAGCCTCTCGATGAGCGATACACCGCCTTGGAGAGATATTGTGGGTGTCGTCAACAGCACCAAAAGACTCGGTTTGGCCGAGGCTTTCCAGCCGCAATACTACATCCCTTATGCTCAACTTCCAGGCCCCCAACCAGAAGTGATTCTCAAGATCGAAGGCGCACCACTGGCGATCATCCCCATGATCCGAGACACTGTGACTTCTATCGATAAAGATGTGCCAGTTTACGACGTGAAAAGCATTAACGAGATCATAGGCGCCGTGACCGCCCGCGAACGTCTCAACACCATTCTTTTCGGGCTGTTCGGCGCTTTGGCGGTCCTTCTCGCAGCAATTGGTATCTACGGAGTTGCCAATTACTCGGTGAATCGCGCTACCCACGAACTAGGCATCAGAATGGCGTTGGGGGCGCAAGCTCGGGATGTGCTGATGCTAACGGTTACTAAGACTCTGCGTTATGTCGCTTTCGGTCTTATTTTCGGATTGATAATGACCCTCAGCCTTACGCGCCTGATCGGCAGTCTTTTGTATGGCGTTCGGCCCACAGATCCCGTACTCATTGCCGCAGCTTGCATCGTATTTATCGCCGTGGCTGCGATCGCAACCTATATTCCCGCCCGGCGAGCGACGAAAGTCGATCCGCTGGTGGCCTTGCGATACGAATAAACGCCGTTACTGTGTTTAATCGGAAGTGGCGGGTTGGCCCGTTTTTTTTTCGGCGAGCGATGGCTCGTGACCTGGCCGATGCGCCACTATTTGTCCGTGCACCAATGCTCGGTTCCTCTGTTCCGAAATACCCGGACTAGCGATCACGCGAACGGTCGCGTGTGCGATCACGGCCGCGCGCCTGCGCCGGATATTCAAGCTCCGTGGCAGCTTGCTTTAACGCCCCCTGATATTGCCCGAGCCAACCGCCCCATCCATCCTCAGCCGGCAGAATGCCGCGCTTGAGTAATTCCCGTGCCTGGTTTTGAAAATAGACCCGGTTCTTTAGCAGGGCCTCTGAATCTCCAAAATCTTCGATCTCAAGTGTCGATTGCCTATCAGCCAGAATCCGGCGCAACCGGACAAAATTGTTTCTGCGCAGCTCTCCGCGTGCTCGCGCGTCTTCCATCTCCCGCGTGTACTCGATATAGTGCACGCGCGCATCAACGCCTTCCAGCATCAGATAATGGCGGCCGGATTGCTCATCTTCTCCATGGACCAAAACCCTGCCTTCAATTGAAGTCAGTTGCGAAGTATCAAGGGCTTCCATCGGAAGCCGTTTATCGGATAAGACGACGCCGTGTGCGGCAAGCAGTTTCTGCCGGTCTCCGGCGCGCTGCATGGCACGAAGCACGCCCGCAATATCCGACCGTAGATTCCAGACGTCTGTAGCTACGGATCGAGCAAGGCCCATGTCTTCGAGAACCTCTAAACGGGAGATCAAGTGCTGCCGCCGTGTCCAGGCAAAATCGCTCTCACCAGATTTGCGACTGCCGGGCGGAATTGTCACATTCCATGACGGTGCGCCGGGAATCAACTCGGCTCTGCGCAGAATCATGTGATCGAGCGAGGTGAAGCGCTTTTCCCGAATTTCGCGCCGTTCGGCTTCGGCGGCATCCAGGTCTGTGCGGTGCCCGAGCTGGCGTGTGCAAAGGTCCTCAGCCGCGCCGCGGATTCCGCTCTTGACATATTCTCGCGGCAACCGGATTTCCCGTTGATCCCGTCCCACACCTCTCAGCGCGACGTGGACATGCGGGTGCTCGGTATTGTAGTGTGCAACGGCGACCCACTCCAGCGGAATTTCCAAATCAGTTTCCACCTGGGTCATTAATTCCCGCGTCATCCGCATCAAATCGACGCGCTCTCCAAATTCCGGCGAGATGATCATTTTCCAGAGCCGACGATCCCGAGCGGATTGCCACGAATCGAGCCGGCCGGCGATGTCGATCCCATGCTTCTCTGCATCGAATCCGGCGGTGGCGGGATCAGTGGCGGCGCTCTCCCGCGCAATGTACCGGCCGTGTGCGCGCCACTGGCCGCGTATCGTGTTGCGCGAATACGTGACGCGGACCGCACATCGCTGATTCCGCGGTATTGCCGCGCGTTTCGCCCCGCTCCGCCCCGAGTCTCTCCTGGCGTTTCGTCTACGGCTTGTGCGCGCATAGTGCGCGATAGCCTTGAAAGCTAATGCGCACGCCGCGGACTCGTTTCGCTTGCGGGGGATCGGCGGTTTTCGCGGGCGGAGCCGGAAATCCCCCTCCTCACCTCTCGCCATTGCTCACCAGGTCGTGCATCGCAAGCTTGGCATCCCCGACCATGGCGCGGCCTGCACTCTTGAGAAGCCGGTCGTATCTTTCCTTTGCGCGCGCAACGGCCTGAGGCTTTGCATCTGCGGGCGGCTCCGGCATACAAGTCAGAATCGCTTTGGCTAACGTATCCAGATATGCGAACAGCGCCTGCTGCACCCGCATGAGCCGATACAGATCCTTTCGGACCTGCTCGATGCTCGCGGCCAAACGCTCTTCCGCGCCGGTGAGGCCATCCTGACGCCCGGAGAGTTCTTGCTCGACGGCATATCGGACGAAGGCGCTCGCCGACGCGAAACCCTGCTCCTTTGCCGCAGTCTCAACTTGCTTCGTTACCGTTTCAGAAAACCGGATTGCACGGGGATTCATTTGACCCTCTAATTACTAAGAGCCTGCGGCGGGCATTTCGGGACGCTCGGCGGGAAAAATCAGGGGGCGTATTACACATCGAATACGCGGCACTGAAAACGTATTCGAGTAAAACACACTCAAACGAGAAGACTTACATCCTCAGAAACGCATCCACCGTATCGCGTTTCCTTTATGTTCCACTACCGACTATCCCCGGCGCTCAGGCGCGTGGATCAGCCATTTGTTTGTCCCGGTCTGTTGGCTTTTGTTGTACATTGTTATGGCTGTTATAAATTGTTTTACTCTGTTAGGAATTGTTGATGGCCCAAAACTCACGGCGAGATCCCACCACTACGGCTCGTGCCCGCCTCGCGGCGTTGCGCGAGAAAAAGCCACCTACCAAGGCTGCGCAGATCCGGGCGCTTTGGCCGGACATCAAAGCGGCTCTCGATAACGGGCACACTCTCCAGAGCGTACGCGAGTGCCTTGAGGCGGACGGCATAAACGTCGATACCCGCAGCCTGGCCGTTTACGTTAGCCGAATTCGCAGAGCGTCTGCCGCAAACAGCGATGTTCGCAGTTTGCCCTCCGCCAATGCCGAGCGATTCGAGCGAGAGCGCGGAAAACCTGCTATCGAACCAGCCACTTCGACGGCGAAGCAATCAGCGGACCCGCTGGCGAACGTTCGAGAGCGGCAACGCAAGCGCTCCGCATTCGATTACCGGCCGGAGTTGGCCGATCCGAAGCAATTGATTTAATATCATCCTCCTTCGCCCCGCGCTATCTTTGCTTACGTGCGCCTTCTGGTGAAGCCATGCTGGTTTTTTCTCGCTCTCTTGGCCATCCAGCCGGCAATTGCGGGTAACCACATTGGGGATATCGAGTTTTTCGGCTACAAAGGGCTCGACATCGAAAGTATCCGCAAAGCGTTACCTGTCCATCAGGGCGACGAAAATTCAGAGCAAACCAAGTCCCACGTGCGCCGAGCTGTGGTGGGCATTATCCACCGAGAGCCTACGGATCTTAAATCGATCTGCTGTGACGAGAAAGGGAATGTGCTCCTCTTTATCGGTCTACCAGGGGCATCCAGCAAACCATTCACTTATAACCCGGAACCCACTGGCAACGAGCGCCTCCCGCCCGACATCATGGGCCTGTATCGCCGCCTTGATCGTGCGATTGAAGAAGCCGTACGCAAGGGTAGCCGGGCCGCGCAGGAGGACGATTCAAATGGCTACGCGCTGATCAACGATCCCACCGCGAGGTCCCTTGAATTGGAGGTTCGCCGTTGGGCCGTGGAGCATGGAGGGGAATTGCTTAGCGTGTTGAACTTTTCTTCCAGCGTAGAAGATCGGCGGGTCGCCAGCGATGCCGTCGGGTATATGCGCCAATCTCGTCAGCAAATACTCGCATTGGTGCACGCGGCCCGTGATCCTGATGATGAGGTCCGTAACAACGCTACTCGTGCTCTGGGGGTACTGGCCAAATCTAATCCCGTTTTAGTCCCTGAAATCCCACCCGATACTTTTATCGACATGCTTAATTCGGGCATATGGACGGATCGGAATAAGGGAGCGTCGCTGCTGATGCACCTGACAGCGGCCAGAGATCCAGTGCTTCTAGCAAAGATTCGAACCCGCGCCCTCGATTCGTTGATTGAGATGGCCCGCTGGCGCGACTCCGGCCATGCTTATTTTTCTCGAATCATCCTCGGCCGAATCGCAGGAAGACCAGAGGATCGCCTGGACAAATTAGCTTGGAGCGGTCCGGTCGAGAAAATCATCCGCGTTAGGCGACCGTTGAAAGGAACCGGGCCAAGATATGAGTGGTCAGCAAACTCATAGGTCTGATCCGCGCATATTAAATCGCCGCACCCTTCAGCGGGATCATCGCCGGTTGGCGGAACTTCTCCGGCCGGGAATGTCCGTTCTTGATGTCGGGTGCGGCACTGGAGCGATCACAGCAGATATTGCTCGCGCGGTCCGGTCCAAATGGCCGCGTCGTCGGTTTAGATCGCGATGAATCTCTGCTGGTGATTGCTCGCGGCGATCATGTCTTCCCGAACTTGCGGTTCGTAAATGGCGACGTTCTGAATTTCGCGTTTCAGGAGTCCTTCGACATTGTGACGGCAGCCAGAGTACTACAGTGGATCAATCCACCCGAACTCGCAATCACCAAAATGGTGCAAGCCGCGGCGCCAGCCGGAAAAATTGTGATCCTCGATTACAACCATGACAACAACGCATGGGAGCCCGATCCTCCAAGCGAATTCATGCGCTTCTACAAAGCGTTCCTCGAATGGCGGTTCGCGAACGGGTGGAATAATCGTATGGCCGACTGCCTACCTGGGCTGTTTCAGTCGCAAGGTCTGGAACGCATTCAGGTTCACATCGAAGATGAGGTCGCCCGGCACGGCGACCCAGATTTCTCGACCGTAGGCGCAATCTGGCTCAACGTGATCGAAACCCTCGGCCCACAGCTTGTCGAGGCAGGCTTCTTGGCGGAAAGGGAGCGCACCGAGGCAGAATGTGTTTACCGCGAGTGGATAGACACTAACTTACACGTCCAGACGCTTCAGATGAGAACGGTTGAAGGAACGGGTTCCATCATGAGAGCTGAGCCTGGCGACACAAGCTATCGCAGATATGCGGTTCCAATCCACAATCCCGCCGCAAACACTCCGGCTCCCGCAATCACCCCAGCGGCAAACCAGCGGATCAAGGCTGCCCTTGTGTGTGCTTCGTGGACGGCCTGGACGATCTCGTTCGCTTCCAAACGCGCCTTTTCAATATCGCGGTATAGCTCATCGCGAACCTCACCTGCCGCCTCTTTGACCTGTTCCGCCAACAATCTCCCTGCGCGCGTTTCGGTCTTGCGGACCGCTTCGGTGAACTCCGCCACACCAGCGTGAATATGCTCGCTTATCTGCTGCGCGACATCTTCCAGTACCAATTGATTCAAAGTCACCAATGCGAATGCCGGATCGCCAGGTTCGACGCGTATGCCGTCGCGTGCGGCAACCTCCGCGATTAGCCGTTTCACGTCGATCATATTTTCAGTTCGCTAGTCAGCGCGCGCCACGTGCTTGGGAAAAAGCGTGCTGTCTGCACCTGCAATTTGCAACGTTATGGCCTCGAAATTCGTCATCCGGCCATTTCTTCGCACACCATTCCAATCCCTCGATCATCTCTGAACGCGTCATCAATTCAATATTGTCCATCTGGCGGGTTGGCCCATCGAATAGTTCTGCGCCGATCCAATCCTCGTAGAGAAGCTCGCTCCCATTCCATCGCTGGGTACAGCGCTAGATGATCCATTCGCGATTCTCGGCGGGGAGGCGCACGTCAGATCAGATCCAACCGGTCAAGCTGCTCGAACCAGTCCCTCTGCATGACCTTCAGGCGCTGCTTGCTCATAATCGTGAAGGGGCCATCCTTGATTGCCTCTTCCAGCGTCAGCTTGCGAGATATTACTTCTTCCAGATCGTGCCCGAACGTGTCCTGGTTGCGGCGCGTTAAATGGACTGACCCCAATACCTTATCCGCGCTGTCTTTGTACGCTCCCATTTCCTCGAAGCACTTCCCATCGCGCTCGATCCGCCCGAAATATTCATTCAGCCAAACGATAATGTTCTGGTCCGACGTGCTATCAACCAGGCTCTTGAAGCCATAGAGCGTGTCGACAAGAGCTTGACCGCCCGTTATGACTGTATGCACAAACAGCCGCTTACCGGCTCGCGTGAGCACTTCAACCGCATTGTTTTCGAGAATGTAGTTCCATAGCGGAATGAACGTAGACGCGCCATTATCGACTATGAATGTCGCGTCTTCGGTTAGAAGCCGCTCCATCAGAACGTCAAAACCGCGCTGATCAATACCGCCATCCCGCAACAGCTCCAGGCGACTGACGGAAAGTGCTTTGTATTGAAACAGCGTCGTGTTTACGGGGTCGGTATCGATGCACCGAATTGCTTTTCCACGCGCCACGAAATATTGCGCCAGGATACTAGCGATAAACGATTTACCCACGCCGCCCTTGCCTTGCAGCGACAAATGAATGGCGTTCCTGCCTGGTTCTGTTTCGTCTGTCGGTGTCGTCGCGTTCTTCGGCATAGTTCCCCTGCTGCTTCGTCAGCGTTCGTAGCCTCTTTCGGTTGCCGCGAGCGCTTTCTTGATAGTTCGTTCCACGTAATCTGCTTGCCGCTTTTCGGTTCCCTTGTGCGAAAGATCCCGCGTGCGGATCGCCGCCTCAACTTCATCGGCGGACACTCCATGCGATAGCGCGTAAACGGCATAGGCCAGGTCAATCCTGGTTCCGTCTCCTCCGTAGCGCGTATCGCTGCGGAATTCATCGATTGATTTCAATCGTCCGTTCCGGCCATTCCGGTCCCGAATCGCCGCCGCCAATTCCACTCGGCGCCGCTCACCGATGAGGTGCTGTTCTTCCAAATCCGCGCGGACGCGTGAAAGAAAATTGCCCGCCTCCGGGTAGACATTGCCGTCTGCCTCGATCAGCCGTACGAATGGATATAAGCCCGTTACCGCATCCCGATACTTCTCCTTACGATTCGTAAATCCTGCCAGGCGGCCATAATGACGCCAGTCGGCGGCTCCGTGGTCCCCGCCGAATTTCTCTGCGAGCGCTCTCGCCGCCGCGGTTCCCATTTCCTTATCGAGCGGCTCTGGATGCTTTAACCAGGCTTGGAAATTCCCCGGCGATGTTTCCACGACGATTGCCGGTCTGAATCCGCTCCGTCTCATCGCGGCAATCGCTGGAGCCTTCAGGTCATCGACAAGGCTCAGGTTGTGTTCACCTTTCGGGCGTATGTAAATATTTCGGCCTTCCCGGTTTTCATGCCGCAACCAGCCGATTGATCGCATGAGCGAATCACTATCCCAAACGCGAGGGAGCATTACCGGCTGAGGCTCTGTTGCGTCTTGCTTGTACAGCCCCACCTCGAACATCTCAGCGCCCATGGCCCGAATTTGAGCTTGGACGGCTTCGATGGTCTTGTCCTGCTTGCCGTTGGGCACGCCGGTGAAGTCCCTCTAAGTACTAAGGGACTGCCAGGGCGACTTAGGGACGCGGGGAAGCTATTTTTTCGCGAAGCTTTGTTTGGGGCTTACTTCGTCTTCCCGGATCTTTTGCTCGCGCGCTGGCTTTTGAACTCTTCGAGATATTCGCTGTAGCAGGGAGAGCAATGCGTAACGTGCTGCCACTGTGGATCATCCTCGATGGTGTCGTCGAAGTCGGCCGACCGGATTGCAAGTGCAACGATATGCTCGTGGCTGAGGCAGCCCTTGCGATCCGGGTTCGGATATGCCTTCGCGATTCCCTCGTGGATCTGGTTTTTAAGACGGTTCCACTTCTGCTCGGGCGTTTCCTGTTTCATCCGCCCGTTCATTATAGGGAGCTTACAGAGTAAACGCCAGCAGGCTCTATTCACTTCCAACTTTCTTCAGCCACCGATAGAAGCGGCGCTTCGCCGGCTCGCGTCCGGTTTCTCCGAGGTGCTCGGCGATCTCCTGCCAGGAGTAGCCGCGCCGGAGTAACTGGAAAACGAGACGCATTTCTGCGCGGCCTTCCTGCTGTAAACGCTCCTCGATGGAATCGAGCATGATTTGCTGCTCCAGCAGGTCCACGTATGTGCTTGGATCGACAAGCATCTGCTCGCGGATCTTCTCGTCGAGACCGTCGAGCCCAAGATACAAATTTGGATACTTCCTTTTCCGCCAATCGCCGATCCTCAGCTCCTCCGCCATCCAGATCGCTTTTTTCAGAACTCTGCGCCATGGGCACTGGCCCACAGACGCTCCATACCGTGACCACAGCCGATGCACGGTGGCCTCGGCCAGTTCGGAAACGCACCATGGATCTCCGAGCGCGTAATGCGCAAGGCTCACCAGGTGTTTGCGAACCGGCGCAACTCCCTCGAAAAACCATCGCGGCTCGATTAGCTGACCTTTGCGATCCCGAGCCGCCATGCAAATCGGGATGATTTGCTCGCGCTGTGCCTCGGGCAGGTCTTCGTAATTCTGCGGAATTACAACTAGAGAAGTCATATGTGCAATACAGTCCCTCAGCTTTCTTCGAAAGGCCATCCGAAGTAACCGGAATTTCACGAATGTTCCAGTTGACAATTTCCGCGAGCGTGCTATATTTCCTGCCATGCGGCGAATTGGCCTCCATCTGTAAAGGCCCTGGCAGAGGCTGCTCGTGACAGCCGAAGCAAGATTTCTTAGCCGCGGGTCGCCGGTGGCTGTAGTAACGATTCCATTCGACTACGAGGAGTTGGGCGAGCCCAACTCAGTGGTCCCGATCTGCATCGAAGATACGGACCGGCATGGACGCAAGATCGCCTGGGGTTGGATCGCCGCGGTTGTACCCATCGCCGATAGCCTTCGGAAGTTAGCCCGCTGGCGTCTCGAAGACGAATGGCGGGTTTCGGAGCTGACCGAATTAAGCGTCCACCGCGTCTGGTATAGACACTGCGACAATCTCGGACAATGGCCGAGCGGCCGAATTTGGCACCGCGCGTGGTGGGTGGCAGAGGATCTCCGGGCCGGGGGGCGGCGGGCACGGCGCGGCCTTGACGAACCCCTCCCGGAAGACGAGACCGCGCTTGCCGCGAAACTTGCCGTGGCAGACCCTAAAATCCTGTCGCGCCTCTTTCCCCACTGCGAATCGGATTTCGCCGGCGAAATTGAACGCGCGGAGCTCTTCGCCGCGATCACCCGCCAGATCAGGTTGCGAGGCGATATGGATGCCGGTGAAATGCTGGATATGATCCGGCATGGCATGGATCGCGAGGAGATCAGTGCTGTGTTCGATAAGAAGCCCAACACGGTTTCACAGACGATCTATCGAGCTATCAGACGGGCCTTGAATGACTTAGGGATGCTTTAAGCCTTTTTTGAAAGCGCATTAGATGGCATAATGTCTGGGACCGATGCCGGACGACTCCGCCGATGAAGTTTTCGAACGACTCCAGGATATTGTTCAGCAGGCGATCCTTCGTGAATTTCCGAACCCGGAAAGGAAGGGCTGCCCCGGCACAGAGGTATTGCGCGAGCTGGCCAATAGACCGCGCCCGACGCGCGATGCAGCCTGGGAACACGTTACGCACTGTTCGCCGTGCTATCGGGAATTTCTTGATCTTCGGGAACAGGTAAAAAGGCGGCTTGAACTGGAGCATCGCCAAGTAGTCCGCCGCCGCGCCGTTCTTGGCGGAATCGCGGTTGCGATTGTCGGAGGCGGGATCGCCGCATACGAATCATTTGAGCGACGCGAACCAGCTCCCGAGGAGTTGGGTCCCTACCTGCCAGCCTCACTTGACTTGCGCGATGCATCGAGCACCCGCAGTGCAGGAGGACAGACTGTGGCAGCGAAGCCCCATGTGTTGCCGGCGAAGCGCCTGGACTTGACCATTCTCCTTCCCATCGGGAGTGAACCGGGGCGTTATGACATTCAATGGCTCAAGGATATCGATAAACCGCTGCTCAGCGTTTCCGGCAATGCGTCTGTCGAAAATGGCGTCACGGTGCTGCGAGTCAAACTCGATCTATCCCGGGAGACGCCCGGAAACTATTTAATAGGCTTGCGGCAGCCACCTTCCGATTGGACGTTTTATCAGGTGACGCTCAGATCATAAGCTGTGTCAGGCTGAGCCGGTGCGTAAACGAAGGATAGTGTTGAAAAACTCAGCTCGCTAGGGTTGAGCGACCTGCGCCTGAAACAATGACGCGATTAGACGCGCTATAAGCGATTGCGGATTGCGAGTCGAACATTTCTGATCCCCTTGAGAAGCGCCACGTCAGTGAAAGCCGAGTTTTTCAACAGAATCGAAGAAGGTTTGTGCAACCTAACTCGGTCTCGGCGCCGGAGCGGCAGCGCCGAAAAAGGACTTGCGAGCGCTCTGATCTTGATATGCCGTTGTTAGGCTTACAAGCGCGCCACGCTCATTCATAACGAAGAGCCACCATTGGATCGATTCGCGCTGCGCGCCGCGCGGGTATTGCGCCCGCGACGAAAAGCACAACGCTAAGCAGTGCACCTGCCGCAAAGAAAGCCGTGGCATCCCATGGAGCGACCCCGAACAGCATGGCGGAAGCAGATCGCGCCGCAAGCAACGCCAGAGGTATACCGAGCGCAAAGCCGAGAATCCCCAAAGCAGCCAACTCTCCCAAAACGAATCTCAGAATAGTGCTCCGGTCTGCACCCAGCGCCATCCGTATTCCAATTTCCCGAGTCCGTTGTGTAACTCCATACGAAATTACGCCGTATAGCCCGACAGCAGTAAGCAGGAGGCCCAAAGTGCCTAGCGTAGATACTAGTTCCGCAGTCATTTGATACGGGCCGGAAGAGTAAGCCACGAGCTGCTGCTGTGTGGTGATCATGAAGGGATCGAGTTCGTGACTGAGCGAAATCAATTTCCGCCGGACCGGCTGTGCGAGAGAAAGTGGATTACCGTCGGTTTCGATGACGAAGGTCATGCTGTCGGTGGGATTGCGCCAGTAAGGCAGGTAGAAATAAGGCTCACGTCGCTCGCCGATCTCGTTAATCGGGACATCCTCCACGATTCCGACGATGCGGTAATCCCGGCCGCCAGCACTCTTGAGGTGAATCAGTTTGCCGATCGGATTCTCTTGTCCCCAGAAGCGGTGGGCCATTGTCTCGCTTATAAGAACGACGGACGGGCCGTCGCTCTGATCTGTGTCATCAAATCCACGGTCGCTAAGGACCCGGGTACCCATTACGTTCAGGTAATTCGAGCTGATGCTGTTGTACTTGATTTCGAGGGGTTGACTGGCCGTTTGGGGCGGTCGGGAAACGTGACCACTTGCGACATGCCGCCTTCGGAAAGGCTCAGAGGGGCGCGAGAGGCACATGCGATCTTTTTTGCGGATGGAAACTCGCGAATACGGTCCAGAGCCTCTCGATAAAGTACTGGCGCTTGCAATCCTGACGCCGAGACCCAGACGTCGAGCAGCGGTCTTCGAGTAATGCCGTAATCGAGCGTGCGTGTATTGACGAAGCTGCGAACCATGAGCCCCGTTCCGGCCAGCAGAACCAAAGAAACACCGATTTGGCTAATGGAGAGCCAATGCCGCGGTTGTAAGCGACGACCTGTCAAGTCTGCGGAAGCAGTCCGCTCCTTCAGGGCCGCTACAAGACTCAATTTCGATGTACGCCACGCCGGCGCCAAACCAAAGAAAAAGATAGTGGCGAGCGAAACCAAAACGCTGAAGCCCAGAACACGCGAATCGAGGTAGAAGGTCAGCTCCGGCTGGAGCGCGGGGGCCTGCACCAGCAATGAGGGCAGCAATCTGATGAGCGCCATCCCTAGGCCAAGACCACCAAGCAATCCCACGAAGCCCAGCAGGATGTTTTCTGTCATGAGCTGCCGGACGATCCGCAATCGGCGCGCTCCTAGCGAGATGCGGACCGCAATCTCTCTGGCACGGCGTGCCCCTCTTGCGAGAAGCAGGTTTGCTACATTCACCGAAGACAAAAGCACAAGCAGCAGCACAGCGCAAAGCAGAACCAGCCCCTTTGTGCCGGCGAGTTCTAAGCGATAACTAAGATCGGATACAACGCGCCCGTTCCTTCCACGGTTCGTCGCCGGCCACTCGGAAGCGAGGCGGCGCGCAATCAGCTCGACCTGCGCATTCGCCGCACGAACGGAAACTCCGGGCCGGAGGCGGCCAAGCACTCGAAACCAGCGAAACCCCCGATCTTCAAGATCGCCAGCTCCGGCGACGCGGAGCCAGGATTGGGTGGGAAGCCAGATATCCCGGTCCTCGCCGTTATCGATCGCGAAATGTTTCCGGCAGCACGCCGAGGACCGTAAAGAGAACTCTTTGGTTCCCGCGCTGGAATTCGATTTGTTGACCTACGATGCCACGATCACTTCCAAAACGGCGCTTCCAGAAGCTATTTCCCAAGACGGCGACCGGTTCGTGATTCAACAGGTCTTTATCAGCAGGCGTAAATATACGGCCCGCGAGCGGTTGGATTCCAAGGGCGCTAAACAAGTTATCCGAAACGACATTGACGGTGTGCAGCTCCGATGTTCCGTCTTTATTTGGCAGCTGTATGCCGCGTCCGCCACGCGCGACAAGACCCTGAAAGCCACGGGCTTGATCTTTCAATGCAAGGTATTCGAGGTAAGAGAACGTGTCTTCGGGATTTTGACTGGTTGTCGAGAATAGCCGAACTATCTCGTTGGACCTCGGTACCGCCATCGAGCGCATCCAAAGGCCGTCAACGAGACTGAAAATTGCCGTGTTTGCGCCGATGCCTAACGCAAGAGACAGCACCGCAGCGGCACTGAACCCCAAATTCTTTCGCAGCACACGAACCGCGTAGCGCAGATCTTGCCAGAAACGTTCCAACGATGTCCATCGCCACATTTCGCGCATCTCCTCTTTCAGCAGAGTCTTGTTGCCGAGAACGCGCTGAGCGGTGTACTGAGCCTGTTCCAACGACAACCCTCGCTCCAGTTGCTCTTCGGCCTCCAATTGCAGATGCGAGCGGAGTTCACGCTCCAGGTTCTGTTCGCGTTTTTTTCCTAGCGGCCAGCGCATTTCACCCTTCCTCAGCCGGCCACATGACCCGCGCAATCGCACCGGTGAATTGCTTCCATTTCGACTCCTCCGCCACGAGCTGTTTCTTTCCTGTCGCGGTGAGCCGGTAATATTTGAATTCGCGCTTCAAGTCTTTCCCGGCAAGTTCCCACTTCGCCGCAATCCAGCCCTTCCGTTCTAGCCGGTGAAGTGCCGGATAAAGTGACCCGCGTTCGACTTGGAGAATCTCTTCGGTGGTTCGCTGAATGTGCTTCGCGATCTGATGGCCATGTGAAGGACCAAACAGCAACGTGCGCAGGATCAACATGTCCAACGTGCCTTGCAGCAGTTCGATTCGGGTGGAAGATTTGGCCATGGGCCTTCGTAGACATTCTACCCAGATTTGAACCGAACCGGGTAGGTTGACGACCCGCTGTGTCGAGGTCTTCCACACACCTGACGGTCCCTCGACAATCAACGAGTTTCCTTTGTGGCCATCCGGAGCACATCTCGGCACGCAAAACTGGAATCAACAGAGTACGGAAATGCCGACTTTACCTTGACCGGCAAGTTCAAAGAAAGCAAGTTCCCTAAGGCTTTGGAACACCTTTCGCCTGCGTTTCAATCTCACACGCCCCACCAACGCTCCCGCAAACGAAGACCACGTATTCAATACCGCCTCAAATCGAAAGATC
The DNA here is from genome assembly GCA_021325235.1 of Terriglobia bacterium. Taxonomy (GTDB): domain Bacteria; phylum Acidobacteriota; class Terriglobia; order Bryobacterales; family Bryobacteraceae; genus Bog-105. Next base: position 86,709 of record JAJPHN010000015.1, on the reverse strand, counting down.
GAATATAGTGGTCATGCGCCGAGTGCTGACCATCCCTAAATAAGCTGGATCAATGGGTTTTGGGAAGCAACGCTTACCGCCACCCAATTTGCCACGTCAAGGCTCACCCCAGCGGAGAACGAAAACTTGAGGTCGCAAATTGCGACCTCAAATGAGGTCTAGGGCGGCCGCCGCTATCCGCCGTATGCCTTTACAGAGCAGGGAATCGCCATGCTCAGCTCCGTGCTGCGAAGCAAGCGAGCGATTGAAGTGAATATCGCTATCATGCGCACGTTCGTGCGCTTGCGGCAACTGCCGATCTTGCACGAGGACCTGGCCCGGCAGTTAGAGGAGCTGCGCTCGAAACAGGAAGAACAGGGCCAGCAGATCGAGGCGGTTTTTCAAACCATTCAGTACTTGATCGAAGCGATCGCAGAACCGAAACGACGCATCGGGTTTCCGACCGGCCACGCCGGTCTCGACCCACAAGCTCTCGACGGAGAAGGGAAGGAAGAGTAGTGAACAACAAACCCGAAGGCCGACGCCTCTGACCAGCAGATCCTGAGTTCGTGCCATCGCGTCGAGTCGATCATCGAAAGCCTTCGTGAAACCTTCCAGTGTTGACGATCCCTGAGCTGTGAGCTGCCAAAGCGCTCGCACATTCATCAGCAGGTTCTTGACGCGGCGCTGCAATTCGCCAAGCAGCACCTTCTGCTGCTCGGCAGCGCGCCTGGCATCGGTGACATCCGCAATCACCAGCAGGATCATCACCTTCAGGTGGTCTACGCGCCGAGCATTGAGCAGCATGACTCAATGTCCGAGGGTTTCAAAGTCGTGCTGAACTTCGAAGTCATCGAACGTGGAATTATTTGGCAGGATATGTCCAAGCAGTTCCCGCAGCCTCGGTATATCCCACTGTTTGTTTCCGAGATCATAGATGAACTGCCCCTCTGTTTCGTCGGGTGCCACGCCGAATTTGTCATAGAACTGGCGGTTTGCTCATTTCACACGTAGATCCCAGTCGGGATCAGGAATGGATCACGAAGCGCATCTATGACCTTCTCGGCGTATTCCTTTGCAAACTCAACCTCCGTGTTATCGCGAAAACGTGAGCACGATCGAATTTGCATTCTGTGCGGTGTCCAATCTGTGTGCATTCAAGAGAAGAACACGCCGGCCAATCTGCTGGAATTCATGATCGACCCGATAGCCCATCACCATGGAATCCCCTTGCAACAGCTTGAGAAGCAGGTCCCGCAATTCCGGAATATCCCACTCACCGTTTCCCAGCTCGTAGACGGGTCCGTTTATTGTATACTCTCCATCTACTTTGAAGTGCTCGTAGAAAGCCGCGTTCGCGCCCTCCACCGTCAGATCGCCTCGAAGGATGATAAGTGGCTCCTGAAGCGTCGAAACGACTGCCTCGAAGAGTGGACGCGGTATGATCCTCCCCTCCCCTTCATAGCCGGGCGGGCGATTTGCTAATCGATTCAGGCATGCGCTTCCACCCTGCCTTTAAGCGTAAACCGCTGGGTTCGTTTAGATGTGAAGACCGTTCGGGATTCCCCTAAAGGGCAACCGCCCAACGTCGGACCGGTTCGGAAGCCGCTTGGATGCCAGGAGCGCGCCCGACAACGCTAATCATGTCAGAACCCCTTCATTGCGAAAGCGGATGAAGAGCGAACGTGCCGCAGATCTTTCAAAGTAACTTGCGCGTAGGGCGTCGCAGTCCTACAAGTAAAGAGCGATTACTGTGTTCGGGTGTGGCTTATTATGCGCGAACGGCTTCCTTCAAGATATCTCTGGTTCCGATGCGCCATTGTAGCGGGGGTACTGCTAGGCCTGTTGCTGCTGGTCGAGACAGTAATGACTTATCGCTATGTGGTGCATGGCTTGGTCCGTGAAGAGGCGCAGCGGGAAGGCGCCCGTCTGGCAGCTTCGATTGTGCGCATGGCGCGGGTAATGCGAAACTTCGATACGTCCCAACTGACACCGGTATTGCACGATGCCCTAGCGGACGCTCCGAAACAGATCGCGTGGATCCGAATTCTTCGGGCAGACGGCGAAATCGTAGCGGAAGGCGGGCGCACAAATGCCGCCCCTAAGTACTCGGCCGAGATGCTGCGCAGTCTTCTAGGGCCAGATGCCACAGGACCTCGCGAGCAGATGACGCCATCGGGGCCGGTGTTCATCACGCTCAATCTGCTGCCTCAGCATCTCCTCCATGGATCGCCGCCGCGCCGGATTGTTCCAGCAGCGCCGGAGTTCATTGAAATCGCGTTGTACGAGAGGGGAATTTCCGTGCATTTTGGCCCGTTGCGGGAATATTTGATCGTTGGTGTTGCGGCTGCGTTCGCACTGATCGGGGCGGTGACTATTATGGGCCTTCGTTTTGGAAACTACGTGCGCGGCAAACAAGTCGAAAAAGAACTGGCAATCGCGCGGCGCGTGCAGTTCGATCTCTTTCCTAACGAAAACTCCGCCAGAGGCCAAATTCAATTTGCGGCGCAATGTATCCCGGCTTGGCAGGTAGGTGGCGATCTTTATGACGTCTTCGAGAGCGATAAAGGCGAGACGGCGCTCATATTGGGAGATGTAACGGGGAAGGGCCTCCCAGCGGCACTGATGATGGGCGTTGTTCAGGGAATCGTGCGCGCCAGCGGCACAATGGCTTCAGCGCTCCACCATGAACAGGCGGCCGAGCGGTTGAATCAATTTTTATGCCTAAAGACAGCACGCGAACGATTCGTGACACTGTTCTGGTCTTATTTCAACGCGGAGGAAGGCACTTTGACTTACATCAACGCCGGACATCCGTCTCCGCTGCTGATTCGCCGAAGCACCGAGAAGAGAGAGATTCTGCGATTGGATAGCACCGGTCCGGTCATGGGGGTCTTACCGAGCGCCCGCTATGAGCAAGCTGAAATCACGGTGCAAGCGGACGATGTTTTGGTTGTGTATTCGGATGGCATTGTCGAAGCGAGCGACTCTCGACAGCAGGAATTTGGCCAAGACCGGCTGATCGAAGCCATTGAATCAAACTGGGCTAAATCGCCAACCGAGATCTGCGAAGCTATACTCGCCGATGTACGGGTCTTTCTTGGGCAAGAACAGGCTCAGGATGACCAGACGATCTTAGTTGCGCGCCTTGAGCCCAAACGCAATACCATTCGCCCAACACATTTTGAAGCTGCGAACGTCTGTTGAATGGACACACACATCGGGCGGCTCGCTGACCCTGTTTATCTGCCAAAGGAGGGTAATCGGCATGGATCAGCCGACTTGCACTTCGTTTCTGAGCTATTTCGATCCGTTCGGCGAAATCGGGCGGCACTGGAAATGGCTGCTCACCATTGGAATTTTGCTGGTCATTCTCGGGCTCTTTGCCATTGGGGATGCCTTTGCAGTGACGGTGGCTTCGATGGTGTTTTTCGGCTGGGTGCTGCTGATTGCCGGCATTGCCCAAGCGGTGCAGGCTTTCCGACACCGGCGTACGGGGCACATGTGGTTGCATGTGCTGAACGCCGTGCTTTGGATTGTCGTGGGTATTTTGCTGTTACTCAGCCCGCTGGCCGGAGCGCTGGTTTTGACGCTGCTGATGGCGGCCTACTTCCTGGTCACAGGAATCTTTCGGATCATCGCGGCCAGCGTGGCACCCGTTCAGGGCTGGCCGTGGATTCTGCTGAGCGGTATCGTCAACGTGGTTCTGGGGATTCTGATCTGGCTGCACTGGCCGGCTTCGGCGCTCTGGGTCATCGGTCTGTTTATCGGGATTGACCTGCTCATTACGGGCTGGTCGCAGATCATGCTGGCGTTTGCCCTTCGGAAGCTCGCGCCGCCTGCATCGCAGAGTTACTACAATACGCGCCGTCTGTGCTGCTGGGTGGCCCAACTGGAAGATGCGACACTATGCCTGCATCATCCAACGAAGCCTCGGGGCGGGATCGGGTGAGACTCGGTTGCGCTCGGTTCAGCCCAGACGCCTGACAGTTGGCTTTTCTTATCCCAGGTGTGGCCGAATTCAACCATGGTGGTGGAATTCTGGGCGGTCGTATGGCCCTAAGCTATTCAAATCCGAAATGCGACCTTGGAATTTGAATTGCCATCAGAAAATGTGGAGACACCAAGAAAGGAGGTCCAAGAACATGAAAAGAGTATTGCTGATGCTAACCATTGCAGCGATGTTGTTTGCACCCGTCAGCGCTTCGGCCGCCATTATTCGCGGAGCCGTGATTATCGGAGCTCCCGTGGTCTCGTACTGGGGACCGTATTGGTGGGCGCCCGTGCCTTACTATGTCTATCCGGCAACCGGCACCATCAAGCTGGATGCGAAAGTAAAGGACGGGGATATCTTTATCAACGGGGCCTATGTTGGAAATACGCAGCATGATAAGAGCTTGCACCTGCCTCCCGGCACTTATGACCTGCAGATCCGGGAACACAATGAGACGATCTACTCACAACGCGTATATGTAGCGGCTGGGCAAACTGTTCATCTGCGTGTGGAAGCATAAGTGCCATCCACTACAGTTCGGCGTTCTGGCGGCCCTTGCTCTCCGGACGCTGCCTCGGCTGGAGAGCAAGCCCGGCTGCAACGCCGATAACTTTCTTGGACCAGTCGTCCCCCAGGTCTACTTAGTCGCAATCACCTCAATGTCACCTTGCCGCCGAAGAATATTCACACCGACCGTTTGCCCGTAGCGCTCGAACATAACATCAAGATTCGCATTACCGACGCGCAGGTTGCGTATCCGAACCGAAGGTACGGCCTCGGGGAGCGCTGTGTGATAGAGATATAGCCGCGAATTGCGGGCGTCAATCGATAAACCTAAGCATGCCTGCAAGACCATGAACACGGCGCCAGAAGCCCAGGCCTGGGGCGAGCACGCAACCGGATACAGAGTCGGCCCTTTACCTGCGTGCCGGGGAAAGCCGCATATCAATTCCGGCAGCCGGTGCAACTCGGTGAAGATCGACAAGTCAAGAAACCCGGAAAGGATTTTCGTCGCGAGTTCCTTGTCCCGAAAGGCCGTGTCGCCAAACGCGACCATGGCGTTATCGTGCGGCCAAACGGAGCCGTTGTGATAAGACATCGGGTTATAACGCCGCTCGTTGGTTGCCAGGGTTCGCACTCCCCATCCCGAGAAAAGAAACGGCGACAGGAGAGCTTCTCTTATTTGCCGGTGCCGGCCTAGCGGGGCAATACCAGAGAACAGGCATTGGCCGGCATTTGAACTGCGAACACGGCATGGCCGCTTGTCTCCATCTAGCGCCAACGCATACATGCAAAGGTCATCAGCCCAGAAAGCCTTTTCGAAGTTGTCTCGCAAAGCGGCTGCTTGCGATTTTAGACGCTCGGCTGTTTCTGGGAAGCCCAAACATTCGGCTACGGTTGCGATCTTGGATTTTGCGGCGTATACATACGCCTGCACTTCGCAAAGAGCAATCGGCCCTTTTGCGATCTGCCCATCGGCATGGAAAACCGAATCCTGCGAGTCCTTCCAACCTTGTTGCAGCAGGCCTGAATCGGACTGACGAGCATATTCAACAAAACCATCGCCATCAAGATCTCCGAAAACGTCGATCCACTGCAATGCCGCCTCGATATTGGCCCAGATACTATGCAAAAATTCAAGATCCGCCGTTCTTTCGTAGTACGCGCCCGCGAGAAGAACGAACAGAGGCGTTGAATCGACGCTGCCGTAATACCGGCCGAACGGAACTTCGTCGAGCAACGCCATCTCTCCCTGGCGCATTTCGTGCAGGATTTTCCCCGCCTCAGAATCGCGACGCCGATCTTTCGTCGTGGCCTGCGTCGCCGCCAGATACGCAAGAACACCTTTGGCGAGAGCCGGTGCAATCCAAAGCGTCTCGAGTGCCGTGATAAGTCCATCTCGCCCAAAGACTGTGCTAAACCAGGGCACTCCAGCATAAGGATAAGGTCCAAACGCGGTATTCGAAACGAGCATCTGGAGATCCGCAACCGATCGGTTCAGCCAATCATTGAATTGTTCATTCGATGTGTAAATATCGACCTGGGCGAGTGGGTCTTTGGTCCGCTCCTCTGTGATAGCTGCCAGCGCGCGATCGTAACCGGTCGCGGTCCGTTCGGAACCATTGCTTTCGCAGGTGATCGTCAGAGAAAGCGCAAGGTCCTGATGGGGTTCAAGTGTGATTGGTATATTGAACCCGTTCTCGGAGACAGACGATGGCGCCGGAGAGCAATGAATGTTGGTGCGGCGGATGATATGGTCTAAGCCTTGATACCCGAGCACGATGCTGTCGTTGAGAATTTCTGGAAGTAATCTTCGGCCGCGCTGATTCCGTTTGTTCCCTCGCACCTCGAAGATATCTGAAAAATCCGCGTAGAATGCGAAGCTGAGATCGAGATTCACGCAAAACTCGCTGAAGTTGTGAATCACAAACTTCTCGAAGCAAGTTCCGTCGCTCAGAAACTTACAGCGATAGATGTGAATCGTCCCTCGTGGCAGTAACTGACCCGATGGGAGGGTTAGATCGGGATTCGTCAGATCGACCGAGAGAAGAATGTTGTCATCCCGGACGCTGGAGCTAAGCAGCAGCGGACGGCAGCCCGAAATGCGCAACTCTAGTTTCGAGAGATAGCGTGTGTCGCGATGAAAGAGGCCCTGTTCTCCCGACCAATACGGCTGAATATCCCCGTATTGGTCGAAGATTCCGAACGTGTCGCCATGCAGTAATACCCGGTTCTGGCTGTGGGCCAATGAGGACTGCGCCCGGATGTAGAATTCATTGCCGATTTCGATCACATCGGCAGAAGTGGGCTGAACTGTGGCCATCGTCTGGTGCGCTTGTCCCGTCTAAGCCGCGCAAGCGAGATCGTCCTCGGCGGTGGCCGAGCCGTCCTGGCCCTCGATAATCCGTTTGTATATCTCGACGTAATCGAGAGCCATGCGCCGGGCACTGAATCGTTCTTCGAACACGCTCCGGCAAATAGCGCGATCGATGGAGTTGAGCCGGCCGACCGCTTTCACGGCTTCGTCGACGTTGTTCACCATGAACCCGGTGGTTCCTTCGTCAATAATTTCCGGTACCGATCCGAGGCGATAGGCGATCACGGGCGTTCCACAGGCCATCGCTTCGATCATGACCAGACCAAAAGGCTCGGGCCAGTCAATCGGAAATAGCAGGGCGAGTGCATTCCCAAGGAATTCTCCTTTTTCGCGCTCTCCTATCTCACCGATGTACTCGACTAACGGGTGGTCGAACAGCTTCCTGATCTTCGTTTCGAAATATTCTTTACCTACAACATCAATTTTGGCCGCGATCTTGATTGGCATACCAACGCGTTCCGCGATTTCGATCGCCCGATCAACGCGCTTTTCAGGTGAAATACGGCCCAGAAACGCGAGGTATTTGCCCTGCGTGAGCGTCGGCTTGTATAGATCTTCGGGAAGGCCGTGGTGAACGGTTCCAACCCAATTCGCCCAAACGAGCGGCATCCGCTGCGCATTCGAGATCGACACCAGATTCATATCCCAAAATTCTTGATACAGTGGAACAAGGTCCGGGATATCGAGCCGCCCATGCAGCGTTGTAACGGCCGGCAGCTTCTGTCGGCGGGTCACGGAAAAATGCAGATAGTCTGTGTGAAAGTGCACCACGTCGAAGTTGACCGCTTCCTGGGCTACCGCTTCGATCATCCGTATATGGTGCGTGATCGGGTCGACGATTTTCTTGCCTTCGAGACGCAGCGCGCGCTCGCAAATCGGACGCAACTTCGCGTTCGTCACAGAATCGGCACTGGCGAACAGAGTCACATCGTGACCTTGCCGGACTAGTTCGTCCGTCAGATACGACACGACACGCTCCGTCCCGCCATAGAGTTTAGGGGGGACGCTTTCATACAAAGGTGCAACTTGTGCAATCTTCATACAGGTCTCCTCAAAAATTTCGTTAGTTACGAGAACGCCGAGAACCTCGCGAGCGCTGCGTGTGTGGGCCTGATAGGGCGCCATCCGTAGTCGGGAACACTGCGCGCGGCGAGGCGGCTTCTGTCTTATTGGTTAATGCATCGCCAGGGGAGCTGTCAAGGCCGCATTCATTGAGCGTTCTTGCAACGAACAGCTTTTAATTAGCATCTTTTGGTATGTGGGTACTCTGCTTTTGGGGAACGCCCAAGCGGAGATACCGCAATCACAGAGTTGAGGAGATTGATATGCGTTTGTCTACGTTTTTGCGAACTGAAGACGACCGCACGCTGACTCTGTTGCGGTTCGTCCTGGGTGCCGTCATGTTTGCACATGGTGCTCAAAAAGTGATGGGGTGGTTTGGCGGAGCCGGATACGGGCCAAGCATGGCTTTCTTGACGCAGACACTCCATATTCCCGCCTTCCTGGCGTTTCTGGCCATTGCGGCCGAATTCCTGGGCGGGGCTGGTCTGCTCCTTGGCCTACTCGGGAGACTGGATGCTTTCGCGATCGCTGTGAATATGCTCGCCGCGATTATGCTGGTTCATGGGCAAAATGGCTTCTTCATGAACTGGTCCGGCAGCCAGCCGGGCGAGGGCATCGAATATCACTTGCTCGCGCTTGCCATGGCTGCGGTGATCGTGCTGCGCGGATCGGGCGCCTGGTCGCTGGATCGGCTGCTCGAACGGAACCTTACGTCCGGTGATTCCGGCACTTATATCTGGTCCGGCACCGCCAGCCTTCCGGGCGGATATATGGCATTTTATCGTCGCATGTTTGCTTTCATGCGCTTCTGACGCACTCCTTCCGTAGCCGGTAACCATTGTAAATAGCCCGACGTCTCTTCAAGCGGGATCAGACTGGAGTGGAACAGATGATCCCGCTCATTGCCCGTTCTGGGTACCCGCCATAATGGCTGGGGTTCTTTTTTCTCTTTTTTGTTTGGAATTGGAGGAAAGTGTCTATGAGACGAAAATTCTTGTGGATTCCGATACTCCTGACTGGAGTAGTGCTTTGGTTTACAAACGTGTCGTCTGCACAGCCGGTGTCACTAACTCCGGATCAGCTTGATCAGTTAGTGGCCCGTATTGCTCTCTACCCCGATCCGCTGCTTGCGCAAATACTGACGGCATCCACCTTTACGGATCAGATACCGGAAGCTGCTGCCTGGGCCAATGAACATAGCTATCTACACGGAGAGGAACTATCGAAGGCCATATCGGATGACCATTTGCAGTGGGACCCAAGCGTGCTCGCGCTGCTCCCGTTCCCATCCGTGTTGAACATGATGAATTCCGATATGGCCTGGACACGGCAGCTTGGGGACGCGGTATTGACACAGCGATCTCAAGTAATGGACGCAGTTCAGCGGATGCGGCGAAAAGCCCACGATGCCGGCTATTTGCAGACCAACAGTTACGTTCGAGTCGTGGCGAATCCGGGTTACATCGAGATCCTGCCGGTTGATCCGGCCTATATCTACGTTCCGGTTTACGACCCGCTGGTCGTCTTTTCCGGTCATCTGGGCCATGTAGCCGTGAGCGCAGCGATCAGCTTTGGACCCCCTGTATATATTGGTTCCGCCTTCGTTGCCTTTGGCTGGACGGGGGCTGGGTTTATCTGGCCATCACACGTCCTGCTGATCGATCACAGGCCCTGGGACAGAACGTGGATCGCCCGGGCCAGTTATGTACACCGCTACTCGTGGGTACGCCCCGCCGGTCCGCGAGTAGAAGTACATGATATCCACCGCCCTCACAGGAGATAAACGAGGTGTGGCTATGTGGTTTCGGTTTCGAAAACACTCCGGCGGAATAACTTCCAATCCATCCGCGATTGGCGCCCGCTGCCCAGGCTGCAAGCGCGAATTGTCGCTCTTCTGCGAGCAGCTCGATCTATTTGCCGCCGGTAAACCTGTATGGGTGTTTTGTCCGATTTGCACACGGCTTGTTTCGCCTGAGCGCTTCACGCGAGCACGTCGGGAACAAGCTGTTGAAGACGCCCACACGGCGTTCATTCCGGGTTCTCGTAATGGGAACCCGGAAACCATGCGGCACGCCGCATGAGCCTTGAAAATCACCGCTATTTTCCGGTTTCTAATCTCGACCAAGGCCACGGGGCGCTTGGATAGCGCGCCTCGAACGCTCTTCTCGATTCTCCTGCGGTGGGAAGGTCCAATTGAATCAGTCGGACGCGATCGCCCCAGCGATGCCAACTTTCCAGGCGTTTCTTGTGCTTGCCAGCCTCGCTGTGAAATTGTTCTCCCCGAACCAGCAGGCGCGATTCCAAGCACCTCGCGTCAGTACCGGTTGCTTCCACTTCTCCCTCGACTTCGACTCTTTCCTGGAGTCGGCGAGCGCTCTGTCTCAACCCGCGCAATTGCCACGGTTTCCGAGAAGTCCCGATCGAGAAAAGCTCCGGCCAAAGTTGTCTATGAACAAACGTGTCTTTCCCGTCGATCAGCTTAACGACGACGAGATCGGGCTGGCCGGACAATTTTTCCAGGGCGCGAAAGATGTTGCGTGCTGCAGGATGAGCCCACCACGATCCATGAACCGGCTCGCCGGCAATGATCGTAGTGACGCTCGGCCATCGAGGGTCAGTTTTTAAGAGAAGCCCTTACCCTCCAGTAGAGCGAAACAGTCCTTCCATCCTGCCATCGTAATGCTGCAGTTATTCGTTCGAAACGCGGAGCCGCAGTCTGAGAAACAGGTTGTTAATTCCGAGCGTTTCCAAAGAGACCTCAGGTGTCAATCCGAGCCGAAGCTCTTGCGGCACGCGAATCTCGACCGGTTGAATGCGGCAGACAACGCCTTCGCCCCTACAATGTGGGCAAATGAAAAGCCAATCGCTCCCAGTGCCGTTGCAGGCACGGCAGACTTCATGCACAGGTACGCCTATGGAAAGAACGCCTCGGCGCACAGCTTCCTCCGGCGTAAGGATCACCTCCACTGTGAGAGGCTCCGGTCTTTCAGCCTTCGGCACGCCCAGCCCGGTGAAGTTACGCAGGAGCCGCTCAGCCAAGGCGTCGAACGAGGGATGGACCGCGTGAGTATTCGCGAAAATCGAAGGCCGCTCCCAAGTGCGTGCAAACCCGTGCACGAGCCCCGGCCAGGTTTGGTCCGACTGGTATCGATCCAGCGCGCCATCGTATTGCCGGCGCCGATTTGGGTTCGACAGAACCGAATGCGCCTCGACGATTTCTTGGAACTCGGCTGCGCTGCGTGGACCTACGTAGTCAGGGTGGGTGCGGCGGACGGCATCCCGGTATGCGGCTCGAATGCCGGATGGTGTTTCGGTTCGCGAAACACCCAGAATGGCGTAGTAGTTCTTGATTGCCATATACTTGTGCTCCGCTTAGATTGCGTTTGGGGGTCCGCCGCGCCGGGGCGCGGCAGCCCATCCGATATTTGTATACCTTATTGGAAGTCCCAAGGCAAATCTACGGGGCAAACATGATAGGGCTGCTGTCAACTTTGTTGCTATGTTTGACAGCAGATTTCTGTAACCTTCTCATATTCGCTTGCATCTTGATGATCGGATAGCCTGGAGGAGGGGGCTAGCCCGGAGGCGGTTCCCCCTCTTCGAGGCGATTCGTCTCGTCGAAAATTTGACGAAAGGAGGTTGCAACGTATGTTCGACACTATGCTCTCTCGTGATATGCGACAAACGCTGGACCACTTCCGTCGTACGGTGGACCAGCTCTTCGATAATTTCTATGGTTCTGGCTCCCGTCCCGTGAACGGCAACACGGGCAGCGACAGCGGGTATGCGTTCACGCCGGTAATCGAGTCCGGCTGGAATGAGAATGAACTGCTGTTGCGCGCCATCGTCCCTGGCGTTACCCAGGATAGTTTGAAAGTGACGGCGCAGAGCAACCAGCTCATTCTCGAAGGCGAGCGGAAAGCTCCCGAAGGGTGGACTGCCGGCGCTTATCCCCAGATTGCGTATGGGAAGTTTTACGCCGCCGTCCCTCTGCCGCAGAATCTTAACGTGGATCAGGTCAAATGCCAGCTGCATGACGGTGTGCTGGATATTCACGTTCCTGTGGCTGAGGAGATGAAGCCGCGTCAGATCCCAATCGAATCTGCGAGGGAGCAGAAAGCGATAGCTGCTACTGCTTGAGCTGGGGCACGCGCGGGAAGCCCGGCTCACATAGTGCCGGGCTTCCTGTTCCGGCTTATTCCTTAAAGACAAACACTGGAGATGCATATGAAAAAGGTGCTGTCTTCACGCATTTCTTGGCTGTTCGTTTTGACTTTGTTGTTGTGCTCGTTTCCTGCTTCACTCAGGCCGGACCCCATGCCCGCTGTTACCGGACTTACGCACAAGCTCCAGAGGGCATTAGTGGGCTTGCCGGGCTATACGATATTCGATTACGTGACTTTTCGCATTGCCGATGATCGTGTCGTTCTCCTCGGCAACGTTCTGCACCCGGAAGTAAAGCAAGAGGCAGAGCAGGCGATCCGGTCCATACCTGGCGTAAATGCGCTGGACAACTATATCGATGTTCTGCCGCGATCCGAGCAGGACGACGCGATTCGCCAGAAAGTGTATGAGCGCCTGTATGGGAATCCGCAGTTCACATGGTATGCCGTTCAGCTCGTTCCTCCGGTGCATATCATCGTCAAAAACGGTCATGTGACGCTCGAAGGCCTGGTGAACAATCCATCGGATCGCTTTATGGCAGAAAACGCAGCCTGCGAAGCGGCCGGCGCTTCCGCGGTTGAGGACCACTTACTCGCCATGAGCGGTGATATTGGAGAACTTTCCAGCTTAGGTTTGCGAATGGAACAATAAGACCGGTTCACAAGTAACACGGATTCACAAGGAGTAAATGCCATGAAGACATTGTTTCGGTTCATTGCTTTCCTCCTGATGAGTGCGCTGCCTACCGTGGCGGCCAATTTAGCACTTGTCAAGCAAGCGCCTGCTTCCTTTTCGCAACTGGAACGCGATATTCAACATGAGTTGCTGTTGCTCCCCGGCTACACGGTCTTCGATGATATTGGCTTTGAGTTGAAAGGTACGACGGTTCGGTTGACCGGAGACGTCACGCGAAGTCGTTTGAAAGAGGCCGCCGAACAGGCCGTACGGGAATTGCCGGGCGTCCGCAGGGTCGTGAACAACATCGAAGTTCTGCCGTCATCTTCGCTGGATAACCAGATTCGAATTGCCGCCTTTCGCGCTATCTACGGCGAGCCGGCATTCCGCACTTATGCTTCTCAATCGGTTCAACCGATCCGCATTCTTGTGAAAGACGGTTGTTTAACGCTGGAAGGCGCGGTAGCGAACGAGACGGACCGCAAGGCGGCCTACATGAAAGCTCTCATGGTTCCTGGCGTGCTCGCCGTCTCGAATCGTTTGCAAGTTGCGAGCTGAACAGCATGAGGTAGAAGGATATGTCTGGCGGAAAACGAGCCGGTCAGAAACTCTCGCGCATTGCGCGCAAATATCCGTGGATACCGTCGCTCATTTATGTGGCTGGCGCAGTTGTGTTTTTTATGCTGCCGCGTTGGCTGGCAGGCCCGCCTGCCTGGCCTGTCTCTTACAGTGAGTTTGTCAACGAGATCCGGGCCAATCACCTACAACGCGCGATCATTACTCCAACCCAACTGGTCGGGATCAAGAAACCTGCTCAAACGAAAGGCAGCTCGTTCGCGCCGGCGATTGTGGCGACGCGCCTGCCCGATATCGATGAAACTTCTCTTCTGAGGGATTTGGAGCAGCATCACGTCACAGTAAACGGCGAAATGAACACAGGACCTGGAATTGGCTCGTGGATCTTGGCGTGGCTTCCCTTCTTACTCATGATGGCTGCGTTAGGCTATGGCGCCTGGAGGACGCGGCAGGTGATGGGACCCCTCCGCTTCGGTAAGAACCGGACGAAAATTTACGATCAATCGGACCAATTAAGGGTTACGTTCGCCGATGTCGCGGGCATCGATGAAGCACGTTCCGAGCTTCAGGAGATCGTGGACTTTCTGAAACATCCTGCGAAATACAGGCAGCTTGGCGGGCGCATCCCGCATGGCGTTCTTCTGGTCGGACCTCCGGGTACGGGCAAGACGTTGCTTGCGCGCGCGGTTGCCGCTGAAGCGGCAGTGCCGTTTTTCGCCATCTCGGGGTCCGAATTCGTTGAAATGTTTGTAGGCGTCGGAGCAGCCCGTGTACGCGAACTCTTCGATGAAGCGAAAAAGAAAGCGCCGTGCATTGTGTTTATCGACGAGCTGGACGCGATTGGAAAGTCCAGGGCCTCGGGGCGCGGCATGATCGTGTCGCATGATGAGCGCGAGCAGACTCTAAATCAACTGCTGGTGGAGATGGATGGCTTCGATCCTTCAACAAACGTCATCATCATGGCCGCGACAAACACGCCGGAGGTGCTGGACCCGGCTCTGCTGCGTCCGGGCCGCTTCGACCGGCAAGTCGTGCTGGAGCGGCCCGATATCGACGAACGCGAGGCCATTCTGCGCGTTCACGCGAAAAAGGTGAGGCTGAACCAGAAAGTGGATTTGCGAACCATTGCGGCTCGCACGCCTGGAATGGTGGGCGCCGATCTCGCGAACATCGTGAACGAAGCCGCTCTGTTGGCGGCGCGCCGCGGCGCTTCCGAAATCGACACGTTAGATATGGAAGCCGCCATTGACCGCGTGATGCTCGGGCTTGAAAAGAAGAGCCGCGTCATGACTCCCGAGGAAAAAGAGCGCGTGGCTTATCACGAAGGGGGACATGCGCTAGTCGCCTTGTCGGTTCCGAACGCCGATCCGGTCCATCGGATTTCGATCATTCCGAGGACCATGGGAGCGCTGGGCCACACACTGCAGCTCCCTACGCATGAGCGCTATTTGATGACTCGGCCTCAACTGGAAGATCAAATCGCCGTGATGCTGGGAGGACGGGCAGCCGAGGACACGGTTTACAACGGCGTCGTGTCAACCGGCGCAGCCGACGACCTGCAGCGCGCGACTGAATTAGCGCGCCATATGGTGAAACGCTACGGGATGAGCGAGCGCTTGGGGAACATTACGTACGGTCACCCGCTCGAATCGCGATATCTGAAAACCGGCTTCGCCATGGAGGAGCGCGATTACAGCGAGAAAACGGCCGAGGAGATCGACGAGGAAGTGCGCCGCATAGTGGAGGAGTCCTATCGGCGCGTCAAAGCAATTGTGACAGGCCGGCGGGAGATGCTGGGTCGCATTGTACAGCGCCTGATGGAGAAGGAAACGATTGAAGAAAACGAACTCCAGCAAATCGCCGGTGATGCGAGTTCTCGGGACAGCTCAGAGCGGCTTGTCCCGGATGTTTACCAGACCGCATATGACATCAAAGACGGTGTCTATGCGGCCGAACAACCCATCTAACACCAAGGAGGTATTTATGGCTGACGTAGCTGTCAAGAAAGCTGAAGAGAAAAAGAGTGATGAAAAAGCTGTGACCAAACGGAGCGAAGGAGAACTCTCCCGTCTAGGAGTATGGGAACCGTCCTCCTGGTTGAGCCCTTCTGAGTTCTTCTCGAATCCGTTTTCAGTGATGCGCCGCTTCAGCGAGGAAATGGATCGCACGTTTGGGCGGTTCTTTAACCGGGAAACTGGGGGCGAGAGCTTCTGGTCGCCCGCGATCGAGGTCTCAGAGAGCGATGGCCAGCTCAAAGTCCACGCCGAGTTGCCCGGACTGAAGCCGGAGGATGTGCGCGTGGAGGTTACCGAGGACCAACTGGTTATCCAGGGCGAGCGGAAGTACGAGCACGAGGAGAAAAAGAAAGGCCTCTATCGCTCCGAGCGGAGTTACGGCCAATTCTATCGGGCCATTCCGTTGCCGGAGGGCGCCAATACTGAGCAAGCAAAAGCTCAGTTCAATAATGGCGTGCTCGAAATTACTTTACCCGTGCCTGAGCAGAAGAGCAACCGACGCCAAATCCCGATTGAATCGAAGTAACCCAGGACGGGATGCAGGAATGCGGCTGGCCGCGCAGGGAATTTAAAAGTCCCGCGCGGCGGCGGCATATTCACCGAGCGTACAGGCACGTCATGTCTGAAGGCAATCCAGCGAGCTTACAAGAACCCGCTACCAACAAAGAACCCACGCCTCGCGATTGGCTGTCCGGTGCGGCGGTTTTAGCAATCTGGATTATTTCTGTGTCCTTGTCATGGAGGCATGTATTACGAGGATGGGTCTTGCGCATCGGGTCCTCCTCCTCGTGGCCTTTTCGAGTACGACTACAAGGTGGAAGCCGGAGAGCTGTGGATCACGAGTGGTGAAATGCCAACCCTAGCTAACCAAGGAACTCGAAAAGACGTCTAGTGGGTGAAGATGTAAGTGCAAACTTACTTCGCACGATAGTGACAAGTTACAAACTGTAAAGAACTTACGAGGTGTGTGATGAGGAAAGCTACTTTCTTGCGCCACGCAATCGTGTGTGGGTTATTGAGCTTGGTGTGTGCGACTTCCGCTCTTGCCCAAACAGACCCGGAGTCTCACGGATTCACGTTTAACGTAGGCGGTGGATTCACAGCCATCACAGGCTACGACGCCGGGAAATTGGACCACGGCGGAAATGTTCAGGCTGGAGCGGGATTCAACTTCAATCAGTATTTTGGTGTGACTGGCAACTACATGTTTAACTGGTTGGGCATGACCGGTAGCGAGCTGAGCACATTAAGCGAACCGAATGGGTTCGCGCACGTATCCAGCTTTACGGTGGACCCAACGATTCACTTACCGGTCGGACATGGAGTCAATGCGTACCTGCTCGCCGGCGGCGGGTACCTGCGGCGAACCGTTGAGTTCACGCAGCCCACGTTGGCTCAGACATTTGTATTTGCCCCGTGGTGGGGTTATGTCGGACCAGCGCTCGTGCCCGTCAATCAGGTGCTCGGGTCAATCTCGTCCAATGCAGGCGCGTACGACGTGGGAGGCGGTCTAAACTTCCCGCTGCCGAGGACCAAATTGCATATGTATATAGAATCGCGTTACATCCACGGGTTCACATCCGCTAGTAACACAACGGTCGTTCCCATCAGCGTGGGGATCCGCTGGTAACAGGAATACGCGAAGGCCTCTGGCGTTCTTCCAAAGGAGTGGAGAAATGTATGCCCAAAAGAGTTCGAATGGTAGCGGTTCTCGTATTGCTCAGCGCCTGCTATGGATTCGCCGTAGCCCAGAAAGACAATCACAATGACGCTTTTGTCCGCGGTGCGCCAGGTGAAAGTCGAATTGCGCAACAGGTCCGGCACGAACTGCTCATGCTGCCGTATTACACGATCTTTGACGATCTGGCGTTCCGCGTCGACGGCAGTACGGTGACTCTCATGGGAGCAGTCACGAATCCAGTCCTAAAATCTGACGCTGAAAACGTAGTGAAGCGGATCGAGGGAGTCAGCCAGGTAATCAATAACATTGAAGTGCTGCCGTTATCGCCCATGGATTCGCAGATCCGCAGAGCGGAATTCCGCGCCATTTATGGAGATCCTCAGATTGGAGATCGCTATGGACATCAGGCGCTTCCCCCGATACACATCCTGGTTAAGAACGGCCATGTCACCCTGGAGGGCATCGTCGCCAGCGAGTTCGACAAAAACCTGATCGGGGTGCGCGCTAATGCGGTTCCGAACGTTTTTTCGGTAACAAACAATTTGATTGTGGCCGGCAATGTCCAGAAATAACGCGGGTGTTCACAACCTTCATGTATGTCGCAGAGCACGGAGGTCACTCGGTTCGAATCCACGACAGCCAAAGCGCCCAGTCGTCGTGATTGGTTGTTCAAAGTAGGTTTGATCGCGGATGCTGTGGCTGGGTTATTGTTCGCAATCCCGATCGTGGGTTCGTGTTCTCAAGTTTCGTTGAAAGAAAAGATCCGCGCCAGTGGATTTCGCTCGGGCCACTCGAAAGCTTTCCGGAAGGCCAGACCAGGCTGGCTGTGTATCGAAATCCGTTTACCCGGCCGTGGGACGGAGACACCGCCAACATCCCTGCTTGGTTCGCCACATTCAGGGCTCTGAGTTCCAGGTATTTGCAATCAACTGCACGCACCTGGGTTGTCCCGTTCGTTGGTTCCAGCAATCCGGCCTGTTTCTTTGTCCGTGTCATGGAGGCGTGTATTACGAAGATGGCTCGCGTGCGTCGGGTCCTCCTCCTCGTGGTCTCTTCCAATACGATTACAAAACCGAGAATGGGGAGCTGTGGGTGAAAGGTGGTGAAATGCCAACGCTCGCGAACCCTGTTTAGAACCTTGAACAAATGAACGGTGAACTGCATGCGCTCGTCGAGCCGCTGTTAATCGCCCTTACGTCGGTTTTCTTTCTGGTTGATCCGCTCGCAACCGTGCCCGTATTCCTCGCTATGACGGCGGGTCACGATACGAAACATCGGAAACGGATGGCCCGGCGTGCGACACTGACGTGCTTCCTGGTTTTGAATGGATTTGCCTCGGCGGGTAGCTTGATCTTTCGTTTGTACGGAATCTCTCTTCCCTCTTTTCAAATCGCCGGTGGCATCATTTTGCTGCTCATCGGCCTCGATATGGTGCAGGCACGGCGCTCCGGCACAAAAGAGGTTCCCGGCGAAGCCGTAGAAAGCGCAGCGAAGCCAGACGTCGGAATTGTTCCGCTCGGAATACCGATGCTCGCCGGTCCCGGCGCGATTTCGAACGTGATGGTTTTGATCGGCCAATCAAGAGGTTGGTGGCATAGCGCCATCTTGTTCATTGCGATCGCGGTTAACCGCAACCGTTTCTTATGTGGCTCTGGCCGGGGCGGAGCAGGTGAGGCGGTTCCTGAGCGAAACCAGCATACATATCCTCACGCGCATCATGGGAATGATTTTGACCGCGATCGCCGTTCAGTTCATTGCCGACGGGTTGCGGGGCTTCGGATTACTGGCTGTAACGAGCTGAGAACAAAACGCTTCGGCCCCCGGCGAGCTCCCCGCAAAGAGATCAATACGACGACCCCCCTTGCAACCATAGGGGAATTTATGACACACTCCCCATAGGAACCATAGGGAACTGTGGACAAATCGCCTGCACTCGATCTTTTCCGAGGTACTCTTGACCTCCTCATCCTGAAGAGCTTGACGTGGGGGCCGCTTCATGGCTACGCGATAACGAATTCGATCCGCAGCCAAACGGATCAAGTGCTGTTGGTAGAAGAAGGAACGCTCTACCCGGCCTTACATCGCATGGAGGCGAAGGGCTGGATCGAAGCGGAATGGGGATTATCTGAGAACAACCGCCGGGCCAAGTACTACTCGCTAACACCGGAAGGGCGGCGGCATTTGCGAGCCGAAACGCGGAACTGGGAAAGCTATGCCGAGGCGGTTGCCAAAATTCTGGGTGCAACGCACCCACCCGCTTGGAAGGAATCCTGATGGCACGAACCCCGATGTGGCGGCGTTATTTACGATTGTTTGGACCGGATACTGCGGCAGACGTAGAGGATGAAATCCAATTTCACCTCGAATCTAAGGAGCAAGAGCTAATCGCGGCGGGCTGGACCCCAGATGCGGCACACGAGGAGGCTAAACGGCAATTCGGAGATGTCGCCAGCGTGCGAGTCTGTTGTGAATCTTGGGACAAAGTCCAGGAGAGGCGGCAAGAAAAAATTGAATTTTGGCAGGGCTGGTGGCAGGACATTCATTATGGAACGCGCTATCTGCGGCGCTACTGGGGCACCAACCTCATGGCCATTGCGGCGCTAGCGGTAGGAATCGGCTCAGTGACGGCCGTATTCAGTGTACTTTACGCTGTCGTTTTACATCCATTGCCGTTTCCGCAACCTGATCGGCTCGTAATGCTCTGGACGACACGTGATGGACGGGATGACGTTGTCACACCACGTAACTTCGACGCGTGGAAGCGCGAGAGCCGGTCATTCGTTGACATGGCAGCAGTCCAGAACAGCACAATGACACTGGCAGATGCTGGTTCTACTCCTGTACAAGTGCCGGTCGGCTTTGTATCTGCCGACTTCTTCAAGTGCTTTGGTGTGTCGCCAATTGTTGGACGTATGTTCACCTCAGATGAAGACTGGCCCGCGAGATTTCACCTTACTGTCTTGAGCCATCGTTTCTGGCGCGAACACTTCGCTTCAGATCGTTCAGTCGTCGGTAGCGTCGTTCGCCTTAACCGTGAATCGTATACGGTGATCGGCGTCATGCCCGCGAGCCTCGACTTGCTACCTGACAAGCAAGAATTGTGGATTCCGTTAGCATTGAGCGGTCAAGAGATGAACTGGATGGGCGGCGTATTGTCAGTGGTGGCGCGTCTTCGCCCGCATGTGACACGCGCCCAGGCACAGGCGGAAATGAACGTGCTCGCCCGCAATCTGCAAACGCGTTATCCCGAGATGAATCACGGTCGCGGAATTCGCGTGCAGGATTATACGGCCGGCCTTGTCGGCGACTATCGCCAGCAACTCTGGCTTTTGCTTGGGGCCGTCACCTTCGTTCTATTCATCGCTTGTGCGAATGTTGCAAATTTGATCCTGGCGCAATCGACACGCCGTCATCAGGAGCTGACCGTACGCGCTGCTCTCGGCGCGACCCGAAGCCGATTGGTCCGGCAACTGTTATCCGAAACCTTCCTACTTGCCGTTGGAGCCGCCGTGTTCGGTCTTGTTCTGGCGCAGGCTGTATTGCGAACGATTCGTGTACTCGGTGCCGCAGGGGTGCCGCGTATGAGCGAGGCATCAATCAATATGCCGGTCCTCGTAGTTGCGTTCTGTGTCGCAGCGATAACAACCGTGCTTTGTGGCCTTGTGCCAGCATTACAGAGCGCACGGGTCGATCTTCAGACCGTTCTTCGTCAGGCCGGACGCGGTTTAGTGGGTTCGTTTCAGGATCGGGCGCGTGGCATCTACATCGGAGCTCAAGTCGCCTTGGCGCTCACCCTGCTGACAGCGGCCGGTTTGCTCATCCGCAGCGCGCTTGCGGCCACACATGTCGATCCAGGCTTCGTTGCTGAAGACGTGATGGTCGCACGTACGGCATTGCCTTCGACCACGTATCACGATGCTGCGGCCATAGCACGTACATATAACCAAATTTTGGACACGCTTGCATCGCAACCAGGAGTCGTATCCGCTGCTATTGCATCAAAGGTTCCGCTAGGAATCAGTGGTGCAGGGCTTGTCCTGCGGCGGCAAGAGGTCACGCCTCCTCTAAAGGAGGACCTGAGCACGGAGTTGCACTATATCAGCGCGGGCTATTTTGCCGCGCTGCGCATCCGGCTTTTATCGGGACGCAACTTCACACCCCGAGATCGCAGCGGCAATCGGCAAGTCGTAATTGTAAGTGAAAGTCTTGCTCGTAAGCTCTGGCCGGTGCACAACCCAATTGGCCAGACGTTACGATTGCCGGAACTTGAAGGTGAAGGGCCGCTCTGGGAAGTCATCGGCGTTGCCGACGATGTACACGACAACGGCATGATGGTACCTCGGCCATCGGTACTGTATGTGCCCTTTCTGCAAGTATCTGTCAATCCGTGGCATTGGGTTGAAAACTCGATGTATGTCATCGCGCGTGTCCATCATGGAATTTCCTCTGCTGCCGCAATCGACGCTGCGGTTCACTCTGTTGACCCCGAGCTTCCGGTGAGCGACTTGAGAAGTATGGGCGACCGCGTGGCCCAGTCGATTTCGGCCGCCCGCATGTACGGTCTTTTGATGAGCGCGTTGGGCGTTTGCGGATTAGTTCTGACCGCGGCTGGAATATACGGTGTCGTGTCCTATTTTGTCGCAAGACAGCGGCCAGATATCGGAGTTCGCGTCGCATTGGGAGCCACTCGCGGGCGAATCATTGGCCTCGTGCTCAGGCAGGGTATGCGCCCAGTCGCGGTAGGCATCGTAATCGGTTTTGCAGCTTCATTGGCGTGCAGCCCGCTTATGGCGAGCGAACTTTATGGCGTAAGGGCAATTGACCCGCGTACGCTACTGACGGTTCCAGCGCTGCTCGCGGCTGTTGCAATGCTGGCCTGCTATATTCCCGCATGGCAGGCTTCACGCGTTGATCCAGCAATTGCGCTAAGGAGTGAGTAATTGCTGTGAGACGTAGGGCCTTTCTCAGAGGCGCGACAGGATGGTTACTTTCACGAAATTGCTTGATCTCAAGCGGAACGCAAACTAATCGGTTTGTGACCCCTGAGGCGGATATCAAAATGGTGGCCGAATTTCACGATCGTTATGCAAGCCGCGGGTTCTGGTTTATTGACGACACAACCGGCCGGCGGTTCTGCCTATCTTCGGCGGGCAAGACAAACCAAAACTGTCTTCGGCGTTCATAGGCGCTATCGCTCTGGTGCATTATTTTGTTCGATCGCGCTCGTCGCACTCAGGCATCATTGCTTTGCGCGAGCACGTTCGCACGATTGATTTCGATGAGCGCCTTGGGTATCGCGAGCCATTCGATCGAACTATGGAAGTCCAAGAAGGTGTCGTGACCGATATCCAAGCGTTTGGGTATGAGGCGAATGTCGGGAATGATCCTAGATCGGAAGCGGAGCCGTGTGGTCCTTGGTGTTACTTCCGTCAAGATCTCTATTTCAGCGGTCGTGCAACCCCGTTTCTGTTAATTCACTGGAAACACAGTCTTGATGCTATTCGCATCCTGGATATCATTCCGGGCGACCGCACGCGTCAAGTTGTGAATTAGGTTCAGGGCCTGCGTTCGGATGACTCGACAGTCCTCTTTTCTGAGATGCATTGAATTAAGAAGAGAAATGTTCGATCGAGCGCTCGACGAGTTGAGCGGGCCCTGCGGCTCTTGATTCTTTTGCTTGTTCTTTTGGTCTGCCCCGGGCCCATGAGATTTCCGAAACAAGATCAGGGTGATCTTGGTCAATCGTGGTTGCGCAAACCAGGGATGTGTGCAAGAACGACAGTGTTAATCGCGTTTTCCTCGATTTCCGCATTGCAGAACTGTATTGCAGAACGAAATCGTTCAGCAACAGCTTTGTGCAAGCCTCTTCAAGGCCGGGTTCGGCCGCGCGAATCCAGCTTGACGAGGACTCTCAGACTTCACTTACCACTCCCATCGCGCGCTCAAGTTGATTATCCCGCCCTGCGGCGTATGCTTCCAGCGACCACGGCACAAACACATCCGGCTGAATGCTACGACCTTCGAATCTCTGCCCGCCCCAGGTGATATACGCGGCCTTCGGCATGATTACCATCTGTCCGTGGCCGACCTTGAAGCCGGAGCCGGGAATCAGCCGTCCTGCCGTTTCGGTACCGACAATCTTCGCAAGATTGTTTTCGCAGGCGAACGCGCAAACCATCTCACCGGCGCTGACCGTGTGCTCATTGGTCAGGATCACAATGCGGCCGTGCCACTTCTGTTTGCCCAGACCTTCTGAGACAAGAATTACGGAGGGATCTCGCCCGGCGAATTTCAGGGCCATGCTTAGAATCGCCAGCGGGTTCGGTTTCTCTGTCGGAAGATGATCCAGTTTCCGGATACAGGAAGGAGCCATCAAGATCACCTTTGCCTAAACGTTTATGCAACTTACCAAAACCACTGTAAAAGGGACTCCCGATTCAGCCTATTCTTGTCGTAGAGCTTCCGAGGGATCTACAGCAGATGCACGCAACGCCGGAGCACAACCGGCTACGAGAGCGACTGCTGCAAGCGTCACAAGGACGGCGATGTAAATAGACGGGTCTGCGGCTGAGACGTGAAACAGTTGCGATTGAAGCAGACGGGCTGCGATTACCGCCCCTCCCAACCCTATGACGAGCCCAATCCCACAAAGGCTTAGAGCTTCTCGCAACACCATGTGCACAATCTCCCAGCGGTCCGCACCCAAGGCCATCCTCACTCCGATTTCAGCTGTTCGCCGCGAAACGGAATAACTGATGACGCCATATATACCGATGCTGGCCAGCAAAATCGCCAATCCAGCAAACGCTGCAGTCATGATACTGCTGAAGCGCGGTGTCGAGACCACTTCGTCCAAGTGATTTTCCATCGTCGTAATCTTCACCGCAACCTCACTATTAAAGCCCCGAATAGTTGAACGCAAGAACGACGCGTCCTCCACCGAGTTTTGTCCATCGTCGCGGACGATCAGATCCAATTCCTGACGCGGGTGTTGAAGGAACGGGAAGTAAATTTCCGGTATTGACGTCTGCGTCGGACCATCCATGTGAGCATCGGCAACGACGCCGACAATCGTGGCCCATTTATTCATGGATAGAAGATCAAACCCAGCACGAACCGTTCTGCCGATCGGGTTTCCGGTTGGGTACGATCGCTTAACGAAAGCTCGATTCACTATCACCACCGGGTTCGAGCTTGCATTATCGTGCTCGGAAAAGACCCGCCCAGCAAGCAGTGGAATGCCAAGTGTGGAAAAGTACGATCCCGAAACAACGCTATCACCGGCTTGGGGCGCGCTGTTGGTCATGTCATTCAGCGTCTGCCCCTCGACAATGTATTCAGCCGTCGAGCGACTCTCCGGCTGAGCTGGCAGTCCATGGGCCAGTGCCACAGATTGGTAACGCCGGTCTTCGGACAGTTGTTCAAGCAGCGGCTTGAAAATTTTGTCCGTTGCTTGTCGCGCGTCTCCCGAAGGCGTGCTAATATGCGCTACCAATAACCTTCCAGGTTTGAAGCCTAGATCCAGGGTTACCGTTTCCGAAAAGCTGCGCAGAAGAAGGCCCGCAGAGACCAGTAACACCATCGAGAAAGCGATCTGAGCAGTTACAAATGCATATCGCAGCCGGCCCGTTCCAACGACGCCGCGCGCGCCGTTCGCTCGAAGGTCGTGATTTGGATCTACCCGCCAGCCCTGGAGAGCGGGCGCCATTCCGAATAAAATGCTTGCCAACAATCCACATCCCGCGCAGAACCACAACGTCGTAAGATCGATCTTTACTTCATTCAGCCGTGGAATATAACCCGGAGCCAAGGCGAGGAGCGCCGGCAGAATGCCCTCAGCTAACAGGACCCCGAATGCGCAGCCACCGCCTCCCAAGATCAGAGCCTCGGTAAAGAGCTGCCGAACAATCCTCATTCGATTAGCGCCCAATGCCGATCTGACAGCGAGTTCCCGTAGCCGCCCACTACCTCGGGCCAGCAAAAGATTTGCGACGTTTGCGCACGCGATCAGCAAGACCAGACCAACGGCTGCGATCAAAATGTAGAGGCTGACCTTGACGTCGCGTACGTTGAAGTTCGTTAGGCTGGTCACGTATACGCCCGCACCTTTGTTGGTACGTGGATGCTCTTTTTGCAACCGCTCCGCAATCGCCGTGAGCTGCGCTTGTGCCTGTTTGATGGAAACGTCCGGCTTCAGTCGCCCGACCGCTTGATAATTGTGAGCCCCGCGATTGACATCTCTCAACGACTCAAAGAACGGGAACCAGATTTCCGTATGGCTCGACTCCGGGAAGTGGAAACCACTGGGTAACAGGCCGACAATCTCAAGCTGAACGCCGGCGGTTTTCAGAGTCTGACCAGGACTAAAAGGGACATCGCCGAAGTGTCGTATCCAAAAACCACCACTCACCATCGCCACTCTCGGTTTTCCGACAAAGTCGCTCGCTAAGAATGGGCGTCCGGCGTAAGGTTGCACGCCCAAAGTCTGCAGAAAGTGTTCCGAAACGGCTGAGGCACCACTGTATTCGCTGTGTCCGCGCGTGACGACGCTGATTACGTCGCTGGCGTATGCCGCCGTGGATTCAAAAGCAGGGCTCTGCGAGTTGAAATCGAGAAAATCAGGCCCGGAAATTTGACCATACTTGTCACCATCGGGCCAAGTCATACTGATCGAGACCAAACGACTCGGATCACGATAACTGAGCGGCCGAAGGATCACACCATGAACGACGCTGAAGATGGCCGCGTTCACACCGATTCCAAGCGCCAGAATGAGGATTGTCAACGCCGAGAATCCAGGATTGTGGCGGAGAGAGCGTAAAGCAAACCGAGCGTCTCCGGTTAAGGATTCCAGAGTCGGCCAGCCCCAGGTCTCCCGGCTCTGCTCCTTGATGAGAGTGACATTACCAAATTCCCGCTTGGCCTGACTGTATGCTTCTGCATGGCTCAAGCCTTCAGCCATCAACGCCTCCGAGCGTTCCAGAAGGTGCTGTTCAATCTCTTCTGCCGCTTCGTCCTTAAAGCGGTTCCTCGTCAATATTTCCCTTAGCCAGTTCACCGCAATCACCTCACGACTCGGCCGGGGACAAAACTAATGTGATGCCCTGCAGCATGCGGTGCAGCCGCGACTTTTCTCGATCCAGATGCTTCACTCCTGCCGCCGTGATTTGGTACGTCCGTACACGCCGATTGGTTTGCGACGTTTGCCACTCGGCTTTCACGAGATTCGCCTTCAACAATCTCTGGAGCGTGGGATAGAGAGATCCTTCCTCCACTTGCAGCAATTCGTTCGATTGCTGTTTGATGTGTTGCACCAAGGCATATCCGTGCATTGGCTTCCTCCGAAGTGATTGGAGGACCATCATTTCTAAGGCGCCGGGAAACAAGCTCCGGTCTTCCTCAATTTTGTTGCGAATTGCCATTACCCCTAGTTTACTCTATGCCTATAGTAAACAACTGTGTTCCTGCGCATCAAAGCACGCCCGGGGAAGCATGGTTTTTTCAAAGCAGACGAGGTGCCTAAAGGAGGCCTTGCGCAAGAACAGTGCTGATCGCGTTTTCCCCATTTCCGCACTCCTGAACGGTATTGCAGAACGAAATCGTTCAGCAACAGCGCAACAGCTTTGTGCAAAGCCTTTTCAAAAGGTTGGTTTCGCCGGGAAACCAGCTTGATGGCGTTCAGACTTCGCTTACCAGTCGCATCGCGCACTCAAGCTGATTATCTTTGCCGGCCGCGTACGCTTCAGGCGACCACGGCACAACCACGTCGGGCTGAATGCCGCGGCCCTCGAATCTCTGCCCTCCCCAGGTGATGTACGCGGCTTTCGGCATTATCACCCTGTATCCCTGGCCGACCTTGAAGCCGGAGCCGGGAATCAGCCGTCCCGCCGTTTCGGTCCCGACAATCTTCGCGAGGTTGTTTTCGCGGGCGAATGCGCAGACCATTTCTCCGGCGCTGACCGTGTGCTCGTTTCAAAGATCACAATGCGCCCGTGGCACGGCCAATTAAAATCCGAGATAGGAATCTTGCATGAGCAACTTGCACGATCGCAGCCATTTCGAAAACTCCTACGCTGGCAAGCCACCTTGGGACATGGGAAAGCCGCAAGCGGCCAGCGCCGAATCGGTCGATCTGGTCATTAGCCCGGTTCTCGATGCCGGCTGCGGCACGGGCGAGAACGCCCTCTTTCTGGCCGCTAGCGGACACCAAGTCACCGGGATCGATTTCGTCGACGAAGCGATCCGCATAGCTCGCCGCAAAGCGGACGAGCGTGGCTTGACGGTGGAATTCCAGGTGAAAGATGCGTTGGAACTCGGGGATTGGGACAAGCGATTCGCCACCGTAATCGACAGCGGTCTATTCCACGTCTTCTCCGACGAGGATCGCATACAGTACGTCGCGGGGCTTACCCACGTGACCGAACCAGGGGCACGGTTGTTGCTATTGTGTTTCTGCGATGAAGAGCCTGGCAGTCACGGCCCCCGGCGTGTCTCGCAGAGAGAGATTCACGCGGCTTTTCATGGTGCTTGGGCGGTTGAGAACATCCGGGCAACGCTCCTGGATGTCCGCCCCGACTTGGAGGGGATTTCATTCTCCGAAGGCGGGCCGAAGGCCTGGTTCGCGATCATTCGCCGAAACAGCTTATAAAGCATAGGCGGCCCGGAGCTCACTCTCAAGCGGCACAATAGCGAATTGAGGAGTGAGGTGTGCATTTCAATCTACGCGACCTCAAATTCGCAGTCCGATCTATAAGCCGCAATAAATTGCTGGCGGTTGCGGCGGCCCTAACACTGGCAATCGGAATCGGTGTAAACACAGCGATTTTTAGTGGTGTCTATGCTTACCTGAAAACACCTTTGGGGTATGCACACCCGGAAAGGCTCGTGTGGTTAGCAGAGAGTCACGGCGGCAAGACGGCACAGTTTGGTGCGGTGTCTTGGCGCGATGCCGAGGACTGGAAACACGCGGCGGCACTCGAATCACTAGTTCTGTTTCGATTCGAGCAGATGCGAATCGGCACAGGCGGCGCTCAATCCGTGAAATGCGTCGATGCGACCTTCGATCTGTTTGCAGTACTCGGCGCCAAACCTCAACTCGGCCGCCTTCCCGAAAGCAGCGATACTGACTTCTCACGATCCATCGTTGTTAGCGATGGCTTCTGGCACCGGGAATTCGGCGGTATGTCGTCCATTATCGGTCAAATCCTTGATCTGAATGGTCAACAGTTCACAGTGGCTGCCGTACTGTACCCCGACTTCGATTTCCTGTATAGTCACCCCGATGTATTCCTGCCCTTAGAAGCACCTCCCTCGGACTCGAATCGTCGTGATAACCGCGTGTACTCAGTAATTGGGAGAATCAGGCCTCAGGCCACCGTACGGCAGCTTCAGACAGAGATTACAAGCATTTCCTCGCGGCTTGAGGAGGAATCGCCAGAAACAAATTTGGGGTGGGATGCCTACGCGACTACGCTTGAAGACTTCTTGATCCCCCGCAACGCTCGGGTCGGAGCCGCAACCGCATTAGCTGCCGTTTCATTGGTGCTGTTCATCGCTTGCGCAAATGTCGCAAGCCTTTTGCTTTCCCGAGGAGTGGCTCGACGGAAAGAATTGGCGATTCGAGCAACGCTTGGCGCGACTGGAAATGATCTTCGGCTCCTTCTATTCTGGGATAGTCTGCTGCTCGCCTTCGGCGGCGGCATTATTGGCGTTGCTGTCGCGTATGTCGGCATTCCCGTTTTGAAGAGCATTGTGCCACCAGGAACGCCCAGGATTAGTGCAATGCAGCTCAACGTTAGTGCGCTTCTGTACACCGCGCTTGACTCCCTGATCGCCGGCATCCTGAGCGGCATTGCCCCAATGTGGTCCGTAAATCGGGAAAAACCGATGGAGGTCATCCAGAGTGGCGGTCGCGGAACTGCCACAAATAATCAGCGCATCTTCAGAGCTATTGTCATAGTGCAGATCACGGTTGTCATGGTGCTGCTGATGGCCGCTGGTCTACTAATCCGTAGCTTGCAACGCCAGCTCGATGCCTCACCGGGTTTTGACAAGGAAGATCTTTTGCTCGCCCGTATCGCACTCCCCGAGCAGAAATATTCTTCGCCGGTGCGTACCGCCACATACTACCGCGAACTCGTTGCGTCAGTCTCAAAGCAATCGAACATAAAACACGTCACAGCGAGCGACGTTCTTCCAGTAGGACCCTGTAGCTCCTTGGTTTCGATTCGAATCGAAGGGCGATCCAATGACGACCCGCGAAAAGGCGTGACGGCATGCCGATTTCGCGTAGAACCTAAATTCCTTCGGACATTGGGGATTCGCCTACTGAAAGGCCGCGAAATCACGTTTCGAGACGGCCTCGATCAGCCGAGGGCAGCGGTTGTAAATGAGACGATGGCGCGAAAGTTCAACATCGACCTGGACTACGTAACTGGGCATCGCTTCAGCCTTGGCCACGGAGATTGGATCACGGTAGTTGGAATAGCAGCCGACGTGCGACCAGAGGGTACCGCTTGGAGGCCGACGCCAACCATATACCTTTCGGCTGAACAATTCCCCTCAGCCACTATGACGATAATCGCGCGCACGAACGGAAAAGTCAGCGTGTTGGGCGCGAAAGTGCGGAAGCTCGCGTTGGATTTGGAGCGCGAGGCCCAGATCGATGCGGTTGAATCACTGGAAAGCTGGCTTACGCAGCGGATGGCGAGTTCAACGGCCATAGCGAAAATAATCGGATATCTCTCCGCTGCGGGCATTTGCCTTCTACTAATTGGTATTTATGGCGTCTCAGCGTACGCTATGGCGCAAAGACTGCGGGAAATTGGATTGCGGATGGCTCTTGGAGCGGATCGCATCGACATCTTTCGCACGACGTTGGCCCAGACTTCGGGGATGATCCTTTCTGGCCTCTTTATCGGGCTGCCGCTGGCATATGCCGTCACTCCGCTACTCCGCAGTCTCTTGATCGGAATCACGCCTTATGACTGGGTCACCGGACTTTCGGTTGCGTGCACGATGTTATGCGTTGGCTTCGCTGCATGCAGCATACCGGCTTGGAGAGCAACGCAGATTGACCCGGCCGAATGCTTGCGAATGGAGTAGGCAGCGACTCCAGCGACGACGCATTTATTATGGCCAACCGATACGCGGGGATGATACGGAAGCGTGCCAGACGAAACGCCAGCCTGTACGCTTGTTCATAGATCCCGCACCACTCCTATCGCGCATTCAAGCTGATTATCTCTGCCATCCGTAAACGGTGACCACGGCACGGTTACGTCTGGCTGAATGCCGCAGCCTTCCAATCTCTGTCCGCCCCAGGTGATGTACGCGGCCTTCGGCATTATCACCATGTATCCGTGGCCAACCTTGAAGCCGGAGCCGGGAATCAGCCGTCCCGCCGTTTCGGTACCGATAATCTTCGCGAGATTGTTTTCGCGGGCAAATGCGCACACCATCTCACCGGCGCTGACTGTGTGCTCATTTGTCAGGATCACAATCCGCCCGTGCCACTTTTGCTTTCCCGAGCCCTCCGAGACGAGAACTACGGAGGGATCTCGCCCGGCGAATTTCAGAGCCATGCTTAGAATCGCGAGCGGGTTCGGCTTCTCTGTCGGAAGATGATCCAGTTTCCGCAGTTCCTCCTTCGTGTATCCGCGCTCCGCCATTTTGCGGGTTACCGTGTAACCGATCGGAAGCTTTGTAGGAGTCAGATGACTCATGAGCCGGAGCACACCTAGCCCGCCGCCGAGGTGCCCGCGAAGATCAAGAATCAACCGCTCGCAATCGGCAAGCCCGGTTACCGCCGCATCAATCTGACGCGCAACATCCAGCCCGAGCAATCCCGGAAGGATGCTCACTTTCAGATATCCGATGTTCCCGTCCAGCTTTGAGAAGCTGACCGCTTTGGGCTCCGAATACGGTTGCTTGCGGGTCCTGGGTGCCGGCACGGTCACTTTCAATGTGAGGTCATGCGAATTTCGCTGTACCGTCAAATCTGCAAGCGTGCCCATTGGAAACATGGGCTGCTCGGGCGGAGTGATGCTCCCGCCATTCACGCCGACAAGCACGTCCAGCGGTTTCAATCCCGCCAAATCCGCCGGGCCGCCCTCATGCACGTCTTGCACGATCCAGGCTGGTTTCCCATTGCCGTCATCAACTTTGCGAAAAGTCGCGCCAATTGCAAGCCTGGCGGGAACCCGCCGCACAGATTGATGAAAAAAACCGGTGTGGCTGGTTCGAAGTTTCCGAACCAGGTCGTGCATTGCAAGCTCGAATTCATCGGCATCTTCGACCGCAATGATCCGCTCGCGACTCTCTTTTGCCAGCCGCGGCCAATCCGTACCGTTATAGGCCGGATCGAAGTAGTATTTCGTGACCTTCTCGACGGTTTTATCGAATATTGCCGCGCGCTGGCCCGTCGACAACCGGCTCGGTTTTGGTAAGGTTGATTTCCCTCCTGCCATCTCCAATTACCGTAAATCCTGCCCAGTAATAAGGCTGAAAACCTGATCCGAATTCCGTTAGCATCTTGAGCTGAGCGTCTCGAAGCGCGTCAGCAACGGTCCGGCCCGCCGCAATTTGCTCATAGAAATGCTTCATCAGCGTCGCCGTTGAGCGATCATCCACTTCCCACAAACTGGCGACGACACTCTTCGCGCCGGCAATGAGAAAGGCTCGCGCCAGGTTCATAATGCCCTCTTCTCCCTGAAGCCTGCCGGTTCCTGTCCCACACGCCGAAAGAGTCACAAGATCGGCATCCAGCCGCGAGCGTCGGATTTCGCGTGCCTGCCAGAGGCCGTCCTCGTTGGGACCGCCGGGAGCGAGCACAAGCCCTGCCCGGTCCGGCTCCACTACATCACCAAAACCATGCAGAGCCAAGTGAATAACTTCGAAGTCCTGCAACGGAAGTGCTTTTAAGGCGGACTCCGTAGCCTTGTCGTCCGGCAAAACCAAGCTGCCCGCGCCAAAAATTCGCGCGCCTGATTCTACTTCATCTCGTGCGAACAGTAGAGGTTTCAGATGTGCCAAGTTGAAATTAAGGCCCAACTCCAGCCCGCGCGACGCGATATAGCCTTTTCCGCCCGGACCGGCCGGTCCGCCCGCACTATATGCAACACCGAGAAACGGGCGCTGCGGTTGTACTTGCCTCCTCGCCGTTCTCAACATCTCGAAGACCGTCGCCGACGGCGCCATACTGACGACCACTGAGCGCAACAGATATCCGCCATTCCGGTCCGGCAAGGCTGCAAACGGAACCAGATTGAGTGCGCCGTCGGGCACGACGATTAGCGAAGATGGGTTACCAGCGATAGCGGGCAGAACGACGCGTTCAAGAAGCTCGCGGCCTGGTTCTGATGCGTCCTTTTGGTCCTTAATCGCCTGAACGAACTTTTGGCACAGGGCCGTAACTTCCGCCTTCCCCGGAATCGCGTGAACCCGAACATCGGTGGAAGTGATTTCAATCGCGTGCGATTCGCTTTCGTTATCGAGAACATATTCGACGAGTGTCTCCCCCGGCGTTAATGAGCGTTGCAGCGCCGGAATAGAGACCGGAGGCCGCCGGGCCATCCTCATCTCGGGGCGGCTCCTCTTATACTCAATCGGAGCAAGTTTGTCGTAGGCATCCTCCAGCTTCGCCAGTAATGCCTTAGTCTCATCAGGCGACAACGACTCTTGGCGAAAGCGCGTCTGTATCGCCGCAATCTGGCGCTCAGCCGGCGACGTTCTGCTGGAAGTGGTCGAGTTGCTTGCGTATCGCATCGAATCCACGAGAGCACGCCCGCGAGCGGTCTCGGCGATTTCAAGTGCGTTCGCCGTGTCGTGGAGCCGCTCCAATGCCAGCCGGAAGTGTCCAATGTAAATATCACTCAATGCCGCAATCATCGAGCTCTTTACCTGCGAGCTTGGAGCGTTCACAAGCATTCCCTCGACCAGATCCGAAGCCTGGCCGTACAACTGATCCGCGCGCTGCAGGTTGCCGCGAGCACCTTCGATCTCTGCCTTCTGCGCCAGGTACACAGGCAAATAAAGCCCTTCTTGTACCAGACGAGCCTGCTGTATCGCGCTATCGATTGCCGTCTCCGCTCTATCGAAATCACCGCGGCCTTCGTAGACCTTCGAGAGCTGGAGATATCCGGCGGCTTCCATACGCGGCAGGTAGGCCCGTTTCGCCACATCGACTGTTTGGCCGAAATATTTTTCCGCGCCGCTCAGATCGTGCGCTCCCATCGAAAGCAACCCAGCCTGATTCAGGAGCTCGCACTGAGCCCCAAGTATGTCGTTTTCCCGCGAATACTTGAGGGCGGTTTCGATTAGTCGCCGTGCCTCGCTGCGTGCCTCTGGGTGAGTGTTCACCGGGAGCGCGACGAGCGCGCGAATTTTGGCTATATACAACTGGACGGGAAAACCTGCCTCAGGATCTTTCGGAACCGCAGCTATCGCACGATCCAAAACAGCAATCGCTTTGTCCGCCCTTCCATTCACAGTCATCCCATTCGCGAGCCATGTTGAGAACCAGATTTGCCCCTCGACATCATGGAGCGCCTCGGCAGTGCCAATCGCCTTTACCAACGCGACCGCCGCTGTGCCGATGTCACCATTTACTCCGGCGACAATGCCAAGCTGCCCTGCTGCCCGGTTCTCCCATTTCTGATCTCCAATGGATTTTGCAATGGCTGCGATCTGCGAAAAATCGTCCTGCGCCCCGGCCGTGTTGATGTTTAGATCAATAACGCCCTTCAGAGCAAGGCCCCTGATCTTCAGCATGGGATCGCTCTGGACCACAGGATTCTGCAAATCGCGCTCGACTTCCTGCGCGACTGCCGCGTACGATCCGGTTTCCACATCCCGGTGCAAACGACCGAATTTGGCGTAAAGCTCTTTCCTTGTGTTACCTCGGGCATGGAATTCCCGTTCGGCTTCGGCATACAGCGGCCGAGCTTTAACCGAATTGCCGACTTCGACTAGATCATCCGCCCTCGCGAGCAATGCGTCGGCATCGGTTGCGTTGGCGGCGTGCGCCAAGACAGCCATGAAGAGGAGGAGCAGAGGTCCGAGCCGGAAGCGCGTACAACCTTTTCGCCTGGACCGCGACAGCCCATGTGCCGCGGCAAAGACAGTGCGCGGTTTCGAGCCGCGGCTTGAGGACAGGGCATGTAATACCGGAGACAGCATCGGTTTGCCCTCGCTACATCGCAACTCCAACACTTTCGTGGCCAACGACGGCCACGAACGCTCTCAATGTGTTGTTTAGACGGCACAAAGCCGCCCCGAGTTGCAAAAGGAGGGTTGCTTGCTTTCGTAACGAAATGCGTAATATTTCTAGCCCGAACTCCCGTTAGCAGGGCGCGGGCGGTCGCGTGTTCAGTTCGACAACCGAATCGAAGAAAGCTCGTGACGACCGCTCGTCACAGACCTGTTTTGTGCGCGAGGAAGTCTCAACTTCTAGCTCCGTGCCGAAGTTGCTCGGCACACACGATTAAAAAAATTCTTGACTGTGCTAGTTGACTAGAACAATATAAGAACAGATGCCGTCCGCCAAACGACCAGAGCACTTCCGGTTTCGCCTGGACCACCATAGCGGCGTTCCTGTTTACCGCCA
Organism: Terriglobia bacterium; assembly: GCA_021325235.1. Taxonomy (GTDB): domain Bacteria; phylum Acidobacteriota; class Terriglobia; order Bryobacterales; family Bryobacteraceae; genus Bog-105. Next base: position 52,080 of record JAJPHN010000015.1, on the reverse strand, counting down.
GATCATTGACCAAGTGAACGGGGGGATTGCAGCGGGTGCGCTGGTCTGCGGTGATCAGCTTCCGACGGTCCGGCAGTTGGCAGTTGATTTGTCCGTGAATCCGAACACAGTTATACGAGCCTACCGGGAGCTTGAAATTCGCGGCATTCTAGACACCCAACAGGGTACCGGAACCTTCATCAGCACCAAGAAAGTGGGGCGGGATGAAAACGAGCGGCAACGACGCTTGAATCAACTGATTGACGAATTCATGTCACGTGCGGGCGCGGCCGGGTTCACTGTTGAGGATCTAATCGAGCGATTGCAAGAGAGTCAACTCATTGCGGGTAAAAAGAGGAGATGAAATTGTTATGTGGCGAGATCGAAATAAACACCAGATCAGCGGCATCGCGGTAGCGCTATTTGTCATCGCGCTTGCGGCTGGATCAGCGTTGATGGTTGCGACGAATAGCCGGACACCTATGTACGTCGGAATCGCAATCGGTACGTATCTATTATTTTCCATCAAAGTAGCGGACCAGTGGGAAAAAGTGGCAGTGCTGCGCCTGGGCCGCTACATCGGCTTACGGGGGCCAGGAATGTTCCACATCATTCCAGTCGTAGACAGCCTTAGCCGATTTGTCGACCAGAGAGTTCGGGTAGCCAGCGTAACGGCGGAATCGACACTGACTCGCGACACCGTGCCAGTGAATGTGGATGCGATTGTGTTTTGGCTGGTATGGAATGCAGAGAAATCGATTCTCGAAGTTGAAGACTTCGTTCAAGCGATCACTATGAGTGCTCAAACCGGCTTGCGGGAGTCGATTGGTCGCCACGAGCTAGGACAAATGATTACCGAGCGCGAATCGCTCGGCCGTGAGTTACAGCGCATTTTGGACGAGAAGACGAATTCCTGGGGTATTACCGTGCAGTCAGTCGAGATCCGGGACGTGCGGATTCCTCAGGCGCTCGAAGATGCGATGTCGCGCCAGGCTCAGGCCGAACGGGAACGCCAGGCGCGCAACATTCTCGGCCAGGCAGAAACTGAGATTTCAGATAAGTTCCTGCAAGCAGCGTCCACATACAAAGACAATCCGGTCGCGTTACATTTACGGGCCATGAACATGCTGTATGAAGCCATTAAAGAACGCGGTTCTATGGTCATTGTGCCTTCCTCCGCAGTCGAAACCATGGGACTGGGCGGAAACTTGGCGACTGCGGCACTTGCAAAGGGCTCGATGACCTAAGGGAAACGCCACATGAACGACTTAAGTGACTTGAAGAAATGCAACGCATAACGCATGTCATCCTCATTGGTCTTATAGCGGGTTTTTGCGCCGCTTTTGGCCAAGCTCGCAATATGCAAACGGAACAACTCACGGATGCATTGCCCAAAATACCTGTCCCTTCTGGTCCATTTGGCATCGGACGGGTTGGCTATCGCTGGGTCGACACCTCCCGTCCGGACCAGTATTCCTTGGAGCCAAAAGCTCATCGCGAGTTGATGGTTTATTTTTGGTATCCAACCTCCGTAAAGTCTGCGGACGCGAAAGGGCTTTACATTCCTGGTGGACAGCGCATGGATGCGCTACCGGAAGTTCAGGCCCGCATGCGTCAGGAATTTGGCAGCAGGTGGCCAGCAATGGTTTCGGGCTCGATTTTCTCGCATGCTGCCGAACGCGCGCGGGTGGCAAACAGTCCACGGCAATTCCCGGTAATTATCTTCTCCCATGGCCTCGGCAGCACGAGTTTTAACTACACTTGTCTCATTGAGGATCTCGTGAGCCGAGGATACGTGGTTGCTTCTATCGAGCACACCTATATTGCTTTGGCTGTTTGGTTTCCTGACGGCCGGGTTGTTCTGAGGCACAAAGAGCCGATGCCTTCGGGACTAACTCCCGACGAGCAATTTAAGTGGATGGTGGCGCATACCTCGGACTTAATTAGTGAGGGAGCTGCCGACGTTCGGTTCGTGCTGGATCGCATGACGGCGGAAAAGGGCGATACTGGACAGTTTCTTCTCGCCGGCAGAATTGACCTGAACCGTGTCGCGGCAATGGGTCACTCAGCGGGCGCCGAATTTGCGGCGCGCGCCTGTCAGCTCGACGGCCGCTTTAAGGCCTGCGTAGATCTTGATGGTGGGATGCCTCCCATAGCCGCTCTTCCCGAGTATCCGGACCACGCGACCTTGAAGCAGCCACTTCTGTTTCTTGAGGCCTATCACCCAGCATCAAAGACGGCCGGTACGCCCGCCGAGCACGCCGCGTATTTCAAGAAAAAAGAAGAGCAGCTTCAGAGTTCTCGCCCCGGAAGCTATGACGTCGTATTACGTTCCCCCGGAATCGCGCACCCAAGTTTCAGCGACATTCCGCTGCTTTTCGCGGGGCAGGACGGATTCCCTGTAAAAGGCGAGGTACTGCACAATCTGGACCTTATCGAGAGATATGTCCGCGAATTTCTCGACAAGAATCTGAAAGACGAGAACGCACCCTTACTGGATAACGGCAACGTGCCTGAGGCGACCGTCGAACAATATGGCCGCTGACCAGGAAGTCTGTTAATCGCATGATGACGGTGTCGCATTTGGCGCACCCATTGGTTAGCAAAACGACTCAGGGGCATAAGAGTCGCAGAAAACCAAGCGCTCCGCGAAAAAACTTTCTGCCCGCCGTCCCTCACCCGCCTCTTTCCGTCTCTTAGTACTTAGAGGCCGGGATCGAGAGCTGGCCCGCCAACGGAGCAACGATAGATGCCAAACCTCGCGGTTGTTCATGACGAGCATCAAAACCGCCTGGAAACCAAACTAAGGCGCGAGCTTGGCGATCAGATCCTGGCCTTCCTAACCGACGCTTTCGCGGAGGATATTCTGCTCAATCCCGATGGGTCGGTCTGGGTCAAGCGAATGGGCGAAGGCTTCAACCGCACTGGGGAGATGTCTGCGCCTCAGGCGTCGAGCGCGTTGAACACCATTGCGGCATGGCGTGGTACGGTGCTGAATCACGATCATCCGATTCTCGAAACGGAACTTCCCATTGACGGAAGCCGTTTCGAGGGCATCGTGCCGCCTGTCGTGCGTCGCCCGGTATTTGCTATTCGCTTGCGCCCTCGCCGCATCTTTCCGTTAGAGGAGTATGAAGCTGCGGGCATCCTCACCGAAAAGAGCGATCCGCTCAATCACATCCGAGTGCACGACGATTTTCTCGACTCGGTTCGCGGCCTGAAACACGGCGATATTATCCGCGCCGCTATATGCGCGAAAAAGAACATTCTCGTGGTGGGTTCCACCGGAAGCGGAAAAACCACCTTCGTAAACGCATGTCTCGGTACCCTCGCGGCCCTTACACCGCATGACCGGGTGATTTCGATAGAAGACACGACAGAGCTTCAATGCCCAGCGGAAAACTATTTGGATCTGCGCGCAGTCGGCAATGTGACGATGCTCCAATGCCTGCGCGCCTGTATGCGCCTGCAGCCGACCCGAATTATTGTCGGCGAGGTCCGCGGCGCTGAAGCTCACACGCTGTTAAAAGCATGGAACACGGGTCATCCAGGTGGCATGGCCACCGTGCACGCCAACGATGCCGTGAGCGGTTTGATTCGGCTTGAAAGCCTGGTGGCAGAGGCTATCAGCGCCCCGCAGCAAACACTGATTGCCGAGGCGGTGGATCTGGTTGTCTTCATTGATGGCGAGCCGCAACTCGCCGCAGGCCGGAAGGTTCGAGAGCTTTTGCTCGTCACCGGGTATGCCAATGGCCAATACCTGGTCGAGCACGTTTAGAGGAAAACATCAACCTGGAGGTTTATTCGTGAAACATTCTTTGATTTCAAGGCGTTCGAACGTTGCTTCAAAGCTCGGGACGCCCTTGGCTCTGGCTTGGGCGTTCAGCGTAAAGCTCAACGCAGCCACTTCCGGCAATCTGCCGTGGGAGCGGCCGATGCAGTTAATCGCCACCTCGCTTACGGGGCCGGTGGCATACGCAATCGGTCTCATCGGTATCGCTATCGCGGGCGGAACGATGCTTTGGGGCGGCGAACTCACCGAGTTCGGAAGACGGGCTTGTATGGTCGGTTTGGTCGTCTCTGTTCTCGTCTTCGCCGCGCCCATGCTCGCGAGCGCATTCGGCGTGAATGCGGCGGTGGTGTAGAGCATGACCGCAGACGTACCCAGAGAAATCATGATTCACCAGTCGGCGAACCGGCCAAACCAGATTCTTGGCGGGGATCGGGAACTGGTCTTAGTAATGCTCCTAATCTCTGTTGCTCTGGCCTTCAGCCTCGCGACGCTCTGGGGGATTCTTCTTGCAGTGGCACTCTGGCTAGGCGCGGTTGCTGTTCTGCAGCGCATGGGTAAAGCCGATCCAATGCTGCGTCAGGTTTATATGCGGCACATACGATATCGGGCGTTTTACCCGGCAAAAAGCGGTCTATTCAGCTCGTGCCTTTCACATCCTTCCCGTTGGAGATAAGGATCACTCGCATGCAACGCAATGAAAATCGGATTCAACCCCGCGGACTCGCGGATCTCTTGCTTCCGTACGCGTTAGTCGAGGATGGCATTCTTCTGCAGCAGGATGGCTCACTACTCGCGGGCTGGTCCTATCGAGGCCCGGACATGATGTCGGCCGCTGCCGCTGAAATGGACGCGCTGAGCGCCCGTTTGAATCAGGTATTGCGCCTCGGTTCCGGCTGGATGATGCAGTGCGATGCAATTCGCTCCTGCGCGCCCGGCTACCCGGACTCGGACGCCTTTCCCGAACCGGTTACGCGTGTTATCGATGATGAACGGCGGCAGCAATTCATGGCAGAAGGCGCTCACTTTGAAAGTGAATACTTCTTGACGCTCACATATCTGCCCCCACCCGAAATGGAGGAACGGGTAAAAGGCTGGCTGTTCGAAGGCAGCGGAGCAGCCAACGCTAACCGGGCCGCTGCGCGTCACCTCGATCACTTCCGGCTAAAGCTGGATGCGTTTGAGAATGTATTCGGACAACTCTTCCAGACAGAGCGGCTGCGGAGCATCAGCACCGTTGATGATTATGGTCGGGAGCATGTTTATGACCGGCTGCTCCGATATCTGCGCCGGTGCGTCAGCGGCGTGGATCATCCGTTCGCTTTGCCGGAGATACCGTGCTACCTGAACGAGATACTCGCTTGCGAGGATCTCTATGGCGGCATAGAACCTCGCATCGGGCGCAAATACATTTCTGTGGTGGCCATTGACGGCTTCCCTCGCATGAGTTCGCCCGGAATACTGCGCGAGCTCGATGAGCTCCCGATTGAGTACCGCTGGAACACGCGCGCGATTTTTATCGACCCGGAGGAGGCCCGACGCCTGCTCGACAAACATCGCAAGAAATGGCGCTCCAAGATCCGCGGCTGGAAGGATCAGATTTTGCGAACGCACAGCGGCGCGATTGACATTCACGCTCAGGAAATGGCCGCGGATGCAGAGCAATCGATGGGCGTTGCAGCCGCAGGCGATGTGCAGTTCTGCCAATACAGCGCCAATATCGTATGCCTCGACGAGAATCCCGAGCGGCTTTACGAGAACACGAGGCTGGTGATGAAGACCGTTCAGAACCTGGGATTTTCCTGCCGCATCGAAGATGTCAATGCGCTGGAAGCATGGCGCGGGTCCCTGCCGGGAGACGGCTATTCGAATGTGCGCCGCGTTCTCTTGCATACGCTGAACCTGGCGGACATGATGCCGATTACCTCAGTTTGGGCGGGCCTGCGAGAAAACCCCAGCCCACTCATGCCGAAGAGCAGCCCGCCCCTTCTTTATGGAGCAACAACCGGCGCGACTCCATTCCGGTTTAATCTCCACGTTTCCGATCTGGGCCACACACTGATCGTAGGGCCTACCGGCGCCGGCAAGTCGACGGCCCTCGGCCTGATCGCGGCTCAATGGTTCCGGTATCCGCGAGCGCAAGTCTTCGCGTTCGATAGAGGCTATTCGATTTGGATGCTTACGGCGGCGCTGGGCGGCGAATTCTACGATCTGGCCGGTCCCGAGTCGGAGTTGTCTTTTTGCCCGCTCCGCGATATCGACGCTGAGGCGGATGTTGCATGGGCCGTTGGTTGGATTGAAATTCTCTGCGCGCTGAGCAGGCTGCGGTTCACTCCAAAGCACAGGAACGCCGTTGCGGAGGCTGTCATCCAGCTCCGGCTTTCGCCAACGCGAACGCTGACAGAATTATCGGCTAACGTGCAAGATCTCGAAATCCGGGAAGCTCTCCAGCACTTCACCGTGACAGGTCCTCTCGGAACGCTTCTCGATGCCGATTACGATTGCCTCGGAGATGGCCGAATGCTGGCATTCGAGACAGAGAATCTTCTGCAATTGGACGATAAGGCTGTGATTCCGGTCCTGCTATACCTGTTCAGGAGAATCGAGCAGAGACTCGATGGCTCGCCCACGCTCATCCTGCTCGATGAAGCATGGTCTTATCTCCAGCATGAGCTCTTCCGTGATCGCCTCAGAGACTGGCTGAAGACGATGCGGCGTAAGAACGCTGTTGTCGTTATGGCAACTCAACAGATTAGTGATATCGCGAATTCGCCGATTGCTGATGTTGTGCTCGAAAACTGCCCGACAAAGATTCTGCTGCCAAATGCCGAAGCAAAAAATCCAGCATCACGAGAATTCTACGCGCGCCTCGGGCTGAATGAACGGGAGTTAGACATTCTTCAGGTAAGTATTCCGAAACAGCACTATTACGTGGTTAGCAAGCTCGGCCGCCGCCTGGTGAATTTCGGGATCGGCAAAGTCGCACTTTCCTGGGTTGGCGTGAACGGCCGGGAGGAGCGCCAAATTGTAGAGACTGTCATGAATGAATATCCCGATTCGTGGCGAACCGAATGGCTCCGGTTCAAAGGCTTGCCGGAGTGGGCGGAGTACTACCAGGGGCTCGAAAGTGCCGCGAGCTTTTGTTATCAACCCGAGGAGGAAACGGTATGCGCAAGCGCTTAACCATAGTGCTGATTTCGCTGCTCTCGCTTCAAGCCCCGCAACCCGTTCAGGCCGGGGCGTTCGCGACAGAGATTACCCAACTGTTGAACCATGCGCAATTGGTCATGCAGTACATCCGCCAGGGCCAGCAGCTCGCGAACGAATTAAATATGTACGCGGACATGCTGAAAAACACGCGCTCGGTGTCGGGGTATACCTTCGGCGCAATTACGAACGACATAAATGCGCTCGCGACAATCGTCCAAGGTGGCCAAGCACTCGCATATTCACTGGGGAACGTGGACCAACTATTTCGGCAGACTTATCCCGGTTACGGCTACAACACCGGTCCGTTCTACACACAATATCGGAATTGGGCGCAGACCTCCCTCGACACCACGCTTGGCACGCTTCGCGCTGCCGGGTTACAAGGACAGCAGCTTCAAACGGAACAGGCCGTCATCAACTCGCTCAGGGCCTCCCTGCAGAGCTCTACCGGCCGCTTAGAGGCAATGCAAACCGTGGGAACCATCGCCGAACAGCAGGTCGAGCAACTTATGAAATTGAGACAATTGATGATCGCGGACATGTCGAGCAAGCAGGCTTATCAAGCTGCCATGGTTCAGCAGCAGGCCGCAAGCCAGGCCGCGGCTCAGCGATTTTTCACGTACAGCCCTGCATCGTCCGACAGTCAGAAATTTGGTCCAGGATGGAATTAGCCATGAAGTTGCGGCACCTCACGGGAATCGCTCTATGTTCGATGTTCTGGCTGATCGCCGCTGCATGTACTCAGCCAGAACCCCACAGCGAAATTGTGGACAAAGTCGAGCGGGCTGGGGCAGGAAATTTGTCCTCAACACCGGCCCCGCAAATCGAAGACTGGCTACGAAAGCACGAGGATCTGGCGATGCAGGTCGATGACATGTGCAAGCCGGTTCGCGGCCGTGCAGATGCAAATTGGTCCGCGACCACCGAAGGGCGCGTTTGCACGGCGGCGCAGAATGCCTCCATGTTTTACCGCCAACGGCAGAACCCGCTGAAATCAGACGGCAAGAAATTCGGCCCAGGTTGGCACTGAGAAACAGTTCCTGAAACGGTCAATAAAGCGCGCTTAAGGGGCGCAACAGGAGATGTGTGTCCATTCGCAGTAACAAGCTCCGGCCATGTTGGATCGCACTGGGCATATGCGCGGTCGCGCTGTGTTGCGCGCCATCTGCCAGCGCACAAATTTCCTCCAACAACCCGAGTCAGATTCTCCAACAGTATCGGAACTTCCGAATCACCTGGATTACGAACATCTGGCCTTACGCGAATACCCTTTTCGCCCTTCTAGCCATGATTGAATTCGCCTGGAGTGCGGCGGTCATGGCGCTGGAGAAATCCGATTTACAGTCGTGGACTTCCGCGCTCATTCGCAAAATCATGTGGCTCGGCGCATTTTATGCGTTACTGCTCTATGGCCGGCAGTGGATTCCCGCAATCATCGATAGCTTTAGCCAGCTCGGCGGCGCTGCCGCAGGCATCAGCGGTAATCAGGGACTCGCGCCCTCTGATGTTTTCATGACGGGCCTAAATATCGCGGGGGCGCTCATGGGAGCCGCCAGCACATCAGCTTTTTTTACCAATCCAGCGACATCTATCGCTGTCATGATCGCAGCGGCGCTGGTCGTACTGGGCTTCACTGCAATCACCATCCAGTACATCGTCGCCATTGTTGAAAGTTACCTGGTCGTGTCGGCTGGCGTGATTTTTCTGGGCTTCGGAGGCTCCCGATGGACAACGCCCTACGTGGAGCGTTATATCGGCCTCGGCGTCTCGACGGGCGTGAAAATCATGATCCTCTACATGCTGATCGCGGCTGGCCTGAACCTCTCAAACGGCTGGCTCAGTGAGGCGAACGGTATCGGAACCTCGCCGAACCCCAGTATGACCGCATTTGACGTGATGGGCGCCGGACTCATATTTATGGCGCTCTGCTGGCAGGTGCCGAAATTGTTCGCCGCTGTCCTTGGCGGATCTCCGGCTCTTTCTGGCGGCGATTTGGTTTCCACGGGAACGGCCGTGGTGGGCGGCGCCGCAATGGTCGCTTCCGTCGGTGCGAGCGCGATTGCTGCCGTTGCCGGCGCTACCGCTGCCCCAGGCACCAGCGCTGGTACTACTCTCGGCGGGGGAGCGGCATCCCGCTCACTCCTGGGCATCGGCGGGGCGAGTTCGACGGGAAGCGTTCCTCCGCCACGAAGTCTGCCCGTAGGAGCATCAGCTAATGGCGGCCCAAAACAACCGAGCATGACAGTTAGCCGCGGTGCCGCCGCGACGCCTCCACCAACTCCAAGCGCGGGGTCATCAGCGCCCGTGCGATCTGTTTTGTCATCATTGGACGGCGAAGGTTTAGCCGGTTCGGGTTTCGAAGCGCAGCGTCCGGCTGCGGGCTTTCGCTCCTATTCAGTCCCGGTTGCGTCGCGTGCTCAATCGGCTTCGCCAGGCAATGGCGCTGGTGCCAGCGATCAAGCCAGCGTGTCTGGCGAACCTGTGGGCGACGGTTCGCATGGCGCATCCGGTTCCGCACCTGAATCGGCCAGTTCCGTCATCGGCGTAAAACCAAACCCCCCCGCACCGAAGCGCCGGGAAATGCTGGCATCGGGTGCACAACGCGTAGAACGAACTTTTTCCGGCGCGGCACGGCGGTTACGAAATGCAGGCCCACGATTCCGAGGATTGCCAAGCGATGCAGCTCCGCACACCCAGCCGCCGCGGATGCCAATTGATCACAGCGAATGATTTTGGGAGGTATCGAATTCATGGGAATTGCACTGAAAAACGCCAACTCCAGCGCAGCGAGCGAAGTCTATAATCCTTACCTTGCCGCCCGCAGAGAGTGGGATGAACGCTACGGCGAATTCATCACACGCGCTCGGAACTGGCGTACCGTTGCGATGCTCTGCGCGCTGGTCGCGCTTCTCGGGACCGCAGGAACGGTCTGGCTGTCCGCGCGCTCGCGGGTGATTCCATTCGTTGTCCTGATTGATAGCCTCGGGCGGCCCGTCGCCTCCGGTTTGGCTGAACAGACTTCACCCGGAGATGAACGCTTGCGGCGCGCCGTCATTCAGGACTGGATTGAAAATTTGCGGATGGTGACAACCGACGGCATCGCGCAGCGGCGGGCAATCGATCGTGTATACGCTCAGATCGCGAGCGGCTCTAGCGCTCAGACGTTCATTAGCGAGTATTACCGGAATGATCCTCCGTTCAAGCGGGCGCAAACAGGTACGGTGTCTGTCGATGTCAAATCCGTGTTGCCGACTAGCGACCGGACTTTCGAAGTGGATTGGATCGAGACGTCGCGCGATCTGTACGGAAACGTGAAGTCTACCGACCACTGGAAGGGAACGTTCACAATTGCGCTGAATCCACCGAGCGACGAGCGTGAGGCACGCATCAATCCGTTGGGCTTGTATGTCACCGCTGCGAGTTGGTCAAAAGTTCTTTAATTCGAAGGGGAAGAGAGGGAACGATGAATAAACGATCTTATTCAACCGTGTTGGCGATTACGGCTTGCATATCAATGGAGGCATTTGCCCAATCTCCGGCGCCCGTGCCCAACTTACCTAACGCACCTATTCAGGTTAAGCGCGTACCGCCAGCGCCGTCGCTGCTGCAGAAATACGATTTTGGAAACCAGCTTCGACTTCTAGAAGACCCCACGGCAATGGGCTCGCAAAATTATGGCAGTCCTCCGGTGCCAAGCGGAACGCCAGGTCCAACTGCCTTGGGGGCTAATAAGGCTCCGAAGGATCACCCTCGCACGGACGTGCCCTTAGGCCCTACAGCACTCGAAGTCGTGCGCGCGAGCGAAACTTGGCGCGCACAACAAAATGAGCCGGCATCGGGAAGAGATGGTCGTGTTTTGTATGCGTACGGCGCGGGTCTGCCGGTTATCGTCTGCGCTCCTCTGCGCGTATGCACGATTGAATTGCAGCCGGGCGAGAAGATAATCGGCGAGCCGCAAATCGGCGATTCCGTCCGCTGGAACGTCTCGCCGGCCGTGTACGGGCAGGGTGAAGATGCGACGTCCGTCATCGTGCTGAAGCCGCAAGAGCCTGGACTGGACACGAATCTTCTCATCACTACGGATCGGCGCGCGTACTACGTCCGCCTCGTTTCAAAGCCGCAGGAGTACGTGGCGCGTGTGGCATTCAGCTACCCGGAAGAGGAAAACGCCCGGAAATGGCAGGAGCACCTGATTGCTCAGGCTCAGGAACGGAAAACTGATGCACAGATAGCGCCCGCTATCGTTACGGCAGACAAGCTGAATTTCAACTATAAGGTCAGCGGGGGAAACGCAGAAATCCGGCCGATCCGCGTGTTTGATGACGGTGCGAAGACCTATATCCAAATGCGCCCGGAGATGCAAAACCGCGAAGCTCCGGCTTTGCTTGTCCTAGGGCCGGACGGCAAGGGCGAAATGACTAACTACCGCGTTCAGCAGCAGACCTACATCGTGGATCGCGTGTTTGACCGCGCACGACTCATACTCGGTGCCGGGAAAAAGGCCCAGAAAGTAGAGATCACACGTGAGCAGCAGCCCAAAGGATAACAGCGCCAAGAAAGCACCGGCGATGAAGCCAATCGAGTCGCCCGCTGGACTCGATCTCCATCCCAAGCCTCATACCTCGGCGAGGGTGAGTAAGCGGGCGGGTATCGCAGTCGGCGCTATCGCGATTGTTTTGCTTGGGCTTTTCGCTTATGGAGGATACCGCCGTCAGATGCGTGCGCAGCTAGCGGCCCGTGATTCCGGTCTGCCGAAAGTGGTCGCGCCTGCAACCGCATCGGCAAACGAGGTGGAAAAGGACATACCATCGGGCAACGCGCCGTTGGTTCGTAATGATCCGAACCAATTGCAGCCCCCAGACACAGGCGGCCGGACTGCATCGTCGACTTCTGCGACATGCGGCTTCGATCCGCATACCGGCCAACCGTACCGATTTAATCCCGATACTGGCCAGCCATGCACTCAATACGCCCAGGGTGGTGTAGCCATTCGCCAGGCGGGATACGCCCCGGTTTCGGCAACATCGACACCTGCACAGCCAACCCCTGAGGAACAGCGCATTGCCGCTGAATACCAGCGCGAGCAGGAGGCCATGATTTCGCCGACCAACATCAAATCGGGTGGCGGTGCTGCCTCGTTCGATTCGGCATCGAATGTCGCTGCGCAACAGCAGGGCAATGATGACCTGGCCCGGATTGCAGCACTAAGTCAGTCGATAAGCGGCCATGACTCCAATAGCCCGGCCACCGTGCGGGCTTCCTTCCCAACCGGCGGTTCCCGAAACGATGCCGATTATGAAGCTCAGAATATGCAAACGACCAAAGCGGCCTTCCTCACAGCGGCACAAAAGCAAAAGACAGACGATTATCTTCAATCAACACGAATGCCGCCGCTGAGTCCATACGAAATTAAAGCGGGGTGGGAAATTCCGGCAGTGTTGGAACAGAATCTGAACTCCGATTTGCCGGGCGACATAAAGGCGCTAATTACTTCGAACGTTTTTGATACGGCCACTGGGCGATACCTCCTCATTCCGCAAGGATCGCGTTTGATCGGCAAATACGATTCGCGAATTTCTTATGGCCAGGACGGGGTTCAAGTGGTCTGGGACAGGATTATCTTCCCGGATGCTTCCTCAGTGGATATCAATGGAATGGTCGGTTTGGATGCACACGGTAATTCCGGGCTGCGCTTCGCTGTAGATCATCATTACAAACGGCTCTTTGGCTTCGCCGCGCTCACAAGCGCCTTTTCAGCTGCCTTCGGTCTTTCACAGCGCAACACACAAAGCGCCCTGACATATCCAAGTTTGAGCAGCACAGCGGGCGCTGCGGTCGGCCAAGAAATGAGCCAGACCGGAGCGATGATTACGCAGCGAAACATGAACGTGCAACCCACGATCAAAGTCCCAACCGGTTATCAGTTCACAGTTCGTGTCAATCGCGACATGTTATTCGACGCGCCATATCAGGCATTGCAAGCAAATCCGTTGCCTGCCCAACCGCCAGGGCAGCTCCATCACCGGAGCAGCTTCACACCGGCAACTTACAACACAAGTCACTGAGCGAAAGGAGCCGACATGAAGGGACGAAGAGTGCGACTATTCCTCCGCCTGAGTGCCGAGGTCAACAACCGGCTCCGAACGTTAATGCGCTATCACGGCGAGCTGTCGAAATACATTGATCAAGCGCTATTATCTTTCGATTTGCGAAACATCGAACTCATTCCAGTTGCAGTGGGCCGCAGGACTCGCGGAATGACAGCGGTTATCTCGATCACTGCCAACGGCCGGTTGCGTAAGGCAGCTAAACGACGCCGCTGCACGGTCACCGAGCTTGCGAACAGCGCTCTTCATAAATGGCTCGGGGAGAGGAAGGCTTTATGAATTCGGAAGTGATGAAGCAGATTAAACAGATCATCGATGCCAAAGCGCAGGCCCAGCCTACGCCAATGGAATTCGAATTGGCATACCAGGCGCGTGTCGCCATGGATCGAATCCGGTTTGCAATCAAACATAGCGAGCAGTTCGGGTCACAGACTGAGCAAATGCAGGAAGTTGGTCTCCAGTTACTCGACGCATTGGAAAGGCTGGAGTCTGCAGAGCGCAAATTTCAGAGTCGCGCCCGGTCATCTACTTTCGGAATACCTGGTAGGCAAGCAGTCCCTGTAAACGGCAAGGGAGGCATTTCCTAGCAGGGGGTCTCTTTTTACTCTTTGAAAATACATCATCGGGGTGGAATCGCAGATGGCAAGCAAGGCCACAATTGTGTTAAATGAAAACATCGGTAGGCGGCTCCTGAATGTCAGGGAGACTGCCCGATACTTGGGCCTCGAAATAGACACCGTCTACAAGAAAGCCAGGTTGCGGGAGCTTCCCTGCGTCAAGGTTGGTCGAGCGTTGCGGTTCGATATACGAGCGCTGGAGCGCTTAGTTGAACAAAACGCGATCGAAACCATTGACTGAAAGGAGAAGCATGAGTGTCTATTCACAAAGTGTCCGATGGAGTATTTGAGATCCGTTGGAGGGAAGGAGGTCGAAACAAGAGCCAGACGGTACACGGCTCATATGAGCTTGCCAAGAAGATTGAGCGGAAGAAGCTTTCGCTTCGAGATGAGAACCGGCACCTCGATATTAAGCGGGATGTCAACTTTCGGATGTCGGCGCTAATTGACCGCTATTGGACGCAATATGCTAGCAAAAAGCGCTCGGCAAGCCGGGAGAAAAGCATCGTCGAAGGCATCCGATCCAATTTGGGTCGGTTGTTCGTGCGCGAGGTGGACGGCGACGCTGTGAATGCGTGGTACGAGAAACTCACCACCGTCCACGGCCTTTCGGAAGGAACGGCGTTACGCCATTTCAATGTCATGCACCACATGATGGAGAAGGCGTCATCCATTTGGTCGAAAGAGACCGGCATTGATCGGAACCCCGCGGATCAAGTGGAGGTGAAGAGGCCGGATGACCAGCGTGACCGGTATCTATCCGAGGACGAGCTTCGGAGCCTCAAAGGGGCGCTCGATGCGAAGCAGTACCGGAAAGGCACACGCGCAATCAACAAGACGTTCTACCGTTTGAGGCTAATTGTGCTAATCGCTCTCACAACCGGGATGCGTATGGCCGAAATCTTTGGTCTCAAGTGGCAAGACGTGATGTATAAAGAGGGGCTACTGGCGGTGAGATCCAAGCTGAAGGGCGGCAAAATGCGTTACGTACCGATGCCGGAAGAACTCGCCAGCGAGTTGCGGCGCTACCCCGCCGTAATTGGAGAGGATCAAATTTTCCCGCCCAAACCGGGAGCGACAAGCGGGCGACAGCGACTAGAAAAAAGCTTTGAACGCGTGCTCAAACGAGCCGGCATCAAAGATTTCCGATTTCACGATCTGCGCCACACGTTTGCGTCCTGGTACATGATGAATGGCGGTGACCTCTACGAACTCGCTAAAATCCTCGGCCACTCGAATATCAAGATGACCGAACGTTACGCCAAGCTGGCGCGGAAGCATTTGGCGAAGACGGGCAGCACGGCGCGGGAAATCTGGAAACTGATGGAACAGGAGAATTCCGAAAAAGCGAACGTCGGCTGACCGATGTTCGGATATTGTTCGGACGATTAAAACCGTATGTTTCTGGTTGTCACTAAGTTCTTTAGAATTTGGTGGCCAGGGACGGAATCGAACCGCCGACGCCAGCCTTTTCAGGGCTGCGCTCTACCAACTGAGCTACCTGGCCGTGTCCTGAATTCACAGTCTAACAGACGCTCCGCCCATCACTTACCTGATATACTCCCCAATAACGGACCCTCATGGACGAAATGCGATTAGGCGACGTGATCGATGATCACTGTATCAAGTGCCGCCGCATTACCAACCACTCGATTGTGTCGCTGGTGGACGGTCAGGCTGCTAAAGTCCGCTGCCGTACTTGCTATCACGATCACGACTATCGCCATGAACAGGCGCCCCCTTCCAAGAAGGAACTGAAGAAGGCGGAAGCTGAGGCGCAGGCCGCTGCGGCTGCGAAAGTCGCAAGCGAAGCCGGAGCGCAGCAGGCATCGGAAAAGGCCGCCGGGCGCTAACCCCAATTCGAATTTCTCGTGACGCGCGAAACGTTAGCGCTCGAGATCATCCAGCTTCTGCAGGCTCGCGGCCATCGCGCCCTCCTGCTGGGTGGCTGCGTACGCGATCGTCTGCTCGGGATCGCACCCAAGGACTTCGACGTCGGAACCGACGCCAGGCCTGAGCAGATTGCAGCGTATTTTCCCGGCGCTCAGCTGGTCGGTGCGCATTTCGGCGTCATCCTGGTGCGCCGTGAACCGGGTGTGCATGTCGAAGTTGCCACGTTTCGCAGCGAAGGTACTTACTCGGACGGCCGTCGCCCGGATGCGGTGCACTTTGAAACGGATCCGGCACGCGACGCCCAGCGCCGGGACTTCACCATCAACGCACTGATGGAGGATCCGGTAGCCGGCGAGGTGCTCGATTTTACCGGCGGTCGTCAGGATCTTGCAAACCGCATCATTCGCGCGATCGGCAATCCGCGCGATCGCTTTCGCGAAGACCATCTGCGGATGCTGCGAGCGGTCCGGTTCGCGGCGCGGCTCGATTTTTCGATTGAGCCGGCCACTATGGCCGCGCTCCGGGCGGAGGCGCCCGCCATCCAGCGCATTTCCGCCGAGCGAATCCGCGACGAGCTGATTCGAATCCTGACCGAGGGTAATGCCCGGCGCGGTTTCGAGTTGCTCGATGGGGTCGGCCTCCTCGCCCAGGTGCTGCCCGAGGTCAAAGCCTTTCAAGGTGTGGCGCAACCACCCGAGTTCCACCCGGAAGGAGATGTGTGGACCCATGTGCTCCTGATGCTCGAGCAACTCCGCCGTCCGACTCCGACGTTGGCTCTCGGCGTCCTTCTACACGATGTCGGCAAGCCGCCGACTTTTTCGGTTTCCGACCGGATTCGTTTCAACAACCATGCTGAGGTCGGGGCGGAAATGGCTCGGAACATCCTGGCTCGGCTGAAATTACCAAACGAACCCGCCGAACAGGTGGTCTCGCTGGTGGCAAACCACATGCGCTTCAAAGATGTTCAGCAGATGCGGCTCAGCACGCTGAAACGCTTCCTCTGCCTACCGCGTTTCGATGAACACCTCGAACTCCATCGACTTGATTGTCTTTCGAGCAACGGCTATCTGCAGGCCTACAACTTCGTTCGGCAGAAGATGCAGGAGCTGGATCGCGAAGAGCTGCAGCCACCCCGTTTGCTGACCGGACGGGACCTGATTGAAGCCGGTTATCGCCCCGGTCCGGCATTTGGGAAAGCGCTCGAAGCCGCGGAAACGGCGCAACTCGAAGGCGAGATCCACACCCGCGAGCAGGCCTTGCAGGTAGCGCGGACGGTACTCGATTGAGGTAATAGCAGAATTAATTCTGCTATTTAGCCCGACGTTTCGGCATCCAACCGAACGTGCCTGTACTCGAAGCAACGAACACCCTACTGGGAGAATTGCGAGCAGCGCGCCGGGAAAGCGATCGCTTGTTCGCGGTACTGCGGCCCGAAGCTCTATACGAGCGGCCCATCGCGGAGCGGCATCGGGTTATCTTCTATATCGGCCACCTGGATGGTTTCGATTCCATTCAGATTTGCCGCGAAGGCCTCGGCATTCCTTCTTTCGATCCGGAACTCGACGCGCTGTTTCAGGCAGGCATCGACCCGGATTCGGCGCACCTGCCGAAAGATACTCCGGGCGACTGGCCTTCACTCGAGCGTGTCCGGCAATACGTCGAGCGCTGCCGCGAGCATGTGGACAGGTACTGGCACGAGGCTTCCGAAGACACAGTTGCAATGGCGCTCGAGCACCGGCTGATGCATCTCGAAACGCTGGCCTACATGTTCCACAATTTCGACTACGCTCTGAAGCAAACCGCAGGCGAGCGGAAACTCGAACGCGATTCGCGCACGCCCCCAGAAAACGTCTATGTCGAAATTCCTGGCGGCGAAGCGGTTCTGGGCAAGCCGCAGGACGAGGTCTTTGGCTGGGACAACGAGTACAACGAAACGCACGTGGATGTGCCTTCTTTCCGCATGCAGAAGTTGCCCATAACCAACGGCGAGTATCTGCGCTATGTGCAAGGAGGTGGACCGATGCCGCATTTCTGGATCAAACGCGGTAACGAAGTGCTATATCGCGGCATGTTCGAAACAATTCCGTTGCCGCTCGATTGGCCGGTTTACGTGACCCAGCAACAGGCCTCCGAATATGCGCGCTGGGCGGGCAAGTCCCTGATGACAGAACCGCAGTTTCATCGCGCAGCCTATGCGAAAAACCAGCAATATCCGTGGGGCAACGCCGCGCCTTCCGCCGAGCACGGCAATTTCGATTTTCGGCGCTGGGACCCGGAGCCGGTGGATGCGACGCCGGCAGGCGCATCGGAGTTCGGAGTGCAACAACTGGTCGGAAATGGGTGGGAATGGACCAGCACTGTCTTCGGACCGCTGCCCGGCTTTGAAGCGCGTTCGACTTATCCGGGCTATTCGGCGAATTTCTTCGACGGCGAGCATTATGTGATGAAGGGCGGCTCAGCCAGAACTGCGGCGCGGCTGCTGCGGCGCTCGTTCCGCAACTGGTTTCGCGGCGATTATCCCTACATGTACGCGAAGTTCCGGCTGGTGGAGAACTAGCGCGTGGGGATCGCTTCGGTTCCGGTCCTCTCTGCTTTTGCGCGCGACGTTGCGGAAGGCTTATCGGCCAGTGTGAAGAAGCTCTCGCCGCAATACCTCTACGACGATCTGGGCAGCGCTCTATTTGAGGCGATCACGCTTTTGCCCGAATACGGGCTGACGCGGGCGGATGAGCGGCTGATTGCACGGCACGCTCGCGCGATTATCGACGCGGGCGATTTCGAAACGATATGCGAACTCGGCAGCGGAAGCGGCCGCAAGACCAGGCACATTCTGGAAGCGGCAGGCCGAGATGCGGTTTATCATCCGATCGACGTTTCCGATGCGGCGCTGGCCACCTGCAAACGCGAACTGGGTACGCTGGCGCGCGTTGAGGCGGTTCATGCCGATTGGGTCGACGGCCTCCGGACAATCCGGCGCAAACGATCCGAGGCGCCGCTCCTGCTCTTGTTCCTGGGCAGTTCCATCGGAAATCTCGATCGCGCGGAAATCATTCCTTTCCTCACCACCGTTCGTACGACCCTTCGGCCGGGCGACTGCTTCCTGATCGGATTCGATCTCGTCAAAGATGTGGATCGCATGCTGGAGGCCTACGACGACGCAACCGGTGTAACGGCCGCGTTCAACCTGAACCTGCTGGGTCGAATGAATCGGGAACTGCAGGCAGACTTCGATCTGCGCTCCTTCACCCATGAAGCGCGCTGGAATGCGGACGCCCGCCGGATCGAGATGCACCTGGTTTCCTCGCGTGCACAGCGGGTTTGGGTGGGCGCGCTCGAATCGGAGTTCCTGTTCGAAGCCGGAGAGACGATCTGGACCGAGTCGTCACACAAGTTCCTGCGCGATGAACTGGCAGGGCTGGCGCGAGGTGCCGGGTTCAAAGAACTGAACATCTGGATCGATTCCGAATGGCCATTCGCGGAAGCGCTCTGGCGAGCAGAGTAAACCGGACTTGCTGTTCCCGTTTATAACGGCAAACGCACGCCGCGAGGAAGCCAGATGCGCTCAGCTGTACCATGGCGTCGCGACCATGCTGCCATGGCATTCGCTTCGTCCATCCGGATCTGCGAACGATAGCGGGCGCAGGCGCTGCGTTTTTCGAAAAAGCTCTGATCCGGCTGCACCTCAGCGGGCTTAAGAATCGTGTCAAGCTGCCGCTCGATTTCACCAAGTAAAGATGGCAGCTGATCCTGGCTCCACATGGTGTAGGGCAGATCTTCATAAAATGCAAGCCGTTTGCGCGACAACTCCAGCAACGCTGCCTGCCTCACCGTCCGGTGATCGACGTGGCCGCCCAGCCCGAGCGGTGCGAAAACAAGATCGGCAGCTTGTGGCCGGATGAAACTGCGCAGCAGCGCGATGTCGCATTCGCGGACCTCGGTGTAGCAGACCTGTCGTGCCGGAATGCCAAGCCGTAGCGGTGCATCGAGGAGCCCCGAATCGAGCACTCGAACGCCGGAATGGATGCGCCGCAGCGCCGCGCGATCCTCGCGCTTGCGAATCTGGCTGACAGCTGCAGCATCGTGTGTACCGGCATGTGGTGCGTAATTACTGTCAGTGAAGAAATTGCGCACGGAAATCTGAGCGCCGCGGCGGCTCAACTCCGATAACGTGAAGAACAGCGAAAAAACAGCATCGTCGCGATGAGGCGAGAGCACGAGGACCCGCATCACCCCAATCTGCGCCTCGCTGCAAAACTCGGGCTTATACGCTGAGACAGGCTCATCCACTCAGAATGCTATCCTGACCGTGTTATCGAACGGGCCGGTAGCTCAGTTGGTAGAGCATCGCACTTTTAATGCGGTGGTCCCGGGTTCGAGTCCCGGCCGGCTCACTATTCTGCCCTACCAGCGGTTCGCTACTCCTCTTCCTCTGTAAACCATTCCACACGCCCGTCCTGTTCATTCGTCATGAGCCATTCGACCAGGCGGTCGGGCAGATCGTCACCCCAGCCTTGTTCCAGGATTTCGGTAGCAGGGGTAACGATCTCGAGTTTTCGAATCTCTTCCGGTTCTGATTTCCCGCCCGGCTTGTCGCTCTCGAAAACCAGGTACCACGAAAGCCGGTCCAGCTGCGGCCGCTGGTCGGAGACTTCGGCCAGCCGGCAGATCCAGCGCTTATCATGTACGACGAATTCCTTATCGTTGAGCGGAAAAGCAGAGCGCAGGTCGTATTCGGACATCCGCTAACTGGACACAGTACCGGCTCAAACGTTACAATCGTTTGCTGTTTGGCCCGAGCAGCTTCCAAGTAGCTTGCCCGGGTAGGTCGAAAAAATCGCGCGGTATAATACGCAACCGAATCAAAAACTGCTATACCGCGTCCAATGAATGAGGAACGCTATGAACCGCCGCACCCAGATGATCAACGATCGCTACGAGGCGATGATGTTTGCGAAAAGTGCAGAGCAGGCGCGCGCCTCGGCGCGGGAACTCATACGTGTGGTTCTGGGCGATGAAGCCGCTCAGAAGCCGCTCGAGGAAGCTTTGCGCGAGTGCTGCCGCGTGATGCGGCCGTCGCACGATCCTCGCGAACAGCAGCGCTTTGAAGAGGAGTTCATTGAGCTCGGGATCTGGCCCAATTCCGGCCAGCAGATGGCAGCCTGAGTTCGCAACGAGATTCCGCATTGGCTGAAACCGGAAATCAGGTCCTCCGCCGCTATCTGGACGAGGCGATAACCGCCGAGAAGGCGATCGAAGCACAGCTCGAAGAATTCGCGGCGGCCGCCTCGGACGATAGCGAGATCCAGGAACTCTTTCGCCTCCACGCGGGTGAAACCCGTTCGCAGCAGGAGCGGCTGGCCGCGCGATTGACGGCGCTCGGTGGCTCTGAACACGCCAGGAATCCACTAGCTTCCTTCTTTGAACATGCACCAAAACTGCCGCAGGCGGTACACACGATTGAAGAGCGAGCACTGCGTAATCTAATCGCCGGGTATACCGCCGAAACGGCCGAAATCGCTTTCTACGAAGCGCTCGCCAACGTAGCGCGGGCAGCCGGCGATCCCGATACCGAGGCACTCGCGCGAGCTATTCAGGATGAAGAGCGGATCATGGCCGAGAAGCTTTGGTATCTGCTTCCATCCCGGTCGAAAATCGCATTCAACATGCTTACCGTAACCGAAGTCGATCCGGCTGTCGAAACCAAGATGGCCGACGATCGGGTCGGAAGCTGATGCATGGCGAACAAACGGCCTCGCCCGAGCAAAGCAAAAAGGGTCAAAGCGGTGGCGCGGAAGCGGGTGGGCGCTCCCAAGCCGGCCCGCGCTCTTGACGAACGTCAGGAACGCGAGCAGCCGAAGCACAAAAAACGGTGGCAGGATGAGGCGGACGCTTGACCGCAGCGTTGCCAGCGCGCGTACGAATTGTCGAAGTCGGCCCGCGTGACGGCCTGCAAAATGAACCTCAGCCTGTGCCGCTGGAAACGCGTGTCGGACTGATCCAGGCACTCGCGGATGCCGGGCTGAAACACATCGAGTGCGGCAGCTTCGTTTCACCCAAATGGGTTCCGCAGATGGCCGGCACCGAAGCAGTTTTTCGACAGATTGCGCGGCGGCCGGGCGTTCGCTACAGCGCGCTCGTTCCCAATTTGAAGGGTCTCGAGAAAGCGGCTGAGTGCGAGGCCGACGAAGTGGCGGTGTTTGTCTCCGCATCAGAGGCCTTTTCCCATGCCAACATCAACTGCTCCATCGCGGAAAGCCTCGAGCGAGCGGGCGAGGTCGCAAGCCAGGCGCGTGCTTTGAATATCCCGGTACGCGGCTATGTCTCCTGCGTGCTCGGCTGTCCCTACTCAGGCGAGGTCGCGTTGACGGATGTGGCGCGGGTTGCGCGGGCTCTCGATGAACTCGGCTGCTACGAAGTGTCACTCGGCGACACCATCGGCGTGGGAACTCCGCTACGAGCGCAGCGCATGCTCGAGGCCGTTGCCGCCGCCGTTCCCATAACCAAGCTCGCTGTTCACTATCACGACACGTACGGGCAGGCGCTGGCGAACATCTATGCCTCGCTCGAACTCGGAGTGGCGGCGGTCGATAGCTCAGTGGCGGGACTCGGCGGGTGTCCATACGCGCCCGGCGCTGCCGGCAACGTTGCCACCGAAACTGTGCTCTACATGCTGCGCGGTATGGAGATCGAGACCGGAGTCGATCTCGAAAAAGTGCGAGCGGCCGGCCAGATGATTCGGAACGCGCTGGCATCCCGGGTTAGTTGACGGATCACGGCTGTTATCATCACCACCGGAGCTAACGATCGGTGAACAAAGTTTACGCTTCGGCAGCCGAGGCGGTCGCCGGCATCCCCGACGGCGCAACCGTTATGGTGGGCGGCTTCGGGCTGTGCGGCATCCCCGAAAATCTGATTGACGCACTCATCGCGACCGGCGTCAAGAATCTTCGAACCATCAGCAACAACCTGGGTATCGACGGCTTCGGCATGGGCAAAATGCTCGAAGCCGGAATGATCGCGGCGCATACGGGCAGCTATGTCGGCGAGAACCGGTTGCTCGAATCGATGGTGATTGCGCGGACGCTGGAAGTGACGCTGATCCCGCAAGGCACGCTGGCCGAGCGGATCCGCGCAGCCGGTGCCGGTATTCCCGCCTTTTTCACACCAGCCGGCGTCGGAACCGTGGTAGCGGAGGGAAAAGAAGTGCGTGAGTTCGATGGCCGCTCGTACGTGCTGGAACGCGCCCTGCCGGCCGACTATGCGCTGATCAAAGCGTGGCGCGGAGACCGTCTGGGCAATCTGGTTTATCGCAAAACAGCGCGCAATTTCAATCCGATGATGGCGGCGGCCGCGAAAGTCACGATTGCGGAAGTGGAAGAGCTGGTCGAACCGGGAAAGATCGATCCTGATCACGTGATTACACCCGGCATCTACGTGCAGCGAATTGTCCAGGGTGCGAAATACGAGCGCCGCATCGAGCGCCGGACTCTTCGGGAGCGTCAAAGTGCCTAGCGAAATCGATGCAAAAAAGCGCGAGCGCATCGTGCGGCGCGCCGCGCTCGAACTCCGCGACGGATTCTATGTCAACCTCGGCATTGGTATGCCGACGCTCGTAGCCAATCATGTGCCGCCGGGCATCGAAGTCATTCTGCAGTCGGAAAACGGGATGCTTGGAGTGGGCCCTTATCCGTTTCCCGGCGAAGAGAATCCCGACCTGATCAACGCGGGCAAAGAGACTGTGACCGAACTGCCCGGCTCCGCCTATTTTTCGAGCGCCGAGTCATTCGCTATGATCCGCGGCGGTCACATCAATCTGAGCATCCTGGGTGCCATGGAAGTCGACGAAGAGGGCACTCTCGCCAACTGGATGGTTCCGGGAAAAGTGATCAAGGGTATGGGCGGAGCGATGGACCTGGTGGCAAGCGCGCGCCGTGTGATCGTCACGATGGAACACACCACGCGCACGGGTGCACCGAAAATTCTGCACCGCTGCACGCTGCCGATTACCGGGCTGCGAGTCGTGGATACGATCATCACCGAAATGGCCGTCATTACGGTGACGCCAGCCGGCCTTCGTCTCGACGAAGTCGCGCCCGGTTTAACGCCCGACGATGTTCAGCAGGCGACCGAAGCGCGCCTGTTGATCAGCGACAATTTGCAAACCATCACAATTTAAAAATGATCGAGACACCCTGGGGCGCGCTGGCGGTCAACGACGCGCATGTTCATTTCTTTTCGCACAATTTCTATCAGGGCCTCGCACGGCAGAAAAAAGCAGCGGACGCTGCCGCCCTCGCGCCGTTGCTCAATTGGGAGATCCCGAATCCGGATCCGGTCGAGTTGGGCGCGCGCTGGCAGGCAGAGCTGACCGCGCACGGCGTTGACCGAGCCTGTCTGATCGCCAGCACACATGCCGACGAAACAAGCGTTGCAGCTGCCGTAGCCGCTTATCCGGATCGCTTCTACGGGCTTTTCATCTTCGATCCCTTGCAGCCCGATTCAAATCGCCGGCTGGCTTCGGCTGTGCGCAATCCGAATCTGCATTGCGTGTGTTTCTTTCCCGCCATGCACACCTATTCGATCGCCGATCCGCGCCTGGTTCCGATGTTCGAACTTATCTCAGACCACGGCAAAGCGGCGTTCGTCCATTGCGGCGCGTTAAGTGTAGGAGTGCGGAAAAGGCTCGGACTGCCGAGCCAGTTTGATCTGCGCTATTCCGATCCGCTGCATCTGCATCCGGTCGCGCTGCATTTTCCGAAGATCCGCTTCATCGTGCCCCATTTCGGCGCCGGCATGTTTCGCGAAGCTCTGATGCTGGCCGACCTCTGTCCCAACGTTTATCTGGACACCTCGAGCTCGAACCGCTGGATGCTCTACGAAGGACTCGACCTGCGCGCGGTCTTTCGGCGCGCTCTCGACCTGCTCGGTCCGGAGCGATTACTGTTCGGCACCGATTCCAGCTTTTTTCCCCGTGGCTGGCAGCGGCCCGTCTTCGAGCAGCAAGCCAAAGCACTCTATGAGCTCGGTCTGGATGCAAAGCAGGCTCAGCTGATTTTTCAAGCCAACCTGGAAACGGTGTTAAAACCTGCCTAGCCGCCTAACTTTTCTGGCGCGAAATGGCCGCCGTACGTGCTTTAGTGAGACGAAGATAATCGGCCGGAGCAAGCAGAATCTGTGTGCCTCTCGCACCGGCTGAGACGGAAATCGTTTCAAACAGCAGCGCGGTCTCGTCCACGATTACTGGAAAATCTTTTTTCGCCGCAATCGCCGTCACTCCGCCGCGAACGTACCCGGTGAGCGGCTGAACATCCCGCAGAGGCACCATCTCCGCCTTTCGGGCGCCCGCCGCTTTCGCAAAGGCTTTCAGATCCAGTTCGTAATTACCCGGAATGACTGCGAAAAAATGATCGCCGGTATCCGTGCGCACGGCAAGCGTTTTGAAGACCTGCTCCGGGGGTAATCCGATTTTGCCCGCGACCGTTTCTGCTGAAAGATCATCCGGGTCCACGGCGTACTCGCGCAATTCATACGAGACGTTGTGCTGATCAAGGACGCGAACCGCATTGGTCTTCATACGTTCAGGCTAAATGCTCTTCCGTTGCGAAGATTATCGGCTTCCGCCCACTTCTACTACGTGCTGGTATGAAATCGCGGGGCCGTTCTCTTTCCCTTCCATTCGCCTTGCCGCCGAGCATCAAGTCGGCGCAGATCTCCGTGCTGCCCGAATTTTACGGCGCTGAGCCCATCGCGCGCGGCAGTTGGAACCGCCTGGAGGCATTTCAGCCGAGCGTGCTCATCGGCTACGCTTACGATCTCACGCGCCTCGCAGATGCGGTGGAGAAAGGCGACATCCTGCTCACTACCGTGGATCGCGCCATTTATGCCTTGACCGATGTCGGCACTCCGGTCATCGACGACGCTCTCCGTCACAAGCTCTGGCGCGTTTTCGGGGTTCCTGTTTACGAGATAATCGTGGCGCCCGGCTGCATGCTGCTGGCTGGCGAATGCGAGCTGCACAATGGGTGGCATCTGCAGCCCGGCATAGAGGCCCACTGCATCGAGAATGAAATCGTCTATGAAACTGGCCGGATCGCCCAAGCTTACACAGGGTACACCGGAACGATCGATTCGAGCCGGTGTGAATGCGGCAGGAACACCCCGGCTTTGAAAGGATTGCACCCGCTAATCCGCCACCGCCAAGCAAGGCCGCCGGCGCTCCCTCTGGCCAGTTAGAGACTATTTCCGGGCAAGCAGATAATGCACCGTGGGCGTCACTAACAGCGACAGCACCATGGAGGCGAGAATGCCGCCGATCACCGCGATCGCGAGCGGCTGAAGCATCTGCGAGCCCGCCCCGATAGCAAGCGAAAGCGGAATCATGCCGGCCACGGTGGCGAGCGCTGTCATCACAATCGGTCGCAGCCGGCGCTCTCCGGCCTGAATCATCGCTTCGCGCGGAGTGGCGCCCTCCGCGCGGAATTTCTGATCGGCGTCGAGCAGCAAAATGCCGTTCTTGGCGACGATACCGACTACCATGATCAGCCCCATGAAGCTGGAGATGTTGAAAGTTACGCCCGTGATCAGCAACGCGAAGAACACGCCCGAAGTCGAGAGCAGCGCGGATGAAAGAATAGCGACCGGCGCGGCGAAGCTGCTGAATTCGAGCAGCAGCACGATGAAAAGAAGCACAATGGCCGCGGCGAGCACAAACAGCAGATCATGGAACGATTGCTGCTGCTGCTGATACCTTCCGCCATAGATCACGCGGATCCCGGACGGCACATGAAGCGCGGCCACTTTCTGCTGTACAAGCGCCATGCCCCCGCCCAGGCTGATCCCCTCGAAGCGACCGGTTACGGCCACGTCGCGCTGTAGATTCTCGCGGCGGATCTCCGCCTGGCCCGGATCGTTCTGTATCGTCGCCAGCGTACCGAGCGTGGCGACTTTACCGGTAGAACTGACAAGCAGCGTGTTTTGAATCGCGTCGAGCGAAGCGCGTGTGGCAGGCGGAAACGTGACACGCAGCGTGTACGGGCGGTTGTTGACCACCATCGGAACCGGCGCGGGTTCGCCCTGGAAGATCGCGCTGGCATCGAGTTCGATTTCCTGCGGTGTGAAGCCGGCGCGTGCCGCCACACCCTCGTCCACTTTGAACGTAATCGCCGGACCGCTGATTGCATCTTCGATCCCGTTCTTGACATCCTTGACGCTCGGTATGGTTTTGATGGAATCCGCAACCCGCGGACCCCAGATCTTCAGCAGATCGTAGTTCTCCGAGAACAGCTTGATCTCGATCGGTTCGGGCGAACCCGTCAGATCGCCGATCATATCCTCCAGCACCTGGTGAAAATCGGTGTCCAGCTGCGGGTACTGTTTATTCACTTTGTCGCGGATGTCGGCGATGATCTCATCCACACCGCGATCGCGCTTGTCTTTCAGCAGGACCGAGATATCGCCCGTATTCGCTTCCGTTACCGCTGCCAGCCCAAGCTGCAGCCCGGTGCGGCGCGACGTGCTTGCCACTTCCGGTATGCTGTGCAGAATCTTCTCGACTCCGGTCAGCACGCGGTTCGTATCGGCCAGCGACGAGCCCGCAGGCATCAGGTAATCCAGCACGAAGCCGCCCTCGTCCATCGAGGGCAGCAGGTCGGTGCCGAGCCCGCGATAGCAGAAGAACGAGACCAGAACCAGCGCAGCGCAGCTGGCAATCAGCAGCACGGGCCGTGCGAGCGCGGCCTTCACGGCATGTTCATACCACGATACAAGCCGGGTCATGATGCGGCCGTTTTCCGGTGTCCGCGCGGAACCGCTGCCCGGGCGCGAACGCAGCAGCAGATGGCTCAAGGCAGGCGTCCAGGTGAGCGCCAGCGCGAGCGAAGTCAGCAGCGCCGCGGCAACCGTAATCGCGAGCGCACGGAAAAACGTGCCCGTGACGCCAGTAATCGTGATCAGCGGCAGAAAAACAACGATTGGTGTAATCGTCGAGCCCAGCAGCGGAACTCGTATCTCGCGGATCGCCCGGCGGATCGCTTCGGCGCGCGTCTGGCCCGCTTCGCGATGCAGGACGATGTTCTCGACCACGACAATCGCATCGTCGATCACGAGGCCGACCGCGGCCGCCAGTCCGCCGAGCGTCATCAGGTTGAAACTCTGGCCGATCGCTTTGAGCACGATAAACGTAATCGCCATCGTGACCGGAATCACGAGTCCGGCGACGACCGAGGTGCCCCAGTCGCGCAGGAACAGCACCAGAATGACTGCTGCGAGAATGACACCGATCAGAATCGCGTCGCGCACGCTCTTCATCGATGCGCTCACCAGACTCGATTGGTCGTAGAATGGCTCGATTTTGATACCAGCCGGAAGCCTGTGCGCCAGGTTTTCCATGCCGCGGTGCACCGCATCGGCAACCGCGACGGTGTTGCTGTCGGGTTGCCGGTAGATATTCAGCAGAACCGCGGGTTTGCCGTTGGCCGTCACGATCGTATAAACCGGCTTTACCGACGGAGCGACGGTGGCGATATCGCGAATCCGGATCGGAGTTCCGCCGGCTGTGGTTTTGGCCACGATTGCGCCGATATCGGCAGCACTGTGCACCTGCCCGCTGACGAGACTCAGGACCAGTTGATGATTGTGCTCCACCAGTCCAGGCGAATCAATGATGTTGCTGCGGGCGATGGCATCGAGAAGATTTGGGACGGTGATCTGTGATTCGACCAGCTTGCCCGGATCCGGCTGAATCTCGAACTCAGGTTCCTGGCCTCCCTGAATCACCACCGTGGAGACGCCCGGCAGCCGATTGATCTGCGGCTTCACGGTGTACGTCGCAAGCTGCCATAGCTTGGTTTGCGGCAGCGTGTAGGACGTCATGCTGTAGCCCATGATTGGGAACGCCGCGAATGTCAGCCGATTGGTGTTGATGCTGGCCGTGTTGGGCAAAGTCGGCTGGATGCGGGCGATCGCGGCATTCACGTACTGCAGCGTCTGGAACATGTCCACATTCCAGTTGAAAAACAGATCCACTTCGGCCGATCCGCGGCTCGTAATGGAGAGCACATGATCCAGCCCCGGAACGGCGTTCACCGCTTCCTCGATTGGCCGTGTGATCACCACCTGCATCTGATCGATGGGCATGACGCCGTTATCGACCGCGATCACAATACGCGGAAAATTGGTTTGCGGAAAGACCGCGATGGGAATTCGGAGCGCCAGATAAACGCCGAGCGCTCCCAGCGCGACGATGATGAAGAGGATCGATTTAAGAAAACGCGCGGTCCAATGACCGGAGCCTTCTTCGATTTCGTTCACTGGCGGGGCGGGTGAGAGCACGCTCACTTGTCTTTATCTCCCGCGTCCTTGTCGCCACCCTCCGCGCCCGGTTTCGTGATCTCGATTTTGACCTTGTCGTCGAGGCCAAGCGCACCCACGGTGATCACCTGCTCACCGGGTTTGACTCCGCTCAATATCTGCACATCATCGCCCGAGCGAATACCGACCTTAACCGCGCGTTCGTGCGAACGGCCGTCCGCGCCGGCGATCATCACCTTGTCGCCGCCTTCGTCTGAGGAGAGCAGTGCGTCGGCTGGTATAACCACCGCATCCGGCACCTCACCCGCATCAATCGAGACCTGCACCGTCGAGCCGAGTTTGAGCTTCTCGCCGGGATTGGCCGCCTCGACCCAGATCTGAACCGTCGTAGTGTTCGGATCGACTGCCGGACTGACCACCGTCACCTTGCCATCGAGCGAAACACCGCCGCCGCTGATCGTCGCCGGACGTCCTTTTGCGATGAGTGCCGCTTCTGCCACCGGAATGCTGGCGCGCGCCACTACATGGGAGAGATCCACGACCGACAGCAGCGCCGAACCCGCACTCGCCATCTCCCCCACGTTCAGCGGCCGGTCCGAAACCACGCCGGTCATCGGGCTGCGCACTTCCGCATACGAAACCTGCGCCGCCGCGCTCTCGTAATGCGCTTTGGCGGCTGCTGCCTGCGCCTCCGCGCCTTTCAATTGCTCCGTACGCCCCACCGTCTGGAGCGATTCGAGATGCTGCTCGGCCGTATCGTAGGCGCTTCGTGCCGAAACGAGCGCGACCTTCGCATCATCCACCAGTTTCTGTGCCAGCGCGCCTTCTTTGTAGAGCGCAACGCGATTGTCGTAGACCCGCTGAGCCGCATCCAGCGCTTCTTTCGCCGCCTGCGCGTCTGCTTTCGCCTTTGTCAGATCGTCCGGCATCACCGCTGCGCGCGTGTTCTGATAATTGGCCTGTGCCTGATCGTAAAGCTGCTTGCTCTCCTGTGCCGATGCCACCAGATCGCGGTCTTCGAGAACGGCTACGAGCTGTCCTTCGCGCACGTGGTCTCCGCGCTGCACCAAGAACCGAGCAACCGGCGCGCTAATCTTCGGCATGATGTTCGCCTGCTTGAGCGGATAGAGCACTCCTTCCGCCGTGACATAGGAATGCATCGCCGCCCGTTTCGCGATTTCAACCTGTACGGGCGCAGCCGCAGCCTCGTCAGTTGCCGACGGCGCGGCCTGTTCGGAAGGTTTCGAACAACTGGCGAGCCAGATGGCAGAGGCAAAGAAAAACAAGGCCGATGTCTTCACTGCACGTTTCCTGTCAGGGTCTTCAGATTCTCGAGCGCAATTCGATACCGCGCCAGGCCATCGTCATACGCGCCGCGCGCTGCGTTGGCAGTCGTTTGCGCATCCACCACTTCGAGCGTCGTCGCTTCGCCGGCCTTATAACGCAGCACCGTCAGCCGCAGACTCTCGTTCGCCAGATCCGACGAAGAGCGCAGTGATTCGATTTGCGCCAGCGCCGCTTTCGCTTCCTGGTAGGCAGTGGCGAGGTCGGCCTGTACCTGCTTTTGTGTGGTCGACAGATCCAGCTCAGCCTGTTCTTCCTTCAGCTGCGCCTGCTTCACTTTGCTGTGAATCGAGCCCCAGTTCCAGAGCGGGATATTGAGCGTCGCCATGGCCGAATAGCCCAGGTTCTGGCGATACGGTATCTCGAAATGCGGCAACGTGCTGCGGCCCGTATCTTCTGCGTTGGCGCTGCGAAACGCAAACTGGTTGGCGTCGATGCCGTAGAAGACGTCGAGCCCGAGCGATGGCAGATATGCGTAGCGCGCCACACTTACTCCGATCTTCGCCTGGTTCAGCGCTTCGCGTGTGGCTCGCAGGTCGGGATTGCTGGCGCGCGCCTGTGCCGCTGCTTCGGGCTCGGGCGGAAGCAACCCGACCTGAGCCAGATCGTCCACTACGGCATAATCGATCTGCAGCGTGGGGAAGATCAGAACCGCCAGCGCAATCTTTGCTTTCTGCTCGCCCAGCCGCGCATCCTGTACATCGCGCTCGCGCTGCTGCTGCTGAATCTGCGCCTTGATCACATCGGCGCGCGCCGCTTCTCCGCCTTGCTGCTGCTTCTGCGTGATATCCACAAACTGCCGCGCTTCGTCCAGGCTGCGCTCCGCGTTGCGCAGTTTGCGTTCAGCCGAAACGATGGCGAAATAGTCCTGAACGACGGTGCTGCGCAGCCCGCGCGCCGCCACATCTGCTTTCGCCCTGGCCACTGCTTCGGCCGCCGCCGCCATCCGCACTTCGCCGCGGCGCGCCAGCGAAAGCAGCTCTTCGTGTGCCTGAATCTGCTCGTTGTAAACGTGCACCCCGTCGTTGGCCACGAAGACACCGGATGGAGTGCCGTTCCCCTCCGTATAAATAAACTGGTTCAGCAGGTTTGCAGAAGGAAGAGTCGCTGCGTTGGCCTGCTTCTTATCCTCATGCGCGAGCTGGGCAGCGATATTGGCCGTTTGAATCTGCATCCCGTACTTTTCCGCGCGCGCAATCGCATCGTTTAGAGTAATCGTGATCGTCTGAGCGCTCGCCGTTGCTGCCAGAGCGAGCAGACTGAGAGCTAGCTTTTTGGGCAATCGCTTCCATTGGAGCAACAACGCCTGAAAAAATCCTGAAAAGTGACGCGCCCCCACGGCTTCGGCTTCAACTCGCGAAAATAGGAGTTCCGACCGTTATGCATATCCTGGCCGTCGAAGACGAACCCTCCATGGCGGGACTTCTGCATTCCGCTCTCAGCGACGAAGGCCACATCGTCACTCTCGCCGTCAACGGCAACGACGCGCTCTCCACCGCGCTGGCCGGCCGTTTCGATCTGATCGTGCTCGATATCATGCTGCCGGGTATGGACGGATTTGAAGTCGCGCGCCAGCTCAGGAAAGCCCGCATCCAGACACCGCTTCTGATTCTGACCGCACGCGACACCCCGCGCGACATCGTCCGTGCTCTCGATGCCGGAGCCGACGACTACCTGACCAAGCCCTTCTCGCTGGACGTTTTTCTAGCGCGTGTGCGAGCCGTCAGCCGCCGCGGCGATATTCCCCGTTCTGTATCGATCGAGGCCGGCGGGTTAGTGCTCAATACCTCCACGCGCCGTGTCACTCGCGCTGGCCGCTTGATCGCTCTTACCCGCCGCGAATATAGTCTTCTCGAGCTGCTGCTTCGCAACAAGGGCCGGGTGCTTTCGCGCAGCGCCATAGTCGAAGCCGTCTGGGGCTACGACGCCGATATCGAGGAGAACACGCTCGATGCCTTCATTCGCCTCCTGCGCAACAAGATCGAAGCGCCCGGCATGCCCCGCCTCATTCGTACCGTGCGCGGGGTCGGCTACGCTCTCGAGGAGGGCGAATGAATTTGCGCGAGCTGCCGGTCCGCACCCGCCTAACTGTGTGGTACACCGCCGTGCTGTCGCTCGGCCTGATCGCCTTTAGCCTGTTTGTCTGGCTCACTCTGCGCCATCTGCTCTATACCGATCTGCAAACGGCGCTCGAAAATCAGGCGCGCGGCTTCGAAGAATATCTGCACATCGAAGAGCGCGGTCACGCGCCGAATCTCATCCACGAAATGGACGAGTTCTCAAAATCGATGCCGCAGGAACACGTGCTCACCGTCTTCGACGCGAGCGGCAGAGTGTTGTACAACAACGGGCGGCGGCGCTGGAAGCACAAGCATGAGCTGACCACTACCCGCAGCATCGCCCTTGAGCGCGGTCCGGTCCGCGCCGAGCTGGCAGTATCCGATCAATCCGCAGCACACGCCGTTTCGCTTCTCGGCTGGTTGCTCGCTCTCGCGGTGCCGGTCTTCGTCATGGTCGCGGCGGGCGGCGGATACTGGCTGAGCGGGAAAGCCCTGGCCCCGGTCGATCGCATCACCGAACGCGCACGCACCATTGGCGTCCGCAACCTTTCGGCACGCCTGGAGGTTCCCGCAACACGCGACGAACTGCAGCGCCTTACCGAAACCTGGAACGGCATGCTGGCGCGTCTGGAGGCGGCCGTCACGCGCATCTCACGCTTCACCGCCGACGCATCGCACGAACTGCGCACACCGGTCGCAATAATTCGCCTGGCGGCCGAGAACGCCCTGCGCAAACCACGGCCCGAAGCCGAGTACAGGGCCGCACTCGAAAAAATCCAGCGCGAGTCGGAGAGCATGACGCAGCTCATCGAAGACCTGCTGTTCTTAGCGCGCGCAGACGCCGAAGAAGACGTTCCCACGCTCGAGCTGGTGGAGCTCAGAACTCTGGTCGACAACGTCTGCTCGGATCTGGCGCCCTTATCCGCCGCTAAAGAGATCAGGCTCGAGTGCGCGCTTCCGCCCGCATCGATCAGAGTTGCCGGACGCGCGGCCGACCTGCGGCGCATGCTGGTCATTCTGCTCGATAACGCCATTAAGTACACGCCGGCCGGAGGCGCTATTCGTGTTGCCCTGGAGCACGAGAACGACCGCGTCACGCTGCGCGTCGAGGACTCCGGAATCGGAATTCCGGAGGAAGCGCGCAGTCGCGTCTTTCAGCGCTTCTTTCGTGTCGATAGCTCCCGTAGCAAGGACTCCGGTGGTTTCGGGCTCGGTCTGGCAATCGCCCAGGCCATTATCGAGCGCCACAATGCCTCGATCGAATTGCAGAGTAAACCAGCCGGCGGATGCGTCTTCCAAGTCTCGCTCCCGCTCGCGGCGTAAGCGACGTTCTCCATTCCGCGTTCACTGCATGAGATAGATTTAGGTTCATGCCGGAAGCAATCTCGCGAACCGCCGCTGCCGAGCGGGGCGGACTTTTCACCCGCAACGGCCGCAACCTTGCCTTCACCTTCCTTCTGGTCACCTCGCTCTTTTTTTTGTGGGGCGTCTGCAACGGCATGATCGACGTGATGGATAAGCACTTTCAGGACGAGCTTCACCTCAACAAAGCGCAGTCGGCCTGGGTGCAGTTTGCCCATTATCTCGGCTACTTTCTGATGTCGCTTCCGGCCGGCTGGCTCGCGCGCAAACTCGGCTACAAAGGCGGCATTATCGTCGGCTTACTGCTGGTGGCAGCCGGTGGCTTCTGGTTCATTCCCGCTACCCGCATCAACGATCTCGTTCATACCGGCAGCGTCTCCGCCGATACGGCATTCATCGCCTTCCTCGCCGGGGTCTGCATCATCGCGACCGGGCTCACCTTTCTCGAGACCATCGCCAACCCATATACGACCGTGCTGGGCGACCAGCGCTATGCCGCCACGCGTATCAACCTCGCGCAGTCTACCAACGGCGTCGGCTGGATTCTCGGCCCCATCATCGGAGGCATGTATTTCTATTCAACCGATGCCTCCGGCCGCAGCACCGGGAGCCAGACGCTCTACATCCCGTACATGTTCATCGGCATCGTGGTGCTGGTGCTCGCCGCGGTTTTCTTTTTCGCCAACGTGCCCGATATCGCCTCCGAAGACGATTACCAGCTCGACACCAACGATCCCGGCGTTTCGCACTCCATCTGGTCGCACAAGCACTTCGTCGTGGCGGTTGCTGCGCAATTCTTTTACGTCGCGGCTCAGGCTGGAATCTTCAGCTTCTTCATCAACTACATGACGTCGGAAGTTCCGGCGATTCACGCTTCCTGGGTCGCCGCTCTCGACAATCTCTCTTCCCACGCCGGCATTCTCAGCAGCTGGCTCAGCGGCTGGTTCGAGAATCGCAATGGCGTGTTCGCCATCAGCAACAAAGGCGCTTCCAATCTGGCTTCGCTTGGACTCGTTTGCTTTCTCATTGGCCGTTTTACAGGCTCCGGCCTCGTGAAGAAGTTTGCCGCGCATCGCGTGCTCGCCTTCTATGGCATCGCCAACGTGCTCGCATGTCTGATCATCTTCCTGAAACTCGGCTGGTTATCGGTCGCGTGCATTTTCCTCGCCTATTTCTTCATGTCGATCATGTTCCCGACGATTTTTGCGCTCGGCATTTTCGGTCTCGGCGTACACGCCAAGAAAGCGTCGGCATTCATCGTGATGGCGATCATGGGCGGCGCCATCCTTCCCAAACTGATGGGCTTGGTTGCGGACAAGTTCGATATGTCGCGCGGCTTCATCGTTCCAGCCCTCTGTTTCCTGGTGGTCGCGTTCTATGGCCTGCGCTGGCCGAGGCTGGCCAACGCCGATTCGCTCGGCGCACCATCCACCCCCTTCACCGGCCACTAAAAATTCTTTGCTGCGCTGTCGATTGCCCGCGATCGCGTTCGACCACCCTGCAGAAGACAGCAAGTCTCAAATCAAGGAGAAGTTAAGTGAAATTCCTAATGATCGTCAAAGCCAGCAAGGAATCCGAAGCCGGCGTCATGCCGAGCGAAGAGCTGATCGCGCGCATGGGCAAATACAACGAGGAACTGGTGGATGCCGGCATGCTCCTCGAAGCAACCGGATTGAAGCCAAGCTCAAAAGGCGCTCGCATTCAGTATTCCGGCGGCAAGCCGACCGTGATCGACGGTCCTTTCGCCGAAACGAAGGAATTGGTCGCAGGATTCTGGATCATTCAGGCCAAATCCTACGAAGAAGCGCTGGACTGGGCGCGCCGC
Organism: Terriglobia bacterium; assembly: GCA_021325235.1. GTDB lineage: Bacteria > Acidobacteriota > Terriglobia > Bryobacterales > Bryobacteraceae > Bog-105. The sequence goes on along the minus strand of JAJPHN010000015.1, from coordinate 16,585 downwards.
GCTCCCGCACCACAGGAGGACGGAAGCGGAGAAATCGAGCTCCGCCAATTTTTCGAATTGGACGACTTCGCCTCCAGCCCCGCTGTCGACCATGCGCGCGCACTCGAGGAGCGAGTGGCAAAAAGCAAGCCCGGCGCGGGAGAACAACGATGAGATTCCTCAGCATCTACAAGACCGTCGAGACAAACCGGCCCCCTTCGCCCGAAGAAATCGAAAACATGGGCAAAATCGTCGAGGACGCGATGAAAGCCGGCTGGCTGGTCGCGACCGAAGGCTGCATGCCGAGCGCTCTAGGGGCACGCGTTCGTAACGATAACGGCACCATCACGATTACCGACGGTCCGTTCACCGAGACAAAGGAAGTGGTCGGAGGCTTCGCCATCATCAAGGCAAATTCGAAAGAAGAAGCGCTCGACCGGCTGAAGGAATGGCTGCAGATTGTAGGCGAAGGCGAATGCGAATTGCGCCAGCTTTACGAGATGCCGGCAGCCTGACCTCTGATGACCACCGGCTCCAGTCTCGGCGCCAGCAGGCGAAACACGGCGAGCGCCACCAGATACGCGCTCGCCGACATGGCAAAGAGCAAGGCGTAGCTGTGCGTCTGGCTGAGTAAACTGCCGACGGTCCACGAAAACAATACGCCACCGACCGAGCCCATCATCCCGCCAATACCCACCACCGCGCCCACGGCCTCGCGCGGGAACATGTCGGAAACGGTTGTATACAAATTCGCGGACCATCCCTGGTGCGCCGCTGTCGCGAGTCCCAGCAACCCGACCGAAGCCCACTCATTCGAGAGCTGTCCCACGAAAAAGATCGGCAGCACGGCCAGCGCCATCGTGAGCATCGCGGCAAACCGCGCTCGCTTCATCGGCATTCCGCGCCGGTGGAAAAATGCAGGTAACCAGCCGCCCCCAATGCTGCCAATCGCCGAAAAATTGTACACAAGAATCAGCGGAAGCCCGAGATGCGAGAGGCCCAGATGAAATTTGCTGTCGAAAAATTTGGGAAGCCAGTACAGATAAAACCACCAGATCGGATCGGTCAGAAACTTGGCCAGTGAAAATGCCCAGGTCTGGCGTATCGTAGCCAGGCGGCTCCACGGAATCCGCGCAACGCTCGCCGGCGGGTCGCGATGAATGTATTCGTACTCGGTCCGCGTCACGCGCTTGTGCTCCGATGGCACTCGATAGCGCCAAAGCCACCACACAATCCAGCTCAGGCTGAAAATGCCAGTGGTCAGAAACGCCGCACGCCAGCCAAACCTGAGCGTCACGATCGGCACAATCGCCGGAGCCAGCACCGCGCCCACATTGGCGCCGGAATTGAAGATGCCCGTGGCCAGCGATCGCTCGCTCTGCGGAAACCATTCGGCCGTTGTTTTGACCGCTGCCGGGAAATTGCCCGATTCGCCCAGACCAAGAAAAAAGCGCGCAATACCGAAGCCGAGCGCCGAGCGCGCCAGCGCATGAGCCATCGCCGCCACACTCCAGATGCCCATCACGACGGCGTATCCAATGCGCGTGCCGAGGCGGTCCACCATGCGACCCGCTACGATCAGACCCACCGCATAGGCAATCTGAAACGCCATGATGATGTAGCTGTATTCCTTTTCCGTCCAGCCGATATCGTGCTGCAGGACCGGGGCCAGGATCCCGAGCACCTGCCGGTCCATGTAGTTGATGGAGGTTGCCAGAAAGAGCAGCGCGCAGATCGTCCAGCGCACGCGCCCCATGCGCCCCGGAGCGGGCTCGGCTATTCTCGTTTTCTCATCGGCCGCACTGCTCAAAGCCGGTATGCCTTTCGCACCAGTCCGTTCGTCAGCTGGAACGCCAGATCAAACGCCTCGTCTTCTTCGATTCGATGTTCAACTACCAGCTTTGCCAGGAACGCCGCATCCATCCGCCGCGCCACGTCGTGCCGCGCCGGTATCGAGAGAAACGCACGCGTATCGTCGTTGAAACCCACCGTGTTGTAGAACCCTGCCGTCTCGGTCACATACTCGCGAAAGCGCATCATTCCCTCCGGGCTGTCGTAAAACCACCACGGCGGCCCCAGCAGCAGAGCAGGGTAATGCCCCGCAAGCGGCGCCAGTTCACGCCCGTAAGCGGATTCGTCCAGCGTAAACAGAATTATGCTCAGATTCAGCTCATTGCCAAACCGGTCGAGCAGCGGCTTCAACCCGCGCACGTAATCGGTCGGAGTCGGAATATCCGCGCCCACGTCGCGCCCGTATTCACGGTAGAGCTTCTCGTTGTGATTGCGGAAGCTCCCCGGGTGAATCTGCATCACCAGTCCGTCCTCGACGCTCATGCGCGCCATCTCGGTCAGCATCTGCGCGCGAAACTGCTCCCGCTCGTCGGCAGAAGCGGAACCGCCCAAAACAGTACGAAACAGCGCAGCAGCTGTTTCGCGTTCCAGATTCGCCGTATTCGCAGTGGGATGACCGTGATCGGTTGCAGTCGCTCCAAGCTGTTTAAAGTGCGCCCGCGCCTTCTGCAACGCTCTCAGATATCCATCCCAGCTCTGCGTATCTTCGTTGTAAAGCGTCCCGAGCTGCGCGACGTTCTCTGCGAAGCCCGAGAAGTCCGGATCCACCACCGCATCCGGCCGGAACGTTGGCAGAATTCTTCCATGCCATCCCGATTCGCGAATGGCCCGGTGATAGGGCAGCGAATCAATGGCTGAATCGGTTGTCGTCAGCACTTCGATCTGGAATCGTTCGTACAACGCGCGCGGCCGAAACTCCGGCAACGCAAGCTTTTCCGAAATTCGGTCGTAAAAAAGATCTGCCGTCTGCGCCGACAGATTCTCGCGGATGTCGAACAACGTCTCAAACGCGTAATCGAGCCAGAGCCGTGTCGGCGTGCCGCGAAACAGGTAATAATGCTCCGCAAATTTCCGCCACAGCTCGCGAGGCTCAAGCCCTTTTGTGCCCTTGAGCCCCAGATCCTCCATCCGAATCGCGCGCCGGCTGTACAGCATTCGATAGATGTAATGATCCGGAACGATCAACAGCTCGGCCGGATTGGGAAACGGCTGATTCTCCGCAAACCACTGCGGTTGCGTATGCCCATGCGGGCTGATGATCGGCAAATGCGCTACCGATTCGTACAGGCGCCGCGCAATGGAACGAGTCTCGGGATCGGCGGGAAACAAGCGATCGGGATGGAGTTGTGGCATCTCGGCAAACACATCATACTCAAGCCGGGAGCGGAAGCGGCCAGCCGTCGCGAAGAGTGATCCCCTCGCGCTGTTTACCGGCTGTGCCGCAGACTCCGCCGCATCTTCGCCAGACCATCCGCCAGATCCTGCGGCGAGTGCAGCCGGAACACGCTGCCGTGCGCATCTTTGATCACTCGCTCGATCGCATCCGGAAATTCGCTCCCGGGATGTGGCACATATTCGAAATAGAAAAAAGGTGCCGCGGTATCGGATGCGACTCTAAGCTCAGCGGCATCCGAACCCGTGCGAAACCGCTGTGCCGGACCCACAAATACCACCGCGTCTGAGGGCGGCTCGCGCTCGCATTCCTCGCGAATGAGCCGGTTCAACAGTTCCGCCCAGCCCTTATCGCGCTGCAGAGTATTCACCGCAATCGTTCCCAGCTCCACCGCTTCCAGCCGGTTCGCCAGCGCCGCAATCCCCGACGCTTCAAACTGCTCGTCGCGAAACATCTCCCGTTGCTGATCGAGATTAAACGCGATCAGCCGTACCGAAGCCAGCGGCAGTTGCCGCAGCACGGAGGAAACAGCGCCCACCAGAAACGCCCGGTCCCAGGCCCGCAGCGTGGCCGAATTCGGCATTACCGGAGCCGCATCGAGTAGCAGCGTCAAGCGCAAACCCCGGCTGTTCTTTGTAAGGCCTTCCCACACGGGAACCGAAATCGACTCCACCGCCAAGGGCTTCAGCAACATCGGCGACGTCTCGCCTTCCGCCCAGCCCTCGGTCCGCGACCGCCATTTCTTGCGGAATGCCCGGTTGGTTCCATCCACCACCAGCAGCTCGTTTTCGTACGTCCCTTCGCCCGCCGCGTAAACTCCACTGAATTGAATGTCCGACCGAAAATGTTTGAAATTGATCCGGTCTCGCAGGTTCTCCGGAGCGCTCGGAACGCCAAACGATTGTTCGAGAATGACCGGCGCGCTGTGCAGCGGCGTTACCCGCAGCAGGATTTTGAGATTGGCTTCATTTCCCCGAAATTGCCCCAATCCGCAGCGCACGATATAACCGATCTCGTATCGAAACGAAAAATCAAGAAACGGCTTGCGCGTTTCGAGATGGCAGTCGAGCGAAGCCGCTTTCTCACTGGCTAGGACGCGCTGCGCTTCTGCGGCGGATTCGGCGCTCACAGGCAACTGCCCGTAGGCGCTTGCAGAAATCAGCACACCCGCCGCCAGCATCCCGGCGAACCCTGCCAGTCTACGTCCCGTGCCGGGCCGGACGAAACGCCAATAAGCCCAGCAAGACAAGAAAAATTGACCCCCCAAGCGCTTTGCACTCGAACGATAACACGGATCGCGCGCCTTCGGGCGGAACTAAGGCAAATCCCATGGCAAGCAGCGTCACCAGCAGCCCGGAAACGCCGCTGGCACGTTGCCCGAAGCGCCAGCCCGCCAGAAAAATGTAGATATACGGAGCAAATGTTACGACAATCGTCAGATCCATCAGCAGCTGCCAGCCGCTGCGCATCGTTTCTCCGGTCTGAGTGAAAAGCAGAAAAATCGAACAGACGACCGCCTGCACCGCCAGTGCAACCCAGGGCGTCTTCCAGCGCGCATGAACAGTCTTGAACACCGCCGGAAACAGTCCGTCCATGCTGAGACTCAGCGGCATTCGTGCCGCCCCTGCGCTCCAGGTGCTGAGCTTCCCGAAAATGCCCGCCACCTGAACGATGGCCGTGCAGAGGCCAAGCCATCCCAGCCCAAGCTGCCCGCCTGCCCGCGATGCCACCTGCACCATCCCGCTGATCGGATTGATCTCTTCGGGCTTCAAAACGAGCATCAGCGACCACGACCCCGCCGCATAGCCAATCGCCACCGCCGCTGCCCCAAGAAAAGCCGCTCGCGCAACCGTCCGCCTCGGATTCACGATCTCGCCGCCCATCAGCGTTCCGAGCTCCAGCCCCGTATAGGCAAACGCAATCTGCGCCCACAGGCTCACGCGGTTCATGTTCAGCACGGCATCGAAACGGAACGATGTCGCCGAACCTCTCGTAACCAGCATCGCCAGCCCGGCGAAGAACACAATCGCGCTGCCGGCATAGATCATCGTGCCTCCGATATTGCCCAGCCATCTGCTCAACCGGAGGCCCAGAATATTCAGCAGCGCTGACGCCCAGAGCGCGCCGAGTTCCGCCGCGAGTTGCCAACGCTCACCTGCGATATTCGCCGCCTGCCAGGCCATTCCCACCACCATCAGCACCAGCGTCGGTAGAAACAGCAGCACGCTCAGCCACCAGCACCAGCCGCAGATGAAGGCATGTTTTTCACCAAACGCCTCGCGCGTCCAGACATAAAATCCGCCCTCGCCCGGGAAGCGCTTTGAGAGGTTTGCCACCACCAGCGCCGTTGGAAAAAAGAAAAAGGCCGCCGCGGCCATGTGCAGCGGAATCGCCACCGGCCCCACGTGCGCAAACGCCGGAATCAACTGCGGCCCGAGCGTAGCGGCGATGTTGAACAGAACCAGATCGATGAGCCGGATCTCGCGCGCGAGCCTCGGCTTTGCGATCACTTCGGGGCTGGCGTCCGCCTCGTCGATGGGCATTTGTTCCCATACCAAGGTACTGCCATATTGGTAGGGAAGGAGTCTCTCGTGGCGGTAGCAGTGGCGGGCGTAGCCGAAGAAGCGCGCAAGATTTTAGAGGAGCTCGGTGTTCCGGCATCGCAATACGAACGTGGCTCGCTGCCCGTTCACTCTCCCATCAGCGGCGAGCAAATCGCCTCCTGCGGTGTCGCTGGCGCCGCCGGAACCCGTAGCGCAATCGAACGCGCCCAGCAGGCATTTCTCGAATGGCGCAAAGTGCCGGCCCCACGCCGCGGCGAATTGGTCCGTCTGCTCGGCGAAGAACTGCGCACACACAAAGACGCGTTAGGCCGGCTGGTCACCATCGAAGCCGGCAAGATCCTGAGCGAAGGTCTCGGCGAGGTGCAGGAGATGATCGATATCTGCACCTTCGCCGCCGGTCTTTCGCGTCAGCTCTGCGGCCTGACCATCGCCACCGAACGCCCCATGCACCGCATGATGGAGACCTGGCATCCGCTGGGCGTGGTCGGCATCATCTCGGCTTTCAATTTTCCGGTAGCGGTCTGGTCCTGGAACGCCGCGCTAGCCCTCGTCTGCGGCAATGCCTGCGTCTGGAAGCCGTCCGAAAAAACTCCGCTCACCGCGCTCGCCACTCAGTCGCTTTTCGAGCGTGCCGCGAAACGCTTCGGCGGCCTGCCGGATGGTCTCTCTTCTGTTGTGATCGGCGCGCGCGAGGAAGGCGAGGCGCTGGTCGACCATCCGCTCGTGCCGCTCGTTTCCGCCACTGGCTCCTCCGCTATGGGCAAGCAGGTCGGTCCGCGCGTTGCCGCACGGTTTGGCCGCAGCCTGCTCGAGCTCGGCGGAAACAACGCCGCGATCGTCTGCCCCTCGGCCGATCTCGAGCTCGCCCTGCGCGGCATCGCGTTTGCCGCGATGGGTACCGCCGGCCAGCGCTGCACGACATTGCGCCGCCTGATCGTTCACGAAGACATCGCCGAAAAGCTGTTGGACCGCCTGAAAAATGTCTACGCCAGCGTGCCCATCGGCGACCCGCGCGAACCCGGCACCTTGGTCGGCCCGCTCATCGACGCCCGCGCCTTCGAAGCCATGCAGAAAAGTCTCGCCGAAGCCAGCGAGCAGGGCGGGGAAGTCATCGGCGGAGAACGCGTCCGCATCGATTCTCTCCCGGATGGTTTCTATGTCCGTCCCGCCCTCGTCGAAATGCCCGCGCAGACCGAAACCGTCCGCCGCGAAACCTTCGCGCCGATCCTCTACGTCCTCCGCTATCGGGATTTCGAAGACGCCATCCGCCTCCACAACGCCGTTCCGCAGGGCCTCGCTTCCTCAATCTTCACCAACGACCTCCGCGAAGCCGAAAAATTCCTCTCGGCCGAAGGCTCCGACTGCGGCATCGCCAACGTGAACATCGGCCCTTCAGGAGCCGAGATCGGCGGCGCGTTCGGAGGTGAAAAAGAGACCGGCGGCGGACGCGAATCCGGCTCCGATAGCTGGAAGGCGTACATGCGCCGCGCCACCAACACCATCAACTACGGCAGCGACCTGCCGCTCGCGCAAGGCGTCCGCTTCGATATCGGGTAAGACACAACTTTGCGCCCGAATCTGTGTGCGCACGGCCATCGCTATGCGCGAGGCACATCGATTTCCGCGGTCTCGTTGCTGCGTGCTGCCGGTCGCCCCGCCGCCCGAGGCACGAATGGATCCACCAGCTGGCCGACAAGCCCCGCCGCCAGCGAATCTTCTATCCCGTACCGCTCCGGCCGCCGGTCCCGCGGCAGATACAACGTCCCGAACACGCGGTCCACCCACGGCAGCAGCGGCGCATAATTTTTGTTGATATAGGCCGGACCGTCATTCGTGTGATGCCAGTGGTGGAACGCCGGAGTCGCGACCAAAAACTCCAACGGCCCGAACCGCCAGCGCAGATTGGCGTGAATAAAGAAGCCCCAGAGCGCACCAAGCAGCAGTACCAGTAGCGGAATCAGACTGGCGCTGCCTTTGAGCGGCGCAGCCAGACCCAGCACATAAAGCGGCACCAGCCCGCACAGTCGCGTAAACACCAGATCCACCGGATGCGCCCGGGTATTCACCAGGAAATCGATGTGCTCGGCGCTGTGATGAATCGCATGAAAGCGCCAGAGCAGCGGAATTTCGTGACTCCAGCGGTGTCCCCAGTAAAATCCAATCTCTCCCACCACCAGCGCCGCCGCCACTCGCAGCCACACGGGCCAGGAAGCCACGGTCCCCACAACCGCCGCCGGAATCAGCCGGTGAGCCGCCCACGCTACTCCTGCCAGCGGCACACCCAGCAAAAAGCCGGGGACCAGGCTGCTCAGGAAGTAATAGGCAACGTCAGTGGCCACCCCTTTGCGAAACACCTTTTCCGGATGCAGCGCAAACAGCCGTTCCAGCGGCACGAAAATGACCGCCAGCAGCACCAGCCAGACAGCCAGCCGCACCAGCTGCTTGGCGATCATCCAGACCTCCGGGGCCGGAACATGCTGCGGTTGCATAACGGAATTCAAAGCGGGCGCGCCCGTTCCCCGCGAACCGGCACGCCCCGAATGTCGCGAAAAATTACGTCTTCGAAATGCGCGCTGTCTGCAGTGCCCGTTTCCGGCGCCAGCCCAGCACCGTCAAGCCCAGCAGACAGGTCAAACCGAGCGTCCAGGTAGCCGGTTCCGGTGCCGACCCGTTCACCGTGACACCATCGAGCAGCGAAAACGGAGGCACGCCCGCCGGCGTTCCAATCGCGAAAAACGACAGCACCTCCGTGCTGCTGGTCGGAATAAACGTCATCACGTCGTGCTTCCAGCCGGTGAAACCGTGGCTCGAATTGTGCAGCACCGGCGTCAACTGCGATACCGAGCCCAGACTCACGCGAAACTGTTCGGTCGTCCCGCCGGTATAGCCAAACTGCTGTGCGCCAGCCCACCAGAACGAGACATCGGTGGCCTTACCGGGCGTGAGTCCGCTGATCGTCTGCAGCAGCGCGCCTTGCCCGGAGCCGCCGTCCATTGCGATGAAGTTCCCGCCCGCGGGGCTGGCCTTGGGAAGCCCGTTGTTCGATCCGTTGCCGGGTCCCCACAGCCCTACTTTTCCCCATTGCCCAAGCGCGTAAGTCGTATCGGCCGAGCCAGGCGTGAAAACGAAGTTGTAGCCGGTTGTCGTCCATCCGGTGACCTGCTGGGACGAATAGCGGCTTCCAAACTCGGACGCAACGCCCGGTTTCAGCAGCTGCTGGAAATTCCCGTTCACAACCAGACTGCTTGCCTGGGCAGAAACGCCCACGGCCAGCCCGGCGGCAGCAACGGCCGTCCGGGTCAGAAATTTGCGTAACAGCGGAAAACACGAATCAATTGCCGGAGAAGACTTTCGCATGAAATTGATATTTGTCCGTCGTCCTTTAAATTACGGACAAGCATAGCGAAAGGAACAACCTTCGTCAACAATCCGCCCGAGATTTCAGCAAAACCGTTCCGCTCTTTAAAAATGCGGCGAAATGCGTATTCTTTGGCTCTTTCGCCGTCCTTACTTAGAACGTCCCGAACAGCGCAACCCTCACCCCCAGCGCCACAGCACCGCCCCAGCCGTATAACCCGCCCCTACCGCCGCGAACAGCACCAGGTCGCCCTTGTTCAGCTTCCCCGTGCAGACGGCATCCCGCGTGGCCAGCGGAATGGTGGCCGCCGTGGTGTTGCCATACTTGTCGAGATTGATGATCACCTGCTCCGGCGCCAGGCCCAGCCGCTCGGCCGTCGCCGTAATGATGCGCCGGTTTGCCTGGTGCGGAATCAGCAGCTTTACATCCGACCCGCTGAATCCATGCCGCGCCAGCAGCTCCTCGGAGACCTCCTGCATCTTCCGTACCGCGAACTTGAAGACCTGGTTGCCTTCCTGTTTGACGTAGTGCAGCCGGTTCGCCACCGTTTCCGCGCTGGCCGGCCTCCGGCTTCCGCCCGCCGGCATGCAGAGATACGGCGCGCCCGAGCCGTCAATCTGGTTCAGGTGCCCGATGTATCCTGCGTCCTCGCCGTCATCTGCCGCCTCGACCAGAAATACGCCCGCGCCGTCGCCAAACAGCACGCAGGTCCCGCGGTCCTGATAATCGATGATCCTCGACATCGTATCCGCGCCGATCACCAGTACATAGCGATGGGTTCCGCCGCCCACCAGGTGTGCCGCCGTCGTTAACCCATACAAAAAGCCCGAGCAGGCAGCCGATAAATCGAATCCCCAGGCCTTGGCCGCTCCCAGCCGGTCCTGCACCAGGCATGCGGTTGCGGGAAATTGCATATCGGGCGTGACGGTCGAGACGATAATGGCATCGATCTCGCCCGCGCCGATCCCTCGCCGCTCCAGAGCTACCTGCGCCGCCTTCACCGCCATGTCGGAAGTTGCCATCCCGGCCTCCGCGATGTGCCGCTCGCGTATCCCGGTGCGTTCCACAATCCATCGATCATTCGTCTCGACCATCTTCGAGAGATCGTCGTTCGTCAGAACACCAGGCGGAACGTAGCATCCAAGCGAGCTGATTCTGGCTCTCCGCAAAACTGAACTCCTTCGGCCGGGATTTGAGTGTTTCGCGCCTGCGCCGCGCGCGAATGTACCCGAATCACCATGTTACAGTTGGGGGAAAATGCAAGTCGAGAGCGCTCTTTTCTTTGAATCGATAGAGCAGATTTACTTGCGTGTTTTTCGCGCTTTAAAGCCCCGCACCGCACCGCCCGAAGTGCGCGTCGAGTTTCGCAAGTATGCCAACGCCAACAGCCGCATCCGGCTCGAGGATGGAACTCTTACCGTCGTCATCAGCGACGTTCTGCGCGATGCTCCCGCCCCGATTCAGGAGGCCCTCGCCTCCATCCTGATCTCCAAGCTCTTTCGGCGGCAGCCGGACGGCAATTCGCTCGCCCGCTATCGCCGCTATCTCAACCGTCCCGAAGTGCGGCGCCATCTCCATACCGTCCAGCAGACCCGGGGACGCAAGCTGGTCCTCGATCCGGCGGGTTCTACCTACGACTTGTGCCAGCTATTTGAAGATCTGAACTTTGCTTACTTCTACGGCCTCATGGCCAGGCCCCGTCTCGGCTGGAGCCGGAGGCCCTCGCGTACCATCCTCGGCCATTACGATCCCTCGCATCACACCATCGTGCTGAGCCGGTTGCTCGATTCGCCTCACGCTCCCGAACGCGTCGTGAAATACGTGCTCTTCCACGAGATGCTCCACCTGCGATTTCCCACCGAGCATCGGGGAGCGCGCCGCTGCGTGCACACCCGTGAGTTCAAACTGGCTGAGAAGCAATTCGAAGGATTCGAAGAAGTACAGCGCGAGTTGAAGCGATTCCTGTCGGCCAGAACGGTCGCCTGCTAACGGGCCGACAGGAATGCTGCTGAGAGTCTTAGGCTGCTGCCCGCGCGGCCAGCAAAGCGTTGAGCTGAACGTTCATCTCTTCCATACGGCCGATCAGCGACCGCACGGCAAGAAACTGGAAGCCAATCAGGCACAGACGGTAGCTCATCTCGGCCTGCAGCACAGCGATGCTAAACCGCAGCCGCAGTCCGACCAGGCGCGATGCAATATCCGAGCAGTCCTCCTGCGACGAAGCCACCAGGAGCTTGATGGTCGTGTCCAGCCGGTGGAAGTCGGCAATCGCGCGATTCAGATACTGTTTAAAGATGTGCAGCCGCTCGCGTCGCAGCTTGCGGTAGAGTGAGAGATCAAAACCCGGCTGGCGGCTCAGGAAGCTGAAATCCTCGTTGCTGAGGAGCCCTTCCATCGGGTAGTACGACGCAACCGAGAAGTTGTCCAGCCATTCCGAGCTGAGGTCTTGTGCGCGGCACTTCTGGAGCAGTTTGACCAGCACGGGTACAAACAGGGCAATCAAAAGTCCTACGAGTAATAGCGGCGTTAGTACTAGAGCCAACGTCAAGCAGTTCTCCGTAGCTTATACAGTACCTGAAGCCAAACGAATGTTCAAGCCTTTTTCTCGCATTCGCTCGTTTTCTGATGTAAAATTTCGCGCCAAAATAGCCTCATTCTGATCGGAATGCGGGGATTAGCCGCGCCCCGCCCGGCCCAGCACCGCATTTAAGTGCTCCAGGTCCTTGAGCAGGCCGGTCTGTTTCTCCCGTCCCCAGCTGTGCCCGAGTGTGACCTGTACCAACTCGCCGCTCGGATTTAGATACAAAATCCAGTACAGCAGGCACACACTGAGTATCAGCGTCACAATATCGGTTACCAGCGTCGCGTTCTGATGAGACCAGAAATTGTGGAATAGCAGCAAAAAGGTTTTGGCCGAAAAATACACCGCAAAGCCGACGCTGAACATCGCCAGATTCCGCGGCATCCGCACCGGAAACCACAGAATGAAAAGCAAAGTCACCAGCAACGTGAGCACACAGATGGTCGCCACCATGCGCGAAAGAACCAGGCCCACCCCCACCAGGTAATTCAGGCGTGCACTGGCGCTCGACGCGCCCGATGCCCAGTACTCAGGCCCCCCACTCACAGCGCTGACCGCCACTGCCAGCACCAGCGCCACGTTCAAGACGCGCCGTGAAAATCGAAGAATCCCAGGCAGCTTATCCATAATGGCCCGCAGCAGCGCATACACCATCCAGATCGATACCACCCAGGAGATCACCTGCACCACCAGCCACGTGACACGGTAGTCGAGCAGCTCGTTCAACGCAGTATACCGTTCGATGAAGACAAAGCTCTGCGTGAGCACCTCGAATAATAAGAAGACACAGAATACCCGATAGGCGGAATGGAGCCGCATCGAAAATAGCCGGATAACGAGCACCAGGCTGAGTAATTCGCTCAACCCGGACGCAACTTGCGTCCAGTTCATCTAATTAGGTATCCGCGTTCCTTCGGATAGTACTACAGGCAGCAGCAAAAGAGAAGGAGCCGGGCGCGAAATGCGCTCTTAGTACAACATCGGAACGCCAGGGCCATTTCCGGGTGCCGGAATGTCATAGGCCATCGGCACATGGGGGCCGGGTCCAGGCGCAGGAATATCAAACGCCATCGGGACACCTTTGCCCTTCCCGGGTGCTGGAATGTCGAAGACCATCGGAACTCCTTTGCCTTTACCCGGAGCGGGAATGTCATACGCCATCGGGACGCCTTTACCCTTACCCGGAGCGGGAATATCAAAGGAGGCGGCGAAACTGGTCGAACTCACACCCAGAAACATGGTGCAAGCAATTACGGAGGCGAGTATTGTGTTTTTCATAAGTTGATTTAAACTTTTAATAGTGGAGCTGACAACTCCTACACTGTACGGTAGATGGGCCGAAAACGGGGAAAAGCCAGTATTATCCACGTTTTCCGGCAACGGAACGTATGGTCCTAGTAGTACCGATTCCCTTGCTCCCGACCTCCATTTGTGTGAGAGTAAGGAAAACGGAGTTGATGCTAATCCGAAAAGCGCCAGACGCTCAGCACCAAGTCGCTGAAGTGTGTCATCGCGACCTTGCGCAGATTGATACCGCTTACGGTCGCCTTGTCTACCTTGCTGGTCTCCGTAATCCCGATACTGGCAGATATGAGCACTTCGGCGCTACTGGGAGCATCGCCGGGGCCCTCGATGCCAGCCGCACCCTCCGCCGCATCCATGAGCAGGTCTTTACCGAGTGGATCGCCTATCCCCTGGAACGTAAAAAGGCCGACATCGAACTTTATATCTCCGGCATTGATCAGGTAGATCGCTACGAACTCATCGATGCCTGGCTTCGCCTGACGCCCTATAAGAATCTCGTGCCCGCTTCCATCCAGGGACCGGAGCGCGAGAAACACACCTCCGACTTTGAAGCCATACTCGGCCTCCTCAGGAACGTGTATGGCGTCGCTTCGCCAAATCCAGACGCTTAGCCACTGCGATCACCCGCCCGATTACGTCAACCTCTCCCGGATAGCGGTATAGTTCAGCCCGCAGATTCGATTCCGGATGCGGCTGCACAATCAAATGGCCGCTGGTTTCCGTGCACCAGCCGCAGCGAAATCCCTGCCGGTGCTCGAGCAGATAAATTGGCCGTTCATGTTCCTGGGTCGGTGCATCTTCCGCCGGATGCCGCTCTGTTTCGTCGATCTGCACGAACGATCCCGGCGGTAAAAGCGGATACATAAACCAGTCGTCCACTCCGATGAAAGCGTAGCGATATTTCTTCAGATTTAAGCCGCCCAGCACAGAAAGCGGCAGCTTTCCCCAACGCCGAATGTGAGGATTCAGATAAATCGTTTTGGTTAAATCGAGGTCCCGGCTGAACTCAATTGGCGCTTCCGGCAGCACCGAATCCACCGCTGTGAAATCAATTACCCGCGTCTGCCGAAGCGAAAGCCGCGCCGCATCCAGAGCCAGTTCGTTCAGATCGATGCCGAACCAGGTCAACACCATCTCGAATTTCAAACCGTAAATCACGCACAGTGAATACAGCCGGTACAGGGAGGGAATCGTCCCCCGATTTTCAATATCCGCCAAGCGGCTCAGACCGACGCTGAATTCCTGGTTGCCTCGATTTCGCGCAATCTGCTGGCTCGCCTCTTCCACATCGCGATAGCGCAGCCGCAATTGTTCCCGGATACGCCGCAGTCGCCGGCCCGGATCTTCCGTCTTCCATTGTGGGCTTGCAACGACCATTTATCTGTTTTCTGTTCCGAATTCGGAACAACCCGTGGCAGTGTACCATGAGCGAGAAGTCCAGGGGCGGGTCATCCGGCCTCAATTCGATTGATAAGTCACGCCTATGACGTGCCAATGGAAGCTAGCGCACGTTCGTAGCTGCTAGGGAAAGGTCCTTTAATGCCCCCGAACACACCGCCGCGCGTCGCCTTCCAGGGCGAACCGGGCGCTTTCAGCCATTCGGCCGCCCGGAAGCTGCTGGGCGAGAGTATCAAACTGCATCCGCGGCCCACCTTCAAAGAGGTATTTGAAGCGCTCGATAAAGCAGAGGCTGAATATGCCGTGATTCCGATGGAGAACACGCTGCACGGCAGTGTGCATGAGAATTATGACAATCTGCTGGACTATAACTTTGTAATCGCAGGCGAGACCAGCATTCGCATCTCGCACCAGCTGATCGCCCTGCCCGGCGTTTCGCTCCGCCAGATCCGGCGCGCGCTGTCGCATCCGGTAGCGTTGAACCAGTGCAAGAAGTTCTTCGAACGTCATCGAAGAATTCAGCCGGCCCCCTACTACGACACGGCCGGAAGCGTGAAGGCACTGGCTGAAAATCAGTTTCGCGATACCGCGGCGATCGCCTCGCGGATTGCGGCCGAGACCTACGGCGGAGTGATCCTTAAAGAGAATATCGAGGATATTCGCGAGAACTTTACCAGATTTTTTCTGCTGACGAAACAGAAGCGTCTGCTGCGCCCCGCACAAGGGGAACCCAAAACCTCGATCGTGTTTTCAACGGTAAATCGATCGGGGGCCCTGTTCCGCGCTCTGGCGTGCTTTTCTTTACGCGACCTCAACCTCACCAAAATTGAGTCGAGACCGCTGCGCGGCAAGCCCTGGGAGTACTTCTTCTACGTCGATTTCCTCGGCAGCGCCGAGGATGAAATCGTCAGGAATGCGCTAACAAATCTGAAGGAATGTACAGAGTTCCTCAAGCTCCTTGGCAGTTATTATCCGACTCCGTAACGTCCGCTCAACCTCGAACCCGGCTGTCGGGGCCCGGCGGCCCAACTTTTTTATTAGATATCATAATATAGCGCGAATTCATACGGATGCGGACGCAGCCGCACAGCTTCCGCCTCCGCCTTCCGCTTATAACCGATAAACGTCTCAATCAATTCTTCGGAAAAGACGTCACCCTTGGTCAGGAATTCGTGGTCTTCCTCCAGGCATGTAAGCGCTTCATCCAGCGTTCCCGGCATCGATGGCACGGCCTTCATCTCTTCCGGCGAAAGATCGTATATATCTTTGTCGAGCGGCTCGCCCGGATCGATTTTGTTGATAATCCCGTCGAGCCCCGCCATCATCATCGCCGCGAATGCCAAGTACGGATTCGCCGCCGGATCCGGCGGGCGAAATTCCACCCGCTTGGCTTTCGGACTGCTCGAATACATCGGAATCCGGCACGCCGCCGAACGATTGCGCCGCGAATACGCCAGGTTCACCGGCGCCTCGTATCCGGGCACCAGCCGTTTGTAGCTGTTCGTGGTCGGCGCAATAATCGCCGAAAGTGCCCGCGCATGCCGCAGCAGCCCGCCGATATACCAGAGTGCAAGCTGGCTGAGCCCGGCATAATTATCGCCTGCAAACAGCGGCTTGCCGCCATTCCATAAGCTCTGGTGCGTGTGCATCCCGCTGCCGTTGTCGCCCAAAATCGGCTTCGGCATGAACGTCACGGTCTTGCCGTACTGGTAGGCGACATTCCGCACGATGTACTTGTAAAGCATCATGTTGTCGGCCGACTTCACCAGCGTGTCGAATTTCTGGTCGATCTCGCATTGGCCGCCCGTCGCCACTTCGTGGTGATGGCACTCGATCGTCAACCCGCACTCGAGCATGGTCGCCACCATCTCGCTGCGCAGATCCTGGTAATGATCCGTAGGCGGAACCGGGAAATACCCTTCCTTGTAGCGAGGCCGGTATCCGAGATTGTTCTGCTCCCGGCTCGAATTCCAGCGTCCTTCCTCCGCATCGATAAAGTAAAAACCGCTGTGTTGGTTCTGATCGAAGCGGATATTGTCGAAAATGAAAAACTCAGCCTCCGCTCCGAAGTAAGCCGTATCCGCGATTCCGCTGTTCTTTAGATGCAGTTCGGCTTTCTTGGCAATCCAGCGCGGATCCCGGTCGTAATGCTGCCG